>NZ_MDGP01000001.1:2851666-4255000 GCF_001747095.1 Roseivirga sp. 4D4
TTCATCGCTTAAGAACTCTTCCGCCAACCAATCAATAATCACTTGGTCAAAGTCATCTCCACCTAGGTGAACATCACCATTAGTAGATTTTACTTCGAAAACACCGTCACCTAATTCTAAGATTGAGATATCAAATGTACCTCCACCTAAATCGTAAACAGCGATTTTCTGATCTGTATCTTTTTTATCCAATCCATAAGCCAAAGCTGCCGCTGTAGGCTCATTGATAATTCTTTTTACCTCTAGGCCTGCAATCTGACCCGCTTCTTTCGTTGCTTGTCTTTCTGCATCGTTAAAGTAAGCAGGAACAGTCACTACTGCCTCCGTCACTTCTGTGCCCAAGTAATCTTCAGCCGTAGACTTCATTTTCTGAAGTATCATTGCTGAAAGCTCCTGAGGTGTATAGTTTCTGTCACCGATTTTTACTCTTACGGTGTCATTGTTTCCTTTTTCTACCTCGTAAGCAATACCTCTAAGCTCTTCCGAAACATTACTATGTTTCTTTCCCATAAATCGCTTCACGGAGCTAATGGTATTCTTCGGGTTGGTGATCGCTTGTCTTTTTGCTGGATCACCTACTTTTCTTTCCCCGTTGCCATTATCTAAAAAAGCAACGATGGAAGGAGTAGTTCTTCTTCCTTCACTGTTAGGAATCACAACTGGCTCATTACCCTCCATTACCGCTACACACGAGTTGGTAGTACCTAAGTCAATTCCAATAATTTTTCCCATGATCTATAAATAATTTCTTCTAAAATCAATTTGCTGTTCTCCCTTCATCAATGGTTGTGCCAATTGATATTCACTGACATTTGGTGACACATTGGCAGAATTGGAATGAGCTAAAGAATAGATTCATGACAGATATTATATTTGCAGAAATCAACTGACCTACTATTGTTCTTTTTATACTATTTGGTTTTAAAACCAATCTCGTTACTACCATGGCCCCTTGCTTATGGGGTTTCTGATTTTTTATACCTGCTGCTCTACAAAGTCTTTCGATACAGAGTTGCAGTAGTCGACCAAAACATTCGAAACTCATTTCCTGATTACACCGATAAGCAGGTAAAGGAGCTGCGCAGAAAAGCACTCAAAAACTTCTTTGACGTTATGATCGAAGGCTTCAAGCTCTTTAGCATGAGTAACGAAGAGCTGCATAGAAGGATGGTGGCTACTAATCCAGAAATTGTAGATAAGTATCTTGAAGAGAACAGAAGTGTGATCATCACGGGTGGCCACTACAACAATTGGGAGTTCATTGCCAATGGCATTAACCCGTGGATGAAACACCAAACTTGCGGAATCTATCATCAGTTCAAGAATAAATTCGTAGAACGAAAAATGCTTCAAAAAAGGGGACGGACTGGCATGCTGCTCATTTCTAGAAAACAGGTCAAAGAGGGCTTCTTTGATACCTATGATAAACCCTTAGCTACATTTTTCGCAACAGACCAATCGCCTACAATTGCCAAAAAAGTTTACTGGACTACATTCCTCAATCAAGAAACAGCCGTAGCCTTTGGTGCCGAAAAGTTTGCAAGGTCTCAAAATGCGGCCGTCTTCTATGCTTATAACGACAGAGTGAAAAAAGGACATTATCAAATGACCTTCAAGTTGCTATGCGACAACCCTAATGATATGCCAATGGGGGCGATCACCGAAGCTCATGTCAGAACACTCGAAGAGGTAATCATAGACAAACCAGAGTTTTGGCTTTGGACCCACAAACGCTGGAAGAGGAAAAGAAAGCCAGGAGAATAGGCATTCCGACCTAGCAAAGCAGTAATTTTGGCAAACCAGAATAACATTCTGTCTTTTGTCACGAATTATAAATGACACAGATTCTCTACTACCTTATTATTAAGCCTATTTCGCTCCTACCCTGGCGGGTTTTGTATATGCTGTCGGACTTTCTATATCTGATTGTTTACAAGCTATTTGGGTATCGTATCAAGGTGGTGAATCAAAATTTAGAAAATTCATTTCCACAGAAAACGGCCAATGAGATCAAAAAAATTCGAAATGATTTCTATCGACATTTTTGTGATATCACAGTTGAAAGCCTCAAAATCTTTAGCATTAGTGAAGAAGATGCGAAAAAGCGATTTGTGGTGACCAACCCTGAAATCCTTCAGCCTTATTTCGATGCTGGTCGCAGTGTAATCATTGCCGGTGGCCACTATAATAACTGGGAGATGCTGGCAGTGGGAATAGATAGCTATATACCACATCAATCCGTTGCGATTTATCATAGGCTTGGCAATAAGTTTATGAACCAAAAAGCATTGAACTCGAGAGGGAAGTACGGCCTCAAAATGGTTTCACGGCAAGAAGTGAAGGAGTACTTTAAAAAAACCACCGACCTGACTGCCACAATTTTCGGTGCCGATCAATCCCCAAGCATTGCCAAGAAGGTCTATTGGATGGAGTTTTTGAACCAAGAAACTGCCGTTATGTTTGGAGTGGAAAAATTCGCAAAAGAGAAAAACTCGCCTGTCATTTTTGGGGGAATTGAAAAAGTAAAAAGAGGCTTCTATGAATTCACGATTGATGTGCTAATAGAAGATCCGAGCAAAGCCGAACATGGCGAAATCACAGAGGCCCACACCAAAAGGCTGGAGCAGCAAATCATTAACGATCCTCAATATTGGCTTTGGACGCACAAGCGCTGGAAGCGCAAAAGGAAACCAGGAGAAGAGTAGTGTTTTAGTTCAAAACACTACTATGTTTCACTTCGGAACAACTCTTGGAGATGCCCAGTATTTAATTCATTGATTATCAAATATTTATTGAATTGGCACATCGCTTGGCTATACCTGACCAAACGATGAATCATGAAAAATTTTAAATCATACTTAACCCTATTATTACTGGCCATCACGTGTCAGTTATCAAATGCCCAGATCAAAGGAAATGGTCAATTCGAGATGAGAGCATTTGACATGAAAGACATCAAGACGATTGTATTTAATGTTACAGTAGATGCCGAAATAGATCTATCCATTCAGGATGAGCTTTTTGTTCGTGTCGATGGAAATCTTTTTGATCATATGATCATCAAAAAGAAAGGAAATACCTTAAGAATAGATCAGAAGGACTGGATTCAGCCTCAAGCCAATATCAAAGTAATATTCGGAGCCCAGGGGCTTCAAAAACTCAAAAACACCGCTTGGGGCAATATCAAATTGATTAATGTTGATCAAGAAGCCTTCGAAGCACAGATGAACGTAGGGTCATTGCAGATGGAAGGTAAAGTGAAGAACTTAACGGTGTCTACCAACGCTGGAAAAGTAGACTTGAGCAAACTTCAAGTTGAGAAAGCCGATGCATCCATTGAGGCCAATGGAAGAATCATTCTTAATGCAAATCAAATCGAATATAATGGAGATGGCTTTGGACAATTAGTCTATCTGGGTAGCCCTGAGTTGAAAGGGAAGTCTTCAGACCAAGATTTCAACATAACGACTTATGACAATTACCAAAAGCAAGCTTTGGTTGAAGTTGAATATGTAGAGGTAAAGATCAAAAACAATACTGGTCGAAAAAGAAACATAAGGCTCCTTGGTCCGATAGAAAGTCCCTTTGGTTATGGTGCACCGATACGAGCAAAAGCAGTCAAGAATGAAACACTGCCTGTGGGAACCAGAATTTATCAAGAGAATCCGATAGGAAAAGACAAACTCCTCTTGACCATCACTAAAGATAATGCGGGCGAAACCCTAAAACTCTTCAAACAATAGTTCAGCAAACAAAGGGAGTCCAAATTCGACTCCCTTTGTCTTTGATGATACAATCGTTTCCATAATCTCGTACTTATACAAAAATCTCCTTCTAAAGCTGACTTCGAATTTTTAAATTCAGAGCTCAGTACAATGCCACAAAAAGAAGTATCCAAGATTGACCTTAGACATGCTGCCGTTGTAGCACTACTCTTTATAGCCTTTGTGCTGTTAAAATCATGTCAGGAAAAAGAGAACAACTCCTCTGAGTACAATCCTAGTCAAGCAGTATCTATAGCATCCGACTATGTTCCTGACAAAGTTGATTTCAACTTGCATGTTCGCCCTTTACTTTCTGATCGTTGTTTTGCCTGCCATGGACCTGATGCTAACAAAAGGGAATCTGGGTACAGATTATACACTGAAGCCGGAGCATATGCTGCACTCAAAGACAGACCAAATGTTTTCGGAATAGTCCCCGGCAATGTTCAAGCTTCAGAAGTGGTACATCGCATTAGTTCCGATGATCCAACATTGGTGATGCCTCCCCCAGCTTCTAACCTCACGCTTACTTCGACCGAAAAAGAAATACTTACGAAGTGGATAGATCAAGGTGCCAAATGGAAAAAGCATTGGTCATTCATCCCATTGGCAGCGCAGGAAAAACCGGAAACGGTAGATTGGGCACAGAATGATATTGACAATTGGGTGGCACTCAAATATGAAGAAAAGGGATTCTCACCTTCGGAAAAGGCTTCGAAAGAAAGGCTCATTAGGCGGGCTAGTTTTGACCTGACGGGTCTGCCACCCTCGGACGAGCTAAGAAGTTCATTCCTTTCTGACAATACACCGGGAGCCTTTGAAAAAGTGGTTGATCAGCTGATGTCAAGTCAGGCTTATGGTGAGCACATGGCCACCTCCTGGCTCGACCTCGCTCGCTACTCTGACACTCACGGTTACCAGGATGATTTAGAGCGTATCATGTGGCCTTGGCGCGACTGGGTAATCAAAGCCTTCAACGAAAACATGCCATACGATCAGTTTGTCACATGGCAATTGGCAGGCGACCTGCTCCCTAACCCCACCAAAGAGCAAATTCTGGCTACAGCCTTCAATAGAAATCATAAGATCACCCAGGAAGGTGGTGTGATTCAAGAGGAGTATAGAGTGGAATACGTAACTGACCGTGTCAACACTTTCGGTAAAGCTTTTCTTGGGTTAACGCTGGAATGTGCCAAATGTCACGATCATAAATACGATCCGATTTCACAGAAAGAGTTCTTTAGTGTCTATTCCTTTTTCAATTCCGTGCCTGAAAAAGGAAGGATCGACTATGGAGAAATTCCAGAGCCAAAAATCAAAATCACGGAAGCCGATCTCAAGGGTATTCTAAGTTTTGTCAATGCGTCCAAATTCAATGGTGACGACCTAAGCCTTATGGTCATGAAGGACTCAGTTAAACCCAGACCTACTTATGTACTAAATCGTGGCCAGTATGATGCCCATGGCGAAAGGGTCTACCCTACTACGCCTGCGGCAATGAATCCCTTTGGGGATGAGCTTTCGAAAGACAGAATGGGCTTGGCGAAGTGGCTATTCGCAAAAGAAAACCCTCTCACAGCACGGGTAGCCGTCAATCGAATCTGGCAATCCTTCTTTGGAAAAGGGCTTGTCAATACGCCTGCAGATTTTGGCAACCAAGGTAGTCTACCTTCTCACCCCGAACTCTTAGATGATCTTGCCTCTCAATTCATGACATCCGGTTGGGACATCCGTGAAATCCAGAAAAAAATCATGCTTTCCGCTACCTATCAACAAAGCTCAAAAATGAGTCCAGAGTTGTTAGAAAAAGACCCAGAAAACAAATGGCTGACCAGAGGTCCAAGGTATCGCATGACTTTCGAAATGATTCGGGATAATGTACTTGCCGCCAGTGGCCTGCTTAATCGTGAAATTGGCGGACCAAGTGTAAAACCTTATCAACCTGATGGCCTCTGGGCAGAAACTACCTCTGGTGTAGGACTAACGAATTACATTCCAGATCAAGGCAAGTCCCTCTATCGAAGAAGTCTCTACACCTTTTGGAAACGTACCGTACCGCCTCCGGCCATGATGACTTTCGATGCAGCTTCGAGAGACCTTTGCGAAGTCGACCGCCAAAAAACCAATACGCCTTTGCAGGCACTGGTCATGATGAATGATCCTCAAATATTAGAAGCATCAAGAGTACTCGCCTACCGTGTTTTATCCGAGGGAGCATCAGACACTGATAGACTTAACCTAGCCTTTGAAAAAATACTGGGTAGATCACCCTCCAATGAAGAGATTGAGATATTAGGAGGCTTTCTAACAAAGGAAAAAGAGCGGTTTGAGCAGGCACCAGATAAAATTGAGGCCTATTTGACAGTAGGCCAATACAGACAAGAGGAGAAAACAGCTGAAGTTGCCGCCTTTATGTCTGTGATCAATACAATTTTCAATTTAGACGAAGCGATTTCTAAGACCTGATATGCACAAGGAAGAGGAAGAATTTCAGTATAACATGAACAGGCGGCACTTTCTGTCTCAGGCCAGTCTTGGCCTTGGTGGATTGGGCTTAGCCTCACTCCTTTCTCCAAAAAGCCTTTTCAGCAATACGTGCAAACCTGGCCCAGAAGATTTCAGGCACATTGCACCAAAGGCTAAGCGGGTTATTTACCTTTTCCAAAGTGGCGGTCCGTCTCAGCTGGAGCTGTTTGACTACAAGCCCACCCTGAGGCAAATGAATGGTGAAGAGCTACCAGAATCAGTCAGAAATGGCCAGCGCTTGACAGGTATGACCTCTGGGCAAGATAGCTTTCCCCTGGCGGGATCGATCTTCGATTTTAAGCAATATGGCCAAAGTAGGGCTTGGGTAAGTGACATTATGCCTTATACATCCAAGGTAGTGGATGAACTTTGTTTTATAAAGAGCATGCACACCGAGGCCATTAACCATGACCCAGCGATTACCTTTTTTCAAACAGGTTCGCAGCAGCCAGGGCGCCCTAGCATGGGTTCATGGCTCAGCTATGGACTAGGGAGTGACAATGATAACCTTCCGGCATTTTCTGTATTGCTCTCAAGGGGAAGTGGTCGACCACAAGGTCAACCTTTGTATTCTCGCCTCTGGGGGAATGGCTTCTTGAACTCCATACATCAAGGGGTACAGTTCAGATCAGGAAAAGATCCAGTGCTCTATTTGAAAGACCCGAAAGGCATGTCGAAAATGGATAGGCGAAGCATGCTAGATCACTTGTCTCAATTGAATTCCATTCACTCAGCCGAATTTGGCGACCCTGAGATTAACGCTCGAATCGCTCAGTATGAATTAGCCTACAGAATGCAGACCTCGGTACCTGAAACCATGGACATCTCTCAAGAGCCAGACTACATCTATAAAATGTATGGGGCCGATGTGGCACAGCCGGGTACTTTTGCCGCCAATTGCCTTTTAGCAAGAAGGCTAGCGGAAAGAGACGTCCGCTTTATCCAACTCTACCATATGGGTTGGGATCAGCATGAGAATCTTCCAGGGGCGATTGAAAAGCAAGCTAAGGATGTGGATCAAGCCTCTGCTGCACTGATTATGGACCTGAAGCAACGTGGAATGCTCGATGACACCCTTGTGATTTGGGGTGGTGAGTTTGGTCGAACGAACTATTCTCAGGGCACCTTGACCAACACTAATTACGGGCGTGACCATCACCCGAGATGCTTCACCATTTGGATGGCTGGCGGTGGTGTAAAACCTGGTGTATCGTATGGAGAAACGGATGACTTCGGATATAATATTGCCAAAGACCCAGTGCATGTCCATGACTTCCAAGCCACCATGCTTCACTTATTAGGAATTGACCATGAACAGTTGACTTATAAGTACCAAGGCAGAAGGTTCAGACTGACAGATGTAGGTGGCAGAATTATTCATGACATTCTAGCATAATTTGATGGATCGCAGGGCATTTGTACAAAAGACTTTGACGGCATCCACAGCAATTGCAGCGATGCCCTCCCTTCTTGTTCCCAACAGCACCGAGGAATTAATTCTTGGTCATAATTCCCATCGATATAGAATTGACACCAAGTGGGGAAAGCTTGATCCTTCCAGGTATCCGGTTAAGGATTGCCATGAAATGGTTCAGGACTCCCAAGGAAGAATCCTCCTACTGACCAATCACACAAAGAACAACGTGCTGGTGTATGATAAGTCAGGCAAACTATTGGAATCCTGGGGCACAGAATACCCCGGAGCACATGGCCTGACGCTATCCCGAGAGAATGGGGAAGACTTCTTATTCATCTCTGACAATGATCGCCATCAAGTCATTAAAACTACGATAGATGGGAAAGTCGTAATGACATTGGATCACCCTAAGGAGTCAGGCCATTATGAAAAAGCCGATCAATATATACCCACTGAGGTTGCCATCGGGCCAAATGGAGATATCTATGTAGCCGATGGCTATGGTGCTCAGTGGGTCACTCAGTATTCTCACGCTGGAGAGTTTATTAGAAGCTTTGGAGGTCGAGGCAATCAGCCTGAAAACCTTCAAAATGCGCACGGCATCTGCCTGGATACTCGAGACAAGAACAATCCAACTTTGATTGTATCCGCACGTGAAGAAAATGCCTTCAAAAAGTACAGTCTTTCAGGAGAATATTTAGCGACAATTCCTTTGCCAGGCGCCTACGTTTGTCGTCCGGTGATTCATGGCGACTATCTCTATGCCGCGGTACTTAAATCAAGAGCTTATGGAGACGATCCCTCTGGGTTTGTTACCATTCTCGACAAGGAAAACAAAGTAGTTTCTAATCTGGCGGGCAGCACTCCAACTTACTCGGGAACTACTCCAAACGAGATGTACCAGACGATAAAGGTCTTTATCTATCCACATGATGTCTGCATCGATGACGAGGAAAACATGTATGTAGCCCAATGGAATTCGGGACATGTTTATCCTTATAAACTGAACAGGATATGAGAAGGATATTGACGCTTATCATGTTGTTTTCATGCTTAATACTGAATGGCCAAGAGTACCAATTGGGAATGCCACTAGTGAAGATCGAGGGAGAGAGCTTCTTCGAAAACAGCACCGTGATTCGCTGTGAATTCGCCTTAGAGGGGGCAGTCATTCGATATACACTAGATGATAGCGAACCCAATCGAAAGTCTAAACGCTACAAAAAGCCTTTGACCATCACACAATCGAGTACCGTCAAATTTAAAGCGTTCAAAAAAGGATTTGAAGCTTCGAAAATGGTTCGTGTGGATGTTTTTAAAATGACCTCTCCTCTGGCATCAATCAAACTTAACCCTACACCTAATAGCCCGTATCAGGCCGAAGGCGCAAAGACATTGAATGACCAAAAGGCAGGCTCGTTCAACTTTCGAGACGGTCGTTGGGTCGGTTATAATCAAGGGCCCGTCACCATTGATATTGACTTGGGTAAGGTTGTTCAAAAAGAAAAATTAGTGTTAAGTACCTTGGTTAGTCCCGACTCATGGATTATGAGACCTGAATACCTGAGCTATTCACATTCACTTGACGGAAAAGAGTTTGAACCAGAAATTAGAATAGGGATGATTGGGATGATCTCTAGTGAAACCGCCTACAAGAGATTCTGGCATTTGGGTGTAGATGGGCCATACAGGTATGTGCGTATCACGATTAAACCTCTATCTGCCATACCAGACTGGCATCCAGGCAAAGGTCAACCAGGTTGGCTATTTATTGACGAAATTTTTCTTCAGCAATGAGGGTTAAAAACAAGTCACTTCTTGCTTTTTTATGGTCGCTGAATGTCCTTCTCATTCTATTGATCATCATTCCAATTTCAGGGCTTCCAGCAATATTCCAGTTTGTAGGACGACTGCATCCTTTAGTGCTTCACTTTCCGATCGTGCTATTACTAGCCGCTTTCTTATTCGAGCTTATAGCCCGAAAGGCAGGCAAACCTTCATATACTGATCCAGCGGCACTACTACTATGGTTAGGCGCATTCTCTGCAGTATTTAGCGCTATTGCCGGTTACCTGCTATCAGTGAATGGAGGATATGGAGGAAATACCTTCGCCTTTCACCAATGGTTTGGATTGGCTACATCGGTTATAGCCGCCCTATTAATTCAGATGCGATCAAATCAGGGCTTTGCAAAACTATTTATCCCAGCCTTCGGTGGTCTGACGATTCTACTCATTGTCACAGGACATTATGGTGCATCGCTCACCCATGGTGAGGGCTTCTTGACAGAAGTATTTGAAGAAAGTGCCACTTCTGCCCTAGTTGATACCGAGCCCGTATTCACCCAAGTTGTCAAACCCATTCTTGAAAGCAAATGCACGAGCTGCCATAACCCCAACAAGATCAAAGGAGGACTCTCCCTTGCCTCAGAGGAAGAGATTTTAAAAGGGGGAGAAAACGGAGCAATTATAAAACCCGGAGACGCGCTGAATAGCACCTTTATCAGTCACCTGCTGCTACCAACAGAAGAGAAATTGCATATGCCGCCAAAAGGAAAGGCTCAGTTGACCAATGAGGAGATCAAAATGCTCGAGTATTGGGTGGCTTCAGGCGGATCCTTCGATCAAACCATCAACGAAGTCCCTCAAGAAGACCCAATTCAAATTGTATTCGCCAATTATTTCACACCAGAAGAGCCCATCGACATAGACTTCGTATCTCCTGAAACGCTAGCTTCACTTAATACAACAAAGGTTAGCCTCAAACAAATCGAAGATGACAAGCCCTACCTAGAGGTATATATCGGCCAGCATGATTCACTTCAATTGACGGAAATCAAAAGCTTGAGAAAGGTTAGAGAGCAGGTCTATTCCCTCGACCTTGGAGGAAGCCGCATCGACAAATCCATTATGAAGGAAGTGGCCAAGTTTGAGAACCTGCATCGCCTATATCTTGACAATACGGTAGCAGATGATGCCATGATCAGCGCATTGCGTAAACTGAGAAAGCTAGAATACCTAAATCTTTATGGGACAAATATTACACGCAAAGGAGCCGCACAGATGCTCAATATTGAAAGCTTAGATAAACTATACCTATGGCAAACAAAAGTAAATGCCGAAGACCTGGAAAAGCTCAAGGCAGATTACCCGGATGCAATCATTAATGGTGGCTCAATCGATGATACAACATTTGAAGAGGTTCAGCTCAATACGCCTCGGATGGTCTATGAATCCAGCTTTTTTGACGATAAAATGACCATCACCGTGCCTTACAGCCTCTCAGATACCGATATCTACTATCAAATTGGATCGGCAGCACCAAAAATTCTCGAGGGAAGAGAGATTGAACTCACGGCCAGCTCGAAGGTCACTGTGTATGCTAAAAAAGAAGGTTGGAAAGACAGTGATAAGGCCGAGCAGGCATTTATCCTGGTGAGACCTAATCGATTTAAGAGGAATAACCTGAAGTTCGATCCGAAAGGCACTTACAAAGCGAAAGGCATCGAAACCTTGTTCGACCTAAAGAAAGGAAGTGAAAACTTTCGAGACGGAAATTGGCTTGGCTTTAATGGTGATGATATGGTCGTGGAGGTTGAACTATCTGAAACGAGATCCTTGGAATCTGTATTTATCAGTACGCTGGACGATACCGGTTCGTGGATTTTCCCCCCCACCGAACTAGAAATCTGGGGAGGCAACAATTCAAATGATTTACAAAAACTCAATACCCTTTCGATCACCCCTCCTAATGGCCCAGAACCTAAACACATGATCATTCATGAACTGGCTTTTGACAAAACGGACTTGAAGTATCTCAGGGTAGTTGCCAAAAACTACGGAAACCTCCCCGATTGGCATCCTGGTAAGGACACGCCTGCCTGGTTGTTCATTGATGAAATTGCCTTTCAGTAGTTTTCCTGAGGCTATTGAATGATCTAAGTACAGGGCCAATACACCACAAATTTTACTACTTTTGCAGCTCAATTTAGTATCAATGAGTTTAGCGCAGGAGATCGATAAAAGAAGGACTTTCGGAATCATTAGTCACCCCGATGCGGGTAAGACTACCCTAACGGAAAAACTTCTGTTATTCGGAGGTGCCATTCAAAAAGCGGGAGCTGTAAAATCGAATAAGATCGATATGCATGCCCGATCGGATTGGATGGACATTGAAAAGCAAAGAGGTATCTCTGTTGCTACTTCGGTAATGGCTTTCGAGTATGAAGGCAAGCGCATTAACCTATTAGATACTCCCGGTCACCAAGACTTTGCAGAAGACACTTATAGAACCCTGACCGCTGTCGATTCAGTAATTATGGTCATCGACTGTGTGAAAGGCGTTGAGATCCAAACTGAGAAGTTGATGGAGGTTTGTAGAATGAGAAAAACTCCTGTGATCTCATTCATTAACAAACTCGATCGTGAAGGTCAGGACCCCTATGATCTATTAGATGAAATCGAAGGGAAACTAGGGATCAACGTTCACCCTCTAAGTTGGCCTATCGGTATGGGTAAGACCTTTCAGGGAGTCTACAGCCTTTACGATAAGAGTCTGCGCCTATTCAAAGCTGGCCAGCAGCAATTGCATGAAGAAGCTACCAAGCTGGAAGATATTAATGACCCTAAGCTTGAAGAATATATTGGTGAGAAATATGCCGAACAACTTCGAGAAGATGTGGAGATGCTAGATGATCTCTACGGTCCGTTGGACAAAGAAGCCTATTTAAGTGGAGATATAGCTCCTGTTTTCTTCGGTTCAGCCGTCAATAACTTCGGTGTGAAAGAACTCTTGGATACCTTCTTGACCATCTCTCCCAGGCCGATCGCTCGCATGCTAGAAGACAAGCATGTAGAGCCCGACTATAAGAACTTCACTGGCTTTGTGTTTAAGATTCATGCCAACATGGATCCAAAGCACAGAAACAGAATTGCCTTCTTGAGAATTTGCTCAGGAAAATTTGAAAGAGGCTCTAACTACTTCCATACCCGCCAAGACAAGAAATTCAGAATCTCTCAGGCCACTGCCTTTATGGCACAGGACAAAGAGACGATTGATGAGGCCTATCCTGGTGATATTATCGGACTTTATGACACGGGGAATTTCAAAATCGGTGACACACTCACGGATGGTGAAGGCGGTATGTATCGCGGCATCCCGAGTTTCTCTCCAGAAATTTTCAGGGAAGTAATCAATAAAGATGCGATGAAAACCAAGCAGCTGGAAAAAGGCCTCAACCAACTGATGGACGAAGGTGTTGCCCAACTCTTCAACTTCGAATTAGGCAGTCGTAAGGCTGTTGGTGTGGTAGGCCAACTGCAGTTTGAAGTGATTCAGCATAGGCTAAAGCATGAATACGGTGCCACGGTTGAGTTTGCCGGAATGCAACTGTACAAAGCTTGCTGGATTTCATCTAAAGATGAGAAAAAGCTCAATGAGTTTATTGCTTCTAAACAAAGACATATTGCCAAGGATAAGGACGGTAAACTCGTCTTTATGGCAGAGTCCAAGGCCTGGCTACAAATGGTGCAAGACAACTTCCCTGATATTGAGTTCCACTTTACCAGTGAGTTCTAAAGCAGTACGGAACAAAAAATGACACTCGTTACAAGCCCAACATCAAACTAGTTGGAGCTACGTTTTCATGATCAAAACTTGATAATCATGAAGACAAAATCTGCTATACTCCTTTTCCTTTTAGTGGCGCTAAACACAAACCAAGTGTTTGCTCAAGGCGGTCCTGAATATAGAAGTAAGAAAACCAAGAAGGTAATTCAAAGCATGATCGAAGCGCATGGTGGATACCAAGCTTGGGCTGAGGCGCCAAGCTTGAGTTTTAACCATATCATGCAGGGTGGGAGTTTGAAATGGGTTTCTGACGAAGTCCATCAGCAAGGCTCACGAAAATCATATATCACCTGGCATGACGGCTCTAAGCTCGGCTTTGATGGAAAAAATGTCTGGTCTGAGGACTGGAAAATCCAGAACCCAGCAGGAATGATGGCAGGTGTTGCCTATTACTTTCTCAACCTGCCCTGGATAACACAAGATGATGGCGTTCAGCTTGAATTGAGGGATGATGAACAAGTTGAGTATATAGAAAAGGGCAAGTCATTCTTTACCGTACGCATGACATACAAGCAAGCTAGCCCTTACGAATACTATGAGCTCTATATAGATAAGGAAAACTATCAGTTGCGAGGGGTAAAATATACTATGGTTGATAAAGATCTCATGAAAGTTTTCAACCTTCCTGCGGACACCAAATTCATGGGACCCTTGCTAAAAGTGTATAAAGAATATACCTCAGTTGATGGTCTAGTGTTACCCGTCAGGTATGATACACACGCCCTTGCCCAAGGCGGTGCCGTAATGGGTATTCATCAAGTGTCGAACTATTCGATAAGCGAGGCTTTTGATCAGAGTAAATCACAAAAACCAAAAAACGGCATTGTTTTTAAATCTCTTAACAATCGCTGACCATACCTTTTCATCTTTTATGAAAGAAGGCAGAAGAAGCCGTCCTTAGGGCGGTTTTTTTGATTAATTTTGCCCATGCCTTCCATAGTACAGCCTCTATACGAGGATAATCATCTCTTAATTGTCAATAAGCCAGCGGGTGTCCTGATTCAAGGTGACTCCACCGGAGACAAACCCCTTGTTGAGCATTGTAAAGATTACATCAAAGAAAAGTATAATAAGCCAGGTGCTGTTTTCTTACACCCTGTGCATAGGCTTGACAGACCCGTAAGTGGTGTAATCGTTTTTGCCAGAACCTCCAAGGCATTGGAGCGAATGAATAAAATCTTCGCTACCCGAAAAGTTCAAAAAACCTATTGGGCGATTGTCAAAAAGCACCCTCCTCAGAAAAAGGGAAGACTGATGAGCTGGTTAGTCAAAGATCCTAAGCGAAATGTAACCACTGCCTATTCTGAACCAGTGGAAGGTGGCCAAAAGGCAGAAACTGATTTCAAAGTGCTGGGAAAGCTCAACAACCATTATTTAATCGAAGTGGAACCACTCACCGGTCGACCACATCAAATTAGGGTACACATGGCTGAGATGGGTTGCCCTATCAGAGGTGACCTTCGTTATGGTTTCTCTAAGCCTAACCCCGACAAAAGCATCAACCTACATGCCCGTAGGATCTATTTCGAGCATCCAGTAAAGAAGGAACCTGTTGTGGTTAGAGCCGGATTACCTGAAGATCAATTCTGGGAGCAATTCCTCACGCTGGACAACATAAAAGTCAAGGATAAGGACATTGATCGATTGTATTAAAAACAAGTGATGATTGATACAGAAGAAACTGCAAAAAAGAAATTGCTTTCCACTTCAAGGGCTATAATTGCAAACCAAGTCGCATTACCCGTAGGCATTCTATCGATGAATAAGTTAATGTCAATTTTTTCAAATGAAATCCAAGAACTGGGGCTCTCTCTATCGACTTTTAAGACTGCCTACAATGAGATATACGAATTTGCATTAGGATCTGAAAGGATAAACTGCAACGTGCATTTCCTTATCAAACAAGACAAAGAATTAAATGCGACTTTAGATAGTTATCGTGATTCAATTCTCATAGAGTGTTTCGATTTGGTCAGGATCTTGAGTTCGGAAGACAAATAGAAACCTTTCTTGTTCATGTTCATTAACTTAAGGATATGAAAAAGGCATTTCGCATTCTGGGTATAATTGTGCTTAGCTTATTCCTTATACTATTTATCGGCAAGTTAATTCTGGATGAAGAGCTTCCTGAAGGAGTTTCTGGACTTGACGCTGATTATATGGCCGAGCGCATGATGTCTTCCCTTGGTAAATACGCTTGGGATACTACATCAGGAGTGAGCTGGACTTTCAAAGGTATTCACCACTATGACTGGGATATGGAAAACCACGTAGTTGGTATAAAATGGGATGATAAAGAAGTAGCACTCCAACCCAGATTTAAAACTGGGATAGTGGCTAATGCAGGTGACTATACCGGTGCCGAAATCAAAGAAATAGTGGATACCTCATGGGACTTCTTTAACAACGATAGCTTCTGGCTATGTGCACCCTTTAAGGCCTTCGATCCCGGAACGGAACGCAGTATTGTAACCCTTAAAGATGGCAGGCAGGGCCTTAAAGTTACCTATACCTCAGGTGGCACAACTCCTGGTGATTCTTACGTGTGGATTTTGGATGAGGACTACAGGCCTGTGGCGGTCAAGATGTGGGTTTCCATTATACCCATTGGTGGAATAGAATTCACCTGGGAGAATTATGCTTATCTATCTTCCGGAGCAATGATTGCACAGGATCATTGGTTGTATGGAATGGTGAATATTGATATAACGAATGTTCAGTAGAAGTAGTGAAATGAGAAAGAGTTACATATTCTGTGTATTAATAATCATCTTAATCCATAGCTGTGGACCCAAAGAAAACCCGAATGTATACATCATAAACGAATCAAGTGTTGAATATGAAAAGGTCTACATACGGTCCTCCGCAGCTTTGGACTCTACATACCTAGGGGCTTTGGGATATGGAGAAGAATTAAAGGGTCAATTCGTTATTACGGATTCGGTTCCCTCAGATGGTTGTTTTATGGTGATCGCTATTAGAAGTAGTGGGCTAGTACATCGAGAATGTATGGGCTATTATACCAATAGTTCCTCTCTGAATAGAGGCTTTAGATTAACCTTGAAAGATGACAGTACCATGATTGAGAGTTCGTAAAATGTGTAAGTAACTTAGAACATAAACATGCTCAAAATTCCTTTTAATAATTGCGAAGCCACCTCGGAAGTAATAGTTTGAATGAACGGTAGACGATTAAACTAATGCATTATTCGAAAACCATACTTATTAGTATAGCTATTTGCTTCACACAAATGGCAAAAGCACAGGTATTTAGGGCAGATATTCAGTATGTGGTTCTCGAAGACACATTGTTGATCGAGTCTCTTAGCGAGATAATAGCCATAGAAGAAAAAGGTGATAGTCTTTTTGCAAATGGCTATGGTTACCTTAATGTTGGAATCAACGAGGAGGTTAGAAGAGGAGCGAATAGCTTAGACACATTGCGCAGCTACGAGATATCTGTGTCATTTGCACACCCTAATGAAGATCAAAACAAACTCATGCCCTTCTATCCCAAATATTACAGCCTAGTCAATGATAGACTTGTTACTTTCGATCTCCCAGCAAGGAGCATTGCGTTTAGCAAAACTAGTATCTTGATTTATGAAGAAATCATAGAAAAACATTTAGCACCCAAAGACTCCCCCTCCAGAAAAACACTTTGGCGACTCAATTATCAATACAATGTTGCCATCCTTCAGAATCGCATAAATGGCGAGTATGAAAAGCCAATCGTTTCAAAAGTGTACTTCTAAATGTCTTATAGGTTTGAAAAGTGATTGAATTTTAAAGAGCAATATGAACTCCCTCAACATAAAATGATACTCTTAAGCCTCTTGTTTGCGATAGTGTTAATACCTCAGACAGGCCCACCAAAAGTCACTGAAATTAAGGACTCTGATAAAAGGGAATTAATTGGCTCTCTACTATCTGGGGATAGTTATTCAGTAGAAGAATTTACCTTACGCATTCACAAAAAGGAGAACCCATACGGTTCTGCAGGCAATGATACTGGAGAGATTACACACTCTTATTTCTTCGTTATCTCCGACAATGATGGTTATCCCAGAAGATCAGTATTTGAAGTTGGGGCATTCTATGGTCCAGAAATTAAAGAGGTGAGAAAAGAGAGCGGACTTATCGAAGTGGATATTGAATACTATGCTAACTTCAAAAAAACTGTTAGAACGGTTTTTATCAGACAACATAGAATCTCTTTTTAATAAAACATATTCGTTTTAAATCGGAAAAGTCTTGATCTGCACAACAGATTTTAAATTATAATTTTATATTTTTATTTAAATATGGTTTATACTAGAATTTAAATAAAATTATATATGAAAAAATACTTACTTAGCCTTTCGATTATATTACTACTACAAAGTTGCTCAATAGATAATACTGCTCCCTCTGAATTAGAGATGGATTTAACACATCTGATCCTAGATCAGCAATCATTTCTTGCAGTAGTCAATAACATCACAGACTACCCAAATTTCTCTTCAAAGAAATCAAGTATTGTAGATGGCAACAGCACAATTCCCGAGTCAGATCTTGAAGAAATACTCAACCCGTTAATCGAAAACGGAGAGGTGATCCACAGTGAAATGAGAGCAATAATTTATACTTCCGAAGTTTATAATGAGCTTTCTGTACCAGAGAGAGATGCTCTTCATGCAGAAATTGATGAACTATCTGATGATCAACTCGCAGAACTATCTTTTGTCTTCAATATAAGCTACTACATCGATCAAGATGTAAATTCAGAAATAGACTGGGATCGACTCATAAGTTGCGCTTCTGCCGCTGTGGGGATTTCTTCTATACAAGCAATAATTCAAAATAACCTTGGAGCCGCAACTATAGAAACAATGATTGGTGCTCTGAAACATGTTGGCAAAAGATACCTTGGTTGGATAGGAGTAGGATTAATGGTTTATGAATTTATAAATTGTGTTTATGAGTAAAATATCTCATTCGGATGCCTTCAATCAAAAGATGAAAAAGATTGTGATGACTACCAATGTATTAGTCGTCATTGGTTTTATCATCTATTCTGCGAGCCGAAATGAAATCGTTCCAAACGACTATTTAGAATTTTCCTATTTGCCAGTTGGTATCAATATGGTGCTCTTTGTTTATGCGCTTATTATCTCCTCAAATATTAAGTCAGAGGTGCCAAAGTATCAGAATAAGACCTTACTGAATCTAGTAGCCAACTTTCTCGTCAACACGACATTGATCATTTTAATTTTGGCTCAAGCTTGAAACAAAAAAAGCCCTGACTTGCGTCAGGGCTTTCTGATTATCTATAGTGGATAAGCTTAGTCCTCAATAACAGACTCTGCTAGCACAATCACTTTATTGTTGAGTACTTCAACTACACCGCCATCGATCACGACCACTTCATCTTGGCCAGAAGCCTTGATGGTCATTTTACCTTTACCCAAGGCACTAATCATTGGAGCGTGATTGCTAAGTACTTGAAACTCGCCATCACTTCCAGGGAAAGTCACTGAAGACGCTTCGCCTTCAAATATCTTCTTATCTGGAGTTACAACTTCTAATAACATAGTATTGCTTAGTTAGCGGCTGCCTCAGCCAACAATTTCTCACCTTTCTCTCTAGCTTCCTCGATAGTACCTACCAAGTTGAATGCTGCCTCAGGAAGATCATCGTGCTTACCATCCATGATTTCGTTGAAACCTTTGATAGTATCCTTGATGTCTACCAATACCCCTGCAAGGCCAGTAAACTGCTCTGCTACGTGGAATGGCTGAGAAAGGAATCTTTGTACACGTCTAGCACGTGATACAACCAATTTATCTTCGTCAGACAATTCATCCATACCAAGGATGGCGATAATGTCTTGAAGTTCTTTATAACGCTGCAAAGTTTCCTTCACACGCTGTGCACAGTCATAGTGCTCATCTCCTAAGATATCCGCGGTCAAGATTCTTGAAGTAGAATCCAATGGATCCACCGCTGGGTAAATACCTAGCTCAGCAATCTTTCTTGAAAGTACCGTTGTTGCGTCCAAGTGAGCAAATGTTGTCGCTGGAGCCGGGTCAGTCAAGTCATCTGCAGGTACGTAAACCGCCTGTACAGATGTAATTGAACCATTCTTAGTAGATGTAATTCTTTCTTGCATCGCACCCATCTCTGTTGCCAAAGTTGGTTGGTAACCTACCGCTGAAGGCATACGACCTAGAAGGGCAGATACCTCAGAACCCGCTTGAGTAAATCGGAAGATGTTGTCAATAAAGAATAGGATGTCTTTTCCTTGGCCATCGCCATCACCATCACGGAAATATTCAGCGATAGTAAGACCTGAAAGGGCCACTCTTGCTCTCGCACCTGGAGGCTCATTCATTTGACCGAAAACGAAGGTTGCTTTAGACTCAGCAAGTTTTTCGCTGCTTACTTTTGTAAGGTCCCAGCCACCAGCTTCCATAGATTCGTTAAACTCCTCACCGTAGGTTACGATGTCAGACTCAATCATCTCACGAAGCAAGTCATTACCTTCTCTTGTTCTTTCACCAACACCAGCAAATACTGAAAGTCCAGAATATGCTTTCGCAATGTTGTTAATCAACTCCTGGATCAATACTGTCTTACCTACACCAGCACCACCAAACAAACCAATCTTACCACCTTTTGCGTAAGGCTCGATCAAGTCGATTACTTTGATACCTGTGAATAAAACCTCTGTTGAAGTAGAAAGATCTTCGAATTTTGGAGCAGCCCTGTGAATAGGAAGTCTCTTATCTCCTTTTGGCTGAGGGATACCGTCAATAGCTTCACCAACTACGTTGAAGAGTCTACCTTTGATGTCTTCACCAACAGGCATTGAGATAGCCACGCCAGTATCAGTTACGTCCATACCCCTAGTCAAGCCTTCTGAAGAATCCATCGCGATGGTTCTTACTCTGTCTTCACCTAGGTGCTGCTGACACTCTAATACTACTTTCTGACCGTTTTCTTTTGTTACTTCTAATGCGTCAAGAATGTTCGGCAACTTAGCGCTTTCAGCATCGAAACTTACGTCTACGACCGGGCCAATTACCTGAGTGATCTTTCCAATATTTGCCATTTGTTATTCTTTATTAAGAAAGGAAAAATGCGATTAATTTTCTGGGTGCAAAGGTATGTGTATAATGTATTAAACCAAAGGCTTATCTCGAAAATAGCGGGTATATTTTACAACTGGATTAGGCCGATAAAATGATCCTGAAAACTGTACCCACATCGGCCTGAGAGGATTTGACAAAAATGCGTCCATTGTGGTAGTTTTCAATGATGCGTTTTACCAGTGCAAGCCCCAAACCCCAGCCTCTTTTTTTGGTAGTAAAGCCAGGTTTGAAAACCTCGTTGGCTTTCCCTTTGGCAATGCCCTTACCATCATCGGCAATGTCTACGAATACCTCATGTTCTGATTCCTGACCGATAGTGACGGTTATATTTCCAATACCACTCATCGCATCCACACCATTCTTCACGATATTTTCTAAAACCCATTCGAAGAGCGGCTTATTCAGATTGGCCTCAATCTCTTGGGACGTACCTTCAATATTAAAGTTGACTTTGGATGAAACTCTTGGTTTTAAATAGTTCAGAAGTCCATTTACAGTATCATAAACATTCTGTCTTTTCAGTACGGGCACCGAACCTATATTGGAGAAACGTTCCGTGATCATTTCGAGTCGGACAACATCCTTTTCCAGCTCTACGATGATATCATCTCTCCCTTTCATCTCGTCCATTCCCTTGATGTATTCTACCCAGGCAATCAGTGACGAGAGCGGTGTACCCAGTTGATGCGCTGTTTCCTTCGCCATACCTACCCAAACTCTGTTTTGTTCTGATCTGCGAGAATAACTGAAAGCCAAATAGGCGATGAACCCAAATATGGCGATGACCGAAAGCTGGATATAGGGGTAAGTACTGAGTTGCCTTAGCAGATAAGAATTACGGTAATAGACGTATTGAATATCTGAAATCTCCCCATTCGGACCATTATGAACTATGATCTTAAAGGGATCGTTTTCAGACCTCATTTTCCGAAGCATTCTTTCTCTCAGACCTTCGTCTTCGCCAACGTTTCTAGCATCATAGATTTGCTGTGTTGCAGAATCAACTACTATCACCGGTAAGGTATTATCAGGACCGATAATGTTGTTAGAAATAAAAGTCAATGCCGAGGCATCTACCTCCGGTAGACTCGAAAACTCAACGGCCTGAGCCCATAGCCTTATTTTTTCCTCTTCTCCTTTCTTCAGCTTAGCGACCAAGCTATTAGTATAGATGATCGATCCTCCACCAATGATAATCGCAACGATCAGGATAAACCACTTTATTCTAGCCTGATTGGTGTAGAAATCAATATTGATAGCCCCTTTGAAAGGATTTTGCATACCGAAAAGTAATAAAAATCTCACCCTTTGAACGACCTTCTTTCCGGAATCGCATAAATGTCAGTGTAATCAAATGGAGCGATTGCCCCGAGCCAAAGTAGACGATATAGGTTATTAGCCAGCTCCTACTTAACTTAAGCCTATATTCTGAACCGACTTATGAGTGAACTGCATCTTCAATGCCAAATCTGTCTATCGGGTCATATGTCACTCTTATCAGAGTTAGACAACAAGGAAATGACCAAGATCGCCAGTCGAAAGTCAAGAGTAGCTTATAAAAAAGGTCAGATACTGTACTATCAGGGAACCACACCAATGGGTTTGTTTTGTGTTCACTCTGGTAAGGTCAAAGTCACACATGTTGGTCCAAATGATAAGGAACAAATTTTATACATAGTAAAGGAAAATGACTTCTTGGGTTATCGCTCTTTACTGAGCGAGGAACTTTATAGCATGACGGCTACCGTACTCGAGGAAGCTGTAATCTGTTTTATTCCGAAAGAGGATTTTTTGGAGGTGATTAGTAGTAATCCCATATTCATGCAAAAGCTGTTAAAGTTTGTATGTCAAGACTTGGGTATAATGGAACAGAAATTATCCCAATTCATTGGAAAAAATGTGCGCGAAAGATTGGCCTCTGTACTTCTTATGTTGAAAGAAACCTATAAAATGGAAGGTCAAAAGAGTGAGTCAATCGCCATTAACCTTACGCGAAAAGACCTCGCCAGCATAACAGGCTCAACCACCGAGACTGTAATAAGGCTGTTATCTGAATTTAAAGATGAGGGCTTGATTGAGATCGACAATCGAAAAATAAAAGTGATAGACAGTGCCAAGCTCAGCCATCAGGCGAACTTCAATGCATAGTCTTCCACAGACCAATCTCTAAAAATCCTTTCTTTTCGCTGTTCTTATTAGGAATCCTACCGGGAGTACTGACCATAAGCTCAAAACGATCAGAGATATGATCATTCCTGAACCATTGCCAAAGAAGTTCTGGAAAAGGGCTCCAGTGTAGCCCAGCAGGGCTGAAATATCCAGCTTGAGAAGAACCAGAATTCTGGATAGATCAATTGGGTTAAACATACTGGCAAAGAGTGTGAATTTATCCAGGGGATAATCATCGAACATAATCAATGAGACCAGGAATAGCCCATCATATATCACAGCCATAAACAGCCATAGCAAAATCGCATAGCCAAAACCTTTGACCTTGTTTTCATTGCGCAGCGAAATGTTAACCGAAAGAGCCACAAAAATAAAGGTGAGGAATGCACCAACTAAGAGCAGTAGCGTGAAGTCCCAAATTTCGGATGATTGAGCGACACCATATATTATAAAAGGTATGCCTAGTCCAACGATCAGACTTAGCGATAGCGAAAGTGCAATGCCGAGATATTGACCCAGGAAAACATCCCTTCGTTTAATGGGCTGCGATAACAATAGTTCTGTGAATTCCCTTGCACTGTAGAAATACATAATACCGAATATGGTGCCGATCATGGGCGTTAAGACCACAATCACATTCATCAAGGTAATGACCGCCTTTGAAAGGTCATTATTGAGGAATAGCAGGACAAACCCGAGCAATAGGTAGAAGGCCAAATAGACATAACTCCATCTGCTTCGAGCAAGATCCGCAAAGCTATATTTCAATATCTTAAGCATCGGTTTCTAATATTTTAGCGATGGAATGTTCAAGGTTCTTTTGCCCTGTTTGCGCCTTCAGAGCTTCAACAGAACCCTGAAAGAAGATTTGACCCTCTAACAAGAAGACAATCTGGTCAGAGAGCTCTTCAACCAGGCTCATTATATGAGTCGTGATTAGAAAAGTTTTCCCTTTTGCTTTTTCTTCTTGTATCAGTTCTTTCAATCGAATCAGCGAAACAGGGTCCAAACCTGCCGTAGGCTCATCGAGAATGAGCAGTGGGCTGTCAAACATAAAGGTCAGCACGATATTGACTTTCTGCTTAGTGCCTCCAGATAGTTGACCCAGCTTCTTACCCATAGAAGCTTGTAGCTCAAACCGTTCGATCAATGCATCTTCATCAGCAGTAACATCACGAATATTCTTGATCATAGCAATCAACTCTCGAACTGTTAGATTATCAGGAAATCGAGCGATTTGTGGCATATACCCTATCCGGTTTCTATAATCCCAGTTATTCAAGACAGGCTGATTGTCAAAGTAAATTTCGCCATCCTGAGGGAGCACCATCCCAAGAATCGTTTTAAGAATAGTGGTCTTGCCAGAACCATTAGGTCCTAACACAGCTACTACACCCTCCTCCTCTATTTCGAATGTGACGCCATCCAAAACCTGAAGTTTGCCAAATCGCTTATGTAAGTTTTCAATTCTGATCATCTGAAAAGCTTTTCATGGCTGGTGCATTATCTATGAGATTATCGGGCGTAAAAACTGGAGAAACGCGCTCTGAGAAATTAATGATGTCAACAAAGAGGCTTCTGAGTAAAATGATGGTCTCTGGCGTCTTGTTTACCACATAAGAAAAGAGTTTAACAGGTCTGTAGGGAACGTCACCTATGTTGTCCTTATCCAGATCATAACCCGAATAAGAACTCCAATAGTTGCCCTCAAACTTATTGTCATTCATTTTGGAGTTGTATGAAACATCGAAAGAATTGCTCAGGAAGTTGTTTCTGGAAAAGACATTTGTATATGAACCTCCACTTACCTTAACCGCCCATCCATTTCTCCTGAAATCGTTCGATAGATAATTGACTCTCGTGCACCCTTCAATGAATATGCCGATCGTATTCTCTTCGAAAGTATTGTCGACTACCTCGGCATCATAAATCTCCTTGAGCAAAAGCCCATAGGAAGCAGTACCCCAGTTTTGAACAAAACGGTTGCGCCTCATCTCTATAAATTTGGAAAACATGACGGCCACGCCAGCACCGTTTTCTCGAAATGTATTGTCTAAATACTTATCGTGGTTTGAAAACATGAAGTGAAGCCCATACCGAATATTGTTATGACTGTTATTCCCCGTAACCAAACTCTCTTCTACAAACTCTAAATAGATACCGTCACGAAGACCACTCAATTCATTGTCTTCAATGGTCAGATCGGTACAGTGCCAGGCATGAACTCCATTGCCAGCATCGTCTTCTCTAAGCCGATTACTTTCCACAACATTTGAAGCTATCTTTCCATGATGGGATTTCTCTATCAGAATGCCAAAGAATGGATCTATGATGGTATTTCTTAGAATGCTGAAACGATTCGCCCCACTCACATATATAGCCGCAAAGTCTTTGGTATAGCTCCTTCCAGCATTAATAAGTTTAAGGTCAAGCACATGTACATCATCGCTTAAAATTTTAAGTATATAGCTTTTGGATTTACCATCTAAAACAGCTCCGATATCTCCAATTAATGTCAGTGGCTTTCTGACTTCAAAGTCTATTGCCTCATAGGTCCCAGCTCTAATGATTAAGGTATCATATGGTTCAGCGATGGCATAGGCTTCCTCCAAGGTCTGGACATTGCACTTCTGACAAACTTCAATAGTGCCTCCATAAAACGGAATGGAAATAATGAAGAGAAGAAAAGTCAGGAACCAGTTTCTCATTGCTTATGCTTAAACTCATCCAGAAGTTGGTCCCAACCAAAGGTGCGAGCCGAACTATGAACGATATGCGGTTGCAAGTCTTCAGCATTCCCAAAAGCTGAAAGGTTGGCACCCATTGGGCTCGGTATCTCTTCGGAGATAATAAAATGTGCTCTTTGGGCATCAACTAAGATTTTTGGATTTGCATAGTCTGCGACAAGATAAAATTCAATGGACACCTCATCCCACTGGTTCAAATGATTGATCATACATTCAATCGCATCATACTTAAAATTCTTACCCTTTGTGGTCACAATTTGTGCGGCATGCTTTGTATCGACTATGGTCATTTTGCAAAAGCTGCACCCATCTTTGCCATAGTTTATCTCTTGAGGCTCAACCTCACAAGACGCTAATGCAATTAATACACTAAGCAATAGCCAGTTCCTTTTCATAGCTCTCTTCTTTTTTCGCCTGATAGAATGCTAATACTGTAAGGCCCATCCCCATGAACATCAAATAGGCTCCTGCCCTCGGCATAGAGATGGCCTTGAAATTGAGGATCATTTTAGCACCGATTAATGGTGGCTGATAGGCCATGGGTTCACCATCGGGGGTAGTGAATTTTATGGCTGCTGTTTCTTTCAGATCATGGCCATAATCATACTCCCATTGGTAGAAATCATACATGCCAATGCTTCCCAAAACCACCATCAATGTAAACCATGTTAGGTACAGCTTCTTTCTGCCCATAAATCCAATAATCAAACCCAGAACAACCATGGCGAGAATCACCTTTGGAAAAATTTCAAACTCAGGGATAGTCTCTGGAATGTCTTTCATGCCCACATAGTGATTCATGATATTGATATTCTTGATATCATTGGGTTGGGCGTCTGCAAACTTGTTAATGTATATATCCATACCTATAGCATCCGGGTATTGCGGGGCCTCCAGTGTGATATTCCACAGTGGCAATACGAACAAAGGCAGCAATAGTAGTGCACCGACAATCATCAAAAGTTTCGACTTCTTCATATCTGTTTATTTAAAGTTCATGCTGGGTTCTGCCACTCTAAATGTCTGATGACATTGAGGGTATGTGTGTTTGCCAATAAAGAGAGGGCAGCCCCCTAGACTAAAGCCGCCCATCTCTAATCAACTAGTCTCCATCAAGACTCCATTTCAAGGCTCTATTGGAGCCTCTAGGGGAAACCCTGACGTATCCTTGCATTTCCTGGTGCAGTGCAGAGCAGAAATCTGTACAGTAGAAAGGCCATACACCGACTTTTTTCGGTTCCCAAACAAAGGTTTCGGTTTGACCAGGCATAATGAGGAGCTCAGAAGTCTGAGCACCAATCATACTGATACCGTGTGGCACATCGTAGTCCTGCTCAAGATTGGTCACATGAAAATAGACCTTATCACCTACTCTGATTCCTTCGATGTTATCCGGAGCAAAGTGGCTTCGAATGGTGGTCATATAAATATGAACCTCGTTGCCATTTCTTGTTACTTTGGTTTCCTTCTCGGTCTTAGCCGCATATGGGTGTTGATTGTCCTCCAGTTTGTAGATTTTGGTTTGCATTGGTTTAATTAAATCCGCTGGAATACCGGCTGCATAGTGAGGCTCTCCTACCGTTGGAAAATCAAGCAGTAGTTCCATCTTATCACCAGAGATATCATACAATTGTGCTGACTGGGTCAATTCTGGGCCTGTCGGCAAATATCTATCCTTGGTAATTTTATTCATGGCCAAAACGTACTTGCCAAATGGTTTTCTTGAGTTACCGCCAGGAATCATCAGGTGACCTACTGAATAATAAGTAGGCTGTCGATCAAGTACCTCCCAAGTACCAACTTTCCATTTCACCACCTCCGAACTGATAAAGAATGTAGTGTAAGCATTTCCTTTACCGTCAAACTCAGTATGTAAAGGGCCTAAACCAGCTTGTTGAACTGTACCTGCCACTACGTCTTCGTAATTGAGAATTGGAATCCCGTAAGCTTCACCATCAAACTTCTCGTTTTCAATGGCATCCAGCATCTTAGTAAATGAATGTGCTGTTAAGGCAGCCGCCAACTTACCGCTACCGATGATATATTCTCCGGTTGGATCTACATCACAACCGTGTGGCGACTTTGGTGTTGGCAAGAAGTATACAAGGCCTGGGTGCTTAGAGGGATCAATCACCCTCACTTCTTTTTTGATTTCAGAAGTTGCCGTATGAGTCGCTTCATCATATACATTATGTGCATATTCTGTTGGCATCACGTCAAACTCGCCCGCAGCAATTAGCTCTTCGGCTTTTTTCCAATTGATAGCTGCAATAAAGTCCTTATCATTTTGGGAAGCATTTACTTCTAACAAAGTATTTGCCTCCTCAGTATTGTAAGTCGAGAAGAACATCCAACCATGCGACTTGCCTCTTCCTGGATGTGCTAAATCATAGTTAAATCCTGGCATCATTATCTGAAAAGACAGGTCCATATGACCCGTTTCATCATCTACTTTGATGAAGGACATGGCGCCTTTGAATTTCCCCTTGTACTCGTCAATTGAAATATCAGCCTGTGGTACTGGTACAGAAAAACGTGTTCCCGCTACCACATACTCTGTGTTTTCGGTAACAAATGAGGAACTATGATTACCCGCACTATTCGGCAACTCAATGATCTCTTCTGTCTCGAAAGTAGACAGGCTAATTCTGGCTATTCTAGGTGTATTGTTTCCATTGATAAATACCCAGCGGCCGTCTAATTCTCCATTGGTCTGCGAAATATCCGGATGGTGCGAATCATCCCAAGGAATAAATCCATGCGAGGTGTTCAGCATTGGTTTGGTCTCCTCATTAAAACCATATGCTTTCTCAGCATCTACTGAGAATACAGGTATTACCCTAAACAATCTTCCTGACGGTAAGCCATAAACGGCCAATTGACCACTAAAGCCGCCCGATACCAAGGCATAGAACTCGTCATGTTCACCAGGTGCTACATACACTCGTTCGGCAATATTGCTACCAAGTGCTCCATTACTTCCACCGTTCTGAGAACAGCCTGCAATCGTCAGTATCACTAAAGCACTAATGACGACTGAAATTGAATTTATAATTTTCTTCATTTCTCTATATTTCTTTGATTACTGCGGCAGAATTACCTTATCTACCACATTGATGATTCCATTAGACGTTTGAATTGTAGCCACCACTTTGGCACCAGCAACCCAAATCTCATCTCCATCCACAGTTACTTCTAAGTAGTCTCCTGTGGCCATGTATATCTTTCGGCCCTTGCTTGCTTCTCTCTTCAACCCTTCGATGTTAAATGAGCCGGGAGCTGCATGCCTTGTCAGAATCGTGGCCAAATCAGCCTTATTCTCAGGTTTTAGTAGATTATCTACTGTCCCTTCTGGCAATGCAGCAAAGGCATCATTGGTTGGTGCAAAAACTGTCAATGGTCCTGCGTTGACTAATACATGTTCAATTTGAGCGGCTTGAACAGCAGCCACCAAAGTGGTATGCGCGTCAGAGCCAATCGCTACCTGAAGTATGTTCTTGTCCGAAACGTCATCTTGTACTGACGCCTGTCCTAGTGGATGAGATGAAGCCTTTGGTTCGGCTGTCGAACTCTCCGTCTGACTACTATTACTGCAAGCCAGAATTGAGCCTGTCAGTAGGAGTAGTACTAAAATTTTTAATCTGATTGCCGTCATAGTATTACTGTTTAAGGTTATTTGTTAAAGCGATCTGAAATACTCCAAGACCGCTCTTGCGTCTTCTTCACTAAGGTTTTGATTGGCCATTGGCGAACCGTTGGCTTCGATTAATAACTGCTTAGCTATAGGATCTTTTTGAACCATCTCATCGGGGTTCAAGATCATATTCATTGTCCATTCAGGGGTTCTTCTTGTCAGAATGTCTTTGGGTGAAGGGCCGATGAATTTTTTATCAATCTTGTGGCATGCAGAGCACATAGACTCAAAAATCTGCTGACCATTAGCGATTAATTCAGGGTCCATCTCGCTGGGAAGAACTAGGCTTGTAACGGGTCCTATCCCCTTATTTGATTCCCACTCCGCCATTGGATCAGCAGGTGCTGACTGGGTCTTGGCCTTGATTTCGTCAATCTTACTCTGACTGCCTCCACAGCTGAGCATTCCTGCGAAAATCAACAATGTCATTAAGAGGTTTACAATTGGTTTCTTCATCACAATCTCGGTTTAGATATTGAGACAAAGATATTTCCGGAAGTATGCACATCTGGTGATATGCATCACGGATAATAATGATCTTGTCACTGGTCTTCGTATGACCAATTCGAGTTTAAAATTATGATGGATATCATAAAAAAATCCCCATTGAGACTCAATGAGGATTTAGTACTATTTGTGATAATATGTACTCTAGACTTTCATTGTAAACCATTTACCGATGGTTTTCCAATTTACCTTAACACCATACATTAAAATACCGATGCGATAAACTCTTCCTGCCATCCAAAGGGTACCAATGAAGCCAGCAATCAGTAACACCATAGAAAGTGCCAATTGCCAATCCGGCACTCCAAATGGAATTCTGGCCATCATAATGATTGGTGACGTAAATGGAATAAGTGACAATGTCACCGCTAAGCCCCCGTTAGGGTCGTCCAATACAAAGAACATGGCCATAATAGAGGCAATAATCGGTATGATAATCGGGAACATAAATTGCTGCGCATCTTGGATGCTATCCACTGCCGAACCAATGGCCGCATAAAGTGCACCATATAGTAGGTACGCTCCCATAAAGAAGAACAGGAAGCAGAGCAAAATCTTTACCACCGGCACAGTATCAATCATGGCTTGGATTTCCATGGCCATTTCTTGTTGACTGGTTAGCTCCATAGCTTCCTGAGGCACCTGTTGAGATGCAGCTTCCATCACTGCACTATCACCCGACAGTATACTTAAACCCACTGTACCTAAACCACCGATCAACACAAACCAAATCAATAATTGTGTGAAGCCAACTGCTCCTACCCCTAGTACCTTACCCATCATCAATTGGAAAGGTCTGACAGATGAAACGATTACTTCTACAATTCGTGAGGTCTTCTCATCCAAAACAGATTGCATGATCTGCGCACCGTAGATGAAAATGAACATATAGATCAGGAAGCCAGTACCATAGCCGATCGCAAAGCTCAATTTGGCATTACTCTTCTGAGCCTCACCACTTTCCGAAATATTAAAGGAATCCAGGTCTACGCGAACCTTCAGGTTATTGATTAATGTTGGGTCAAGACCGGATCTATCAAGTTTTATATCCTCAAGTTTATTGCGAATATCACCCTCCAGACGACTCATAGCCTGAATACTCGGGTTTGTTTTGGAGTACAATTCAAAACCAGAGAAATCAATCACTGAAGCATCAGAAAGATCGACACTTGGCAAATACAACAAACCGAAAGCCCCCTGATCTAGCATATCCTGTTTTGCAGATTCTAAATCTCCCGTGATGTATTCAAACTCAAAGCTTGTAACATCAAAAGCATCTGTGAAGTAACCACTCTCATCTAAAACCAAGACTTTGTCGCTTCTTGATTCTTTTTCTTGTGTTGCAAAGTATACGATCGCAAATATGATCGCTGGCATCACTAGAGGTGTCAAAATAGTCGCCAATAAGAATGACTTCTTCTTGACTCTGGTCATGTACTCTCTCTTAAGTACTAAGAATATCTGTTTCATGATTTACCTCCTTCTACGATGTCGATGAAAATGTCATTAATAGAAGGCACCACTTCGACAAATGAATGCACTTCGATAAGACCGATAAGTTCTTTTAGGATGTCATTTGGCGACTGGCCTTCGCTGGCTTGAACGGTTGATTCTGACAGGTCGTCCTCAACCACAGTCGTGTCTAGTACGTCAAATTTGGTATTCAAACCATTTAAAGATCCTTTGTAGTTCACCACATACTTTCCTGATTTGAAGGAGTTTTTGATGTCCTTTTTGGTTCCATCCAGAATCTTTTGAGACTTGTTGATTAGTGCGATGTCATCGCAAAGCTGTTCTACTGACTCCATTCTATGTGTAGAAAAGATCACTGTAGACCCTTTATCTCTTAATTCAAAGATCTCATCCTTAATCAGGTTGGCATTCACTGGATCGAAACCTGAAAATGGCTCATCCAGAATCAGAATATCTGGTTCATGTAGCACCGTAGCGATAAACTGAATCTTTTGCGCCATACCCTTTGACAGGTCTTCGACTTTCTTTCCAGCCCACTCGGTCAAGCCGAGTTTGTCTAACCAATGCTTGATTCTTTTCCGAGCTTCGCCATTTGGCAATCCCTTTAGTTGTGCCAGGTACATCAGTTGCTCACCGACCTTCATCTTCTTATAAAGGCCTCTTTCTTCCGGCAGGTACCCGATGTCCTTGATGTGTTTGGGGTTGAGCTTTTCACCTTTTATGGTGACCTCACCTTCATCGCACATAATGATTTGGTTGATAATCCTGATGAGCGTGGTTTTACCCGCTCCGTTTGGGCCTAAAAGCCCAAATATGGATTGTTTTGGTATTGCGATACTCACGTCATCCAATGCCTTGTGTGCGGCATAGTTTTTAGTGACGTTATTCGCTTCGAGAATATTCACTGTGTTTCAATTTAATGGTGAATAAAAATAATCGCTTTGAAGTATAAAACCTCAATACGCACGCTAATTAGAAAAAACAGTAAATACTAAGTTTGATTAAAAGTTAAGCGGAACGAGAGGGCGTTTTGCGGATGAAAACAGCTGCTAAGATTTAATTAGTTTCTGAAAATCACGCTCCCCATGGACAGATCAATATTAAACTCCAATAGGTTTTCAGCATCTGGTGAGTAGCTAGAACTGACAAAAACATTATCTCTGATCTTCTCAAATCCTGGAGGTATCTTAAACTTGCGATAGGATGTGTCCTTCATTCTAACGATAATAGGAATGTCCTCCTTGGGTAAATTGATCTCCAAGGAACCTGCGCCTACTCTGGCCCAAATCTCACTCGCTCTCTGCGGTAGCTCTTCAAAACCCATGACGAGTGTCCCAAAACCTACTTCTGCCAAGATATTCTTAGCTCTCGCAAGATTAAGTCTTTCAATTTCTACGTCCCCCAAATCAACACTCACCATAAAGGTGTCCATCTCCATTTTATTCTGAAGCTTGGAGAGGTAGCCCACTTTCACATGAGCATTGCCCGAACTGATTTTTAAATTCTCAACGGCTATATCAGATAGGTCTACATAAGCTTTTCCCACCCCATAGTTAAGGTCTAGTGTATAAGGTTTAAAGTCCGTGAAATAGATATTCCAGTAATTGTCATTATCCACTGTCTTCTTACCGATGATCTTAGATATCTTCGCACCGAAGCCTTCATTACCATTGTCTTTGAGGTTTAACCAAGCGCTGAGGACTTTCCCTTCATGCTTTTGACCAAAGTCACTGGTAATGTATTCTTCATTATGGCTACCCAATATATTAATAGGGTAGTCGCCTTTTCTCGTACGGATTTCACAGGTGCCTGAAGCGGCTTTTAAATGGAAATATACCTTCTCGCAAGCACCTTCGTCTTGCACAGTAAAGTGCTTTTTTGTTTGAGCCAATACATTCATCCCTGCAATCCCTACTATGGCTACTAGTAAAAGTACTTTTTGCATTCAGTTCCTTACGTTTTGTTTAGAGTTTGGGTTACACCCGGAATATTTCAATGCGAAGTATACTTGATTTGATTGGAAATGTAACTGACGTTCATAAAAAGAGCCCCGACCCCCGAAGTTTCGGGGCGGGGCCTAAATTCCTTTTTATATGTATCTCTAAAAGAATTCTTTGATACGGTCAAAAAATCCTTTTTCTCCTTTTCCTGGTTTTGGCTCGAAGTTTTCAGAATCTCGAAGTTTCTCCAAAATCTCAGTCTCTTCTTTCGAAAGCTTTTTAGGTGTCCAAACATTAACATGGATCAGCTGATCGCCTTTACCATATCCATTAATATCCTTAATACCTTTACCCCTTAGTCGAAGGATTTTTCCACTTTGTGTTCCTGGTTCAAGTTTGATCCGCACCTTACCATCGATGGTAGGTACCTCCATGCTTTGACCCAGCGCAGCATCTGCAAAGTTGACAAACAAGTCGAATACTACATTCGTGCCATCACGTTTGAGCAACTCATGTTCTACTTCCTCAATAACAATAAGGAGATCACCAGGAACGCCTCCACCAGGGGCCATATTCCCCTTGCCGGACATAGAGAGCTGCATGCCATCACCAACACCCGCGGGTATTTTGATTGGAATAACTTCTTCTTGCATCTCCAGACCCGTGCTATCCACACCTGGAGGTCGCTTGTCAATGACCTGACCACTACCACTACAAGAGCTACATGTAGTTGCAGAAACCATTTGCCCTAACATGGTATTCACCACCTTCTTCATCTGGCCAGAGCCCCCACAGGTAGGACAAGTTTTAAAGGTGACACCTTCGGCATTTACCAGACGATTTACCTTAATCTTCTTTTCGACACCGTTGGCAATTTCTTCAAGATTAAGCTTCAGCTTGATGCGTAGTGCCGAACCTTTACGTTGCCTGCGGCCACCACCTCCGCCACCAAAGAAACTTTCGAAGGGACTGCCGCCACCACCGAAGATATCTCCGAACTGGGAGAAGATGTCTTCCATATTCATGCCGCCTCCGGCACCACCGAAGCCACCACGCATACCATCATGACCGAATCGATCATACTGCGCACGCTTTTCGGCATTGCTGAGCACTTCATAGGCTTCAGCGGCCTCTTTGAATTTCTCTTCTGCTTCTGGATTGTCAGGGTTTTTATCAGGGTGGTACTTGATCGCCATTTTGCGATAAGCCTTTTTCATCTCATCGTCTGACGCCCCCTTACTTACTCCTAGAATTTCGTAGTAATCTCTCTTCGCCATAATTAAGATCCTATGACCACTTTAGCAAAGCGAATTACCTTTTCTCCCAGGTAATAACCCTTCTCAACAGTGTCGATTATTTTTCCTTTTAAATCTTCTTCCTCAACTGGAAACTGCGTAACTGCTTCATGCAAATCAGCATCAAAATCAGTTCCCTTTTCCGTTTCCATTAGTTTTAGCCCCTTGCTTTCTAGTGATTTCAAAAGCTTCTGGTGAATCAAATCGAAACCTTCTTTAACCGCCTCGATATCTTCTTGCTTTTCGTTGGCCTGATTGGCTCTTTCAAAATCATCAACGATTGGCAGTAATTCTGTCATTAGGTCAGAAGAAGCTGTCTTGATCAGCTCAATTCTTTCTTTGGCATTACGTCTTCTGAAGTTTTCGAACTCAGAGTACAGCCTTAAGTATTTGTCTTTGGCCTCACCTAATTCAATCTCCAGCTTTTCTTCCGGGGTCAAATCATCCTCTTCTTGTGCCTCAGATTCGGCTTGTGCCTCATTTTCTGTCGTTTCTTCCGTTGGTTGCTCTTCAGTAGCTACATTAGTTTCTTCAACGGTTTCTTTCGTCTCCTTCTCTTTTGCCATTTTTGCTTAGTTCTAAACGCTCTCCCTGTCAGCAATTTTATTGCCAATGGGGAATAAGTGTCAATATGACATGATCTCATCTTTTGCCTTCAACCCTAACCTGCCACAAACAAAATCCAGCGCATCTCGTATATGGTCGATGAACTACCTAGAGATCATTTTTTTATCACTACCCATTGGTCTCATTATCATTTTTAAAACTTAAAAAACAACCATGAAACGTAATTCAATCTACTCAATGGCCTTTATGGCGTTGTTTGTCCTTTTGGGCGCTCAGATGCATGCTCAAACCACGATTACTACACCAAGGACGGCAAGTCCAGCTGCAGAGGTGAGTCAAACCATCGGTATCTCTAAAGTCACTATTAATTATTCCAGACCATTTGTTAATGGTAGAACTGGGAAGATTTGGGGACAATTAGTTCCTTTTGGATATACCAACCTAGGCTTCGGCAATGGTGGAAATAATCCATGGAGAGCTGGCGCGAACGAAAACACAGTGATCACTTTTTCTGATGATGTAAAAATCGAGGGTAAAGACCTTGAAGCCGGATCGTATGGTCTACACATTGCAGTCTTCGAAAATGGAGATGCTGACATCATTTTCTCCAACAATACTACTTCTTGGGGAAGCTATTTCTACCTAGAGTCTGAAGATGCATTAAGAGTAAAAGTGAAGTCAACTGAAAATGCTTTTACAGAAGCTTTGACTTATGACTTCGTTGATGTCAATGCCAATTCGGCCAATGTTGTTTTGGATTGGGAAAACAAACGTTTCCCTTTCAAAATTGAGTTTGACGTGCATGGCATCGTTATAGCTAACGCTGAAAACCAATTGCGTAGCACACAAGGTTTTGGATTCCAAGGACCAATGAGTGCTGCTCAGTATTGCGTGAATAACAATGTGTATTTAGATAAGGCGCTAGTCTGGGCAGATCAGGCGATCGGTATTCAGAAAAATGCTCAAACGCTAGGTCTGAAAGGTCAAATCTTGTTTGCAACTAAAAAGACTGATGAGGCGATTGCTGTCATGAACGAAATGGTAGATCACCCAACTACACAGCCGAACAACGTTTATGCTTACGGTAATCAACTCATTGGCCTTGACAGGGACAAAGATGCCCTCGAAGTATTCAAAAAGATGTATAAGAAGTGGGACACCAACATCTTCGCACAACATGGAATGGCAAGGGCCTATTCGGCAAATGGAGACTTCAAAAAAGCCATCAAATACGAGAAGGAATGTTTGGCCAACCCTAACCTTCCGGCTAACAACAAGCCTGCCTTGGAAGGATTCTTGAAAAGGTTAGAGGCCGGTGAAGATATTACTGCTCCACCAGCAGGATAACATTAAAGGAAATGGAGATTTTAAGGTCAGCCCGTGGGTTGACCTTATTTGTTTATGGCCTTCCAAATAGCATCTTTGAGCTCTACCAGACCCATATTGGCCAAGGATGAAATAAAGAGCACATCTACATCGGTGGGTAGGGTCTCTTTGATCTCTGTGATCAGTTCTTCATCGAGCATATCACACTTTGATATCGCCAAAACCCTCTCTTTATCAAGTAGCTCAGGGTTGTATTTGGTAAGCTCATCCAATAGGATTTTATACTCATTGACAATGTCATCTGCGTCTGCCGGAACAAGGAAAAGTAGAATAGAATTTCGTTCGATATGTCTTAGAAAGCGAAGTCCGAGGCCCTTGCCTTCTGATGCTCCTTCAATGATCCCAGGAATATCGGCCATCACGAATGACTTATGATCACGATAAGAAACTACCCCAAGGTTGGGCACTAAAGTGGTGAATGGATAGTCTGCAATTTCTGGTTTGGCAGCTGAAACAACTGAAAGTAAAGTCGATTTACCAGCATTAGGAAAACCTACCAAACCAACATCTGCCAAAAGTTTAAGCTCTAAGACGCATGTTCTTTCTTCGCCTTCCTCGCCAGGCTGAGCATATCGTGGTGTTTGCTTGGTGGCCGTTTTGAAATTCTCATTACCTAAGCCTCCTCTTCCACCAGGCAAGAGAACGGCTTCTTGCCCTTCTTCTGTGACTTCGAGCAAGACTTCACCTGTCTCCGCATCTTTAGCAATGGTACCTAGCGGAACTTCCAGAATTACGTCTTGGCCATCCGCTCCCGAGCTACCATGACCACTGCCATTTACACCATTATCGGCAGTAACATGTTTCTTATAGCGTAGGTGTAGCAAAGTCCAAAGTTGGGTATTCCCTCTCAGGATAATGCTTCCACCCTTTCCACCATTGCCTCCATCGGGTCCACCTTTAGGTACGTGCTTTTCTCTACGAAAACTCACGGCACCCGCTCCGCCATTGCCTGAGCGGCAGTAGATTCTTACGTGGTCGATAAAGTTGGAACTGGCCATAATTGGTTTGAATAAAAAAAGATGACCCAAAGGTCATCTTCAATATAAAGTTTTATTGGGCATTATGCCATGTGCGACTCAACGGCAGCTGAGATATCGGCAAAAATACCTTCGATTGTACCTACACCATTGATTTTGCAAGTCTTGTCTTGCTTTTCGTAGAAGGCAGCAACAGGCAATGTCTTATTCAAATACTCTTGAATTCTCACATTGATTTTCTCCTCGTTTTGATCGTCTGCACGACCAGAAGTTTTTCCTCTTTCGAGTAATCTTTTCTTTAACTCGTCTTGAGGTACGTCCAACATAATCATACAGCCGATAGCCGTATTATGGCTCGTCAAAAGGACGTCTAATGCCTCTGCTTGGGCCACTGTTCGCGGGAAACCATCGAAGATGAAACCTTTGGCGTCTGTATTCGCCTGTAGAAAGTCTTCTACCATGCCGATCACCACTTCGTCAGGAACTAGTTTTCCATTATCCATGAAAGACTGGGCCTTTTTACCAAGCTCAGTTCCTTCTCCCAAATGCTTTCTAAATAAGTCTCCTGTAGATATATGTTTTAAGCCGAATTGCTTAATAAGATTTTCACTCTGCGTTCCCTTCCCCGCGCCAGGAGGGCCAAATAATACAATATTAATCATCTATTGATTGGATTTAACAGGCCACAAATATAAGGATTATACTTACTCCTGCTTGAGTTGATAGATATCTTTAAAGTTCCTTCCGAGGCCATCATAATCGAGACCATAACCCACTACAAACTTCTCTGGTATTTCGAAGCCCTTGTATTTAATATCCAGCTCGCATTGCAAGCAATCTGGTTTTACCAAAAGCGAAGCAATCTCTAAGGAACTAGGTTTCAATTCGCTTAAACTGGCCATCGCCTTTTGCATAGTCAACCCGGTGTCTACAATGTCTTCCACCAGAATAACATCACGACCCTCGATATCTTCTTGTAGGCTTACAATACTTCTCACTTCACCCGTGCTTGTTATGCCATCATAAGAAGAAAGTCGTACGAAAGTGACTTCGCATGGCACATCAACAGATTTCAAAAGGTCACTACAGAACATAAATGCCCCGTTCAATACCCCTATGAAAAGTGGATGCTTTCCAGCGTAATCCTGAGCTATACGCTCACCTATCTTAGATACCGCTATTTGAATTTCGGCTTCGTAGATAAAAGGTTGGAAAGTCTTGTCGTGGACGGTTATGTAGTTCAAGTCTCCTGGAAGTTAGAAGGCGAATATATTACAATTGTTCCATAAGCGCTCCGTACAAAGCCACCATACAATCAATATCATGTTTATGAACGATCTCATCTGGGCTGTGTACATTGTCTTCTGGTGCTCCTACAAAACACCAATCAAAAGGATAAGGTGAGACCTGTAACTCACGACCATCACTCGATCCACCCCCTTCAACTTCTAACTGAAAATCGATCTGACTTTCGCGTGCTATACCGATTACCTTGTCGATAAAACTTCTTCTTGGCACGTTACGATCGCGCATGGAAATGGCGACACCTTGACCATGCACAACGCCCTCGGTAATCCAAGTAATATCCGAAATCAAGGCTTGTTTCACTCCCCATTCTTCATAGATATGTTTGGCCAAATAGGGTACTGAACCTCCGCCATGCTCTTCCCAGCAGGAAAAAACGATGACTCCATTCTCTAAAGTTTCGGCAACTTTCAGCGCATTAAATACACCTAATCTATTATCCAGATAGCAGGACTGTACATAGTTATCAGTTTCACGGAAATCTCTTTTGAAAACAAGTTCGGTTCCGCGATCCAAACCTCTTGGAAACTTATAGTGTAAATCGCCATCGTTTTCAATCAACTCGCATTCGATCGGTCCTAGCGAATCTTCGCCCACCAAAGTGTAACCTGTTTCTGCTTTTGGTCCCCCGATCGGCACCAATTGATCATGATAGCGAACAGTAAATCCTATACTATCCATATGTGCGAAAATGGCCGTTCTTGGTGTGCCAAATTTGAGGATGATGGAGTCCTGGAAATTCTCACCTATATGAATTTCAGGTTTAACTTTCCAAGCATCTTGATGTGTTTTGATATAAGAAAGTAGAAACTCTTTCATTGCTACTTCATTGCCCGAAGGCGCATGAATACCGCACATAGTTTCTAGTAAGGAGTAGTCCATTGCATAAATTTCCCCTAAAATTAGCAGAGACCTAACACATTCCTGTTGCTAGCGTTCAGAAAAATATAAATTGCCGTCCGAAATACTCAGTGAATGTTCATACTGAATCAAACCAACTCTATTGCTAATAATTATCTGGTAGAACTCAGAGATGAGTCTATACAAGGAGACAGGCTTAGGTTTAGACAAAACCTAGAACGTTTGGGTACCTTATTGGCCTATGAAATCTCTAAAGATTTGGTCTATCAGGAGACCAAAGTTCAGACTTGTCTTGCGCAAACCATGGCCCAGACCACTGCTGATGATGTGGTGATTATCTCCATTCTCAGGGCCGCGATTCCATTTAGCAACGGTTTCGTAAATCTTTTTGATCGAGCTGAGTTTGGCTTTATCGGTGCCGCTCGTCAGGAATCAACAGGAGATGAGGTAAAGGTCAATTTGGACTATGCCGCTGCCCCAGATTTAACAGGAAAAACGCTCATTATTGCCGACCCCATGCTTGCCACTGGCAAATCACTTGTTAAGAGTATTGATCGCCTTATACAAAACGGCATCCCGAAAACCATTCATTTAGCCTCCGTAATTGCCGCTCCTGAAGGAATTGCATACTTAAATGAAAACTTACGTTTAGATTTCAAAATCTGGACCTGCGCCTTGGATGAAAAGCTTAATGAACAGTCTTATATCATTCCGGGTTTAGGTGATGCTGGCGACCTGGCCTTTGGCCCCAAATTGTAGAATATTAGATGCTGTTGGACATACTTATCTTACTGATCGGCTTAGCCACCTTAATTCTTGGCGGTGATGTCTTAGTAAAAGGAGCCTCTCGCGTAGCATTGAGGTTTGATGTAAGTCCGATGATTGTGGGGCTTACCATTGTCGCTTTCAGCACATCGGCACCCGAATTACTTGTGAGCCTAAAAGCAGCGCTAAAAGAAGCCCCGGATTTTGCCATGGGCAATGTGGTGGGCTCGAATATTTCGAATTTGTCATTGGTACTGGGTGTGGCATGTCTTTTTGGCTATATACCTATTCATAAAGGAACTGCCAGAAGGGATTGGTTGGTGACGATGCTTTCATCGATTCTATTACTCTACTTTGCTTCTGATGGCAATCTGGTTTTAAGAGAAGGAATAATCCTCTTTGCCGGTATACTTTCTTACCTCACCTTTCTTCTTTTTAAGACCAAGAAAGACCAAATCAAGCTCGATGTCACTTATGACCGAAGCAATGACACTCGTTTTGAGCAATTCAAAGATTTGTTTTACATCGCTATCGGTGGTGCTTGTTTGTATTTCGGATCGGAGTGGTTCATTGATTCAGCACAAAGTCTTGCCTCCGGGCTTGGAGTTTCTGAAAGAGTAATTGGCCTTACCGTGCTTGCCTTAGGTACAAGTTTACCTGAGCTTTTCACTTCTGTTATTGCAGCGCGCAAAGGTGAAACTGATCTCGCGCTAGGTAATCTCTTCGGTTCGAACATTTTTAATATCCTTTCCATATTGGGCATCACTAGTATCGTTCACCCGCTTGGGGTCAATGAAGTTATTATCAATAGCGATATGATTTGGATGTTAGTGCTCACGCTAGGCATCCTTCCACTAATGCTTTTCCGTAGAAGATTAGGAACCGTATCGGGAATTATCCTACTGTCCTTTTACGGCCTATACATTTTTATGGTGTTGAAGTAATGTGGCAAGACGTACTGACTTATATAGGCATCTATTTATTGGCCTGCCTTAAATCTATTTTCCCTCCATTATTGGGACCTGCTGCTGGTATGTCAAATCTTGAGATCATTGGAATCACTGTTTTAGGCCTGATGACAAGTGTGATTCTTTTCACATTTCTGGGGGAAAAGATTAAAAAGCATATCATTCCCATTTTTATCAAGAACCCAAAGAAGTTTTCTCCTAAAAGCCGAAGGATGGTTAGACTTTGGAAGAAGTATGGAATTATTGGGGTTTGCTTTTTGACACCTTTGATTCTATCTCCTCCTGGAGGAGCCTTACTCGTTTCTTCGGTTGGAGCCCCTCGAAAGCAGGTATTCCTCTACATGCTGCTGTTCGGAATTATGTGGGCCACCATCTGGACCTTTTCAGTAGACTGGCTGATGGATTTGGGCCTAGTTAAGGGAAAAACGTAATTCTTAATTCGTAATTCTTAACTAACTAATCAATCCTCATCCGGGAGCATTTCGATATCTTGAATGAGCACGCGCTTCGAAATGGCCTGACCGGTTGTTGTGGCTGCTAAACCACCCATGGCGGTTTCCTTATAGCGGGTCTCCATGCTCTGGCCAACTTCTCCCATTGCTTCGATGCACTCATCTACAGGAATTACAGCGCTCACATCTGCCAGTGCAATTTGTGCCGAACTATTCGCAATAGCAGCTGCACTGGCATTTCTCACCACACAAGGTACTTCTACCAAACCAGCTACCGGATCACATACCAAGCCCAACATACATTGCACGGTAATTGCCACTGCATTAAAAACCTGATCTATACTTCCACCCAAACAATATACCATAGCGCCTGCGCCCATGGCAGCGGCACTACCTGTCTCTGCCTGACAACCGCCAACTGCCCCGGCAATTGAAGCCCTTTTTTCCATAATTAGGGCTATACCAGCACCTACTAAGAGTCCTTCCATAATACTCTTATCCGGAAGGTCATGCAATTCCTGGAGTGTCACCATAACCCCTGGAAGAATACCGGAAGCCCCTGCAGTCGGAGCGGCCACTACTCTACCCATGCAGGAATTAACTTCTTTGGCCGCAAGGGCACGCGAAATCAGCACTTGAAATTCTTTTGAAAGCACAGGTTTTGGGTAGTTGTAAACCTTTTTAGCACCATTGTTGATCATTCCCGACCGAGAAGTCATTTCTTCAGTTAAGCCCGTTTGAACCGCTTCCTTCATTACCTGATAGGCATTCGCCAAACCCTCCCACATCAACTCTTCGGTAGCTTGCTTTTGATCCACCTCATATTCAATCACTGACTGAGGCAGCGAAATATCATTCGATGTACAGTATTCTTTCCAACCCTTGAAGTCCTCAAACAAGTAGCTCATTTCAAATTATTTTATTCAAAGCTAATCGATTTTATACAAACGATTGAAGATAAAAACTTCGCTATGTTTCAATTGTTCAATGGCTATCTTTGCCGCATGGAATTGCAGAATGATTTATTGATTAGAGCGGCAAAAGGTGAAAAGACTGAAAGAACTCCAGTATGGCTGATGCGCCAGGCTGGACGTATTCTACCTGAGTATCGTGCTGTGCGAAACTCTCTGAGTGGCTTCATTGAACTGGCGAAGACTCCTGAACTGGCTGCTGAAGTAACCATTCAACCTGTCGATATTCTGGGGGTAGATGCTGCGATCATCTTTTCTGACATTTTGGTAATTCCTGAGGCCATGGGCCTGAAATATGAAATGGTTGAAAAGAAAGGACCTTGGTTCCCTGAAACGATAAAAGGCTATGACGATTTCAACAAACTGAAAAAAGCAGATGCCGAATCTGATCTGGCCTACGTACTGGAGGCCATTAAAATCACCAAGAAGGAACTGAACGGTCGTGTTCCGCTAATCGGTTTTGCAGGCGCTCCTTGGACTATTTTCTGCTATATGATCGAGGGACAGGGAAGCAAAACCTTCTCTAAGGCTAGAAGAATGCTCTATACCGAGCCATTACTTGCCGATCAATTATTGCAGCTCATTACTGATAGTACAATAGAGTATTTAAAAGCTCAAATTGCAGCCGGTGCCGATATTGTTCAGGTATTTGATTCATGGGCAGGAATATTGTCTCCCGAGCATTATCAGAAGTACTCTATGAAGTATATCAGTCAGATTTGTGATGCGATTGATGAGGTACCTATTACTGTTTTTGCCAAAGGAGCATTCTTTGCGCGTACTGAAATGCGTCACCTCAATTGCCAAACGATCGGCCTGGACTGGAACATGGATATTCAAGAATCCAGAAGGCTTATTGGCGAGGGAAAAACACTTCAGGGTAACCTGGATCCTTGCGCTCTTTATGGTTCTACCGTAGAGATTGAAACCGCCACGCGGAAGATGCTCGACACTTTTGGTTCTAGCAGACATATCGCCAATTTAGGTCATGGGGTTTATCCCGATACCAACCCAGATAAGGTGAAGGTATTTATTAATACCGTTAAAGAGTACAGCGCTGTCATGCGCAATACGGTTGACTAACCGATACAGTAGTTTTTCTTTTGGTTTATTGAGGTTTAAGCTATTTTGATGGTTCAAACCCAAAACTATGAAGAAGTTATTCTCTGTACTTGTTGCCGTAGCCATGGTAACCATGCTAACTGCATCAGCATTCAAGACCGATCCAAAACCAGCATTAAAGGATAAGGTATTAGAACTTTCTAAAGAGATTGAACCTAAGGTGGTCAACTGGCGACACTGGGTGCATGAAAATGCCGAACTCTCTAATCGTGAGTTCAAAACGGCTGCTTACGTAGCTGCTCATCTCAAAAGTCTTGGATTGGAAGTACAAGAGAATGTGGCCAAAACAGGCGTTGTGGGAATTCTCAAGGGTGGAAAACCAGGGCCGGTCGTTGGACTTCGAGCAGATATGGATGGGCTTCCTGTCAAAGAAAGAGTCGACATTCCATGGGCATCAAAACAAATTGGAGAATACAATGGTGAAGAGGTTCCAGTAATGCATGCCTGCGGACATGACACACATGTGGCCATCCTTATGGGTGTGGCAGAAGTATTGAATTCAGTGAAAGATGACTTGCGCGGCACAGTGAAATTCATCTTCCAACCGGCAGAAGAAGGAGCACCTCCAGGCGAAGAAGGTGGGGCAGAATTGATGGTCAAAGAGGGAGTAATTGATGGAATGGATGCCATCTTCGGTTTACACATCAACTCGAAAACTGAAGCCGGAAAAGTGCGTTATCGTCCTGCTGGTATTATGGCAGCGGTAAATAGCTTCAATATTAAAATTAAGGGAGTGCAAACCCATGGTTCTACTCCCTGGACAGGTGTTGATCCCATTGTAACAGCTGCTCAAATCATCAACAATGCTCAGACAGTTGTCAGCAGAGGGCTGCCGTTGACTAAAGCCGCAGCAGTACTCAGTTTCGGTAAGATCGAAGGTGGAGTTCGGAATAATATCATCCCTGAAGAGGTGAATATGATCGGTACTATCAGAACACTGGATGCTGGTATGAGAGAAACCTTATTCGAACGCTTTCACACTATAGTGAAGAGCACAGGTGAAAGTAATGGTGCTGAGGCTACCTTGACCATCAACAGAGGTTACCCAATTACTTACAATGATCCTGAACTCACGGCTATGATGGGAAATACTTTTACCGAAGTAGCAGGAGCTGAAAATGTAGAATCCAGCATGGACGCCATCACTGGCGCAGAGGACTTCTCTTTCTTCCAGGAGAAAATTCCAGGTTTGTACTTCTTTATCGGAGGAATGAGAAAAGGACAAGACCCAAAGACATCGGCACCACATCATACCCCTGATTTTTATGTTGACGATTCAGGACTGCTTACTGGAATCAAGTTGATGAGTAGAATGGTGGTGGACTATGGGGAAAAGAGTAGGTAGTATTGGGTACTGAGTATTGAGTATATAGTATTTAGACTGATTTCTAACCAATACCAGGTACTCACTACGCAATACGTATCTACAGATAATCTTCTCTCACAGGGCTAAAAACATCTAGTAACTGGCAGTCAGTGATGGCCTTGCCGCTATGGACAGCATTTGAGGGAATAACGGCTACATCCCCGGTTTTCATTACTTTGGATTCTCCTTCGAGAGTCAATTCAAATTCACCCGACATCACTTGAGCAGCCACTTGTTCATGTGGATGACTATGCTCCGGAAGAACGCTCCCAGCCTTTATATCCCAATAAGCGAGTGTCATTTTTTCGGCATGAATAAATTTCACCGAGAACCCGGGAAGAAGCTCTTTAGATTGAATCTCGTCAAGTTGTACGAATGGCATGTGAAGTCCTTTAGTTCATTGTAATAATACAGATAGGACTAAAGAGACACAAGGAGTTGATTGAGATAGATTAAGATTGACATATCATTCCTTCGAACTTCTTTGAGCAACGAGTTGGATAACCAAAGCAGCGCCTGGCACTTCGAAATTCACAATCTGTCTTGGTGATTCTCGACTCACCCAAATCTTGTTGCTCGGCATATTACCATCTGTATTTAGGATGAGAACATCACAATCGAAAACACCCACCTCTGTATGAATGGACTCGCTTGAATCGTATGTCAGAGAGGCCTCAGATAAGCGCAAACTAGAGGGCACTAAAGCCTTAAATTTGAGCGTATCCTCAGCTTCGATCGAAAGTGTTTGAATCAGCATATAAAGCTCACTTCTGACAATATCATAGCCAAGGCTTTGGTCGATTGGCACAACCCTGGTGGAATCATTAGCTCTAATTTCTGCCTGACCCTTCACAGACGATCCTTCCATCGTCAGCTTTGTAACAAACTGACTGTTCGAAGTTTTCATGTCAATGAAGGTCGATTGCATGGTAAAGCTTGTGGTATCAAACCTAAACTCAGCTTCTTCATATACACTGCCGTCATCAAACTGTGAGGTGTCCCTCGCCACCAATTGACCATCTTCAAAGAAGGTCCCAAAAATCATCGAACCCATCTTGTCACCATCTGCATTGAACATGTGATAGGTATTAGTAACCTCTCGAATACTGGCAAAGTCTACCGGGCGTCCTAACCACTCTTTATCTATCTCATCACTCCCTGAGGTGCAAGCCGTAAAACTCAATATGATTATGCAGAAAAAAGCAACGCGTTTCATAGAGGACTTCATTTTTGACAAAACTATGGTGATTCAATTTTGGAACACAATAACTATTGATAACTAGCAATCTTTGTGACGAAACAATCTACCGAATTCCAAATGCCCTAGATATGGTGAAAACCAACAACTTTCGAGGTATGACCTAATAATTACTCAGCTCTGGAATAATGATCTCCTGAATAGCAGACTCAATGTTGTTCGGCAAATTAGAACCTCTGGATTGGGTCATGACCACAATTATGATACCCTTTGCTGGGAAACCATGTATGCTGGTACCATCGCTACCTCGATGGAGAAACACTTCAGGCCATTCATCTTCAAGATCGTTAAAGGCCATTCCCCAAAAATGACCATAGGTGAATTCTCGTTTTCCTGCCAAAGGAAAAAGCTGAGGAGTAACATTGATCAATTGGCGATTACTAAATGCACGTTTCACTGAGTTATTGGAAATCACTTGTGAGAGGTTACTCGACCTTTTAGGCATGTAGAGTCGGGCAAACTTGGCATAGTCCTCCGCTGTTGAGTAAACACTCTGCGCAAACATGGCAAACTTATGCCATGGATAATCCTCAGCCCTCCAAACCACTTTCCAATCACCCTTTTTACCTCTCAATTGTGGAACGATTCTTTTGACCAATTTATCCTTTGAAGTCCATGCCGCAAAACTTGAGGTCATCCGCAAAGGTCCAATCAAATAATCTTCAAGCAACTCTTGAGCAGAAAGCCCTGTAACAACCTCAGCAACGCGAGCAAAAATATCTGAGTGGGCATCTGCATAGGACCAAGTGCCTCCGACTTTTCCGGTCGGGTCATTATCAGCCCAGTAGTCTACCATTTCTTTAAGGCTATTGTACCGAGTCCAGGATTTCCCTGGCTGACCTTGTGTATAGCCTCCACGATGTAGGAGTAAATGCTCTATGGTTAAACCCTTTGTCTTACCATGTCCAAATTCAGGCAGATATTTTGAAACCAGATCATCTGGAGATAGCTCATTCCTTTCAAACAGAATTTCAGCGATCGCACCCGCCATAGGTTTAGTCATCGAACGAATATTATAGATGTCGCCAATTTGAGACTTTACCTTCAATTCAGGGTCGGAAAAGCCAAAAGCCCTGTGATAAATCTTGGTACCAGCCCTTTCAATATAAATTTCGGCACCGGCTCCAACTTCATCTAGAATCAGTTTTTCTACGGAGGAGTCAAATTCTCTCCAGTGATCTTGCCCAGTAGCAGAACAGCTAAAGAACAGCGTAAATACCATTGAAAAAAACCACCCCGCTTTGACAGAGGGTATTACAATTCTAACCTTCATTTCACTTGCTCTTATCATTATGTAAAGTGTACGAAGTGCTGTAAGCCAACGTGATATCCTGCAGACTATTTGGAAAAGGCTGGGTAACCTTCATCAGCTTGGGTAGCAATAAACTTCTTTAAATCACTACCATCTGGTTTCATCGAGTAAATATCTACGCCTTTTCCAAGCATACCGGAAGACCATATGATAAGCTTACCATCTGGTGTAAAAACTGGACTCATATCATCTTTGTGTGACTCACCATTACCTGGTAATACTTGTGGCTTACCATTCGTTAAGTTTTTCAGCCCAGAACCATCAGCCTTGATAATATAAATGTCCATTTGATTATTATTCCTAGAGCCAAAAACTATTTTACTTCCATCAGGTGACCATGAAGGTCTAAAATCATCGAACTTATTATTCGTAAGCCTTTTATGGTTGCTTCCATCAGTATTCATCACGTATATCTCCCAATTTCCATCTCTGATGGACTGAAAGGCAATTTTCTTACCATCAGGGGAGAACGCAGGACTCCTTTCTGATGTGTTACCAATATCAGAAAGTCTGGTTTTCTGCTTAGTCAAAAGGTTGTATTTAAAAATCTGCCAATAGCCACGGTAATTTGTGAAATAAGCTATTTCGCTTCCATCTGGAGACCAACTTGGATCAAGGTTATAGCCTTCTGATTGTGGCAGCAACCTTCTCTTATTACTTCCGTCAGTAGACATCAAGGCAATTCGGTGCCCACCATATTCATAAGTAGTATAGGCAATCGTTTTGCCATCTGGAGAAATTGTCGGTGTATAATCTGGACCGCTATAGGATGTAAGCTTGACTCTCTGTCTCCCATTGATATCACACTTCCAGATATCTACATTTCTTCCTGACTTGGCAGCATACACCATAGTGGCAGACTGTCCATTTACTCTCAAGCTAAGGGTAATCATCAAGATGAATCCCAAGCTGATAAATTCCAGATATGTATTTTTTCTTTTCATTAGTCTTCAATTTGAGGTCCGATTAGTGGGCATCTATTTCTCAGTTTTAATGCGACTCATATCACCCAAGTTGTTCATGAAGACAGGTGCGTAATTATATCCACTAAAAGTCAGTTGCTTCTCTCCTGATCCATCTCGATTGATAATGAATATTTGCTGATTGTCTTTCTTATTTCCCCTTTCAAAAACAATGCTTTCCCCGTTTGGGGCCCAAGATGGCCTGATGTCTAGCAATGGATTATTGGTTAACCTAATCACCTCTTTGGTATCTAGGCTCATTACGCAGATTTCTGGGTTGCCAAATTTATAGGAGTAGTAAACCAGCTGTTTTCCATCAGGAGAAAGTTCGGGGTCCAGATCGTCAGCCGTACCATCCGAAAGGTGCTCTTTGCCAGTACCATCTGGCTTTATTCGCATCAATTGATAACGACCCGTCTCGTTTGCTGAGTAGTATATAAAGCCATCTTTAGCCCAATAGGCAGCTCCTTCTGATGCTGATGAATTGGTAAGGTTTCTTACCTCAGAACCGTCAAGATTCATTATATACAAATCAGACTTGCCACCCCTGCCTGATGTAAATATGATTTCTTTACCTGCAGGAGAATACATGGGAGAGTAGTCAGCAGCCCGACCTTTTGTAAGCTGTGTAGTTTTGCCTGTCTGAAGGTCATAAGACCAAATTTTCCACCATCCTACTCGCTCAGAAGTAAAAACGATATTTCGACCGTCCGGACTCAAGTGAGGGCTGCTATCCTTAGCCGAATGATAGGTCAACTGAACTTGCTTTTCGTTGTAGCGAATGACAAGTTCATCATTCCCTCCTTTCTTTTGCGAAGTGAATATCACAGGATATTCTTGAGCCGATGCGCTTTCAAAAAGTATAAAAGACACTACCATCACAATAAGCTTTTTACAAGCTGGTTTTATCACCCTCATATGATATGAGCTTTTGTAGTCAGTCGGCATTGATGGGCCACAAGCCTAGGGCTTGAAGACCCATCAAATTCAACCATCCATGTTGCTTTTGATTTCTAATTTTCAAGTTTACCACCCTCTTCCGCCAGCAGGTGTCACACCTTTTAATCTGGCGTAGGTTATCACTTTACCATACTCTCTTTCGATATGATCGGTCAGAGATAGAATGGCTTTGAGTCTCGGCATTTTGCTACCAAACCAGTCTACTTCCTGACTCAAATCGCTATCACTTAGATTGGCAATAGCATCGTTGATGTACTTGAAAGAGGCTTCCATAGCTGCCACTACATCTTTTTTATTCGAATCATCGAAAGAAGGCCTATCTACCTTAGGGGCATTCACTGTGGGGCCAAATAGATAATTCGCCCCTATCGTATGACCTACCAAACCGCCAAATGACGCTACCTCTTTTGTTGGTTGAAAAGTAAAGTGTTCAGCAGGCATAGCCTTGGTTGTCGTAAGGAACATATTGGTCATGTTTTGCCAAGCTCCAGCCAAATCTGATTGCTTTATTCCCTGTGCCTTTGTGTTAAGGCTTCCTATTGCTATTAGGCAAAGGACTAAAAAAATTTTGTTGAGTTTTTTCATGATATTTCTTCTGTTACACCATGAACTTACGGCCAGAAAAGTAGCAAGTGATTCTGGATGGGACGATCAGAATAGTTTGGGATGATTGACTACTTGGTGAAGTACAAATCCATGAACTGGGTGATCAAAGGCTTCTGACTTTTGGCCGATCGAAGGTCCTTACCATTCTTCATTGTAAAGCTGAACTCATTACCTGTTAAGTACTGATAAGACTTTACAAATCTTCGATTGACTAGAAAGGACCTATGAATCCGTAAAAACTCCTCCTTGTCCAGAGAATTCTCCATTTGATTCATAGTAGCCCGATAGACATATTGTTGGTCGCTGGTGTGGAGCACAACGTAGTTTCCAGCTGCCTCTAAAAACTGCACATCATCTACTTTGACGTAAAACGCTCTGCCCTTGTCTTTCAGTTTGAAGGTCTTGAGGACCTCATCATGCTGTGCAACTGAATCAATAAGGTTTTGGACATGCTTGTTATAAACCGAAGTTCTTTCAAGTTTCAGTTGATCCTTTGCCCTGATAACTGATTCGTCAAACCGCTCTTGCTCAAATGGCTTTAATAGATAATCGAGTGCGTTTACCTGAAAAGCATCCAAGGCAAACTGATCATAGGCTGTGGTGAAAATGATGATAGGAAGCCTTTTGAGGTTGAGCTTACGGAGTACATAGAACCCGTCCTGGCCTGGCATTTGAATATCAAGAAACAGTAGATCAGGCTCTCGCTCTTGGATAACATCAATGGCCTGCTCCGCATTCTTAGCCTCGGCCACCACTTCAATATCATCATGCACCTCCAATAACTTAAGAATGCGTTGACGCGCCAAAAATTCATCATCTACGATAACGGCTTTTATGTTCATAGCTGTTGAAACTTGAGAAAAGGCAAATTCATCTCTACCTTATAGCCGGCTCCTTCTAACTGACCACTTTCCAGTTCAAAATCGTTCTGATAAAACTGAGACAGCCTCTTAAAGACAATACTAAGTCCAATTCCTGATCCAGAATTGTCATTCGAAACTCCTTCGCCATTATCCTGAATTGTAATGACAACACGGTCGTCAGAAACTTTCGCTGATAACTGAATGGCTCCTCCCTCTTGCATATCCTTTATCCCGTGCTTTATGGCGTTCTCAACAATTGGTTGCAAAATCAGGTATGGCAACGTAGCATTCATTGCAGCCTCTTCAATGTCGTAGTGTATTTCAAGTCGATCTTGAAATCTAACATGCTCAATACCGAGGTAGTTTTGAATATACTCGACCTCTTCGGCCAAACTGGCCTCCTGTTTTCTCTCATGATCCAAGGTGCTGCGCATGAGTTGACCTAACCTAGACGTCATCTTTTGTGCATCCTTTGGATTGATGTCAATCAAGGAAGAAATGGAATGCAAAGTATTAAATAAGAAATGGGGATGCAGCTGCATCTTAAGCGCCTTGAGTTGTGCCATATTCAATTCACGCTGCTTTTCTAAGTACTGCCTATAGTATCTTATCGCCACAAAAAGGCCAATTAAAATCCAACACTGAATTAGACTTGTCAATGTACCAGAAAACAGCAGTTGAAGATTTTTCTCGCTTAAGGGGCTGGCCATAAAGCCTGATTTGAAAAAATAAATCCCGTCAAAAGCGATAGTGGATAAAAACCTATGGGCGAATGCCAGAATCAAACTCAAAAGAGTAATAAGGAATAGATTTTTATACCGATCGGTATTTTTTATTAATACGACTTGATAAGATTGCCAATCAATGATTGGAGCAAACAGAATCCAGGCAAAATAATTGGTCACTGCCTTGACCGGTACTGCAAACCAGCTGTATTCATAGTTGAATCCACTGACTACATATGTGGCATAGTCTTCTAGAATCACCAAAGCTGAAATTACCGTTGCTCCCAAAAACAACCATTTCATCCCAATGGATAACTTGTTATATGGATTAATCGATATTTTCAAGATTCATTCACTCGCATTAACCAAACAAAAGTACTAACGTAATTCAATACTAATGTTTCGCAGTTGATTAACGGAACAGAATGTGACCAAACCTAAGAACCATGTTAAGATCTCTCACCATTCTAAGTATTCCACTCCTGTTGTTATCGTGCGGCCAGACCAAGGAACAGACAGATATCTCTGCACTAACTTATCGGGAGTTCTATGACCTTATGTTTGAAGACTATGCTAACCGCATTGAATGGCATGAAGATGACTTCAATCAGGAAGCCAAAGCATTCATAGTACTTAACAACAAAGGCGAGTGTGAATCAGAAAACTGCGGAGAAAAGACCTTTATCAAAAACAAGAGTACCGATCAGACCATCAGAGTTGTAGTAAAAACCGCTTTTTCGATACCTAATACATTACCCTATATAGCCAATCAATTTATCCTCACACCGGGTGAGGAGGTTTATCTGACTTGTACTGAGTTTTGTATAAATGATGAAAGCTACACTTTAGATCAGTCGATAGTAGTAGCCGCCTTTGTTACTGATTAAAGTAGATCGAATTTCTCGATCTCTTTCTTAAGGTCTTCCTTTTCGACTGGCACAACACCGACATGTTCGCAAACCAAACCTCCGCCCAAGTTGGCTAATGCTGCTGTGCGTTTTGCATCAAGTCCTGCAGCTAGGCCGCAAGCCACTATACTAATCACGGTATCACCAGCTCCTGAAACATCGGAGATCTGGCGGATATGTGCCGGAATCAAATGCGTATCTCCATTATCCTTAATGAAAACACCATGTTCAGAAAGGGTCACCATTACCATTTTTGCATCCAATGTTTCTTGTAGGGCCTTGGCACCCGCCTTTACTGACTCCAGATCAGTTGGATCGCAATCAATTTTGAGCCCTTCCCTCAATTCTTTCAAATTGGGTTTAAATAGTGTCGCTCCTTTATAGTCTAGGAAGTTTCTCTTCTTCGGGTCTACTACAGTTGGTATACCCAGCCTATTCGCTTCGGCTATGGTCTCGGAAATGATTGTCTTATTGATAACTCCTTTATCGTAATCTTCAAAGATTACAGCATCGCATTCTGGAAGAAGATTCTTGATATGCGCCAGCAGACTCTTTTGCTCAATGGCTGTAAGTGCTTTGTCAGTTTCATAATCTATTCTCAGTAACTGGTGTGCTCCAGACAGCACTCTTTCTTTAACCGTGGTTTGACGATCCGTACTGACGATTACTCCTTTGCCTGGGATTCCCCTTTCCTTAAGTCTTTTTAAAAAGAACTCGCCATCGATGTCATCACCCACGATAGCGCAGGGTATTGGAGTAGCGCCCAAGGCTTGGACATTCAAAGCCACATTTGCAGCCCCTCCGAGTCGCTTATCTTTATTATTCGCTAAAACCACCGGCACGGGAGCCTCGGGAGAAATTCTGGAAACCCCACCGAAAACATAGGAATCCACCATCACGTCACCGATCACGAGGATTTTCAGTTTACTGAATGCTTCAAAAAGTGAATTAGCGTCTGAAAAAGTCATTTATGAAAGTTTAGCCAGGGCTTTTTTAATTCTCTTGATAGCCTCTCTTAAGTCTTCCTCTGAGGCCGCGTAGGAGAGCCTAATACAATTGGGGTCTCCGAATGCCTCTCCTGTTACCACCGATACATGTGCATGATCCAAGATGTACATGCTCAGATCGCTAGCATTGTTAATAGTCGTTTCTCCGTCAGACTTACCAAAATAGGCACTAATATCAGGGAAGAAGTAGAATGCGCCTTGAGGAATATTCGTTTTAAAACCAGGAATGTCATCTAAAAGATCCTTCACGAAGTTTCTTCTACGAAGGTATTCCTTACTCATTTCATGAGTAGGCCCTAAGTCCGAAGTAAGTGCGGTATATGCTGCACGTTGGGCAATACCACAGTTGGCCGAAGTGAACTGGCCTTGCACTTTGTTACAAGCTTTAGCTAACCAAAGCGGAGCACCAATATAACCAACGCGCCAGCCTGTCATGGCAAAACCTTTGGCCATTCCATTGACCGTAACAGTTCGGTCATTCATACCAGGCAGTGCGCCTATACTGGCGTGTGCACCTGTATAGTTAATATGCTCGTAAATCTCATCCGCAATCACCACAAGGTTTTCATGCTTCAGGATTACCTCTGATAAGGCAAGTAACTCCTCTTTGGTAAATACCGAACCTGTCGGGTTACAGGGCGATGAAAAGATTAATGCTTTTGTTCTTGGTGTAATCGCAGCGGCCAGTTGGTCAGCCGTCACTTTGAAGTCTGAATCGATACTTCCATTTACATATACCGGCACACCACCTGCTAATTCAATCAGGGCTGAATAGCTCACCCAAAACGGTGCGAACACAACCACCTCATCTCCTTCATTGATAAGGGCCTGAAATACATTGGCGATGGATTGCTTGGCTCCATTGGAGATCACAATTTGATCAGCCGCATAGTCCAAGCCGTTCTCTCTTTTGAATTTCTCAGAAATCGCCTGTCTTACATCCAGGTATCCATTCACCGGTGGATAGGCAAAGTATTTACCTTCATCAATCGCATCTTTGGCTCCTTGCTGAATGTGCTTGGGTGTCTTGAAGTCTGGTTCCCCTAAACTCAAACTGATGACATTGATTCCTCTGGCTTTATATTCTCTAGCTTTTGCGGCCATAGCCAAAGTAGCCGACTCCGCCATGTTTTTGATACGATCTGAAAGCATTTCCATATTCGGACTTATTCGTATGTTGTTCTCGTCATAATACTTCTTCCTAAGGTTACCTCATCGGCAAATTCAAGCTCCCCACCGATCGGTATACCCCTTGCAATGGAAGTCACTTTCACTTCAAATTCCTTGAGTTTCTTGGTCAAGTAAAATGCTGTGGTATCACCCTCCATTGTAGGATTTAGTGCCAAAATTACTTCTTCTATTTTTGGCTCACTATCTTTTACCCTTTTTATTAAAGTATCAATATTTAGTTCCTCGGGACCAATCCCTTCAATGGGAGAAATTACACCACCGAGTACATGGTACAGCCCCCTATATTGAGCAGTGTTTTCGATAGCAATCACATCTGGGGTATCCTGAACTACACAAATGGTAGTCAATTCTCTCTTGATGGTTTTACAAGTACAATCGGTCGTATCTGAAATTATGTGACAGGTGCTGCAATATTGCGTGTCTTCTCTCAAGCGATTGAGCGCTTCAGACAAATGACTTGTGGTGATCTTATCTTGTTTCAGAAGATGGAGGACTAACCTTAATGCAGTCTTTTTACCAATGCCTGGCAGTTTAGATATCTCCTCGATTGCGTTTTCGACAAGTTTGGGAGGGAAATTCAAAGTCTTTTCAGCGGATTAAAAGTAAATCACATGACCGTGGCAGTAATGCCAGCATCCAAAATGTTTTCGCACATAGGACGTAATTCTGTGAAGGAACCTGATTTAACAGTGCATTTTCCTTTGTAATGAATGAGAAGAGTACATTGTTCAGCCTGTTCAGCAGAATGATTACAAATCTTAATCAAGGTATTAATTACGTGTTCAAAAGTATTGACATCATCATTGAACACGACCAAATCACAAAGGTCATCATCAACTGCCACTTCCATTAACTCAACCGCCTCTTCTTCCTGGTAATTCAAATGCATCGCTCAGAATTTTGACAAATTTAATAAAATTTAAGCTCAGACGCCACTGCAATACTATTGGTTCCTTTGCTCAATATTCTCCATTCGCTGCATCAATGCTTTAAGTTGCTCTTCTACCGAATGGACCTTCTCTTCGATTTTCTTAGGTGAATTCAAGTGTGTGCTCAACTTCCCTTTGACCAGCCACAACTCCTGAATTGAAGATTCATCAATATTGATCGTTTTGAAACCTGGGTTATCCGCAGCAAGCTCAAATCCCTCCAGTGTTTCTAATCTTCCAACCGCCACTACCTCTTTAGTCACTACCAGAAGTACATTACCAACGTGACTTTCACTTCTGCCACCGATGTCCATCTTCTCACAGAATAGGAAATCCCCATGGTGAATCCCTTGCTGATCCACCACCATATGATCACCCGCCATTTCGAACAACCTCTGTACCCCCTTGCCAGTAAAAGGCAATTCACATTTGGGCAGCGACTCCAGGTAATCTCGTTTCTGATAATTGACAATGTAATTCAACTGTTGGGCCTGAAGTACCAAACTTGCCTTACTGGTTTGCTTAGGGGCAGGAACTCCCTGATGCAGCGCATCTAGTTTTTGGTTCACGAGATTGAAACTGTAGAGATCGTTTACCGTCAATTCCTTAGTCAACAAGACATCAATAGATAAGCCAAAATAATGAGCAATTTCTATCAAAGTCTGAATTTTTGGTTCAGATCTACCCTCTTCATAGGCCCCAACACTAGGTCGGGCCAAATTAAATAATTCGGCAAATTTCGCCTGAGATAGCTTTCTAACAGCTCTAATGCGCTTTATATTCTGACCTACGTATGACATGAAAAAATAATTGCTAATTTTTTGAGCATATCTAAAACTTTTTGCATATTTGTTCCGTAAACATAGAGTAATTAATTCAAAACATAAACGGTCATGATTAAAAATACGCCTTCAAGGCATCAATTCACAAGTTTTAGAGCACCTCCAATTCTGGCAAATCTCTAAACTTAAGATAAGCTTAAATCTTTAAATTTGATGTTATCAGATAACAGACAATAAAATCAACTCAAAAAAATGGATAACTACTTTCAGAAAGTTAAAAACTACATCACAGATCTCGACTATGCCATACTCATGGAAGATGAGGCAGATGGTTTGATGGTCATAGAAAGTGAAGAGGACGGAATTAAAAACCTTGTTTTAGGCATAGAAGAACCTCTACTTATTATAGAGCAATCTCTAGTAAACCTAGCAGATACTTCAGCCGAAACATACCTCCACTTACTTCAGAAAAACAGAGATATCGTACATGGTGCCTTTGTTATTGACGAAAGCGGAAAACGCGTAATCTTCAGGGATACTCTTCAATTAGAAAACCTTGATTTGAACGAACTAGAGGCTTCTTTTAATTCATTAGCCTTATTACTGAGTGAATACTCAGAACAATTAATAGCTGTTGCAGAAAAATAAAAAATATAGATATGAACGTATTCAAGAGAATGTTTAAAATGGGCCAGGCAGAAGCACATTCTGCATTAGACCAATTAGAAAATCCAATAAAATTAACAGAGCAGGGCATCAGAGACCTTAAGAAGGACCTTGACGAAAGCTTAAAAGCTTTGGCTGAAGTAAAGGCCATGGCAATACGCTCTAAAAATGATCTTCAGACTTCTAAAAGCAAGGCTAAAGATTATGAAAACAAAGCCATGTTATTATTGAAGAAGGCTCAGAATGGCGACATCGATGCATCTGAAGCAGACAGACTTGCAAGCGAAGCTTTAGTCAAAAAAGAAGAAGAGCTAGAACACGCGACAAGATCACAAGAAGAAGTAAATCGTTTCGAAACTAACATCGGTCAGCTAGATCAGAATGTTAAAAAGATCAGAGCGACTATCAGTAAGTACGAAAACGAACTGAAAACTTTGAAAGCTCGCGTTAAAGTAAGTCAAGCCACAAAAAAGCTGAATAAGCAGATGGCTCAAATCGACTCATCTAGTACGGTGACTATGCTTGAGCGCATGAAGGATAAGGTTGCACAAGACGAAGCGCTGGCTCAGTCTTATGGAGAAATTGCTAATGAGAGCAAGTCTATCGATGATGAAATCGATAAAGCATTAGAGGGTGGCGAAAGTCAAGCAAAAGCTGCTGACAGCCTAGCTGCCTTAAAAAATAAACTAGGAATGGAGTAATCCATTCTTAGTTCTTCAACCAAAAAATAATCACGGTCATGATTACCCAAAAGTCAAAAAACTCAAGATATGTCAGCCTCGCTATTGGTGTTGTAGTAGCACTTCTATCGGTTTGGCAAGTAAGTGGTAGACCCACCCATTTGAGTAATCGATTAAGAAAAGCAACGAAAAAAGCGATTCTGGTTCCTGCTTTTTATAGCACAGCCATGACGGCTATTTCGTTACACATCAGTCAATATTTTATTTATCAGTGAGATGAGAAGTTTAAGTTTTATGGGAGATATAATTAAAGGCATTTTAGCGATCATACTGATCGTATTTGTCTTCGGGTTCGTATTCAACATTCTTTTTAAAATAGGAATCATACTGTTGATCGGACTAGGGATTCTTTACCTAATTCGTAAAGTGTTTATTGATTAGCATGGGAGTATTTGATTTTCTGAAGAAGAAAAAAGAACCAGCATATGATGTCACCAATCTCAGCGTAGCAGACTTGGATGAAGGTTTTGTATTTGACTACAATCTTAAGAGTTGGGTGGTCAAAGAGGTCTATCAATACGACTGGGGAAAGAACGTCTTTTCAAAAGAATATAAGATTGATGCAGGTGACGAAACTGCATTCCTTAGTGTTTCCAATGATGGCGAGCTTTTTCTCACAGTCACCAAGCCGATAAAAATCCAACAATTGGGAGATGGCCTAAGGGAGCAAATTCGAAAAAATGAAGCGGCACCTGACAAATTGGATTATGAAGGTGTTACTTACTACCTGGATGAAGATTCCGCTGGCTATTTCAATGACATCACTGCCAAAAACCCTGATTGGGAAGAGCTGGTGAGCTATGAATACTTAAATGAGGATGAAACGCTTGTGCTTGGAATTTCTCAGTGGGATGAACGGAATTTTGATGCCTATGCAGGCAAAGTGATCAAGCCATACGAGATTTCGAATATCACACCGGACGAATAGTGGCCTCTTAGAGGTTTTACTTAACTTTAAAACATTAGAGCTGGACGTACTTCCCGTTTTAATCAAGACAAAAGAATTTATGAAATACGCCAAATTAACCATCATCGCCCTGCTACTTATTGCAGTATCGAGCTGTGGTGGTAGTAGAGATAAGTTTGTCAAAAACCCTGTTGATGATATTGTTAGAGACATGCCTACCGAGCGTGTCTTTTCTATTATGCTTTACGACATGAATGTCGAAGGCAACTTCTTTGAAGACTACTATCATAAATACAGAATCATTGAAGAAACCACTCCTGGTCAGCCAGAAGAAAGGATTACCGACTGGTTCGAAGTACCAGAGAGCTATTTCAAGCAACATGTTGATGACATGGGTATGGAGTTGGTCTCTCGCGGTGAGGATGGAAAGCTTGTGAAAGAGGTAAGTCCACCGGGTTATAACAACTATGTCGGCAACGAAAAATATGGCCAATGGGTACAACGAGATGGCGGAAGCTTCTGGGAGTTCTATGGCAAGTTTGCCTTTATGTCTTCCATGTTCAACATGTTTACCTACCCGGTTAGAAGGTCATACTATAATGACTATCGTGGCAACTACTATGGGCGTGGAAGAGCCTACTATGGCCCGACCACTGGCGGAAGCTCTTACTACGGTACCAACAGCAACTATACAAGAACAAGCAGGGCTAACTCCACTTGGAGTAATAACAGGTCATCTTTTAAAAATAGGGTCAATAGCAGAACTTCGAGATCTAGTAGTTCAACCTCAAGAACATCACGTTCCTCATCGAGGTATGGTCGTTCGAGTTCTCGATCTAGAGGCGGAGGATTCGGTAAATAAGCTTCAACCCAGACTAACAACCTTATGCAATACTTAGACGGAATACTTTACTCAGTTTTATATCTAGCCGCTTCCTTTATACTCTTCTATATCGGTAAAGTGGCTTATCAGCTTTTTCACCCAAAGATTAAAGTGAGCGAAGAGCTCGTTGAAAAAGATAATTTTGCCTTTTCAGTAGCCTATGTAGGCTACTTTATTGGTTTAGTCATTGCCCTGGGGGCTGCCGTCTATGGCGAGTCCAATGGCTGGCAAATTGATTTGATGGATATGGGCGTCTATGGCCTGTTGACTATCATATTGATGAATGTTTCACTGATCATCAACGATAAGATTGTCCTGAGCAAATTCAGTGTCAAGAAGGAAATTCTTGAAGATCGCAATGTCGGTACGGGAGTAATCGAAGGTGCTAATGCTGTTGCTACTGGCCTGATTGTTTTGGGTGCTATTCATGGTGAAGGACATGGCTTTGGCGGACCCTTGGTTACAGGAGTGCTTTATTGGGCACTGGGTCAGTTCTTACTGTTCATAACAGTTAAGGTTTACGATGCCATTACACCCTATGACGTACATGCCGAAATTGAGAAGGACAATGTTGCTGTTGGTATTGCCATGGGCGGAGCCATTATTGCTATTGCCAACCTGATCAGGTTTGCTTTGATGCATGACTTCGAAAGCTGGATTATTACTGTTGAAGATGTGGCCATTGATGTAGCCATCGGCTTAGCTTTCTTACCACTGGCAAGACTACTTACTGACAAGATTTTACTTCCAGGCAGGAAACTGACAGATGAGATTGTCAATCAGGAAAAGCCAAATAACGGAGCTGCCCTGATTGAGGCCTTTGCATATATCGGTGGATCGGTTCTGATTACTTGGGCATTATAAAGCCCACCTCTGACTCCTCCATGGAGGAGAATTTCAATGTAGAACTTTCTTACGAAGGCATTCCATGAAAACATCGCATCACTTCGTACAAGCACAACTCCCCTCCTGGGAGGGGATGGGAGTGGGCCATTGAAACGGAGAATTCTTCCATATAATCCAATGCTCACAGCGCGAGCCAAACAGCTAAGAAGAAACATGACAACTGCTGAAGCTATGGTCTGGAAACTCTTAAAAGGGAAACAAATGAAGGGTTATGATTTTGACAGGCAAAGGCCTATTGATCAATATATTGTAGACTTCTATTGCAAGGACCTTATGCTGGCTATTGAAATAGATGGTAGTAGCCATGACAGCAAAGAGGCACAAGAGGCAGACTTAGCTCGTCAACAGACACTTGAAAAATTAGGAGTTAGATTTCTTAGAATAAGAGATGAAGATGTAAAGGAAGATGTTAACTCAACCTATTTTGTCATCAAAGAGTGGATTGAGAACTTCGAAATAGAGAATAAAGGAAAACCATTACCCGGTAGGCTGGAACAATAATGTCAAAATCCAACATACTCAAATTAGCGCTCTTTGCCACCGGGCTGTCTGGTATAGTGGCGGAGTATGTGCTTTCTACACTTGCTACCTACTTTCTGGGGGATTCTGTGTTTCAATGGACCATGATCGTGTCGATCATGCTCTTCTCCATGGGTCTGGGTAGTAGAATCAGTCGCTATATCTCAGGAGACTTACTCAAGCGATTTATCTACATAGAGTTTATCCTATCACTTCTTACAGCCTTCGTCTCCGTAATCACCTATTTGAGCTCTGCCTATTATGGAGACAATACCATTATTATTTATGGCCTTAGCATTCTGGTCGGTTTGCTGATTGGTATGGAAATACCCATTGTCATGAGACTCAATGACGAACACGAGGAGCTCAAGGTGAATGTCTCATCAGTGATGGAAAAGGACTATTACGGCAGTCTGTTAGGAGGTGTCTTTTTTGCATTCATTGGACTCCCCTATTTGGGTCTAACGTACACGCCTTTCATTCTAGGGAGTATCAACTTCCTAGTCGCCTGCCTGTTGATTTACATCCTATGGAAGTCGATAGAAAAACCACTCCAAAGACAACTCTTTGTGCTGATCGGGGGCGTTGCCCTTATTATCGGAGCAGGGGCTTTTACAGCCAAGGGCATCATTGATTTTGGTGAAGAGCTCCGTTATAAGGACAGAGTCATCTTTTCGGAGCAGACTAAATACCAGCGCATCGTGATTACCCAGTCCAAAGAAGCTTATTGGTTATTTATCAATGGTAACCAGCAACTGAGTTCTATAGATGAAGTGATGTATCATGAACCATTGGTTCATCCTGTTATGGGACTTTTGAAGAACCCAAAACATATACTCGTTATGGGTGGCGGTGATGGCGGAGCCGTTCGCGAAATCCTAAAATACCCTTCGGTTGAAAAGATAACACTTGTGGATCTCGATCCAAGAATGACCGAGCTCGGCCAAACCCAGGATTGGTTAGTCAGCATGAACCAGAATGCCCTCAATGATCCTAAAGTAGAAATCATCAATGCCGATGGTTTCACCTGGTTGGAGAGCAATCAAGATTACTTCGATGCAGTTATCATTGATTTACCTGACCCTAAAACTGTGGAATTAGGCCGACTCTATTCTTATGAATTCTACCAGCTTTGCTACAATCACTTGAGACCCTATGGCGTCATCACAACACAAGCCGGATCTCCCTACTATGCCGCGAGAGCTTTCAACTGCATAGACCAAACCATGACAGAAGCTGGCTTCACTACGGCACCTTTACACAATCAAGTGGTCACATTGGGCGAATGGGGATGGGTTGTGGGAGTCAAAGAAGGTGGTAAAGAGGAATTAAAGTCCGCACTTCAATCCCTAAGATTCGAGGGAATACAAACCGAGTGGATGAATCAGGAATCCATGACTTTGATTACCTCATTTGGTAAAAGAGTTTTCCCAGATGATGATAAACCAGTGGAGACCAATCGCATCCATAACCCGGTACTCTACAAGTACTATTTAAAAGGGAAGTGGGATTTGTATTGATTAAATATCAATACCGCCAAAGTCACCCATATCTCCCAAATCAAACCAATCGCCAGAGTCACTTACATCGGCTACTGATTCAAAGCCGTCCACATCTCCGAAGCCATCCATTTTTGAATCGAAATCCAGGTCATCATTAAATAGATCGGCATCGCCCGCATCCAATCCAGCACTATCAATGGAGCCCAAAATATCAGCCTCCTCTCCCACGAGCGTAACATCGCTCACGTGCATGTGGTGATCATGTAATAGTGTAGACCAAAGGAAGCTGTAGAGCAAAATGTCTCCAAATCCATGGTAGCCATCAAAAACCGGATCGTAATCTCGCGTAGGATTCTTTCTGCGTCCCTTGCTGATCGGCTTACGATCTTTAGATTTTGGCATCACCACACGCTTATCTACTTCAATCTTTACATCATCCACCTTCATATGTTTTCTCACACGCATGCCCAGGTCATTTACGAAAGTCTCAAAGGCCATGTGTTTTTCATTCGTGAAAGTATCCAACACCTCCTGAGAAGCAAATCGCGTTTGCATTTTCGCTCGCACACTTTCCTGATTCTCACCATCACCAGCCCTGAATTCCTTCATTAGACCATTGAGCTTAACCTCTATTGGGTAAGCACCCACTGCATGCGATCGGTTGATATTAATCTCAATCAGGTAAATGAAATTTGTGTCTTCATGCTCCAACACCATATGGATAGTCTCAAAGTAATGAGACATGGCATCGTTGATTGTAAGTTCATAATTGTCGATCGCCTCCTTTAAGTCATCCTCTTTGCCCTCTCTATCATAGTAAATATCTATGTCATCATGAGACAGTCTTATGATGTTATTGATGTCAAGCTCCCAAAAAAGACGATTCAATTGCTGAAGAACAGATACGGCTGTAAAAGTCTCTCGTTCGATCTTTTTTGAAGTAGCTCCAGAGGTAATGAAGTGCAAGAACTTCTTAAACATTTCATCAGGCTCCACACGCTCAATCTTAGTGAGTTGAGAAGGGTCAATGGATAGTCTGGCGCTGAAATACATGCAATATTGGTTGAATGAATAGAAGTATTAAGATACAACGAAAGGCGGGCTTATACCTGCTTTTCGTCAAGAGATATCCCCGTTCATGCCGATCATTTGCCTAACAATTTAGCGGCCTGTATTCCAGAATCCATTGCCTCGAAAAATAAGGGTAAGCGCGCATTATCAACTCCGGCAAAAGTCATGTTTTGATAAAGGCGATTTTGATTCTTATCAGCGAACAAATACCCTGATTTTGGGATTGGCATGGCGTGACCCATTACCTTAACATGAGCCTCCTTAATCAGACCGGATATATCCCGATCGAAGTATTGACTCAGGTACCCAACGGTCTTCTCTACAATTATTTCTTTGTTGGCTTCGACATGCTTAAGATCGTTTCTCGATTCAGGCGGAAGGCAATAGTAAGCCGTTAGCACACGATACTGACCACCTCCGGTTTCCTGCATATCCGAATCTACAAAACCCATAAAAGTTTCGTCATCCATCAACATTTCGTTCTGCCAATAGCCTTTCTGATCTAATTTGTCATCAAGTACAAAATTGAGCACAAGCCATGGTGCATATGTAGTTTCCTCAAAACTCGGGTACTGCTCTGGCATGATATATTTTAAGGCATGTTTCTGTCCAGCATAAACCATCTTGGAGCTTCTAATCAGTTTGACTGTTTTTGTTTTAATATCAATTACCTCTGAAAGAAAGCCATCCCTCTCAGATTTTATGGATTTGACTAAATGCTGTCTCAGTAGCCATTCTGGATTGAGTTTATCCGCCATTCGCTTGATAAAGTATCCATTGCCATCAGGTGGCGAGAACAAGTCCACCACTTGAGTTTCATAAGGTCGACAAGTGAAATAGTGAATACCCGCCAAAGCCGAAACTTGATCAGTCGTGCCTCCCCAATCGTCCAACATATGATAGTCAAGCCCTCTTTTAAAAGCCGGTGTCAGGGTCAAATTTTGACTTAGAAAATCATAAAAACTGAGGTCATTATGGGCCCTGAGTTCAGGATCAATTAAAGGGGTTGGCATAGGCATTCTGCCGTAATAGGGTTTCAATAGTGCCTGGAATTGCTCTTTTAATTCACCATCAAGAAGAACATCTTGACGCATTTTACCATCCTGAAAACATTGGTTCTTGCGAGGATTGGGGATAATATATTGTCTGTCTTTGAAAGTCCAACTGTCTTTCCATGGTTGAAACTCTATAAGATCAAGGTCTTCTAATAGCTTCAGTCCGTCCTCACCATAATTTGATGGATAGGCCAAGTCGTAATGCGCACCTTGGGCAAAAGTGACATCGGGATTCCTGACCGAAGAAGAGGTACCTCCCAAGTCATCCGATAATTCGCACAATAGATAATCGCGATCCTTCAAGTAGTTAGCAGCACTTAAGCCGGCCACTCCTCCTCCCACAATCAGGATTTCCGTACTGATGGGTTCGTTTTTTGGAAAGGTAGTACTCTCAAATATCAGGTGACCTGTATGAATATCAGTATAAACCGTAATCGGAAAGTCATTGGATGAAGAAGCCCAATCACATGATTTTAAAATCAATGGCAGGGTAGCAAAGGACGATATCTTTAGAAACTTTCTTCTTTTCATTCTTTATACCACAGAGGCTCTCAGATATATAATTTAGTCATTTCAAAGCGTAGTTTCCGTTGAGGTAGTACTTGTACAAGGTGGGTTCTATTATGGTATTCACCTGCAAATCGCTCGTCACACGCGTGGGTTTGCCGAAGCTGAGCATCATTTGCATAGCCTCTTGATTCAACCACTGCGTTTGATATTCATTGAACTCTGCGGCAAACAAATTTGATTTTAGGAATTGGCTTGTTTTGTTCTTTCTGGCCATTGTCCATGACCACTCTCCCAAAGTAAGAATTTGATTATGAAAAGTGACCGGATCGAAACCAGATGCCTCGATGGTTTTTTGAACTACCTCAAAAGCCTCCGTGGCAAAATAAGGACTACCAGACTGAGTGATAAACAGTCCGTCATCATTCAATGCCCCACCCAACAACTGATAGAACTCTTTCGTGAAATACTGATTCCTTTCAAGATCTACCGGATCAGCAACATCAATAAAGATGATATCATATACATCTATATTTCGACTTATAAATGTAAATACTTCGCTATCAATACGTTGTATTTCGTCACCTGATAGACTGTTGCCGTTGTATCGAGTAAGTAGTGTTTCATTTTGAGCCATATTAAATAATTCCTCGTCTACCGGAATTATCTGGACATCTTCAATACCCGCTCGTCTTAACTCATTCACCAGCATTCCATTTTCTCCTCCAATTACTAAAACTTTCTCCTTGTTGCTGGCTATTCTTAGCGCAGGATAAACAAATGGTTCATAAAACAACCAAGAGTCAATAGAGCTGAACTGGTTTATGCCGTCAGTATAAAACCAATGATTTCCACGCCATTCGGTCACATCAATTCTTTGCATGTCTGTTTCCCGCGAGAACACTAGTTTGTCATGATATTTCGATTGCTGTTCTAAAAACTGCTGTGATTGAAATGACTGACCTAGAATAATAAGGCCCAATGCGACTAGCGTGATGGTTGAGGCCTTGACCTTAGCTTTCTCCCAATATTGAGCTGTCAATCCCAAAGCAAAAAAGAGCACAAATAACCCTACAAAGCCGCCTTCCCTTGAGAAAAAACTGATCACAAATCCTGCTATCACGATCGGTATAGCAAGAAGCCCTGTCCATTTCTTTTCTTTCGAAAATGACTCAAAGCGAAGAATAGACGCCATTGCGGCAGATAAAATGATCAGCAAAGTATAAGTGACAAACTGTGGGGAATTGAGCTCTGAATAAAGCCCAAATTCAAGCTTCAACCATGCCAATGGGAGCAACAGCAGGACAAAGGCGAGGTTTTTGACCCACCTACTTCCAGTCAAGTTCTTCCATATGACATAGAATGAAGCGATGAAGATCACTGCGTGGACTACAAAATCAATCTGTGGCTTTTCATAGAAGTAATCGGCCAGAATAACCGGGTAAGCCAAGCAAGAGCCTACGAGCAAGCAACCAGTAATAAATACTTGTCCTTTGAAGGCATTGCTCATTCCTCTTCCTTCTTCTTTTTCTTCTTGCTACTGAGTTCTGACTCGAAACCACCTGCGATAATACCCGCGGGTAAGGCAAAGAGGCCCACACCTAAAATGGCAATCACTGCACCAAGTACCTTACCTAATGCGGTTACCGGATATACATCACCATAACCTACGGTAGTCAAAGTTGCCACGCCCCACCACATGGTTTCAGGAATGCTTTGAAAGCCAGGTTTGTCTGGCTCATATTCGATGTAGTACATCAATGTGGAAGCGAATATGAGCAGGATGATAAGGAGTGTCAGTGTGACTACCAGCTCCTCTCTTCTCTTTTTGATTACCGTTGTAATTAGTCCAAAAGCCAGGGAATATCGACCCATCTTAAATATTCTGAAGAGCCTAAAAAGCCTTAGTACTCTCACTATTCTACCATCGGCATGGTTGATAAGGAACGGTAGGTAGAATGGAATAATTGCCAAAAGGTCTATTATGGCCTCAACGGAAACCATATATTTAAGTCTACCCCAAACCGGATGTTTATATTTTTCGAGTGCGGTGCAAGCCCAGACACGAATAATGTATTCAATACTAAATACGATCACAGAGAAGATTTCGAAGTACTCAAAGACCAATTCATACTTGGTGTGTATTGAATCTACCGTCTCGACAATGACGGCTGCCACATTGAGCAGGATCAAAGCCATGATAAACTGATCAAACCGCTTGCTAACGATATCTTTATCGTCCGCCTTATCTAGGGTTCTAAGTACCTTTTGTTTAGCCGAATTACTCATTTCAGAAAGATAAAGATTTAAGAGGCTTTGGTCACTCTCAAAAATTCAATGATATTGAAATTTAAGTAATCCCTGATATTTCATGAGTCCAGGTTTGGTGATCGGCTTAATAGCCGGATATTTTGCGCTATTGGTGGTTGTCGCGAGAATCACTTCCAAAGGAGCCACAACAAGCACCTTCTTCACCGCCAATAAACAGTCCCCCTGGTTTTTAGTCGCCTTCGGAATGATAGGTGCTTCACTTTCTGGAGTCACCTTTATTTCTGTTCCTGGAGAAGTGGGCAATAGCTTCTTCTCCTACTTTCAGGTGGTTCTGGGATATCTGCTCGGCTACTTAGTCATTGCAAAAGTGCTATTACCGCTGTATTACCGGTTGAATCTAGTCTCCATTTATGGCTACCTGGAACAACGGTTTGGCTTTTGGTCTTATAAAACTGGCTCGGCCTTCTTCTTACTATCTCGGGCTGTTCAAGCGGCCTTCAGGCTTTTTTTGGTGGCTATCGTATTACAAACTGCGCTGTTCGATAGTTTTGGCGTTCCTTTTTGGGTGTCGGTAGCGGTGACTATTCTACTTATATGGGTCTACACTTTTCAAGGGGGTATAAAAACGATCGTTTGGACGGACACTTTACAAACCTCCTTCTTACTTATCGCAGTGGTTACCACCATTTTCATTATTACCAAAGAACTTGGGTGGAGCTTCTCTGAGGCTATTGGTGAGATTCAGGCAAGTGAACTTTCAAAGACATTCTACTTCGATTGGGGTAATGCTCGATTCTTTCCAAAGCAATTTATATCTGGTGCTCTTATTGCCATTGTGATGACAGGTTTAGACCAGGACATGATGCAAAAGAATCTCACCTGTAAGTCACTGAAAGATGCTCAAAAGAACATTTTCTGGTTTAGTGTGATTCTCGTCATTGCCAATATTCTCATCCTGAGTATGGGCGCACTTTTGTATTTCTATGCTGAGCAAAATGGCATTACCGTTCCTGACAGAACAGATGGTCTCTACCCACTACTAGCACTGAATCACCTGGGGACTTTCGCAGGAATTGTCTTCTTACTCGGTATCATAGCAGCGGCTTATTCAAGTGCAGATTCGGCCCTCACAGCACTTACGACATCTTTTTGTGTGGACTTTTTGAATTTTGATCGGAAGGAAGAATCAGAGAAAAAGCGAACGCGACTTAAAGTACATATTACCTTTTCTGTAATCCTGTTTTTAATCATCTTGATCTTCAATGCGATCAATGACGATAGTGTGATCAACTCTATTTTCAGAGCTGCCGGCTATACCTATGGCCCATTACTAGGCTTGTTCTCATTCGGACTGCTAACCAAAAGAGCGGTCAGAGATAAGTATGTACTGATTGTATGTATAGCTGCTCCGCTCCTTTCCTACCTGATCGACTTCAATACAGGTGGCTGGTTTGGATTCTTTGTGCTTGCCTTAAACGGGGCCTTAACTTTCCTAGGGTTACTGATGATATCAAGAAAAGGACCTATTAGCTAGTAATCCTTTTCTTCAGTTTAAGTGCAGCCACCTTTCTTCTTCTTCGCATATTCAGTGACTCAACTGTCAACGAAAAGAATACAGCAAAGTAGATATAGCCTTTAGGAATATGTTGGCCTATACCTTCAAGCACTAACATAAAACCAATAAGGATAAGGAATGACATCGCCAACATCTGCAATGAAGGATGCTTGTTGATGAAGTTACTGATACGGCCAGCAAATGTCATCATCACTATCATAGCGATCGTAACGGCTACAATCATAATCAAAACCTCTGTTGTAAGGCCTACAGCGGTTAGAATTGAATCAAAAGAAAAGACCATATCGAGTGCTACAATCTGAAGTATCACCTTACCCATTGAGGTCGCTACTTTCTTAGTTTCCTCATGTTCTTCTACTTCGAGAGACTCATGTATCTCGGTAGTACTCTTACCAATTAAAAATAATCCTCCAACAATTAGAATTAGGTCTTTGATACTGATCTCATATTCGAAAGCAGTAAAAAGGGGCTCTGTAAATCCAATAATCCAACTGATGCCCAGCAAAAGGCCGATCCGCATGACCAGTGCCAAAAGCAAACCAAGATTCCGTGTCTTAGCTTGTTGATGCTCCGGCAATCGGTTTGAGATAATAGAAATAAAGATGATGTTATCTACCCCTAAGACGATTTCCAAAAAAGTAAGGGTAAGCAAGGCGATAATGCCTTCTGAGGTCAATAAGACTTCCATTTATATGAGAAAAATGTTGATGTACAAATATAGGAGAATTAGAGGGCTAGTTCTTCGGTTGGATCCCAGTAGACCTCCTTCAAATTTTGAATTTTATCATTGACTACTATTACGCCCTCAGCTTCCAATCGTTCTTGCATCGGGTTGATCGTACCGAAATGATGTTTACCGGTAAGTACACCGGCTCGATTTACCACACGATGGGCCGGAACATCTTCATGTATGCCAGATGCATTCATGGCCCAACCGACAATTCGGGCGCTACCTTTTGTACCCAAATAATGGGCAATGGCGCCATAACTTGTCACGCGACCATAGGGTATAAGCCGTGCCACATCATAAACATTATTAAAGAAATTGGTATGATCCTTTGCCATAATTGAAACTAATAAAAAAGTCCCAACCAGCGGAAGGGACTTTCACTTTTTGAAGTCTTAGAATTATTAACCGCCTCCAGCAAAGATGCCGAACACGCCCATCATATTAAGCAATACCAAAAGGATTACTACCGGGCAAACGAAACGGATAAAGAAGATAAAGGCGTTAGAAGCAAACGTACCTGCAGTCCATTTAGAGCCTAAATCAATCTCTGAAACAATGTTGTTAATTGGCATTTTCCAAGCAACGTAGATACAAGTTATCAGTGCCACAATCACAATAAAGAAGGTACCAAAGAAGTAGTCAAGAATGTCCATAAAACCGGTGTAAGTGCCACCAAAAATCGAAACTTCCATTTCTGAAAAGAATGCTGATCCTCCTGAAGAAAGTGCTGAAGGAATACCAACTACGAAAAGGGCAATACCGACAACCCAGGCAGATTTCTTACGGCTCCATTTCTTTTCATCCATAAAATAGGAAGCTGGTACTTCTAGCATTGAAATTGAAGAGGTCAATGCGGCAACAGTCAATAGCAAAAAGAAGAAAGCACCAATAGCGGCACCTCCTGGCATTTGAGCAAATATTTCTGGCAACACCTGAAACACTAAAGTTGGTCCAGCCTCAGGAGAAAGTCCATATGCAAATACAGCAGGGAAGATCATAAATCCGGCAAGTAGCGCTACTCCCGCATCCATAAAGCCCACCCAAACACCACTACTTACGATGTTGGCTGTTTTTGGTAAATAAGATCCATAGGTCACCATAATACCCCATCCGATACTCATTGAGAAGAATGCCTGACCCAATGCGGCTAGAATTGTATTTCCGGTAATCTTGCTAAAGTCAGGGTTCATATAGAAATCAACCCCTTTCATAGCACCTTCCAGTGTCAAACTTCTGATTGCTACTACAGCAATGAGAATGAATAAGACTGGCATTAAAACTTTGGCGGCTTTTTCGATACCACCAGATATCCCTTTATTAACAATGAAAATCGTGACCAAAGTAAAGGCGGCCATTAGTGGAATTGTCATCGTTGGGTTGGCGGCAAAATCTGCAAATGACTCAGTAGAGCCAGAGATAGATTTACCAATATAACCGATCGTCCAGCCAGCAATTACACCATAATAAGATAGTACAAAGAAACTAACGAGTACGGCAAGGATAGCTCCTAGCCCCATAAAGAAAGGGTTAGCCCCAGTGTCTTTAAAAGCTCCAATGGTACTCTTTTTGGTAAATCGACCAAAACCCATTTCTGTAAAAAGCAATGGTACACCAATAAGGATTACACAGGCTAAATAAACAAGAACGAAGGCTCCACCACCATTCTCTCCTGTGATGTAAGGGAAACGCCAAATGTTCCCCAGTCCGACAGCTGAACCGGCAGCAGCCATGATAAATCCAAACTTGGATCCCCACTGCCCACGGTTGTCGGAAGAAGCATTGATTGCCATAGAATTAGTATTTAAGGTTTAGTTGAGATTAAAAAATAACAGACCAATATATCCAAAAAGGTGGAGACTTCAACTTTAAATAGGCTGGATGGCTTTAGGACAGCTGGTCAACCAATATTCCAATTCCCTCCTCAAACGTATGTGGAGCATAACCGAGTTCAGCAATTGCTTTGTCAATTAAGAGCCCAGTTTTTGGGGGCCTTTTTGCAGTTTGTGTAAAGGTTGAGGCATCTGCTCTTTCCATTGTAGAAGTATCAAGGTTAAAGTATGCCGCAGTTTTCAATGCCATTTCATAAGGGGTCAATAGGTCTTTTCCACTAATATTGAAGATCCCCTCGGCCTTCTTTTCAGCGATCAAATAGCAGCCCATGGCCAAGTCCTCAGCCAATGTTGGACTTCTTAACTGATCATCTACCACTTTAATCGATTTACCATCTTCCAGACTCTTCTTAACCCATAAAACAATATTCGAACGGCTCATATCATGGGCAATGCCATAGACCAAGACTGTCCGGGCAATAGCAAATTTTATATCGCTGTTCAGCAAAAGCTCTTCTGCAGCTAGTTTACTCTCTCCATAATAGCTTATCGGATTTGCTTCCGCTTGTTCATCATAAGGACCATCTTCTCCGTCAAAGATAAAGTCTGTAGAAAGGTGAAGTAGAAAACTTGAGTTCCGCTCGCATGCCTTGATCAGATATTCAACCGCATCCACATTCTGTTTCCAACAATCCTCCTGCTCGGTTTCACACTGGTCTACATTAGTCATTGCTGCAGTATGAATGACCACTTCTGGCGCATGTCTGTTCATCACATTATCGACTTGAGCGCGATCGGTGATATCCATCTGATCAAACTGATAATGGCTTTCAGGATACGGAAGTCGATTGGCACCACGAGCGGTGGCGATCAATTCGTCTTTACCTTTATCAAGGATTAATTTGACCAATTTCTGCCCCAGCAGGCCATTTGATCCAGTAATAAGTATTTTCAAAGTTTATTTATTAGGGTAAGTAATGCCGTACTTATCAGTAATCTCAGATTTATTCATCTTGATCACTTTCACTTCCATCCGGATATCTTCTAACGGTCTGTCTCTTTGATTGGTCGGTGTACCAGCAATTTTATCAATCACTTCAAGTCCTTCCACTACCTTTCCAAAAACTGTGTACTGACCATCTAAATGGGGCGCTCCACCAATAGTGGCATAAATTTCTTTTGCCCAATCGGGATAGCCTGGATCATCTTGTGGACCAAAGCGTTCTTCCATTACGTCAATTGAATTGAATATCAACTCTCTCTGAGCCCTGTTAAAGTCATAGGTCGAATCCTCTCTAAATTTGTTTACGTGGTAATTGTATTTCTCTGTCAGTTCAGGAAAACGTTCAGACCTTAGCATGCGCTGGAAAATACCGGATAACTTTAGGTATTGTCTCCTATCTGCACGAGCGGCCAAACCCTCATCATCGAACTTCTCGCCATGCACAATATAGAACTGTGAACCACTTGACTTCTTCTCAGGATTTGATGCATCGCCAGTTCTCGCTGCGGCTAAAGCTCCCTTCTCATGGATATATTTTTCTGCCATAAACTCAGCTGGAAGCATATAGTCAACTCCCTTTTCTTCCTTACCAGTTGCAAGATTTCCTGTCTGAATCATGAATTGATTGATCACTCGGTGAAAAAGAACCGAATCATATTTTCCTGACTTAGCCAATTCCAAAAAATTGGCTTTATGCAGAGGTGTCTCATCGAAGAGAACAGCAGTCATATCACCATATGGTGTGGAGATGATAACGATTTCGTCTTGTTCTTGAGCGCAGCTGGATAAAAAGGCTATCAAGGCAAGAACTATTAAGGCTTTGATTTTCATAAGTCTTCTATTGAACCAGGGACAATTTACGCTACACAATTCTATAAACACACCCATTCTTATAATTCCAGCGTTTCCCTTTCAACAGGGCATAAAAAAAGGGAATTCATATCAATGAAATCCCTTCTTTCTAGTCTTTTAAGCTTACTGCTCCAAAGCTACAGGGTATTTATAACCATACTTCTCTTCGATCTCAGCTCTTGGCATTACTTCCACAGAAATGAACATTCTCACATCTTCCAATGGACGATCGCCAGGTGCTGTTTGAACGCTTGCTATGTTGTCTACAATATCCAATCCAGAAATAACCTTCCCGAAGACAGTATACTGATCATCTAAAAATGGTGTGCCTCCAATTGTCGAGTATGCCTCAATACGGGCTTCTGACATGGTAAAAGTTCTTCCGGTTAATTCAGTCAACCTATCAAGTGTTGATTCTACCTTAGTCTGTATCGCAGCATTATCTCCAGGGTTTTCCGTCAAAACGGCCTGATATTCTTTTGCGAGATCACTTTCCGGGTAAGTCTGCATGCACTCTCTGAAAGCAGAAATAATCTTTCTCTGATCGGTTCCCTCAAGCTGTTCTCTTGGTGTAACAGTACCTTGAACTATATAGAATTGACTACCACTTGATTCCCTTTCAGGATTCACCTGATCACCTTGCCTTGCAGCAGATAAGGCGCCTTTTTCATGAAAAAGTGTCGGGACAAACTCTGCAGGAATTTTATATCCTGGTCCACCTGAACCCAATGGCTGGCCTTGTGGCGCATTTTTTGACTCCGGGTCTCCACCCTGAATCATAAATGAGTTGATCACTCTGTGAAAGATCAGACTGTCGTAAAAACCATCATTTACAAGCTTTAGGAAGTTCTCTTTGTGCTTAGGAGTTTCATCATAAAGTATGGCTTTCATCTCACCCATGCTGGTTTTAATGGTAACCAAGTAATCGTCACCTTCGGCAGCAGGCGTCTCTGAAGACTTTGTCTCCCCACAGCTCGCGATGATTAGTGTTAAGCATACAGCGCTTAATATTTGAAATATTCTATTCCTCATGTATCTGATTTTTTATGTCTCTCAAAATTCTTTCTCCGCCCGAAGATAATACTTCTCTGGCGAGTTGTTCACCTAATTCAAAGGGTTGATTTGATTGCCCTTTGAGTTTATAACAAATTCTTTCTTCTCCATCCAAGCTAATGATGCCTCCTTCGATCTCAAGATCAGCTCCATCAAGTGTAGCCCGCGCGAAGACTGGAATACTACATCCACCATCAACAGTCTTCAAAAAGGCTCTTTCAGCTTTAAGACAGGTTTCAGTATCTACATGATTCAAAACCTCTCTAATCGCACTCGATTTCTCAGCATCAATGCTTTCATGCACTTCAATCGCCACACTTCCTTGACCCACGGCAGGGATAAACTCATCGAATGATAATTCCTTCCTTATCATATCTTCATAACCCATTCGATGAACTCCGGCATAAGCCAAAAGAAGCGCATCACAAGCACCTTCTTTCATTTTTCGAATTCTGGTTTGAAGGTTCCCTCTGACAGCCACTGTCTTAATATTGGGATAAAAACGCTTTAGTGTTGCCACCCTGCGTGTGGAAGATGTGCCTAGTAGGAAGTCAGAATCGTTAGTCATTTCTAAGCCCTCTTGATGACTAATAATGACGTCACTGGCTTTTTCACGATCCATAAAGGCGATCAACTCAAAACCCTCGGGCAAAGTAGATTGCATATCCTTGGCACTATGCACAGCAATGTCAATTCCACCATTGGCTAGCTGCTCCTCAATTTCCTCCGTGAAGACTCCTTTGCTACCTATTTTGGCAATAGAAACATCCAGTATTTTATCACCTTTCGTCTCGATTGTGATGATTTCAGTCTTATGACCCGCGGCTTGAAGCTTATCCTGGACATTATAAGCTTGCCATAGTGCCAGTTTACTTCCTCGTGTGCCGATTCGTACTGTCATGAGGTTCTCAATTTTGATTTAACGCCACGTTTCTTGGGTTGATTTGCCTCGATGTATTTGACAATCTCTCCAGCAATATCTACCTCAGTTGCCTTTTCAATGCCTTCAAGCCCAGGCGAGGAGTTCACTTCTAGTATTAGCGGGCCTCGACTGGATTGAAGCATATCGACTCCAGCAACTGACAGTCCCAGTGCACGAGCCGCTTTAATGGCCGCAGACTTCTCTTTTCGACTCAATTTCACGATCTCCGCTGAACCACCTCGGTGCAGGTTGCTTCTAAATTCACCTTCGACTCCAGTGCGCTTCATGGCACCTACTACTTTTCCATCCACTATGAATATGCGGAGGTCAGAAGCCTTAGCTTCTTTTATGAATTCTTGTACTATTATCCGTGCCTTCAATCCATGAAATGCTTCGATTACTGATTGTGCAGCTTTGCGAGTTTCTGCCAACACTACGCCCAATCCCTGAGTGCCCTCCAATAATTTAATGATCACCGGTGCACCACCGACATGGTCAATGAGGCTCTTTTCTTCTTTCGAATAGTTGGTAAATGCGGTCTTGGGCATAGGTAGTCCAGCACCAGAAAGAATCTGTAAACTTCTCAATTTATCTCTTGATCTTACTATTGCCTGAGAATAAGAGGCACTGAATACGCCCATCATTTCAAATTGCCTTACCACTGCCGTGCCATAAAAGGTCACTGAAGCGCCAATTCGAGGAATAATAGCATCAATATCCTCGAGCTTTTCCCCTTGGTAGTAAACAGCAGGACCACTCGACTCAATCACCAAATCGCATTTCAAGTGATCGATCACCATAGATTCATGCCCCCTTGCTTCAATAGCTTCAACAAGCCTTCTGGTGGAATACAGTTCTGGATTTCTCGACAATACAGCTACTTTCATTTCTTCCCTTTTAACTTATATGAGAGGTTCTTCTCACTAACGTCTACAATAAACCTATCTGTCAAAAATTTTCGTCCCAAAAGTATTGGGAACTTCATCTTACTTCGGTCTGCCAAAGACAATTCCAACTTCTTCTTCTTTCCAAAAAGAATAATGTAGGTATTTATAATATATCGACTTTCGGTAATGCCATTTGAACTGCGAATTTTCTTCTGATCAAATGTCGTGGTTGTAAACTTTCTCGCCTTTTTCTCGTGAATTCTGCTTCCTGAGATGAAAAAAGTCAGCGTTTTGACTCCATCAATGACCTTCACACTTACTCTTGAGCAATTAATGGATGAGGTGTAGGCACCCGTATCTACCTTAGCCTCTACATTGACTAAATTCAATTCGGGCAAATCAACAATATCTTGTCTGCCGATTATAGTTAAGTGCTCTCCCATTCATTCGCCTTAGGCTCGCGCAATTTGGGCAATCGTTAGAGATAAATCAAGGAAGAGAATTTTAGGGTTAGCATTCCTTTCTATATGGTATTGCGCTTCATCTAATTTGGGGGAAACCTCCATAATCTTTTCTGGGGTGAATACTTTACCAAATTTCTGGATGAAGTCCTCTTCCTCGGCAGGTATTCTACAAATTTCAGTAGCCTGAGCAGTGTAAATCAATGATTCACGCATTAGACTAGAACCTACTCCTAATAACTCTTTCTGAAAGTCCTTCCCCTTTTTCTGAAACTCATCTGCCATGGAGATCAATTCTGTGAAGTTATAAGTGAAGCATTGTCTGAACCAGTTTTTGAAATAGTTCTGGGTCTCGTTGTCCTCACCATCCATCATTTGTAAAGCTGTACGCATGCTACCCTCGGCCATATAGGCGATTTGCGAAGCACGTTCATCAGACACACCATCTGAGGAAATGGCATTCTTGATTTCTTCGTCTGAAAAAGCCGGTATCCTAAACTGTTGTGTCCTTGAGAGGATTGTAGTCAATAGTTTGTTAGCGTCATTAGATACCATTATAAAAACCGTTTTCTCCGGTGGTTCTTCCAAAATCTTCAGTATGCCATTGGCCGCATTGGTATTCATCAGCTCAGGCAACCAAATGATCATTACCTTAAATTGTCCTTCAAAAGCTTTCAGTGATAAGGCCTTGACTATGTTTCGGCTTTCTTGCCGAGGAATCATAAGAAGCTTATTCTCCCATCCAAAGTGACTACTCCAATCGGAGACGTTACCGTAAACTGAATCTTGGAGGAACACCCTCCATTCATTTAGGAATTTCTCGCTGGTAGCATCCTCCCTTTTCAGTTTGGTGGTAGCTGCAGACGGAAAGATAAAGTTCACATCTGGGTGAATGAACTTAGCGTTCTTTTGACAAGAAGAGCATTCTCCACAAGAGTCGGTAGAAGATGGGTTCTCACAATTCAAATAAGTAGCAAAGGCTAATGCCATGGCCAGGTTAGCACTTCCTTCAGTGCCTGCAAACAGCTGCGCATGGGCAACATGACTCGAAGCAACCGCTTCGACCAACTTTTGCTTAGTCGAATCTAAGCCTGGAATGTCTTGAAATCTCATGCTTTCTTCTCCCAAATTCTATAGACGGCCGTATTCTCGAAAATGGTTGACAAGATGTCCTTATCAATATCATCCAGCTCAATACTCCTGCGCTTCATTACGGCTTCCGCAACTTCGTAAAACTTCCGCAACTGGAAAGTGGTCAATCCACTAGCTCCGCCCCAGGCAAAGGACGGCACAAAGTTTCTTGGATACCCCGAACCAAATACATTGGCTCCTACACCGACCACCGTACCCGTATTAAACATGGTATTGATACCGCATTTGGCATGGTCACCCATCATCAAACCACAGAATTGTAGTCCCGTATTGGCAAACCTACCTGACTCGTAGTTCCACAGCTTAACCTCAGCGTAGTTATTCTTTAGATTGGAAGTATTTGTATCAGCTCCAAGATTACACCATTCACCGATCACCGAATTACCCAAAAACCCGTCATGACCCTTGTTAGAATATCCGAAAATAACCGAGTTACTGATTTCTCCTCCTACTTTTGAGTAAGGACCGATCGTTGTGTCGCCCTTGATCTTTGCGCCCATATTCACATGTGAGCTCTCGCACAGCGCAAAGGCACCCTTGATAATCGTGCCTTCATGCACCTGCGCATTTTTTCCTATGTAGATAGGACCATCCTCAGCATTGAGAATAGCCGCTTTGATAGTGGCCCCTTCTTCAATAAAGATATTCTCAGCACCATAGGTAATGGTATTCGGGTCTGTGATATCTGCAGATGCTCTGCCCTCGGTAATCAGCGCAAAATCGGCTAGAATTTGTTCTTTATTGTATTGAAAAATTTCCCAAGGATTGGCAACTAGCCTTATTGAATCGGTGTATTCAATGACCTCGGTTCCGTCACCGAATGTGGCCAACGTTACGCCTTCCGAAACTAGTTTCTGACCCTCTGATAAGGATCGGATCCCATTGACCAAATCCTTATTTGGACATAAACTACCATTCACGCTCAAGGATGTTCCAATTCTTTTGAATTTGTCGGAAAGATAGGCTTCAGTGGAGAATCCAACATTGAATCCAAAGTGCTCCCACTTTTCCGAGATTTTTAAAATCCCGATTCTAATATCCGCGACAGGTCTGGTAAAAATGAAGGGCAGAAGGCTCCTTCTGATTTCAGCAGGATCGTAGAGGTTGATGTCCATGCACAAAAATAAAAAAGTCTCCAGCTTAATCGCATGGAGACTTCCTTAAATGACTTATATCTGTTAAGCCTATTTTTTCTTATATCTCTTGTTGAATTTCTCAACTCTACCTGCTGTATCCACAAATAGCTTTTTACCAGTGTAGAAAGGGTGAGAAGCAGAAGAAACCTCTACTTTAATCAAAGGATAAGTATTTCCATCTTCCCATTCGATAGTCTCGCCTGAAGTCATAGTAGACTGAGTCATGAACTTTGTCTCGCTTGATGTATCGTAAAATACAACTGGTTTATAGTCAGGATGAATGTCTTTTTTCATTGCGCTAAATTTTACTTCCCTCAAAAAGGACTGCAAATGTAGTGACTTGCAGAATATTACACAAACATATTAGTTTTATAATTCAAAGAAATTCAACTCTCTTGGATAATAAAAGGTTAGAACCACTCAAGTCACTATCTTGTGTCTTCGATACGCCTATGAAAAAGCTACTCATTCTGCTTGTGTTTCTGCTAACACAAGGGCTAGTCAATGCTCAAAGCACCTTTATTCCCTATAATCGAGATTATTATCATCTAATCGATCGGTTTCAAATTAAGTATGGCAACTCCGAGAATCTTCTTCAAACCACCTTCAAACCACTCCGCAGGGTAGATGTTTCAAATTTCTTACTGGGTATGAAGGACCAGTATGATAGCCTGTCACCACAAGATCAGTTCAACTATCAGTACTTGATGAATGACAATTGGGATTGGACGAATTCTCCTTATAACGAAAACGACAAATCATGGTGGGACTTGATGTATGCTAAGAAGTCTGATTTTCTGACCTATGGAGCAGAGAACTTTACACTCCGTATAAACCCAGTCATTGATTTTGCTGTAGGGAATGATCCCGATGTGGATAGAACACTATATACGAATACTAGAGGTGTAGAGGCTCAGGGAATGATTGATGATAAAATTGGCTTTTATACATTCCTTACAACCACTCAAACTGTTTTCCCAAATTATGTTAGGGACTTTATCTTAACAAAACAGGCTGTACCCAATGAAGGGTTTTGGAAAAGAGATGCTGAACAGTATGACCTAACGCATGCCAGAGGCTACTTCACCTTTAATGTCACTAATAGTATCGATGTTCAAGCAGGGTATGATAAAAAATTCATTGGGCATGGACTTAGATCAATGGTTTTATCCGACTTTTCTAGTCCGTTTCTTTTCGGGCAGATCAATACACGCCTAGGTAAATTTCAGTATACAAATCTCTTCGGTCAGTTGACCGCAGATATCATTTTCGCTAACCCTCAATCTCCAGGGGATGGCAATTATCCAAGAAAGTATCTCAGCATGCACCGACTAGGGGTAAACGTTACAAAAAACCTTGAAATAGGAGTTTTCGAAACAATCATCTCAGAAGAAGCTGATATAAATTTCTTTAACCCAATTGTCTTCTACAGAGCAATTGAACAACAACGTGGTAGTCCTCACAATGCACTACTAGGCTTAGACTTCAGCTACAACTTTATGAACAAGTTTCAATTCTATGGCCAGTTCATTTTAGATGAGTTTGTTATCGATGCTTTGAGAAGTGGCGATGGTGATTGGCGTAACAAATTCGGTGTGCAGTTGGGAGGCAAGTATATAGATGCTTTCGATATTTCAAATCTCGACCTGCAAACTGAGTACAATGTCGCAAGACCATATTTCTATGCTTCTGAAACACCCGCATTGAGTTATACCAATTATAGAAACCCCTTAGCACACCCTTTAGGAGCCAACTTTAAAGAATTTGTTCTTTCTGCCAGATACCAACCCATCAATAAGCTCTACGTTACAGGTAAGATCATTCGAAGCAATTTTGGCGAAGATGAAAATGGTCTTAACTATGGAGGTAATTTGTTGAACAGCACAGACGATCGGATTGGCAATACGGGTAATACCATTGGCCAGGGTGTGGCTACCACAAATACATATGTTGAGCTTTCCGGTTCTTACATGTTGGTTCAAAACCTTTTCGTAGACCTTAGGACTATATACCGCAACTTTGATAGTGCGTTGGCTACACGTTCGGCAAGTAGTTTCATTACTATGCTATCTCTTAGGTGGAATCTTCCACAACGGCAGCATGAATTCTGAAATAATTATGTATAACTTGCCCCCGAAAGACACTCTATGAGTACTTACGGTCGGATTATTTCATACGCCAAGCCTTATCACAGGTACTTTCCTCAATATGTAGTTTTTGCCTTCTTGGCAATCATTTTTGGGCTGTTCAATCTGGCACTACTCGAACCTTTATTCACGGTAATTTTTGAGACAAAAGAGGAGGACGAGCTACTTAAAATGGGCAATACCGAGGGGATGAGTTTTGGCATTGATTTTTTAAAAGCATCCTTCTACCAAAAGCTCATAGAGTTTAAGGAAAGCAATGGCCCTCAGGGTGCACTACTCTATGTAAGCATCATCATCGGTATTTCTGCTTTATTCTCAAACCTCTTTACCTATATCTCAAATGTTATTATGGGATATATGAGGGCCGATTTAATTGAAAAGATTCGTAACAAGGTTTTCAATAACACTTCCAAACTTCACCTGGGTTTCTTTGCCGGGGAAAGGAAAGGAGACATCATGTCTAGAATGACCAATGATGTTCAAGAAATTGAAGTAACACTAATGAGCTCCATCAAGGTGTTTTTTAGAGAACCTGCGACCATTATAGTATACCTCACTTTTTTGTTTGCTACTTCTGTCCAACTAACATTCTTCACCTTAGTCTTCTTTCCCATCATGGGCTTCGTTATTTCCGAAATTGTGAAAAGGCTAAAGAAAAAGGCGATTCTTAGTCAGGAAAGTTTGGGTAGAATTGTCAACCTAATGGATGAAGTCTTTGGAGGAATGCGCGTGATCAAAGCCTTTAATGCCAGAGATTATGTAGGTGGCCTTTTTGAAAAGGAAACTAAAACCTATCGCAAGATTAATGTATCCATGGCCCGCAAAAACGAGTTGGCCTCCCCGATCTCTCAGTTTCTGGGGATCCTTGTGGTAGCTACTCTCTTGGTGGTTGGTGGTAATCTCGTATTGAATGATGAAACCAATCTAGACGGAGAAGGTCTTCTGGTTTATATTATCGTCTTTAGCCAAATCTTGAATCCAGCAAAAAGCCTTTCCCAATCTATCAGTAGCATTCAAAGGGGTTTGGCATCAGCAGATCGAATTTTCAAGCTGATCGATGAAAAGCCTCAAATTGAGGATAGCCCTCAAGCTCAAATCAAACCCTCGTTTGATTCAGATATCACATTTAAAGACGTAGGTTTTGTCTATGACAAGGAGCCTGTTCTTTCAGATATTAACCTCACGGTTGAAAAGGGACAAACTATTGCATTAGTCGGATCATCAGGAGCAGGAAAATCGACATTAGCAGATTTAGTTCCCAGGTTTTATGATACTACTCTGGGCGAAATCAGCATAGATGGAACCCCAATCAAAGACATCGAAGTAAATTCATTAAGAAACTTAATGGGGATAGTGACTCAAGAATCCATACTCTTTAATGATTCTGTGGCCAGCAATATCGCCTTTGCCATGCCGAACGCGAATAAAGAAGACATCATAAAAGCGGCAAAAATTGCCAACGCTCATGACTTTATTATGGCCCTAGAAGAAGGTTATGATTCATCGGTGGGAGAACGTGGTGGTAAGCTTTCAGGCGGTCAAAGGCAGAGGATCAGCATCGCCCGGGCGATTATGAAAAACCCTCCTATCCTTATTCTTGATGAGGCTACATCGGCACTAGATACTGAATCAGAAAAGCTGGTTCAGGAGGCGTTGACGAATCTTATGAAGAACCGAACGTCCATTGTAATTGCCCATCGATTGAGTACAATTCAGCATGCAGACCTTATTTTGGTCATGGAGAATGGTAGGATTGTTGAAAGAGGCAGTCATGAGGAATTAATCACGCAAAAAGGCATCTATCACAAGTTGATCAACATGCAATCTGTTTAGATTAAACCATGTTTTTATTGACTTATATATAATAAATCATTTTCTTCCGTAATCTTGATCATATGAATAACCAGCAACTGATTTTAGAAGAATTGAAAGAAGCGGCCAAGGTATTGGACCAATTCTTAAATAATGAGCAAAACCTAAATCAGATTGAAGCTGCGGCTCAGTTAATGTCAGAGGCCATTAACAATGGCGGAAAAATCTTCTCTTGTGGTAATGGAGGCTCACACTGTGATGCCATGCATTTTGCAGAAGAACTAACAGGACGTTATCGCGAGAACAGAAAAGCACTGCCGGCCATTGCCATTTCAGACCCAAGCCATATCTCATGTGTCTCCAATGATTTTGGGTACGACTTTGTCTTTTCCAGGTACATCGAAGGCTTAGGAAATGAAGGCGATGTGTTATTGGGAATCAGTACCAGTGGAAATTCGAAGAATGTACTCAGAGCCGCTGAAGTGGCAAGACAGAAGAAGATGAAAGTCGTGGCCCTAACGGGAAAAAACGGAGGCGAATTAGCTGACCTAGTTGACGTTGAAATTCGCGTCCCCCACATTGGCTTTGCCGATCGCATTCAGGAAATTCATATCAAGGTGATTCATATTTTGATTCAACTGATAGAAAAACAGACCATTGATTCTTAGCAAAGGTTTTGGAAGTGCAGTCTTCGGTGTCGATGCTCAGATCATCACCATAGAAGTAAATATTGTTGACGGCACTAAGTTTCATCTTTCAGGTCTACCCGACAACGCTGTAAAAGAAAGTCAGCATCGGATAGAATCCGTTTTCAAATACTTCAATTATCGAATGCCCCGCAGGAAGGTAGTCGTGAATATGGCCCCGGCAGACATTCGTAAAGAAGGTTCAGCCTACGACTTGCCTATAGCGCTTGGTGTGCTAAAGTCATCTGGCCAAATCACAGCTGATAATATGGAAGAGTATGTCATTATGGGTGAGCTTGCGCTTGATGGTACGCTCAGACCCATCAAAGGAGCACTTCCAATCGCGATCGAGGCACGCAAGAAAGGTTTTAAAGGCTTTATCCTTCCAGAAGAAAATGCCAATGAAGCAGCGATTGTCAATGACCTAGATGTAATCGGTGTTCAGAACTTGATTGAAGCCAAAGAATTTCTGGATGGTAAAAGAGAGATCGAGCCTGTAATTTATGACACCCGCGAACATTTCTTTGAAAACCTGGATAAGTACGAAGCTGACTTTGCCCATGTGCAAGGACAGGAAAATATTAAGCGCGCACTGGAAATCGCTGCAGCCGGTGGACACAACGCCATTATGATCGGTCCTCCTGGTGCCGGTAAGACTATGTTGGCGAAAAGGCTACCCTCCATCCTACCTCCCTTAAGTCTTCACGAAGCATTGGAAACCACAAAAATCCATTCTGTTGCTGGTAGATTAGGTGGCAATGCCCAACTTATCACGCAAAGACCTTTTCGTAGCCCGCACCATACTATTTCCGATGTTGCATTAGTTGGTGGTGGAGGCGTTCCTCAACCAGGAGAAATCTCATTGGCCCACAATGGTATTCTCTTTTTGGACGAACTTCCTGAGTTTAAAAGAACAGTCCTTGAAGTAATGCGTCAGCCCCTTGAAGAACGAAAGGTGACCATTAGTCGTGCCAGAATATCTGTAGAGTTTCCAACGAACTTCATGCTCATCGCTAGCATGAACCCCTGCCCTTGTGGCTATTACAATCATCCAGAAAAAGAATGCGTCTGCGGATCGGGTCAGGTACAACGCTACCTTAATAAGGTCAGCGGACCACTCCTGGATCGCATCGATTTACATGTTGAAGTGACACCTGTCTCTTTCGATGAAATGACTCAAGATAGAAAGGCCGAAAGCAGTGCAGAGATTAGAGAAAGAGTCATCAAAGCGCGTGAAATCCAACAAGCAAGGTTTAGTGATTATGGCATCCACTCTAATGCCATGATGGGCAGTCAAATGGTCAAGGAAGTTTGTCAAATCAACGATGCTGGAAGAGTTCTCCTTAAGAAAGCCATGGAAAGGTTGGGGCTCTCTGCTAGGGCTTACGACCGCATCCTCAAGGTCAGTCGTACAATAGCGGATTTATCGGCAAGTGAAGATATTCGTATCGAGCATCTAGCAGAAGCCATTCAGTATCGAAGTTTAGATAGAGAAGGTTGGGCCAGATAATTCTTTGACTCGTATATTTCGGCTATGTACGCTCAGCTTCAATCTTCGATCCAATCTTTAGGAAACTTTTCCACAGAGCATGTTGATCAAATCACCGACCGAATTCAGGTGCAAGAACTCAAAAAGGGCGACTATGTGCTTAAACAAGGCCAAATATGCCAATCTCTATACTTTGTGAACTCCGGCAGTCTTCGGCATTACAAAGACATTGATGGATATTCAGAATTGACGATTAACCTTTTTGTCGAAGGTGATTGGGTCATCGACCATCATAGTTTTGTTGGTCAAAAACCCTCTGAGAATAACATTCAAGCCTTTGAAGATTCCACAATGCTGGAATTGACCATGCATGATTTGCATGAGCTCATCGGCAGATCTCCTGCTTTCTTTATGCTAGGGAAAGTGCTCGAAAATGCGGAACCAACCAAAGAGGAGAGCATAAAGTCTCCGGAAGAAAAGTACCGTACATTACTAAAAAACTCCCCTCAAATCGTTCAGAAGTTCCCGCTTAAATATATCGCTTCTTATTTGGGTATGACACCTGAAACACTCAGCCGTGTAAGGGCAAAAATCAAGAACTAAGCCTTTATTGATTTCGATCAAGGAATACTGGGTCATTCACTTTCAATCTTTATGAGATAAAAGTCTATCTCATGAAAAATCAATTAGAAAGAAATGCAGGTGTCTCCTTAATCATAGGATCTATACTTGCAGTAATCACCATGGTGCTCCATCCAGTAGGGGGAGATATAAACCATTTAATCCAAATATCAACAGTGATCATTGCGAGTCACACCATTGCTCTCTTCTCTGTACCCTTTTTAATCTTTGGTTTTTGGGGGTTAAGCCGGAGGATAGGTATGGACAACACCCTATCTGTTCTCGCCTTTATAACGGCTGGGTTGGGTATGATCTCGGTTATGCTTGCGGGGGCTATTAACGGTTTGGTTGTCCCATTCTTTGTCGATAATCTGGAAACAGCGACTCCAGAAAAACTGGAAATGTCAAGAACAGTCCTGTCATATGGTTTCTCACTCAACCATGCCTTTGACTACATCTTCATAGGAGCAACTTGCGAGGCATTTCTACTCTATTCAATTGCTATTCTTAAGAACCAAACCTTTCCAAAGTGGATCGCCTTTTTGGGTATTGGTATTGGCCTTGGTTTTCTGGCCATGCTAGTTGCTGGTTTTGGGCTAATAGACCTGCATGGTTTCAGAATATTCATTTTCGGCATAGTCCTATGGATTATTTCCGTTGGAGTAATGTTGAGTAAAAAGTCATAACAACAAAAAAGCCCTTGCTGTATATAGCAAGGGCTTATCAATACCTCCAAATCGATTAAAGAGACTACTCTTTGTTAATTAGTTTTCTATTCAAGAAAAAGCATACAATAAATCCGACTCCCAACATTAGGAATATACCGAAGAAATATGGGCCAGGACTACCATTCCTCAACCAACCGTTATCGTGCATCCAACCCTCGAATATAAATCCCAAACCTATTCCTAATGCCAAGCAAACGAATAATACTCCTAAAATCATAGTAAAGAAGTAGTTTCTCTTCCGTGGTTCAGCCTGAAATAAAGAGGCATCAGCTCCTTTATCGATTAGCTGTGTTCTTTCTTTATGCCGTGTCAAAAGCCAGAAAAAAATAAGGCCTGCAAAGGAGATTATCATAGATGACATAAAAAGAAATGCCGCAAATTCACCGTCCATCGTTTTATCAATTTTGTTTCAAAGTCTTTGATGCAGGTCATTGATGATAGGTTACACATATCTCAAAAAAACCAGTTTTGTCAAATCTCAGTACCTTAATGTAACCTATTTTCAAATGACATAGTCCAACGAATAAATAATGAAGCAAACAAATGAGCAATACGCTATGGAGTTAATTATCGCCAAGGTCAAAGAGGGCGATATGGCTGCATTTAATGTGCTCATTGATGAATATAAAGCTATGGCATTCACCTTGGCCATGAAGCTGATGAAAAATCGGGAAGATGCAGAGGAAGTTGCCCAAGATGCATTTCTGAAGGCATACAAGAGCATTCATCAGTTCGAAGGAAATTCAAAGTTCTCAACTTGGCTTTATACCATCGTTTATAATACCGCGCTGACAAGGTTGCGCAAGAAGAAATTACAGACTACCGATCTGGACTTTCATCAAGAGGAAAACCTGGCTTCCTACAGCGAGTCGGACAAAGAATGGCACCGATTACAAAAGTCCGAGCGATCGGGGTATATAAAGGAGGCTTTAGAGTTGCTGTCAACTGAAGACCAGGTAGTGATCACGCTGTTTTACCTAAACGAGAATTCGCTTCAGGAAATCTGCGAAATCACTAATTGGGAATTATCTAATGTAAAAGTTAGATTGCATCGTTCCAGAAAACGTCTTTTGAAGGCTTTAGAGCAATTATTAGACACTGAGGTTAGATCATTATTATGAAAGAGTTTAATCTGTCAGATAAAGAATTAAAAGCCCTCCTTCAAAATGAAGGTATGGATGAACCTTCTATGGGCTTCAACAGAAATATTCTGGAGCAAATCAAAAAAGAAGAGAAACGGAGTACCTTCCCCATCCCTATATGGGTGAGAATCGTATTTGTTCTTTTGATATTGAGCCCTCTAGCCTATTTGGCCTTTGCAGCAGGTGGTATGGACCTGGGGATCCAACAATTAGACACCTTTGAGGCACCCAAAATATCCCTTAATTTGGGTTTGAGTTCTACTTATCAGTACATCTCTTTGCTTACCGTTGCTGTCATTTGGATGGCCTTTGTTTTCAACAAATTTCTGGAGCAACAAAACGAGCCCAAGGTTAAAAAGGGTTAATCACTTACTTTCAAATACTTTATCCCCGATTTTCGTTTTATTAATTGACTAATGAAGCGATTGTTCACCATATGCATGTTACTGCTTGTGACAGGCGTAGTCCACGCACAAAATCGACCTGATTTTTATCTAAAAGGTCAATTGCTCGACTCTGCTTCGAAAAGACCCATGGCTTTTGCCAGCGTATTGGTACTCAATAAGAACAAGGGCATCGCTTCAAGCGCTGATGGTAAATTCGAGATACCAGTCAGTATTGGCGATTCTATCAAAATTTCTTCTGTGGGATATGCTGATTACACCTTTCTGGTAACTAGCGAAATGCGAGTGTCTGGTTATGTTAAAACTATCGAAATGACCGAGGAGGCATTGGCATTAGACGATTTCAGAATTTATCAGATGTCCGATAATTTCTATTTACGGAGAAAGGTTTTAGACACACTTGACCCTCCTGTAAAAGGGGTAAATGTACTTGGCATGCCGGTCATTGGCCCTCCCAGCAAATTTGTTCCTCAAGAAAGTGGGGATGTCACGCTACTGTCCATACCTATTTTTCAAGAGATCAGTAAAAATCCAAAGCAAGCGAGGATCATTCGAAAAATGGAAGAGGCTGAGACTTTTCAAACCCAAAGACAAAAGGAACGGGAAAAGTACTTCAACAAAAAGCTCGTTAAAAGGGTCACTCGAATTGACGATAGGGTGATCGATGAGTTTATGGAGTTTTGCAACTTCCTGGATGGTGAGATCTTGGGAAGGAGTGAACTTGATATCACCAAAAAAATCCTCATTAAGTATCAGGCTTTTCTCAGGCGCTAGTCGAGGTATTTCTTCAAATTTTTCCAGACAGTTTCAGCGACAATGTGGTGCCCTTCTACATTGGGATGAATCCCATCTGGCAAGTTGAGCTCTGGCTCCCCACCTACTTTGTCTAAAAGAAATGGAATCAGTTCAGTGTTATTGGCTTTCGCAACTTTCGCAAATAGTGTTCTAAACCTTTCGGTGTACTCCTGTCCCAAGTTAGGTGGAATTTGCATGCCCGACAGAAATAGTATCACATCTGGATTCCGGGTTCTTACTTTTTGAATCATAATGGTGAGGTTCTTTTCGGTCTCATCCAAACTGAGTCCTCTTAATCCGTCATTACCCCCTAATTCTAAAACGAAAATGTCAGGTTTCGCCTTTAATATCCAATCAATTCTATTCAAGCCACCAGCGGAAGTTTCACCGCTTAAACCCGCATTGATTACCTGATAGTCCATTTTACTACTATCAAGTTTACTCTGAATTAAAGCTGGAAATGCCTGTTCTGTAGAAAGGCCATAACCCGCTGTAATGCTGTCACCAAAGAAGACAATTCGCTTTTTTTCATCCTGAATGGAAAATGAATACAAGGCGCTTAGCAAGCTTATGACCAGCACTATACTTCCACCTGCTTTGAACAATTGTGTATTAATCTTCATTTAATAATTGGTCAAACGAACCTAAACCAAGTAGATTCGTCTTGAATATATCAAACATTTGAATCTCGAATATGTCAAATATTCTGGAGGTTTCTAACCTCACCAAAACATACTCCAGCGGAACAAAATCATTAACGGTACTTTCTGACATTAGTTTTAGCATCCAAAGTGGTGATAAACTCAGCATTGTTGGATCATCAGGAAGTGGTAAAACCACCCTACTGGGTCTCTGTGCCGGATTGGATCGCGCCACTTCAGGTTCTGTCATACTGAATGGCATCTCACTGGATAATTTGAATGAGGACGAAAGGGCCTATGTTAGAAATCAGCATGTCGGGTTCGTCTTTCAGAACTTTCAGCTACTACCTACCCTTACCGCCTTGGAGAATATTATGGTACCCATGGAATTGCGCAGAGAAAAAGGTATTAAGAAAAGAGCCTTAGAACTTCTCGATCGTGTTGGACTAGGCGAAAGACATGATCATTATCCTACGCAGCTTTCTGGAGGGGAACAACAAAGGATCTCCATTGCCCGCGCCTTTTCGAACAATCCTGAGATCCTTTTTGCAGATGAACCCACGGGAAACCTTGACGAAGAGACCTCGGAGAAAATTGAACATTTACTATTTGAGCTTAACCGAGAGTCAGGCACTACACTTGTACTCGTCACACATGACTTAGATCTGGCTAGAAAAACCGATCGCATCATAAGACTCAAGGGAGGAATGGTTCAGCATGGGACAGATGAATTAGTCGCTGAGAATGGATAAGAAGATATCGGTACCCGATCAAAAAGTCGCTTGGCGTTGGATCTTTCTTATGGCATGGAGGGATGCTCGCAAAAGTAAATCTCGTCTATTCCTGTTCATTTCATCTATCGTCATTGGCATAGCCGCACTGGTTGCGATCAACTCCTTTAGCGATAACCTTCAGTCTGATATCAACAGCCAAGCTAACGAGCTCTTGGGCGCTGATTTGGAACTGGCCAGTAATGATTCCTCTTTCAGATACCCTGTGATCGAAGCGATGGATCATACTGTATCGTATGAAAACAGCTTTGCCTCGATGATTTTCTTTCCAAAAAATCAGGAAAGCAGGCTCGTTGATGTAAGAGCACTCGAGGGAAGTTTCCCCTACTATGGCAAAATAGAGACAGAGCCGGTAGATGCCGAATCTACTTTCCGCGATGGCAGCCCGAAGGCTTTGGTAGACCAAAGCGTCATGGTACAGTATAATGTACAGGTGGGTGATTCAATAAGAATAGGTCGCGTGATGTTCAAGATTGAGGGATCATTGATTAGCTCTCCTTCCCAATCCATTGGCGCTACACTCGTTGCTCCGGCAGTATACATTCCGATGGACTACTTGGATGATACCGAATTGATCCAAAAGGGAAGTCGTGTTTATTATCGAAGGTTCTATAAGTTTAATGATCCACCCAGCGACTTCGATATTGACGAGCAGATTCGCACAGATAGTGACTCATTGCGTGCTGCCAAAATCAGTAGCGAAACCATTAGGGAACGGAAAGAAGAAACAGGTGATACCTTCGAAGACCTGGCGGATTTCTTAAACCTTGTTGCCTTTGTAGCCCTATTACTGGGTTGTGTGGGAGTTGCTAGTGCAGTCCACATTTACATCAAGGAAAAAATTCGGTTGGTTGCGATTTTGAGATGTCTGGGGGCAAGCGGTCGCGATGCCTTCTATATCTATCTCACTCAAATAGGACTCCTTGGACTGATTGGGTCCATATTGGGTGCCATTGCGGGTACATTCATCCAAACTGTATTGCCTAAAGTCTTTGCAGATTTTCTACCTGTAGATGTGACCATAGCCTTGTCATGGACCTCTATCTTGGGAGGTGTCTTAACTGGCTTGTTTGTCTCGATTCTCTTTGCTTTATCACCACTGATTTCGGTCAGAAGGGCCTCTCCACTCATTACCCTCAGGGGTATACAAGAGGGTGGTAGACTCAAGCTGGACCGGGCACAATGGATAATCTATTTATGCATTTTCCTATTCATCATCGGTTTTGCCTTTACACAAATTGGCTCACTAAACGATAGCCTGGTATTTACAGTATTCATCGGCTTGGCCTTTGGCTTTTTGGCACTGATTGCGAAAATCAGCATGTGGTTGGTGAAGAAGTTCTTCCCCGATGCTTGGAGTTATGTTTGGAGACAAAGTCTGGCAAATCTCCATAGACCCAACAACCAGACCTTGGTGTTGATCTCATCGATTGGCTTAGGAACAGCCTTGATTACTACGCTTTACTTTATTCAAACACTTCTGATCAACGAAGTAGAAATAACAACGAATAATGATCGGCCTAACCTGATGATCTTTGATATTCAAAGCCATCAGGTAGATGCCATTAATGATAGAGCCAAGGCCAGAGGTCTACCCATATTACAGAGCGTACCGATCGTTACCATGAGGCTGAGTTCGGTAAATGGTATCACTTATAAACAGGCATTAGAAGACACCTCCATCAACTTACGAGGCGGTATGTTCAGGAGAGAATGGCGGGTTACGTATCGCGATAGCCTAATTGATTCAGAGGAGTTAGTTAGTGGGTCACTGACATTTCCAAAAGATGCACCTGAGCACATTCAAAAGCAATTCGAAGATATGCCATTTGTAAGTCTCGAAGATGATTACGTAAAACGTAATAACCTCGAACTAATGGATACTTTGGTGTGGGACGTTCAAGGGGTTCCAGTTGCCACGAGACTAGGCAGTACACGTGAAATTGATTGGCAGCGTGTTCAAACCAACTTTTTAGCCCTCTTCCCAACAGGCGTTTTGGAACAAGCTCCTCAATTTCATGTATTGATTACAAGGGTAAAGAGCACCGAAGAAGGCGCACTTTTTCAAAGAGAAATTGTAAAGGATTATCCCAATGTTTCGGTCATTGATGTTGGCCTAATTCTTAATACGTTGGATGATATTCTCGACAAAATCGCCTTTGTCATTCGTTTTATGGCCCTATTTAGCATCATAACGGGATTATTAGTATTGATCAGCTCGGTAATCCTATCCAAGTTTCAGCGAATCAAAGAAAGCGTCCTCTTACGCACCATGGGAGGCAGTAGGAGACAAATATTAAGTATTAATAGCCTGGAGTATTTCTTCCTAGGAAGTCTCGCATCCCTTTCAGGAATTCTCCTAGCCATGCTGGGCAGTTGGGGGTTGGCCTTTTATTCTTTCGATTCGACATTTGTTCCTAATCTCCTACCGATCGTATTGGTGTACGTCATTATTACTGGCCTCACGATTATCATAGGCCTGCTGAATAGTAGAGGAATTATAAGTAAGCCTCCATTAGAGGTACTCAGGAATGAAATTCAGTAGAATTATGAAACGATCAACCGTGTTATGCCCCATTTAACCTTTGGGAAGGGGCCATTTAGCATAATTATAGTAAACTAGCAGTGGAATTAACATTATACCTATGAAAGCAGTATTAGCGATTTTTTTTGGAATGATCCTGATGGGTCAATCCAACCCAAACAATAGAGTAATTGGCATTTGGGATGGTAAATTAGAAGCAGGAGGAGCAACCTATAGACTCGTTGTTCACATAAGAAGCGATGAAGGAAAGCTCACTGGGGCAATGGAAAGCCCAGATCAGGGACCGGGAGAAATTCCTGTGGAAAATCTAAAGTTTGAAAAAGATAAACTTACGTTTACTATCACTGCTGCAGGAGGGTCATATGAAGGCACTCTAAAAGATGGAAAACTCGAAGGAAAGTGGAGTCAAGGTGGTGGCACTTTCGATCTGAACCTTACCATGCGAGATAAGAGCTGACATCGCTCCTATAAAGCATATTGTTAAAGGTTGACGAATTCTCTATCTTTTGATTCGTCAACCTTTATTTTTATGCGAACCAGAACCTACCTCATTGGGCTTATCTGCCTGATACTTTTACCCATTTCAAGTGCATTTTCTCAAATCGAGAGGGCTCCAGCCAGATCAGAGGGAGAAGGACCTTTCAAGCGACTGATCATTAGAGGTGCTACACTCATTAATGGTAATGGTGCCCCTCCTACCGGTCCGGTAGACATTGTTATTGAGCAAAACATTATCAAAGGAATTTTCAATGTCGGCTATCCGGGCATGCCGATCAGGGAACGAGATAGGCCTAAAGCTAATCCTGGAGATCAGGAATTGGATGCAGAAGGCATGTACGTATTGCCTGGCCTTATCGATATGCATGGCCATATTGGAGGTACAGGACAAGGGACTCCATCAGAATATGTATTCAAGCTTTGGTTAGCACATGGCATCACTACCATTCGTGACCCTTCAGCCGGAAACGGACTAAAGTGGGTACTGGAACACAAAGAGAAGAGTGCTAAAAACCAGATTACTGCTCCAAGAATTTTCGCTTATACGGGCTTTGGGCAAGGCTCTAAAGAGCCTATCTCCTCACCAGAAATGGCCCGAGAGTGGGTAAGAAATAATGCTAAAAATGGAGCTGATGGCATCAAATTCTTTGGTGCAGCACCTGACATTATGCAAGCGGCACTTGAAGAGAATAAGAAACTGGGACTGCGATCAGCGATGCATCATGCACAAATGGACGTGGTCCGATGGAATGTATTGAATTCCGCAAGAGCGGGACTCACTTCCATGGAACATTGGTATGGACTTCCTGAAGCACTATTTACTGACAGGCGCGTTCAGAATTATAGCCTTGATTACAACTACCGAAACGAGCAGGATCGTTTTGGTGAGGCAGGGCAATTGTGGAAACAAGCCGCTCCTCCATTCTCGGATCACTGGAATAAGGTGATGGATGAATTGATCGCCCTTGATTTTACACTTGATCCAACGTTCAACATCTATGAAGCCAGTCGAGATCTTATGCGTGCCTACACAGCAGAATGGCATCAGCAGTACACTTTGCCATCACTTTGGGATTTCTATCGCCCAAGCCGCAGATCACATGGTTCTTATTGGTTTTCTTGGGGTACTGAACAAGAAGTGGCCTGGAAAGAGAATTATAAGCTATGGATGACCTTTGTCAATGAATACAAGAACCGAGGTGGGCGCGTTACCGCTGGATCTGATTCTGGATTCATCTACCAGCTTTATGGTTTCGGATTTATTCGAGAGCTAGAGTTACTCCGTGAATCAGGCTTTCACCCACTGGAGGTCATCATGTCCGCTACGCTCAATAGTGCTGAAGCCCTTGGTGCTGACGATATGCTGGGCACTATTGAAGTGGGTAAATATGCGGATTTCGCCATTGTGGAAGAAAATCCACTTCAGAACCTAAAAGTCCTTTACGGAACGGGAACCATCCAGTTAGACGATAACAATGAAGTGATCAGGGTGGGTGGCGTGAAATATACCATCAAGGATGGGATCATTTACGATGCCAAGAAGCTTTTAGAAGACGTCAAGAAAATGGTTGACGAGAAGAAAAATGGCATGACCTTTAAACTAACCAACAAGTAATATGAAGCATCAACTGGTATTAGGACTAGCACTTTGCATCTGCCTTTCTTGTGGCGAAAAGCAGGGAAATGAAACCTATGTTGCGGATTCCGTGCAGGCAACTTCTTTACTCGGGAAGGATCTGACCATACCCGAAAGAAGCGAGGCACAAGCGAAGCGATTAAATGACAACCTTGCTGAAGCTCAGGAAAACTTCGATAAGGAGGCTACAGAAATGAACACCATCTGGCTTGGGCGAAGGCATGCCTATCTGTACGACTATAAGAAGGCTATTGCAGTGTTTACTGAAGGCATCGCAGCTTATCCTAACTCCCATAAACTATATCGGCATAGAGGTCATCGATACATCAGCGTCCGACAGTTTGATAAAGCCATCGCTGATTATGAGAAAGCCTACGAGCTAATGCCAAAAGATCAAATGGACATAGAACCAGATGGGTCACCCAATAAGTTGAATATCCCCCTTTCCAATACCCAATTTAATATTCTTTACCACTATGGATTAGCCCATTATCTGAAAGGTGATTTTGAAAAAGCTGAGGCCATTTATAAAGAGTGCTTAGACTACTCCGACAATCCTGATCTTATTGTTGCCACCACCGATTGGCTCTACATGACTTTGAGAAGACAAGGTAAGGAAGATGAGGCAGCACAGTTACTGACTACTATAGATGGCACCATGGAGATCATAGAGAATGATAGCTATCTGAAAAGGCTTATGATGTACAAAGGCAAGGCCTCCCCTGATGACTTATTGCAGGCTACTGGAGATGACGTGGCACTTAGCTTAGCTACTCAGGGTTACGGTGTGGGAAATTGGTACTTGTATCAAAATGACACTACTAAAGCACGAGAAATCTTTCAGAATGTACTTAATGGGAGTTCTTGGTCGGCCTTTGGCTATATAGCATCAGAGGTTGACTTTGCTAACTTAAGGTAAAACCAGAAATCATAGACATAAAAAAAGGGCTCCGAATTGGAGCCCTTTTCATGAGTTTTAATTTTATCCTCTTCTTTTCTTCCCAGCTTGAATCTGGTCAGCTAAGAGTTTAATGCTCTCTTTCAAATAAGCATCTTTCATATCATCTAACGATCTGTCTTGAACTTTGTTTGCCTCAAGTTCAGAAAGTGAAGCCCCTATCTTCACACGAGCATCTCTCTTCTTCTGACGATCATCCTGTTCTTTCTTTCGCTGAGCATAGTTCAACGAGACCTCTTTTCGAGATCTGTTCTTCTTTAACTCATCAATATCATATTGAAGATCTAATAATGACTGATCCTTTTTTAATCTTTCATCGTGACGTGTCTTCAACATAGACAGCATATTTCCATCTACGTAATCCATTGGCTTAAATGGAGCTGCTGCAATTTTATCCCATGGCAATGCACTCGGCTTAGAACTTTCACCAAATTCCTGAGCGCTGTATACAGAAGGATATTCAATATCAGGAGTCACTCCTCTATGTTGAGTACTGCTACCCGTCACTCTATAGAACTTCGCAATTGTAAATTTCAAAAGGCCCAACTCTTCTTCGTCTGGTTGTCTCAAAAACTCTTTAAGTCCTCTCACATTCTGAACAGTGCCTTTGCCATAAGTTTGCTCACCAACAACAACACCCCGCTTGTAATCCTGAATTGCTCCTGCAAAGATCTCAGAAGCTGAAGCAGAGAATCGGTTGATCATGACATTCATTGGACCATCATAAGTCACATTTCGATTATCATCGTCATACTTCTGAATCTGTCCACGACTGTCTTTCACTTGAACAACAGTGCCTCCTGGTAAGAACAATCCAGTCAAGCTAATGGCTTCTACCAATGCTCCTCCTCCATTGTTTCTAAGGTCCAGCATAATGCCATCTACCTCTTGCTTCTCTAGTTCTTTAACTAGGCGTCTAACATCGTTGGTTGTACTAGTATAATCCTCACCGCCTTTGTCATAGCCATCTGGATCTAAGTAGAAATCAGGCACGGTAATAACTCCGATCGTATAGTCTGTACCGTTCTCAGTGTATTGAACCACTTCACTTTTGGCTCTGGCCTCATCGAGCTTAATCTTATCTCTTACCAAAGAAACTTCTTTGGTTTCTCCTCCCGGACTTGCCCCGGCAGGCAACAATTTTAGCCTTACCAAGGTACCTTTTGGACCTCTGATTTGGCCAGCAACTTCATCAGATCTCCATCCAATAACATCGATCATTTCGCCTTCAGCTCCTTGAGCCACACCTATAACTCTATCTTCTTTATCTACCTGGCCGCTTAGAAAAGCTGGTCCCCCTGCTCTCAAGTCAGTGATTTTTGTAAAGTCATTGTCTTGCTGTAGTGTAGCACCAATACCTTCGAGAGACTTTCTGCTTTGCATTTGAAAGTCTTCGGCATTAAGAGGCGTAAAATAATTAGTGTGGGGGTCAAAAGCTTCAGTGACCGAATTCATGAACATTTCAAAGACATCATTGCTATTATATTTGGCAACATTGCTCTTGAATCTCTCATAACGCTTTGTTAGCACTTCTTTGATTTTTTCATCTTCAGAACCACTCAATTTTAGTCCAAGGGCCTGGTTCTTGATTGTCTTTCTCCAAACCTCGTCCAATTCGGCATTATTCGATGCATAAGGCTCTTTTTCACGGTCGAAGGTCAGGGACTCATTTTTCGTATAGTCAAACTTGTCACCGACATGATTCAAGGCGTAGTCTAATCTAGCATCGAGCCGCTTTTTATAGATATTGAAAATGTAAAAAGCGGGTACTAAGTCTCCATTCTTGAGTTTGTCATCCAATTGATAGCGGTACTTCTCAAATGATCTGATGTCACTTTCCAAGAAGTAATTCTTATTACCATCCAAGGACTCAATGAAGTTATTGAAGATGACAGATGAAAGAGAGTCATCCAGATCAGTTTCACGGTAGTGGAAGTAATCTAAAATCTGTACGATTATCCTAGCCTCTTTTAAATGTGCCGCTGTGGGTTGTAAAACTTGGCTAGAATCCCTCTCTGCTGCCAAAAGCGGTCCTGTAAACAGAATTGCCAATGGAAGCCATAATATCTTTCTCATCATCTTCATTTCAACGCGTTTTTATCTTAAACGTTTTCCGAAAAAAGGATTTAAATGTAGTGAAAATCACCCAAACCTAACGGAGACGTAACATAGGAACTACAAGTATAATACCATAAGTGGTCATACTAGTTTCAACTTATGCTCATATGAATGTTAAAAAATGCAAAAATCACTCGTAGCGTAAGGATTTTGCCGGATTGATGGTAGCCGCTTTGACAGATTGAAAGGTCACCGTCAATAGCGCAATCATTATTGCTGCCAAAGCTGAAACTATGAACCAAATCCAGTTGATTTCAACCCTATATTCAAAATCACTTAGCCACGAACTCATTAGATAGTAAGCCACAGGTACGGCCAGTATAACGGCCACTCCAATTAACTGGGAGAATTGTTTCGAGAGTAAAAGCACAATGCCAGATATGCTAGCGCCTAAAACTTTGCGTACGCCAATTTCCTTGGTCTTTTGCTCCGCTGTAAATGCTGATAGTCCAAAAAGGCCTAGACAGGCAATGAATATTGCTAACCAGGTAAAGCTGAAAACAAGTTTACCGAAGCGTTCATCAGAAGCATATTGCTGGCCGAACTCCTCGTCAAAAAAGCGGTATTCTAAAGGACTATTCGGGAATACCTCATCCCATGAAGCCTGAATGAAATCCATGGTTTCGCTGACATTGGCAGATGCAAATTTCACAGCCAGATTTCCGCCTCCGTTTGGATTAAAGAACATCGCCAATGGCTCAATTTTATGACGCATATTGGCAAAATGGAAATCTTTCACTACCCCGATCACAGTTCTCTCTTGCTGACCGAAAGTGATCTTTCTGCCAACAGGATCTTCCCAAGTCAATTCTTTGACCATGGCCTCATTAATGAGAAGACCTTGTTGTTGATCGGTTTGCATCTCTCTGTCATAACCACGGCCATCCACTATTTCCATGTCCATCAGCTCCATGAAATTTTCATCGAAATTTAGGACAGATATAATCCAGGTGTCTTCCTGCGGAACGCCTTCTGGTCTGACTCCTCTTCTACCAAAAGTCCTTCCTGGCATTCCACCTGTTCGAGCCGTCTTGATGATATCTGGATTTTGCTCCAGTTTGTTGATGAGCACAGGCATCGCTTGCTGCAAACTTGGATGCCCTACGTTCAATGTAACCACCTGCTCTGGGTCAAAACCCTTGTCTATATTACGTTGATGCTGCAATTGATCATAGACTATTGCTGTACCAATGATCATGGAAATTGAAATGGTAAACTGAAAAATTACCAATGATTTTCTCAGCAGGACGCCTTTAGAACTCGTTTTAAAAGAGCCCCTCAAAATGCTGATCGGGTTGAAGCCTGAGAGCAACAAAGCCGGATAGCTTCCTGAAAAAAGTCCCAACAAGAGTACGAAGCCAATCGCACCAAGTGCCCACTCAAAATGACTAAGAAAGTACACCGCTAAATTTTCCTCAATAGGCAGGTTGATCAAGGTGCTGGTCAATCCGACAAAGCCAATGGATAACACGAAGGAAACCAAGCAAAGGACCACTGATTCTATCATGAACTGGTTGATCAATTGACGCCTGATGGCTCCAAATACTTTTCTAACACCTACTTCCTGCGCTCGATTGGCCGATCGGGCAGTGGATAAATTCATAAAGTTGAACGAAGCGATCAGGATAACAAACAAACCGACTGCTGCCAATGTATATACATAACCGATATCCGTCTTATTGAGGTTATAGTTCTCAAACAGAATACCGCTAGAATTAAGATGGACGTCCTTTAAAGGCTGCAGTGTCACCTTGAAATTGTCTCCCACATTATTCGCACGAATGAGGTCTTCCATCTTGGTTTCGACATTGACTTCGCTTTCCTTATCTGCTAGTTCCACATAGGTCACCATACTGATACTTTGCCACGATCTAAGGAATTGCGCAAAGCCCGAAGTTGTATCGGCTTGTTGCATCGAGACGATAACATCAAAGTTTAAGTGAGAATTATCGGGCACATCGGCCATAATACCTACCACTTCGATTCCTGCCTGATTCCCAATGTCGATTCGCTTGCCGATCGGGTTTTCGCTTCCAAAGGTCTTGGCCGCCATTGACTCGGTGAAAATGACTGTATTCGGTTCTGTGAGCGCTTTTTCAGTATCACCATCGATCAATTTGAAATCGAATACTTCGAAGAGAGAAGGCTCTGCGTATGCAAAGTGCTCAGTATAGAAGCCTTGCTGTTCGTAGTTGATGAGTTGCCTTCCCTGGGGAATCATTCGAACTCTTTTTTCCACCTCAGGAAAATCATTCTCCATTGCAGGACCCAGCGCTGGAAGCGTGATACCTACGAGATTACTACTTACTCCGAGGGCTTCGTCAATAGTGAGCACTCGAAAAATATCGTCCGACTTAGCGTGGAACCGATCATAACTAAGTTCATTCTGAACAAAGAGAAAGATGATGATTCCGCAAGCCATTCCGATAGATAGACCGAGGATATTGATTACTGAAGTGCCCTTACTTTTGAGTAGGCTTCTGAAAGCTATTTTGAGATAATTTTTAAACATGACCTGATTTTAAAAAAGTTGAATCGAAGACGACAATGATTTATATGACTTAGACTTAGGCAAATGGTTACACGTTACTTCGAGGCAATGGCTTTTCTTGCTAATTCTAGGGCCTTCTTCAAGGCATCTTCTTTAGGCAGCTCGATGTGAGGTTTGATACCTACCCCTTCCCAGTTGGTTTTGGTAATAGGGTTAATGGCCCTACCTCTTGGTACGTTCACAATGAAGTCACCATGAATTATGGAAGGTCCTCCAGGGTGTGCTCCACCTCCAGTGGTCTCACCAATGATCGTTGCCCTTTCCATGTTTTTGAGATTGTAAGTAAATTCCTCTGCCGCGGAAAAAGTATAATTGCTCGTGAGCACATAGATTGGAATATTGGGCTTGGTTTGACTAGCCATCTTCGGATCAGTCCAGGTTTCGGAATAGCTGTCTGACGGGCGCCAGTAGAATGTATTCAGGTGTTCGGGTTCATCACCAAACAGATAACTGGAAATAAAGCGAATCATACTGGGAGACCCTCCACCATTTCTCCTCAAATCAAAAATGATCGCATCGGACTTTATAAGTTTATCCATGGCTGGCTTGGCAACATCTTCCGCTTGTCCAATATCAGAGAAGCCTCTTAAATCGAGATACCCGATATTCCCTTCCAGTATTTTGACTTCCTCAAAGCCGAACTTACCGTTGGACCTCGGTCCAGGACCAAAGTCTCTATTTCTAATGGCCTCAGCTCTTTGGCTATTATTGGTTACCCGAATGTGCTTATCATAAATCACTGACCTTAAATCATCTTCCAAAGCCTGAGCAAAGGATGCTTCATCTTCATAGGCACTGTACTCGTTTCGCTTTAGTTTGCCTTTAATGAGGTCATGCATCTCCTTTCCTTTATCAGGAAATACATAGTTGCGATTCATAATATCTGCTAGCCGATTGACGATTTTCTCCTTGTCAAAATCTTGACCAGAGACTTTCAAGGTAGATGCAATCAGCACAAAAAGTAATAAGACCTTCTTCATAAAAAGTATTTTACGTAAGTGCTTACGTTAATGATACGATGAAGTTGAAGAAATAACAATCATTAACACTAAATAAGCTTATGCCTTTGCATTAACGCGTTCGTACATGGATTGCTGGTCTAAGGCGGACTCTACTTTATCCAGCGTAGAAAGAAGATCTCCAGAAGCTTCATTGAGCAATTCGTCATTCGCAGATTTGATCCTTTCCCAGATAGCCGTCATTTTCTTAACCAATTGCTGGCCTTTGCTGGAAAGTTTAAGTAGTCGCTTACGTTGATCGGAAAAGTCTTTCCGCTCTTCTGCCAGTCCTTTCTCAACCAATACATTAGCGACTTGATTGACGGCAGGATGTGTTTGTTTTAGCATAGCAGAAAGCTCCGTGACAGCCAACTCTTCCCCTTCCTTGAGGGCATATATCATGGCAAACCATCGCGGTTCGAAGTCAAAAGCAGATTCTTTGTAAACCTGTGCCACGTCACGCGCCAATCGCTCACTTAAGTTTTTGAGACGGGTAGCCAGTGCCAGGCTACCTAATTCCTCTATGATATTTCTTTCCAATTAATTCTTCTTTTTAGGTGCTATAAAAGGCACTCTTTCTGTGCGGATCAATTCCGTCAAATCTTCCAAGCCTTTTTCAATGGCCTCTGCTTGCTCCATGACAGTGTCATATTTTCCAATCATATCCTGTACACGCTTCTTCTGCCCGTTGGTGATCGGTGGTTCTATGCCATCAATTGTGCCATATATATGCAATAATTGTACCTCAAGTTTATTTTCAAAATTGATCACATCTTGAAAAGTCTTTTGCTTAGGTTGCACCATTTCTGCTTCTGATGCATTAATCATTTCCAGTACTTCATCGGCCTTTTCGTGTACCGAAGCGTAGTCATCCTTAGAAATCCTTGCTTTCAAATCATTGATCTGCGACCTAATCGATCGAATGTCATTGGCCTTTTCCTGAAGGTTTTCAATCATACTTCTAACTGCCTCTAGATAAGACTGTTGTTCTGCGTAATCACTTTCATTAGCTTCCCATCTCGGGTCTGGATTGATGGTAACCTCCTTCTCCACAACGGTATCTCCGTAGGTAAATGTAACGGTGTAATCTCCAGGTGCTACACGATGCCCACCAGCACCTAGCCCTACAAAGACACCATCAACTCCCTTGAAGTTGGTTTTTGACAGGTTCCAGTTGAAACGGTTCATCCCCGATTTCTTAGTGATCTTCTCCTGTCGTTCTTTTGAATCTGTCGAGAACGATCTCACTACATCGCCTTGAGCATTTTTGAATTCTATGCTCATATCTAATGAATCGACATTTTCTTTGATATAATACATGATTGAGAATCCTGGGTATGGGTTCTGACCTACGGATCTATTACCTGTTCTGAAGGCATTATCACGAATGGCATCTTCTGGCTCATAGACATAAAAATCTGCGTTCGCTGCTTCGCTCAGTTCATAAAGTGGATTCAAATCATCCATTACCCAAAACGCTCGGCCCTGCGTAGCGATGATGAGATCATTGCCATGCACCATCAAATCTGTGATCGGCACGATAGGCAAGTTTCTTTGGAACTTATTCCATTTCACACCTCCATCCAACGAAACATAAAGTCCCAATTCAGTGCCTGCAAATAATAAGTCTTTTTGTTTAGGGTCCTCTCGCACAACTCTGACGTGTGCTTCATCACCTATTCCATTGACCATTCTATTCCAAGTTTGCCCATAATCAGTCGACTTAAAAATATGTGGTGTAAAATCATTGAACTTGTACTTATTGAAAGCCACATACACGGTTCCTGGATCGTGTGGAGAAACCTCTATCTGGTTGATCATGCCATCGCCAGTGTTCGGAATCGTGATCTCCGTCCAGTTGGCGCCACCATCTTTGGTAATGTGCAGCATGCCATCATCGGCACCAGTGTAAATCACATCTGGCGTATGAGGTGACTCAGCCACATAATAAATAGCATGATAGATTTCTCCACCAGCTCCTTCGTTGGTAATAGGTCCACCACCCCAGTTGATCTTAGTGCTATCATTTCTGGTCAAATCAGGACTGATTTCTTCCCAGGTAATTCCTCTATTAGAAGTCTTCAGCAGCTTATTTCCGGCATGGTAGATTACAGAAGGATCATGCTTGGAAGCAATGATTGGCGCATTCCAATTAAAGCGATATTTAACATCTCTCGGGTTGGTACCCAGGCCTTGGAATGGGTAAGCCATCACATCCTTAGTCTGCTTAGTCTTGGAGTTCCATTCATCTATGATACCTTGATAGCACCCAGAGTAGACATATTTGGGATCTTTAGGATCGAAAGCTGAGTAGGCGCTTTCGCAACCTCCTACTGGAAAGAAGTCATTATTGCTAATGCCACCACCATTCACCCGTGACGCGATGGATACTGAACTATTGTCTTGCTGCCCACCATAGATGCGATAAGGAAATTGCATATCGGCATTGACGCGATAGAATTGTGCGGTCGGCTGATTGTCTTGCCTTGACCAGTCCTTGCCTCCATTGATCGAGACATTCGCCCCTCCATCGTTGGCATTAATCATATACTGCGGATGCTCTGGGTTGACCCAAACCTGATGGTTGTCGCCATGAGGTGTTCCCAGATTCACAAAGGTCTTTCCGTTGTCAGTGGATTGTACCAAAGGCGCATTCATTATAAATACACTCTCCTCATCAGTCGGATGTGCCTGAATATGCATATAGTACCATGAGCGCGCTCTTAAGAGACGATCGGGGTTGATCAGTCTCCAATTTTTTCCACCATTATCGGATCGATAAAGACCGCCTTTATCGGCCTCGATGATGGCCCATACTTTATTGGGGTTGGCTCTTGAGACAGATATCCCAATTTTCCCCATTACTCCTTTTGGAAGCCCTTTTGACAATTTCTTCCAAGTCAGTCCGCCATCAACTGATTTCCAAATGCCGCTACCTGGTCCTCCACTTTGAACTTTCCAGGGATACCTTCTATGATCCCAATAGGCAGCATAGATTATCCTCGGGTTGGTCATATCCATGCTCAGATCACTAATCCCAGAGTTTTCATCTACATAATGAACCTTGGTCCAAGTTTCACCACCATCTTCAGAGCGATAAATACCTCTGTCTTCTGTGGCTCCATAAGGACTTCCCTGAGCCCCTACAATCACAACATCTGGGTTGTCAGGATGTACTACAATCTTTGAAATCTGTCTTGTTTTTTCGAGCCCAATATGACTCCATGTTTTTCCCGCATCCGTTGACTTATAGACACCGTCACCGTGCGAGGTCATCACACCACGAACGGGTGCTTCGCCCATCCCAACATAGACTACGTTCGGATCAGATTCGGCTACAGCGATGGCCCCAACCGATGCCGTATTGAAAAAACCATCGGAAACATTAAACCAGCTGTCACCTGCATCATCCGTCTTCCAAACTCCTCCGGTAGCGCCCATATAATAGGTCATGGGATCTTGCACCACACCTGCCACGGCAGTCGCTCTGCCACCACGAAAGGGTCCTACCAAACGGAATTCCATGGCGTTGTATAATGCGGTATCGTATGAAACACCTTGAGGTTCTTGAGACTTGCGTTTTCGCCTTTGTGCGAAAGTCTCTGGTAAGGAAATCAATAGGATTAGGCCTGCTAGCAATAAAGAACGTAGCACTTTCATGGATTTTGGTTTAAGGTTGTGTCTCAAGATAGTCATTGCCGTCAGTAAAAACCAACGCCATTTTGATAGGTGATTTTGTATATTCGAACAAACAGTGATTCTTATGAAACAAAGGGCTTTTTTATACTTACTGATGTTTTCTTTGGTCGTAGTCTTCTCTTGTGAAGAAGCGCATGATGATGACAATCACGATCAGGAAGCAGTGACTCGATTCGAGCGGGAAGGTTCCTCCATTCTTAAGGGTGCGAAAGTACCTGCAGGTAAAAGTATGTATTTTGCCAGTGGCATTGTCGCTACCGAAAAGGATGCGAGTAAACCAGCAGGTGATCGCGGTCGTTTTGGTGATACTTATGATCAAAGTGTGAGCGCATTAAAGAGAATCCAAAGTTATCTGGGCGAAGAAGGCCTAAGTTTAAAGGATGTGATTGCCATGAAAGTTTATGTGGCACCTGATCCTGAGAACGATAATAAACCAGATTTTCAAGCCTGGTTCAAAGCCTATGGCGAATACTTCGGCAACGAAGAAAACCCGAATAAAGTAGCCCGATCGACTATTGGTGTGTACACCTTGGTTGACCCAAATAAATTTATAGAAATAGAAGTTAGAGCAGTTTATCCTTGAACCCTATGAAACTCAAATCAACATTTTTAGCCCTAATCAGTCTGGTGACTTTTAGCATACAGGCGCAAACTCACAATGAATACGAGGTCTCCTTTGACAATCGAGTTCATCATGAAGCTCATATTAAAGTGAAATTCTCAAACCTTGAAAACAAAGTCTTGGAGGTTCGAATGAGCAGAAGTTCTCCCGGACGATATGCAGTACATGAATTTGCCAAAAACGTATATGCCGTTAAGGCAACTGATAGCAAAGGCAATGCACTAACCGTTACCCGATCTGACCCCAGCCAGTGGAACATTGCGGACCATGATGGCACTGTAAATTTCGAATACACACTCTACGCCAATAGAGCCGGTGGAACCTACTCCGGTGTCGATGAAACCCACGCCCACTTCAATATCCCGGCTACCTTCGTATGGGCCAGAGACCTTGGACATAGGCCTGTAACGGTGAAGTATAACCTCCCAGAAGGTTCAAATTGGAAGGTGGCAACACAGATGAAGGACATGGGAGATGACACCTACTACGCTCCTGACACTTACTATTTCATGGACAGTCCTACAGAGATCGCTGATTTCCACCTAAGAGAGCGAATGATTGATGGACAAAACATTCGACTTGCGCTTCATACACCTGCAAGCGATGAAGAAGTGGATACGTACTTCGAAGAAGTAGTGAAAATCGTAGAACAGCAAGCGGCTGTTTTTGGCGAGCTACCCAAATTCGATTTTGGGGAGTATACTTTCTTGTCATGCTATGTTCCGAATGCTAGTGGTGATGGTATGGAGCATAGAAACTCAACCTATGTTGTAAGTGGAAAGTCTGCTGATCGTCCATTGGGCAATACATCCATGGGTACCATTTCACATGAGTTTTTCCATGCCTGGAATGTAGAGAGAATCAGACCTGCTTCGCTAGAACCCTTCAATTTTGAAGATGCCAATATGAGTGGAGAGCTTTGGTTTGCCGAAGGCTTTACCAGTTACTACACCAATTTGATTCGAGCACGCTCAGGAAACATCACTAAAGAGCAATATGTGAACGGACTTGGTGGTGCTGTGAGCTATGTCATGAATGCGCCAGGTAGAAAGTACTTCAACCCGATTGAGATGAGTTACCGTGCTCCATTTGTCGATGCCGCTGCGTCTATAGACCCGACCAACAACAGCAACATTTTCATATCATATTATACTTATGGTTCGGTGATTGGTCTAGCACTTGATATGTCATTGCGCACCATGGATAATGGAAAAAGCCTTGATGGGTACATGCAACATGTCTGGAAAACGCATGGTAAGCCAGAGATCCCCTATAGCGTTCGTGATTTACAAGCTAGACTAGGAGAATATGCGGGAGAAGACTTTGCCAAGGAGTTCTTTGGTAAATACATCTTTGACAGTCAAATGCCGGACTACGAAGCCCTATTTCAGCAAATGGGTGTAAACTTCGAAAATCCCAACGCAGGGCAGATTTCGCTGGGCGCTAACCTAAGAATGGTAGACGGAACGGCTAGATTAACAAGCAATGCCCTTGTCGGTTCCCCACTTTACGAGGCAGGAATTGAACGTGAAGATAAGATCGTGAGCATTGCAGGGAAACGGATGGAAGATGTGGAAGGAAGAATCAATATTCAGGAAATTCTTACCCAATATAAGCCAGGAGACCGGATAGAAATAGGCGTTGATCGTTGGGGACAAAAAATGAATAAGGTCGCAGTCTTGGGTGAAAATCAAAATAGACGCAGTTCATGGAATGCTGATGCTTCATCAGCCGCCCAAAAGAGACGAGAGGATTGGTTGAAAGAAAAATAGATTTGCTTATGAATAAATACACATATCCAGAAAAAAGAATCAGCTCTATAGATTTATCAAAATTAGAATGGAACAAATTTCTCGATGAACGACAATTACAAGAAGCCCAATCCAAGTTGGCTGAGTTGTATGAGTCATTAATAATGCTAGAGGAAAATCTTTTAAAAGTTGAAGACAGATTTCCTGCTGATCTTGTATTAAAAATAACACAAATCTTTGATCGGTTTCTTTCATTAATTGATTCAATAGAAGATAAACACGAAGGATCAAATGAGGACGACATAGTTAGAAACAAGAAAAATGCTTTACAGAATATTCGAAATTTTCATCGTGAATCATTTGAACTTGGAAATTCAAGTCAGACTCGACTTTTGGAGTTTATTGCAGTAACTAAAGGCTACCAAAAGGATGCTCCGCTCAACACAAAGAAGTATGAGCAGAGTATAATGTCAATTGTCAAAGATGCGGAATCTCAAAAAAAGCGGTTTGATGGGATCTATAGTGAATTTGAGAAGAAGCTAAGTGAAAGTACAGTCTCTGATTATGCCAAAGTATTCGAGACTGAGGTAACTAAAAACGGAAAAAGGGCCAGTCTCTGGATGAAAGTAGGCATTGGCTCTTTGATAATACTTATTGCTACAATTTTTATCTTCGTAAGATACGATGTTCTTCCAACTGAGATAACTAACGAGTTTGACTCTCTAATCCGATACAGCATTAGCAATGCAATAGTGAAACTATTGATTTTTAGCCTTGAAATATACCTCCTTACATTTTCGGCAAAACAATATAGTATTTCAAAACATCAGCAGGTATTGAATATACACCGACAGAACGCACTTAATTCATACAAGCTATTCTCTGAATCGATTTCATCGGATGATGAGAACTCAAGAAACACTCTTATGATTCAAATTGCTAAATCGATTTATGAGAATAATCAATCGACTGGTTTCTTAAATGAAAAGAGTCAGACTAGCTCACCTGGAATTATAGAGTTAACTAAGATTATAGGCAAGACACCCCAATAAAGATGTCTAAGCTCAGGGGCAAGGCAGAATGTACCTTACAAATTAATAAACGGTCCGGCCGCTTTGAGCGATCGGACCGTTCTTTTCTATGACAATAGCCATCAAGTTTTAGGACAGGTTCAGCTGATAACTGGTGCTTCTTCCTCCCTCTGTTGATTTTACTAAAACTTGCTTCTTCAAAAGGTCATTGATATCTCTACCCGCAGTATCTTGAGAACACTTACACATTTTAGCCCACTTAGAGGATGTGAGTTTACCAAAGAAGCCATCGAAAAGCTTGTTCACCATCTTTGACTGCCTTTCATTAAACGGTGTACTCGCATGGTTCTCCCAAAACTTAGCTTTCTGCACAGTTGTCTGCAATAGTTGCTCACTCGCCTCCACGGCTTTCTCCAGACAGTTGATAAACCACATTAGCCATTCAGTGATGTTCAAATCGCCTTTTTGGGTTTGTTCCAAAACATCATAATACTGCTGCCGCTGGTTTCTGATCTCTGTTGATAAGCTATAGAACCTTTGGCTACTGGCATCAGCCCTAGCCAGTAACATATCGCCAACTGCCCTGGCTATTCTTCCATTGCCATCGTCAAATGGATGGATCGTGACAAACCATAAATGAGCGACAGCGGCTTTCAAAACAGGATCGTATGAACTTGGTTTATTAAACCAATCCAAGAAATTGGACATTTCGGCTTCAAGCAAGTTTGAAGCAGGAGCTTCAAAGTGTACCCTTTCCTTACCCAACGGACCAGAAACCACTTGCATCGGATCATTTGGTGAATTATCTCGCCACCTACCAACAACTATCGGAACCCCTCCAGACTTGCCAGTTGGAAATAAAAGTTTGTGCCAACTCAACAACCTCTGCTTTGTAAGTCTCTTTTCATGATTTCGAGTGGCATCCAGGGTCATCTCAACCACACCATCTACATGCCTATCAGAGGGAACAAGGCCGGCTATTTCAAGCCCTAGCTTTCTGGCCACTGACGAACGTACCTGATCATGATCTAGGAATTCACCTTCTATCTCACTCGACTTAGTCACATCAGATATCAGTGTGTTTAGGCCAGCCTCTATTTTCAGAGTAAAACCAAGCCCTTCCATCTTACCCAAAAGGTACCCTTGCTTGTTCCTTACCTGAACCAGCCTTTCTAGTACCTGAGCCTTATCCCAAGTAAAATTTGGCCAACCTTTTAGTTGATGAATGTACCGCATATTCTCCGCATATTATGCGGTAAATGTAAAAATTATTCTCCGCACGTCAAATATAATCTCCGCATAATTAGCAGAGATTATATCTTCTATTCTCCGCACAAACAAAAAAGCACCACTGAATTTTTAAGTTCAAGCGGTGCTTTTACTCTTTGGAGAGGAGTCTAAACCTCCTCTACTTTTTCAATATTCACAAACTCAACCTCCTTCTCGGCATTAAGCTCTATACTCACTACTGAGTCTTTGCTAATAGCTCCTGAGAGAATCTGCTTAGATAACTCATTGAGTACCTTCCTTTGAATCACTCTCTTCAATGGTCTAGCTCCAAATTGCGGATCGTAACCAATCTCCCCGAGATAGTCGAGTACATCATTGGTGGCTTCAATCTCGATACCATTCTCTTTCAACTGCTTTTGAATCAAACCAAACTGTATCGCTACAATTTGTCGGATGTTATCCTTACTCAATGGCATAAACATGATGGTCTCATCAATCCTGTTTAAGAACTCTGGCCTCACCGACTTCTTCAACAGATCAAATACCTGATTTTTGGTATCATCAATTAAATCCAGCACATTTTCCTCATTGATCTTCTCAAAATTCTCTTGAATCAAGTGCGAACCAATATTGGTCGTCATGATGATGATGGTGTTCTTGAAATTGGCAATACGACCTTTATTATCTGTGAGTCGACCATCATCCAGTACCTGAAGTAAGATGTTGAAGGCATCAGGATGCGCTTTTTCAATTTCATCCAGTAGTACCACCGAATAAGGTTTTCTCCGCACCGCTTCAGTCAACTGTCCACCTTCATCATAACCTACATAACCCGGAGGCGCACCGATCAGTCGGCTTACCGCATGTCTTTCTTGATACTCGGACATATCAATGCGGACCATATTATTCTCATCATTGAAAAGGTATTCGGCCAAAGCTTTCGCCAACTCTGTTTTACCCACACCTGTTGTTCCTAGGAAAATAAATGAGCCAATCGGTCTTTTGGGGTCTTGCAAACCGGCCCTACTCCTGCGAACAGCATCCGAAAGCGCAGCAATTGCCTCGCCTTGCCCTGCTACTCTCTTGCCAAGCTCTTCCTCAAGGTGAAGAAGCTTTTCTCTTTCGGATTGCAGCATTTTAGATACCGGAATTCCTGTCCATTTGGCAACTACTTCACCGATATCTTCAGCATCAACCTCTTCTTTCAGCAAAGTGGATCCGCCTTGCATTTCCTTCATCTTAAGCTTAAGCTCTTCCAGTTTTTGCTCCGCTTCGGTGATCTTACCGTACCTGATCTCCGCAACAAGCCCAAAATCACCCTCGCGTTCGGCTTTTTCAGCCTCCATCTTATACTTATCGATGTTCTCCTTCTCTTCGCGAATACCGGTGATCACCGCTTTCTCATTCTCCCACTTACCTTTCAAGCCGTCTCGCTTCTCGGATAGTTCGGCAATCTCCTTAGACAAGACGGATTCTTTATCCTTGTTTTTCTCCCTACGAATTGCCTCTCGCTCAATTTCCAACTGCATGATCTTACGATTCAACTCATCCAACTCTTGAGGAAGGGAATCAATCTCGATTCTAAGTTTGGAAGCTGCCTCATCCATCAGGTCAATGGCCTTATCCGGTAAAAAACGATCGGAGATATACATGCTTGAAAGCTCAACTGCAGAAATTACAGCGTCATCCTGAATACGCACACCGTGGTGTACCTCATACTTTTCTTTGATTCCACGAAGAATAGAGATTGCATCTTCCTGAGTAGGTTCATCCACCGTCACGGTCTGGAACCTTCGTTCTAAGGCTTTATCTTTCTCGATATGCTTTTGATATTCTTTGAGCGTAGTAGCCCCGATTGCATGGAGTTCCCCCCTCGCCAAAGCAGGTTTCAATAAGTTGGCTGCATCCATGGCTCCTTCTCCACCACCAGCACCAATCAGGGTGTGGATCTCATCGATAAAGAGGACGATCTCTCCATCAGAATCCTGCACCTCTTTGATGACCGCTTTTAGCCTTTCTTCGAATTCGCCTTTATATTTTGCACCGGCAACCAGAAGCCCCATATCAAGTGATATGAGTGTCTTTGTTTTGAGGTTTTCTGGCACATCGCCATCTACAATACGCTGTGCCATACCCTCCACGATTGCTGTTTTACCAACGCCAGGCTCACCGATCAACATAGGATTGTTCTTCGTCCTTCTGGAAAGAATTTGAAGCACTCTTCTGATTTCCTCATCCCGGCCAATCACAGGGTCAATCTTTCCCGCCTTAGCTAACTCATTCAGGTTTTTCGAGTAGCGCTCGAGCGATTGATACTTTGACTCAGCATTTTGGTCTGTCACGCTATTTCCTCCTCTTAGTTCTTTTATCGCCTCAATGAGTTCTTTTTTGGCAAAACCCACTTCCTTCATTAAGGAAGCAGTCTTCTCTTTTCCTGCCAGCAAGCCCAATACAATATGTTCAACTGCTACAAACTCATCTTTAAACTCTTTTAAATAGTCTAATGCCTTGGTCAATGCTTTGTGCGCATCATTTGACAAGTAGGGTTGTTGCCCACTTGCTTTTGGATAACCGGCTACTACCTCTTCCAACTTGGTATCAAGTTGTGCCCTATTCATTCCCAACTTCTTTATCAGAAAAGACATCACATTCTCATCTGATAAAAGGATAGCCTTCAAAAGGTGACCTGGTTCGATCGCTTGCTGCTGATTAGCACCTGCGATCTCGGCCGCTTTTTGAATAGCTTCCTGCGACTTGATAGTATATTTTTTGAAATCCATATCTCATTAAAATCAGGGTGTTTTACCCACAATCTACCGCTCATCAACAAACAATACTCCAAGGCCTAAAACCGGCAATTATGGCTGGATTTTTGCTTCAAAATTCACAAATACAGCCATTCTGTCACGACAGTATCAGAATTGGTCAATTATTTCGTATTTTAAGTATGCAAAACTCAAGGCCATGAAACGCAACCAAATCCTTACCGTCAGCTTTCTCATTTGCTGCACCATAAATTTCTCCTTCGCTCAAAACGATGATTTTCAAGACTGGTTGAAAGACTTCCAAAGCTACCAGACAGAGCTCCCTACAGAAAAAGTATTTCTTCACCTAGATAAGTCGGAATATACCATTGGTGAAACCATCTGGATGAAGTCTTATCTGGTCGCTGGTGCTGGACATATCCCATCTCCTTTTAGCCAAAACGTCTATGTTGAGTTGATCAACCAAAAGGATGAGGTCGCTAAACGATTGACCCTCCGCTCTGAGGAAGGTCTAGCCAAAGCCAGTTTAGCTTTGACCCGTGAGCTTCAGCCTGGCTTTTATTATCTAAGGGCCTATACCAACTGGATGAAAAACCAGGGGGAAGAGTTCTTCTTCAAAAAGAAAATCAAAGTCCACTCTTTAGTCGTCAATGAAGTAATTGCTAAAGAAACTTCTGATCAAGCAGTTGATCTACAGTTCTTCCCCGAAGGTGGAGAACTGGTCAATGGCGTGACCAGCCAAGTGGCTTTTGAGGTTACCGGAATCAATGAAAGTAAATTCCCAATCTCAGGAAAAGTATTTGATAAGAACCAAAAAGAGATTATTGCGTTTACCACAAAGCATGAAGGCAGAGGTGTTTTTGCTATGCTACCCAGTGGTGACGGCTACTACGCACAGCTGGAAGGGTCTGATACTCGATATGACTTGCCAAAAGTCAGGCCCGAAGGTGTAACACTCAGCGTAACAGAACAAACATCAGATTATATGGGTGTAGCCCTAAAAACTGCCACACCTAGTGCAGAGAATTACTTCTTAATGGTACATACGCGAGGTTATGTTACCTATGCCTCAGAAATTACGGTTAGGAACGAAAAAAACCTCTTGAAGATTGACAAGAGTAATCTTCCCCATGGAATAGCACACTTAACCCTGTTTGATCAAGACTTCGATCCGGTTGCCGAACGACTCATTTTCAATTACTCAACTCCAGAAATCAAAATAGATATTAGCACAAGTGATCCGCAGTATGCTAGCAGAGATTTGGCCACTATCAACTTAAAGGTTACCGATAAAAAAGGCAACCCCGTTCAAGGATCGTTTTCGCTCTCAGCCTACGATTCCAAGCTTGTCCAAAACGATCAGTTCGATTACAACATATCGGCTAACCTATTACTTTCTTCAGACCTTGGAGGTCATATCAAAAATCCTTCTCAGTATTTGAAGCAAGATGAAACCTCTAAAGAGAATACTGATTTACTGATGATGGTCAATGGTTGGAGACGTTTCAAGTGGTCTTCGCTTAACCTGGATAAAAGACAACCACAATATGCCTTTGAGCAATCACTGACTTTGGAAGGTGTAATGACCAGAAACGGTGGTAAAGCCTTTAAGAACGGACGAGTTTTCCTGCTCAACCAAGAAGAAAACGGAAATAATAAATCCTCTCGTTTTGTAGAGGCCGATCTGGACGGAAACTTTGCCTTTGAAAACCTAGTCTACTATGATACAACAGAGCTTACCCTTCAGGGCTTTCAGAAGAAAAAGGCACGTGACATACAATTCAACATTAACAAGGATTTTGAAGTCATTCCTAATTCAAAATTCTTAGCAGCACCCGCTCAAGACAACCCGGATAGATTGAGGGCAATGAAAGAATCTGTAATTACATCAATCAGAATTGACAGTACTTATAGAAAAGAAAATGGTGTTATCTACTTGGACGATGTATACGTTACTGCGAGCAAGCGTGAAGAAAAATATAGAACACTTAACTCTCAATACGGAAAAGGGGAAGCTTATCTCAACTTTGATAACCTTTCATTCGAAGAAAAAAATGGCCGAGATCCATTTACCGTTATGCTTGGAAGACTAGCCGGTTTTTCTCTAAGCGGAGCAAGCGGAGGAAACAGTGGCCTATCAAGTCAGGGAAACAGTGGAGGACCCGGAGGCGGAAGTATTGGCTCAGACGGGTCTTTGGGTGCTGGAGCAGTACGTTCTTCCTCAAACGGAGCAGGCAATTTTACAGACATGTCTACAGCGAATGACCCCATATTTAGAAGACCTCAACTCAGACCAGGACCTTTCCAAGGTGGGCCTTTAATTCTTATCGACAATGTGCCCGTACCGTATAGTGCTGTTTATGACCTAAGGGCAACAGAGATAGACTATGTGGAAGTCTATAAAAGTGCATCTGCAGCTATGTTTGGTGTTAATGGCTTTAATGGTGCCATGGCCTTCTATACCTTAAAAGGAGATAAACTGAAAAAGGCAATGAGTTTGAAGCCTGGCATGCGGATTATTACCGGAAATGGATATCACGCTGCCCGAGAGTTCTATGCCCCCAAGTATGATGAATCTAATAAAGAGCAGTTTATTCCGGATGAGCGCTCTACTATCTTCTGGGCACCTATGATTACCACCGACAGTGAGGGTAAGGCTCAAGTGGAATTCTATACACATGATAAGAACTCGAATGTGTTTATTGATGTGCAGGGAATTTCTAAAACCGGATTCACAGGTGTAGGATCAGCCAGATTTGCCATTCGTAGAAATCTCTAACAAAGGCCAAACAATCTATTTAAAGAAGCTGTTTTACGCTCATTAAACACAATTTTAATGAGATCAAAGGTCATATTCCTCAGTATTGGTTTGATGTGTCTTTTCTCTTCTTCTTTTGGACAGAAAAAGTCAAACGTAGACCCGGCAGACCTACTGAATACCTATCAAAATGCACTCCCTACGGAAAAGGTATTTCTACATCTGAATAAGTCGGAATTCGGACTGGGGGAAATCATATGGATCAAGTCCTATCTCGTGGCTGGGCCCATGCACCTCCCCTCTCCAATAAGCAAAACACTCTACATAGAACTACTGAATGAGAGTGGCAGTGTGATGAAAAGGCTTTCGGTTCAATCAGAGGAAGGCACTGGTCAGGCTAGCCTTGAAATTGACGATAACTGGTCGCAAGGCGCATATTATCTTCGCGCCTACACCAACTGGATGAAAAACCAAGATGAGGAATACTTCTTTAAAAAGAAGATCAATATCATTTCTCCAGACCTTTCAGAGCAATTCCAACCACAGCAGCAGACTCAAGAGTTATCTGTTCGTTTCTTCCCTGAAGGGGGAAACTTAGTCAAAGACATTCAATCATGGATGGCTTTCGAGATTAATGGCCTCTCCAAAACTCGTATAATCAAGGGGAAGATCTTTGATCAAAACGATCAATTCATTCAAGACTTTGAAACCTCTCATGAAGGTAGAGGAAAACTTAGGTTCTTACCTCGGTCTGAATCACACTACGCCATTATCGAGTCATTGAGTCAAAAGTGGCCCTTACCAGAAGCACAGCAGAAGGGGACCATAATGACCGTTAACAATACGGATCCAGAGGAAGTAATTGCCACTTTCATGACCAACTCACCCGGGCAATACATTCTACATGCCCATACCCGAGGCATTTCTATTTATCAAAGTGAAATTAAACTCAACAGAAAAAAAGGGCGACTTACCATACCAAAAAATGACCTACCCGAAGGAATTACCACGCTAACACTATTCGACTCAAATAGGCGCCCAATAGCGGAAAGGCTTATTTTCATCAACCACCAAAAAGGGCTAAACATACAAGTTGCATCTGACAAGGCAACCTATAAAAAGAGGGAACTAGTAAAATTGGATGTCACAGTTCTAGACGCCAAAGGAGAACCTGTAGAAGGCCAGTTTTCACTGACCGCCTTGAATAATAAAGTATCAAAAAACAATCAGTCTGAGTATAACATCCGTGCAAACCAATTGTTAGGCTCAGATCTCAAAGGTTACCTAAAACAGCCTGCTCAATACCTAGGTGACTCACAAGAAGCTCAGCTGAAAGCTGATTTGCTGATGATGGTAAACGGATGGCGCAGGTTTCAATGGAATGCAGTGCTATCAACTGATTCTCTCTCTCCAGAGTATAGTGTTGAACAAGGTTTAACAGTAAAGGGAAGGATTTATCGAGATGGTAAGGACCTCGTGAAGAACGGTCAGGTATTCATGTTTACCAATGTGAATGCCAATGAATCAAAAGACCTGGTGATCACAAATGAAAAAGGAGAGTTTGAGTTTAAAAATCAGGTATTTACCGACACTACGGTATTGACCATTCAAGCTTTCTACAAAAAAGGTAGGAAGAACATCAACCTTACGCTCGATTCAATCAGTTATGAGGAAGTGGGCTGGAATCCCTTACTAATAGAACAAGAAGTAATTGGAACACCTGAGCAAATCACCCGATTTAAGGAGTTTATGATTACCAACATTACGGTCGATACTACTTACAAAAGGTTTGGGAATGTGATCGCCTTGGGCGATGTAATCGTTGAAGCACGTGATGGCCGGGAGGCGGAGTTAAATAGACAAATAGGCATACAAGGGAATGCCTTATTTCTGGACGACATACCCTATGAAGACAAACAGAGCAGAGATGCCTACAATATTATGATGGGGCGTGTTCCTGGTTTCTATTTAGGTTTCGGAGCTGGCGAAAAAATACCTATGATGGGATTAGGAAGACGATACAGTGGCCCTCCTGCTGTTTTCATTGACGGCAGACCAGTTGAATTCCGAGATGCTTATGGATTAGAAGCAACAAGAATAAAGGCCATTAGTGCTACCAAAGATCCTCCACCTGGAGTCATTATGATATTTACCTATACCAGGGCTGAATATTATGCTGCTAAGCCTAAAGGGCCAAGTTATTATTCTGGAACCTTACCTGGTTATCACGTATCTCGAGAGTTCTACAGACCGATTTATGACGGAAGAGATGAACCTTTCAGGCCTGACAACCGGGCTACCATGCATTGGGAACCGATGATTACTATAGATGCAAATGGGAAAGCTTCTATCGAGTTTTATAGCTCCGATGACGTAACTGATATCGAGATTGACATTCAGGGAATTGGCATGAACGGAACTTCTGGCCAAGGCTCAGCAAAAATCAAAGTCCATGACAAGTATTAGATACTTATTCTGACTTATTTTGCACCATTCCACTTCAGTATGTCTAGAATCAAAATCAGTCTCCCACCAACGAAAGTCTTCGAAACCTCATTGAGTATTAGAATCTCAGATATCAATTATGGTAATCATCTGGGGAACGACAGCGTACTCAGTCTTATGCATGAGGCCCGATTTCGCTTTTATAAGAGCCTCGGTTATACCGATGAACTCAGTATTGACGGAGTAGGAACTATACAAGTAGACACAGCCATCCAATACAAGGGCGAAGGCTTCCATGGCGATCAAGTAACAGCAGAAATTTATCTTGGGGATACTACAAGCAAAAGTATGGACCTATACTATCGGTTGTCAATTAAAGACTCCGACAAAGTGATCGCCTTGGGCAAAACCGGCATTGCCTTTTACAATTATGCCGAAGGAAAGGTCAGCAATATGCCGGCCTCTATTGCCAAAAAGCTTGAGTCATTCCAATCATAAGCTTTAATCCGATTAGTACTACCTTTGCGCCATGAGCACATCTGCATCTGCCAAAAGAGATATTCGTCAGCTTTCATTAGATGACATCAAAGACTTCTTCATTGCCGAAGGAGAACAAGCTTTTAGGGCGAAGCAAGTGTATGAATGGCTATGGAAAAAGTCAGCCAAGGACTTTGATCAGATGACTAACATTTCTCTGCAGACCCGTGAGAAACTGAAGGCGCATTTTGACATCAAGCATGTTAAAGTAGATCAGATGCAACGCAGCAATGATGGTACCATCAAAAATGCAGTCAAATTGCATGATAGCCTCGTGGTTGAATCTGTATTGATCCCCACTGAAAAAAGAATCACTGCATGCATCTCTTCGCAGGTAGGCTGTAGCCTTGACTGTAACTTTTGTGCCACGGCTCGGCTCAAGCGTATGCGTAACCTCAATGCCGATGAGATTTATGATCAAGTGGTCGCCATTAAAGACCAAGCTGATCTCTACTTTGAAAGACCATTGACCAACATTGTGTACATGGGCATGGGTGAACCATTGCTCAACTACAAGAATGTACTTAAGTCCATTGAAATGATCACTTCTCCAGAAGGCTTGGGCATGTCTCCTAAGCGGATCACACTTTCTACTGTAGGTATACCAAAAATGATCAAGCAACTAGCAGACGATGAGGTTAAATTCAATTTGGCAGTATCGCTACACTCTGCCATCGATGAGTCTAGATCTAAAATGATGCCCATCAACGAGAAAAGTAATCTGGCAGAATTAGCAGAGTCGCTTCAATACTGGCATGCCAAAACGGGACGCAAAATCACTTTCGAATATGTGGTCTGGAAGAACATCAATGATGATGAGCAACATGCCAGAGCTCTGGCCAAATATTGTGGTAAGGTAGCCTCCAAAGTGAATATCATCGAATACAACCCTATCGATGATGGAGAGTATCAACAAGCTGCTCCAGAGAGTCTGGATATGTATCAGCGGATACTCGAAGCAAAGGGAATTATCGTGAATGTCAGAAGAAGCCGTGGTAAGGATATCGATGCGGCTTGTGGGCAGCTGGCGAACAAGAGCTAATATTTATCTATTTCTGGACCTCTCCACGGGGTCGAGGTGAAAAAGAGAGTGCTCGCAAGAATGGGTAGCCACTCCCTTTCTATCCCGAGCGAAGTCGAGGGAACTCATGCGATTATGAAAATTCAACTAATTAGGTATGCAGTTCCGTTTTACTGAACCTGAACTCAAAAGACAATTACCTAGTCTTTACTCGCATTAAAGAGCTTTTGCTTCTCTTCTTTGCTCAAAGCATCATAGCCTTTATCTGAAATCTTATCTAGGATGGCATCAATCTCAGCCTGACTCGTTTCCTTCTTGCTGTCCGTTTTAACACTAGATTTTCTGGCAGTTCTCGACTTCGGCCTCGAGCTTGTTTCCTTTTTATAGGAGACTTTAATCTTTGGTTGAGGTTTAAATAAGCTTTTGACCCAAATGATAAAGTTCACAATGGGCTTACTCCAATCATTGCCTTTTTGCAATTGCGTCATTCCAACATAACCGACCAAAGCACCCCCTAAATGAGCAATCTCTCCCCCGGCATTTGAACCTGTTGACTGTATGAATGAAACGAAAACACTAAAAAAAGCAATATACTTTAGCTTCACAGGACCCAATAAGATGAGGTTCACAGCAAAGTTTGGCTGAAACGTTGCAGCGCCTACAACAATAGCCGTCACACCAGCCGAAGCACCAAGTAGACTCGAGTATGGAACAGCCTCCTGAAAGTAGGGCAATAAGTTATATATGAGCATGTAGAAGAGACCACCTCCTATACCACCCCAAACATAGAAGCCTAATAGCTTATTCTGACCCAAATACTCAGCGATTATCTTCCCGAACCAATACATCCACAGCATATTGAAAAGGATGTGTAAAAGTCCTTGATGAAAAAAGAAGTAGGTAATGATTGACCAGGGTCGATACAACAATGCACCAGGGTCTGCAGGTAAGGTCAGGTAATGACTCAGCTGAGCGTAAAGCACTTCCTGCCCAGAGAGTGTCAATAAAACAGACAATACCCCCATAAACAGAAACACCACCACATTAATGACAATGATCTGATTTAAGACATTTCCCGTCTTAAAAGCCAACTTAAAATCTTCTAGAATACTATTCATCGGTTAATAGAACTTATGACGATCCTTTTTCCACAACCTTACTAAGAAATAGGCAATCAGCGCCCCTCCAATATGGGCAAGGTGGGCTACATTATCTCCAGGTGCCCGCTGAAATTCAGCATAGAGTTCATAGAGTATGTAAAAACCTACCAGGTACTTCGCCTTAATTGGGAAAGGCAAAAAGAGTAAGAATAGTTCTGTATTAGGGAAGAAAAGGGCAAATGCGGCAAGAATTCCAAAGACAGCTCCGGAAGCACCTACCATATTGTAATCACCAAAATATCTGTACAAGCCTCTGGCCAATTCCTTAGACTCTTCTATCAACCGTGGATCATTTTCATTACGTGAATAGCGATCTACAAAATTGTAAATGAACTCAGGCTTATAAACATTATGGTCTACAATCAACTGATTGAAGTCTTGAGAGCTTGGGTTATCAACGTACGACTGAACCGAGTTTCGAATTGAAACCACTTCCAGATAATTTACTGTCGTATAGAAAATCCCGGCACCAATACCGGTGACCATGTAAAGGATTAAGAACTTCTTCTGACCAAGGAATTGCTCGAGCAACGGCCCAAAAATGAATAGAGCGAACATATTCCCAAAGAGGTGCATAATACTTTGGGTGCTATGCAAGAACATGTAAGTAATGAACTGATAAGGTTTGAAGTCATCTGAGAGAATGAAGTACAAACCGAAATACTCCCCTAGATCCAATTTCATCAGCATTTGAACTACGGCAATACCGATGTTGATAAAAAGGAGCTGTTTTACTAGGGGCGTGAGTCTTCCGAACATAAATGCTAATTAAAAAACTGGGCTATCTTTTCCAATTCGAGAATAAAGGTCGTTTTGAGACCGCTTGGCGAATAATTTGGTGTTTTGCATGCAAAGAGTTGATCAATTAACGATGACATCTCCGCTTGGGTTAACTCATTCCCCCTTTTTATTGAAGATCTTTTCGCAATGGCTCGCGCGATATTCTCATCATTAGAAATACTTAACTCAGACTTGTTTTGTTTGAATTGCTCAATAAAGCCCTCAAAAAGCACCTTTTCATTTCCAGTTTTTAAGTCCGCAGGCACGCCATTGATCACAATCGCATGATTTCCGAAATCAGAAAATTCGAAGCCGATCGCATTCAATTCTTCCTTAATATCATTCACAAGCGAAAAGTCTGCTGGATTCAATTCCAAAGTTTGGGGGAATAAAGACTGTTGTGAAGCCCCCGATCGCTGTTGCAACTGGAGCAGAAATTTTTCATATAGGATCCTTTCATGTGCCTCTTGCTGTGCGATCAGCATCAATCCAGACTTCACATGAGTAGCGATATATTGTTGGTGTATTTGAAAATAGGCTTTGTGTTCACGAGGGGTGTGTGCCACAGCATCGGGGGAATTAGCAGCACTGCCTAAGGTAATCGTACTCTGTGACTCAGGATGAATCTCCATTTGGGCATTAGCCTGCTCTTCTTGTGAAATGTCTTGCTTCAAGCCTTCGTAAAGCTTCTCCCACTGCCCTGCATCCTGTTTCTTTTCAAAGGTTTTGAACTGCGCATAATCTCGATCAGCAGTGCTGGTTCTTTCTTTAGGTGGGGCCGATTGGAAAGAAGCAAAGTTCACGTCTTGGTTGAAATCCAATGCAGGAACGATATTATGGGTACCTAATGCCTGTCTGACCGCTGCTTTCACAATGGCATAAACGGTCCGTTCATCATCAAACTTAATTTCCGTCTTGGTCGGGTGCACATTGATGTCAATATGCTTTGGATCAATTTCTATAAAGAGCGTATAGAAAGGATAAGTTGAATCGGGTAACAGACTTTCAAAGGCCGTCATTACCGCATGGTTCAAATAGTTACTCTTGATAAAGCGATCATTGACAAAGAAGAATTGTTCTCCGCGTGTCTTTTTAGCAAATTCTGGCTTTCCTACATAACCATAAACTCGGAGCAGGTCAGTTTCTTCTTCACAAGAAGCCATCTGGTCTTGATACTTCTTTCCAAAAATACCAACCACGCGCTTGCTGAGTTTCCCCCCGGAAAGCTTGTAAACCTCCATGTCATTTTGATACAGTGACATGGCGATTTCTGAGTTAGCCAAGGCCACACGTTGGAATTCATCCACGATATGGCGCATTTCCACTGCATTCGACTTTAAGAAGTTTCTTCTAGCAGGAACATTGAAAAATAGATTCTTGACGCAGGTAGAGGTTCCTTTTGGCGTGGCGATCGGCTCTTGTTTTTTTACTTCTGAGGCCTCTATTTGGATCATGACACCCAATTCATCCTCTTCCCTTTTCGACTTTAATTCTACCTGACCTACAGCTGCAATAGAAGCCATAGCTTCACCCCTAAACCCCATGGTTTTTATGGCAAAAAGGTCTTCAGCCGTTCTGATTTTAGAAGTAGCATGCCTCTCAAAACACATACGCGCATCGATGTCAGACATACCCAGGCCATTGTCCACCACTTGGATCAATGACTTTCCAGAATCTTTTACAATGAGTTGGATATCTGTAGCCCCTGCATCAATTGCATTCTCCAACAGCTCCTTGACCACAGAGGCAGGACGCTGTACTACTTCACCAGCAGCTATCTGATTAGCAATGTTATCAGGTAATAACTTTATGATATCGGGCATTCGAAACTTCGGAAGTTACTTTTTAAATCGCTTCCAAAGATAGAACGGAATATAGAGTAAGGCTAAATAAAATATGTCAGATCCAACATAAACAAAACCACCGGCAAACATTACCAACACTATCATGATGATAAGTCTAAGCATCATGGTCTGCCCAACGCCATCACCCTTAGCGTGCTTCATGTTTTTTCTGAAGGAACCGGAGATCTGAGAAGTGTAGCCAGGGTCTACTGAATCATCGGCAATGCCTAACTCGGCTTTTATGCGAGAAGTTCTGTTTTCAATATCTTCCTTGATAGGATCGTAATAGCGTGGAGTAACATGAAAGCGCTGGTACTTCACTTTTTTCATTAAACTCGGAAGCTTCATCATATCACTACTCCTTTTTTAACGTTCTTACTAATGTCCTAAAAATATAGTTAATTTACTTTTATTAAAAGTCAAACGCCTCTATGATGAAAAAAGTTACCGTGATGGTGTTGATGTTTCTGATAGGAATTGGTGCTTCAAAAGCCCAAAAAATCTATCAGAAAGCAGATACACTAGCACAAAGTGAATGGGTTGATAGTGTATTCAATGCTTTAACTCCTGAACAACGTATCGGTCAGCTTTTTATGGTGGCAGCCTACTCCAACAGAGATGAGAAACACTACAAAGAAATTGATAAGCTCATCACGGAATACAATATTGGTGGGCTGATCTTCTTCCAGGGTGGCCCATACCGTCAGGCAGCACTGAACAATCGTTATCAGTCTAAAGCAAAAGTACCACTAGCCATTGCCATGGATGCAGAATGGGGCATTGGCATGAGACTCGATAGTGTGCTCGACTTTCCAAAGCAAATGACCTTAGGCGCCATTCAAGACAATAAATGGATCTATGAAATGGGCAAGGAAGTGGCCAATCAATTCCATGCCCTGAATATGCACATCAACTTTGCTCCGGTGGTGGATGTCAATGTCAACCCAAATAATCCAGTCATTGGATATCGATCTTTTGGAGAGGATAAATTCTCAGTTTCTGAAAAAGGCATTGCCTATATGAAGGGGATGCAGGATCATGGTATTATGGCCAATGCCAAGCATTTCCCTGGGCATGGCGATACAGATGCAGATTCGCATTATGCCCTGCCGGTAATTAAGCACTCGGTTGATCGCATGTCGAAAACAGAACTATATCCTTTTAAACAACTGATGAAGGACAGCCTCATGAGTATGATGGTGGCTCATCTACAGGTGCCTGCCTATGATGATAGAGAAAATATGCCGACCACCCTATCCGATAAAGTGGTCACAGATTTATTGAAAAAAGAACTGGAATTCGATGGTCTCGTCTTTACCGATGCCATGAACATGCAAGGGGTAGCCAAGTATTATGATCCGGGAGAAGCGGACGTAAAAGCACTACAAGCCGGTAATGACATCATCCTTTTTCCACTAGACGTGCCGAAAGCCATCAAGCAGGTGAAAAAGGCATTGAAAAAAGATCGCTTAGATCAGGCTTCCATAGATAAGCGTGTGAAAAAGGTGCTCAGGGCCAAATATTGGTTTGGTTTAGACAAACCACGAATGATCAATACCACTAACCTAACCAAAAGGATAAATAATGACTATGCCCGGTTACTCAACAGAATCCTTTATCAAAAAGCGATCACTGTGGTTGACAATAAGGATCAATTGCTTCCGATCATTGATTTAGCTGATCGATCTTTCAAATCAATAAGCTTAGGGGAAGGTGATCCGTCAGAATTCAGAAGGATGCTGGATAAATATGCCAAGTTTGACCACCTCGTCAATGATTCACTCAATATTGAATCTTTAGGACAAAACGACCTGCTAGTGGTTTCGTATCATGGGATTACCAACTCCCCAAAAAATCAACATGGAGTTAAGGATGAAGACATTGCTCTAATCAAATCCCTTCAGGAAAGAACCAATGTAATAGTCGTTGCTTTCGGCAATGCTTATAGCCTTCAATATTTCAATGGGGTCAAGAACATTATTTGTACCTATGAGGATAACACCATCACGCAAAACCTTGCGCCACAAATCATCTTTGGGGCTATAAAAGCTGAGGGGAAACTTCCTATTTCGGCAGGCGAAGAGTTCAAAGCCGGTGTTGGCATTGAGACGCTCGTCACTTCCAGATTAAGCTATGGATTACCATCAGAAGTAGGCATGAGTATTGACTCGCTTAGGAAGATCGATGAAATCATTGAAGAGGCGATTCGACAAAAAGCTACTCCGGGAGCGCAAGTCATTGTTGCACGAAAAGGTAAGGTGGTCTACCAAAAGAACTTTGGCCATCAAACCTATGCAGAAAAAAAGCCTATTAATGATCATACCATTTACGATGTGGCCTCCATCACCAAAGTAGCTGCAACCACCCAGGTGATTATGAAGCTCTATGAAGAGAAAAAGCTCGATATCAATAAAACTGTTGGCTATTATTTGAAAGACCTCAGCGGAACAAACAAGGATTCTCTCTTAATAAGAGACGTGCTAACACATCAAGCGGGTTTAAAGCCTTATATCCCCTTTTGGGAGAAGACTGTAGACAAAGGCACCTTGAAAGCGGAGTATTTCACAGATGCTTCTGGTCCTAATCATGATTTTCGATTTCAGGAGAATGATTTACCGCCTTCCCTTGCGGATTCCATATGGCAGTGGACCATAGATTCTGATTTGAGGGATTTACCCGAAAAGAAAAAACGGTATGACTACCTCTATTCAGACCTGGGCTATACACTGATGTATCATGTCATTTCTGAAATCATCCAAGAACCTGTTGAGGAATACATTCAGCGAGAGTTCTATGGTCCACTTGGTTTAAGCAGAACCATGTACTTGCCCTTAGAAAAGGGATATGGAAAGGATATAGCACCCTCTGAGGTTGATGACTACTTTAGAAACACAATTGTCTGCGGTAGCGTGCACGATCAAAATGCAACTTTAATGGGAGGTATAGCAGGCCATGCGGGCCTTTTCAGCAATGCAAACGACTTGGCTATCCTTATGCAGATGAACATGCAAATGGGAGAATATGCCGAAAAGAAATACTTCCAAAATTGGACCATCCCAATCTTCACCAGCGCACAGTATATGGAAAACCGAAGGGGTCTTGGTTGGGACAAACCGATTACCGGAACGGATGAAGGTCCCACCAGTAAGTATTCTTCCGCAAGCACCTTCGGTCACACGGGTTTCACTGGTGCTGCCGTTTGGGCTGACCCAGCTGAAGAGTTGGTTTTTGTATTTCTATGCAACCGCACTTATCCCGAAAGCGACAACTTCAAATTGCTTGAAGAAAATGTCCGAACCAGGATCCATGATTTGTTATACGAATCTATTTTTGAACCTAAAGCCGATTAATTCGGTTTAACTCTTCGTAGCGCGACATTTTTCAAATGAAGATAGGAATTGTATGTTACCCCACATTCGGAGGAAGTGGTGTAGTAGCAACTGAATTAGGCAAAGGATTGGCCAAAAATGGTCATGAAGTGCATTTTATTACTTACTCACAGCCCACTCGTCTAGATTTTTTTAACGAAAATCTTTTCTATCACGAGGTTAACATCAGGTCTTACCCACTTTTCAAATATCCACCCTACGAGCTTGCACTAGCAAGTAAAATGGTAGATGTGGTGAAATTTGAGAAGTTAGATTTGCTTCATGTTCACTACGCCATTCCTCATGCTTCTGCAGCGGTAATGGCACGCCAGATTCTAAAATCAGAGGGAATAGATATACCTGTAGTCACGACACTTCACGGTACTGACATCACCTTGGTGGGTAAAGATCCTTCTTACGAGCCGGTAGTGACCTTCAGTATCAATCAATCGGATGGTGTGACTGCCGTATCGGAAGACCTAAAAAAAGACACTTACAAGCACTTCAATATCTTGAGAGAAATTGAAGTAATACCCAACTTCATCGATCTGACCAAATTCAAGAGGCAGCGAAAAGATCATTTTAAAACGGCCATTTGCCCCAATGGTGAGAAGCTGATTGTCCATACATCCAACTTTAGAAAAGTTAAGCGCGTGGACGATGTGGTCCGCATCTTCCACAAGATTTCTGAGACAGTTCCTGCCCGATTACTATTAGTTGGCGATGGACCGGAAAGAGGTCACATAGAAGCGCTTTGTAGAGAATTAGGAATTTATGATGAAGTCCGCTTCTTAGGTAAACTAGAAGCGGTCGAAGAGGTGCTTTCAGTAGCAGACTTGTTTATTATGCCTTCTGAAAAAGAGAGTTTCGGATTAGCAGCATTAGAGGCAATGGCATGTGAAGTGCCCGTAATTTCATCAAGAGCTGGAGGTATTCCTGAACTTAATATTGATGGTGTGACCGGATTTACATCCAAAATCGGGGACGTTGAAGAAATGACTAAGAATGCCCTGCACATTTTAAGCGAAGAGAACTTGGAGACCTTCAAAAAGAACGCTTTGGCTCAGGCCAAAAAGTTTGATATAGAGGTAATTCTTCCGATATACGAGAAATTCTATGCTGACGTAGCAGCCACTATGTTGGCCACTTCGTGACCGGCATATACTTTCAACAACAATGAAAATAGGAATTATTGGTTGTGGATGGCTAGGTCTACCTCTAGCTGAATCATTGGTGAACTCAGGCCATGAGGTAATTGGCAGTACTACCACCGAGCAAAAACTAGAATTGCTTTCTTCAAAGGGAATTGAACCTATCCTTTTTCAATTGAGCCCGATGCCTGAGGGTATTGACTTCAACAGACTCTTTCAAGTTGATCTATTGATTATCAACATCCCACCAGGCAGAAAAAGAAATAAACCTGAATTCTACGAAGAGCAGATCAAATACTTGAAGTATCAGCTTCAATCTAGTAAGGTTGAAAAAGTAATCTTTATTAGTTCTACTTCTTACTATCCTAACACCAATACACTTGTTAATGTCAGTACCTCTCCAGACTTTGAAAGAGGTTCTTCAAAAGCAGTGGTTAAAGGGGAAGGTCAGATTAGCCAGATTAGTCAGTCATTGACGATTCTGCGATGTGGTGGACTAATGGGAAAAGATAGGATTCCTGGAAAGTGGTTTGCTGGTAAGCCTACCAAAGGCGCAGATACACCTGTCAATTACATCCATCTGGATGATATTATCAAGACTATAGGTTATATGATCAATGAATGGCCAGACAGCCATGAAAATCGAATTTTCAATCTAGTATCTGAGCATCATCCAACGAGAAAAGAAGTTCATGAAAAGATGGCTGAAAAATATGGATTTGACCTTCCGATTTGGGAAGAGCCCCCCACAATCCCATCTAAAATAGTGGAAAGTAGTTTTAAAAATTTCGATCTAAAATCTCCGCTAAGCTTCTAAGCTTCGATCACTTCTAGAAATAATTCGCCCTGCTTTAATTGCTGATAAGCTTTCATTTGATTTAATCGATTCTTGACTTCAAGAAAGCGATCATACTCTTGTTGAGCCATCTGAAAGCCCTTTTTATAGGCTTTAGGTGAGTTTATCACCCTTTCAATTGTTCTAAATTTCATGGTGTCAGTTTAATAAACATACCACAGCCAATGAATCTCCCTACCCCTGAACACGGATTTATGGAGAGAAAGTTCAAAGGGCCACTTGTATGCCCATACTATAGACGCCTGAACGTCTACTATACACTTAGACCCAGTTATGTTAAAAAAAGTAAACAGGATCTAAGTGTTTAGACTCAACTAACACAAAAGTGTTACTGCCAGGCACCTAATATTATACCGACAATGGTATAAGCCACAATATGATAGCCAGAATCGATGAGCATAAGACCCGCTGACTTTCTGGCGAAAAGGTAATTCATACTAATGGATGGAAATAGGAAGAAAATACCCGTCATCAAGCCCATGGTAGCACCATAAGTAGCATTCATATCAGGATTTTCTCCAAAACCATAGAAGAAGATGGCCATACCAACTGATATGATCAACGCAAAAATAAATGCTGAACCGAAGAGCTTGCCCATATTAGCATTCTTCATATCATCATCTGAAAGGCCTACTCCCTTTTGCCAAGTCTTACCAAATATAGGTCCATACCAAACTGCACCGAGTGCAAAAAATGCGACCGCAGCAACAATCACTGCTAGCCAATTAATAGCTGAAACATCCATAATATATGATTTAGTTAAAGTTGATTCTCAAAAAATAAGCTACTTCTTTATCTGAACACCTTCGTACAAATCGTCCGCATGGCCGTCATTGTCCCAATCCAAGTATCCAATGAAACCCGCTTTCCCCTCACGCCAGTCAAAAAAGTACGCTGTCGTTTGACCATCCTCTGTCAAGAAAAGACTGTCTCCTTTCAATTCCCACGCACCACCTTTGCTTTGGAGTAACTCTCCCTCGAGACTGATATAGTCAGAATTGAACTTACCATCTTCGGTATATGTGGTAAGTATGGGTTTAATGCCCAATACAGCTTCCCATTGACCAGCTGGGACACTAAAAAGAGAGTCTACTGTTCCATCCAATGCCCCAATTTTCACATCCATAGACTCGTTATACCACTGACCTAATAGTTGGGTCTTTTTGGTATTGGACTCACAAGAAAAGAGGGTTAAACAGATGCTAAGTAGAAGTGCCTGTCGATATTCAAGTTTAAAAAATCGCACGGTCGAATATAATAAAAATGGACTATATACTGATTATCAGTCATCTAGCATCGTAATCAGGTCATCTACCCCTGTAATCAATAAGACATTATCGGGATACTCCAACTCCTCCATAAAGTACGGGTTGCCAGTAATCAATATATTTTGTGTGGTGAAGGCTTCCGACAATTCATAGATATAGGCTTGCGTATCTATTTTAGATGCAGGTGCCTTAATGAAGGTGAATATTGTCTCCGGTTTAGAGATGGCGGTTACTTGCTTTAAGTCTTTAAAAGGGATATCAACCCCAAGATAGATACACTGTTTCCCTCTATTCTTCAACACATAAGTAAAAAGCAATATCAGTAGGTCATTAAACTCAGATTTAGGTAAAAACAGCAAGTATTTCTCAGCATCTGAGTTAGGAATCAACAAGCCATCAATCGCCACGATTATCTTTTGACGAATCAGTTGATAAATAAAGTGTTCCTGCGCTGTGGACACCTCTCCCGTTCGCCACATCACACCAATTCTCTTCAGAAAAGGATATATAATTTTCACCAAAGTCTGCTCAAAGCTTCTTTGCAGTAGACTGGAAGAAAGGATTTTCTCAAACCTTCTCTCATCTAAGTCTAGCATAGCGATGACCAGCTCGTTGATGATAGAGTTCACTTGATGGTCTTCCTTGGTTGGATAGCCCTTATCAATAATATCTCTTAAAGTCTCATTGAACTCATCCTGGGAGAAACCACAGATTTGGGAAATGCGATATCCGTTTTCGACTAACAATGATACGTTAAGCAGGTATTTCAACTGCTCATCGTCATAGTACCTGATATTGGTATCTGTACGTTGGGGTTTAAGTAATTGATACCGTTGTTCCCAAATGCGAATGGTATGGGCCTTAATGCCCGAAAACTTTTCCAGATCCTTTATAGAGTACCTTATCACTATGAAAAGATAAGCAAAAGCTGATCAATACCGTCTTGAGAAAGGTATGAACGGGACTACTTTACTCTGAAGTTTACTTTAAATCTAAGATTACTGTCAACCGCAGAACCATTGAAGCTGGCGGGTTGCCAATTCTGATATAATTTGAGCACTCGAATGGCCTCATTATCGAAAGCTTGCCCCATTGATTTTCTAATCTTGAAATTCTCGGCTTTACCCTCTTTGTTGATAGTCCAGAAAACCTCCACATAACCTTCTAGAGATTTCTTTTCTTCAGATGCCTCATTGATACCAACACCAATTGGGTCTGCCGGATACTTTAATTCCCTATCAACGAACGCTCTAAACGTTTGAAAATCAGGAAGTGGCCTCGCCTCCACAATCACATCTTCTGCTTTGATGCTATCAGCATCATCCACCACCTTCACAGGTACGGTTACCTTTTTAGGTTTTTTTGTCTGCGGTGGTACAGGCGGTGGCGTGGTGGAAGCCAAAGTATCAACGATGGCTTCTTCAACTTCTGAAATAGAGTCATTCAAGGCAGGTACTAGCTCCTCTTGCACCTGTGGCTCAGGTTGAGGTGAAGCCTCCGTAGTACTACTTTTTAGTAAATCCGTATTTGTAGCCACCACAACAGCAGCCGTAACCACCACTGTGGAGGTGCCTGCCACAACCGCTGCGCTCGCTTTCGTACCTAACTTGAGTATGGCAGATCCTAATTTGAATCCTGCCCATATAGACGCACCCTTGACTACATTATCAAAGTTCATGTGCGCTTTGATATCACTGGGTGATAATTTCTTTGCCTTATTTACAAAATTGTATTTCACGATGTTCTTCGCTTAAAATGCTTTTTCAACCTCTTCAAAATTCTGTAAGTACGGGTTTTGGCATTGCCTTCCGTAATGTCCAGAATATATCCTATCTCCGCAAAGCTCTTTCCTTCGAAGAACCTGAGTTCTATCAACTCAAGTTCCGCTGGTTTCAACTTCTCCAACACCTCTGGTAACATTGTTAACCAAAGTTCCTTTTCATTCTCATCTATTTCTATCTCAAACACAATGTCATGAGAAACATAGTTCTCAAGAGAAACATATCGTTGTTTCTTCTGTGACCTGAAATAGTCATAACAACTGTTCAGCGCAATCCTGGCCAGCCAAGCTGACAAGGGGTAGCCTTGATATTTATAATCATCCAAATGAGATAATGCCTTGCCGAAAGCCTCGGAAGTAATATCTCCTGCCAAGTCCACATCCTGAACCCTTGAAAACACCAATCGATAAACCTGTTCAAAGTATTTCTTGTAAAGCGGCTCAAAAAAACGCTTATCTCCTTTCGCTTTTTCAATCAGCTCAATCTCAGTATACTCTGATATGTTCGATTTGGTCAAGATCACTCTAGGTTATGACTGTGGCATTGGATAATTTGGACTTAAAACGCTTTCACAACTAAAAGGAACACGGCAAGCTAATATTTTTGAATCAATTACGTAACCTATTACATAACTAATTCAGCGTAAAGCACTTTGCCAAAGATTGCTCAAAGTTTAAACCAATTTCCATTTATTCGTGTTGACAAGGGACTTATGAAGGGATACAGATTTTCGAAATTCATTCCTCAGAAAGCACAGGGAGAATCCGCTTTCGACAATCTTTTAAACATATTTCTCCAACTCATCAGTATTACGGGCGGAGATGTCTCAGAAGCACTTTCCTGGCTGACAAATGTTGACAAACAGTATAACATCACTGACGGCCAGTATGGCATTGGTGACTTCATTGAAGATTTAAAGGACAAGGGCTATATCACTGAGGAAAATCAGGATGGCAAGTTTGAAGTGACTGGAAAAACCGGACAGGAGATTAGAAAATCATCTCTGGAAGAAATCTTTGGAAAGCTGAAAAAAGCGGGCAAAGGCCAGCATAAAACAAACTTTTCAGGTACTGGTGATGAATCTGGAACCGACAGAAGGCCTTTTGAATTTGGCGATTCAATCCAACAAATTGCCATGACAGATTCCATCAGAAATGCTCAAATCAATCATGGCTTTGGCGATTTTATGATGACCGAAAACGACTTGGAGGTCATTGAAACTGAGTACAAAACCCAAACCTCCACAGTACTCATGATTGATATCTCTCACTCTATGATCTTATATGGTGAGGACAGAATTACTCCTGCTAAGAAAGTCGCCATGGCACTAGCAGAGTTAATCACAACAAAGTATCCCAAGGATACCCTTGATGTTATTGTTTTTGGTAATGATGCTTGGCAAATAGAAATCAAGGACCTGCCCTACTTACAGGTAGGACCTTACCATACCAATACCATATCAGGTCTTGAATTGGCTATGGATATTCTTAGAAGGAGAAAAAATGCCAACAAGCAAATTTTCATGATTACCGATGGCAAGCCCACCTGTATGAAAGTGGGGATTAAATACTATAAGAATGCCTTTGGATTAGACCCAAAAATCTTAAATAAGACATTGAACCTGGCCACTCAATGCAGAAGGTTGAATATTCCTGTTACCACATTTATGATTGCCTCGGACCCATACCTGAAGCAGTTTGTTCAGGAGTTTACCACAGCCAACAATGGCAATGCTTACTACAGCAGCCTAAAAGGCCTAGGCCACTTAATATTTGAAGACTACAAACGCAATCGCAGAAAAAGATTCTAGCATGAATTATAAAGAATTGACAACAGATCAATTACTCTCCATAAACACACTAAAAGGGCTGAAAGCAGCCGGTTACCAGAGCAAATCGATTAAAGATGAGCTTCGCGATAACCTAATCGTCAAGCTTGAAAATAGAGAACCTACTTTCGAAGGTATCTGGGGTTACGAAGACACCGTTATTCCCGATATCGAGCGTGCCATTCTTTCTAAGCACAATATGAATTTATTGGGTCTTAGGGGTCAGGCCAAAACCAGGATCGCAAGACAAATGACTGAGCTGCTGGACGAGTACGTGCCATTTATTGCAGGTTCAGAGTTGAACGATGACCCGATGCACCCGATTACACGTTTTGGTGTTGATACACTGGAGGAAAAGGGTGACGACACGCCTATCGCTTGGTTACACCGTTCCGATCGCTATGCCGAAAAACTCGCAACACCTGATGTCTCAATTGCTGACCTCATTGGTGACGTTGACCCGATCAAAGCCGCTACACTGAAGCTACCTTATTCCGATGAGCGCGTGATTCATTATGGTCTGGTTCCACGATCCCATAGAAGTATTTTTGTAATCAACGAACTTCCTGATCTTCAAGCAAGAATTCAAGTTGCCTTATTCAATATTCTGCAGGAAGGGGACATTCAAATCCGTGGCTTTAAGCTTAGAATGCCATTAGACATTCAATTCGTTTTTACTGCAAATCCAGAAGACTATACCAACCGTGGCAGTATTGTGACTCCACTAAAGGATAGAATTGATAGCCAAATCATCACCCACTATCCAAAAACACGTGATATCAGCAAGCAAATCACGACTCAGGAAGCGGACATTAAAGACAATCAAAAAGGTAAAGTCATCATCAACGAGATTGCTCAAGATTTAATCGAGCAAATCGCGATCGAAGCACGCGATAGTGAATATGTGGATGAAAAGAGTGGAGTTTCAGCCCGTTTGACAATTTCGGCTTACGAAAACTTGATCAGTGCTGCGGAAAGAAGAGCCATCATTAACAAAGAAAAGCAGACCTATATAAGAGTTTCAGACTTCGTGGGTGTCATTCCTGCCATCACAGGAAAGGTTGAATTGGTTTATGAAGGTGAACAAGAAGGTGCAGGAATTGTAGCACACAACCTGGTAGGCAAAGCCGTGAGAACCATGTTCACGGACTACTTTCCACAACCGGATGACAAGTCAAAGGACAAATCAGAAAACCCCTATAAATCAATAATTAGCTGGTTTGGAGAAGGCTATACCTTAGATCTCATCAATGACCTTCAAGTCACCGACTACGAAGCGGGATTGAATGCTGTGCCTGGCCTTAGTGATTTGGTCAAATCTAAACATCCAAAAGTCAGTAAACATGAACATCTGTTTCTAATGGAGTTTGTACTTCATGGGCTGGCCGAATATAGCAAGCTTAGTAAAACCGCATTAGATACAGGGACAAGGTTCAAGGATCTATTAAGCAGCATGTTTTCCATGCCCGACCTGGACGATCTAACCGAAGACGATTTGGAGTAATAGAACAACCTGAGACGCAATGGACATCGCTACTGTACAACGGTTAGTGGCTAAGGGAGAGGGGCAAAGAATTGAGTTCAAAAAGAAGGTCAATTTTCCAGAAAAGATAATCAAAGAAGTAGTTGCTTTTGCCAACACACATGGCGGCAAGTTACTGTTAGGAATTGACGATGATGGAACCATTTCTGGAACAAGAAACATCGAAGGAGAAGTTTTCCTCTTGGAGGACACCATAAAAAAACTGGTTGATCCGTCTTTGGACTATGAAGTTGATATACTGAAAATCAACCAAAAAAAAGGAGTAGCTATTTTTAATATTCCTGAAGGTTCCGACAAACCATATGGTGTCAAGGAGCATGCGAAGGCCGATCACGGCACAGTTTTCGTAAGATCAGGTGATGAGAGTATTAAAGCTTCTAAAGAGATGAGACAAATTCTCAGAAGACGCAATAATGAACGTGACGAACGTTTCAACTATGGCGAAAAAGAAAAAGTCTTGATGCAGATGATTGATGAAAATCAATTCGTTACGCTCGAGGAGTTTGCCAATAGAGCCGAAATACCAAAGTTCATGGCCTCAAAGACCTTGGTTAAACTGGTTTTGGCCAATTTATTAGACATTAAACCTCAAGCTGGCTGTGACCAGTACTTTATAAAAGAGTAGACATTATGCGCACTTTAAGAATTTTCACTTGCTTATTGACGATAGCATTGATAACGGGTTTTCAGGCTGAAGCCCAGCGAAAAAAACGAAAGAAGCATGACCCTGAAAAGGCTCAGGAGACCATTGCCGAATTCGAAAAAGTGAACGCTGGAATTGACACTTATTTTTCGTCCGCTTATGGATATGCTGTTTTTCCGTCTATAGGAAAAGGCGCCATTGGTATTGGGGGTGCAGCAGGTAAAGGAGTTGTTTATAAAGGTGGTGCCGTTAGCGGTGGCGTCAACATGACTCAAATCTCTATTGGTTTTCAATTTGGTGGCCAGGCCTACAGCGAGGTAATCTTCTTTGAAGATGCTGATGCTTACAACCGATTCGTGGAAAATCAATTTCAGTTTGCAGCACAAGCTTCTGCCGTTGCCTTAAAATCCGGTATTTCGGTCGATGCCAAGTATACTGATGGGGTTGCCGTATTTACAATGGCGAAAGGTGGCTTAATGTATGAAGCCTCCGTTGGTGGACAAAGGTTCAAATATGTTCCTCCAAGGAAGATGAAGTAGTATTTTTCAAACTTCTTAAAAGAATCTAGCTGTTAGTTCTATTGCTAGACCTCTTTAAGTCAAAAATATTCTAATTTTAGTACGAATAAGCAAATCAGACTTCGCTCTAAGATGAAGAATTACCTATCAAGAATCCCTATTCTGCTCCTTGTCCTATTGCCTTTATCATTAACAGCGCAGAATGGCAATAGCAACTCCGAATCCGCAATAAAAATTGGCAGAGACCTTCTCAGTGTCAGACAATATGATTCAGCAATTGTATACTTCGAAAAAGCAATTGAACTAGCCTCCGTTGAAAAAGACAGTTGGACCAAAACAATAGCTCAATCAGAACTTGGTCGTGCATGGATAGCAACTTCCAAGTACGATAAAGCTCTAGAGATATCTAACAGTATATTGAGTAACGAGAAAGCAGCAATAAGAGCACGGGTCTTGTCACATCAAAATATAGCAAATTTCCATGGGCGCAACTTGCAAGACCCTAAGAAAGAAGCCTTCCACAATCACCAAGCCCTCAAAACTGCCGCAGATCAAAAGTCGGTTCGCTTTGAAAATCCAACATTAAATGATTCAATAGATTTGAGCAACCGAATGTTGGCACTTGAAGTCTTGGGTGAAATGCATAGAGAAAGACAGACTTTTGATTCAGCACAATACTACGTGGAGGTTTTGATCGACATGTCGGAAAAGATGAGGCCACAAAATGATTTTATGCTAGCCTTACATAAAAGTCAATTGGCAAACATCTTCATTAATCAGCGTAAAGTAAAAGAGGCAAAGAACGAGCTTTTAAGTACACTACCAATTATTGAACGGATTTCACCACAAGATCAAAGAGAACATAATCTTATTTCAGGTTTCTATAGTCGATTAGGAGTCACCTATAATTGGGAAGGCAAGAAAGATTCATCATTACTCGCTAAAGAGAAACAAGAATTGTTCTTGCTCTCTGCACCCCTTTTAGATTCCCTATCATTGGCCCAAATGCTCTCTTTCATTAGTGTGGATCATTTTGACTTAGGAAATATGAACGCTGCGATGGATTATAGAGAGAAGTCCATGACGTTAAAAAAGAAACTATTGGGACCTGACCACCCAGAAATGGCGGTTGGTTATAAGTTACTGGGCCTCTATGGACTCCGTCAAAGCGATAGGAGAAATGATGCAGTAGAATATTTCAGAGAGTGCCTCAGAATTAACCTAAAGCTATATGGGAAATATGACAGGCGCACTGTCGATGCTTTGCATCATTTGGCTTATGGTCTCAATATACTGGAAAACTATGAGGAGTCACTTACAACGAGTAAGGAGTCACTTGCCATAAACAAAAGGATAAAAGGTAGTGATTTTATGACTGCCGCTATTTATACATCTATCGCTTTCAACTTAACACAACTCAAGCGATTTGAAGAATCAATAGCCGTGTATCGAGATATGATTAGTCTGATAAAAACTTCAAAAGAGGACTTATCTGTGTTGAATATAAATTCAAGGACAGGTTTAGCACTAATCCACGAAGAACTTGAGGAGTATGATAAGGCTGAAAAATATCTCCGCGAAGCTGCAGAAGAGTGCATAAAACTCTATGGGCCAGAACATAGAAGGCTCATCAACATCTACTACAACACATCCAACATCCTCGAAAAACAAGGACTCATTGAGGAATCCTTAGAGTTTACTAAAAAATCGCTTGAGCTTAACCTCTACAATAGGGACCTTCTGAAATCAGAAGGAATTCCCTTGAATTTATTAGCGAAACAATCAGACACTTACGCGCTGACTCATAGGCATCGGACCCTTCTTTTTTATCAAAAAGGACTAAGGCAAGAGAGGCCAGATTTCGGAGAGTTCTGGAAATCATTTGACATCTCTCTTCAATTATTGAACGAATTGATGAATGAAACCCTGAATAGTTCTGATTTAATCTCCCTTCAAACAGCAAATAAGAATCTATATTCTTTAGGCATGAATGTTCTATGGCTTTCCGATAGTAGTTCGTCACAAACGGATAATACCCATAGGATGTGGCAATTTTCTGAATCATCAAAAGGAGTCACGCAGAAACTAAATGAGAAGAAGAGGCAAACTAGTTATCCTTTAAAGAGTACTGACAGTATTCTTGAAGAGCAAAAAAGGTCAATGGATAAAATCTCTTATTACAAGTCATTAGTTATTAACGGAAATGAACATGATTCCGTTAGGGCAGGATTATTTCAAGCACTCGAAGCCAAGAAGGAATCAGAACGCAAACTAAAGACACAATATCCAAAGGACTACTCACTCTCGCATATCGAAGATGATATTTCATTTGATGAACTCACTGGGTTTTTGGGGAAGACTAATAACATATTAGATTATTTCATTTCGGAAGAGAACATTTATGCATTTCTAATTAATAATAATGGTCTCCGCTCATTTAAATTTGATTGGTCCGAAGAACTCCAAAATGATATAATCAGTTTTAAGAAAGCTTTGGTAAACGACTCTACGGACCTTTTCAGATCCTCAAGTCATCAGATCTATACTCAAATCTTTGAGCCTGTAGAACCTTATATAGATGGAAGTAATCTGATCATAATACCTGATAAGGACCTTTGGAATTTGAACTTTGATTTGTTGTTAACAAACCCAGGTAGTAATGAGATGATTAGAAAAGACTATCTCATTCAAAAATATGCTATCAGTTATAGTCATTCTACGGGCTTATTGTTGAATAGTAACGACAAAAGTAAATCCCGAAATCAGGTACTAGCCTTTTCCTATGCTGACAATGATCAATCAATGCTTCAAATTGATAATATGAGGGATGCACCTAAGAATAACCTTCCTGGAACCGCTAGAGAATTAAAAATCCTGGAGAATTCATTGAGTGGGAAGTTCTACTATGGTGAGGAAGCTAGTGAATCTCAATTCAAAGAATCTGCATCCAATTACGCAATACTACATATGGCGTTGCATGGGGAAGTCGATGGTAAAGATCCTGATAATTCAAAGCTATACTTCACAGGTAATCAGGAACCTGAAGAGCAAGGTGAGGATAATGCACTACACACTTTCGAATTATATAATATAGAACTAAATGCGGAACTGGCAGTACTCAGTGCCTGTAATACAGGGAACGGAAAAATAAATGATGGCGAAGGGGTTATGAGCCTTGGAAAAGCATTCCGATATGCTGGTGTCAATAGTGTGCTGTTGAGCCAATGGGAAGTGTCAGATGCAACAACGCCAGAAATTATGGAAGGCTTTTACAAGCACTTGCAAGACGGGAAAAGCAAGTCTGAAGCGCTGAGACAAGCCAAGCTAGAATTTCTCGATAATGCCAATAATATCACAGCAAACCCCTATTACTGGGGGAGCTTTTTTATCATTGGGAATCCTGACCCTATTGATCTTACACCAAGAAGTAATCAATGGTATTGGTTAGTCGGTCTTGTTTTACTGGGAGTCATATTAGTTTCAAGAAAAAGATTCTCAGGAGCGACAAGTTGAGCAGCTACTACTAAGAGCAAACAATCGTAGAGGGATTACCTGAAAAGTTTCTCTTGGAGTTCTATTGCCTCCTCATATTTGAACTGACCGGGTGATATCCCTTTTAGGGCATTGAGAGCACTGTCGATATCTCCATTTTGCCAATGTGCTAATCCCAGGTACCATTGGGTTTGTTGGTAAAATTTGTTTGATTTATCGGTTCCGATGGTCTCGAAAATCAAGATTGCTTCTTTGGGTTTTTCAATAGCCAGCGCACTAATAGCCAGGTAGAACTTCACTTCATCGGTAAGTCCCTCTATATTCTCCAAGAGTGTATAAGCCTTTTGATAATTTCTTAAAGAATATGCCTCCAAACCATCAGAATAGTTCGTTGAATCAGAATCTCTATAGGTCAAGAGTTGATCGAAATGGTCAAAATAATCCGAAAAAACCGGTGGTTTATTAATACGCTGCCAAATTAGTGTTCCGAAAACTCCTATCAACACAACTGAGGCAGCAATGGCCAGCCACCTTCTGGAGGATGGTACTTGTTTTACCTGCGTAACCAAATGCTCGTGAGAATCTTGCAACTGGGCTTTGAGTGCCGCTCCTTCTAGCTGCACAATGGTATCATTGTAGTTGTCAACCGCCTTTTTTAATTCATCGGTAGACAAAGGACTACCATCCGAATAACAAACTTCTTTGGCCGGAATTTCATCCGCCAGATATCGTTCGAGCAACGCTATGTCTACAACTTTACTCAATGGCAAAATCAGTTCGTTTTAACCTATTTTCATTAACAAAGGAAATCAGTCTTTGCATACAGCGGTATTTCTTGTTTCTAGCAGCCTCATTGCTTCCTAACTTGTAAGTCTCCATGAGTACTTCCATAGTCTTATTATGATAGTAAAAGTCCATCAGTAACTTCTTACAAGCCTCCCCTATTTGTTCCAGTGCCTCCCTCATTGTGAGCTGAGCACTTTGAATAATTGTCTCCTCATCAAAACTATAGCTCTCCTCAACCTCTATCTTAGATAGGTCAAAACGACTTTTTCTAAGTTTTTTTAGCCAAAGGTTGCGAGCAACGGCATATAGATAAGTACCAATACTACTTTGACCCAGAAACTTGTTCGTTCTTACTTTTTGATAGAAAATAACCATAGCATCCTGAAAAACGTCTGCTGCATCCGCTTCAGAACCGTTGTTTTTCAAAACATATTGGGCAATTAAAGGGTACTGCTGACCGTAAAGCCAGGACAGAACATGGTCTCTAAAAGTGGGATCACCGACCTGCACAGCCTGAATGATATCTCCATCTGAATATTGCTTACTCAATGCTTGAATCTTTTGAAGCTTGAAACCAAACCCTCATTGCTAAAATATAAAAAACCTTCTCGAAAGAAGGTTCTTTGTTGGGATAGAAAACATTTGTCCTTGTCAGGAGCTGAGTTTATTTATAGGTAACAGCGGTACCACTAGCGGTGACCATGAGCATACTGCTTGATTGCCCAATGGTCTCATAATCCAAATCAATGCCCACTACAGCATTAGCACCCAGCCCCTTGGCATGATGCTCTAATTCCATCATAGCATTTTCTTTTGCTTCGCGAAGAACTCGTTCGTAAGAACCCGAGCGACCACCAACTAGGTCAGTGATGCTAGCGAAAATATCTTTGAAGAGGTTGGCTCCGATGATCGCCTCTCCAGTAATTACACCATGATATTCGGTAATTGTAAAGCCCTCAATCGTATTAGTTGTTGTAAGTATCATTCAGTTTTTGATTTTAATAAGTGTTGGAGTAAAAACTCACTTCCTATTGTTCGTAAATCCACTAATTAGAGTTCCGTGCTGAGGATAAGCGGATGACAGAGCATCCCGATCGGCCAATTCGAAATCCTCAAATTCGAAACCAGGAGCTACAGTGCAACCAACCAAGATATAAGCATCTCTTTCTACTTCCGCAGCAAACCAAGTTCCCTTAGGGATAATGACTTGAAGAGATTCACCTGCTTCAAGGTCAGGTCCGATACGCTTAGATGTCAACTCTCCTTCTTCCGAAATCATATGAATTATAGCACCACCTCCTTGGTGATAATGCCAAATTTCATCCGATGCCAAACGGTGAAAATTAGAGACACTCTCAATGGTTAGTAAGAAGTATATAGAGGTTCCAAAAACTCTAGATGACCCATATCGGCTTGGAAGTTCAGTCCCTTCGATATGCTCCTTCGAGCGGTAGGTCTCGTTGAAATAGCCACCTTCAGGATGAGCCTGAAGTTTCAACTTCTCAATCCAATATTCGGCTGATTTCTCACTCATAGTGCATGCATTAATTCTAATAAGGCGAACTGATTTCTCGCTCGAATGAAGTTCTCATTTTCAAACGAAGTTTTATAGTAGATGTCTCCATTCAAGTAATCTGTCAAAAATCTAACGCCCATAGTAAAGGTCATGTATAACCCTCCAAATTCCAGGTTATCAATTTCGATCGAAGATAGTACATCACCAGTACCTTGAATAAAACCTCTTCGCAGTGCATTCAAATAGTCCTGCTGGATATGGATCTTATCTGAATCTACTTCATTTTCTGCTGTTGGTGAAAGTACGGTACGCATAAGATCACCATAGTCATAAAGCACAAAACCTGGTCCCAGCGTATCTAAATCTATAATATGCTCGAAATTTTGATCTGATTTTGAGAGGAGACAATTGTTGAGCTTAGTATCATTATGACACACTCTTAATGGGAGCCCCCTGTCTTTCAACTCGTTCATCTGATCAAGAATCCATCGGAAATTTTCAACCTTTTCGACCAAATCTCTGGATGTTTCCAAACGATTCACTGGGTCACTATCAACTGCCATCGCAAACTGGTCCAATCGCCAAGAAAGATCATGAAACTTGGGTATAGCCTCTTCAAATTGTGCTGGACAAAAGCTACTCATGTAGGCTGTAAGTATTCCAAAGCCTAGTGCCACACTCTCTACTTCTTTAAGTCTATGGGCAGTCTCTGGAGCATAGGCATTCGCTATAAAATCGGAAAGTCGCCAAAAGTCTCCTTCTACTTCAGCATGGAAAGCATTGTCAATGGTTTTGTAATGTCTTACAAACAGATTCGAAGTTCTACTAAGCAAAACTTGAAAGTTGGATTCAATTAATTGAGGAGACTGGAAAACCTGTTTGTTGATTCTTTGAAGCAAGTATTGCTTGTCGTGAGTCTTGACCAGATAGGAATCATTAATATGGCCTAAACCAAAAGGAGCAACCGACATGATTGCTCCCTTAATATTAAATGTCTGAAGTGCCTTTTGAGCGGCTTCCATTACTTTACTTCCTCCGGATAAACACCATCAGCAATCATTTGCTTAATACCATTGACTACATGAGGCTTGTCCTCTTGATAAGTAACTCCCAACCAAGAAGCAGAGGTAGGCTCCACTTTTACCGTAGCCTTGCCCTCTTTCATTAAGTTATCTACTTCTACAGGGATAAAGCATTCTGACTTTGGGTCTTCATTGTTCTGCTTTACAAAGTCGATGAACTTCTCTTCAAAATGATCTAAAACGGAAGTTGGGAAACCCCAAAAATTCATCGAAACATAGGTTTTTGGATCAAGTGTATGTCGCTGACCATTTTCCTCATAGGAAATCTCCTCACCATCCTTGCCGATTGAAAGTGTCTCTTTGATACCTGTAAGGTTCATGTTTTCATCCACTTGGCAAACACCACGATTCACAGTTCCGTGATCCGAAAGGGTATTCACCAACTCATAACCCATGATCAGGTATTCATTGCCCTTAAGTCTTTTGATGGCATCTACAGCCTCAACGAAAGATTCAGTTCCATAGTAATCATCGGCATTGATCACCAGAAATGGCTCATTGATCAGGTGCTTTGCAGCCAAAATCGCATGTGTCGTTCCCCAAGGTTTTTTGCGGTTTGCCTCGTATTTAGCTGTGTGTTCTGTATACTCATTCTGGAAAGCATATTCCATTTTGATCTTACCCTTAAAGCGATCGGCATAATGTGTCTCAAAAGCTTCTTTCAAGTCTGTTCTTATAATGAATACCACTTTTGTAAATCCTGCATTAATAGCATCATGAATTGAGTAATCCATAATGATTTCGCCATTGGGTCCAATCCCGTCTAATTGCTTGTTTCCTCCATAGCGACTGCCCATACCTGCCGCTAAAACCACTAAAGTCAAATCCATAATGTCCTGCTAAAAATCTTTTTATATTGTTGGGTCGAAGTTGACGAAAAAGTTTCGACCAGTCAATCTAACAACGGATAAATATGAACCTCTCCTCTCTCGATTGGACCATCATCATCATATTCTTTGCTGTCTTCTTGGTTATCGGTGTTATGGTGTCCAAAAAAGCAGGCTCCAGTTCCAAAGAATTCTTCCTTTCTGGACGAAACATGCCATGGTGGCTACTGGGCGTATCCATGGTAGCGACCACCTTTTCTGCAGATACACCCAACCTTGTAACCGACATAGTAAGGCAAAACGGAGTTGCAGGAAACTGGACCTGGTGGGCCTTCTTGATTACGGGTATGTTCACCGTATTTATCTATGCCAAATTATGGAGGCGTTCCGGTGTCTTAACCGATCTCGAATTCTACGAAAAACGTTATAGTGGCAAAGAAGCTGCATTTTTGAGAGGATTCAGGGCCATCTACTTAGGTGTCTTCTTCAATGTAATGATCATGGCCACCGTATCATTGGCAGCCATCAAAATTGGGGAAGTCATGTTCGGCTTAGAGCCCTGGAAAACTGTCGTCTATGCCTCATTGATTACGGTTGCCTACAGTTCGCTTGGTGGCCTAAGAGGGGTTATTCTTACCGACTTCTTACAATTCATTGTGGCCATGGTGGGCTCAATTGCTGCTGCCATTTACATTGTGAACCTTCCAGAGGTGGGTGGACTTTCAGCACTCGTGGAGCGACCAGAAATTGTAAGTAAACTGAGCCTTATACCGGACATTAACAATCAGGAACTATTCATCACACTGCTGGTCATTCCAATTGCAGTCCAGTGGTGGAGTGTTTGGTATCCTGGTTCGGAACCAGGTGGCGGTGGCTATATTGCTCAAAGAATGTTATCGGCCAAAGACGAAAAAAACGCTGTTTCTGCTACTCTACTTTTCAACATTACACATTATGCACTAAGACCTTGGCCATGGATTCTAATCGCTTTAGCTTCATTAGTTGTCTATCCAGATTTAGCTTCCATTCGCGAGGCATTTCCCAATATTGCGGAAAGCAAGATGGGGCATGACTTGGGCTACTCCGCCATGCTTCTGACCTTACCAAAAGGACTTCTAGGGATCGTAATTGCTTCATTGATTGCTGCATTTATGTCTACAATTTCAACACATCTGAACTGGGGATCATCTTATGTGGCCTATGACTTCTATCAGAGATTTGTAAAACCAGAAGCTTCCGACAAGGAGCTTGTGAATGTGGGAAGAATCTCGACCGTGCTCCTGATGGTTTTGGCAGGGCTTTTCGCTCTGGCATTGACCAGCGCATATGATGCCTTCCAAATCCTGTTGTCTATAGGTGCCGGAACCGGCTCAATATTTCTATTGCGTTGGTTTTGGTGGCGGATCAACGCTTATTCAGAAATCACGGGAATGGTGGTATCATTTATTTTCGCCTTACTGCTCAATGAAAATATTGGACCAGAGTTCTTGACTTCCATTAAACCGGAATTCAAGTTGTTGCTAAGTGTAGGCGTTACTACCGTGGCTTGGGTTGTGGTGACACTTTTTACAAGACCTACTGATTATAATACGCTGGCGTCTTTCTTTAATTCAGTTAAGCCTTATGGTTCTGGTTGGAATGGTTTTAAAAAGATTGCCCAAAAGGAGAATCTACCATTGGAGTCTGGCACAGGCAAATCAAGTATAGATATTCTCGCGGTCTTCTTAGGCATAATTGTAGTCTATAGTGCGCTATTCTCTACAGGCATGTTTATTTATGGAAATCTTACCAATGGGGTCATCCTACTAGTCGTGGCGTTATCTGCTATATTAATGTTGAGAAATACCTGGAGAAAGATCAAATTCTAACTGAGTCTCGAGTAAATCCAAGTTATAGTCTATCACTAAAAGCTTCATTACCAGCAGGTTTAAAAAAGTCTTCCATTAACAGATTATTAAGCATCGATCAGACCTTTGTTTGAGTCGATTTTTTCATAACTTAATTCAACGTTCTATCAAATATTGATCACTACTCTATGCCGAGAGCTAAGAAGACCGAAAGGAAGATTTTTGTACTTGACACTTCCGTAATCCTATTTGAACACAATGCCATTATGAATTTTGAGGAGCACGATATTGGGCTCCCTATCACGGTTCTCGAAGAACTAGATCAATTCAAAAAAGGAAACGACACTAAAAACTTTGAAGCTCGAGAGTTTACTCGATTGCTGGATAAGCTGGCAAAAGATAAGTCCTTGCAAGACTGGATTCCATTAAACGGAAAAACGCGAGGCAGTTTTAAAGTAGTAATGGAGGCTGGCACAGGAGAAAGTGCTCTTGACGCCAACAGAGTCTTTGGTGAGAAAAAGAATGACCATAGGATCTTGAATGCAGCACTTCGCTTGCGCGAAGAAAATGCTGGTAGAAATGTGATTTTAGTTTCCAAAGACATTAACCTCAGGCTTAAAGCCAAATCCATGGGGCTGCCAGCCGAAGATTATGAGACTGGTAAAGTCAAGAGCGTGGACTCTTTAAGAAAAGGGGCTATTGAAATTGAAAAGGTCGATTCAGACATTATCAATCACCTTTATGAAAATGGCACCCTCCAGCCAAAAGAGGTTTTGAAGCGCAAAAAATCATTACCGAACCAATACTTTATCCTCAAGAGTGACAGGAATTCAATCCTCGCCTACCACAACTCTCAGGATGATGTTATTCAAAAAGTAGACAAACGTCCGGTTTCTGGTATCAAGCCTCGCAATGCGGAACAGACCTTTGCAATTCATGCCATTATGAATCCTGATGTCAAACTCGTTACCATTCAAGGTGTGGCGGGAACAGGAAAAACATTGCTCACGTTGGCTGGAGCATTAGAACAGCGAAGAGATTTTAAACAAATCTACCTTGCCAGGCCGATCGTCCCCCTAAGTAATAAAGACATTGGTTATCTGCCCGGGGATATCAAATCAAAGCTCAACCCCTATATGGAACCGCTTTGGGATAACCTGAAGTTCATCCAGAATCAGTACAAGGAAACAGATAAAGAATTCAAGGCCATCACTGAGATGGTGAATAAAGAGAAACTTTTGATTACGCCATTGGCCTATATCAGAGGTAGAAGTTTATCCAACATCTATTTTATCGTGGATGAGGCACAAAACCTCACGCCTCATGAAATTAAGACGGTGATCACTAGGGCTGGCGAGAATACTAAGATTGTTTTTACAGGCGATGTAAATCAGATTGATACACCATATCTAGATTCTCAATCTAACGGGCTTTCCTATTTGATTGATCGTGTGAAGGATCATCCATTGTATGCGCATATCACCTTGGAGAAAGGTGAGCGCTCAGAATTGGCCAACTTGGCTAATGAGATGTTGTAGTCTAGGAGAATCTTCTATTCGCGTAAGACCCTTCGTTCCTCAGGGAAAGAAGAATATGGCTAACAAACTTTTCAAAGTTTCAAACTAAAGGTCGTTCCTCTCGAGTTACTGACAACTGTGATATCTCCCTTGTGCGCCTTCATAATCTGTTTGGATAAACTAAGCCCTATGCCATTGCCTTGCTTCTTTGTGGTGAAGAAAGGAACAAAGACTTCGTTGATGATGTCTGCAGGTATACCTGGACCATTATCTGTTATTTCTAGATTAATGTGCTCAGCTTCTTCCTGAACGTTGATATCGATTTGCGCATCAGACTGACCTTCCATCGCTTCGGCCGCATTCTTTACCAGATTAATCAAGACCTGACTGATCAATTTCTCATCCGCCTGTACAAAAGCATCTTCTGGAATATCTGGCGACAGTTTGAGCTTCACCGAACCCAGTTCCGATTTAGAAATTTGAACCGTGTCGTGAATTAGAGAGAAGAGGTTAACGCTGGAAATTTCCGGCACAGGAGGCCTAGTATAGTCACGATAGGCCTGAACGAATCCAAGAAGTCCTTGTCCTCTTTTTTCAATTGCGACTATGCTTTTGAAAACATCTTCAAGATCATCTTTTTCAAACTGGTCTGCCCTAAGCTTACCCTCATCATCTTGCATAATCATCTTTATGGCCGTGGTGAGGGATACCACTGGCGTAACCGAGTTCATGATTTCATGGGTCAGCACCCTGATCAGCTTTTGCCAGGCGTCCATTTCACGCTCTTCGAGTTCGGCTGAAATATCTTGAAGGGAGATGAGTGTATAATCTTCTTCCGCTAGCTTAAACGATCGGCTAACAACGGCTAATTTTGTTTTTGATTCACTGGGTGAGAGTACAATTTTATCTCCTGTCTTAAGGGCCTTCAGTGCATTCCAGACACCCTCATCGTGATTGGCTAACTGATCAATTTTTCCTAAAGCAGGCACCCCAAACAGGTCTTGTGCCGCTGAATTCATCAAGTCAACTTTCCCATCAGTTTTGAAACTGATCAACCCGACAGAAACATGCTCATTCACCATCTGCAGGTACTGATATTGCTCCTCTCTTTCTAAAGTGAGTTTTTTGAAAGTTCTAAGCACATTGTTAAATGCCACCTTCAATTCGTCTTTACTTTGCCCCCATGCAAATTCGTTATAAGCCTTGTTGAAGTCTCGATTGTCAAAGGACTTAAAAAAGATGAGCAACTCATCTCTGGTTCTGTTGATGAAATAGAATAACAGAACCAGCTGCGCAATAGTCAACACGCCAAAGCCTAACGGGGACATGATAATCTCTGTCTTGAAATAAGACCAGACTGCAGCAAACATGGTCGCGGCAATCAAGATCAGTCGAACAGCAACCTGAACTGTGAACCTATTGAAAGCCATACTTTTCTAGTTTTCTATAGAGTGTTGTGCGACCTATTCCAAGCTCTTGAGCCACCTTACTCATATTACCTTCATTCTTCTTTATCACTTTCTCAATGGTGATTCGCTCGAGTTCTTCCAGGTTCGTGGTGGTGATAAAGTCGTCAGATCTCATCTGCTTTCTCAGATTAAAATCTTCCGGCATCAGGGTCACACCATCGCTCAAAATGACCGCTCGTTCCACCGCATGTTCCAGTTCTCTGATGTTACCTGGCCAATGATACTTCTTTAACTTTTCTAATGTGTTCGCACCCATTTTAGGTTGATCCTGAGCATACTTTTTACAGAACTTCGCCATAAAATGATCTACCATAGGAGCTATATCAGCCAAACGATCTCTTAAGGGGGGCAAGTCCAGTTCGATCGTGTTAAGTCTAAAGAATAAGTCTTCCCGAAACGCTCCGTTCTCAATCATCTGCTCCAACTTGGCATTAGTAGCCGCTATGATCCGCACATCAAACTGTCTTGGCTTGTTTTCACCTACTCGCGTCAACTCTCTATTTTGAATAACTGTCAGTAATTTCGACTGCATTTGTGGTGTGAGGTTTCCTATTTCATCGAGAAATATGGTTCCGCCATCGGCAGCTTCAAATCGGCCCATTCGGTCCTCTCTTGCATCGGTAAATGCACCTTTCTTATGGCCAAAAAGCTCAGACTCAAACAGGGATTCTGTGATTGACCCTAAATCAACAGACATGAAGACTTCACCAGCACGTGGCGACATTTCGTGAATGAGTTTTGCCATCAGGCCTTTACCCGTGCCATTTTCACCCAGCAATAATACATTGGCATCGGTTCGGCTCACTTTCTCAGCCATCTTCAACACCTGCTGCATTTCTGATGACTCGGCTATAACCTGATCTGATTTGGCTACTAAGTGCTGTTTTAGGCCTTGCTGTTTCGTCTCTAGTCTTTGAATTTCCTTTTCTGACCTAGCAAGTTTCAATGCATTACTTACTGAAACTTGAATCTTTTCATATTCCCACGGCTTAGTCACGAAATCAATAGCGCCTCTCTTCATTGCTTCCACTGCCAAAGTGATCTCTCCGTAGGCAGTAATAATGATAATCTTGACTTCGGGATGGGCACCGTTGAGTTTTGAAATCCATTCTAGACCTTCCTTTCCGTCATTCGCACCTGGAGAATAATTCATATCTAAGAGAAGTACTTCCACTTCACCTGACTTTAAAACCTCATCTGCCTTTTTAGGGTGGTCAACACAAGAAACCTTGCTGAACCTTTGCTTCAACACGATCTCACCTGTCAACAATACATCAGGATCATCATCAATGATTAGGATGTGGGCATTTTCCTTCTGCTTCATGGTGTCAAGTTTAAAAAATGTTCCTGAGCGGAACAGAAATCTGTTTCATATCGGAACAACATTTTGAGGCATAAGTTTTTAAATTTTTATAACTCTCTGTTTTTCTGTGCTTTACGATAATGGCACAAGGGTTGAAACTATGGTTTTCATGAGAAAGATTGCACTAACATTAACCATTCTAACACTCGCCTTAGCAGTGTTGCGCAGCCAAACGACAAACCCACTTTCAAGCAAAGCTGCACTCGAAGCTTACTTAGAAACCCAACAATTTTCGGGAGCAATACTCACAGTTGATAGTGAAAGCAACCAAATGATAGCTGCTACCGGTTTCGGAGATCTCGATAATACTAAATCTTTAGATCCGGACTCTCGCTTTAAGATCGCCTCAATCACCAAACTGTTCACCGCGGTCATCATTATGCAACTCATAGCAGAAGAAAAAATCGCCTTAAACACCAAGGTCGGCAGTCTATTACCTAATCTAGAAATTACGAATGCCCATCAAATCACGATTAAGCATTTGCTTCAACACACCACAGGATTAAAAAAAGAAAGTCACATATCTTACTTAAGCGCAAACAGTCCCGAAGAAAATATCTCAAAGTTTGCTTCTAAGAAGGCCAAGTTTGCACCCGGTGCCGACATCAACTATAATAATGTTGACTACCTCATTCTTGGCAAAGTCATAGAGCAGGTTGCGGGAAGGTCATACCTGACAGAACTCAACGAACGTATCATCACTCCTTTAGAAATGTCCAATACTGGATTATTAGTTGAGAAAGAATTACCCGCTGACGTAATCCCATCATTCGAAATCAAACGAGGTAGCAAGAAACCAGAACTCAACATTCATATTCAGAATTTTTGGGCAGCAGGCTCCATGTTCTCTACAGTGTCGGACTTGCTCAAATTCACTAAAGCCCTCAAGGGTGATTCCTTATTAGGCAAAGAAGCAAAAAAATCTCTCTTCGAATCAAAACCAAGTTTAGGTTATGCCGCCTTGGGTTGTTGGACTTTCAACTCACCTTTTATTACTGGCAAACCTAGAGTGATGGAGCGAAGAGGAGGCATAATGGGAAGCAATTCAGTACTCATAACCTCATTAGACGGACCTGAAACACTCATTGTCCTTAGTAATACTGACCAATTCGATCCCAATACTTTCGGTCAGTCGGACAATATGAAAGAGTACCTATTTAAAACATTATTCACAGTTAACGATTAAATTGATATCGCCATGAACAAGATATTCTTCAAAACGGCTTTTAGAAACCTGCTCAGAAATAGAGCGAATACTGGAATCAATCTCCTAAGTCTAACCATTGGTATGACTGTGAGTATAGTGATCTTCACCTTGATCAAGTACCAGTATACTTTTGACCACTTCCACACAAATGCTGATCGTGTCTATCGTGTCAACTTTGTTGAAAAAACACAATGGGGTGCTAACTATGGTAGCCAAACTCCAGAGCCTCTTCATAAGGTGCTAAGAACAGATTACCCTCAAATTGAAGCAGTTTCTCGTACCATCGGCCCAATTGAAACAAGAGTTTTCATAGGAGAAGAAAAGTTCGATGAAAGCAAGGCACTATTTGTTGACGAGAATTATTTCCAAATGTTCGACCAAAAGTGGCTTAGAGGTAATCCTGAAGAAGCATTTTCTGATCCCCAAGCTGTTGTACTGACGGAAAGTACAGCCAAAAGATACTTTGGAAATGAAGACCCAATGGGTCAAACGATAGATTTTGCAAGAAGAGCTCAGGGTGTTATTAGAGGTATTGTTGCCGATCCAAGATTGAATACTAACCTTCCCTATACCATGCTGGCGAATGTGGCCATGATGCCTAAGGTGCAGGAGTTTTATGTTAGAAATACCTGGAGTATTACGAGCATGGGTACCACATGGGTATTACTGCCGGAAAATGTTGATCCAGTAAATTTAGCGAGTCAATTCAATGCTATCGTGGTGAACAACCTGGGTGAAGAAGCAGCCGAAACAATTTCCTTCGAACTGGGTGGATTGAAGTCCCTGCACACAGACGATCGGTATAGCGGACTCAACTATACCATCCCTAATGACACCATTTATGGTTTGCTTATCATAGCATTCATTGTTTTAGCAACTTGTACCATCAACTTTGTAAACCTATCTACCGCTCAGGTTCTCAAAAGAAGCCAAGAGGTAGGCATTAAGAAAATTATCGGCTGCGCCAAAAGTCAATTGGCTAACCAGTTCTTTCTGGAGCTGTCGATAGTCACGTTGACCGCTACCTTCTTCTCGATCTGGATTGCTGAAGTCCTATTGAATGAAATTAATGGAGCGATGTCTGCCATTAGCATTGACTTGAAATTGGAAATGGCGTCTATCATTTTCGCTATTGGCCTTGGTGTTATACTTACATTTCTGGCAGGTCTGTACCCAGTAGGAATGCTTGTCAACTTCAAACCACTTGAAGTTATCAGAAGTAAGTTCACACAAGTAAGAGGTCGCAAGGCGGTTGTCCGCAATACACTTTTGACTGTTCAGTTTGTGGTAGCGCAAATACTCGTCATTTCTGTTTTGATATTCAATAGCCAATTTTCATACATCAAGAATAAGGATTTGGGCTACGACACTGAGGATATCATTGGCTTAGGCAACTTTGTTCCGGGCGGATATAGAGTAGACCCCGCACTCATCAATAGTGCAAAGAGCCAATTAATGGAAAGTCCGTTTATTGAAAACGTGACCTTCGGAACAGGTGGTCCCAATGCGATTAACCCATGGAACACGACACTAGTCGATCCTGAAAGCACGGAAAGGATTGAAGTAAACTGCGACTTCAAACATGTTGATATCAACTATGCCGAACTCTTCAACCTTAAAGTAATTGCTGGCTCTTGGTTCTCTCCGGCAAATTACCAAACTGAGAATAGAGAGATTGTGGTAACAGAACTAGCACTTCAAAAACTTGGATGGGACGATCCTCAAGAGGCCGTTGGCCGAAGAGTCAATATCAATGGTTATTCTGATAATGCTACTATAGTTGGTGTACTAGCCGACTTCCATACCGATAACCTACGAAACGAAATTAAGCCTTCTGTTTTCGAAGGAGACTATGCTGGCTACAATCAGACTTTTGTTAAGGTGAAAGAGGGTTATTATTCAGAGGTTGCCCAACATATAGATAAGGTATCTTCTTCTATGAACCCAGACTTTGTAGCTGACTACAAGAGCTTCACCGATGAAATAGCGATTGACTACGAAATTGACAGAACGCTTTTTGGCTTCATCAATGCTACGGCCATCCTGGCCATTGCCATAGGCTGCCTTGGCCTATACAGTCTAATCGCTTTCGTGGTACAACAAAAAACCAAGGAGCTTGGTATTCGCAAAGTTGTTGGTGCGAATACTAACAGCCTTGTACTCTTACTATCGAGCAAATACATCTGGTTAATAGCCATTGCTACAGTGATTGCAGTACCCTTTGGGTTCTATGGTACGAGAGAATGGCTCAATTCATTCGTTTATCAAGTGGAAGTGAGTCCGCTTGTCTTTGTAGGCGCATTCTTATTGACAATTCTGATTGCACTCCTATCGATTGGCTACCGAGCTTTCAAAGCTGCAACTACCAACCCAGTAAAAGCGCTTCGTTACGAGTAAAAGTGTTCTAAAACTAACCATAAGGTGTACGATTATCGTACACCTTTTTTTGTACAAAATCGGTCACTTAATTTTAAATACTTGATTATCAATTACTTAAAAGTTTTGGCACAGGCATTGGATATAAAAGGGCAGGTCAGTAAAAAAGTTAAAAACTCAAAACAACAACAAAATGAAAAGCCCAAACGTCAACACAAAAAACAGCAACAGCCCAAAACTCAAAAACTTAAGTGCTATCATCGCGGTCTTGCTTGCAGCGGTCACCTTATTTCAAGCAGGAACGGTCAAGTCAAATGATCTAAATCGCGAAGTGTCAGTAATGGAAGCTCAGTTAATAGCAGAAATTGAGCAGTTCTTTGACGAAGAAGAAATGGAGATCGAGGAAGAAATCTACATGGAAATGGAAGAAGAAGCCATCGAAGAGGTAAATGTTTTCGACAACAACGATAACCTAATCGCTTCTGGAAACCCTGCTAATGATAAAGAATTAAGAAAGCTCGTAAATCAGGCTGATTATTTAAGCAGCTTGGGTAACAACAAATATTACAGACTTTCTAAGTAAGAAAACTATAGTACATAGTTAGGGTTAATTTTGGTTGTAAAGCCGGTCGTCAGATCGGCTTTCGTTTTTTACCCTAATCCGAAACTTCGAATAAATCCTGTGAAGGCCACGATTTCACCCTTTTGATTCCTTCTCTAATAGCCCACCGGCTGGTCCCCGGAAAGCTTCCCCTCCGTGGCGTAGTATTCGAAATGATCACCCAGGAATAACCATTTAAATCTCTGGTAAGTAAAGCCGAGGTTCCTGAAAGTGTTCCTGTTCTCCACCAGTGCTGACCTTTAACACTTCTCCAGCCCAGTGGACGATTCACTCCTCCGACTCCATTGACCATTTTGTTGATCAGGTCAGAACTTAATATGTCCTCATATCTTTTTGAATAGCCATCTACGAGCACCAATACTCGCATTAGATCCACACCATTAGCAAGCCAACCTCCGGCAGGGCCTAACATCTCTATATCATCGGCACCATAGGGCTTATAAACCTTTTTACCAGAGCCATTGAAAGACAACTGTTCGTTGTCGGCACTATAATCATAGTATTTCACCTCATCTTTTACACGGTCCTTTTCAAAACTCCCAGCGATCCGCATTTTATGAATGTCATTAGGTTCTAAAATCTCATCCTGAACCCAGTCTTCGTAATCATCGCCTGTCACCTCCTCTATAACCCTTCCCAGCAAACTATAGCCAAAATTAGAGTAGTTAAACCGTGTTCCAGGTCGATAAGGCAAGTGTCTCTTCAGGACGAATTTTATCACATCATCAAATTCGATAGGATAACTGACTTTATCCATTTTGTGAATTTTATGAGGAATAAACATAGGGTCTCCATAGGTAATCAAACTCCAGCCAGCTGTATGATTCAGCAAATGTTTGACTTTGATTCGATAGACGTTTCTGTTCGAAATATTACTATAGAGTCGCCCTTTTAGGATTCCATTTTCTCCGAAGACATAATCGTCCAAAGTGATCTTTCCATCATCGACCAATTTCAACACCCCAATGGCAGTGATTAGTTTTGATACCGAACCTATCCTGAAAAGGTGATGTGGCGCTACCTTCTCTTTCTTTTCCTTATCGGAAAAACCAAAACCTTTGGCATAGACTAGCTTTTCATTTTTGACTATCGCTACTGTAGCACCCGTAAGCCGAAGACTTCGCATGGCACGATTGACCATCGAATCTATAGGTTCAAAAGTCGGTAAATCAGACATCTCATTAGTAAGTGATATTCTATCTGAAGTGGCTTCTTTGATGCTTAACTCTTCATTTATGACTTCACCCCTGTCTAAACCGGTAAATGAAACTATGATGACCAAGAAGCATAAGACCGCGATTGGTCTTGTCCGAACCTGCATTATACGTTGACCTAATTTTGAGATTACAATTATACTAAATACATAACAAAAAGCCGTCCCAGATATTGGGACGGCTTTTGGGGTTTATTTACACTCTACTAATTAATTCACATCATTGAGGTTCCAGTCGTAGCTAGTAAAACGAACTTTTGCTTTTTCTTCAATTTGAACGTCTGTGTACTTATTCAAAAATTGAATCAAGGACTGGCCTTTTTTAAAATCTCCTCCAAACCATGAAAAGATTTTCGACACCTCAACTCGATGTGGTGTGATTTTGTTTCGAGATGTATCATTTAAAAATAAACGTGCCTGCTCATCTAGCTGAACGCCCAGTTTTTCAGCCGTATAGGCCTCATTTCTAAGTACAGGGCATGAAATGGAAGCACAATTGACAGCAAAGTGAATTCGCGGTTCTTCAAAGTCCTTTCTCAGAATTTTATGCTCAATCCGATCCAGACTAAAATCCTCTCCCCCAATTTGAAACCACTCTTTGGTCCATATACTTCGTACCGTTGGGATTGAAAGTGAAGGGTTGAGATCTTTGATACTCTTGACAGGATAGTTGTCCACGATCAATTTCACAGTAAATGCATTGTATGCATTGATCCAGTAAGCAATCTTTTCATTGTCAGACCAGCTCTCAGCCGGAGGGTTTTCACTCAAATAATCTGCGTATGCATTGAGTTCTGACTTGTCAGCAATAAAACCCTTGTAGTCAACTAGCCCATTTGGTCGCACGTGCTTGGCCAAAAGCTTGGTCCAATTTTCATGACTCGGGGCATCTGTGACACTACCTGCAAAAGTATTTTTAGAATTAGAACATCCCAATGCCAGTAAAAGGGCGAGGACTACCAAGCTATTTGTCTTTATTCTCATGGTTTCAATGTTTGCACCAAGTAAACTTGGGCATAGAAGAAAAAGTTGCAATGCAATGGTGAGCCATGCATTAAAGGTCGGCCAGTTGACTTAATCTAGTTTGGTATTAAATCTTGAAACCAATAGGTGACACTATCCGAACTATTTTGTGATAAATTGTATGATTTACCCACTACCTCTCCCTTCTCAAAGGCAATTGGTCTTTTGAAAATCGGCCCATCGAAGACGAAGGAGTGAAACTCTCCATTCTCTCCACAAGGATCTACTCCCGATGGCAAGTCGGAAACAAAATCTCTAGTGAGTTCTCTTCCAACAAAAGATTTATCGAGTTTACTCCCGTCCACAGCCACAACTATTGTTCTAAAACCCAGATTAAGAAACGCTTCGATCAATTCTCGAGTATCTCTTCCCCAGAGTGGAAAATGGGCTTTTAAACCAACTTCTGCCAATCGGTCTTCACGGTATTTTTTAAGGTCTTCTAAAAAGATATCACCGAAAATTGAAAACTTGATTTCATCCTTTATGAAGCCTTCGAGTTTTGCCTTCATCAATTGGTCATATTCGGCCATTGAGGGCTCTTTGGGTAGCTCAAGCAAATCAAGCGGTAGACCAATTGACTGGGCCTGCCGCTCAAGCATCTCCAATCGAACACCATGCATAGATATTCGATTTGTGTAAGTGTTTATGCTAGTCAGCAGTTGATTGACTTCGAATCCTGAGTCTTGAAGGCTAAGGTGCAGCGCCAGCGCACTATCTTTCCCTCCACTCCAATTGAAAACTGCCTTATTCATAAAGACTAAAAGTCATAGCTTAGTCCAACGGTGTAGTTTCTTCCCATGGTAGTGAAGCCCACAACGCCTACAAACTCCTCATCAAAAATATTATTGATGGCCCCGTATGCCGTAAGTTTTTTAGATAAGAATTGCTTTCGCAACGCAATGTCAACCAAGCTATAGCTCTCCAACTTATCATCTGAAAAAGGGGATACCCTACGTTCTCCAGTATGATTATATCTAATATTGATTGATGAAGCTTCAATAGGAGTGAACAAAAGTCCAACGCCATACTTCTCTTTGGGTATTCTTGAGAACAAAGCGTCATTATTCGTAGCTAGCTTAGAGTAGTTTGCCGTCAGCGTCACCTTGGTGTTAATATCCCATGTAATGTCGGTTTCGATGCCTTGCACTTCCCTTCTTGAATCCAAATTGATATAACGACCTCCGATAAAGGCGCCATTAGCATCAAAAATTGAAAGAAAATCAATGGCATTGTCTTCATCACGTCTGAATAATGCAAAGTTATAGGTCAGCCCACTTTTTGTGTATAACGCTGTCCCGAACTCATAGCTATTGGTCTGCTCAGGAGTAAGGTCTTGATTCCCAAAGAAAGGTGAGTTTATCTGAAACAGTGATGGCGTATTATATGCATTAGAGATCGACAGGAATGGCTTTATGGAAACATCTCTACTCAAGTCTATCAGCCACGATGGGTTGACGGTTGTTAAGAGTTGATTGTCGTAATCACTATGTGTATTTAGTCTCAATCCAAAATGAAAATTCAGGCCCTGATCGCTTTCTAGAACAATAGAGGCATAGGGGTCAACTATCGTAAAGTCTCCCTCTTGGTTTTCAGTATTGTTCTTAAGCCTTTGAACATTGACTCCAAAAAGAGCTCTTGCGAATTCCGAAATTTCAAACTCATTGGTCTGATCGACCTGAAGATTCTCTCCTTCGAAAGTGGATGGGAAAGCGCTTTGGAAAACACGCTCATTGTTTATATAACTAACACTTAAAGCAGACCTGCCATTTTTGAACTCCAGTTGAGGTCGCGCTCCAATTCTGAATTGTTGGTAGTCTGAAAAAGCATTTAGCTCGTCCGTGAATGAAAAGGCATCGATGTCTGCTTTGAAATCATCATAAGCGACTGTGAAATCCATACCGAATCTGTTGTCTCCCTGATAACCTCCTTTGAACAATAGGTTGGTTTTTTCGAAACCGTCATCATCAAAATTAGCATTGGGGTCAGTTTGAGCAGCCGCGGTAAACCCATCAAAAGAAGTTCTGTTAAAGGACAAGCCATAGTCGAAACTATTGCTAGTTCCATTCACATTGGCATTAAGCCCAAACGCTCCAAATGAACCCCCATTTACATCGATAGTCCCTTGAATCAAATCCTTGGCATTATCTCTCAAATTGATACTGATAACTCCAGCGGCAGCATTACTTCCATAAAGTGCGCTTAGACCTCCTTTCAGTATCTCAATTGATTCCACCTGGTTGGCAGGTAAATATCTCAGATCATAAAACAAACTAATACCTGTTGGGTCATTCATCGGAACTCCGTCAATCAAGACAAGCGTATACTTACTTCTAGCTCCTCTAACATAGTATTCGATATTCGTGCCTGGAGTTCCGAAATTACCATCAGTTTGCACTGCGGGAACTTCATTAAGCAGGTCGGCAACCGTCTTACTAGGAGACTTGTCAATAAATTCTCGCGTTAACTTGTAAATTGTCTTTCCAGACTTCTCTATTGGAGTTCTAAAACGGGTCCCGGTTACTACAAATTCACCCAGGTCAGTTGTGTCTTTTCTTTCTTGTGCATATGAAAGAAAGCCGATGCTCAACAATACGACTAGTATTGTCCCCCTCATTCTAACGTTTGTCATTTTGTTTTTAAGTAGTTAATAAGTTGTGATAGTGAATTAATTTTTTCGTCTGTGTCTGAAATTCTCCAAAGTGGATCTTTCCGATTACCAGAAACCTCTATTTGAATGACCTCCTGACTCTTAATTTGACTTCGATAAAGTGCCTGTTTTGTCCACTTGGCAAGTATTGGATCTCCTGCCACTTCCACCCTGAGACTGGAACTTTCGTCATACTTGCTGAATCGACCTTTTAAATAATCAAAGGTCAATTCCTCTGAGCCGAAAGCAGATTCCAGTGCACCGCTCAATACGAGTTCTTCGGGTATTCCAGTCTCTACACTTCTTCCGGGCATGACCAACCACATATTGTCGCAGTTTTCGATGGCCATGTCTATCTCATGGGTGGAGATCAAAATAGTCTTACCTGTTTTGTGTGTTAGTTCCTTAAGTAGATGGAATATTTCGATACGATTAGGAGAGTCCAAGTGAGCAGTCGGTTCATCCAGAATGATAATATCGGTGTCTTGAACTAAGGCTCTCGCTATCATTACCTTTTGCCTTTCGCCATCGCTAAGCTCACCAACATGACGATCAGCAAAGTGTAGTGTACCTGTAACTTCTAGCGCCCACTGAATGAGTTCTTTGTCTTTATTATTTAGCGCACCCATCCAACTGGTGTAAGGAAATCTACCTAATGACACCAAAGCGAAAACAGTCAGGTTACCGGGTGTTACGCGATCGGTCAGGACTAGACTCAAGGTCTTCGCCATTTCTTTAGGCGTAATCTCAGAAAGTGACCTTTCCTGAATAAGTACCTTACCTGACAATGGCTTTTGTATACCCGTTATGGATCTGATAAGGGTTGACTTTCCTGAACCGTTAGGTCCTAGTAAACAAGTCAATTCGCCCTTTTTAAGGACGAGATTCAATCCAGATAGAACTTCTTTTTCCTTATAGCCAACTGCGAGGCTTTGACTTGTCAATATCGCTTTTGAGTCGGTCATCAAAAGGAAGATTTTAGATTTCTGCGTTTAACAATGATCCAAATGACAATTGGCGAACCGATCATTGCGGTGATGGCATTCACTGGTAAAACAGTGTTACTGCCGGGCACTTGAGAAATGATATCACACACCAGCATAAGGACGGCACCCACCAGAACACAGCTTGGGATAAGCACTTTGTGATCTGATGTATTCAAAAGGCTTCTGGTCAGATGAGGTACCGCAATTCCCACGAAACCGATCGGGCCACAGAAACCTGTTATTGCTCCTGCCAGAATACTGGTAACACCAATAATTGCTACCCTAGATCTACGGATGTTCAATCCCATACTTTGAGCATAGTCTTCTCCAAGCAGCAGTACATTAAGGGTCTTACTCAACGCGAAGGTCATAATGACTCCCAAACCAACAATGAGTCCTAAGACTTGAAGCTGATCAGCGGTTACACCACCAAGGCTACCGAAGGTCCAGAGAATATATTCTTGAATTTGCTCAGGGTTGCTGAAATACTGCCATATACTGACAATGGCAATTGTAATATTAGCCACCATAATACCCACGATCAGCATGACAACATTATCTCTTATTCGATAAGAGATGGCAAGGATAGCCAACAATACAAGTGCAGCACCGATCGATGCGGCAATTACAATTAACCAGCTACCTCCTAAGCCCAAAGAACGAATAGTAAAAGCCGTAGTGGCACTACCCGCGGCTAACATAACCGCAGCTACACCCAAGCTAGCTCCTGCTGTAATGCCCAATACCGATGGTCCTGCCAATGGGTTTCTAAAAAGCGTTTGCATTTGAAGACCGCCAACTGATAATGCGGCACCAGCAAGAACGGCAGTGATCGTTCTTGGAAGCCGAATCTTAAGCACAATGGCTTGCCAAGCCTCATTGTCAACCGAACTTCCTAAAAGAATCCTTGCAACCTCAGGTATTGGTATGTGTACCGAACCTAGTCCCAAATCGAGTAAAATCAATAGGATGACTGCCACGATCAGCATGACCATGAGCCTCCATTGTGTCAGGCCTTTACCTGATTCACCCGGTATGTTATGGAAAACAGACAATGACCTACCTTAAACGGTTATAGTAAACCAACTCATGATTTGGTAAGAGCTCGGGATGAAAGACCTTAATATTGTCCTTCAGAACGATATGCGGATTGACTACCGCAGATTCATAGTAGTCATTCCCTCCTCCTTCGGTATACTTACCATAGATATTGTAGATATTTCGGTTTTTAAAGGATTTGAAGTCTGCGTATCGGCTATCGGCCTGAAGAATCTCGTCCAATGTCTTTGCCGTACTAGGTACCATCCAAAAATCGGCTTTTAGACCTTCGGCATATACAGTCTCAAAATCTAACCTTAGGCTTCCCGTATTGTCACTGTTCTTCCATGGGTATTCGACTTTGGCCAAATCAAGAATGTAATAGGCAAAGCTTTTACCCCCAGCTACAAACCAGGCATCCCCCTGGGCTATACCTGTGATAGTGGACGGTCCCTTCGTTACATTGGCTTCAACCAGTTCTAACACTTGATTGAATTCTTCTTCCATGGCACTGAACACCTCATTTACAAGCTTTTCTTTATTCAGCAGGGCGGCCAAAAGCTTCATCCACTCGGCTCGGCCCAGGAGTGTTTTCTCCTGCCAATCGGCATTGAGCAGTACCGGAATTCCAGCATTTTCCAACTCTTGATAGCTATCATTTTGAGAATTAGGGTATCCAACGCCCAGTAATAATTCTATTCCCTCATTCACTGCCAATTCGGTATTGAGGGTTCCCGAAGGCTCAAGTTCTGTGATATTCCCTTCTTCTACCAAAGCCTTAACCTTCTCGCTTGAGACATATTCCGCACGTTCAATGCCCTTCAAAACATCCAAAGCATTTAACTTTTCAAACATGCCCAGGTGAGTGGTAGACATAGAAGCCAGGTGTTCAGAAGGAATGCTAACAATTCGCTCATCGGAAAATCCTTCAGGAGATGGAGTTTCTTTTTGGACCAAAGCGAACCTAACGGTATCTACAAAGTCGTTGTAATGCCGAAAGAGTTGAATCTCCTTCCAATTATTGTGATAAACTATATCAAAACCAATGGCATGGTCAATGGAAGTCTTTGAAGGAAAATAGTCCCGATCCGGGTCGAAACCCTCATCAACAGTATTCTGATTTTCGGAATTTTGGCAGCCCAGAAGAAGGGCTAGCAATAAAGCGGGAAGCCATGTCAGGGTGTAATCCGCCCTGCGATGGGTAATATTGTTTCTCAGTCTTTTCATACCAGTAGCTTTTCCTCAGAAAGCGTCATAGTGTTCAAAAACAAAGGCAGGTCTTCTGACTTTCCCGGTTTTACTGAGCCTTCCCATCCCGACATAATTCGGGGCAGTGGCAAAATTCAGCAAACCTAAAAATGGGTTTACAGCAGCTGGGACTGTTCAGGAATTACACCTGATTCCCTATTAATCCCATGGTTTTTACACCATGAGAACCTTTGCATTGACAGTAAAGGTATGAAAAGTTTATAAACAGGTCTGTTTTAATTGAGTGAACGAAGAAAACTAGTCACTTGTGACCAATACTCCTCTCCTCCCTCTTGACCTTCCCATAAAGCACGTGAACCATGATATCCTTGACCTTGAGGAATGAATTGAGACTGCTTTTGGTTCAATTGAGCACCTTCTATCAAGGATGACAGCGCCTTTGCTTCTTCTTTTGAAGAGGTAACCAAAAAGGGCTTTTCTACCGATTTAAAAACAGTTGAAAGGGATGGTTTTGCATCTCCAAAGTAATCCCCAGGACTAAATGATATCATCGCACTAACCCTCTCATTTGAGTCTCCAATGAATAATGCAAGGCTAGATGAGTAAGAGCTACCCCAAAGGATTACTTGTTTACCGTACTTCTCATAAAGAAAATTAACTGCCGCCTCAATATCTTGTTCGGCATCCAGGAAGCCTGTTTCAAGGCCGGCTGACTTTGCTCTTTCAAAAGTGGCATTGCTTTGACCTCCAAAACTGCCTCCCGAACGCTGGTCAATCGCCATTACATTGAAGCCCATTTCGTTCAACTTTGGAGCTATATCAGCATACTCGTACTTGTTATAACCTGCCTGATGACAAAGCAGGACAACTGGTAAACCTGCTCCAGTTTCATACAAGTTTGCTGTAATCATTAAACCGTCTGGCGCATTAAAACTTACTTCTTTGAATGGGTGTTTTTCGGCCAAGGCACCAGGAGTTGGCACTTGTTTTTGTCTTGCAAGTGCAGCTTGAGCTTCAGCCTCTTCCCTCAATAAATTATCTACTAATTCTAGCCTCATTACCTTACCAGAATTGTCAAATAGGACTTTCGAAGTGCGTTTGCCCAGCAGTGTAAAATTATACTCTAATTCAGCTTCTCCAGATTTTTGACTCAGGATTTCAAGACTATTTAAATCTGGTAAATTCTTAAATACTTGAGTCAAAATTTGAATCGAGACTTTAGAAGGATAATTGCCAAATGCTAGTGAATCACTTATATACGGCTTTATCGCTTCAGTCGTCCGTTCTTCAAAACTCTTCTTCAAAGCCTCAATTTGTATAGAATACTCTATTTGAGCGTAGCTCGTCATGAAGGACAAGCATATAATAGACAATGAGATTAAGGTTTTTAATCTGTAATTCATATCAAGCTGTTTTAACTCGGGTTCTCCAAAGGATCACCTTCATTGTTATCACTATTGCCAAACCCGTAATTGTAATGATGCTACCTAAAGGTTGGAGTCCTTTGAAAAGAGGAATAGCAAAAACCGCCATCATAGCACCCGTATAGCAAACATATTTTAAATGTCTTCGATTCGTCATTGATTCTGTTTTGACTTGTTAGTGAAGCTTCTAAGAGAAGAATTACAGTTTCTTAGAAATTTATTCTTCAAGAGATTCGAATTCTTGGAGACGATCATCGAGGTTTTTGATAAAACGACCGAATTTTCTGCGCATCATAAATTTTGCCAGCGCATGAAAGGCAAAACCCAATGCAACCCATACTCCAATCAGGTAAACTAGTCGCATATCAAAGGCAAAAGGAGATTTTTGGTAAACTTTAAAGGCGGCCATGCCGATGATTATACTTGGAGTAACAACCGTATCGCTCCAAATACCAGTCTGAATAATCTTACCGAAGATTTCTTTCGTGCTGATCAATGCTCTCTTTAAAGTCTCTGCTGATGTTTCAAGTGCGCTTAATTGTCTTCTTCTAAAACGCGCATGAATTGAGATGGCCATAATGCAGGCCGACATGATCAATACCAACACACCATATACCGAATCGTTTATTAAGTTTTCGGAAATGAAGCCTTCATTTTGAGGGTTTAAGATGTTCATTAGCCCTATGAGAGCGGCCAGAATGCTAATAGCCGTTGAGATGCGAACTTTTCTTGTCAACTCTCTCATTACCTCTGCAATCGTAGCTCGAGATTTCTTCCGTACCAAAGCATGCATATCCTCCCGACTCACCCAATAACCCGATTTCTCTTGGTCATTGGCCTTCTTCCATATGGCTTTGAGGTCGTTGACTTCCATCTTATTGAGCGTTTAAGATCCTTTTGAGTTTTTCTTTACTTCGGTTCATTCGAACTCGGACATAGTTCTGAGATATTCCTATGATCTCAGCAATTTCCTCATTATCCCTATCTTCCAGATAGAGCATAATTATCGCCTTTTCAATATCATTTAACTGGCTAATGGCTTGATAGAGCTGCTTTAAGTCTTCTTCGTAACTGTCATCTGATATGGTATCAGAAAGGTTTTTCATCTCATCAGAGAGTTGTGTTTGACGAGGCTTCTTCTGCTCTTTTCTCACATATTGCAAAGCGACATTCAAGCTTACACGGTACATCCAGGTGGAAAACTTTGCCTCTCCTTTGAAGGACCCAAACGACTTCCAAAGCTGAATAAGAATCTCCTGAAACAGATCTTTACGGTGCTCTCTATCATCACAATAGATATTGCACACCTTGTGAATGATTCCCTGAGACTCAGTAACCATTTCAACAAACCTATCTTCGGTATTCGCTTCGATCAAAGACTTAGAACTATCAAATTTATAATCAATGTAGTTAGTTACTATGAGTAGTCAAGAATTACACTTTCCGTGTAAAACTTCTGTCAAGGATTATTAATTTCAGATTTCTATGCGATTATTCATCTCTAGTATTGCCCTAATAGTCTTTATTATATCAGGCTCAAATACCATTTTGGCTCAAAAAGTAACTGAGCGTTATGAAAATGGAAAAAAGAAGTATCAGGGTAAGACCAAGGATGGTATTAAAGTAGGTAAACACACTTTCTGGTTTGAAAATGGCGAAAAACAAAGGGAAGAAACCTATAACGATAAAGGCATCCATATCAGGCTGAAGGTATGGGATGAAAACGGTAACCTCATTGAAGATGCGAACCCAGAAGAGGCTTTTGAAAAACTGAGGAACGAACAGTTTAAGAGTTTCGAATGGATTAATGGACAAAATGGGATTCGCTATATGAAACTTAAGGGGCGATCTGATCTTTATGAGCCTTTAACGGGTAGAACTGACCTGACCCTACACTATGCTACCTACCTCTATAGTGGCAGAGAATTAGACAGCTCTTTCCGTAGAAAGAAGCCAATTCTCCTTAACTTATTTAGAAACAACTTTATCGATGGCTTCATCAAGGGTCTGGGTTATTTCGAAAAGGGCGATAACGGCTACATCATTGTACCACCTTATATGGCCTATGGTGAAGAGGGAAGCAGAAATGTTCCTCCAAATGCTGTACTCGTCTTTCAGGTAATGGTGCTAGATGTCAAGTAAGAGAGTAGCCTCGCTAGGAATCGAACCTAGATCTAAAGTTTAGGAAACTTCTATTCTATCCATTGAACTACGAGGCCAAAAACTACCGTGAAGGGCTACAAATGTAATTAATAATAAGAATCCTTCAAGTAGTTTGGGAAGATGGTAAAGTGTCTTTTCTTCACTTTTTCCATCAAAACTGACCTAAATTCTTCAATATTCTTTTTTTCTACTGCTGATATAAAAACTGAGGTATTCGCGCCTTTGGCGATATAAGTGTTCTTCAATTCTTCCAGCGTCAGTGGCGGCTCCTCCATCTCCTCAGCCAGTTCAGGATCAATATGATTGAATTGGTCAATCTTATTGAAGACAAGAATAGTGGGTTTGTCCTTCACCCCTATATCAGCCAAAGTTTCATCTACTGTCTTCATTTGATCTTCGAAGTACGGATGAGAGACGTCAACAACATGCAAAAGCACATCTGCCTCTACCACCTCCGCCAAAGTAGACTTAAATGATTCGATCAAATGAGTGGGAAGCTTTCTGATAAACCCTACGGTATCTGAAAGTAGGAACGGAATATTTTCTAGAACCACTTTGCGCACGGTTGAATCCACTGTCGCGAAGAGTTTGTCTTCGGCCAAAACGTCCGCCTTTGTCAGCAAGCGCATAATGGTCGATTTACCTACATTGGTGTACCCAACGAGTGCTACTCTTACTACGTTATGTCTAGACTTTCGCTGAACGGCATTTTGCTTTTCGATCTTCTCAAGGCGCTTCTTTAAGACAGTGATGGTATTTCTAATCGCCCTTCTATCCGTTTCGATTTCTTTCTCACCAGCACCACCACGTGTACCCGTTCCACCACGCTGTCTTTCAAGGTGAGTCCACATGCGGGTCAATCTCGGCAATAGATAAGTTGACCTTGCTAGTTCTACCTGTGTCTTGGCCTGAGCGGTTTGAGCACGCTGAAGAAAAATGTCCAGTATAAGCAAACTACGATCATATATCTTGACCTTAAGCTCTCTTTCAAGGTTTCGAAGTTGAGAAGGCGTTAGGTCATCATCAAAAATGATCGTGCTCACTTCTTCGGCTTTGATATAAGTCTGTATTTCCTCTAGCTTGCCCTTACCTACAAAGCTTCTCGTATCTGGCCTTTCAAGTCTTTGCGTAAATGACTTTACCACCTCTAAACCGAGAGTTTCGGCAAGAAAAGCCAGTTCATCTAGGTATTCAACAACCTTTTGCTCAGACTGCTCCTGAGTAATTAATGCCACTAAAACAGCGGTCTCTTTTTCGTAAGATCTGGTCTCGTATCCTCCCATAAATCAGTGCGCAAAGCTACGATTAATCGATACCAAATGGAAATTCAGCGTATTTATCGGCAGGTTGAACTAAAGGCTGTGACATTCCTGAAAAAAGTCACAATATTTGGGAGGTTAAGGAATTAGAATGAAAATAATAGAAACTGGTTTTGAAGGGCTTTATGAACTTGAGCCAAATGTTTTTGGTGATGACAGAGGTTACTTCTTTGAATCATATCGAAGAAACATTTTTCAGGAGCTCGGTATAAAAGAAGACTTTATTCAAGACAATGAGTCTTTCTCTGTAAAGGGAACTTTGCGTGGTCTGCACTATCAGTCAGCACCGTATGCACAGGCAAAACTAGTAAGGGTTTCACGTGGTAAAGTACTAGACGTTGCTCTGGATATTCGAAAGGGGTCTCCGACTTATGGTAAACACCACACAGTTCTACTTGAGGCAAGTAGACATAATATGTTTTTAATCCCAGCCGGATTTGCTCATGGCTTTACCGCACTTGAAGACAGTATTTTCACTTATAAATGCTCAAACTATTACAACAAAGAATCAGAAGGTGGAATTTTATGGAATGACCCAGCCCTTGGTATTAACTGGGAGGTTTCAGAACCTATAGTCTCCGAGAAAGATCAAGTTTTACCTACCTTTGCAGCCTATACTGAAGCACCCGCATTTTGAGCATATTCTCATTTCTTAATAAGTCAAAATCGAATGAACCAGATATCGGGTACTTGAAGACTGATGTCCATTCACATTTGATTCCGGCTATTGATGATGGTGTTCAAACCATAGAGCAGAGCTTAGAGATTCTTAGGGAAATGGAGACTCTAGGTTATTCAAAAGTCATAACGACTCCGCATACCATGACCGGCTCTTATGACAATACGCCTGAGATCATAAATGGAGGTCTAGAGAGAGTAAAAAAAGCTGTCGACTCAGAAGGTATCAATATTGAATTAGCAGCAGCCACTGAGTACTTTCTTGATGAGACCTTTATGGAAAGGTTAGAAAAGGATGAGCCTCTAATGACCTTTGGGGAAAACCTCGTACTGGTTGAAACTTCATTTATTAGCCCTCCTCCGCAATTGAAGGAAGCCTCGTTTCAGCTTACCATGAAGGGGTACAAAATGGTATTCGCTCATCCAGAGAGATACATCTATCTGCTAGAGGACAAGACGCTCTTGGAGGAGTTGATAGATAGGGACATCATATTTCAATTAAATGCTGTTGCCTTAACTGGCTGTTACTCAAAACCGGTTAAGAAGTTTGCTGAAAAGCTAATAGACATGAGAATTCCGCGTTTAGTCGGGACCGACTGTCACAATATGGGACATATTGACCTTTTGAAAGAGGCCACGCAAACCAAATATTGGAAAAAGCTATTAGAATTAGAATTGCTTAATAATTCATTATAAATGAAAGTATTTATTACCGGAGCCACCGGTCTCGTTGGCAGTTTTGTTTGTCGTCAATTATTAGAAAATGGACATGAGATTCGTGCGGTAAAACGAAACTCTAGCAAGATGACTTTGCTTGAAGACATCGAAAAAAACATCGAGTGGGTAGTTGGTGACATGAATGACACCGAGTTTCTAGAGGCATCATTAGAAAATATCGATGCCGTAATTCACGCAGCAGCTATTATTTCATTTGATAAGCGTTGGGAAAAGAAAATGTACAAGACCAATGTGCTGGGCACAGCAGACCTCGTCAATACATGCCTAAAACTCAACGTCACGAAGTTTTTGCATATCAGCTCCGTTGCGGCCATTGGTAGAAAAGCCGGCCAAATCGAGTTGAGGGAGACAGATCGGTGGGAAGGAACCGAGTTCGATTCTATTTATGCTCGGTCCAAATACCTTCAGGAACTGGAAGTTTGGCGCGGTGCTCAAGAGGGCCTAGAAGTAAAAATTGTAAACCCTTCAGTAATTCTGGGGCCGGGCCTTTGGGGAAAAGGGGGCAGCACTTCTGTATTTAAATATGCCTACGATGAAAAATCCTTTCATCCAGCTGGAACAGTGAACTACGTGGATGTTCGAGATGTCGCCACTATCATTATTCAATTATTAGAGTCAAGCATTAAGGATGAGCGATTCATTCTCAACGCTGGTACACTATCTTACAAAGAGTTCTTTGGAAAAATTGCAGAGGCATTTGGAAAAAAGGGACCACAGAAATTAGTCAAACCCTGGATGCTAAAAATAGCAGTTGCTTTTGAGTTTGTCCGATCAAGAATCACAGGTAATGAAGCTATGATCACCAAAGACACGGCCATCCTTTCTAGGTCAAACTTTCATTTTCAAAATGATAAGATAAAGGATGCGCTCAATTTTGAGTTTAGATCGTTAGATGAAAGTATCAAGTGGTCGGTTAATGAATTAAAAGAAATGCATTCGCTCTGAAGCAAGTAACTATTTCTTTTTCAGAGAACTACAATATCGCAATACCAGTAATATCATAATTTCGATCGCCAGAGTGGTTTTAGAAATAGGTTTTGAGTACTTTAAATAAACCAATTGACATCAATGCAGGAAGATTATCCGAGTAGAGAAGAGGAACGTGGGCTGGTCAATAGATTTGAGGAACAACTCAAAAACAAGACATTCAATTTTTTCGATGTTACTGAATACGAGACCATTATTCAGTATTACCTAGATAGATTTAAATATGGTAAAGGCCTGAAAGCTTCGCTTTTAGCATTAGATCAATACCCCTTCAGCATGGAAATCAGCATGCTGGCTGCACAATGTTATCTGGGGAAGGAGCAATTCGATGAGGCTTTGAAAATCATTGAAAATGCGGAAAACCTTCACCCTAATGATGCCGAGTTACTTACAGTAAAGGGAAATATTCTTTCCATTATAGGTGAATTTGATAAAGCAATAGAAGTGCTCCTTAGCACTCTTGATCTGGCCGAGGATAAATCTGAAGTGTTTTATAATGTCGGGTTGACTTATCAAACCAATGGTAAGTACTTAGAGGCTATTGATTATTACAAACAAGCCATAGAAGCCAATCTGAATCACGAAAGTGCCCTGTATGAGTTAGCCTATTGTCTTGATGTCACCGGAAAGTTAGAGGATAGTGTTTCCTATTATAAAGCCTTTATCGATAGAGATCCATACTCATCATATGCTTGGTACAACTTAGGTATCGTCTATAATAAGCTGGAAAAGTTTGAAGATGCTGTAAAGGCTTATGATTATGCACTAGTCATCGATGACACTTTTGCATCAGCCTGGTTCAACTTAGGCAACTCTTATATGAACCTTGAGCAGTACAAGGACGCGCTAGAGGCTTATAAGAATACTTTGTCTAATGAGGGCCCATCTTCAGAAGTCTATTGCTGTATTGCGGCCTCTTATGAAAAGCAAGAAGCCTACGAATATGCAATTAAATACTACCGAAAAGCCTCAAAGCTAGATCAGTTCTATGAAGACGCCTGGTATGGCATCGGCTGTTGCCTTGCAGCTCAAGATAAATATTATGAGGCGATCCACTTCTTAAATAAGGCTTTGAAGCTAGATCCTGAAAACGCTAACTACTGGATGGCAGTCGCGGATGCTGAATATCATATTGACAATATCGTATCCGCTGCAGAGGCATATCAAGAAGCAGCCATGCTCGAACCCAATAATGCTGATATCTGGTTAGACTGGTCTTTTATTTATCACGATCAAGGCGAACATGAAAAGTCTATTGAATTGATGGAAAGGGCTTTAGACGAGTCTCCTGACGATTCTGATCTTCTTTATCGAATGGTGGTATATCAAATCAGCGCAGGTCTCTACAAAGAAGCATTTACATATCTGGAAAATGCGTTAATTTTGGACTTCGAAAATCACGAGGTGCTCTTTGAGTTCTTTCCAAAGCTGGAAACCCAAAAGGCCCTTTACAAGATCATTGATCAGTACAGAGAAAAAAATTAGATGCACTACTTTTTGAAAGATGTGCCCGAAAGGACACAGAAGCCTAGAGATAAGGGATTCACCATGGCCATGGATAAGGGCCTAAGCGTTAGACAAGCCGAAGACTTTTTAAACGTTTCCAGTGAATACGTAGACATTGTGAAGTTGGGTTGGGCTACCTCTTACGTTACACCAAACCTTGACGAGAAATTAAATGTTTATCGGGAAGCTGGTATTCCTTTCTATTTCGGAGGTACTTTGTTCGAGGCCTTCATCGCCAGAAATCAATTTGACGACTACCGAAAGGTGTTAGATAAATTTGACATGCCATTTGCTGAAGTTTCCGATGGATCTTTAGACATGGACCATGACCAAAAATGTGAGTATATCGCAAAGCTCAAGGAGCAAGTTACTGTACTCTCAGAAGTTGGATCGAAAGACGAAGAAAAAATCATTCCTCCATATAAGTGGATCGAGTTGATGCAAAAAGAGCTAGATGCAGGGGCCTGGAAGGTAATCGGTGAAGCACGAGAAAGTGGCAATGTTGGCCTTTTCCGCTCTACCGGAGAAGTTCGGTCCGGTCTTGTTCAGGAAATTTTGACCCAAATTCCATTTGAAAAAATTATTTGGGAGGCACCTCAAAAGTCTCAGCAAGTGTTTTTCATTAAGTTGATGGGTGCTAATGTGAACCTCGGTAACATTGCACCAGCTGATGTCATTCCTTTGGAGACTATCCGTCTGGGATTAAGAGGAGACACCTTCAGTCATTTCCTTAATCTGAAAGATTAGAATGAATCGTATTATCAATCCTCTGCTGTTATTCCTTAAAGGTGTAGCCATGGGTAGCGCAGATGTGGTACCTGGAGTTTCTGGTGGAACCATTGCTTTTATTACTGGCATATACGAGACGCTCTTGAACTCCATTAAAAGTGTGGATTTAGAGGCACTGAACTATCTGAAAAAGTTTGAAATCAAAGCCCTCTGGAACCATGTCAATGGCAATTTTCTGATTGTTCTCTTTGCCGGAATTGTAACCAGTTTTCTATCTCTTTCTAAGGTCATTACCTACCTGCTGGAAACAAGCCCTATACAACTCTGGTCCTTTTTCTTTGGATTGATAGTGATATCGGCACTTATGGTTCTGCGTGAAATCAAAAAGTGGAATATCGGTGTTTTTATTGCCATAATAATCGGTGTGGCAGTCGCCTACCTCATTACTTCCGCTGTACCATCTGAGACCCCAGATGAGCCTTGGTTCCTATTCATTGCCGGTGCGGTGGCTATTTGTGCCATGATATTGCCAGGCATTTCAGGCTCATTTATCGTTTTGCTTTTCGGTAAATACGAATACATGATGGCAGCACTAAACGAACGAAGGATCGTTGATATCCTGGTGTTTGCTGCTGGCTGTCTTGTAGGCATTTTGAGCTTTGCTAGGGTAATTAGCTGGTTATTTAAAAAATACCATAACATCACAGTTGGTGTACTCAGTGGATTCATGATTGGCGCTCTCAATAAGGTATGGCCTTGGAAGGAGACGATTGAAACTTATGTAGATCGTCATGGCGAGTTGAAACCTCTGTATGAGGTGAATGTATTGCCGAACGACTACTTAGCAAAAACGGGCATTGAGCCTCATTTCATTGAAGCCCTTGGCTATGCTGCTGGAGGATTTCTAATCGTATTGTTTATAGATCGCTTAGCCAACTGGCTGAAAAACGATTAACATGAGAAAGTTCGGACTCATCGGTTACCCTTTAAGTCACTCCTTTTCAAAAAAGTATTTCGCCAATAAGTTTGAAAAGGAGGGAATTGCTGATGCCCAGTACGAGCTCTTTCCCATTGCAGCGATAAGTGAATTACCAAAGTTACTCTCTGACAACTCTGATTTAGTTGGCCTAAACGTTACCATCCCCTACAAGGAACAAGTCATTGCTTATTTAGATGTCATGGACCCAAAGGCTGAAGCCATAGGTGCGGTGAATACAATCAAAATAGAAGGTGGAAAATTAACAGGCTACAATACAGACTATTTTGGATTCAAAGATTCATTGTTAAAGTTCATTGGCGCCAATGGGTTACCTGAAAAAGCCCTGATTCTAGGTACCGGTGGAGCCTCAAAGGCGGTAAAAGCTGTCCTAGAAGATTTAGGGATCGAGTATAAATTCGTTTCAAGAGAACCAGCAGAAGGTCAGCTTTCTTACGAAAGTATCGTCTCTTCACCGAATCACATCCTCTCCTCTTTGCTGATTGTCAACACTACTCCCTTAGGAATGTCTCCTAATGAAGCCTCTTTAGCCGACCTGCCTTATGAGCAGTTGACTCACGATCATCTCCTTTACGATTTAGTGTACAACCCTATGAAAACAGCATTTATGCAAAAAGGAATTGAAGCTAAATGCTGGGTAAAAAATGGATTGGAAATGCTCCATGGTCAAGCGGAAAAATCTTGGGAGATTTGGAACGGATAAGTTGGAAAACAATCCCCTAATCTTTCCGTACTAACATCTTCCTATTAGCTTTAAATCATGGAATTCAAACTCACTTCAGAATTTGAGCCTACTGGCGATCAACCGAAGGCAATAGAGGGACTTGTAAAAGGTGTTGAAGCTGGCGAAGAGGCCCAGGTGTTGCTTGGGGCAACTGGGTCGGGAAAGACCTTTAGCATAGCGAATGTGATTCAACAAACGCAAAGACCTGCTTTGATCTTAAGCCATAATAAGACATTGGCAGCCCAACTGTATGGTGAGTTTAAACAGTTCTTTCCGGAAAACGCCATTGAGTATTTTATCTCCTATTACGACTACTATCAACCGGAAGCCTTTATTCCAAATAGCAACCTCTATATAGAAAAGGACTTATCTATCAATGAAGAAATTGAAAAACTAAGGCTCAGTGCGACATCATCACTCCTTACGGGAAGACGAGATGTTGTGGTAGTAGCCTCAGTTTCCTGTATCTACGGTATTGGAAACCCTGATGAGTTTGGAAAGAATGTGGTCAGGCTACAAGTGGGTGATACTGTTCCGAGAAACCAGCTGCTTTTTGCTCTAGTGGACATATTATACAGTCGATCAGAAGTCGAGTTCAAAAGGGGCAACTTCAGAGTAAAAGGAGACACAGTAGACATCTATATCGCCTACGGTGACTTTGCCTATCGTATATATTTCTGGGGAGATGAGATCGAATCGATCCAAATGATTGATCCATCCACGGGCAAAAAAATTTCAGAGGAAAAAATCATCACCATTTTCCCAGCGAACCTATTCGTTACAGGAAAGGATGTATTACAACAGGCCATCACAGAAATCCAGGATGACCTTGTTGAAAGAATAGATCAATACGAGCAAGAACGAAGATTCTTAGAGGCAAAACGTCTAAAAGAACGTACCGAATTTGACCTGGAAATGATGCGAGAGTTGGGCTACTGCTCGGGAGTTGAAAATTACTCCAGATACTTTGATCGCAGACAAAAAGGTCAACGCCCTTTCTGCCTTTTGGACTACTTCCCTGAAGACTACTTACTGATCATTGACGAAAGCCACGTAACTCTTCCTCAAGTCCGCGCAATGTGGGGTGGAGATAGATCAAGAAAAGAAAACCTTGTTGAATATGGCTTTAGGCTACCTTCGGCATTAGACAATAGACCTTTGAAATTCGATGAGTTCGAGGGTCTGACGAATCAAGTAATCTATGTCAGCGCAACCCCAGCAGACTATGAACTGACAAAAACCGAGGGAGAGGTAGTGGAGCAAATTATTCGACCTACAGGTCTTCTGGATCCTATTATCGATGTTAGACCTTCACTCAATCAAATTGACGACTTACTGGAAGAGATTGACATCCGGGTGAAGAAGGAAGAGCGCGTTCTGGTTACTACGCTAACCAAACGCATGGCGGAAGAGTTGACCAAATACCTTGAGCGTGCAGGTGTTAGGGTTAGATACATTCACTCAGAAGTTAGCTCTTTGGATCGAGTAGAAATACTCCGAGAGCTCAGGTTGGGTATTTTTGATGTTCTTGTTGGTGTAAACTTGCTTCGTGAAGGGCTAGACCTTCCTGAAGTTTCGCTAGTCGCCATCCTCGATGCTGACAAAGAAGGCTTCCTGAGAAACCAAAGGTCATTGATCCAGACCATAGGAAGGGCAGCCCGTAATGAGAATGGCCGCGTAATTATGTATGCCGATGTCACCACGGACTCTATGCGCGAGGCGATCGATGAAACGAACCGAAGAAGAGCTATACAAATGGCCTATAATGAAGAGCACGGAATTGTGCCAACCACGGTCAAGAAATCGAAAGAGGCCATCATGGGACAAACCAGTGTGGCCGACTCCAAGAAAGGTCACAAGTCTTATTATGTAGAAAATGAAGAGCACTCCATTGCTGCAGATCCTGTGGTTGCTTATATGGATAAGAATGCACTGGAGAAAATGATTCAGAAGACTCAAAAATCCATGGAGAAAGCTGCAAGAGAGCTAGACTTTATTGAAGCCGCTAAGATGAGGGATGAATTAAATGAACTGAAGGAGCTACTTAAGACAAAATGAGAATTATCCTAAGCATCGCTCTTTTCCTATCCTTAACATCCGCCTACAGTCAGACAGCTTGTGACACCCTATTTCCAAAACAGAGCCTAGATAGCATAAAGTATGAAATAGACGCTTTTCATCTAGAACTTGTTCAGCGAGGTCTATGTGCAGATACCAGCTCAAAAGCGCTTCACGATTTCATAAAAATCCAAGCACCGACACTCTTTGATACCATAAGAAGGCAAGAAAGAAGTCTTTTAACCGAATCATCGTATTATCTACTACAAGGAGATTGCCGATTGGCCTTAAATGAAGTAAACGAATTCGAGAAAGTTGTAGAGTGGGAGTTAAGAGTTATGAATGCAGGTGATACAGTAAGTAATTTCTCTGAAGATCCCCTTATTGCTGGAAAAATCTGGGCTCGAGCTTTCAAAGATGAAGACTTCGATATTCAGACAATCAGAAGGAAGTTTCTGTTGACAATTTACTCCATCACATTACCCATAAACAGCAACATCGGATACTTGCCCAATCTTGGTGATTCTGTGGTAACTACACCTCTTCAAATTCAACTTTTGATGAATCAAGAACAAGAGGTATTTGTAGACTCGATCAAAACTGATATTTCATTATTGCCGGATATTTTGATATCACAAATCAGCAAGCATCGCAATGAACTTACAGTTGTATTTCAAGTATCAAAAGAAGTGGGATATGACAGTTTTTTGAAGGTCTTGGACATTGTGCGCGATGCTTATAATACTGTACAAAATGACTTAGCACAACAACTATATCAAAAAAACCTAGATGCCCTAAGCGAAGAAGAAGCAAAAGTTGTGAAAGATAGCATTCAAAGAAAAGTAATTACCCAGCTTATCGATCCGTAACGATATTTCAATCGTTTTCATAGAATTAGAATTCAAGAGGTTATTTATTAAGCCAATATTTCTCTATTTTATGTAATCAATCAGTTTTCAGGTTAATTTTTTGCCTGATTTATATCGAATTACAGAAAATGAGAAAACAATGGATCCCAGGGTTTGCGCTTTTGATCATCGTAGCCCTTGTCAGCCTCCTCGATATGCCATCAGGAGAGGAGTTTTTAGCTGACCCAAACATTAGTGGAGCAGACACCGCCTGGATGCTCGCTGCCACTGCCCTCGTATTATTGATGACTCCTGGCCTTTCATTCTTTTATGGGGGTATGGTAAGCCGAAAAAATGTCATTTCTACCATGCTTCAAAGCTTCATATGCATGGGTGTAATTACCCTTGTATGGGTAGTTGGAGGCTTTAGTTTCGCCTTTGGAGATTCCATAGGAGGCTTTATAGGAGATCCGAGGACCTTCGCCTTCTTCAAAGGAGTCGGAAGCGCCACTCAGGCAGACTTAGCACCCACAATTCCATTTATCCTTTTCGCACTATTTCAAATGAAATTTGCCATTATCACCCCAGCATTGATCACAGGAAGCTTTGCTGAACGCGTGAGGTTCTCCAGCTTTATTCTATTTATCATTCTATTCAGTATTGTAGTCTATAGTCCTTTGGCGCATATGACCTGGCACCCAGATGGATTCCTCAGAAAATGGGGCGTTCTTGACTTTGCTGGTGGTACGGTAGTTCATATGTCGGCAGGTTTTGCAGCCATTGCAGCTGCCATCATTTTAGGAAAAAGAAAGAATCATGGAGCTGTTCATAAACCAGCCAATGTGCCATTTGTATTGCTGGGAACAGGCCTATTATGGTTTGGCTGGTTTGGATTTAATGCCGGTTCGGCCTTGGGTGCTAATGGCGATGCCGCCATGGCATTCGCTACTACCACTGTAGCCTCTGCTGCTGCAATGTTGGCTTGGGTCTTTTACGATGCGCTTATGGGGCGTAAGATCTCGGGACTTGGTGCTTCAATTGGCGCGGTCGTGGGACTCGTAGCCATTACTCCTGCTGCTGGTTTTGTGACCATTGGCCAAAGTGTCTTTATCGGTGTAGCTGGTGCTATTATTTCTAATATAGTAGTCTACTATAAGAACAAAACTGGAATTGATGATACGCTGGATGTTTTTCCATGCCATGGCGTTGGAGGAATTACAGGCATGATATTGACAGGCGTTTTTGCAAAAGATGTTGGATTGATATATGGGGACCCAACAACTTTCCTAAGACATATGGCGGCCATATTCCTAGTAGGAGGATTCACCTTCGGGGCATCTTACCTTCTCTTTAAAATCACCAACTTCATTATTCCTATGAGAGTAAATGAAGTTTCTGAAGAAGTAGGCCTGGATATTAGTCAGCATGGTGAAAGTCTTTCGAAGAGTAGGTCACCGGAGGAAATCGCAGAGATGATGAAGAAAGCATCATAATTTTTTCATACCATCAAAAAAGCCACCCCGATCTATCGGGGTGGCTTTTTCTTTATGAAGAAGGATCAATTATTTTCCTTCCGAGTATCTTCTACTTACTTCATCCCAATTGATCACGTTAAAGAAAGCATTGATATAGTCAGGTCTTCTGTTTTGATAATTCAGATAATAGGCATGCTCCCAAACGTCTAAGCCCAAGATTGGAGTTCCGCCACAGCCGATGTTAGGCATCAAAGAGTTGTCTTGGTTTGCAGTAGAACAAACTTCAACCTTACCTCCAGCATGTACACAAAGCCATGCCCAACCAGAACCGAAACGAGTAGCAGCGGCTTTCGCGAAAGCATCTTTAAAAGCATCAAATGAACCGAAAGCTTCATTGATGGCATTGGCCAAATCACCGGAAGGTTCTCCTCCACCATTTGGCGACATGATCGACCAGAAAAGGCTGTGGTTATAAAATCCTCCGCCATTATTTCTAACCGCACCATTATCTGTATGGTTGGCTAAAAGGTCTTCGATACTCTTGCCTTCCATTTCTGTTCCGGCAATAGCGTTGTTTAGATTGTTAGTATAACCCGCATGATGTTTACCATGGTGGATTTCCATTGTTCTTGTGTCAATATGTGGTTCCAAAGCATCGTGTGCGTATGGAAGTTGAGGTAATTCGAATGCCATAATTGAATTGGTTTAATATTTATACAAAAATTGTGATTCTATCTAAGCTTAGCAAAAAACTGCTTCATCAGCTTTTCACTTTCCCCTTTTAACAAACCAGAGGTCAATTCTGTTCTTGGGTGCAGTAAGTTTTTCTCATTTAAACTATAACCTCGCTTCAGATCACTAGCACCATAAACTAACTTACCCAGCTGCGCCCAGTATAAAGCACCTGCACACATCACACAGGGCTCAAGCGTCACATAGAGGGTACATTCATTTAAGTACTTTGAACCAATGGCATTGAAAGCCGAGGTTATGGCCAACATTTCAGCATGAGCCGTTACATCAGTTAGTTGCTCCGTTTGATTATGCGCTCTGGCGATGATGCGCTTTTCAGCGACAACCACTGCCCCAACTGGCACCTCTCCTGACTCGAATGCAAGCTCGGCCTGCCTCAGGGCCTGTTCCATGAAATACTCATCCTTGTGAACACTAAGCTCCATTTGCTATTGGGTTTTCATTGTAATATTAAACCCAATTGCTAAAACAATTACTAAATTTGCCACTCATTTTTAAAAGGTGCAGCAATGCTAAGATCACATACTTGCGGAGAGTTAAGAATTGAACATGTCGGAACAGAAGTGACCCTTTCTGGATGGGTACAACGTATCCGTGATAAAGGTGGGCTTATGTGGATCGATTTGCGCGATCGCTATGGCGTAACCCAACTCACTTTTGAGGAAGGAAAAAGCAAGGCGGAAGTTATCGAGCAAGCCCGTGAATTGGGAAGAGAATTTGTGATCCAGATTAAAGGAACGGTCGTAGAACGCTATTCTAAGAATGATAAAATCCCTACGGGTCAAATTGAGATTGATACGACAGAAATCATCGTGTTGAACGCCTCGCACACGCCTCCTTTCATCATAGAAGATGATACTGATGGTGGTGAAGACTTAAGAATGAAATACCGCTATCTAGACCTGAGAAGAAATGAGGTCAGAGAAAAGCTGGCGCTTAGAAGTAAGTTGGCTATAGCCGTTAGAAATTACTTAGCAGAAATCAACTTTCTAGAAGTTGAAACACCTGTTTTGATCAAGTCCACTCCGGAGGGAGCAAGAGACTTCGTTGTCCCTTCCCGAATTAACCCGGGTGAGTTCTATGCATTACCGCAATCTCCACAAACCTTTAAGCAACTCTTAATGGTTTCTGGTTTTGATCGGTACTTCCAGATTGTAAAATGCTTCAGAGATGAAGATCTACGTGCCGATCGTCAACCAGAGTTTACACAAATTGACTGTGAAATGTCTTTTGTCACGAGAGATGATGTCTTGGGAGTATTCGAAGGAATGACAAGGCATCTCTTCAAGTCTATCAAAGGAGTTGAATTGAATCAATTCCCTCATATGACTTATGCCGACGCCATGGAAAAGTATGGCAGTGACAAACCAGACATTCGGTTTGGGATGGAATTCGTCAATTTAAATGAGGTCAGTCAAAACAAAGGCTTTAATGTCTTTGACCAAGCTGAACTCGTGGTCGGAATCTGTGCCAAAGGCTGTGCAGAATATACCAGAAAGCAGTTGGATGCACTAACAGATTTTGTCAGACGACCTCAGGTAGGTGCTAAGGGACTTGTTTATGTCAAGTGCAATGCTGATGGCTCTTTTAAATCATCCGTTGATAAATTCTATGGTCAAGAAGATCTTAAGGCCTGGGCTGATAAGGCAGGTGCCGAAGCTGGAGACTTGATCTTAGTGTTATCCGGAGCCACAAATGCTGTCCGCAAACAGATGAATGAGTTGCGTCTACACTTGGGTAATGAACTGGGGCTTAGAAAAAGCGATGAATATGAGCCATTGTGGGTGGTTGACTTTCCATTATTGGAGTGGGATGAAGAAACTGAGCGATATCACGCCATGCATCATCCATTTACTTCACCATTAAAAGAAGATTTGGCTAAGCTTGAAACCGCACCTGGAGAAGTCAGAGCAAATGCCTATGATTTAGTAATCAATGGCGTTGAAATTGGTGGCGGATCGATTAGAATTCATGATCGTGAAATGCAAAAGACCATGTTTAAGCATTTAGGGTTTACGGATGAAGAAGCAAAAGCTCAATTCGGCTTCTTAATGGATGCCTTCGAATATGGAGCTCCTCCTCACGGTGGTATTGCTTTCGGCTTTGACAGACTCTGTGCTATGTTCGGTGGAACTGAAACCATCAGGGACTATATCGCATTCCCCAAGAATACCTCCGGACGTGATGTAATGATAGATTCTCCTTCACCAGTAGCAAATGATCAGTTAAAGGAGCTTGGAATAAAGCTCTCATAAACAATGATATTGTGAAACTCTTCGTTTCATAGCATCAACCAATACCTTATTTTGTAGTTTCGGATCAGTTTATGCCTTTGAAAGTCCAGTTCACACCGAAATTCTACATACGTGCGAGCGTAACCATGGCCATAATTATATGGGTCATCGCTACGTCAATACGTATACTGGAGATTCTGGCAGCCAAAAGTGGACTTGACCTTGAGATATCGAGATACCTGCCGATACTCTTACAAGACCTATTCTATGTATTCATTTTAATCTATTACAGATTCAAAATAAGGGCCGTTGAAAGTGGAAACTTTGTGGACCTACTTTGGAAGGTATTTGCCACTGGTCTGGTCACTACAGTAATTTCATTGTCTATCAGACTGTTCTATGACTCAATTGCTGACACCATGTTGGCTGAAAATGAGTTTCTGGATACATTTCTTTATAGCCTCAATAGGGCATTAATTTCTGTATTTCTGATTTCTACGCTTACGGTATGGAAAAAGCTTATTCTTTACCAGAAATCAAGAAAACTTGTCGTCTACTGGAATGTATTTGAAGTTGCCTTAGTGGCATCAATATTCTTTAACCTAACAGGCTTTACTTTACAGGAACATCTAATCTTCGAGATTCTTTTCGCAGTACTCGCCATTATGGCCATAATCCTCTCTGGCAATCTCAAATGGGTGGCCTATTTGAACTTTAAGCAGAAGTGGAAGAGTGTTCTCATCATCATTCTTATCACTATCTATATATTCTATTTCTTCACTTATCTCTATGTATCTCCGGAGGAGGCCATCACGAATTTTAATGCCATAGATGACTTATTCGTCATTGTGGTTTTTACCTTCTTGCTGTTCTATAGTATTTTCTCTTTGCTCGTGATTCTTTTCAACCTGCCTACCTCATCGGTATTTGAAAAGAAAATGGAGGAAGCAATCAACTTCCAGCGCCTGAGCCAATCCATTCAACAAGGTGAAAATGAGGATCAAATTTTTGATGTTTTGCTCAACTCATCAATGAATGCAGTCTATGCCGATGCCGGCTGGATTGAAGTGAACCTTGATCAAAATGAGACCAAGATATTATCAAAACACATCAGTCGAGAAAATATCAACTTGGTGAAGGAGCATATAATGACTAGCAAGAACAGGTCAGTCATTAAAAATCCACTAGCTACTGACGCAGATTCAGATAGGGTGCTGGTCGGGCTTAAAAAGTCTAACTATCGCTCTGCATTTGTAGTACCATTAACGATACAAGGTCAGGTAAAGGGATTTATGTACTTGCTCAATGAGGTATCTGATAGTTTCAACAAAGAGATGATCAGTATCATCAACACCTTTGCCAGCCAGGCAAGTGTCTCCATTGAGAACTTCAGGTTAATGGGCGAAGCGCTTTTGAATGAGCGATATAAAGAAGAATTAAACATTGCCAAAAGCGTTCAAAGAGCGCTATTACCTAAGGAATTAGATCATAATTCATCTTTTTCTATTCATGCATTCACAGAAGCAGCCGCAGAGGTTGGAGGTGACTATTATGATACTTTTCAGCTTAGTGAAGACCGATATGCTATCGTAGTAGGTGATGTATCCGGGAAAGGTACCTCAGCAGCCTTCCACATGTCGCAAATGAAGGGAATATTTCAAAGTCTTGTTCAATTAGACTTGTCAGCCGAAGAGTTTTTGATCAATGCCAACACCGCTTTAAGCAAATGCCTTGAGAGGACCTCTTTTATCACGTTGACTTATTTCATTATCGACACGAAGGAAAAGACACTTGAATTCTCACGCGCAGGCCATTGCCCAACTCTCTTTTACAATAAGAAGAAAAAGGAAGCAAGGTATTTTCAAGACAAAGGCTTAGGCTTAGGCATAATCAGAAATTCCACATACAAGAATTTCATTCAGGTGAATAAAATGTCTTTCGATAAGGATGATATTTTGGTCTTATACACTGATGGTATTTCGGAAGCTTCCAATGCCGAACATGATGAATTTGGATATGACAGAATGAAAAACCTGCTGCAACAAAATGCTCATTATGACCCGATGATGATTCAAAAAGTCTTCATCAGTAAGCTATATGAGTTTTGTGGTGGTAAAGATCTTGACGATGACTATACAATGTTGGTGATCAAGTTTAATTAGTTACCGTAGATAAAGAGTAGCATATGATAGAAATAAATAAAGCAATCGAGAACAATTATCTGAACATTGCCGTAAATGGAGAAGCCGATGCAAGTTCTTCCATTCACTTGGACAAAGCGATTAAGGAAGCTATGGAGGAAGGTCATCAGCACATTCTTATTGACTGTACCAATCTCAACTATATTTCTTCTGCAGGACTTGGAGTCTTCATGTCTTACATAGAAGAAATCTCCGAAAAATCCATCGACTTCATTCTATTCGGTTTATCCGAAAAGGTCTTAAAAGTCTTTGGTATTCTCGGTTTGGACCAATTATTGACTATTAAAGAAAATAAAGAGGCAGCAATATCAGCACTCCGTGAAGTATAGTTTCGACATACCGAGTAGCAAAAACAAGCTACGCTTGATGCGCAAGTTCGTCACTGACGTACTAAAAGAGCATAATGTCTCTGACATAGAGATTAACATGATGGTATTGGCCGTGGACGAAGTCTGTGCGAACATCATTATCCATGGTCACCCGTCAGATGATATGAGTGAGGTAAAACTCGGAATCAATTTTAAAAATGAGGGTGTTTGGTTCGAAATCATTGATCGAGGAAATGCCTTTGACATTGTCAGTTATCAAGAGCCCGTCATTGAAGACTTGGTAAGAAATAAGAACAAAGGCGGAATTGGGATCATGCTAGTCAAAAAGATCATGGATGATATTCAATTCAAATCTACTCCTTCAAAGAACACCCTTACCCTTTATAAAAAGGTAGCGTACACCAAATAGCATCTGATATGAAAAGTCTCTGCACTTTGCTGATTGGATTGTTCTTTTCACTTACTACCTACGGGTTTCAATCCGACTCCATCATCGTTGCAAAGGTCAATGACTATGAGATCAGCGCTTCGGAACTTTTATACGCCTTCAAAAAGAACCGCGATCAGAACGATGAGTTGCATATTGATTCCTTAAAAAAGTACCTAAACAATTACATTGATTTTAAACTCAAAGTACAGGCTGCTCGAAAAGAGGGCTACGATACACTCCAAAACTATAAGGCTGAATTACAAGGTTATATAAGCCAAATCCGAAAACCTTATTTAGAAAACCCTGAAGCTGAAGAGAAACTCATCAAGGAAATTCACAGCAGAAAGCAGGTCGAGATTAATGCTTCACATTTGCTCATAAAACTTGGACCGAATGCCAGTCCGAAAGATACTTTAAAGGCTTATAAATTTATAGACAGTTTACGCCTAACCATTGAAAGCCAGGAACAATTTGAATCCTTGGCCAGAAGATTTTCTCAAGATGGGGCCGCCCAAAACGGAGGTAAGCTCGGTTGGTTTAGTGCCATGGATATGGTCGGCCCATTTGAAAATGCTGCTTACAACACCAACACCAATGAAGTATCACAAGTCGTGAAGACTCAATTTGGATACCATATTCTCTTTGTGAATCAAAAAAGGCCTTCTAAGGGAAGCCTTAAAACATCTCACATCTTCTTCAGCAATCGTGGGCGAAGTGAAGATGATGCGCAAAAGTTAGCCGAATCAATTTATGACTCCTTAAAAAATGGAGCAGATTGGAATACAATGGCCAGAAGATATTCTGATGACAATCGCACCAAAATGAATGGTGGGCAACTCCCCTGGGCAAGAATCAAACAGCTTCCTGATGAATTTTATGACATTGCCTATAGCATCAAAAATGTAAATGGAATCTCAAAGCCCTCAAAAACAAGTTTCGGTTGGCACATTGTAAAGCTGAATGATCAAAGGCCCATCGGAGACCTTTCCGAAGAGCGGACAGGCATCGAACAGCAGTTAAAACGATCGGGAAGAAACACCTTAAACAACAATCAGCTGATCGAAAAGCTTAAAACAGAAAACAATTTTCAACAGGATGAACAATCCTTGAATGCATCGTTGCTCGCGATAAGTAAGGGGAGTTTAAATGATGAGACTAAGGAAAGTGTGCTTTTCATTTTGGGTGAGCAGCTTTTCAAGGTTAAAGACTTTGTGCAAAGCCTTCCCTCCCAAAAGATTACCTTGAATAACACTATAGTAAGATCTCTCTATTCCGAATTTGAAAGGAAGAGTATCATTGCCTATGAAGATTCCATTACACCGATAAAATACCCTGATTACGGTTATTTGTTGAAAGAATATGAGGAGGGTCTCTTACTTTTTGAGATCATGCAGAATGAGGTTTGGAATAAGGCCCTTGAAGACTCTCTCGGTGCCAAGCAATATTATCAAGACCACCTTGGGCAATACAAAACTGAAGAGCGTATTGTAGTAAGCATTGTGAATTGTGATAATGCATTGCTCCTTGAAAGGCTTAAAAAATCCATCAGTGAAGAAGAATCCCTTGAGAAGGCTGTCCAATCAACCTTTACCAAAGAAGAACAAACGCTGTTAAAAATTGTAAAAAGAACAATTAAGGCATCTGAAATCAATAAATTTGGCTCAACAGAATTAAAATCAGGCAGTTGGATTGAAAAACCTGATGAATCCAAGTACTACTTTTTAGAAGAAATTATTCCTAGAGGTTTTTTTGCTTACGAGGAGATCAAAGGACGAATTCTTTCTGATTATCAAGACCATTTGGAAGCACAATGGATAAAGGAATTACGTATGCAGAGCCATATTAAGATTTATAATAAGGCACTGAAAAAGATAGTAAAAAATTGAAACTGAGGTACCTGTTCATATTGGCCATACTGACGAGCTCACTTTCTTGTGAGTACTTTGCATCTTCTGAGCAAGGAAGTGTTGACAATAGCAAAGCATTAGTCGCAAGTGTGGGTAATTCATTCCTCTTTGAATCAGATATTGCAAATTTAGTCTCGCCTCAAACTAATAGAGAAGATAGTATCCTCATTGTGGAGCAATTTGTGAGGAATTGGGTCAAAAAGGAATTGCTCGTAAAAGAAGCGAACAGCAGTGTGAAGATTAACCAGTCAGAGATAGAAAAAAAAGTGTCGGACTATCGGTATACGCTACTATCATATGAATATCAAAAACAGATGATTCAGCAGTCACTTGATACAGCGGTCAGCACTGAGGAAATCGAAAACTACTACGAAGAGAACCGAGAAAATTTCGCTCTCCGTCAAAATATATTTAGGGGTCGATATCTTAAAATATCAAATGACGCTCCCAAAAAAAATGATATCAGACGTTGGATAAAATCTAGTCGTCCACAAGATTTAGAGTCGCTTAAGTCCTATGCTTTTCAGTTTGCAGATAATTATTCATTAGAAGATTCTACATGGATCAAGTTTGACGATATAATAAAGAATTCTCCACTTTCTACGGTCTCAAATAAAGTACAATTTCTTCGTAGAAACAGGTATGTGGAAGAAGCGGATTCTGTCTATCTTTACCTGCTCAAAATTCAGGAATACAAAATTTCAGAGGAAGCTTCACCGTTAGAGTTTGTGCAAGAGGAGATTCGGAACATAATTCTTAACAAAAGAAAAGTGGCGTTGGCAAAGGGTTTGGAGAATGATATTTATGAACGTGCGAAGGAAAATGAAGACTACAAGATTTATTATTAAAGCCATTCTGATTTTGGCCATTTTTATTCCGGCCGTTTCTTTTGCTCAAGAAGGACAGGTAGTGGACAAGATCATTGCCAAGGTTGATGATAAAATTATCCTGAAGAGCGAATTAGAATCGGCATACATTCAATTTCTTACTAGTCCACAGGCTCAAAGCTTTCAAGGAGATGCCAAATGTGTATTACTTCAAAGTTTTGTAGAGAGTAAGGTCATGCTGATCATGTCAGAAATAGATTCTGTAGTGGTGGATGACTCTAGACTTGACTATGAGATAAGAAGTAGAAGTCAGCAGATAATCCAACGCTTTGGCTCGGAAGATGCCATTCAGCAAGCCTACGGTAAAACACTGGACCAAATAATGGATGAGTTAAAACCTTCAATTGAAGAGCAAATCCGAGTTGAGCAGCAAGAAAATAATATTCTAGCCGATGTCAAAGTCACTCCAAAAGAGGTTAGAAAGTTCTATAATCGATTTCCGACAGACAGTCTTCCCCTCTATTCTATGGAATACGAGATTGGTGTTATTGTAAAAGAACCAGACGTCAGTGAAGCAGAAAAAGAACGGGTTAGAGAAAAACTACTAGCCATAAGAGAAAGAGCTATTAATGGAGAGAGTTTTGAAATACTAGCAACTTTCAATTCGGAAGGTCCTTCAGCCAGAGATGGAGGAAATCTGGGCTTCGCCTCAAGAGGTACCATGGACCCAGCCTATGAAGCTGGTGCCTTAGGTTTAAAACCAGGCGAAATTTCGATGCCAGTCGAATCAGCTTTTGGTTTCCATTTGATACAGTTGGTAGAAAAAAGAGGAAACGAGTATTCAACTCGTCATATTCTGATGACTCCCAAACCTAATGAGGATGACTTAAAGAAGGCATCAGATATTTTAATAGACCTTCGAAACAAAATTTTAACCGACAGCATAAGTTTTGAGCAAGCAGCGCAACTTGTGTCAGATGATGAGAGTACAAAGGTAAATGGTGGCTTTTATGCAGATCAATTTGGTTCGCTTCGGATTCCTGCAAGTTCGCTTGAACCCGAGTTGTTCTTTGAGATTGACAAAATGAAGGAAGGTGATATATCTGATCCACAAGTTATTCAGGTAGGTTCAGATAAGCAGGTGGTTCGAATCATTTATTACAAGAAAAAATTACCTCCTCATAGAGCAAACTTGACTGATGACTATGAGAAGCTAAAAGCCGCAACTACACAAATGAAGAAGTCTCTCAAACGTGCCGAATATCTAGAGGAGAAAATGCAAGAAGTATATCTTGAGATAGATCCAGTTTTTAATCGTTGCGGCATTATCAAGAACCAATAAGTATGAGTGAAAACACGTCTGATGTCGCATTAGCCGACAAGTTCTTTGAAGATTTTAAACGTCTCAAAGCAGAAATTTCAAAAGTGATCATTGGCCAGGATGAAGTAGTTAACCTACTTCTGACTTCAATCTTTTGTAAAGGCCACAGTTTGCTTGTAGGTGTACCCGGGCTAGCAAAAACACTTCTGATCCAGACGATTTCCTCTGCCTTAGATTTAAGCTTTAAAAGGATTCAGTTTACTCCTGACCTAATGCCTTCCGACATTCTTGGTGCAGAGACAATAGACAAAGACAGAAATTTTAAATTTATCAAAGGACCCATTTTCGCTAATATCATCTTGGCAGATGAAATCAACCGAACTCCCCCTAAGACACAGGCGGCATTACTTGAGTCCATGCAGGAGTATTCTGTTACGGTAGCGGGTCAGCATTTTGATTTAGACAAGCCGTTCTTCGTATTGGCCACACAAAACCCAATAGAGCAGGAAGGTACATACCCTCTTCCTGAAGCACAACTAGATAGATTCTTGTTCAACATCACATTAGAATACCCAACATTTCAATCTGAAGTCGATATAGTTAAAAACACTACCTCAGATGTCGAGAATGTGGTTAACCATATCTTAGACGGGGAGGCAGTAATGAATTATCAGCACTTGGTAAGAAGAGTGCCGATCGCGGATAATGTGGTTGAGTATGCAGTTGGCTTGGTTCATAAGACTCGAATAGCTAGCAATATGGCTCCTTCTACGACCCAGGAATATATCGAATGGGGTGCAGGACCCAGAGCCTCTCAAAACTTGGTAATCGCAGCGAAATGCAATGCACTTGTTAACGGAAAGTATTCACCTGATATTGAAGATGTCCAAGCGGTAGCCAAACCAATTCTAAGACATAGAATTATCAGAAACTTTAAGGCTGAAGCTGAAGGCATTACAATCGATAAGTTGATTGAAGACCTTCTTTAATTAATCATAGGTATAAAAACCTCTACCTGATTTCCTCCCATGATGTCCACCATCAACTTTCTGTTGTTGGATACGCGATGGCCTAAACTTGGCATCTTGATGGAAGGCATTAAACATAGACTCTGTCACAGAGTAGTTAGTATCAACTCCGATTAAATCCATCAATCTAAACGGTCCCATTCGAAAACCAGAAGATTCGACCAATCGATCAATCCCCTTGACATCACTAACCCCTTCTTCCAAGACCTTTAGCCCTTCGACATAAAAATGTCTGGCAACGCGGTTTACAATAAACCCAGGTGCGTCAGCCGCCATTACAGGAGTCTTCCCTAGTTTTCTTGCCAGTTCGGCTGTAGTATTTGCGATAGTCTCGTCAGTCGCAACGCCAGATATCACTTCCACAAGCTTCATGATATGTGCAGGATTGAAGAAATGCATTCCAACAAAGCGTTCTGGGAATTTTAAGCCTGCAGCAATTCTGGTGATGGGTATTGATGAAGTGTTTGAGGCCAAGATGGTCTTCTCACTATTTATGGATTCTAAAGTTTCAAACAACTCCTTCTTTACATCTAGCTTCTCTATTATGGCTTCAATGATAAAATCAGCAACTAAAAGGTCCTTATTATCAGAAAACGTGATTCGTTTTAGAGTCTTTTCTTTGTCTTCGTGAGTCAGCTTGCCTCTGTCAATTCCTTTATCCAGGTTCTTCGAAATGTTGTTCTGAGCAATCTTCAAAACGTCAGCATTCAGATCATAAAGCACCACGTCATAACCTGCCAAGCCAGAAATTTGAGCAATCCCTTGCCCCATTGTCCCGGCCCCAACTACTGCAATTCTTGATATGTCTTCAAGTTTCATTAAAGAGAGTTAAACTGTTTTAAGAACCTCACATCATTTTCGGTAAAAAGCCTAAGGTCTTTGATACCATACCTCAACATGGTTATTCTTTCAATGCCCATTCCAAAGGCAAACCCAGAGTACTCTTCAGGGTCGATACCACAATTTTTGAGGACATTCGGATCTACCATTCCAGAACCGCCAATCTCAACCCAGCCTGTATACTTACAAATATTACATCCATCCCCATGACAAATCTGACAAGAAATATCAATCTCAGCACTCGGTTCAGTAAATGGAAAATAAGAAGGCCTGAAACGTATCTTAGTGTCCTTAGTAAACATCTCCTTCACGAAGTGATAAAGCGTCTGCTTCAAATCAGCAAAGGACACATTCTTGTCTATATATAGACCTTCCATTTGATGGAAGACGCAATGGGCTCTAGCCGAAATGGCCTCATTTCTAAAGACACGCCCTGGTGATAATGTTCTGATCGGAGGTTTTTCGTTCTCCATAACACGGATCTGTACACTAGAAGTATGTGTCCTTAAGGCAATATCCGGATTCTTCTCAATAAAGAAGGTATCCTGCATTTCTCGTGCCGGATGATTCTCAGGGAAGTTTAAGGCAGTGAAATTATGCCAGTCATCCTCTATTTCCGGCCCTGAAGAAACATTGAACCCAATGCGCTCAAAAATCTGAATAAATCGTTGTCGAGTGGCCGTCAAGGGATGGATAGACCCAAACTCATTATCTACAGGAGGCAAAGTCAAGTCAGGATGATCCTCTTCCTCAGCCTCTCTTGAATTCAAACCATTAATCAACTCTTGGAATTTTTCCTGAGCCAGGTTCTTTAATTCATTCACCGATTGTCCAAAAGCTTTCTTTTCCTCATTAGGAACATCTCTCATTTGAGCAAAGAGGTCGCCTATGATATTCTTTCTTCCTATAAACCTTAATCTATAGCTTTCTAGCTGCTCATCATTCGATACACTAAAACTCTTAATCTCTTCGGCTAACTCCTTGAATCTATCGGACATATCTCTACTCCCTAATCTTTAAGAAAACAAAAATAACAGTACTTCACGATTAAATGAGTCCATCCTCCTATTTTTGGAGTAATATGAAAAACATTCTGGTCACCGGAGGAGCCGGGTATATTGGCTCACACGTCATCGTTCGACTCCATGAAGAAGGTTATAACCCAATAATTCTTGATGATTTTTCAAATTCTGAAAAGTCGGTTTTAAACGGGCTTCACAAAATTACCGGTAAGAATTTCAAGTTGTACGAAGGAGATATACTCAATAGATCACTCTTCGACCAGATTTTCAATGAAAACAGAATTGATGGTGTAATTCATTTTGCCGCAAAAAAGGCAGTCGGTGAATCAGTAGAAAAGCCACTACTTTACTACAAAAATAATGTCTCTGGTTTAGTGAGTCTACTAGAAGCAATGGTCGAACACCAAGTGCCTAATCTAGTTTTTTCATCGTCCTGTACAGTATATGGTCAGCCAGATACACTTCCTGTCACAGAGGAGTCTCCAACAAAGCCTGCCAATTCCCCATATGGAAACACAAAGCAAATAGGTGAAGAGATTATCCGAGATGTTGTCGATGCTAAAGTTGGTTTAAAATCTATAGCACTGAGGTACTTTAATCCCATAGGTGCTCACCCATCAAGTGAAATTGGTGAACTGCCCTTAGGAGTGCCTAGTAATTTGGTTCCATTTATTACCCAGACTGCTGCAGGCCAAAGAGACTCGCTTACTGTGTTTGGTAGCAATTATGACACACCCGATGGAACTTGCATAAGAGATTATATCCATGTCATGGATTTAGCGGATGCCCACGTACAATCATTAAAACACCTTGATTCTATTGAAGATTTAAGCCATTATGACTTTGTTAACATTGGAACCGGAATAGGGAGCACAGTTTTGGAGGTCATAGAATCATTCGAAAAGTCCTCAGGTGAGTCACTGAACTACTCTTTAGGACCAAGAAGACCTGGGGATGTTGAAGAAATTTATGCTCAAGTAGATAAGTCTATTATCCTTTTAGAATGGAAAACGAAGCACTCATTAGATGATGCGTTGAGGGATTCATGGAACTGGCAAAAAAAGTTATCTGGTATTTAACCATCAAATTCTGTCAATTAACGAATCAATATTACCTTTGGGCGATTATTGAAATAAAAGAAACAACCTCACGATACTTTTGAATCAAATAATTCAAAGATGAAAATTACGATAGTAGGAACAGGATACGTAGGATTAGTCACAGGAACGTGTTTTTCGGAAGTAGGAATAGATGTTACTTGCGTGGACATCGACCAGAAAAAGATAGATGGCCTTAAAGAAGGTGTCATGCCGATCTATGAGCCCGGATTAGAGACAATGGTTTTGAAAAACGTTGAGAAAGGTAGACTCAATTTCTCGACAAGCCTCAAAGAAAGTATTCAAGATTCTGAAGCTGTTTTTATTGCCGTTGGTACACCTCCCGGAGAAGATGGCAGCGCTGATTTAAAGTATGTTTTGGCAGTAGCCAAAGAAGTTGGGGAGTACATGAACGACTACATTGTAGTGGTTACAAAGAGTACCGTGCCCGTAGGAACTGCCCAAAGAGTAAAAAACACTGTTTCTCAAGCTCTAGCTGATAGAAACTCCGAACTCTCTTTTGATGTGGCTTCTAATCCGGAGTTTTTAAAAGAAGGTGCCGCTATCCAAGACTTTCTTAAACCTGACCGCATTGTGGTAGGTGTTGAGACCGAAAGGGCTCAAAAAATTATGGAGAAACTCTACAAGCCATTTTTACTCAATGGACACCCAACGATATTTATGGATGTACCTTCAGCAGAAATGACCAAGTATGCTGCAAACTCAATGTTGGCAACTAAGATTAGCTTTATGAACGACATTGCCAATCTCTGCGAGATTATGGGAGCAGATGTTAATATGGTTCGTAAAGGCATTGGCAGTGACTCACGAATAGGAACAAAATTTATTTACCCTGGCGTAGGGTACGGAGGTTCATGTTTTCCAAAAGATGTAAAGGCCTTAATTAAAACTGCAGAGGAAAATGGATATCAAATGCGTGTTCTGAAGTCTGTAGAAGATGTTAATAATGACCAAAAATCCGTTCTAGTCAATAAAGTTAAGAGTCACTTTGGAAATGACTTGAGCGGTATGACTTTCGCAGTTTGGGGACTTTCATTCAAGCCTAAGACAGATGACATGAGAGAAGCCCCATCAATTGTAATCATCAATCAACTGCTGGGATTAGGTGCCCAAATAAAGGCATTTGACCCAGTCGCGATGGAAGAAGCTCATAGAGATTTAGGTGATACAATAACTTATACTAAAGATGAGTATGAAGCACTCGTGGATGCGGATGCATTGCTCCTTGTCACTGAGTGGCCAGAATTCCGAATTCCGAATTTTACTGTGGTAAGTAAGCTTCTCAAGAATAAAATCATTTTCGATGGACGAAATGTTTATGACCAGAATGAAATGAAGGAGCTTGGTTATACTTACTTTGGCATTGGATTGAACTAGGATCATGAAAGAAAGAGTGCTGATTACTGGTGCGGCAGGTTTCTTGGGCTCTCATCTATGCGATCGATTCGTCAATGAGGGTTTTGAAGTGATAGGCATGGACAACCTAATAACAGGTAGTCTAGACAATATTGCGCATTTGATGCCTCTTGAAAACTTTGAATTTCACCATCATGATGTGTCTAATTTTGTTCATGTCTCTGGAAAACTTGACTATATCTTACATTTTGCCTCCCCGGCAAGCCCAATAGACTACCTCAAAATACCCATCCAGACTTTAAAGGTTGGCTCATTGGGTACTCATAACTTGTTAGGTCTAGCTAGGGTGAAAAAGGCAAGGATGCTTATCGCTTCGACTTCAGAGGTTTATGGGGACCCATTAGTGCATCCACAGGTGGAAGAGTACTACGGTAACGTCAATCCAGTTGGACCTAGAGGAGTTTATGACGAAGCGAAAAGATTCCAGGAAGCCATTACTATGGCCTACCACACTTATCATAAATTAGAGACGAGAATAGTACGGATTTTCAATACTTACGGCCCAAGGATGAGGTTAAATGACGGACGTGTTTTACCTGCATTTATAGGTCAGGCCCTCAGAGGAGAAGACCTTACGGTATTTGGAGATGGTAGTCAGACTAGATCTTTCTGCTATGTAGATGATCAGGTAGAAGGAATTTTCAGACTGTTGATGTCCGATTATCCTTATCCGGTCAATATTGGTAACCCTGATGAGATCACCATCTCCCAGTTTGCAGAGGAAATAATAAAGCTTACTGGCACCGATCAAAAAGTAATCTACAAACCACTACCTAAGGATGATCCAATGCAGCGTCAACCAGATACTTCCAAAGCAAAGAAAATACTTGGCTGGGATGCCAAAGTCGATCGCAAGGTAGGGTTAAAGATCACATACGAATATTTCAAATCACTACCTGAAGAGAAGTTGCACAAAACTGAGCACAAAAATTTTTCTTCATTTATCAAGTAGCTTTACAACCTTTTTAACGTTAATGAAGTCTAATGTATATGGTCAGAATTAGACTTATTTTTTTATTATTTATTGCTTATTCAAGTCTTTATAGCCAAGAATATGCAGGTGACAGCAGTCGTTCTGCAATACACAACCTAAAATTTGAGGGAGGAGTCTTGATAAGCGCCAAGGACAAGTTGCCTTTCTGGATGAAATCGAACAATTCCAATCGATTTACAGCTGAATCTGCCAACTCACACTACCAAATTTTAGACTACCGTGGAAGTTATCCAGTGATTGAGGGGTTCAATTTGAATTGGGAATTTGAGTCAATTCTCAATATACGCGAGCGCGTTAATGGCAAATTCATTCAAGCCAACTTTGGCTTTGAAACAAATTTTCTCAGATTCAGAATGGGCTATGATGAGGAATTCTTCGGACTTAGTGATACTACACTGAGCATTGGGAATTTAGTCTATGGGAATAATGCAAGACCCATTCCTAAGGTGTTGGTATCAACAAACGGCTGGCAAAAAAGCCCAGTACTTGGTAAAAATTTATCTTTCCAGGCCTATTTAGCTCATGGCTGGTTTGAACAAAATAGATTTCAAAGTGAAGCTATGCTCCACCAAAAATACCTTTACTTAAGAGCCAAGTTATTTCAAAATAAGCTCACGTTAATAGGGGGACTAAATCATAATGCACAATGGGGTGGGAGTAACTCGCAAAATGAAAGCACTCAGCCAACAGGTCTTAAGAACTATGCAAGAATTTTCTTAGGGTCATCCGGAGGTAGTGATGCACTATCGACCGACCAACGAAACGCACTTGGAAATCACCTCGGTAGCTATGATTTAAGGGGGAGCTTTGAATTCAAAAGCTTCGTATTGACAAATTATTGGCAATTCTTATGGGAAGATAAATCAGGCTTGACACCTTTTAATTGGAGAGATGGCCTTATAGGGGCTTCTATTCATTTCAAGAATAGCAGACTAATCAAGAAAGTGCTGTTAGAAGTCGTGAGAACCAATAACCAAAATGCACAAAAAGTAGCGGATGACGGCACCACAATATTTGAACCCGACAATTTCTTTAATAACTCCGTATATAGAACAGGGTGGTCTTATCATAATCAAGTAATTGGAAACCCAATTTTCTTACTTTTAAATGAGGGGTCAACCTCCTCATCAAGAATTAAGAATAGCATTAATGCCGTGAATATTGGAATCAGCGGATCAATTAGAAAGCTAAACTATCAGGTCAACTATATTGACTTTCAGAACAAGGGCACCAAGTTTGAAGTTATTGACCCATCATTGAGATTAAGGGCTGTCAATGTCGCATTGAATTACCAGCTATCAAGCTATGCAAGTTTCGGTAGCACACTCAATTATCAAGAAGCCAATTTTGGATCTCAGAGAAATTTTGGTTTACGACTCCAGTATACCAAGAGTTTAACTTTCTAGACTAATAAGCCTTTTCTTGGCCCTTCATAATACCCAAAACCGTCAATAGCACTATTTTAATATCCAAAAGGAATGACCAATTCTGTAGATAGAACCTATCAAGCTTAACTCTTGAACTCATCTGATGGTATTCGTTGATCTCTCCTCTGTACCCCATAGCCTGAGCCAATCCAGTCACTCCTGGTCTTGACTCATGCCTTTTAGCGAACTTTTCTACTTTAGACTTATAGGCATTATTCAAAGAGATTGGGTGTGGCCTGGGACCCACCACCGACATCTGACCCACAAGAACATTCAGAAATTGAGGGAATTCATCTAACGAAGTTCTCCTTAGGAAGGAACCAAATTTTGTTGTTCGGGGGTCATTTCTGGCTGCCCACATAGTATCTGCATGCTCATTTAGCACCATAGTTCTAAACTTCAAACAAAGGAACCTTGACCCATCTTTACCCTCTCTGTACTGTTTAAAGAAGACAGGGCCTCTGCTGTCAAGTTTTATGATTAATCCAAAAAGAGGCCACATCCATGAAAGAACAAAAACAGTAACCATTAAGGAAAATAACAAATCAAAAGAGCGTTTCACAATCCTGTTTACCAGTCCATCTAACGGCAAATTATTGATATCGATGACCGCAACACTCTCGTACCTTCGCAAGACAAAAGTCTTTAGAAGATCAGTTTTGAACTCAGGCAGTAATTTTATTCGCTTCGCATGACTATCTGCAAATTGAATTAAACTGTCTTTGGTACGCTTATTCAGTCTATCACTTATGTAAATCGAATCCAATTCAGATAAATCAAGCTTAAAAAAATCATCAAGGACACCCGCTAGGGGGTAATCATTTGTTGTATGATCTGATCGATCGACTGAGAATATACCTTTACATCTTATACCATAATGTGGTTTTCTAATGAGAAGGTCATAAAGCTTAAAGCCAAGTTGGTCATAACCGATAATTACTGTATTTCTGATATTTCCACCAAAAGTGCGATACTTATCAAGGATCAGGTGAACCGAGACGCGATATATGGTTAGCCAAACAAAGAGCAGAAGAATAAGAGACATGATAAAATGTCTGTCAATAGCACTTTCGGCAAGAAAAAGCCAGAGTAAAGAAATAATCGATACGAAAATAAATACACTGGTAAATGCCCTTTTAAAGGTATTATAGTAACTAACAGCTCTTCCAATCTTAAAATCGCGACTTACATATGACAAAATCGGCCATATAGTCAAATAAGTCAAAAAAGCATGGGTATATGGTTTTACAAGTTGAAAAGAACCAAAGGCTATGTACAAAGAGATAAAGAAGAGAAGGGATGCTATCACAAGCTCTCCAGCTATGAACAAGGGTGGGAAATATTTATTAAAACGCTTTTTCAACTTTGTTTAAAAAAACTTCAAACTGATAGCAGAAATTGAATAAATGATATAATCAAAAATACAAAACCTTGCTCTTTATCCACACTATGTATGATTTATCATTTAGTTAAATTATAGACGAAAGAGATTTCAGAGCCAAAAAGATTATAAAGATCACCAAAATCGTAAGCCAACCTTATCCCTAAGTGTATAGGCATATCATCAAATACATTCTCGTAGACAAGTTTAACTTGAGAGTAAAACTGCTCTCTCATTGGTCTAAAAACATAATCAAAACTTGTATCATTTATTATACCATCCCACTCAAAACGGCCTTCATACAATCCAGCGTATGTCCCGAAATTCTGAGTATATGTGAACAAACCTTCATACCCAAGTTTTGAACTTACCTTGCCCCTGAAACCTAAATGCACAGCCCTGAGTCTGTTGCTGGCAATGGAAACCGTATAATCTGGAAAAGATCCAAGAAACTCTTGGACTCTTTCATGGGTCAAAAAAAGTGGATTCCCTATTACTTGCCCTCCATAAGTCCAACCTGATCTATAAAGCCAGTTATTATACATATCATCACGCCCTCCAAATGAGTACCCAAAATTCTCTGTTTCAGTAGGCACTTCATTAGTCGGGTCAGGCAATCCAGGGCCTCCCTGCCATTTTGTTTGAATGTACTCAAGGTAAATTGTGTTAACAGGTGACTCTTTCTTAGGTAATGACCATTCTAAACCAAAAAGATAGTCTGTCAAACTCACATACTGCAAGCCTCCCAGATCTTCAAAAGGTTTTTGATAATTAATCGTCAACTTATGATCACCTAACCTGTGCGTGACGGTGGTCTCTATAATACCTAAATGATTGCCAAGGCCGTTGCTTTCTCCAGCCGTAGTGCCATCAGGATTGGGTATGCCTGAACCCAAAAACACCCTCAGAAAATCTGAAAAAGAACTTGGTTGTTGATCACCTTGCGGTGATATCCCACCATATTGTGCGAAATGAACGACACCAGAAGCTGCGGTCCAACCAATCTCATCTTCCAAGTCAAGCTTCAAATAGAAAGACTTCGAATGAAGAAGTGCATTTGATATGTACCTGTCACTTTCAAACCACCCATGATCCAAATGACCTTTAGTCTTGAAGTAACCATTGGTGAAAGGAACATCAACATACTCATCAATTCCTATGGAAATCATCGGAATTGGTCGAGCATTTCTGCTAATGCCCATAGAACCACTTGAGAGAGACTCTTCCAATCCTCCCCGCTGTTCCTTCTGACTACCTATCCTCAGGTATAGCCATTTATGATCTAGCCTGAGAAAGTATGTGTTCAAGAGATCATTTCTGAAAGAAAAGCCTGTTGTGAAATCGACCTGGTCCAAAATATCTTTCTGATATTGCAAATTTCCTCGAACAAAAACATTATCGCCTTCATCGACTAAGCCATAACGATCGTTCACAAGATAGAAAGGAAGAAAGCTGGGCTCTGTTGATGTTGCAGTACCAATAGCAAATTTGACATTTAAACTGTCTTTATTCGGAAAACTTTGAGCATAAGCAGAAAAAGAAGCTATCGTTAACAGAAAAAGGGCACAGAGTAATTTTGTATTCAATTTCTCAAGTTTAGTTAAGCGGATCGCTGCTTCCATGAAAGATAAATCTCTTCAAAGGTCAAATTCAAACCCTTGGTTATTGACCATCTGGGATAGTGTGCTTTCACCTTTGACAAGTCAGAAATATAACAAATATGATCCCCTGACCGATTTTGATCTGAATACTCATATCTCATTTTTTTTCCTGAAATAGAAGAAATTAAATCAAAGGCTTCTAGAATGGAGATTGAATTCTCTCTACCCCCTCCTAAATTATAAACTTCCCCAATCCTTGGTTGTATCAAAAACTCCTCGATAAAACGAGCAACATCATAAGCATGAATATTATCCCTAACTTGCTTACCCTTATAACCAAAAATGGTATAGTTCTTCTCCGTTAAATTGCACTTGATTAAATAACTCAAAAAGCCATGAAGTTCCACACCACTATGATTGGGACCAGTCAAACAGCCCCCTCTCAAACAACAAGTGGGCATTCCAAAGTATCGACCATACTCTTGCACCATGACATCCGCTGCTACTTTTGAGGCTCCAAAAATTGAGTGTTTGGATTGATCTATAGGAAAAGTCTCACTAATTCCCTCATGAAAAGTCTCATCCCCATACTCCCACCGTGTCTCATTTTCTACGATATTAAGATTATTCGGGGCATCACCGTAGACCTTATTTGTCGACATATGAACAAAAGGTATTTCAGTAGAGTAATTTCTTAATCCTTCCAAAAGGTTTAAAGTGCCTACTGCATTGACGTCAAAATCGTCAAACGGTCTTGAAGCAGCCAAGTCATGGCTTGGCTGAGCAGCACAATGGACAATTGCCTCAGGTTTTAATCGAGCAATAAGTTCTTTTACCCCCTTTCTATCTCTTATATCTTGTTCAAAGTGCTGATAGTTTGAACAAGCGATTGATAACCGTTTGATGTTCCAGGTGGTATCCCCATTGACTCCAAAAAAATCTGCCCTCATATTGTTGTCCAGCCCAAATACTTTCCAACCAAGACGATCAAAAAAGTTCACTACTTCACTTCCTATAAGTCCACCAGAACCTGTGACAAGTATAGATTTCACTGCTTACAAATTTGCACTGAATATAGAAGTGTTCTACCAGATCAAAAAATCCAATTGTGTATTATATCAGTCAGTATGACTAAGAATTACTTAATTCCTTTTTCACTATGATCAAATAGTTCCTATTTTCGACTCTTTAATGAGCAAATAGATTATATAAAATCGCATTGTCAGGACAGAATTCCAGAGTTTTAATAATAGCACTAGTACTCATTTTGATGGGGTGTAAAGACTTTAGTCTGAAGCCAGAAATTGCTGTTTATAACAATGACTTCGAATCTGAAGACTATACAGGTATAGAAGGTGTCTTTATCTCAATATTTGAGAGTAATAGGGTAATGGGTTTCTTTAATAAAAGAGGTTTCAACCTGAACTTGCCCAGTTTGCCCGAGCATGATTTCATTCGTTTGACATTCGACCTTTATGTTCATGATTCTTGGGAAGGAAATGCAAATCTCGATGGGGAGGCTCTTGATGAAAAGGATTCATGGGTATTAGAAATAGACACAGCAAAAAACCTCAAGGGAAGCGATATCCTCTATTATGAAACCACTTTTTCAAATGGCCTCTGTATTCCAGGTTTTTGTTATACTCAGTCATTTCCAGATCAATTTCCACTTACAAATGACGCCAAAAAAGGAGCATCACTTTTAACCAACGGAAGATGCTTGTGGTCTAATACACCTACTGGAACATCCATGTACAAAATGGATTTAGTATTCCCTCACAAGGATAGAACTGCGGTACTAACCTTTTATGACAAATTAAATGGAAACCTATGTGATGAAAGCTGGTCACTCGATAACCTATCTGTAAGCACCTTTAAGAAAGAGTAATGTTTAGAAAATCATTTATTGGTTTCATTTTATACGCTGTAACTGCTACTTCATTCGCTCAAACGGTTACGTTAGGTTCTGCAATAGTTCAAGATTACCTCAGACGTGAACAGTTGAAAGGAAGCTTCGACAGCACCTTTTCTTTCAATTACCGACCAATAGTTTTCTCAAAAAATGGTATTGATGAAACGAATCTTCCACAAGAATTGTCAGGAATTTACAAGCCAATTTACTCAAGAAAATCATCGAAAGTAGCACTTCTTCCTTTAGACTTTAGAATTGCATATGACCATGATCACCCTGACAGTAGAAATGATGGGGCTATGATAAGGTCAAGAGGTCTTCAAACTTATTTAAGTGCAGGCATTTATGCCGAACTTGGACCACTGTCCATTCAACTAAAGCCTGAATTTATTTTTGCCGAAAACAATGCTTATCAAGGCTTTCCCGAAAAGCCACGGCATTGGGAAAGTACATGGCTAACAAGATATGCCTTCTGGAATCAAATAGACGAACCCGAGCGCTATGGCACAGATAGTTATTATAAACTCCTACCAGGGCAGTCAAGTATAAGATTAAATAAATGGGGGCTTTCCTTAGGTTTATCTACAGAAAATATCTGGTGGGGACCCTCAAGAAGAAACAGCCTAATGATGAGCCATAATGCTCAGGGCTTTGCCCATATTACCTTGAATACTCAAAGGCCAATAAAAACAGCTATTGGTAGTTTTGAAGGTCAGTTTATCACAGGTAGACTTGAAGCCTCTGATTATAATCCACCTGCGGCTGACCAAACTTTTAGGGGTTTTATTGCTTTCATACCTAAACCCGATGATTGGAGATATCTTCAAGCAGTTTCTTTCTCTTATTCTCCTAAGTGGATCAAGGGGTTATCGCTGGGCATTACTAGATGGGTACAGCAATACTATGAGACAGTAAAAGAGACCAATGATTACTTCCCCGCATTTTCTAATCTATTCAGAAACAATGACAACAACGTTACACTAGATGAACAAGCTAGAGATCAAGCAGCAAGTATCTTCGGAAGATGGATTTGGTATGATTCAAAAGCCGAGTTTTATTTCGAGTTTGGCAAAAATGATGCAGCTGCCAACCTTAGAGATTTACTGGTTGATACAGATCACTCGCGTGCCCTGACGGTCGGCATTAATAAACTCTTCCCAACTTCCGATCCAGACGCTGATCTTCAGTTCAATTTTGAATGGACCCAAATGTCACAAACTGAAAGTCGGTTTGCTAGAAACGCAGGAGCTTGGTATCATCATAGTAGTGTACGAGATGGATATACGAACAATGGAGAGGTCCTTGGATCGGGTCTTGGACCTGGTGGAAATGGACAGTACTTGGAACTATCTTGGCTGAAAGGGTTGAAAAAAATAGGAGGAGCTATTGAAAGGCGTGTGCACAATAACGACTTTATGACAGCGGCTTTCTCCACTGACTTCACCAGATACTGGGTAGACTATAACATATATGGCTTCTTAGATTTTCAGTATCAGAAAATGTTAATTTCAGTGTCTGCTTTTTATACGCACTCACTTAATTATCAGTGGGAAGTTCGGTTTGACCCCAACGGTTCTCCTTTTCAATACAGGCCAGGAAAAGACAGGAACAACTTAAACCTAGACTTCAAAATCCTCTATACTTTCTAAACCTTTAATAGCTGGGAGTCTTAAGATTAAACCCTTGATCAGTAGACTTCTTTTGAACCACAGCTTCTAAACCTGAAGCCAAAAACTTTGTAATTGAGCCTATATACAGTAAGCTATTCCAAATACCATTTCTAAAACCAGTACTCTTTTGAGTACCATAGCTAAAGTAGTTGATAGATATATCGAAGTCTTCCGAAAGGCATTTGAAGTAGTACTTAATTTCCTTAGCTGAATATTCTTTCCAGTGGTGCCCATAAGTCACTTCCGAAAATATTTCGTCAACCTTAATACCCAAAGATTTCATTCTTAGCAAGTTGAATTGGGCTCTGACTAGATGGGGTAAAGAAAAAGCATTTGGGGTTGTTATGTAAATATACCCTCCATCGGCTAGTTGATTATAAATACATTTCCAAAACCGAATAGGATTGAATGTTATATGCTCCAGAATTTCTGTGAAAATCACTAGGTCATAATCCCCAGAAAGATTCTTATTAAGATCAAAATGTTGAAGGTTATTTTCAGTAATCCCTTTAATCTCAAAGTCCTTACTTCGTTGGATTACGAAATCCATCTCCCAAAAGGCTGAGACGTCAACAGACTCAACATCGAAATTAAGTTCAGAAAGAATAGATGCCGTTTGAAGATAATGACCTCCTACCTCTAGTATTTTACCTCCCTGCGGCAATAATTCAGAGACGCTTGTAGCCAACTTCCGAAACCTTTGTTTATGATAACGGAAATATTCAATATCACGCGAGTAGCTGACATTCTTAACATCTTGTTCAACAACGTCAATCGCTGTGTCAATCTTTTGACTTAGTAACATTAAAGACTAGGATCTTTTTTTAATAGCTTGAATTTAAGATAATAGTAAATAAACATTGAGTTGGTCAGGAGATATCTTTTCCAAAGTCTTTTTGGCTCCTGGAACAGCCTATATAACCATTCTAAACCCATACCCTGCATCCAATTAGGTGCTTGTTTTAGGGTACCGGCATGAAAATCAAAAGCTGCACCAACCGCCATCATCACTGCATTTACTTTGCCTTTATGATCTGCTACCCAAAACTCTTGTCTTGGACAACCTCTGCCTACTAAGACTATATTGGCCTTACTCTCATTGATTTTCTCAATGTCTTCCTTATCCTCTTCATCTGAAGCATCTCTAAACCGATCAATGTGCATTCCGCAAATCACCACGTTTGGAAACTCCTCTTGTATAAAGGCATTGAGCTTTGTCAATGTATCTTCAGTACTTCCATAAAGGTATACACTCAAACCTTCAATATTGGCTTTCTTCAATACCCAAAGTGTGAGTTCTGGTCCATATACTCTTTCCTTCATTCCTAATTTATAAAAACTATTTAGCGCCCATCTCACTGGTTGACCATCAGGAACGATTAAATCAATTTTATTGATTACGTCTCTTAACTCTACATTCACGAGGCTCTCTATCAAGCCATGAACAGCTAGCGCTGACACTCCGAAACTATTTCTCTTCGAGGCGTAATCGATAATAATTTCCGAAGCAGAATTGTAATCTACATCGGCATATTCTGGAACAAATAGTTTATACTTTCTAAAAGTAGAACTCATACCAAAAGGGCATTTTTTAACATCTATACTTAATTAATCATTTAGAGCATTTACTCAATTGGGGCTGCTTGCCGAATAGCCTCTAATACTGTAATAGGCTCTACTTCTTCTATCGATGGAAACTCATATCGCTTAGTGTTCATTATGTCATAAGAGGTAACTTGGTTTGAAAATACCGCAAATTGACTAGGGTTCAAGGAGTACATCGGGTTGGTGGGGCCATAAAGAATAACCGAGCTGGTATTAAAGGCCCATGAGGCTTGCTCAGCAAAGGAATTGACTCCCACAAGCAATTGTGCATGTTTAACCAGTAGAAAGCTCTCATAAATTGTTGTCTTACCTCTCAGGTCAATTGCATTTTCGATCGCTGGATCAGCTTCGGTACCTATCTGATAGACTATTTCATAATCTTTCTTTAACTCTTCCAAGAGCTCATCCCATGCAGTCTTCTTCCAATTCTTTTCTTTGAGCCAGCCTCCAGCTGTAGGTTGAATCACAATATAGTTCTTAGACGCTATGTGCTTATTAAAAAACATTTGATGATCTAAGGCATTAACAACTAATTGAGGCTTGTACTTAAACTCACTACCTAAACCAGCCAGTTTTGCCATAATATGAGCACAGTGCAAAGGCTCATTCTTTACCCATGGAATAAAATCATAGTATGTATAACTAAGCCAAATGACTGGGAAAGTAAGGAATGAGTGATTAGCAGTTTCGTAGTCATAGAATAGTTCAGGGTAGCTCGCACTTACGATCAAATTGCTCTCAATATATTTTTCTCTCAGAGCATTGACTATTGAAGTCGCCATTATGCAATCTCCTAAGCCGCCATCTCTTATTACAACCAACTTCTTAGGCCTATAAAATTTAAGTAGCCATAAGGAAAGCCTTGTAATAAATACCTTTCTCAACGCAGAAAAATGCTCTTGAATGCTATATGGCCTTTTTACTCTCATTTTATCAAATGAACCTATTCAACGTTGCTTCTTTTTAATTACTAAAGAGTAAAGCCCTATCAATTTTTCATAACCCTTCTGCTCAGTATATTTATTCTGGTAGTCGAGATATGCATTTTCACCAAGTCTCATAGATATAGACTTTTCAGCATCTAGCTTTTCAACAATCTCAACGAGCTTATCTACATCTTCATATTTCAAGCCATTGTAGTTCTCAATAATCATTGAACTCATTGCTCCTCGATCTCTCGAAACTACAGCCTTGCTATTCGAGAATGCTTCTAAAATCACCATCGGCATACCTTCATAATACAAACTCGGAAATATAACCGCCCTGCATCTTTTCATGTGATCCAAGACCACATCCCTTCCTTGTTCGCCAAGATAATCTACATTGTTAAACTCATTAAAGATGTCTTGATTGTCGGCTTTGCCGATCACTACGAATTTCGACCTAATGTTTCTTTCGAATAAATACAGAAGGTCTTGAAGCCCCTTGTAATCATCAACCTTACCTACAAAAAGAAAAAAATCATCGTAAGTAACCGTTGAATTATCTCTCTTAATAAAATTTGGCTTTACATATAGTTTACTCGCTGGCAACCCTCCAGAAGCCAACAGGTCCTTCTGGAACTCTGTTAAACAAAAGAAAGCATCTACTCTTCGTGACCATGTCTCAGAATTCCTATGATGCTGAAGTACATTTGCTTGAATGGCTGTGGCCAGGTAGGAATCTCTATAACACTTATACTTAATTGAATTGTAAAACGACTTATTCAAGCATTTCTCACACACAGCACCCTTCCTAAACATTAAGCTGTTAGTACACACCATTTTATAATTATGAAGTGTTTTCACAACCGGCACATTCATCTCATTGCAGACTCTATAAATCACAGGTGTGACTAATGGAAATGTATTATGAACGTGACAGATATCAGGATTTTCCTTTTCTATCAATAACTCTAGCTCTTTGGCTACAATTTCGGAGTTCCTTAGGTTGGAGTATAATCTTGCTTTTGCAAAAACATTAGCAGAACTCAAAGTCGAATTATCCTTTAAAAATTGGACTACCTGATGCCCATTTTTCTCGAGTATAATCCTTTCCTCTTCCAAAACGGTCTCTTCTCCAGTTTTACCGATAAAAATATTATGGACCTGTAGTATTTTCAATATATATGGGATTATATACTATTCGGCATCAAACTAAGCTTCTCACAGCTGATATCCATAAAAACTCCTTAGATAGAATAAAATCTCTTTTTTATCAAGTCATCTACTAAGTATCCGTTCATAAAAAATCACTCATTATCAATACCACCATTGAATAAGTATTCCTTTATCTTCGAATCAGTTTACAAAGTAATTACTAATGTCAGATCAGCAGTTCGATTCAGGTCGCCCATTTTTTTCAAATTTTCTACCTAACTCAGACTATGACTGGGAGATGTCTCGAGCTGAGAAATATACTCTAATTGGTCTCCTCGAACATCTAAAGCCAGATTGTTCCATAGAAATAGGAACATATAGGGGAGGGAGTTTACAAGTAATAAGTGAATATTCACGGAAGGTCTACTCAATAGACATCAGTAATGAACCAAAAAGAACCTTAAAGGAGAAATTTGATAATGTTAGCTTCTCGGTAGGGAAGTCTGCTGAAATATTGCCCGACCTTTTTAAAACCATTGAAAACAAGGGGGGAAAACTCAACTTCATTTTGGTTGATGGTGATCACTCAAAAATGGGAGTTTATAGAGATTTGAGAGCGATTTTAGAGTACCCTCACAAAAACGATCTGACTGTTCTAATTCATGATAGTTTCAACCCCAGATCTCGCAAAGGAATGAAGATGATCGATTATACCAAGTATAATCATGTTGAATACATCGAGTTAGATTATGTTCAAGGCTCGTTTTGGCAAAACGATACTTATAGGGAAATGTGGGGCGGCTTTGCTCTCGTTAAAATTGGTGGTAAAGAAAGGAATACTACGGTTAATGAGTCCGCTGAAAAAGCCTTTAAAGCAAGTTATAAGCACTCAGTACACCCTATTAAAGATGCTCTCCAGTTTCTGAAACCGCTTCAAAGACCTCTGTATCGTGTCTTAGGTAGAAAGAAAAAGTCTGATAAATACATGAAATTTGAGTGATACGAACGTCTCTTTTCAATCTGATTTTAGTTTTAACCGACTCATTGGATTACTATATTGTACGTGTTTTTTGCTATCAATATACTGATCCTCTCCATGGCCTATCATCCACCATGTTACTAATGAAATAAAGAGATAAGCCTCCACATTAGCTGTTAGGAGCGGTAGCAAAAGTCCAAACTTAACAGAGGCGGCAATGAAAGGAACCATTTTTTCCTCATTAGAGCCTAAGGTGCGCTGATAAGCAAAACAGTGTTTGATTCCTAAGAACAAGACAAGGAAATAAATAAAGGCACCTAAGAACCCCATTTGTACTCCATAGATTAAAAACTGATTTTCCCCACCAACTATTAGGTCACTCTCAACCCCACCAACATTTCCACTGGTTCCCAAACCTATACCAAATGGATTATTGATCATACTATCAATTGCTTCCAGCCAATCCAAAACATGTGTCAAACTTGAAGAGTTCTGAAAAGTAATTGTGTCAATGACAAAATATCTTAGCTCGTCAGAAGCTAGAAACATAAAGTAAAGACCAAAAACTGAAGCTAAGACGAATGTACTCAGAATTATACGATAATACTTTAGCTGAAATGCCACAAATACTAGCATCACAAAAAATGCCAGGAAAGTGGCTCGAGAATAAGCAAATAAAAGGCTCAGGAGACCTAATACAAGAAAGAAAAAGTATATCAGCTTGTTGGTTTTATTTTTAGAATTTACCATCTGATAAATGGTATATGACACCAAGAGAAGCATTGAAGCTGAAAGCTCCAAAGGATTAGCATAGAGAGATGCATACCGAGGTTTACCACCTTGCGCTTCAAATGTATAGCCAATACCAAAGACTCCTTTTAAATCGATGTCCTTCATTTCTCTATGATAGAGTGCGGAATCGATGAATGCATGTAAGTGATAGCCTACCATCTTCTCAAATACAACCACTATTGTCGTAACGAGAGTAAGTCCCAAGAAGAGCTTAAAACCTGTATTCCAATCGGCATAGGTCAATTTTGTATTTCTCCCGAACAAATAAAAGACAGGAATAAGTAACACATTCTTCAGATAAACAATCTTATTGATGAATGCTGCTTCGCCAACAGGAAGGATGGCATAGGCTATAGCTATTAGTGTAAATAGAAAGAGAGTTTTATCCAATAAGCCTAATTTCCATTGCCTCTTTATATGATTTTGAGAGCCAAAAAGAATCATAATTGCTCCACCAAAGATTAGAACCTCTTTAGAATACTGTAAAATCTGGTTAAGAACTGGGACTTTAAAACCTACATAAATAATATTCAAGAAAACGGAATAAACCGGCAAAATCAGTATACAGTAAAAAAGTAGGTATTTAAAATCAGCCTTCAGAAGCTGTTGTGCTATGTATATATAGAATATAGCATACGCAATTAGTAATAAGGAAGCAACAATGCTCAACTCTATAGGGTGTTAAAAATTTGGACTTGCTGATAACCTCAGCATCATGCCATGAGCAGCAAAGTTAATTACTTCTGTCAGTAGAAGAGCAAAAGCTAGGCCCATGGCACCATAATAATAACTACCAATTAATGATGCCAATACCATAAAGCAGGCAGTAACCCAAGTAGCCTTGACCAATTCAGACTTCCGCTCAGTAGCCAAAATCTTTGTTATGTTCTTCACGTTAAGAGCACTCATAAAGGGAATAAAGGACATTACTCGGAGTAAATCTGCACTGAAATCAATATAATCTCCTCCAACAACTCGAATGACATATGGAGCTCCTAAAGAAAAGCTTATTCCTATGAATAGTGTAATTGCCAGACTTGTAATATACGCCTTTGAGAGGTAGGCGTGATACTTAACTCTGTCTTCATGATACATTCTTGTTGCTTGTTGAAGTATAGATTGCACAATGAACATAGGTACCAATCTTAATAAGAATGCCACTCTCTGCGCCAACGCATACTGACCCAATTGAAAATCCGAAATAAAATTACTTAGAATCACTACTCCCCCATGTATAGAAATATGACCTGCAATCGTAGAGAGGAAGTAGTGAAAGTTCTCTCGAAACCTAACTTGCAACGCACTAAAGGTTGGTGGTCTCAGCTTTATCTTTTCTGCCCTATAAATTAAATGTAACAACACTACGTTCACCATGAAGGCACTCATTCCAAATAGAAAATTGACCCATTTGGCCTGAGTAGGTGATCTTAGAATTAGATAAATGGAAAAAGCATATATGACTTTTGTAACAACATTTCCGTAAGCCAGCCAGGAAATTCTATCCAGTCCTTGCAAAATAAACATTGGGAAAACGGCCTCGTTCAAGAGAATTATGGTGGAAAACAGTAATATGACGGACTGCCGATGAAATACACCAAAAACGTTTATTAACAGTAAAAGAACAGAGAACAACAGAACAGCAACGAAAAGTCTTGTCCAAAGTATTTCGTTAATCAGAACTTCCTTCTTTTCTAAGCTGTGTCTCACTAGCGCCAGTCTTTTGGGACCATTCAGGTGAAAGCCATAATTCACCAGAATGCTGAAAAGCATCACTATAGAAAGAGAAAGGTTAATCACACCAAAAACATCCTCGCCCAAAGTCTGAAAGACATATGGAGTCACCACAAGGGCTACAAGTACATTGACTCCTTGATTGAGAGATAGGTTAATAAAGTTTTTGGAATGTACCTGTTTTAAAAAGCGCAAGTTTTTAGCTAAAAGTTGTTCACTTTGAAAACTAATTTTTCAAAGCGATACTAAACATACGCTTTAAGGTAAAGTAAAGAAGCATTAGAGCCAAACCAACAACAATGCCAACAACAAGTGTTTTGAAAAGTTTCCATTGGTTGTGTTGAAGTGGGTATTTGGGAATATCAATCACTTGAATCAAAGGAGTATTATTGCGTAAAGAAATCTTAGCAATTTCTAACTGTTTAACTATCTCCTGATAAACAGCACCATTCGCCTGTACCTGAATCAATGCCTTCTGATAAGGAACTTGACTCATTCTGTAAAGCGGGTTAGGATTCGGGACGCTCTCTTCGGCTTGTGCCAAAAAAAGCAACGACTCATCTAAAGCAGTTCTTACACTATCAGCCTGTTTAGTAAGTGCCTCTACACTTAAACTCGCCTTTTTAGCTTTAGTCTGTTGGTAAAATTGATTTACATTTCTAACATGAATTTCATTAAACGCCTTGGCCAACTCTTCATCTTTGCTGTAAAAGCCAATCTCCAAAATCGAGGTCTTTCTGTTTGGTTTAGCCACATGCAAAAACTGCTCTTGCACCAACAGAGATAACTCAAACAAAACGCTATCCTGTGCCCGTGAAAAATCTTCTCTAGGTAACTTAAAACTATCTAAGTCCAGGTCTTTTTTTATTAAATCATCATTCAATTCCAATACACTGGACAAACGACTAATTAATTGCTCATTACCGGATTGGAAATCATAACTGAACAAAAGAGTCTTCTGAATCATATTAAATGACCTATATAGCGCCTGAATATTGTCTATCTGAAAAAGTGTATTCCCGTCAGTAATGGAGCCCAAATTAATGCCCGCCACAGAGGCTAAAGAAGATATTCCACCTAAACTTGAAGTACTTTCGTTTTCAAGAACAAAGGTTGTTTTGGAAAAGTACACTTTGGGTTTAAGATAATTGTATGCGACTATCAGGATAAGGATCAAAACAGTACCAATACCGATAAGCAACCACTTAGAAAAAAGATATTTAACCCAGTCGAAAAACCATTGAATTAAGAGCCCTAGTGATATCTTTTCTTCTTCAATATGATTTTCTTCTTGATTCACAATTCAATACCTTTCTTACAAAACTAGAAACTTATTTATAAACTGATTTTGATGTCTTGACATCGACTCTTTTCCTAATTAAATCAAGAATCTCTTCATCATCCCTTTGGTCTTCAGTCGGAGCATAAAGCGCTCTAGATCTTTCTGGAGCATTCTCCACAGGATCTGCTAAATAGTAGACCGCTATTGAATTACGGGAGTATCCTTGAGGACAGCTCACTGGTCTTGAAATACCATGCCATGAGTTGCAGGTTGTATCAAACAACAAAGCCCTGTTAAACTTGATTTGTACTTCCGTCTTTAGAATATTAGGTGAACCCTTTTCTTCATCATGAGACCAAAGCCCTAGGCTACCTCCCCAGTCTTCCTCCCAATCCTTTGTCAAATAAACTATCAGGTTCAACTTTCTCTGCAAACCCAATTTAGGATGAATGCTATAATCCAAGTGTGGATTTAACTTACCCCCACTACCATGCATATGCCAGCCTCCTCCATGTAATCCATTATCGGGATAAAGTTGTACACCCGTCAATTTGCTCAAAGCCTTTACAACAGGCTCTGAGTTTAAGAATTGAAGAAATTGATAAGTAACTGGTGGATAAGAGTTCCAATCATTCAGAGCTTTCTTTATTTCAAGTGGATTGTTGTATTCGAACAACTTAGTATCACCTATACTCGGGAAATCATAAAATAAATCCTCTGCCAAATTAAAAGGTAAAAACTCGTCCAGAATTAGATGCGGAAAGGGTTCTGCATTTTCATAAATAGACTGACTATCTATAATCCTTTGTATATCAAATAATTCTAAAGTGTTCATTTATACAGTTGAATATAGGAGATGTGATTTAATTTGCTTTCATCTAAGGGTTTAGTAAAACCGTGAAAAAAACCATGAAGATAGGCCCTTAGCTTTCTAAATCTCCTTTTAAAGGTAAAATATGCAATATGCCCCAGAAATGAGTATATCTGATAAATCAAGGTTGGAATTATATAAATACTCTTGACGTGCCTTCTAATGAAAAACCAATTATTCCTTGTTGCCAAGTAGTGAAAGAAGGGCTTCAAGACTCCCTCAGGATTCTCCTTTTCAGACTTAGAAGCCATCCCTACTGCATGATAAACTTTGGAATCGGCACAAAAGTACAACTGATACCCCTTTTTACGGATTTCCATGGAGTAATCCACATCATCGAAACAACCATAAAAATATAGCTCACTGGTTAATCCGACTTCTTTCACGACCGAACTCCGAATTAAAAATGCACATCCCGTAATCCAGTCTGTAGGTTTTGTGGTTTCATAGGATCCATCGTCAATTTTATTCTCACCGATTGGTGTTGGACGGGTAAATAAAGGATTATACTTTCCTCCAGCATTCCAAATCACGTTTCGATCCGACTCATAATAAATCTTAGGCTGGACAGCACCAATACTCGAGTCAGATTCGATTTTCGCTAACAAAATATTCAAAAAGTCTGGCTCAACTTTAGTGTCATTGTTCAACAACATTACATAGTCACAACCCAATTCAAGTGCCTTTCTAATCCCGCTATTATTCCCACCTGTAAACCCGAGATTCCGAGTATTTTCTACAGTAACAATCCAAGGGTGTGCGGTCTTCAATAACTCCAATGAATTATCTGAAGAGTCATTATCTACCAAAATGACCGAGATGGCCCTGTAGTGGACATTCTCCAAGGACTTCAAACAATCATGTGTTAACTCAAAGGAGTTCCAGTTAATGATTATTATTCCAATTGTAGGCGTTTCCATTGGATTAATAGTATACCTAAATTAGTTTGAGCTGGTAATTTGATTTACTACAAGAACTAATGTAGCTAAACCACTTGTGACAGCCACAACGTCTTGGATTCTAAGTGGGATTTTAAGCGGCTTAGCGGGAACAATAATCTCCGCACCTCTAGCAACCTTGGGATAAAACCTGAACCATAAAAATTTCTTGGTTCTAGCCACTGAACCATTTGCATATACTACATAAGTGCCGTTTCTCTTGGCTCGGTTATCGAAGCCGCCTGCACTGTTTATGTAATGCTTAAGAGACCTACCTTCCTCGAACCTCACAGTGGTAGGATAGAGTAGTTTTCCTCTTAACCGAACTGTTTCAGTCTTTTTTGGGATAATCAAGACATCTCCCTCCTCTAATAGAAGGTCTGCAGGAGAACCGGGTCTTTTTAAAATTTCATCAAGCTTTATACCGATCGCCTCTGCCTGCTTAAACGAGGAATTCCCTAAAAGCGAGTTCTTCTCAAGTATCTCTTTGAGTCTTTCTCTCTTGGCAAAATTAGACAATGACTGATTGCTTTCATTTTGTTCCTCCAGCCTTGTAAGGTTTTCTTCAACTCTAGCGATCATCAAATACTCGGACTCTGTCAATGTTTCAGGTTCAATCTGAAGCCTTTTTTGCAATTCGACTAAATCGTCTATTTGCTGTTCAATATCAGTTTCTTCTTCAAAAAACTCAGTTCTTCTAATTAAAGTGGCACCCTCTGCAAAAGCATAATTGTTTAATCCACCAGCTCTGGTGAGTATATCCGAAATTCTCTCTCCATGATTTTTGATTGCATACTTTCCTGGGTAGAGAACTTGCCCTTCGATACTCGCAAACTCTTGGCGATGAAAATTAGGGTTACGCCTGACAACTATATGATCAAACGGCTCAATACTGAAAGAAGCATTACTGCCAGTATTTAAAAAATTCAAATCCGTATCGACAATTAGAACTTCAGAAAGGTCAAAATTGACTTCAGACTCATCAGTCACTCTTCTATTGATATCTATGCGTTTGCCAGTCGCGGATTCTTTAAAACCTCCTGCAAATAAAATAACATCTCGCAAGGTCATCCCTTCGGAATAAGCAAAGATCCCAGTGTTATTGACTTCTCCAGAAATCTCAATGTACTTCTCCGCCCTCAAATCATTTTTGGAAAGTATATTTAACACATCCTCCTTCTGAAGTTTAATGTCAGGTATATCACCTTTTAATAATCTACCAAGATCGAAAGATATGGTTTCGGTACTTAGGTCTTCTTTGGTTCTCAGAATAAAGGCACGGTTTAAAAAAGCATCTGGTCTTATTGCAAATCCTTCTTCAATTATGGACTTAACAGTGGATTGTTCCGTAATAGAATAATTACCAGGCCTAAAAACAGCCCCTTTAATAATGACTCGGTTTTTATAACGATCCAATACCTCCTCAACTTCAAAAATATCTCCAGCCTTAGGACTAAAAACCTCAAACTGATTGGAGCTAACATCGGCAATTACTCTTTCTCCATCAATAATTCGATTCACTTTGATTGAATTCGAATAGGCATTCTCAGAAAAGCCTCCAGCATAACCTAATAAGGTCTCAAGCGATTCATTTTCTTTCAGTTCAAACTTACCAGGCGTTTTAACAGCACCCAATAATGTCACTCTATTGGTATAAGGCCCAACAATTACAACATCATTATTCTCTAGCCTAATATTCCCCTTGGAATTACCGTTTACCAAAAAATCATAAACATCAATGACACTGACTAACTTATTATCACGGAAGACTCTGATCTCTCTCAACGTTCCTTTCTCTGTAACTCCTCCGGCATTATACAAGGCATTGAATACTGTGCTTAAAGAACTCATACTGTACGTCCCTGGTATTCGGATCGCACCGACAACACTGATGCTGATAGTTCTGAGTTGACCCACGGATATGGATAGAAATGTATTTGGTTTATCACCTATTAAACCTGGGTAAACGGCTCCTAGTTTACGTCTGACAGTTGCCTTGGCTTGGTTAATAGAAAGGCCCGAGATACTTATGGGACCGACATTTTCCAGTATAATAGTCCCATCAGGATTTATCTCTGATTGGTAGTAACTCTCTGACTGTCCATAAACATCTATAAACAATTCATCTCCTGGCCCCAATCGATAATCCTCAGGAGTCGGGATATTGAGGCTATTTTGAAAAGATAGCAAAGAGCTATTACTGAAGACATCCAAACCGAATATTTCCGACCTTAAGGTACTTACCCTATCCAAAGAATCTCGATATGCCTTTCTAAGCCTGCTATCATTAATTGGAGAGGAAGAAACAGGTGAAACTCTCTTACTCTTAAAGTCCGTTATACGGTTATTTAGTTTTGCAATGTCTTCAACAGAAACTCCTTGGCCTTTAGCTAATTGTAGCAGCTCTTGTTGGGAATACCCAGCAGCATTCGCTCTTTGAATCAGCAGTTCTAACTGCTTATCCGAAAGCTCTGAAATATTAACCGAGGAGAAATCAGGTAGCGACTGTCCTATGATAAGGTGAGTGGAAAAAATTAGGGCTAAAAATAAAGCCCATTTCAATCGATATAAACGCATAGGGTGGAACTACTTATCTATTGCAAGATAAGAGATAATTATATAAAAGAAGGTTTAGAGAGAATGAATACGGCTAACCCGCATTCTTAGAAATGGAAACGACTTTGGTCTCGTTTCTTTGAGCACGATTTCGCTCTTTGAGTTCTTCCTTTCGTTTGTCAATTGCTGACTTAAAGATAAGTTCAAGAATGGTGCCCAAAGCAAAAACAGTCACCAATATGGAAGGAATAACAATGGCATCAGAAAAATTCTTCAAAACCAAGGCCAGAAGCACGAAGACGATATTAACCGTTACAAGAATTCCCGTTGACTGGGCGTGATTACAACCTAGTCTTAGCAAAATATGGTGAAAATGCGTTCTATCAGGGTGCATAGGAGATTTGCCTTTGGCAACTCGCTTGACAAAAACACGTGCGGTATCAGCGAGTGGTAATATCAATACTGCTATTGCGGTTCCTATTGACCCTCCAAAAGCAAATTCGGAAGATACCAATCCTGAATTGGAGTCAATAAACTTGATTGTAACAATAGACAGAAAAAAGCCTATCAATAGCGACCCTGTATCACCCATAAATATCTTGGAAGGAGCCCAGTTAAAATTTAAGAACGCCAAAAGTCCTCCAGCAAAAGCAAAGGAAATTAAGGCAAACGAATCAAGATTGTTAAGATAAAACCAAGTGCCAAAGAACAAAGATGCTATTACCCCAACTGACCCAGCAAGCCCATCAATACCGTCTACAAGGTTATAAGCATTTGTAATAACTATTATCGTGAACACTGATATCATATAACTCACTGCTAATGGCACCTCTCCTATACTAAATAATAATCCATATAATGACATTAGCCTTATGTCGCAAACTGTGACAATAATAAGAGCAGCAGCTATTTGACCAAATAGTTTCTGGAAGGCCCTGAGGTTAATAAGATCATCTCTAAAGCCAATAATAAACATTATGGACAAAGCACTTAGGACATATTTTGTCTCTCGCAATACTTCAAAAGGTGCCCAAATAAGAATGGCAATACAAAAACCAATGAAGAGAGGCAAACCTCCCATAGCAGGGGTTTTAGCTGTGTGGATTTTACGTCCACCTGGATCATCCAAGAAATTTCTTCTCTTAAAAAACTTTATAAAAACCGGAAACATCAGAAATGTCACTAAGAACGCAGTACCACCTACTAAAAAAATTTGTTCCATCTTACAAAGATAAGAATTGGTCGCTGTTATTCAGAGAAGAATAAAATGTCATCCGCTTGAGGATTTATGAACTCATGCTCTAAAGTTCTTTTCAGTCCTTCTTCTAAAGAATAAGGTGCTTTAAATGTAGCATGAACCTTGGTTGCATCAAATTGTGTAGTTGCGCAGAATTTTTTAACCCTTACTGATGAAATTGAAAGTTTTCTTCTTGAAAGAAATGCCAGTAAATCAAAACCATAACCACCTAACATCCCCAACCAATAAGGCACTCTAATTTCTGGCAATTCTAGATTCATTTGTTTGTCAATTACACCTAACAGTTCTGTCATGGTAAAATCTGGTGTGTCTATGTAGTTGAAAACTTGATATCCAGTCTCCGTTCGTTCCAATCTATTTTTAATAAAAGCCACAACATTACCGACATAAGCCATAGACTTCTTATTTTGACCTTTTCCAATCATTAGAAATCTTCCCGAACATATTTGTTTTAATAGATTATAGACATTCCCTCTGTTACGCTCACCAAATATCACGGTAGGCCGGATAATTGTTACAGACTTGTCTGCCGGGTTTTGATCATACCATTCTTTGATTACTTTTTCGGCTTCCCATTTACTTTTACCATAATGGTTAAATGGGTTTTGAACCTGTGTTTCATTAGGGTTATCACGATTCAGTCCATAAATTGCCACTGAACTTGTGAAAATAAGGTTTTTAGCACCATACTTGTCCATAGAAGCAAGAACATTTTTGGTGCCTTGTACATTTACATCATAGTATAATGAGGATGGTGAAACATCATCTCTATGTTCGGCTGCCAATAAAACTACAGTATCTTTGTTTTTAAGGAAACCATCCAATGCAACCGTATCAAGTACATTCCCATTCACAGTAATGTCATTGTAGAATGGACTAGAGTTTTTATCAAAATTTTTGGGGTTCTTGGTCTCTATCTCTTTAAGTAAAAAGCTACCAACGAAACCAGATCCACCTATTACACCTATCATTATTTCACTTTGTATTTTGCCCTAAGAATGTTACAGGATAAAATAACAACATCCCTTTTTCTAAGCTGACCAACTGCAATTGATTGATGATAAGATAGAGTATAGGACGTGAGCTCTTTATACCCGTTTACCAAAGCGAGTGAATTTTTAAAATCATATTTTCGGAAGGTAGAATTAGTAACTTCATGAATAATATAAATTTCAGCCATCCTTTAATTAAAAAATGATTTGACCTACCGCTCACTAAGCTTTTGATTAAATAAGTCATCTGAACTATATACCATATATTATCTAAAAATAATCAAAGATCATCGGACTAATTTACTTTCAAACAAATTTACAAACTCTCTACATTGATTATCCCTTTGAAAGTCATTTTTTAGGTTGGCAATCTCATTAGTAAAGCTTCTATAGTACTTTTCATCACTGGCCATACGAAGAACTGTGTTGCTTATCTCATTGACATCCAGATTTCTAAACTCTATACCAATACTATATTTTTTTACAAATTCACTCGCTTCGCTAACAGGTGTAATAACGGACGGAATACCTACACCAATATACTCATAGACCTTTACAGGAAAAGCGTCTTGGGAAATTCTCCCATCTATACGGAAAGATAAACCAACATGACAACTAGCAATCGTAACCATAATTTGATCATGAGGAATTCTACCTAAGTATGACACATTAGGTAACTCACATTGGTTGACCAGTTTTTCCTGTGCCCCTGAGCCAATGATCAAAAAAGCGATACCTTCATGCTCTTTTAGCCTTTCAGCCACGGCTAACAAGAGTTCTATGTTCTGAAACTTTCCCAAATTTCCATGAAAAACTGCAGTGAATTTTTTTCGCTTAGCAGGCCACAAGAACCCTTCCGGTATTACATATCCATTCCTGAGCAAGACTACTTTCTCAGCAGTTCCGACTTTTTGGATGATGTTATCGACCAATCCCTGAGTGGCCCCGGTAACAATGGCAGCTTTTTTATAGCTCGCTGTGGTTCTCCCGTCAATAAATCTGTAGATCGGGTTGGTCTCCTTGATGAGCCCCTGTTCTTTAAAAATCCTGGGATAATCGTCTCTTATGTCCAATACATAAGGTTTTCCTTTCAAACGAATCAGCGTAATGGCGATAAGCCCCATGAAAAAGGGTGGGCTCGTGACAATGTAAGCATCTGACTTTCTGAAAAAAGAACGGATCCCGATTTCAATCCCAAAGAGAATTTCAGCCAATAACCGAACTGCAAAGCCCTGGCTGTTTTTTGGCCCCTGAAAAAAAGTACAAGCCACCTTATACTTCTCTACCCCTTTAGAGGCTTTTGTGGTAATAATTTTTACATCATGTCCCGCATCGATCAAGGCGTCTACCCATGGGGCCATCCTGACTGCAGCAGCTAGGCTCATCGGGTAAAACTCGCTGGTTACTACCGTTATTCTCATTTTATTTGTTAAAGAAAGCTGCAATCTGTTCCACTATGTAGGCTTGGTGGTCATCAGGCAGCTCTGGGTAAATAGGAATTGAGAGTATTGTATTCTGGTTTTGATAAGCCACAGGGAAATTTTCCGGTGTGTAACCATATTTTTCATACGGCTTTAGCAAGGGCAAGATGGTTGGGTAGTGTAGAACTGTTGGCACCCCTTTTGAGGCTAAGAAGGATTTCAGTTCATCTCTGCGATCTGTCCTAATCACATATAAATGATAACTGTGTTTGCTGTTGGGTCTTACTTTTGGAATAACGAGCCCATCAATACCTCCCAACAACTTATCGTAGCGATTTGCGCAGTCTCTTCTGGCTTGGGTCCAGTCAAGAATATGATTGAGTTTAACAGCAAGTATAGCTGCTTGAAGTGTGTCCAATCGGCTATTAATCCCCTCCATTTTGTGTTGGTGCTTAATTAATGCTCCATGATTGGCAAACATTCTCATGTTTTCAGCCAACTCATCATCATTGGTAATAATGGCACCTGCATCGCCATATGCTCCCAGGTTTTTACCAGGATAGAAGCTGAAAGTGGCCACATCTCCAATCAACCCAGCCCGGGTGCCCCGATATTCAGAAAAATGTGCCTGAGCAGTATCTTCGAGTACCTTAAGCTTATGTTTTTTAGCAATGGCCATAATTCGGTCCATATCACATACCTGCCCGTAGATGTGTACCGGAATGATGGCCTTGGTGCGTTCCGTGATCTTTTCCTCGATCTTTTCAGGGTCGATGGTGAAGTAGTCTGGTTCAACATCTACAAAAACAGGCTTAGCACCAGTCTGACTAATGGTCTCAGAAGTTGAAATCCAGCTATGAGCTGTGGTAATTACTTCATCTCCATCCCCAATACCAATCATTCTAAGGGCTATGTATATGGCATCGGTACCATTGGCTACCGCTACACAATGCTTTACGCCATACTTCTCTGCAAACTTGGCCTGAAATTCGCGAACGATAGGACCACCGATGAAAGCTGTGTTATCAATGACTGATTTGATAGCAGCATCTATATCTGCTTTGATACTATCATATTGAGCTTTCAGGTCTACAAATGAAATTTCCATTATAATTTTCGAATAAGTTTGGCAGGGTTTCCTGCATAAATTCCTTTGGTAGTGATGTCTTTGGTTACTACCGCTCCTGCTCCAATCACTGTTCCTTCACAGATAGTTACCGGTAACACAGTAGCATTAGAGCCAATCGAGACGTTATCTCTAATTTCAGTAGATCTCCATTTGGAAGTATCGCCCCCAGCAGGACGACCTGATTGAAAAAGGTCGTTGATAAACATCACTCCATGCCCTATAAAGCAATTGGCGCCAATATTAACAAATTCACAAACAAATGTATGGGATTGAATTTTTGTTTTTTCGCCAACACTCACGTTTTTCTGAATCTCTGTGAAGGGCCCTACAAAGACATGATCTGCCAATTTACACCCATAGATATTTACGGGCTCTACTACAGTGACTGACTCACCGTAATCTACGTCTACGATCTGATGTTTAATAACTCTCATAATTCAGAGCTCATAGTTTGTGGAATTCCTTCTTCTTAGAGTAGATTTTGTCAATTATCTCCACAGTCTTAAGCCCTTCAAAAGCACTTGTAGAAATTTGCCCTCCTTGGGTCAGCACATTTACCAAGTTCTCATACACTTTGTCGTGGTTACTCATAGAACCTTGGTAGTTACCGTAATTATTGGCTGTATTACCTTCTGGAAGACCCTTAATCTCAATCCCATCAATATTCTGATATTCCAGCTCATTGAGATATTGCCCCCCAATTTTAACCGTACCCTTTTCACCGAAAATGGTTAATGATCCCTCCATATTCTTGCCATAACTGTTCACAGTATAATTGATGGTTCCAATGGCCCCGTTATAAAACTGCATAATGACCACTCCCGTATCTTCGAAATCGATAATGCCTTGGTGCACAAAGTTCTGAAAATAGGCTTCCACATTTTTAACATCGCCAACCAGCCAAAATAGCAAGTCTATAAAATGACTGAATTGTGTAAATAAAGTACCGCCATCAAGATCTGAACTCCCTTTCCATGAATTATGGTAATAGTCTTCGTTTCTATTCCAAAAACAAGACAATTGTACTGAATTGATCTTTCCTAGTTTGCCTAGTTCAATCTGTTCCTTTACAGCCATCACCGGAGGATTAAAGCGATTTTGCTTGATAGCAAAAAGCCTACGGTTGTTCTTTTCGGCTGCGGTGATCATTTGACCGCAATCATAAACACTTATGGCCATGGGCTTTTCACATAACACATGATAACCTTCATTCAAAGACTGAATTGAATGCTTGGCATGCAAGCCATTGGGTGAGCAAATGGAAATCACATCTACATCAGGCTTTGCATCAAGCAATGCCTCTATTGAACTAAAGGCAGTTGCGCCATAGGCCGCTGCTAGCTCCTCTGCCTTTTCGTTGACAATGTCGCATACCGCTACCAGTTTTCCGTAATTATTGATGTGTTTGGCATGTCTTAGGGCAATACGGCCACATCCTACTATTGCAAATTTTACTTCTTTCATGTTGTCTTTAAAAATTTAGTCGGGCCCATCTTTCGGCAATAAACACGCTAAAAATCTCTTTTTTTGAAATGATACTACTGTTATTAAGGTATTGATTGTAGCTATCTGTGAATCTGGAAGCATCAATGGCACCTATATCGGCCAATGCCGATTCCTGTTTCAAACCCTTAAGATAGCCCTGAAAATCTTGTTTTAACCATAACTCCTCAGGTGTTTCAAAACCCTTTTTATCTTTACGCCATCTGATCTGGTCAGGCACGTAGGTCAGATGCTTTCGCATCATATACTTAGTCCATCCCTTACTGATTTTCAAGTGATCTGGGGTGTGCAAAAGTAAATTTACCAGTCTATGGTCCATAAATGGTGCTCTGGACTCAATCGAATAGGCCATAGAGTTTCTATCCTCATAGGCAAAAAGCGAAGGCAGTGAGTAATTCGAAACATCCAGAATTTGTCTCTGGGTCATATTGCCCCTGCTACTGATGTCTTCATCAATACCGCTCAGCCTTAGGTAATCAACTCTTCGCTTGTTCAGAAACGGAATGTAACGCTTAGCCACAGAGAGGTCAAACTGATTAAAAATGGTACCCTGTAGTACAGCGCTAAAGATGTTGGCAAAAAGAGGCAGAAACTTTCTTTCCTGTTTAAGTCGGCTTAGATAGAAAAAGTAGAACTTCAGGTAGCCTAGCAAAAGCTCGTCAGCCCCTTGTCCCGATAGAATCACCTTCAGGCCAAAATTCTCCTTAATATGTTTAAAAATCAAATGGCTAGCCACAACGCTGGCCGTGGTGAAGGGCTCATCCTGGTGATAAATCGTCTTGTCTAAGTGTTCTAGAAAATTTTGCGGATCGAGGGTGAATTTATAGTTCTTCAAATTGCCCTCTTGAGCAGCAATATCTATAAACTCCTCTTCGCTATACTTCTGTTCTTTTGAAATGACAGAGAAAGTCCTCAATGATGGTGCTGACTTGTTCGCTAATAGAGAAACGACTGTAGAATCAAGCCCTCCACTCAATAGCGCACCAACTTCTACATCGCTCACCATTCTGAGTAAGACACTGTCATCCATGAGTGCCTTAAACTGGTCTATATAATCTGTCTCTGAAAGGTTCTCAATGGGTTTATAGTCCCAATAGGACTCAAAATGTTCATGCCCGGACTGCAAATCGAGCTCCAATGAATTGGACTTTGGAAATTGCTTGATGTTCTCAAAGAAGGTGTTTTCCGAATAATCCCGGATGCTTTGCTTTAGATAGCAGTATAAGGCGCTATGATCGGCCTTAAGTGATTTCTGATACTGTAAAAGCTGCTTGATCTCGCTGGCGAAATAAATACTGCTACCTACACGAGAAATATAAAGCGGTTTGATTCCGAACCTGTCTCTGGAAACGATTAGTTTATTCTGATTTTTATCTAGCAGAATAAAAGCCCACATACCGTTGAGCTTGTCAAAACCCTTTATCCCGTACTTTTTGTATATCCCAATGATTACCTCAGTATCAGTTTTAGTTCTAAAACTTACACCGTCTTTTACCAATTCATCCAGCAGACTTTGGTAGTTAAAAATCTCACCATTGAATATGATCACATAATCGCCAATTTCAAGTGGTTGATTTCCATTGGCCGATAAGTCTATGATGGATAGTCTTCGGTGACCCAAGTACAAATTGAACTCCTCTTTTTGGACATTACTCATCCTTGTATTGTAACAGTACTCTCCAGAAGCGTCAGGACCACGGTGTTCGATTACATCGACACTCTTTCTGAACAAACGGAGATTTTCATGAGAAAGCCCATTATCAATATCTACTGCAGCAAATATCCCGCACATATTCTTAGTTCATTAATGAGTGATAAATATCAATGAGCCCTTCCGTCAATTTTTGCTCATCTAATAACGAAACCAATTCCCTGCTGTTGTATTCCGAATAATCGAACTCTTTAGCTTTTATCATAAGGTTTGCTAGTTCCTGTGGGTCATAGCCTTGTGATACAAAAGATCCTTTGAGTTTCGATATCCGCTCAGGAACATCACCCACAGGAACACTTATGATAGGTGTATTTAAAGCCATAGCTTCTTTAATCACATTAGGAGATCCTTCTCTCAGAGATGTAAGTATCATACAATCACTGGCTCTCATATATTGAAGTAATTCCTCATGAGATTGGCCAAAGATTGTTTTCACAAAAAAGTCTTTTCGTTCATTGATAGCAACTGATGCTAAGGCTTGCTCAACCAACTGATAATTTTTATTCGGATTAGACGTGCTATTGGGGAATAGGATCATAAAACCAGGAGGAATTCCAAGTTTTTCCCTCATTGATGCCCTATCAGACTTCAAGAGTTTATCATACCTGTAAAGCTCCAAACCTGAAGGTATCACACTTGCATCCGATATCCATGGGATTTTTTTTAATAGATGCTTAGATACGACAATTATCTTGTCGCTCACCGTTGACACTATTTTCCCAATGAGCATGAGTATTAGCCCTTTTTTTGTTTGTACGCCTTTTTCATTGACGATACCTTGAGCATCATCTCCTCGATATGTTACAACCAGTTTCCCCTTCCGCCCAACTACCAGAAGCGCACTTTGAGCAAATTGTGCATGAAATATATCTGGTTTAAAAGTTTTTATGGTTGACTTAATCTTTCGCCTATGTATCCAGTAATTTTTTAAGCTTCCTCCTCCTCTAAACGAATAGATTTCTATATTTACCCCATTCTTCTTTAAATAATCAAATTGGCGCTTTACAAATAGTCCAGAATTTGGATGCTCATCACTTGGCCACTCAGAACTAATCATCAATACCCTCATGCCGTCCGTAAAAGTGACTTTAGTGTTTTGTAGTTATTGACCGAGGAAAATATCTCGGTTGCCTTTTTTCTGTTCATAGCACCAATCAACTGCAACTTATCCTGAGACATTTTCATGGCATTTTTTATTGCCTTGCTTATCGTATTGGCATCTTGATAATCACAAAGTAGTTCCTTTTGGTCATCCAGAATACCGGGGAGATCTGACACTTTAGTAGCGATGATCGGCTTTGACATTGCCATGCCTTCACACACAGCATTCGGTAAGCCCTCGTACTCGCTAAATAGTCCGATTACCGTAGCTGACGCAATGACTGATTTCACATCCGTTACTGCTGGTTGGAAATAAAAAACTTCCTCTAATCCGTATGTTTCAATGAGCTTCTGCCCTTCTTGCATTGATTGATCACCAGAATCATCTCCATACCATGATATTTTAAGGTTTTGCCTGAAACTTTCATTCAGAATGTTCACAGCTTCTATCAATCCCTTTAGATTCTTTAACCTTCTGTGGCTTGACAAAACAATCATATGAAATACATCTTGTCCATGCACCTCAGTTTTATCAGCCCAATAATCAAGGTCCAAAGAGTTGTAGATTACCTTTTTTTTGGTAGGCGGCAAAAATGGAACAGACTCTGAAATGAAGTCCATGTTTGCGAATGAATTTGTGCACACGTAATTAGCCAAAAGGTAGGCCATCCGATAAAGTCGGGACTTAATGCTTTTTTGTGCACTTGGTTTTGCACTCCTCTCGTTTACTATCAGTTTGTACCCGCCAAGAGGTTTCAGTAAACAGCCCAACACGGAGGGACCTGGTAAGTAAGCTACAACCCAATCTGGCCTGGTTGATTTAAATAACTTTCCGAAAGACTTTAACCTCGCAAAATAGTTTGACTCATAAAGCCTGTAGTGATCAATACCTAACTGGGTTATCTCGCCTAAATAAAACTCGGAATTATAGTACCATGCTATCGCAACGTCAAAATCGTCTGCTTTGAGTGCCTTAGCCAAGGTCATAATCTGACGTTGGGCCCCTCCCGATCCCATGTTGTCTATAATTAGCAGAACCTTCATTATTTGATAATAAAGTATACGACATGTAAAATGGCATACAGACCCAAAGAACGGGTCACAAAAAGTCTTCTATCCAGTTTATTGAGTTGAACAATCACAGATATAAAAACTAAGTAGATCAATGGGTAGAACCCCAGAAGCCTACGTGTCTCAAAGGAAGCAAAAGTAGTAAGAAAGATCACTCCCAAAGACATCAAGAAGAGGTTTCTGATCTCAGTGGGTATACTTTTTCGAATACGTACACGTAAAAGCCCCAAGACCATTACCGACCAAACTATAAACCAAAAGACTGTTGCGATCAACAGCGGGAATGAAGCCAGGCCATCTTCCAGTGTTCGAGTAATTGGGAAAGGAATAATCTGTGAAAACAAGGTCAGAAGTAGATGCCCTATGAGAGAGCCTCTTAATGCATAACCTAAAGAACCTCCTCTTCCTGCCGTTGCTTCTACCTTACTGTTGTAAGATTCAATTGTGGCATATAAGTCTTGATAAAGAGGTAGTACCACTTGAATAAATAGGAACAAAAAAACAAGACCTAAAAGAGAGACGGAGCCATAAAAGAGTGTTTTCGCTGCTTTACTATTCATCCTTTTATACAAATCGGAAAGCAAAAAATAAATGCCAAACACCCCGGCCACTGCTCCGTTGGCCTTTCTAATGTAGAAGCATATCAGAACCAGGCAGAAAATTAATATTGCCTTTTTCAGCAGGGCATAATTTGCCAGGCCCACAAAGGCAATCAATGTAAAAACTGTGGCGATTTGCTGGTCTCTCAACAAAAAGGCTGAGTAAAAGAAATTGTGTGAACACAGAGCAAACAAAAGTGTGCTTAAAAAAGCGACCTGCTGATTCCAAAACTTCAGACAAAGCAGGTAGAGAATAGAAGCATTCAAAGAGAGCAAAAAGACATTGAGCAACTTTAAGATCAGTGGATCGTAGTTAAGCGGATCAAAGAAACTTGAAATATAAAACATGCTCTGAAAAGTGAACATGGTTAGTGGTAGTGAGGAGTATTCAAAAGTATTAAAGGAATCTCTGGCTATGTAAGCAAAACCTCGCTCATCAAAAGCCATGGCATTGCGGTAGTAAAATAACTGATCCCTGAAAACGTAATAATCGTTTACCGGGTTAGTAAAAAAGAGCTTATCTATGTAGACAGTGTAAAGAGTATATAGGGCATAAGCACTCAGGAATATGACTAAATGACCGTATTCATTTCTAGAGCTTTTTGAGAATAAGCTGATAGTCAATGCGCCCAGCATCAAAAAGAAAAGAGAAAAGAGGATAATCGAAAAACTCCCTTCTAAATATAAAAAAGACCACACTGAAAAAAGTATAAGTAACGCCACAAGGCATGAAGTCTTCTGAATTTCAGTATTGGGCTTTACCTTAAGGACCATTCAGTCAAATTAACTTTATTAAGTTGATTTCCTTAATGACTGGCTTGCTTTATAGAGGTAATAAAATCCTCCATCATAAAATACTGCGCTTTAAAATTTCCCGGAATCCATTCGAGATCACTATTCCAATGACCAGGGCAATCATCGTAAAAGGGGCCCGTCACAAATCCGTAAGAGATTTCTACTATATACATTTCCCCTTCAGTATCATAAATAAAGTCTAAGGCCAGTGATTGTGTATTAAGCTTCTTACTTAAGTCAAAAGATTCCCTTATCAGCTCAAGATCAAAAAGCTCCCTTTCATACCCTTTGACACCACTGCCTGAAGCTCTGAAATCTCCTGTTCTTACATACCTTCGAACTGCAAAAGCGCGTTCTCCAATGATTATCACCCGAGTATCAAAATCATTCTTTGGCAAAAACTCTTGAAAATAAACATAGCCTTTTTCCCTGTGACTTTCCTTTTCTATAGAAGTCTTAACAAATAGCCTTGCAAAACCTTTGCAAACCCCAAAAAGCGCTGCTAAATCCCGATCTCTTTTTAGGTGATAAAGCCTATCCTTAAACATGGAATACCTGTCTATGGCCGGGAACCCCCTGGAAAAACTCCTTCTAATGAGCCTATCTGCCTGAGCTTTACTCTTAACCAATCTAACATTGATTGATCCAGCTCCACCTCTTAATTTAAATACAATGGGGAAGGACGTATTCGACACCCATGAAACAGCATCTTTCTTTGAATAAAAGACATGTGACTTTACAATAGGCGCCTCCATGGCCTCAAGGAGATATTTTTGCCCCACCTTATCATCGAAGTGCCAAGAGGTATCAGAGTTGGGAAAGACTTTTTTTCCTGATTTTTCCAGTGATAGAGTAAGTTGCCTCGCAAACAAAATCGCTTTTGGATCGGCATGATGCCAATGCCACATGAGTCCATCACAATCTTTCACCTGTTCAATTATATCATCGGCATAACAATTAACAAGCTTATAATCGATGGAGTGCAATTTACAATACTCTATCCATCTATCGCTGAACGATCCTGGTCTTTTGTGTATAGCGAGTTTCATTCTATAATTTCATTTTCCCTTTAGAAAGTTAAGCATACTTCCAAAAGAGAGCTTTCTCGGGTTTTGCAGTACTCCTATTATCTTCGCTTTCCTGCTTTCAAAAAATTTGAAGGTATTGTAAACACGTGTGCTCATTGTCAAAAATTGAAACCTCAATTTTAAACTTTTATCATAAGCTAAAACACCACTTTCAAACTTCAAAAATTCATGATGAACTGAAAAATCTTCATACAAATGAACCATTATTGATCGCTTATTTCTGCGAGCTTGAACTTTACGTGATCTGGTTGTAAATCTATCACCGTCAAACTTACTTTGGACATCAAAATCAGGGAAAATACAGTTTCCAATGCCATAGTAAATTCTGACACCTTTATACTTTTCATATGATTGTATAACGTGTGCATGATGGCCCAAGATTAAATTTGCTCCGCAATCAACAAGTTTGCGAGCCATTATTACATCCAGGGGTTTTGGAATCGCAATCTCTTCATCTCCCCAATGCAGGTTTAAAACAACAAAATCAACGCTACTTTTTAGTTCTTCTATTGCATTGGCAATGCGCTCAAACTCAATGGTAGCGACAGTGGCATTTTTCCCCTTTGATGGATGCGTACTTTTACAACAAAAGCCCAATACCCCAATCTTTTTTGAATTCGAAAAAGTAAATACAAATGGATTATTGAAATGAGAGCCGTTTAGACCTGCACCAAAATACTCTATTTGGGCCTTATCAAGTATGTCTGTTGTTCTATTGAAGCCGGAATCTCCGTAATCAAAGATATGATTATTAGATAGACATACTGCAAGAGGATTCCTTTTAAAGGTGTCATGAATATTCTCAAATCTTTCAATATGAAGATTTATCTTATGTATGGCCGGATTAGTAAGATCAGTTGTAACAGGAGCCTCTAAATTGAAAATAAAGTGTTCCAATGACACTTCAGATTCAAAAAACTCTGGTACATAAACATCTCCAAGGAAACTTAATTTATCCATTAAAACAGTTCGATCAGGATGTAATACTAAAAGTCTTACCAATCGCTCTTTTGACATATAAAATTGCAAGAGCTAATAAACATAGCCCTAGAATTAACTTGATACTTAAATCAATAGTCCACATTGAAAAAGCCAAGACGGTCGCAAAAGAGATTGTTAACGAAAGTATAGTTGGCAATATTGAAAACCCTATCGGGTGCAATTTCTCCGAAAAAATCCAGCTTAAAGTTACCTGTACCAATGAGCTAATTAAGAGGCTTATTACAACGCCATGAAGTTCAAAAACAGGCACCATTAAAAACAAACAGGCGATATTAACAACAACACTTATTAGATATATAACGGTGTTATACTCAGTCTTTTTTTCAATTCCCGGCCCTAAACTTACAGTCTGATTTATAACTACTGTAAGCGCATAAGATAGAGCGATGAAACCAAACAATCTGCTTGCGAAAAAATACTCAGGAGTAGCCAAAAAAGATGTAAGGTCGTATGAAAATATGGTCAAAAGAGAAACCAGCAAAAGAATTGAACAACTCACATATTCCTGTACACTTCTAAAGAGGTTTTTATACTCTTTATTATTCTCAAAATTTTCCCACATGAAGGGTGCCCAGGCCATTTTAAACGAAGCTCCTACCAAATTAATGATTGACGCTAACTTGAGCGCCACCGCGTAAATGCCAACATCCGCTACCGTTAGGTAACCCAACATGAAAAACCTGTTTGCATAAGAATTTATCCATGTACCAGCTACTGATGGCACCAGGGGTAAGGAATATCGAAACGATCTTTTGAGCGTACCCATGTTAAAAGTGAACCCAATGTATTCCTTCAGGTACAGTGTCATGAAAATACTGACTAAAAGATATCCCAGAAGTTGCCCCCAAAAAACACTTTCTATACCTAATTCTTTGATCAGGATTAAGTAAAGAGTCAATGAGACTATCCCACCTATGAGTAACAACTGAAACCCTAAGTAGATTAAGGGTTTCTTTTTAAATCTGATGACAACTGTCAACAATGCATTGAGGCAAGAGGCTGGAATAACCATTGCAGCAACAATCAGTACTTTTGGGTCACTAAGTGAGAGTAAACTAGCCAACTGATATTTAAAAACCACTAGCGTTATCATCACTATAGCGGATCCAAGCAGTATTGTCCAATATACTGTGGATATAAGTATCCTTTTGTCTGCCTTTGTTTTAGATTGAAAGAAATACCTGCTGACGGCAGATTCCAACTGAAGCATACCCAAAATTGCCCCAAAAGCAACAATAGTTGATACCAAATCTAGGTTTCCAAACTCGCTGGCGGAAAATGATCTGGTGTAAACGGGTAGTAATATTAGCCCAATTAATTTTGCCAATGAGGCTGCCAGGCCATAAATGACAAAATCTTTAGCTAAAAGTTTAATCATTAATTGTGAAGTATTTGATAATTATCAATTCGATATGAATATTCCCAATTTTGTTTCACAGCTAATGGAAGTCCCTCCATGCCATATATATCAGTATTGAGGACAATACCTTTGAGGGGATACTTATTTAAGTAGTCCTTCAACGCAGAGGGAGAAATATTGCCCAAAAAATCATCGAAGAATTGCCTTTTGAACTCAGATTTACTTGAAAAATATGAGGTATAATCAGGTCTACAAATCTTAACACCTTCGACAGCCAATTCCTTTAAAAGTTCCGAATCGTTCGAAGACCAAACAAGCTCATCCCCTAACAAATCTTTGTCTTTCATGCTGATCATCAATGCGTGTTTTGCATCTTGATCTCTTTGTAGCTTTCTACCTCTTAAAATCAACTTTCTAGGAATCAGTATTATGATTAAATTCAGTAAGAGTAATAAAAAAACTTCTATCGGATCAAAAACGCTTATGAAGCTTATGGCAATTAACGGAATAGCAAATTCCATGTACCTTTGAGGTTCTCCTAAAAACCTCGTCTTTCGAAAACTGGTGACTATAAAAATTCCAACGCCAATACCCGCCACTTCTACTAGCCTGTTCCATGGCGCCTCAAGGTTACCAAAAATATATAGATACACTAATGGCCAAAAATAGGTAAAGCCATACAATAGTTCCACCAGCGGATTACCATAAATATAATAAAGCCCCTTAATTTTATTCTCCCTAAGCTGAAGCCAAAAATCTCGTATAAAGTCTAAGTATATACTTGGTCTGCTTTTTAGAATGAAAATCTCAGCCATATACAGAGCATAATTTCTCTTATGATTGAACTGCCCCTTGATATAACTTACAGCTACCTTTGGCATTATAGCATAAAACAAGATATAAGCCACTATAGGTATTCCAATTAGCTGCCAAAGGTCAAAGGCCAAGCTAAAAAACAGGATACTAAACAATAGGTATTGCATAGCAAATTGGCTCAGCAATACAATGATAAATCCAATTAAATACAAGCCAACCAGCAGATACAGGTTAGGCTGATCAATGTAGAAGGCTATAGCGTAAAGGAAAATTTGCCCACCTATTATACCTGCCTGACGAGCAGAAATCCCAGTGTTTTTAGCATTCCAAACGGCATAAGAGAAAGGAAATGAAAAAAAGACCAGATTCGCAAGAATCAATTGCAAAACACTTAATTCGACTTGCGATCTAACCTGAAATAAAATTATAAAAAAATTGAATAGTACTGTTTCTAAAATACTGAGTGCTAAAGACACCCGTTTAGCTTTCCTTTCAATAATTGATAAGGGAAGAAATGACAAAATCCAATGAAATAACTGAGGGTAACAAGGGTTATTTTCATTGTAGCATAGTAAATAATCCGAAATAAATCGATGCCTGTTTTTTTTTATTCGCTGTATGATATTTACGTGCAGGCCATGATCAGACCCTAATCCCATTTGCTTGGAGAGTAAATAATGGAATAGAACTAGAATTCCTGCACAAATAGTAACACCTATAAGCTTAATTACCATTTACATATTCTGTTAGCAACTATTATACAATTCTTAATCAATGTCGGGAAAAACGCATTCAGCTTTAAAGGGACATACTAGTACCTTTTTTTAACTTATATACCTGTATATTGGCCGGAAAAAAGTTAATATTCACTGCTTATGGCTTCTCATGAAATAAATAGCACTGGGCTTGATGCCAAGCTTCTTCAAGAACCTATTTCTTAGGTATGATATGGGCATCCCAAATAATTATCTTCTTACCATCTATCTCAGTCCAGGCACCAGGGTATGGATGAGTTTGAGCTCGAATGAAATTCCTTATTCTATCTGCATCCCAGCTCCAGTCAATTTCACCGTCTGCTGGAGATCGCTGAGGCCATACTTCAATTTTAGAAGTATCCTGAGGGGTGAATTTTAAGTTCTCAATGTCATCAAAAGTTTCCGTCAAAGCATGAATCGAACATTCAGTCGCTTTGCCGTACACTTCCTTAATTGTATCCGTATCTTCAATTGGAAAGGAAACTTGTTGGATAATATCACCATCATCCACTCCTCCGGACAGTTGAAAAAGGCTGACCCCAGCCACCTTTTCACCATTGATCATGGCCCATACTAAAGGAGCCCCCCCCGCATAAGAGGGAAGCAAAGAAGCATGTATACCCCATGCACCCAGGCGGGGTATTTGTCTTACAGATTTGGGTACCATGTAGTACCAACCCATCACCAAAATAACATCCGGTTTCAGGTCTTCAATGATACTGGAGTAATCCTTGAGTTTCATCCCATTCTCAGAATTCACCAGTTTGAAAGGGATATTCAGATCCTCAGCATAGGTGCTGAGGTCAGCAAAATTGGAATTGATAACCTCTTCTTCACTATAAGAGATTTTGAATTTTCTTGGAATCGAAAATATAGCCTGCAACTCACAATTGATGTGTTCTAATAGCGATTTAAGAATAGCCTCGCTGAATGCCGTACAGCCAAGAAAAACAATTTTTACCACTATGAAATTTTATAATTATCTAGAAAGATTCTACACCACCACTCAAAGTTCATGAGAGACCAAATGAGAAGTCTGTGATTTACATGATCTTCAGTGTGTTCTCGGACGATCCTTTTAACATAATCGGGGTTGATGTACATCGAACTTACAGTATTCTGGTTTAATAGTAAGTCCTTAATATATGCTGCATTCTCTCCTCTATACCAACTTTCGTCAGGTGCGGAAAATCCTTGCTTTTTCCTATTGATGATTTTTTCTGGAATGAAATCCTTCATTGCCTGCCTTAAAACATTTTTGCCATCATCAAACTCTCTATACGCAATGGATTTTTTCTTCTCCCGATTTTCATCAAGTTCAGCAATCTCCTTAGTTAAATTTCCCAGTTTGTGTTTTACTGGAATTTTCATGGCAAAATCTACAAGATCATTATCCATGAACGGAAATCTTTCTTCCAAGCCATGGGCCATGGCTAATTTGTCTCCTACGAGGAACAATCCTGGAAGAAAAGTTTTTGCTTCGAAGTAAAGCGAATTATTTATATGTTGTTCGGGAGTTTCATACCCTAAGTCAGTATTGAATTTGAAAACTCGTTCAAAAACCTCTCTTGGTTCCTGCAAATCAATATTTTGTCTTACTTCCGCAGTAAAGATTTGCTCCTTTTGATGATCTGGTACCAATCTTTGCCAAAAGCCATAATATTGATCAAAGAATTCTTGTTGGTTAAGGGCACCAAAAACACGGTAATACCGCCAAGGGTAGCCTCCAAACAACTCGTCACCTCCGGTACCCTGCAAACAGACTTTTACAAATTTTGAAGCCAACCTTGCAATGTAGTAGTTGGGATAAGACATCCCCACTCTCAAGTCCTCCAGGTGATAAACCAGTTTTGGCAATGACCAACGAATGTCACCTGCATTCATGACTTGTTCAAAATGTTCAGTTTTGAAATGATTAGCCATTAATTCTGCATCTCTCCGCTCATCAAAGTTAGCCTCCACACCAGTCACTTCGCTCATATCAAAACCACATGTGAAGGTTGCCAATCTGGCTACATGTTGTGAAGCTACAGAAGTAATTGAACCACTGTCCATTCCTCCAGATAGGTATGAGCCTACCGGTACATCGGAGATCATTTGTCTTGTAACTGCCTGGTGAAAGAGCCTTTCAGTCTCTTCTTTGGCATATTCAAATGACATGCTTTCTTCTGTCTTTGAAAAATCATAGTCCCACCACGAATTGTGTTTTACTCGTTTTTGTTCCCTTCCAATCTTGATCGTATTGGCAGGCGGAATCATATGAACACCTTCAAAAAGTGTTTGAAAGCTGAATAGATTTTGGAATGTAAAATACTCGTTTAACGCTGAGTAATTTAAAGTGGCTTTGTAGCCAGGATGTGCAATGATCGCCTTGATCTCACTGGCAAAAAGCAATATTCCATTGCCTTCATAATAGTATAAAGGTTTGATTCCAAATCGATCCCGGGAAAGATAAAGTTCTTTGTTCACGCTGTCCCAAGCAGCAATGGCGAACATACCATTAAGCTCCTCTATGAAACTGGTACCAAAAGCTGCTAAACCTTCAGTGATTACCTCTGTATCCGTAGCAGTTGTAAATGAATGACCTTTGGCTCGTAATTTTTGCCTAAGCTCAAGGAAATTATAAATACACCCGTTGAATACAACTGTCCATCTTTGATCTTTGGAGGTCATGGGCTGATTCCCATCGGCCGATGTATCCAATATGGCCAGCCTTTTATGTCCCAGTCCAATCTGGCCATCGACATAAATACCATCACCATCCGGACCTCGATGCGCCAAGGCCTGAGACATTCGCTTCACATTATCCGTAAAAACCGATGAACCATCATGCTTTAATATACCAGCAATACCACACATGACTATTTTCCGAATCTACCAGAGAAACAAGCTTCTTCGGAATGGAAGTAGTTAGAAGTCAGACTGTTGTCAGAGATAAGGGTTTCAAATTCTTCTTTGCTGAACCTTTTTGCATTTGAGGGCGAATACCAGTCAAAGTTGGTTGAATCGCAGCTACCCCTGCCCCAATCCGCATGGTAGAAACATTTGACAAAGTTCCAATAGATGAATCTTTGGATATCATATTCTCCACCCTTTATGCCTAACAGAGGAATATCTGGAGCTTCAAACTTTACATCGAGTTCTGACAGTCGCTTTCCCAATTCTGTCAGTTGTTCAGACATTTCCCACAGCTCTTTTGTAGGAATAGAATGAGTAGCTTTCCTGAAATAATCATCCAAAAGCTCACGTGGCAGTGCTTTTTTTGCATAAACATAGCAACCAAACTCTCCGCCAGGTTTTGTAATGCCAGCAAGATGCTGAAATGTACATTCAGGATCTTCAGTATGCATAATTACTTGATCGCAAAGGACAAAATCAATCGAGTTCTCATTAATGCCTGTGTTTGCGATATCTCCTCTGATGAAAAAGCAGTTGTTTATATGCCTGTATCTATTCGAAGCGAATTCGGCAGCCTGCGAAAAGTCCATTCCAATTACAATGCTGTTCGGGGCCAATTCAGCTAGCCACGCTGTTTTGTAACCCAAACCACAACCGGCATCCAGAATTATCTTTTTATCAGCAAGAAAAGCTCTAATTCTATCTTCAGATTCGAATCCGTAGAGAGATAAAAACCAATCTTTCTGAAAGTTTTCAATATCGCTCAGTTCATCCTCACCATCATCGACCTTAGCCCATTTCTCTGAAAAGACTTTGTTGGTTTGTCCCTGATTGTCCTCATTTGATTGAGTTTCGAACGTGATAAAATTCCCTTCAATTTCGAATGGCTCTTTGAATATTCTTAGAATCTCTTCTGTATTCATTTGTCTAAGTATTTTAAGGTCTTAACAACGTACTCATAATCTTCTTTTACCATCCTATTATGAAGTGGTATGGACATAGAATGATTGTTGGCAATCTGGGCACCTGGAAAATCTTCTGGTTTGATATTGTATTTGTCTGCATAGTAATTCAACATATGAACAGCATGTGTTCCAGGCCTGGTAGAAACTCCCATTTCCTGAAGTTTTTCCATGATCTCGTTGCGAGAATATGGGGACTTTTCTTCATCGATCAAGGTTACGAAACTCTGCCACCCATGCTTGAAATCTTGGCTGAATTCTGGAAGTTTTATCCAGGCAATATCTTTAAGCTCCTCTTTATAATATTTGGCCCATTCATCCCTTTCATTGATGAAAGTATCCAGTTTTTTGAGTTGTACTACCCCTACTGCTCCTTGTAAATCGGTCATTCTGTAATTGTAACCGCACACATCGAAATCGGGCAAAATATAGGGGCGAGGACCGTGGTGTCTTTGCTCTTCGGAAATAGACGCACCGTGATTTCTTAAGATTCCAATCTTCTCAGCTAATGCATCGTCATTAGTGGTCAACATCCCGCCCTCGCCTGTTGTTACTGACTTTCTAGGGTGAAAAGAAAAACAGCCCATTTCACCAAGAGCCCCGGCAGGTACATCTTTAAAAGCAGCACCAGCAGCGCAGGCACCATCTTCAATTATAGGGATATCTCCAGCCGCCTCTTTGATGGCATCCATGTCTGCACAAAGGCCAAACAAGTGTACCGCCATGATTGCTTTGGTATTTGGGGTAATTACCTCCTTTAATTTCGAAGGGTCGATGTTAAAGGTAGCCGGATCGATATCACAAAAAATAACTTTTGCTCCTTGATGAAGCACTACGTTGGCAGTAGATACCCAAGTGAATGCTGGTACAATGACTTCATCATCCGGGCCAATATCTAACGCAACCAAAGATAAATGTAAGGCCGTAGTAGCACTGGTTACAGCAAAAGCATGCTTTACCTGATGTCGTTCAGCAAACAACTGTTCAAATTCCCGAACTTTCGGCCCAGAAGTAAGCCAACCAGTCATAAGTGGCTCCTTGACGGCCTGCCATTCTTCTTTTCCTGTAAAAGGCAGGGATATTGGAATATTTCTCTTTTCCATTATTTCTCTTTGTCTAGTCCCGTAGCAATTCTCCAGTCGATTAGTTTTTGAAGGCCTTGCTTCAAATCATATTTAAAATGAAAACCAATTTCATCATGCGCCTTCTCTTTAGAACCGATTCTATTCTGAACCAAAGCCCTAGCATCATCTTCAGAATAAGGTCTGTAGACCACTTCGAGATCAGATTTTTTGAGCTCTAAAATGGTATCACAAAGTTCCTTTATAGATGTTTGTACCTCTGTACCTACATTGTACATTCCGAATTTCTGATCGCTCTTAAGAGCGTCTACATTACATCTTGCAACGTCTTCAACGTAAATAAAATCATAGGCCTGGCTACCGTCTCCATTGATTGTTGGTGGCTCGTTAGCTTCAATTTTGTTGAGCATTATCGGCACTACACCTGTATACGCTGCAGTCTGGTCCTGATGAGGACCATACACATTCATATATCTAAGCCCTATCACTTCCAATCCATATCTGTCATTAAAAGCGGTGGCCATCGCCTCACCTGCAATCTTGCTAGCCCCATAAAAATTCTTATTATTAAATGGATGAGATTCAGTCATCGGAAGTTCTACAGCATCACCGTAAACCGAAGCCGATGAAGACCAAATTAATTTCTTAATACCATTATTAACACAAGCCTCCAGTATATTGAACGTACCCGCTATGTTAACATCAAATGCCGTACGCGGAAAATCCTTGCAATGCAAGAGCCACATGGCTGCAAGACTTATGACATAGTCTTTGTCCTTCATGGCTTCATTTAGAATATCGATTTCTCGTATGTCACCCCCAATTGGAAATAACGTGCACCTTGGGTCATTTAACTGCTCAGTCAGGTATTCCTTCCTACCACGCGCAAAATTGTCATAGACAGTCACCTCAGCTACATCTTCTTTTAGCAATTCTGACACAACGAAACTCCCGATAAATCCCGCTCCTCCGATGACAAGTACTTTCGAATCTTTAAGAATCATATGATTTAAGTTTACTCCAATATATTTTTATGATCGGCTTTAAAACAAGTATAAATATGTACCCCCCAACGATTAGCAAAACAGTGATAAACAAGATTATAAATCGATTTGGTGCGCTTTTGCTTTTTGGTACAGTTGGTGGAGATATTACAGAGATGGCAGGAGTTTCTTTTTGAACAGCAATGCGCTGCTTCTCATATTCGTTCAAAATGTTCTTATAGACATTGTATTTCAAGTCATATTCTTCTCGAATGAACTCAAGCTCCGTTTTAGAAGACTCAGTACTCAAACCTAAGTTTTCATCTTGCCATTTTGCCAACTTCTCCTTCAACCTAACAAATTCTTCATAAGCTTCAGTCCTTAGCGAATCTAAGAACACAAGTTCTTCCCTTTCCTTTTTGGTCACATAAACCTTCAAATCACTCAATAATGCATCTAGGACCGTTTTATTGAGTTCAGCCGTAATTTTTGCCTTATCGGCTATTGTTGATACTGTAACAAAACCGTCTTGTTCATTTAAAGAAACGAAGATTGAAGAATTCAGGGATTTGAGGGCTTTCCTGTCCTCCTTACTCAACTCAATAATAGCCGTTGAATAAGGTTCAACTTTTATGATTTCTGCAGTCTCATCGTCAACTTTTTCTTCTTTGAATAAACTTATTATCTCTCCGGGTATGCTAAAAACAAAAGACTTGGAGCGATTTAGAATATCTGGTTTAGAAATATTAAGGTAATAGTCTTTAAAAGTAACAGTGCTATCAGTGCTAAGACTTGGTATTCTTTGATTTAATACTTTTAATCCAAAAGTAGGGCTCGCTACAACTTTGTTGAAAAGCACTGGAGAAATTCCTCCTTGAGTACCATTCATAGAACCCACATTGATTCCAGCCAAACTTGCTATACCAGATATGTTAGAAGAAACACCTGATTTACTCTCCTGATTTGGTATCAAAATTGATGCTGAAGAAAAGACAGGCTTTTTGATATAGGCAAATGCGATACCCACAAATACTGAAACAATAAGTACTACTGCTAGTTGTTTTTTCTTCTTTATTAGCAAGAATAAAACAGACTCAAAGGAGAATTCTTTCATCTATGGGGTCTGGTTATTATTTAATAATTTAACTAATACAGGCATACAACATTATCAGAGAGTACGAACTAGCACGAAAACAAAGGAAGCCCCTTCATTACTAGTTTGACAGCCTATCAACCACTAATGCTAAGGTTGCCACTGACCCAGCAGCAGCTATTATAGTCTGAAAATTAACTGGCTGTTTCTCTCGTTTTCTACTTACAAAGATTGTCGATCCCGGCTTTATTTTAGGATATTTCTTAAACCACAAAAACCTTCTAACGCCCTTTTTTTCACCATTCGGGTATTGGACATAGCTTCTCCCTCTCTTTGCTGTTTGTAAGAAGCCTCCAGATTGATAAATATAATCTTTAAAAGAATAGGCATCATCAAACCGGATGTTTAATGGAGAAGTAACTTCCCCAGCAATTCTTACGGTCTCGAGCTCTCCTGGAATGGATATGACATCGCCTGGCCTGATTATTAAATCATACTTTGATCCCGGAGCCTCTAGAATCCTATCCAAATCAATCGCCACTGGTTCCTCTTCTTCAATTTTTATATCCCTAATTAAGGAATCCTGTTCAGTTATATCCTCGATTAAATCCTTCTTGAACCGACTTCCAACTTGATCATTATCTGTATTGATGCCTACTTTATTTCCAATTTTATTCAATCTTTCTATGAGTCTTACCTGACTAATATTCTTAAGTTCCGTTTCATCACTAAGTACTTTTTGTCTCAACTCCTGAAGATACTCTTGACTCAGTTGATCGTTAGATTTGCTGTCAGAAAATTCAGTTTTTCTTATTAAAATTGCCCCCTCAGGGTAAGCATATTGGGTTAAACCCTCTGCTCTTATCAGAATGTCTGAAATTCTCTCATCTTTTCTGCTGATAGTATAAAGCCCTGGAGCTACCACTTCCCCTTCAACTGTCACCTGTTGCTGTACCGTATACCCTGGAGACTTTCGAATATAAACCTGATCAAATGGTTGCAAAACAGTCTCTTCTGCACCTGCTCTAAGAGAAAGATCTTCGTCAATTGAAAGCCTTATTATTTCAGCCGTAGTATTTGTACTGCTGTTTTTATTCCGTCTTGAAATCTCAACTAGTGCTCCAGATGCAGACTCCCTTAAACCCTTCGCCAAAACTATCAAGTCCTTGACAGTCATTTGCTTAAAAAAGGGCCAAACTCCTTCTTCTTGCACTTCTCCTGAAATCGAAACTATGAACTCTTCTCTTAAGTCATAAATTGAAGTTATCCTAACAACGTCTTCTCTCAACAGTGGGATATCTGGCTCTGAACCGCTCATTAAAGCCCCTAGATTAAACGGCAAAGTTGATTGGGAAAAATCCTCTCCGGTTCTATAAATAGTAGCTCTTGTTCTATATGCATCACCTCTCAGACCATCAGCCTTTTCAATCAACTGCTTAACAGTTAATCCATTAGTAAGCTGGTACTCTCCTTCTCTCAGAACTGCTCCATTAATAATAACTCGATTAGAAAACCTATCTAAGATTCTACTGACCTCAAACAAGTCTCCGTCATTCGGGATAAAGCTTTCGAATTCTTCGGAATCGACATCTATAATCTCCCTTTCCCGAACCCCATTTCTCTTTACAGTCACCCTAGATTTAAATGCTGCATTGTTGAAACCTCCAGCATACCCCAGAAGGTCTTCAAACCTTTCCTCCGGTTTAAGCTCAAACAAACCAGGCCTTCTTACCTCTCCGTCCAATTCAACCTGAGTTTTTAATGGACGAACAATGATTACATCCCCATTTTTCAATGTCATATCACCTGACCTTATACCATCCGTTAGGAATGAATAAATGTCGATAGAAGCAATCAACTTGTTATTTCTTACTAATCTGACATCTCGAAAAGTGCCTGTCTCAGTAGGACCACCAGCAGCATGCAGAGCTGTATAAACAGTTGCCAAAGACGGAAGGGCGTAAAGACTAGGCCTGGCCACCTCACCAACCACATTAACACTAATAGTGCGTATCTTACCCAAGCTCACCTGATAAAAGATCTTAGGTGGCTGATTATTAATGGATTTCAATCCACTGTTAATTTCACTCAAGCGAGCAATTATTTTATCTGTGGCCTTCTCAATAGTGAGCCCATTTACATAAATGGGGCTTAGATTTTCGGGTCTAATAGTACCTTCGGGTGAGACCTCAAATTCCGAATATTGCTGAGTTGCCCCCCAAAGATCAACCACAATAACATCTTGAGGACCAAGTACATAACCTTTAGGTGTAGGCAAATTTAAATTTGGGGCAAAGGTCAAACTCTTCTTCTGAAATAAGTCGAAACCAAAAATTCTTTTTTGCTCTTCAGTCAATTCAAGAGGTTCTTCTCCTACAAGGGACCCAAAAACATCTTGTTGAGACACCAGCTGAGTTGTTCTACCACTATTACCGTTAGTCCTCGAAGCAGGGTTGTTGAATGCTGTCCGTCCTCTAAGGCTTTCGAACCTTCTTCTTAACTTGGTAAGTTCCGATTCTGAAACCCCTTGTTGTCTCGCTAGAGCTTCCAACTGAGACTGTGTCAAACCTCTTTCTTCTGCTTGTCTGATATATCCGAGTATCTGTTCATCGGTCAAATCATCGACACTCACCGATTTTAAGTTGAGCCCATTCAGAGCCTGAGCTTGAACAGGCAAACTCTCTATTGAGACAAAGAAGAGTCCAATAAGTGCGAGAGTTCTCAGTAGAGAGTAGAGATTAATAGGTCTTTGGAGTTCTCTCATATTAAAGTTGAGCGATAGCATATTCAATAAACTGGGCAAATATAGGTGTTTAAAATATTTAACCGACAGATGATTAGCCTACCTTTTTTAAATGGGCGAGACCAATTTCAGCTTGTACCTCAATTCCGAGACTTACAATTGTCAAGTAAGCCTTAGAACCCTGAATACGTCTTACTAAGCCACTTTGCCCAGATAGTGGTCCTGATGAGATTTCAACCTTACTACCTGATTCATAATTTCCATATTGAGCCTCTGCCATAGGAAAGTCTTCAAGGAAGGAGCGAATCGCATGAATTTCTTGGTCTCTTATTACTGCAGGTTTTCCAAGCCAAAACACATTGGAAACTACTCCTTGGTCATTCAAGATTTCATTCCTTGATTGCTCATCTACTTTGGCGAAGATATAAGAAGTAAAAACAGGTTCAGAAATTTTCTTCTTTCGATCAGACCATTGTTTAACAATAGTCCGTGTTGGACAATAAACGTCATAGCCCTTTTCAATTAGCCGTTCTGAGGTTTTCTTTTCGCTTCTTGGTTTGGTATAAAAAGCCGTCCAAAAGGTATTCATCTCATTGTTCATTCCAGAGTAGCAGTGTTTTTTCGTTTTCTAAGTATAATGACTCAGCTTCGTCTTGAGAATAAATCAAATACTGTATTTTCTTGGGTATAAGCTCTTCTACCTTTCCAATCAACTCTAAAAGGTACGTTCTATCAGGATTACCGACCAAAATGAGGCTAACAATATCCGAATGTCTGCCCATAGCAAGGTCTCCTGTCAAATAAACCTTATTAAGATCACCAAGTTCTTCTATGACTTGATCAATGACGTCCTGAAGTCCAGTATACTTGAGTAATATTTTCCTAATCTCACCGAACAGGGGATAGTAACTATTAGCGCAATAGACTTTTTTATTGCCTTCATGCTCTGAAGAAAGCATACCCGCATCTTCAAACCTATTAAGTTCCAATCTAACAGAATTAGTGCTTTCTCCAAATTCATCCGCCAATCCTCTCAAATAAGCTTTTGAGTCAGGATTAAGAAACAATCTGAGTAATAGCTTAATACGAGTCTTTGATGAAATTAACGTCTCTAACATACCTTCATACTTAGATAAGTAACCTAGATATAGCTTCGCCCGGTCAGTCACAAAATACGGACTTAGCACAACGAGTAACAAAATTACTCGTTATTTATTAACTGCAAATTAATGTTGGAAAAAGTTCAATGGGAATATTCCGAAAACACCTCTATTTAGGCTTTCCTAATAAAACGTCAAGAGATCTCCGTTAGGATATGAACTCTAATACAGAGTCGATGATTAATCCTTGTTGTTCCGTCTCCATCTCAGTATGAATAGGGAACGAGATTACCCTTGAACACAAGTCCTCAGTGGTTGGAAAATCACCTAATTTATATCCATAATAAGAATATGCCTTCTGCAAGTGATTCGGAACTGGGTAGTAAATCATAGAAGGAATACCCCTCTCCTTCAGAAATTCATTCAGTCCATCTCTGTCTAAGCCTTTATCCAGCTTCACTGTATATTGATGAAAGACATGACTAGAAAAGGCAGACCTAAAAGGGGGGGCTATGACTTGTGTATCACCAAAGGCCTCATCATAGCTGATTGCAACAGTTCTTCGAGCTTCATTGAATTTATCAAGGTGTTTTAGCTTAACCTTCAGTACGGCAGCTTGCAGAGAGTCGAGTCTAGAATTGACGCCCACTGAGTCATGATAGTATCGTTTGGATTGTCCATGATTCACAATCATTCTGATTCTACCTGCCAACTCATCTTGATTTGTGAAGATGGCACCACCATCCCCATAACAACCCAAGTTTTTTGATGGAAAGAAAGAGGTAGCTCCAGCATCACCCATAGTTCCTGCCTTTACTTTTTTCCCATCTGAAAAAGTATAGTCTGCTCCTATTGCTTGTGCTGTATCTTCAAAAACCCTAAGATCATAGGTCTTGGCGACTTTCATCAGCCTTTCCATATCTGCACATTGACCATAAAGGTGGACTGGTACTATAGCTACCGAATTTTCAGTGATTTTAGATTCCATGTCCTCAATATTTATGTTAAACGAGTCTGGGTAGACTTCAACAAAGATTGGCTTAAGACCCAAAAGTGCTATGACTTCAACAGTAGCGACATACGTATATGACGGAACCAAAACCTCTGACCCTTTAGGAAAACCATAAGCCATCATAATTACCTGGAGTGCATCTGTACCATTAGCACAGGGAATAACGTGTTTAACCCCTAAATACGATTCTAGATCTAACTGAAACTCCTTGACGACAGGTCCATTAATGAAAGTCGCTGATTCTAGAACACGATCAAACTCAATTTTTATTTCATCCTTAACAACCTGATACTGACTTATCAGGTCAACCATTTGAATTTTCTTCATCTTGTTAGGTTTTGGTGAACGGGTGCACAGCCAAAGGTTTTCGTGCAAAAGGATGATAATCACCCACTAAGCCTTGAGTCTTGCTGTGTCTGATTGTATGGACAATCTCAATTGCTTTTCTGGCTTGATCTAACCCAAAGCCATTTCCTTTAATTATCTCCGAATATGAAGCAGTATGCAAGTCTGTAAAACCTCCACTAAACTCGATTTCTTCTCCCTCAATCTTAACAGACCTATAGGTCCTTTGGCCTTTATCCCTAACCTCCTTAGGAAGCAAATCTTCGTTAATGGATAAAAACCATCTGACTCGAGCTCTACCAAACTCTAAATACCCAGCAGCCCTGTCATGCTCATGTATGTGAATTATATTTTTCTGAATATCACCAAAAAGCCATCCCAGCATATCAAAAAAATGAACTCCAATATTAGTCGCTATCCCACCAGATTTATCCAAATCACCTTTCCAAGAAGTGTAATACCAATGACCACGCGAAGTCAAATAGGTCAAATCAATATCATAAACCTTTTCCTTAGGGCTATTCTCAACTTTTTTCTTTAACTCAATTATACTTGGGTGAACCCTTAATTGCAGTATATTCCAAACTCTATGACCAGTTTCCTTTTCAATACTTTGTAGTGCGTCAATATTCCATGGATTTAGCACAAGAGGTTTTTCACATATGGCATCTGAACCAACTCTTAAACCAAACCTTATGTGTGCATCATGCAAGTAGTTGGGTGTACAAATAGAGGTATAATCAATACAAACTCCTCTATTTTTAAGTTTTTCCACATGCCGGTCAAATCTTTCGAATTCAACAAAAAAGTCCGCATTTGGAAAAAAAGAATCGATAACCCCCACATTGTCAAACTTGTCAACAGCCGCTAACAGAGAATTACCAGTATCTTTAATTGCTTTCAAGTGTCTTGGAGCAATATAACCTGCAACACCAATCAATGAGAAGTTCATTTTATATCTTTCTTACTTTATTTTTTAATAAAACATATTCTTCACCAGATTCGGGGCAAATGGATTTACCATTATCATCAAACTCCAATCTATGTCCGAACTCGCTTATCCAACCGATTTGTTTTGCTGGATTTCCTACAAAAAGAGCATAGGCCGGTACATCAGTAGTAACTACCGCACCAGCACCAATAAATGCAAATACTCCAATTTCATTACCACAAACAATTGTAGAGTTAGCTCCAATGGAAGCACCCTTTCGTACAACAGTTTCTAAATATTCTTTTTTTCTATTAACTGCACTCCTTGGATTGATAACATTAGTAAATACCATAGAAGGGCCAAGAAAAACGTCATCTTCGCATTTTACACCAGAATAGATACTGACGTTATTCTGAACTTTAACATTAGTTCCTAGAGTTACTCTCGGGCTTACTACAACGTTCTGACCAATATTACAACCTTCTCCCAAGATACATCCTGACATTATATGGCTAAAGTGCCAAATTTTAGTTCCGGCACCAATAACGGAACCCTCATCTATATACGAGCTTTCATGAACAAAATAAGCCTTATCTGACATTATAAAATTCTTTATACCAATCTATGAAATTTGTCACTCCAGTTTCAAGCGGTGTATTGGGTTTATAACCTAGGTTTTCTATCAGGCTTTGTACATCAGCATAGGTAGCACTAACGTCTCCAGCCTGCATAGGCATAAAATTTTTCTGAGCAATCTTATCTAAACATTTCTCAATTATAGATATGAAATCCATAAGCTTCACCGGAGCATTATTGCCAATGTTATAAACCGTGTAAGGTGCGATGGAAGTTGACGGGTCTGGATTCTTACCTGTCCAATTTGCATTACCTTGAGGCGGGTTATCATTCACCCGCGTTATGCCCTCTACAATGTCATCAACGTATGTAAAGTCTCGAGACATATTTCCGTTATTAAAAATGTTTATAGGCTCGTTATCAAGAATTGCCTTGGTAAACAGAAATAGAGCCATATCTGGCCTTCCCCACGGACCATAGACTGTAAAAAAACGAAGGCCAGTCGTTGGCAATCCAAAAAGATGACTATAAGTGTGCGCCATCAATTCATTGCTCTTCTTACTGGCAGCATACAGGCTGATTGGGTGATCAACGTTATGTTGTACTGAGAAAGGTCGAGTTTCGTTTAGACCATAAACGGAAGAACTACTGGCATAGGACAGGTGCTTTACTCCATGATGTCTACAAGCCTCCAAAATGTTCATAAAACCAATGATATTACTATCGATGTATGCCCTTGGATTCTCCAGGCTATACCTAACTCCAGCCTGTGCAGCCAGATTGATTACTGTGTCAAATTTCTCTTTTTTAAATAAAGAGGTAAGGTTTTGCGAATCTTCAAGTTGTAATTGAACAAACTTGTAGTTAGGGTACTTTGTACTTTGTACCAAGGTATTATATTCAATAGCGTCCTTCTTTATTCCAGTCTCTCCTAGGCGACCATACTTGACTCTTAAGTCATAATAATCGTTAATACTGTCAAGACCGAATACCTGATCGCCTCTATTCAATAGTTTCCGTGCAAGATGAAACCCTATAAACCCGGCCGTTCCGGTGATTAAAACTTTTGCCATTATAGTCTCGCTGTAATTTGGTCTTTTGGAAAAAACGATTTGACATCAAATATTACAATGTCAGGATTTACTTTATCAAGTACACCAGATCTAAATTCTTCATGAGCCACTGCCAACACCACACCATCATAATTCGAGTAGTTGGGCTCTGAAACGAGTTCAATTCCGTATTCCTGCTGAACCTCAACTGTATCTGCCCACGGGTCATGAACATCTACATCAACTTCAAATTCCTCTAGTTCTAGAATAATATCAATCACCCTAGAGTTTCTTATATCTGGACAGTTCTCCTTAAAAGTTATTCCTAAAACGAGAACTTTAGATTGATTGATAACCTTACCTGATTTCATCAGAAGTTTCACTACTTGACTACCAACATAAGGGCCAATTGAATTATTTAACCTCCTGCCAGCCAGCAACATCTGTGGATAATAACCAACTTTTTTTGCCTTTTGCGCAAGATAATACGGATCTACACCTATACAATGACCTCCAACTAGTCCTGGTCTGAATGGCAGAAAGTTCCACTTAGTCCCCGCTGCCTCCAGAACATCTACAGTATCAATCTCCATCTTGTTAAAGATCATTGCCAGCTCATTAACAAAAGCAATGTTAATATCCCTTTGAGAGTTCTCGATAACCTTTGCCGCCTCTGCAACCCTAATACTTGCTGCTTTATAAGTCCCCGCAGTAATCACGTTTTTATAAAGTTGATCCACTCTCTCTGCTATTTCGGGAGTCGAACCAGAAGTGACTTTCAAAATCTTGGTTACTGTGTGCTCTTTGTCTCCTGGGTTAATTCTTTCTGGTGAGTACCCACAATAAAAATCAATGTTGAACTTGAGTCCCGATATTTTCTCCAATATGGGAACGCAATCTTCTTCTGTTGCCCCAGGATATACTGTAGATTCGTAAATTACAATATCTCCAGCTTTTAGTACCTCCCCAATAGTTTGAGATGCTCTAATCAATGGTGTGAGATCAGGATTGTGATCCTCATCTATAGGAGTAGGAACCGTGATGATGTAAATGTTACATCCTTTAATATCATTCAGGTCACTAGAATTGAAAAGGCCTTCTTCTGAATCCTTGCCTTTTAAAACTGATTTTAGTAATTCATCTTCCACCTCTAGTGTATGATCATGTCCACTATTAAGTTCTTTGATCCGTGGCTCATTAATGTCAAAACCTATTACCTTATATTTTTCTGCAAAAGCCACAGCTAGCGGCAAACCCACATAGCCTAAGCCAATAATCGCGATCTTATCAGAATTCATTTGTTTCTAAAAATTTCCGCTAAAGTAATAGAATGGAAATTGGCTAAAAACTTTCTCAGCCTGAATGTTAACTTTGAAGTAGAAAATGGGCCAAAGCATAATCACATTAATCAAAAAAGAATTTCTCTCAGAATGGCGTCAGCGCTATGCACTGAATGGTATAATTCTTTATTTGGCTTCCACCATTTTTGTGGTTTATATGAGCTTTAAATTAAAAGCAGGAGCAATTGATGAACCAACATGGAATGCTTTGTTTTGGATTATTATTCTCTTTACTGCCACCAATGCTGTTGCCAAAAGCTTTATCCAAGAATCTTCTGGACGACTTCTTTATTATTATTCACTGGCCAAAGCGGAAGCGTTTATAGTCTCAAAGACGATTTATTACTCAATTCTGATGATCGCAATGGCGATGATCGGATTATTATTCTATACTCTTTTCATGGGAAGCATGGTAAATGATTTACCAATGTTCCTTTTGGTCATATGCCTTGGGTCCATAGGGCTGGCATCGGCCCTGACAATGGTATCAGGAATAGCCTCTAAAGCGCCAAACAGTAGTTCATTAATGGCTATTCTAAGTTTTCCGGTATTAATACCCCTATTACTTATTATTATTAAAACCTCTAAATCGGCAATGGATGGGCTAGACAGAGGTGTATATCTTGATGATATGCTCATGCTTCTTGCCATTAATGCCATTATCATAGCGGTTTCTTATTTGCTATTCCCTTATCTTTGGCGCAGCTAATTGTCAACAGGTTGGGTATTGTATATCAAAACTCGTTGTTCAAAAGAACAGACCATAAAGTCCATGTATGAAAAAAGTCTGGTGGAAAGTACTAGCCGTTATATTAATCTTATACACAATTGTTAGTGGACTCTTACTTGATGTCCCAAGATTGGCAATTCTAAACGAGACTATTCGTAACCTTCATTTCCACGTGCCCATGTGGTTTGGTATGATCATCATGTTGACAGGATCTGTTGTTTATTCAATCAAGTACCTCCGAACTGGTAAACTAGATTTCGATTTGAAGTCTGTAGAGTTAGCCAAAGCCGGCATACTCTTCTGCATTCTAGGCTTGTTGACGGGTATGCTCTGGGCCAAGTTCACCTGGTCTGAATGGTGGAGTGGAGACCCGAAACAGAACGCAGCGGCTATTTGTCTATTGATATACCTAGCCTACTTAGTACTACGAAACTCTCTCCAAGATGAGCAACAAAGAGCTCGAATCAGTAGCGTTTATAGCATTTTCGCCTATGCCGCTATGATACCTCTGCTCTTTATTCTGCCAAGAATGGCTGAGAGTTCATTGCATCCAGGAAATGGTGGAAACCCAGCCCTTAACTTCTTCGACTCTGATGACAAATTGAAGATGGTTCTTTATCCTGCAGTAATTGGTTGGACGTTGATGGGAGTTTGGTTAGCTGAACTCAGGGTTAGATATAAAAGAATTGAAAAAGCACTAGAAGAAAATTGAGATGAAGAAAATTGTTTTTGCCCTGATGTTATTACTATGTGCACCTGTTTTTTCACAAGTGGATTTGGACAAAGTTAAAGCTGGTGAGAAACACGAAATCACTCAGAATGACTACGAAAATAAGAGTGTCGACATGGCGGATAGAATGCGCGAGAATGGCAAAATCTATGTAGTCGTTGGGGTGATTATTATCATCTTTTTGGGCATAACCTTCTATGCCGTAAGAATAGACCGAAAACTGTCTAAAATGGAAGATGAGGTTTTTGGTGAAAAGGTTAATTCTTAGCCGTTTGTGTCTTACTTTTGGCCTTGAAAACTAAAAAGAGGAGATTATGAAAAAATCAAGTCTAATAGGTATTGTTGTCATTGCTATAGCCATAGCTGTTATTATCTCCACCTCTAGTAGTGCAAGCTCCTATGTAACCTTCGAAGAGGCTTATTCAATGTCGGAAACTGGTAACACAGGTTCGATTCATGTTGTCGGAGAATTAAAGAAAAACAGTGCAGGCCAAATTGTCGGAGTTCAGCCAAGTGCCGACCGACTATCTGTAGAGTTTGTACTCGTTGACGAGAACAACAAGGAGCAGACGGTTTTCTTAAACAGCCCAATGCCATCAGACCTTTTAAACTCCGAAAAAGTAGTTGTTATCGGAGGATATAAGAATGATCGCTTTATGGCAGACAAGGTCCTTTTGAAATGTCCTTCAAAGTACGAGGAGACTACTCTTTAGTATAATCATCAAGATTACTACCCCTAACCAAATCCATAAGCATGGAGACCCAAACTATAAACCTCGGCATAGGCAACGCAGGACACATATTTGTAATCATCTCTTTTGTTGCTTCAATTCTGGCCACCTTCGCTTATGGTAAAGCAGCCCTCAATAATGAAATAGGAAAAGACTCCTGGGTTAGCTTTGGGAGAAAGATTTTTATTGCGCATGGTGTGGCTGTAATAGCCGCGGCCGTCACGCTCTTTTTGATTATCTATAATCACAATTTTGAATACCATTACGCCTGGAGTCACTCATCTGTAAATCTGGCTGTTCATTATATGATTGCTTGTTTCTGGGAAGGCCAAGAAGGAAGCTTTCTTATTTGGACACTCTGGAATGCACTTTTAGGCTTTGTACTTATTGGAACCAATAAGAAATGGGAAGCCCCTGTCATGACAGTGTTCGCCTTAGTTCAGGTGTTCCTAACTTCGATGATCTTGGGAATCGTTATAGGAGATTTCAAATTGGGAAGCTCTCCTTTCATACTACTCAGAGATGTATTGAGCGATGCGAGGTTTTTAATCAATCCGAATTTCGTTCCTGAAGATGGCACAGGGCTCAATCCATTGCTCCAGAACTATTGGATGGTGATACATCCACCAATGACCTTTCTAGGTTTTGCATTAACATTGGTACCCTTCTCATTCTGTATTGCAGGTCTTTGGCGAAAGGATTTTACAGATTGGATAAGGCCGGCACTACCCTGGACAATCTTCGGTGGGGTAATTCTAGGAACCGCGATTATCATGGGAGGTTACTGGGCCTATGAAACACTAAACTTCGGGGGCTATTGGAACTGGGATCCGGTGGAGAATGCGGTTTATGTACCATGGTTGATACTCATTGCGAGTATGCACACCATGATTGTATTTAAGAAAAGTGAGACCGCCTTGAAGACATCGATTGTCTTGGTAATCTCTACTTTCTTATTGATTCTTTATGCCACCTTTTTAACCAGAAGTGGAATCTTGGGTAATGCCTCCGTGCACTCCTTTACTGACCTTGGACTTTCCGGACAGTTATTAGTGTATCTATTTGTATTCGTGATTGGTGCTATTGTTTTAGCAGCTGTCAGATGGAAACATATTCCAACTTCGGAAAAAGAAGCTTCAACATACTCAAGAGAGTTCTGGATCTTCATTGGTGCATTAACGCTCTGCTTGATGGCATTTCAGGTGATTGTACCTACCTCCTTTCCTGTTTTCAATAAGATTGTTGAGGCTTTTGGAGGCTTGTCCACTTTAGCACCACCTGCTGATCAAATCCAGTTCTACTCTCAATGGCAACTCTGGTTTGCAATCGCGATTGCCATCTTATCCGGAACTGGGCAGTTTTTCTTCTGGCAGAAGATGGACAAGGCCAAACTCAAATCAGCTTTGGCGCTTCCGGTAATCATATCCCTGATACTTTCTGCTTTAATATTCACATCTGCTAAAATCTATGATCCCGTATACATTGTAATACTAGTCGCAGGTATCTACTCCATTGTTTCTAACAGTAAGATTTTCCTGAGTCTTATTAAATCACGTAGTTATAAATTAACTGGCGGGTCTGTAGCCCACATTGGTATTGCTATGATGCTGATAGGCATTATGTTCTCCGAAGGGTATTCGAGAGTGCTATCAAAGAACTTGACCAGAAGGATTAGCAACGATTTGACAGAGGAGCAAAATAATAATATGGTCATTCTGTTTTTGAATGATCCAAAGCCTGTGGCCGGTTATCAATTACTTTATAAAAGCGAAGGGCTGAGCGCTAGAGGAATACCTGGCTATATTAAAAAATCACTTTTGGCAGAAACAAATGATCCTCATTACAAAGTAGCCATCCAACCCATAATTCAAGAGGGTATTAAGTATGCAGCTCTTGGTGATACACTCTATTTTAGGACCCCAGAGAACACATACCACGAGGTAGAGTACACCCATCTCACATCAGGAAAACAATTCACGCTTTACCCTAGGACTCAGAAAAACGAAAACATGGGTCAAACCATCGTTTCGCCCGATATCAAGAAGCAATGGAATAGAGATATCTATACCTATGTGGCGTTGAGTAATGATTTTGAGGATGAGTTCACCCAATGGAGCGAGAAAGAAATTGTCAAAGTAGATTCTATTGGTCAGAGGTTCTTTATCAATGATTATGTAGCGATTTATGATGGCTTTGAGAGGATTCCAAGTGTGACATTTGCAGACTTAAGCCCCAAAGATGTAGCCGTTAGAGCTGATATTACCGTCTTTGCTGAGGGTGGAAACAATTATAAGCTCCAGCCATTGTATGTCATTCAGAATGGCTTTTTGAGAAGACCGACACTTATGAATCAGGAAATTGCTTCCAGAATCATTTTCGAAAGCATTAACCCAGAAGATGGCTCAGTAGAATTCAGCATTCAGACGGCCCAAAAAGACTACATCATTATTCAATCTTTAGAAAAGCCACAGATCAATATACTTTGGATTGGAACGGTGGTCATGATCATAGGATTTATCATAGCCACTAGAAGACGCTATGTAGAGTTTGCCAAAATGCGCGACAAGGGCTTCGCATAATAGCCATTTCTGTTCTACCCTAATTTGACTAATTTGAGTTGAAGACAATTCGACTCCAATGAACAATCGTAGATCTTTTATCCGAAAGACCTTTCTGACAGCAGGAACGCTTTCTATCGGTTCTCTCTTTCAGAAATCAATAGCTGCAGATATCGCAGATGCCTTCCGTGAATTAAGGATTATGACACCAGAAGCTGCCGCTCAAGACGAAGAGCTCTGGTCAAGAATACAACAAGCCTATACTGCATCTAATCAAATCATCAACCTGAATAATGGTGGCGTAAGTCCACAGCCGAAAGTAGTCCAAGATGCGGCCAATCGGTACTACACTTATGCCAATGAAGCTCCCTCCTATTATATGTGGAGGATTCTGGATCAGGGTCGAGAACCACTGAGGACTAAATTAGCCACCTTAGCTGGTGTGAGCCAAGAGGAGTTGGCCATCAATCGTAACACCACTGAAGCGATTAACACCGTAATCTTCGGTCTTAATTTGAAAGCAGGCGATGAGGTGGTCCTGACCAAGTATGACTACCCTAATATGATCAATGCCTGGAAGCAGCGAGAAAAACGGGACGGAATTGTCCTTAGGTGGTTAGACTTTGATATTCCGATGGAAAGTGACGATGAAGTTATTGAGAAGTTCAAAGAAGCAATCACTACGAGAACTAAAGTTTTTCATATAACACATATGATCAACTGGACGGGCCATATTATGCCGGCTAAAGCGCTATGTGCGCTTGCCAAAGCCAACAATATCTATTCAATAGTAGATGGTGCCCATACTTTCGCACATTTAGACTTCAAAATCTCTGATTTAGGTTGTGACTTTTTTGGCACCAGTCTTCACAAATGGCTATGTGCCCCTTTTGGCACAGGTTTGCTCTACATTAGGAAGGAAAGAATCAAGGATGTTTGGCCTCTACTGGCTTCGCCCGAAAATCAAATCGATAATATCCGGAAGTTTGAAAATATTGGAACCCGTTCTTTCGCTATAGAGCAGGCTATTGGCTCAGCCATTGACTTTCACAATGCCATAGGAGCAGCGAGAAAAGCAGCACGCTTAAAGTATTTAAAGCAGTTCTGGATCGATCAAGTCAAAGACATTGATAAAGTAAAATTCTATACCAGTACAAAACCCAGCCTCAGTGGAGCTCTCTTTAACTTTGGTATAGAAGGGATGGATGCCGGACCAGTACATAATGCATTATTCCGCACGCATAAGATTCATACAAGCCCTATTAAATGGGAGAAGGTAAACGGTCCAAGAATCACTCCCCATGTTTATACCAAGAAATATGACATGGAAAGATTGGTTGAGGCCATAGATGCAGTTGCCTTAAAATAATTCATAGATTAGCGAGCAATGAAAAGCCAAAGAATTGGAATTCTTGGAACTGGGAACGTAGCATGGCAATTAGCCAGAACCTTGGAAAATGGTGGCCACGTGATCCGTCATATCTATGATCGTGACATTACCAAGGCAGAAAAGTTTGCTATGGACTATTTTAACGCATCTACTGGGGATTCATTGGATCTGTCAGGTGTTGATGCCAATCTATTTTTGATGGCCATTTCAGACGATAGCATTGAGGAAGTGGCTCAGCAGTTAAAACTGCCTCAAAATGCTACCCTTGTTCACACATCTGGAACAATACCTTTAAATGCTTTAGGCTATGCTCAAACCCACAACATTGGTGTTTTTTATCCACTTCAAACTTTCAGCAAAGGCAAAAGCACGGACCTTACTGATATTCCAATATGTATCGAGGGAGAATCACAAGAGACTATCGAACTTCTTAGAGCAATCGGAAACAGCATAAGCCACTCCGTTCATGTACTCAATAGCAATCAGCGAAAGGTCATTCACCTATCGGCCGTCTTTGCCTGCAACTTCACCAACCATATGTTTACCATATCAAAGGGTATTTTAGATTCCAACGATCTTGACTTTGACTTGCTCAAGCCCTTGATTGCAGAAACATTGAATAAATCCTTCGACATTGGGCCGGATAATGCGCAAACAGGGCCGGCTATTAGAGGTGATATGGAAACTTTAGACAAACAGTTTGAATCCCTATCTAATGATCCTAATGTGGCCGAAATTTATCGTATGATTTCGCAGAATATTATCGATTACTATCAAGAATAGAACAATTCTCTCTTCTCTCGGTTTTTTGAATATGGAAACTCCTGAAATACCTCAAAAAGCACCCATAAGACTAGAAATGGAAGCAGGCACCTATTTTTGGTGCACCTGCGGAAAGAGTGATAATCAGCCATTTTGCGATGGCAAGCACAAAGGTTCGTCATTCAGCCCTGAGAAAGTAGTATTTGAAGAAGCTAAGACGGTATCGTGGTGCGCATGCAAGCACTCAGGCAACGGTACTTTCTGTGATGGCTCGCACAAATCGCTATAATTAGCCAAACAGGTTTAGCTTTGCACCGTACATAGGAGCAATGCAAAGCATTACCAATTCCAAATCACTGGTTTTTAATTACCTGAAGCTTGTTAGGGGTTTTAACCTCTTTATGGTTGCGCTTACGCAATACCTAACCGCTATTTTTTTAATTGGTGGTGCAGAGAATTGGTATCAGACATTGACCGATAAAGGCTTCTTTCTGCTCGTTTCTTCAACGGTAATGATTACAGGTGCAGGCTATCTAATCAATGATTATTACGATGTAAAAATCGACTTGATCAACAAACCACAGCGCGTTGTTGTAGGGAAGGACTTGAAGCGTAGGTGGGTGATTGCGGGACATACTGCCTTGAATCTCGGAGCAGTGGCTATGGGTTTTAGCCTCTCGATAACAATCGGCATAATCAACTTTGGGGCCTCTTTTCTCTTATGGCTCTATTCAAATCAACTGAAGAGACTTCCGTTTGTCGGAAACCTCTCTATTGCCCTTTTGACAGGAACAACATTGATTCTGGTAAGTGAGTACTTTGGTGATAAAAAGTATCTGATCCTGTGCTACGCAGTTTTTGCCGCTTTCATTACCCTTATCCGCGAGATAATAAAGGACATGGAAGACATGAAGGGCGATGAGCGCTTTGGCTGCAGAACGGTGCCAATAGTCTTTGGAATAGCCAAAACTAAATGGATCATCTATGTCATAGCCGCAGGCTTTCTCACAACCGTATTCTTGATGATCAGCCATATCTCCATGATTCTACCCATTACGCTGACTGTTGCCTTAATTTTTCTGATCTTTGGGCTCATAAAAGCAGACACTGTCAAAGCCTATCATCAGTTGAGCACTTTGAGTAAAGTCATCATGCTTTTAGGTGTCATTAGTATGATTTGGATATGAGTAAGAAAAGAATTTCGATTTTCGCTTCAGGTAGCGGATCTAATGCTGAAAAGTTTTTTGAATACTTTCAAAACGATCCAGAAATAGAGATCACTTCTATCTTTACTAATAATAAGTCTGCAGGCGTAATAGAAAGAGCCAATCGGTTCGATATTCCTCACCATGTCTATAATCGTACCTATTGGAAAACGGGAGAATCAATTCTGGGTATTTTAGAGAAGGAACAGATTGAATTCATTGTTTTGGCCGGTTTCATGCTATTAATCCCCGATAGTCTGGTAAAGGCTTATCCCGATCGTATCTTCAATATTCACCCCGCTCTTCTTCCCAAATTTGGAGGACAAGGCATGTATGGTATGAATGTGCACAAGGCAGTAAAGGCCGCTGAAGAATCTGAATCTGGAATAACTATACACTTCGTAAACGAAAACTATGACGAGGGTCAAATCATTGCCCAGGCTTCTTGTGCTATTGACAGCTCAGATTCTGCCGAAGAAATAGCTAAAAAAGTATTGCGTTTGGAGCACGAAAATTATCCGAAAGTCGTGGCTGAAGTAATTCGGAAATCCATATAAAATTCCTAGTTTTGCGACTTCGGTTTTTACCCCTCCAACATGTCGCAAATAAAAATCAAATCCGCTTTAGTATCAGTATTTTACAAGGATAATCTCGCTCCAATTATCGACCTTCTGAAGGCGAATGGAGTAACCATTTATTCTACCGGTGGCACACAGAAATTCATCGAAGATCAAGGTGCCGAAGTGATACCCGTTGAGGACTTGACTAGCTACCCATCTATTTTCGGTGGCCGCGTAAAAACATTACACCCAAAAATCTTCGGAGGAATTCTTTACAGAAGGGATCACGAAGGGGATCAAGGGCAGGCATCCGAATTTGAAATTCCAAGTATTGATTTGGTCATTGTTGATCTTTATCCCTTCGAAGAAACAGTGGCTTCTGGAGCTCCAGAGCAAGACATTGTGGAGAAAATCGATATTGGAGGAATTTCGCTAATCAGAGCGGCTGCAAAAAATTTCAAGGACGTACTGATCGTTTCTTCTAGAGAGCAATATCCGGCATTGGAGACTTTGTTGAGCGAAAAAGACTGTTCATCTGACCTTTCAGATCGAAGAAAGTTCGCGGCTGAATCATTTGATATTTCATCTCACTACGACAGTGCCATCTTCAATTACTTTAATCAGGACGAAGGGCTAGACAAATTCAAAGTAAGTGAGCGTACAGGCAAGCAATTGCGCTACGGAGAAAACCCTCACCAAGCAGGGCAATTCTTTGGGCCATTGAACGACCTTTTCGATCAACTAAATGGCAAGGAGCTTTCCTACAATAATCTAGTTGACATTGATGCGGCTGTTTCGCTCATCGAGGAGTTTGACAATAGTGACAATGCCTTCGCTATACTGAAGCATACGAATGCCTGCGGTATGGCAACAGGTAACGATGTAAAAGACGCTTATTTAAGGGCTTTTGCGGCTGACACTGTGAGTGCCTTTGGAGGGGTATTAGTTACCAACCAAGTGGTAGACCTTGCAGCGGCTGAAGAAATGCACAAGCTCTTTTTTGAAGTATTGATTGCACCTGGTTTCAATGATGATGCCTTGGAATTGCTCAAAAGCAAAAAGAATAGGGTACTACTCGTTAAGAAGCAAAACCTGACAGCACAGAAACAATTCAAGAGCCTATTGAATGGCGTAATTGTTCAGGACAGAGATTTGGTTTCGGATAAATCAGCCGATTTCAAGCTGGTAACCAAAAAGGATGTAACTACTACTGAAAAAGAAGCGCTTGAGTTTGCATCTAAAATCTGCAAGCACACCAAATCTAATACCATTGTACTGGCCAAAGACGGTCAGCTTTTAGCCAGCGGTGTTGGACAAACTTCAAGAGTAGATGCGCTCAGACAAGCGATTGAAAAGGCCAAGTCATTTGGGTTTGACCTTAATGGCTCAGTGATGGCATCAGACGCTTTCTTCCCTTTTCCTGATTGTGTTGAAATAGCACACGGAGAGGGTATCTCAGCCGTTATTCAACCAGGCGGTTCCATTAAGGACGAACTGTCAATTAACTTCTGTGACGATCACAGTATGGCCATGGTATTTACGGGCACCAGGCACTTTAAACATTAATTTACATAGCATAAGAATTAATAAGTAATTCGTTACTTTAGTTCTTTCATTAAAATACAAGGAGACTATCTTAAATGGGTTTTTTCGACTTCCTAACAAGTGACATTGCCATTGACCTTGGAACAGCAAATACACTGATCATTCACAAGGACAAAATCGTAGTAGACGAGCCATCCATCATTGCCATCGATAGAAATACCAACAAGGTGTTAGCCATCGGCAAAGACGCGATGAACATGCACGAAAAAACACATGACAATATCAAAACCATTAGGCCATTGAAAGACGGTGTAATTGCCGATTTCGAAGCTGCTGAAATGATGATCAAAGGGATGATCAAAATGATCGACCTTAAAAAGAGAAGCTTTATGCCGTCTTCTCACCGCATGGTGATTTGCATTCCTTCTGGAATCACTGAAGTGGAAAAACGTGCAGTACGAGATTCAGCCGAACATGCCAATGCTAAAGAAGTCTATATGATATATGAGCCGATCGCTGCGGCTATCGGTACTGGAATTAAGATAGATGAGCCTGTTGGATCTATGATTGTAGATATCGGGGGTGGTACCACTGAGATTGCTGTAATCGCATTGAGTGGAATTGTCTGTGATCAGTCAATTCGCGTTGCTGGTGATACTTTCACCAAAGATATTCTTGACTATATGAGAAGGCAACATAACCTCCTTATTGGTGAGCGTTCTGCCGAGAAAGTTAAAATAGCTATCGGTTCTGCCCTAACTGAACTTGAAGATCCGCCAGAAGATTACGAAATCAGAGGTAGAGATTTGATGACGGGTATTCCTAAGGTGATTAAGATCTCATATTCCGAAATTGCATTTGCTTTGGACAAGTCTGTTTCGAAAATCGAAGAAGCAGTGCTTAAGGCCTTGGAGATTTCCCCACCAGAGCTTTCTGCTGATATTTATGACAGAGGTATTTACCTTACAGGTGGTGGTGCAATGCTCAAAGGCCTTGACAAAAGACTAGCGCTTAAGACTAAACTCCCTATCCACATTGCAGATGATCCATTAAGAGCGGTTGTAAGAGGAACGGGTGAGTCTTTGAAGAACATTGATTCGTATCGAACGGTACTAATGACTTAAAAATGAATGGGGCAGCTACTCGCCTTTCTAGTTAAATACCGAGCATTTTTCATCTTTCTTTTTCTGGAGTTGATATGCATCTCGCTTATTGTCTCAAACAATGACTACCAGCGAAGTGCCTATTTGAAATCTTCTAACGGTCTGATTGGGTCTATCACTGAATCATCGGACAACATTGGGGAGTATTTCGGCTTGAGAAGAGTAAACCGTGAGTTGGCTGAAGAGAACGCCAGACTTCGCGAACTACTGCTTTCCAAACCAGGTATCTCGATTGACTCTTTGAGCAATTATACCATTGAATCCGACAGTACGGATTCATTAGAGTATGTGCTGAGGTCTGCAGAAATTGTCAGGAATAATATCCGCATGGCCAACAACTTCTTTATGATTAACAAGGGAACTAAAGATGGAATAAAAGCGGAAATGGGTGTCGTCAGTCCTAGTGGTGTTGTAGGTAAAATTCGATATGCATCGAAGAATTATGCCGAGGGGATTTCTCTTTTGAATACGCGGAACTCTTTCTCAGCTAAGCACAAAAACTCGGATAGAATTGGAACCGTTCAATGGGATGGTGTCGACCCAAAAGTGGCCAAGCTCTTGTTCATCACACCAGATGTCAATATGCAAGTGGGCGACACTATAGTAACTTCAAGCTTCAATGCGGTCTTTCCAAAAAATCTGATCATAGGTACCGTCAAGAGTAGTCAGCGAGATGCAAACAATACTTACTTGGATGTTGATGTCGATTTGAGCGTTGATTTTGGAAGGCTTTCCTACGTATACGTAATTGAGAATATCAGAAAACCTGAGCAAGATTCATTAAGTAATACTAACCCCTTAGACATTCAGTGAACAGGAACATACTCATATTGATTGTTAGCTTGGTTATTCTGGTACCGCTTCAGGTATTTGTTTTCAGAAACTTCGTTTTCTTCAATTTGGGGTTTTGCTTCATCTATTTATTGTTTCTGCTCAGCCTACCAAGAGAATTGAGTATAGGCTTGGGTATGCTGATCGCCTTGATCCTAGGACTGGTAATCGATCTCTTTTACCAGACCATCGGTATCCATGCAGCCGCTGGCGTATTAATAATGTTTCTAAAACCCTATTGGTTAAACGTCAATACTCCTAGAAGTGGATATGAAGTCAACTATCTACCCACAATTCCCAATTATGGTTTAGGCTGGTTTATCGTGTATGCCCTTCCCTTAGTTTTGGTTTATTCTTTAACTGTCTTATTTATAGAGGCGGGCAACACCGGGCTTTTTTGGATGATTTTGTCCAAAGCACTGATTACCACAGTGATTACTCTTTTTTTTGTGGTTATTCTACAATATCTTTTCTATTCAAAAGCGAGGTAGGCCATGTTGGAGAATAGACGATACATCATACAAATTTTCTTCATTTTCATAGGACTCGTCTTTTTAGTGCGCCTCTTTGCCTTGCAGGTAGCAGATGACACCTACAGGACCAAGGCTGAACGAAACATCCTTCAGAGGATCGTGGAGTATCCTTTTAGAGGTTTGATATACGATCGGAATAATGAGCTCATCGTTTATAATGAGCCCATCTATGACCTTATGGTTGTGCCCCGGGACGTACAAATATCAGACACAACTGAGTTCTGTAAGCTGTTCGATATTACCAGAGATGAGTTTGATGAGAATATCACAAGAACAAAGCGCTATTCGAGAGTAAAACCATCGGTTTTCCTGAAGAAAATCTCACATGAGAAGTATGCCAAGATTCAAGATCAGCTTTATAAGTTCAATGGATTCTATGTAAACCCGAGAACAGTTAGAAAGTATTCAAAACCTGTACTGGCCAACGAGCTGGGATACATAGGTGAAATAAGTCAGTCACAATTAGACAAAGATACCTCTGGCTATAGGGCCGGTGACTACATAGGTATCACCGGTCTTGAAGAATACTACGAACCTCGACTTCGCGGAGAAAGAGGCGTGAGTTATAAGATGGTCAATGTTCAAGGTATAGATAAGGGATCTTATAAAGGGGGTGCTATTGACACGGTTTCTGTTCCAGGACAAAACCTATTAACAACCCTTGATCTGGAACTTCAAGAATATGCTGAAAAATTACTGGCTGGCAAGCGAGGTAGTGTTGTAGCGATTGAACCTTCCACGGGTGAAATCTTGGTAATGGCTTCGGCACCCTCTTACGACCCCAACTTATTAACTGGAAAGAATTTTGGAGAGAATTTCGACATTATCAAAAATGACACGACAGCACCATTGTTCAATAGAGCAACCATGGCTCAATATCCTGCTGGTTCAATTTTCAAAACTGTACAAGCATTAATAGCCCTTGATGAAGGGGTTACCACACCTACCGAACAAATTTATTGTGATACGCTCAGCATTGGTGATCACGCACCTCCTGGTTACTATGATGTAAAGAAAGGAATAGCCAAATCATCAAATAATTATTTCTATGAGTTAATGCGGAGAGTAGTTAACAGAGAAATAGACCCAAATACTTACAAGGACTCTGAAATAGGTATGGATAGATGGGCGGATGGTATCAGGCGATTTGGCTTTGGTCAGCCTACCGGTATTGACATTCCAGGAGAAGAGAATGGGTTAGTTCCTGACGCTTCTTACTATGACAGATTATACGACAATAAGCCATGGAAGTATTCTAATGTAGCCTCACTTTCAATTGGGCAAGGCGAGTTACTGGTAACTCCTGTGCAAATGGCCAACGTAGCAGCTATTATTGCAAACAGGGGTCATTACTATAAACCTCATTTAGTAAAGGGGTTTGAGAAAGATGGCAAAGTGGAATTATTACAGTTCGAGAAGAAGGAACCAGGTAAAGGAAAGGATTACTATCCGGTGGTAATTGACGCAATGGCATCAGTGATGGCCGAAACTGCACCCAGAGCGATCATCAATGATATTGAGATAATTGGTAAAACTGGAACCGCTGAGAATGGCCTTAAGGATGAAACGCCTGATCACTCTGTTTTCATAGCCTTCGCTCCTCGAGAAAATCCAAAAATTGCGATCGCAGTTTATGTAGAAAACTCTGGGTATGGCGGTAGAGCTGCCGCTTGCACAGCTAGTCTATTGATAGAAAAACATCTTCGCGGTTATATCAAACACGGTTGGTGGAAGCGCGAAGAATATGTATTGAAGGGTGATTTTCTAGACGGTAAGCAGAATTGAGCAGAGAAGGCGGATTTTTTGCAAACTTAGATTGGCTTACGGTCTTTTTATACCTTATTCTAATCACACTGGGATGGTTTAATATCTATGCCTCCATTTACGACCCTGTAGCCGATTTAAGCATACTGGACTTCAGTATAAATTCGGGCAGGCAACTTCTTTTCATTGGTTCTTCCGTTATTCTAATCATCATCATTCTTCTGCTGGATTTCAGAATCTATGAGTCCATAGCACCCCTACTTTACGGTATTTTCATTCTCCTACTGATCGCTGTGGTCATTGTTGGAAAAGAGATAAATGGAGCAAAGGCTTGGTTTCAGTTTGGGTCGTTCAGATTGCAACCCTCAGAATTTACCAAGTTTGCCACCGCTCTTTTATTAGGCAGATACATTTCTACCAACAGCGTAAAGCTGACAGAATTCAAGAGTCAGATGACCTCGCTTCTCATTATGCTTTTTCCGGTATGTCTTATCATGCTTCAACCGGATCTGGGTTCATCACTGATTTTTTTCTCGTTTGTGATTCCGATATTCAGAGAAGGACTGCCTCCAATCTATTTAATTGCTGGCTTGTCGATGGTGATTATCGGAGTACTTGCCATTGTATTGCCGATTGATCAAATCGCCATTATACTAGGGTCGATTGGTGTGATTTGGGTCTTACTCACTTCAAAGTCCTTGAAGAATATTCTGCTTACCCTTCTCATTGTTGGGGCAAGCATTGGTTTTGCCAGTGGCTTTAATTATGCCTTCGAAGAAGTTTTACCAAAGTATCAAAGAGACCGAATCTTGGTAATCTTTTATCCAGATATCATCGATCCGCAAGGTGCCGGGTACAATTTGAACCAAAGTAAAATCGCTATTGGTTCAGGGGGATTTGCCGGAAAAGGATTTCTGGACGGTACACAAACCAAGTTTGACTTTGTGCCCGAGCAGAGCACCGATTTTATTTTTAGTACACTAGCTGAAGAGCATGGCTGGCTGGGCAGTGCATTTATCATTGCCTTATTTATAGCCTTAATGATGCGGATAGTTTTTATCGCTGAGCGCCAAAAATCACAGTTTGCAAGAATCTATGGCTATAGCGTAGCGGGAATCATTTTCTTTCACTTCACGATTAATATCGCCATGACCATTGGGTTATTCCCAGTTGTAGGCATACCCTTGCCATTCTTTAGCTATGGTGGATCATCCCTTTGGTCTTTTACAATTATGCTCTTTGTGCTGCTCAAGATTGATATGCACCGTACGCAGGTCTTAATGAGAGGTTAGTTAGGCGAAACGTCTTTCTAAAACGTTCATAAAGGCTTCTACTTCTTCACTGTCCATATCCCATCCAGTGTTAAAAGCATTTGCTCGATTCAGTGCATCATTAAGATCAACTGCCTGATCAACGCTGGCAAAGGCCTCTCGCATTTGTGCATTATCACCTCCAAACAGGTTGTTTTGGAACATGAACTTTTCATTCAGAGTCAAGGAAGACTCTATCGACTGGTTCATCTTGCGCTGTAGCTTTTCAGCCAAAGTCATACCCTTTTGCTGAGGGTCAAACTTATCATTAATGGTCACAGGCTGATCTTGGTCAACAGCTGGCTCTTCGTTTGTGATTACTGGCTCTTCCACTACAACAGGTTCCTCAATAATTGGCTCCGATTTGGGTTCTTCAATTGCCTGGAAGAGTTCCTCTATTCGGCTTTCAGCACCTAGCTTTTGTAGAAACTCATTCGCATCAACGGTTTCAAGTTGTGCAACGTCTAGTGCATCATAAGAAATCATAATGCTCGCCTTGGTATCAAAATCACCAATCTTATCAATCAAACTTTTAAACAAGTCTCGATTAGTCTTTATATACTTGAATTGGAGCCTAAAATCTTGAGGTTTCTCGATTCGATCCAGGATACTCTCCAGATAGCCTTTTGGCTCAAAAGAGATGAGAATAGCATCTTCTATGGCTTTGACAAGTAGTGGTGTCAGGTGTTCTTTATCAATGCTTATGTGATTGGACAACACATTCATAAACGCCTTTAGCGCCTCTTTCACTCTTTCATGATTGAAATCGAAATAAGGGCTTTCAAGTCTTTCAACCTCGCCTCTCCATTGATTGAAAAGCGATCGGATAATAAAGGAATTAACTTGTCTTGAATTGGTTAATGATATCAATCTTTCCCCGTCAATTTTATCGAAGGTTTGGAAAGACTGGCTCACTATATCATGTCCAATTAATTCACTTATTTCACTGACTGCTTCGTGCTTTAACTTGTAGCGCATCGCTTATTTCTTTTGATTTGTAAATTAAGCATTATGCCCAAAATCCTGATTCGAAATCTGAACAATAAAGTCATCCTAGCTAACGAAGATTCGGCTAGCATATTGAATGACATTCACAATGCTGGTATTGACTGGATGCATGCTTGTGGAGCAAAAGGTCGGTGCACTACTTGCAAAATGGTTGTACATTCAGGCTTGGAGAGTTTTGGCCCCGACACAGAAGCCGAAACTAAGTTCAGAACGCTTGGGAAACTGAAGAGCAATGAAAGGCTTGCTTGTCAAAACAGTTGCAAAGGAGACTTAGAAATTAGCGTGGCGGAAATCAATAAATTTCCACATATGACTTATACAGACTAATGTTTTTAGAACCACAATCAAAGATCGCAGGCGAGCATACCTCTGGAAGTATAGAGGTGATCTGTGGTTGTATGTTTTCTGGTAAAACTGAGGAGCTCATCCGAAGACTTAGAAGAGCTACGATTGCCAAGCAAAATGTAGAAATCTTTAAGCCAGCGCTAGATACCCGATATGACGATGAAGATGTAGTGTCTCATAATAAGACAGCTATTCGTTCGACCCCGGTTCAATTTGCTTCAGATATACTATTGTTGGCTGGAGATAGTGATGTGATAGGAATAGATGAGGCTCAGTTCTTTGATGAGCAAATCGTGGATGTAAGCCGAAAGTTAGCCAACAGTGGAAAACGGGTGATTGTAGCTGGCCTAGATATGGATGCCAGTGGAAAACCCTTTGGTCCAATGCCTTATCTCTTAGCGATTGCAGAATTTGTCACTAAACTTCATGCGATTTGTGCCATAAGTGGTTCATTAGCATCGTTCTCTTACAAGCTTACGGATTCTGAAAAAACCGTTGAATTAGGGGAAACCGACATTTATGAGGCCCGAAACAGGAAATACTTCTATGAAGGACAAAAGGAAAAGCTTGATAAAAAAGAGCAATAGTCTTCCAGTTACTGTTGGCTTAATGCTTTGGGCTTTTCTTATCGCCAATCCATCCATTGCCCAAAACAACATTCCCATTCTAGGCTGGAGAACGCACTTCAGTTATTCAAATGTGAAAGAAGTCACCAGTGGAGATAATAAAGTCTTCGCTGCCACAGAAAATGCCATTTTCTATTATGACCTGGAAGACAACAGCCTTAATCTAATTAACAAGAATACTGGCTTATCAGGAGTAGGAATTGGTACCATTTATTTCAATCCCGACAATGATCAACTTATTATCGCATACCAAAACGGAAATATTGACTTCTGGTCTAATGGGCAGGTCGAAACCATAACCACAATCAGTGAGGCCGAAACTACCGTTGACAAACGACTCCGGGATGTTCAGAAGTTTGATGATCAACTCTACATCTCTGGTGACTTAGGGATAGTGGTTTACGATCTTTCAAGAAATGAAATCACCGAATCTTACCAAAACTTAGGCCCTAATGGAACCGAGCTCATTGTCTATCAAACGGCATTCGCTAATGATAGCATTTATGCCGCCACTAATAGTGGAATTCTATCAGCAAGTCTGGCCGAAAATATAAATAGACAGGATTTTAATAACTGGAAGAGGACCTTGACTGGGATTCCCTTTCAATACATTGTCCAATCTGGTAATTCGATTTACGCAAGTGCTGATGCTGATGTATTCTCATATGGCACCGGAACTTGGACCTTCGGTCAGAATTTTAATCAACCCATAGTCGAGCTTAATTTACCTGATGCTTCCACTCTATTTGTACTTACGGAAACTGCGCTCTGGCTTGATGACGGTAATGGATTTTCAAAACAACTTGATGCTGAGAGTGAGCAGGAATTTACAGGTTTAGAGCAATTCAATAATCAAATTTGGTTGGGGAGTTCTGATCAAGGCTTACTTAGGTATAACACCCTTAGCACGCCACCCAGTAGTCTCAAACCAGCAGGTCCAGGTGCTGATATTTTACTCAAGCCAGCTGCTTTTGAGAATAGTATCTATTGGATTGATGAGAAGTCTAGTGCTGCCATTTCACAGTTTGACCTGGAAACACAAACCTGGACTTTCTTTAAACCCAGAGATAATATTGGCAACTCGATCGGTAATTTGACCGACCTTGAATTTGGTGTGGTCAATAAAGGCAACATATCCGCACCTTTGTTTTCGTCATTCGACCAAGGAGTGTTTTTTGGAGGTAATGCGATTGATAATTCTGAAAGCCTCATTGAAACTGTGACTGGTGGAAACCCTCCTACTTTTCAGAATGGTTCCTATGATATTTCGGCTCTGGCCAGCCAAGATGGTGATAGACTATGGGTAGCAACACCTGATAGATCGACTTCACTTTATTCGTTGAATACAACATTAAATGAATGGACGGGCTTTGCATTGCCCACCACACTAGGTAGGTTCCCAGTTGACCTGTTCATAGCACCTGATGGCAATAAATGGATGAGTATCGATCCCGCCAGAGGGGGAGGAATTGTGGTTTTTGATGAAACAAGCAATAGAACCAGAAGCCTTAACACAAATGGTGGTCAGGGCGGACTTCCAGGTTCCGAAGTCACTGACATGGCAATCGATCAAAACTTATTCCTTTGGGTTGGTACCAACCAGGGAATCGCATTCTTTCCTAACCCTTCCATCGTCCTTGAAAACCGATCACTAACAGCTAACGTTCCTATTTTTGAAAACCGTCTGCTACTTAGAGATGAGTTTATTACCCAAGTTGTTATCGACCCAGCGAACCGTAAGTGGTTTGGCACAAGAGATAATGGACTTTGGCTTTTTAGCGAAACAGGCGAAGAGCTTATCTATCACTTTACATTCGCTAATAGCCCACTCCCCTCTAACCAAATCAACTCATTATTCATGGACCCTTCTTCAGGAGAATTGTTCATAGGCACAGACAAGGGTACTGTATCATTTAGAAGTGATGCCACCTTGGGGACCGAGCAACATGTAAATGTGGAAATCTATCCCAACCCTGTCAATCCTTCTTTTCAAGGAAATATAGTCATCAACGGCCTAGCGAATAATGCCTTTGTTAAGATCACAGATGTATCTGGAAAACTTGTTAGAGAAGTGCGATCGAACGGAAGTACATCGCTATGGAATGCAAGAGATAGTAATGGAAATAGAGTAAAATCAGGAGTATATCTTCTTTTCAGTTCAAATGCTGATGGTTCAGAAACCTTCGTGGGTAAAATTGTTGTGATCTAATGCTGTTTCATACAAAAGGTATCGTTTTCAGTGCTGTGAAGTTTAAAGAGACTTCCATCATTGTTAAAATATTCACGCGAGATTACGGTATGCAGTCCTACATCATTAACGGTGTCAGGAGCCAAAGATCAAAAGGAAAAATCGCCATGTACCAACCCCTTTCGCTATTGGATATGGTCGTTTACCAAAAACCAGGAAAAGACATTCAGCGCATCTCAGAGGCTAAATTCGCCAAATCCTTTTCTGAAATTCCTTTTGACCCATTAAAAAGAACCATCGGGATTTTCATAACAGAGATTTTTGGAAAAATCCTCAGGGAAGAGTCAGAAAATAATGACATGTTCGACTTCCTCTTTCATTCGCTAGAGCTCTTCGATCACCTTCATGAGAATGTATCCAATTTCCATTTACAATTACTTTTAAAGGCTACCCAATACCTCGGTTTTGGACCCGGGAGTGCTGAAGACTTTATCCATCAATTGAGCGAATCGGGGTTTCACTTTAGTACGCTCGAAGGTGAAAAGGAATTCATAAACCAGTTGATTTCCGACAATTACGGTTGTCAAGTTAATATGACAAATTATTTCAGAAGAGAGGTCTTAGACCATATCATAAAGTTCTACCGCATTCACTCTGATAGCCTACGAGAAATCAAATCGCTTAACATACTCAAAGTGGTTTTGAGTGATTAATTCTCCCATTTAATTATTAATTTCGGACTAAACCGATAGAAAAATGAGTACGAAATTATACGATGAAGTCCCCTCTTTGGACCTTGCAGATTTCACTAGCGGAAATCCAGAAAAAAAGGCCGCATTCGTTCAGGCCCTTGGTGAAGCTTACAATAATATCGGTTTTGTGGCTATTAAAAATCATGGCTTGACTGATGAAATGACTGCCAAGCTTTACTCCACCATACAAGCCTTCTTTGGGTTGTCAGATGAAGTGAAGCAACAATATGAAATTCCCGAACTAGCTGGTCAGCGCGGGTACATTGGCAAGGGAAAAGAACATGCCAAAGGCCGCACAACGGGCGATTTGAAGGAATTTTATCATATAGGCCAGGAAGTAACTGATGGTGATGCTATCAGAAATGAGTATCCTGATAATATCTGGCCAAAAGAACTGCCCGAACTTGAAAAAATTGGCTTGGAAGTATACCAAACGCTAGAGGCAACCGGCATTAAAATGCTTCAAGCGATTGCCATCTATCTAGGACTGGATGAAAACTACTTTGATGACAAAGTTCACAATGGAAATAGTATTCTAAGGCCTATCCACTATTTCCCAATAGAAAACCCTGATGAGGTGCCTGCTGATGCCGTTAGAGCTGCAGAGCATGGTGATATTAACCTGATTACCCTTCTGATGGGTGCCAGTGCAGACGGGTTACAAGTACTCAGACGTGATAATAAATGGATACCCATTACAGCACTGCCTGATCAAATTATTGTTAATGTAGGCGATATGCTCTCAAGGCATACCAATAATAAACTTAAGTCTACTATTCACAGAGTGGTAAATCCTCCTAAAGAGTTGATGAAAACGTCCAGGTTCTCCATCCCATTCTTTATGCACCCTAGGTCGGATATGGATTTGACCGTGCTTCCAAATTGTATTGACGAAGACAGCCCAAAACTGTATGATGACATCACGGCTGGCCAGTTCTTGCAACAGCGATTAGCCGAAATCGGTCTTAGCAAAAAGTAATTCTTAATCATGGCGATTAAGAGAATTCGGTATTTCATATTCCTCAAAGATGTGATGCTCCTTGCCATCAGTGCTTTTGGGGGGCCTCAGGCACATGTCGCTATGTTTATCAAAGTGATGGTGGAAAAACGAGGCTATCTCACGGAAGCTGATTTAATAGAGTTGAATGCACTTTGCCAGATTCTTCCTGGCCCTACCTCTACTCAGACCATAACAGCAATAGGATTTAGGATTGGGGGAGCCAAATTAGCCTACCTCACGCTTCTCGTTTGGATGATACCTGCAGTAACTATTATGACCACCGCTGCTATTCTCATCAATTCTTACCAAACCAAAAATCTCAGTCTTGAATTCACAAAATTCATTCAGCCCATGGCCGTGGGATTCATTAGCTATGGGGCCTTCACCATTGCAAAGAAAGTAATTAACACTAAGACGGCTGTGGTATTGATGATCCTATCAGCAGTCGTGACTTACTTTATATCTACACCTGCTGCCTTACCAATTGTATTGGTAATTGCTGGAACGATCACTGCATTCAAATACAAAAAACAAGAGATTGCGATCAAGGAGAAGGTCAAAATCAAATGGGGGAATTTCACACTCTGGGGACTTGTATTAGTGGCTGCAGCACTATTAGGTGCTTTCACTCAAGATCGTTTTGTATTGCTGTTTGAGAACTTTTATCGTAATGGAAGTTTGATCTTTGGTGGTGGCCAGGTCTTAATCCCGTTTCTAAATACTGAATTCGTAGAGTTCAAAGGATACCTTTCTTCAGAAGAGTTCCTTTCCGGCTTAGGTCTTGTACAGACTGTTCCTGGACCTGTCTTCTCTGTAAGTTCTTTCGTTGGAGCACTCTCTGTAAGAGATCTTGGCATTGGAGGACAAATACTAGCTGGATTTGTATCTGCCTGTGGTATATTCTTACCCGGTACCTTTCTGATCTTCTTTGTGATCAGGTTTTGGGACAGTTTAAAGACTTATCGAGTGGTTCGTGCTTCACTTGAGGGTATCAATGCTGCCAGTTCTGGGATGGTGGCCGCTGCGGCTTACATTCTCTTCCAACCGATACAAGGCTCGGTCATGGATGTTTCTGTTGTAGCAGGAACGTTTCTGTTACTCACCCTAACTAAAATCCCCCCTCCTTTTATTATTCTGGCTGGGCTTCTGGCTGGCTTTCTTATCTGATATACTTAATTGATATTTGATTCTTGGAGAGTATCACTTCACAATTCATACCCAAGATTAAGGGGTAATTGCGCTTTTCATGCCCGGCTTCCAAACCAAAAGCCACAGGTATGTCCAGGTGACCGAAGTACTTTAAAAGTAATTCTTCTACACTTTCTTTAAAATAGGATTGTGAATCAGAGATGCTAGTAAAGCTTCCAATGATCACCCCAGAAATGTCTTCAAGTTTTCCAGATCTTCTCAGTTTATTCATCATTCTATCCACAGCATACATCTCTTCGCTCACCTCTTCTAAGAAGAGGATATTCCCATCTGTCTCTATTTCATTTGAGCTGCCTATTGATTCATAAATCAAAGACAGGTTTCCACCAACAACCTTTCCTGAGCAATTACCTTCTTTGGTGTGGTTTGATTCAAGCAATGGAATATCAAAGTCAAGCTCACCGAACAGCAAATCCTTCAGTTTGTTATCTGAAACTTCGTCCCTACCTATAGTCAGGGCAACAGGACCATGCACACTAGGGACTTCCAGTACAGATGAGAGTAGCAAAATGCTTGTTAAGTCACTAAAGCCTACAATCCACTTGGGTTGACTTAGATATGAGGTAAAATCAATTTGATCAAGAATTCTGGTGGTGCCGTAACCCCCACGGGCAAAAACGATCGCCTTTATCGAAGGGTCATCAAGTGCACTCTGTAGGTCATGAATTCTTTCTTCATCCGAACCTGCAAAATAGCCATGTTGATTATGAACGCTCTTTCCTACTTTGACCTTTAGTCCCCACTTTTCTAATGTGTTGATCCCTTCAGAAATGTCCTTCTCAAGTCGTTTCGCAGTAGCCACAATGGCAACTTCATCACCTACTTTCAAAAACTGAGGAATCTTCATAGTGCCAAAATAAAAAAACCTCTTCCAAGGAAGAGGTTTGATTATGAATAAATACTAATTCTTAGTTTCCGTTTCCAGTATCAACAGCATTTGGATCTGAAGGATTCGGAGTGGTCGGCATTGGTACCCCTAGCTTTTCAAATACCTTTTCAGTTACGTTCAAGTCTTCCTCAGCGGCCAAAACGATACCATCATTAGACGAAGTTCTCATATTAAGGATGATCTTATAACCTAATTCCTTACGTACCTCTTCAATAGCCGTTTGAACCTTAGTAAATACTGGATTCATCAGAGAAGATTCTTTAGCTACTAAAGACTGTTGTGCTTGTGCACTCCAAGTCTGAAAGTCTGAGTCCATTTTTCTTACCTCAGCATCTTTAGCCTGTAATGCCGCCTGACTAGCATTTGGCTGCTGCGCCATTTGCTGAAGCTCGTTTACTTTAGTCTGTAGTGTAGCTCTTTTTGCTTGTGCCTGTGATGTCAACTGGTCTTCAAAAGTCTTTACTTCAGATCTAATACCCACCATCTCAGGCATGTTGTATACGATAAAATCGATATATGTATATCCAATTTTAAAATCCTGAGCCTGAGCAGCACCATACATAAAAAGTGCTACTATCATCACCAATAATTTACGATTCATGATTCCTCTATTTTAATGTTTCAGTTTCCTTGTTCTTGTTTTAAACCTAATTCTTCTAATATGAACTCAGTGTAGTCATGGACTTGATTTGTGTAAATCATACCGATACTTTCGGCCTTGTCAAACAAATAATCTAATCCATATCTTCTCGCTACCACCTCCACAGCTTGGTTTACTTTGTTTCTTAGTGGAAGTACTAGCTCGTCTATTTTTTTATAGTAGAGTCCGTCATACCCAAAGAGCTCGGTGTATTTCTTTAACGCTTCTCCCTGTTTATCCTGGATAGCCTTCTCCCTATCTTTTTTCATTTCAGGAGTCAGAAGTACCTCACTTGCTCTTAGTTCCGCACGCATCTTTTCTAACTCATCATACAAACTCCGTACCTCTTTGTCATAAGTGCCTGCCAAAGCTTCGATTTCCTTCTGCTTTTCGGCATAGTCAGGCATCTTATTTAAGACAAATTCTGAGTCAAAATGACCAAACTTCTGTGCAGTCGCCTTTTGAGCAGGCGCAAAGTTAAAGATTAATGCTAAGATTACTACGTTGGAAAAAACTTTGTACATACTACCTGATTTGTTGTCCAATTGTAAAATGCACTTGGCTGCCACCAACAATTGCTGGAGAGAAGGAAGGATCTTGATCGAATCCATGTGCCCAATCAATTCCTAACAAGCCAAAGGCAGGTAAGAAGACTCTAGCACCGACACCAGCGGACCTGAACAATTTACGAGGTGAGTACTGTGAAAAATCTGTCCACGTGTTTCCCGCTTCTCCAAACGCCAACAAGTAGATTGTTGAAGAAGGTTTTAACGAAACAGGATACCTCAATTCAGCGACAAATTTGTTATATACAACGCCTCCTCTAAAACCAGTATTAGGGTCTATCGGGTCAATAACATTGTCTTCATATCCTCTTAACGCAATAATGTCTTGTCCAATTATAAAATTGTTTCCTCCATTCAGACCGTTACCTCCCAAGAAGAACCTTTCGAATGGTCCGGAGTCAGTCCTACTAGAGTAAGTTCCAATGAAGCCCATATGAGCTCGTGCATTAATAACGAGCTTCTTACTCAACGGAATAAACAATGAAAAGTCCATCATCCATTTATGATACTCCACAAATCGATAGCGTTCCTGCTCAGTTAATTCTCCCTCGAACCTATCTGGATTTAGCAATGACCAAGGAGGGGTAGCATTTATGGCAAGGGTAAACTGAGAACCATATCTTGGGAAAGTAGGTTGGTCAATATTACTCCTTGAAATAGTTGTGTTAAAGGTCAAACTATTAGACTGCCCTGTGGAGAAGCCTAGTGTATTACCGAAGTTAAACACATCATAAAGTTGGTAAGAAAGCGTATTCTGAATCTGGAAATAGTCATCAGGCCACCTCAATCTTCTACCCAAGCCAATCGTAACACCCGTAGCCTTAAGGAAACCAAGCAGGTCGTTGTTTGTAAAGTTGATCGTTCTATTGGACGTTCTATTTAGACTAACTGTAAAGTTGTTTGGCTTTCTCCCACCTAGCCATGGTTCAGAGAATACTAAACTATAGCTTCTAAATCTTCGTCCATTGGATTGCAATTGTAATGACAGTTTTTGACCGTCTCCACTAGGATATGGTCTCCACTTATCCCAATCATTAATATTTCTGATAGAAAAGTTATTCAAGGAAAGACCAACCGTACCGACAAAACCAAAAGGACCACCAAAACCACCTGAGAGCTGAATCTGGTCTGAGGACTTTTCGACCAGGTCAAAAACAACATCTACAGTTCCATCAGCAAGATTTGGGATCGGCTGAGGATTAATTTGCTCAGGATCGAAATAACCTAGTTGACCAAGCTCTTGGATCGTTCTAATCAGTTCTTTTCTGCTATACTTCTGTCCAGGTAAGGTTCTGATTTCTCTCAAAACTACATGATCGCTGGTTCGATTGTTACCTTTGAGAATAATCCGCTTTATGACGGCCTGTTCACCCTCATACATTCTCATTTCAATATCTACAGAATCATTCTCGGCTCTAACCTCAACAATATCAAGTCTAAAGAATAGATAACCATCATCTGTGTAAAGAGAACTTATATCGTCTCCATTTCTACCATCAAACTGTGTTCTTTCATCAAATTTCTGACGGTTATAGACATCCCCTTTTTTGATATCAAGTTTCTCTGAAAGAAATTCATCGGAGTACTTGAAATTTCCTACCCAATCAATATTACGTACATAGTATTTATTGCCTTCATCTACTTTAACCTTCACATCAATGAAGTCTTCATTAACTTTTACCACTTCATCATCAACTACTTCGGCATCTCTAAAGCCCCTTGAGTTATAAAAGTCAATCAACGACTGCTTGTCATCTCGAAATTGATTTTGGATGAACTTGGAACCATTCAGGAAGTTAAGTTTGACGTTATCATTCAAAAACTCCTTGAACTTTTTGTTCGAAACTGTGTAAGAAGAGTCTACATAATTTCTAATAGAATTAGGGTTGGTCTTAAAAACCTGATCAAATAATTTTGATACTAACCAAAACCGAGGCTTCTCATTGGTTTTTCTGAAAGTCCTTTTCAAACGCTTGTCATCGAAAGAGTCATTTCCTTCGAAGTAGATTTTGTTAATTTTTACTTTTGAACGTTTATCCACCTCAAACCTCAAGCCTACTCCATCAGTCAATACAGTATCTCGGTTCTGGATGGTTTTTACCGTTGTATTCAAAAAACCTTTTTCAACAAAGTACTTACGGATTACAATCTCGGAGTTCTTGATCAGTGCAGGGCTCGCCACTTTTCCTATAATCCCTATCTGATCTTTAATATCGGTCTCTTGAGTAGAGTTAATGCCGGATATCTCAAACTGTCGAATTCGTGGTCTTTCAGCAATCTTAACTTCAATAAACGCCCTGTCACCATCTGTACGCGTTAGCCAGAATTGAACGTCCGCTATGATACCTTCGGTCCAAAGCTTTTTAATAGCATCAGAGATTTGCTGACCAGGGATTGGTATACGATCACCTACTTTAATTCCAGAAAATGAGATCAATGCTTTCTCACTCAGGCTCGTAAGGCCAGTGAATTTGATATCCGCAATCTCAAAAACTTTTGGGTTAGAATAGTCAATCTGAACGCCTTCACCTGCATTTACACCATATCTATTCTGGGCAAACGCGCTCGCACAAACGAGCATGACTATGACAGCTACCAATAACTTTCTCATCCGCTTTCTCAACTCTTTAATTGTTCGCTTGTCATTCCGAATCTACGTTCTCTCTCCTGATATGATATTAGTGCTTTGTACAAGTCTTCTCTTCTGAAGTCTGGCCACAGCGTATCTGTTATAAAGAATTCCGTGTAAGCCATTTGCCAAAGCAAGAAATTACTTATGCGTTGTTCCCCACTGGTTCTTATCAACAACTCAGGATCAGGAATACCTGAGGTGTTTAAATAATTGTCTATTAAATCTTGATTAATATTTTCAGCATCAATTTTGCCCTCGGCCATATCTCTAGCAATTGACTTGGTAGCTTGTGTGATATCCCAACGACCACTATAGCTCAAAGCTAAGACCAGTGTCATCCTATTATTCTTGGAGGTTTTTTCCATTGCCTCTTTAAGTTCTCTTTGACACTTAGGAGGTAAGCTCTCCGTATCACCAATGGTATCTAGCTTTATGCCATTATCCATTAGTGTCTTCATTTCAGAGCTAAGAGTAGAAACTAACAGCTCCATAAGTGCTGTAACCTCTAATTTTGGTCGAGACCAATTTTCTGTAGAAAAAGCATAAAGGGTCAAGTATTTGACTCCTAATTCCGCACAACCTTCTGTGACATCACGCACAGCCTTGATTGCATTTTTATGCCCAAAAACGCGCGCAGCCCCTTTTTTCTTAGCCCAACGACCATTGCCATCCATGATAACAGCCACATGTTGGGGGAGAGATTCTGCCTTGATTTGTTCCTTCATTCTACCAGCTTCTCAAAAATCAACCGCGAAGGTACAAAAATGGAATTGGTTTCTAAATGTCCTAATCAACTCTTTGTCAGAGATTAAAAGAATGGTTTTGGACAAACAATCCGAAAGAAAGTGTAACTCAGAGAGAATCCGGTAAAAAACATGACATCATCATCATTTGGATTACCTCCTCGATAATCTTTGATATTGGGTGTCGACAAGGACACATTATCTAAAACATCAGAGTTTGTCTTGATGACGGAAGCTGACATTCCTAAGGTCCAACGCCTGTCCAATTTTACCTTGATACCTACTCCTACAGGGATTCTTAACTTTAGGCCAGAAGAATACACATTTGACAATTGGTCTTGTCCCTCAAACCTATAGGCACCAATACCAAACAATATATAAGGCGTCCAGTACTGATCTAGCTTTGGGTTCCGGTAGTCTAAGAAGTGATACTCAAAAAGCATGTCTGTATTGACAAAGTCTCCTTGAAAAGAGGCTCTTCTATTTGCTGAAAATACGTCAAAAGCTTCATCGTCTGCACCTTCCAATTGTCCTGCACCGACAGAAAATCTAATGCTTAAACCATCATCTATGTGTTTTCTGATGAAAAACTGACCTCCTAATGAGTTATTGCTGAACTGATAGCTTCGAGCAACATCTCCTAAGTAACTATATCCTCCTAATTCCATCCCAATCTCAGTATTCTGTGCTTTGAGATACTGAGGTGACAGGGTAAGGAAAAATAATGTCAGCCAAAAAACTGGCTGAGTCAGTTTATCCGTATGATATGAGCGCAAGCTAGATAACAATGTAGTAACGTTTTTCAGGGTGCGAGTTAAATATTGTTAACTCAATTTCTCGCATCCAAGCCCCAATTTAATTTGTGGCGCAAGGTATCAAAATACTTATGGTTGTTAAAACGAACCAGCTTGGCCTCAAATTCTTCTCTCCTAACGGAAATTTTCACACTATCGTCTACACTTTGAGAACGAGAGTCCAAAGAAACCATGAATTGCCTGGACCTACCTTCTATTTCAAAGGTGATAACACTCTGATCTGATACTATAATTGGACGTACATTAAGATTATGTGGACTGACAGGTGTAATAATGAAGTTCTTCATGCTTGGATGCACCAAAGGGCCGCCACAACTCAGAGAATAGCCCGTAGAACCGGTGGGGGTGGATACAATGAGGCCATCAGCCCAATAGGAATTCAGGTAATCACCATCTACATATGTATGAACAACGATCATCGAAGATGTCTCCTTCTTCACAATTGTGAGTTCATTAAGTCCGAAATTATGTGGTTTAAAAAGATCCTGATTGGAATCTACATGAACCAAAGAGCGAGACTCAATACTCAAATTTCCACTGATAAGCCTATCAAAAATATCGCTGATCTCATTTCTGGGGGTGGTGGCGAGAAATCCTAACCTGCCTAGGTTAATACCAATAATTGGCACCTCAGCACTACTCGCATAAGTAATGGCATCCAGTATGGTACCGTCACCTCCTAAACTGAAAATGTAATCGAATGATGATAAATCGTCACCCAAATTAAAGGTGCTCAACTCGCTGGAATCAAATTGTTTCTCATTGAGATCTGATTTATAACTACTGGATATGGCAGCCTCAATGTTGTGCTTTTCTAAAAGTTCGAAAACATCACGAATGCAATGCTGAGCCTCAGGGCCAGTACTTTTACCATGTATCGCGATTCTCATGTATGGATTAAATATTGAGGTAACGCATCAAGAGATCAAATCGCTCTTGATCATTCGATTTTATCTCCTCTTCTTGGAACCTTCCGATTATACGATAACCAAACCTCTCCAATGAAGCAGTGATGTGTGAAATCTCTGTTTTGTTAAGTTTAAGTGTAACCCTCAGCATTGACATATCCTTGGGGTCAGGGTTGACGGTACTACTGAGTATTCTAGCTCCTTCTGCCTCTACCAAACGACTAATCTCTGCAAGAGAGTAGTCTCTCTGGTTCATTAGCAGTACTAAAATAGCACCTGGTTCCTGAATTGCCGTAGATTCTGCAAAGGCATTGATAGTGTCTTCAATAGCAATCACACCTTGGAAACCGCCAGTTTCTGATAAAACAGCAACCATCTGAAAATCATGCTCAGTTGCTACCTTAATGACATCATAGAAGTGTTGATGCTCGATTACAAAGCAATCTTCACCATCTAAAAAATAGTCTCTAATTGGCCTTTTTGAATCGTTCTCCTCAAGAATAATCTCTTCGGTGATAAACCCAAGAAACTTCCCTTTTTCAATGACTGGTAGCTGGTTGGTCCTTAGCTCTTCCATCCATACAATTGCCTTATGCCCATCATCGGACGGCTTCAAAGGTGGAATCATATGATTTATCAATTCGACTGCTACCATTTTTTTATTTGAGCTTTGACGTAAAACGATGCCAAAAGGCATTTAGTTCTTGATTTCTCCTCAAGGGACTAAACAATATTATAAAATGTCACCCAATTTCTAAGCATTTCCAATCCATATTGTGTCAATACTGCCTCTGGATGGAATTGCAGACCCCAAGCCTTCAATGTGGGCTCACTTTCATAAGCCATTAACTCTCCCGATGGCGTAAAAGCAGTTGGCGTAAGGGTAGAGGGAAGCCTATTGACAATTAAAGAATGATAGCGCACTACCTCAAAATGTTGAGGTAAGTCTTTAAAAACATGACTCTTCTCGGTAGAAATTCGTGAGATTTTGCCATGCATGGGATACTCTGCCTTTGATAGATTTCCTCCTAAGAATTCAGCAATAGCCTGATGACCTAAACATATGCCAAGCATAGGGCACTGACCAATGTAGTGGCCTACAACTTCTAATAAATTTCCAGCACTTGATGGGCTCTCTGGCCCTGGAGACAGTACTATTCCCTCGTATTCAAAGGCTTGAATTTGCTCTAGCGGACTATCATTTCTGAATACTTTTGATTCAATACCCAATTGACCGAAATAGTCAACCAGGTTATACGTAAATGAATCATAATTATCTAACAGTAGGATCAAACCGGAGAGATTAACTCTTTGATGGATTCAAGCATTTCTTCTGCAAAAGGGAGAACCACATCCAAGGAGGCAATAAGATTTGGACCGAGTTCAGCTAGAAATGGATAAAGCACCAATTCTTCATCCTGGCCCGGCAGTTCAATCCCGAAGTTATTCGTCAACCATAAGATGATACTCAAACCAATAGCCCACTTGACAATGCCTATTAACGCCCCAGCAAACTTATCTACCCCACCTAACAGGGTCATATCTACCATCTTCTTAACTAATTTTCCAAGCATATTCACCAGAAGAATGATGGCGATAAATATGATCAAAAAAGATATAAAGGGAAGTAGATGATCAATACCCTCGAAATAATCAGAGAGGTAGGACATACCGAGCTCCATAAGTTTGAAGCCCCCTATTATCGCAAGTACAAAAGCCAAGATTCCAAAAATCTCTAGTAGAAGGCCTTTTTTATAGCCCATAGCGGCTCCGAAAACCAGAGGGATAATCAGTATGATATCCAGTGTTTTCAAGCTAGCCTACCAAAATTGATTTCACGATACCAGATATGGTTTTTCCGTCTGCCTTGCCTGCGAGTGCTTTAGATGCCATACCCATTACTTTGCCCATATCCTGAGGGCCTGAAGCACCCATCTGCTCAATGATTTTCACAAGTTCTGAACGAATTTCATCCTCAGACAATTGCTTTGGTAGATACTTTTCGATTACAGCAATCTCTTTGAGTTCCGTTTCCATAAGGTCATCGCGTCCTTGATCCTTGTAGATCTGTGCTGAATCTTTTCTCTGTTTGACAGCCTTCATCAACAATTTAAGTTCAGCGTCAACTGATACAGAACCGTCATTTCCTTTTTCAGTTTCTGCAAGCAAAATCATTGATTTGATTGCCCGCAACGCCTGAAGCTCATCTTTTTGCTTCGCTAACATGGCGGTTTTGATATCTGCTTCGATTTGTTGTTTTAAGCTCATTTGAGAATAATTTCGATTTTTTTAATCATTAACTTGCGCGCAAAGTTATGCAATAAAGGGAATTTGAATGACTAGACTTAGTGTTAACATTAACAAAGTAGCAACACTGCGAAATGCACGAGGCGGTGACAACCCAAATGTGGTAAAAGTGGCTCAAGATGCGGAGCGTTTTGGAGCACAAGGAATTACGGTACATCCCAGACCGGATGAAAGACATATTACAACCCAAGACGTATATGACCTTAAGGATGTGGTGACGACAGAGTTCAATATTGAGGGTTACCCTGATGAAAGGTTTTTAAAAATTCTTGAGGATGTAAGGCCTGATCAGGCTACACTTGTTCCAGACCCTCCATATGTTCTGACTTCAAATGCTGGTTGGGATACTGTTACTCACAAAGACAAGCTGAAGGAGTTGATTGAGCATATTAAATCGATGGGTATTCGAACTTCAATTTTCGTAGAGCCTGAGCTGTCAATCATTGAGGGCGCTGCTAAAGTTGGAACTGATCGGATCGAGCTGTATACCGAAATGTATGCTACAGGCCACAAGACCAATCCACAAGAAGCGATTGCCCCATATAAAGAATCATCTAAGAGAGCACATGAATTAGGCTTAGGGATAAACGCAGGCCACGATCTTGATTTAACTAACCTGAATTATTTGAAGCAGGAGTTGGTTAGCTTGGATGAAGTAAGTATTGGACATGCCTTGTTTTGTGATGCGCTATATTATGGCCTCGAAAATACCATTCAACTATATTTAAGAGAATTAAAATAAATGCTACTCAACTATAAGTCCTTCGGTGAAGGCCAACCTCTGATCATACTTCACGGCCTTTTCGGGTCTCTCGATAATTGGGTGACTTTGGGCAAAAAGTTTGGAGAAGACTTTAAAGTTTTCCTTGTAGATCAAAGAAATCACGGACAGTCATTTCATGACGACCTATTTTCCTATGAAGAAATGGCCGAGGACCTCTGTCAATTAATGGGTTCTCTTGGTATTCAAAAATCTCACATCATTGGCCATTCCATGGGAGGAAAGACTGCAATGGAGTTCGCTAGGCAGCACCCTGAAAAATTGGATAAGCTGGTTATCGCTGACATTGGTCCTAAATTCTACCCAGTACATCATACCGAAATACTAAAGGCGTTCTACTCTGTACCCATCAATCAACTCACCTCGAGAAAAGAGGCTGATGATATACTAGCAAAATCCATCACAGATTTTGGAATAAGGCAGTTTTTACTTAAAAACCTGAGTAGGGAGGGTAGCGGTTTTAAGTGGAAAATGAATTTGGATATCATTGCTAAGAATATCGAAGAGGTAGGCAAGGCTTTAAATCAAAATGCCATTATAGATAGAGAGACCCTTTTCCTTAGAGGAGGAAACTCGGACTATATATTGAATGATGACTTTAACTTGATTCACTCGGTGTTTCCGAACAGTAAAGTGGACACTATTGATGGAGCTGGTCATTGGCTGCATGCCGAAAACCCCAGTGATTTTTACAAAAAAGTGATCGAATTTTTGTCTTAAATGAGTGCAGGAAAAGTCTATATCATTCCAAATATCATTTCTGATGGTACTCAGGAAGAGGTTATTCCGAATCAAGTTAGGAGAGCCATCTTGGATTGCGATTTATTTTTGGTAGAGAATATTAGAACTGCTAGAAGGTACATCAGCTCCTTAAAACTGGGTTTATTCATCGAAGATTTAAAGTTCGAATTACTTGATAAGAACACCTCTTTCGAAGACTGTATTGATCTTTTGCAACCGATTCTTGAAGGGAAAAGTGCGGGAATAATCTCTGAGTCAGGCTGCCCTGGCATTGCCGATCCAGGGGCCAGATTGGTTCATATGGCACATCAATTCGGTATAGAATGCCAACCTATAGTAGGCCCCTCGTCAATTCTATTAGCACTTATGGCGAGTGGTTTCAATGGGCAGTCTTTTGCTTTTCATGGCTATCTGCCCATTGATAAAAAAGAACGCCAGCAAAAGATCCGAGCCTTAGAGAAAGAATCTAAGGAAAAAGATCAGACGCAAATATTCATGGATACGCCTTACCGAAATGAGCAACTACTAGGGGATATTTTAAAAGTAGCACGGAAAGATACATTTCTCTGTGTAGCACGTGATGTTACAGGGCAAAAAGAGGTGGTAATGACCAAGTCAGTAATCAAGTGGAAACTTGGTGAAATCGCATTAAACAAAATCCCAACCATCTTCTTGATTTATGCCAATTAGCCCGAAGTAAAATAAGTTTTCTTTATTCCAGTCATACTTCTATTTTTGTGCCCTCAAACATTTGAAGTATGCCTTATTTATTTACATCAGAATCTGTTTCTGAAGGACATCCAGATAAAGTAGCTGATCAGATATCAGATGCACTCATTGATAATTTCTTAGCATTTGACGCTGAGTCAAAAGTGGCTTGTGAAACACTTGTGACCACTGGTCAGGTAATCTTAGCCGGTGAGGTTAAGTCGAACACCTATCTAGATGTTCAGAGAATTGCCAGGGAAACTATCCAGCATATTGGGTATACTAAGGCGGAATATCAATTCGATAGTAAATCGTGTGGTGTGCTTTCCGCTATTCACGAGCAATCAGACGATATCAATAGAGGGGTTGACAGAGCATCAAAGGAAGAACAAGGAGCAGGTGATCAAGGCATGATGTTTGGCTATGCCTCAAAAGAGACTGAGAATTATATGCCATTGGCGCTTGATCTTTCTCATAAGATTCTTCAAGTCCTAGCAGACCTTAGAAGAGAGAGTTCAGAAATCACCTATTTGAGACCCGATGCCAAATCACAGGTAACCATAGAATATTCTGATGATAACATACCTCAGCGCATTGAAGCCATTGTCGTATCCACACAGCATGATGACTTTGATACCGATGAGGCCATGCTTGCCAAAATCAGAAAAGATATTGTTGACATTCTTATTCCTCGGGTAAAAGCTCAGCTTCCAGCTCATATTCAAGCACTTTTTAATGATCAGATTAAGTATCACATAAACCCTACCGGAAAATTTGTGATTGGTGGTCCTCATGGTGATACAGGCCTGACAGGTCGTAAGATTATTGTAGATACCTACGGTGGTAAAGGAGCTCATGGTGGTGGTGCTTTTTCTGGAAAAGACCCTTCAAAAGTTGACCGTTCTGCTGCCTACGCAACAAGACATATCGCCAAAAACCTCGTGGCTGCTGGAGTAGCTGACGAAGTACTCGTACAGGTTTCTTATGCAATTGGAGTAGTTGAGCCAATGGGCATCTTTATAGATACTTATGGTACTGGTAAAGTAGATTTGAGTGATGGAGAAATAGCTCAAAAAGTATCAGAGGTCTTCGACATGAGACCGTTTGCAATCGAGAGCCGTCTTAAATTAAGAAACCCTATGTACACCGAAACAGCGGCTTATGGACATATGGGAAGAAAAAACGAAACAGTAAGCAAAACATTCATTAATTCAAGTGGACAGCCTGAGACTTTCGAAGTGGAACTCTTCACGTGGGAGAAACTTGATTATGTAGACAAAGTAAAACAGGCATTTGGCCTATAATAAAAAAGCCCCGAATTATCGGGGCTTTTTTATTTAGTGTGCTACTAATTTATCCTTGTGCTTTTTGATTTGCCGCCTCAGGGCTTCAGCACAATGATCGGTGGCAGCTTCAAAAGACCCATTGGTCTTGTTCGCAAAAAGCTGGTCACCTGGTACATTTAGTTTAATTTCCACTGTCTTATTCTCAATCCCCTCATTATTGAGTTTAAGTATTACTTCAGCATCAATAGTCCTATCATAATAGGTATCCAACTTATCTAATTTCTTCTGGATGAAATCAATGAGCTTTGCATCTGCATCGAAGTGGATTGATTGAACTTGTACTTTCATAATTCTAAAATTTAAAGGGTTAAACTTATGCTTTAGGATGAGCCTGATCAAAAACAGACTTCAATTTTTCTAGTGAATTGTGTGTATAAACTTGTGTTGCTGCCAAACTACTATGGCCTAATAAATCCTTAACCGCATTCAAATCGGCTCCTTTGTTCAACAGGTGAGTCGCAAATGAATGGCGTAATGCATGAGGGCTTTTCTTATCTATTGATGAGACTTGACTTAAATACTTCTTAACGGTTCTGTATATCAACATCGAGTATGCCTGCCCTCCGTCTTTGTTTACGATTAAATATGAGTTTAGGTCATGAGAAAACACATGATTTTTCTCATCGACATAACTTTTTACTAACTCGCTTAAAGCATTCGAGATTGGAATGACTCTTTCCTTATTCCGTTTGCCAAGCACCTTAATTGTCGATTGACTTTCGTTGATATCTGAAACTTTCAATCCAAGTAATTCAGCAAGTCTTATACCCGTGCCATAAAGCATCTCGAGAATTACCTGATCTCTCCTTCCTTCAAATGAGTCTGGGAAAACAACACTATCTAAAAAAGTTGAGAATTCAGCTTCGTCAGCGAAGCTTGGTAACTCTTTGTCGATCTTCAATGATCGAATCTTAGAAGTCGGGTCCTTCTTGATTTCCTCTCGTTTTAGCAAGAACTTGAAATAAGACCTAAGACTAGCAATCTTTCTATTGACACTTCTGGCCGAAATATTAGCATCCATAAGCGATAATACCCATGAGCGTATCATCAACTGAGTCGCCTCACTGAGTTGGTCAGCTTGAAACTTGTCTTGAATAAAGGAACGAAATTGTCCGAGATCGTTTTGGTAGGAACTTACAGTGTGCTTGCTGTAACGTTTCTCGAATGATATGTATTTCAGGAAAGAATCTACCATGTCAGCACTGCGTATTACACACAGTACTAACATAGTAATTTAAAGGCATAATCAGAACGCCTTAGTAGTTTTCTTTGGCGTACATCTTTTGCTTGTAGGCCGCCTTAATTTTTTCAGTTCTTCGACTGACAGAAGGCTTTTCGTACGCAGTTCTAGATCTAAGCTCTTTTAGTACTCCAGTTTTCTCGAATTTCTTCTTGAAACGCTTAAGGGCTTTATCAATAGACTCGTTTTCTTTTACATTAATGATGATCATAATATATTAAACACCTCCTCTCAATTCGGAGGGCAAAGGTACAACCTTTTCGGAAATTCAATAACTATCTGTAAAAGAAAGAATAAGCCTTACGTGATTAGCTCAAAATCTGTCGTGCAATTACCAGTTTCTGAATCTCAGAAGTCCCTTCACCGATCGTGCAAAGTTTCGAATCTCTGTAGTACTTCTCCACTGGATAGTCTTTCGTATACCCATAACCTCCAAAAATCTGTACGGCCTCTGTGGCGCACTCTACGGCACATTCAGAGGCATGATACTTGGCCATGGCTGACTCTTTGGTCATTGGCTTTCCTTCATTTTTGAGTTGAGCCGCCTGATGAGTCAATAGTGTAGCCGCTTCAATCTTAGTGGCCATATCAGCCAATTTGAAAGAAATTCCCTGAAAATTAAAGATGGGCTGATTGAATTGCTCTCTTTCTTGGGCATATTTCAATGCCTCGTTAAAAGCGCCTTCCGCGATACCTAAACTAAGGGCGGCAATAGAAATTCTTCCACCATCCAATATCTTCATAGCCTGAATAAAGCCCTCACCCTCATTGCCAAGCATGTTCTCAGCAGGAATGCGGCAATCTTCAAAGATCATTTCGGCCGTCTCTGAAGAACGCATTCCCAATTTATCTTCTTTCTTACCAGCCTTGAATCCTGGCGTGCCCCTTTCCACCACAAAGGCAGTCATTCCATGAGAATCACCGGTTTCACCTGTCCTAACGATCACTACAGCAACATCTCCCGACTTACCATGTGTAATCCAATTCTTCGTGCCATTAATAACCCAGTGATCACCATCCTTTTTGGCTGTGGTTCTCATATTTCCAGCATCGGAGCCAGTGTTTGGTTCAGTCAAGCCCCAAGCACCAATCCATTCAGCGGTGGCCAATTTCGGCAGCCACTTCTCCTTCTGAGCAGCCGAGCCAAATTGTAATATATGACCTGTACAAAGTGAATTATGAGCGGCAACGGATAAACCTATACCGGGGTCTAACTTGGCAACTTCAGATACTACCGTGATGTATTCATGATAACCAAAACCAGAGCCTCCATACTCTTGTGGTACCAGAACACCCATTAATCCGAGTTCACCAAACTTTTTGAAAATGTGAATCGGAAACTCTTGATCATCATCCCACCGATTTCTATGTGGGGTTATCTCTTTCTCACCGAAATCTCTGATCATATCAGCGATCATTGATTGGTTTTCATTCATCTCGAAATCCATTCCTATTATAGTTTGTCGAAAATTAGTCAAATTACTTCTCCAAACAAACGTTTGTTAGGTAGAATGGTTAACCTTTAATTTCCACTGTTCAACTCTTTAAAATAAACAGTCAACGAACACCCGTTTCACTTGGAAAGCTTAATTTTAGATTTGATAAAAAAGAAATATGAAGAGCATATTGATAACTGGAGGGGCTGGGTTTATCGGAAACCATGTGGTAAGGTTGTTGGTCAATAAGTACCCTGAATATCAGATTGTCAACCTCGACAAACTGACCTATGCTGGTAACCTAGAAAACCTGGATGACATCGCATCAAGCAAGAATTATACTTTCGTCAAAGGAGATATTTGTGATGCTCATTTCTTAGATAGACTTTTCAGCCAATACCAATTTGATGGTGTGATTCACCTCGCTGCGGAATCTCATGTCGATCGGTCGATTACTGACCCTCTCGCTTTTGTCAATACCAATGTACTTGGCACAGTAAACCTATTGAATAGTGCTAAATCGGCATGGGAGAACAACCGTGAAGGCAAGCGGTTTTATCATGTGTCTACAGACGAAGTTTATGGATCTTTGGGAGCTGAGGGGTTCTTCCTGGAAGATACTCCCTATGATCCTCAATCTCCGTATTCTGCTTCGAAGGCGAGTTCAGATCACTTTGTGAGAGCCTATGCAAATACCTATAAGTTGCCCGTGGTTATTTCTAACTGCTCCAATAATTATGGTCCTAACCAGTTTCCAGAAAAGCTTCTCCCCTTGTGTATTCGTAACATAAAGGAAAACAAACCCCTTCCTATTTATGGCAAAGGCGAGAATATTAGAGATTGGCTATTCGTGGTTGACCATGCCAGGGCAATTGATGATATCTATCATAAAGGAGAAGTTGGAAGCACTTATAATGTCGGTGGTTTTAATGAATGGAAGAACATCGATATTGTAAAACTACTTTGTGACATCATGGACGGAAAGCTTGGAAGACCGGAAGGTAAATCCAGAGCACTAATCACCTTTGTCAAGGATCGAGCAGGACATGACATGAGATATGCCATTGATGCGAACAAAATAAAGAATGATCTAGGCTGGGAGCCGTCCCTCCAATTTGAGGAAGGTCTTGAAAAAACAGTAGATTGGTATCTTGAAAATACGGAATGGCTCGAACATGTAACCTCCGGTTCTTATCAGGAATATTACGATAAACAGTACAAGGCATGAAAGGAATTATACTAGCAGGAGGATCAGGCACTAGACTTCATCCATTGACCATTGCGATCAGCAAGCAACTTATGCCTGTATATGATAAGCCGATGATCTACTATCCCCTTTCCATATTAATGCTATCAGGTATTCGTGACATTCTTATCATTTCAACCCCGCATGACCTCCCTCTTTTTAAACATTTGTTAGGTGATGGAAGCAGGGTCGGATGTACTTTCAGCTATGCCGAGCAACCCAAACCTGAGGGACTGGCACAAGCCTTTATTATCGGAGAAGAGTTTATTGGCAATGATAAGGTAGCCCTAGTGCTTGGCGATAACATTTTTTATGGCTCAGGATTACCAAAGCTTCTGCAGAGTAATACTGATCCTGATGGAGGGGTTATTTATGCATACAGAGTAAATGATCCCGAACGCTATGGGGTCGTTGACTTTGATGAGAATATGAATGCCCTGTCAATCGAAGAAAAACCATCAGATCCCAAGTCAAATTGGGCAGTTCCGGGATTATATTTTTACGACAACCAAGTGGTTGAGATTGCTAAAAACCTTAAACCCAGTCCAAGAGGGGAACTCGAAATAACTGATATCAATAAGGCTTATTTAGAGATGGGCAAGCTAAAAGTCAGTCAAATGGACAGAGGTACAGCATGGTTAGACACTGGCACTATTGATTCACTCATACAGGCCGCACAGTTTGTACAAATCTTGGAAGAAAGACAAGGCATTAAAATCTCATGTATTGAGGAAATTGCCTATCGTATGAAATACATCTCCAAAGAACAGCTCATTGAAATAGCAGAACCTCTTGAAAAATCTGGGTATGGTAAATACCTAAGAAAATTAATTACAGACTAATCATTCGTTATAAAGAACACTCATAAGCACTGACGCGACAGCCGAAAGTGTCTCCTTACTTATGTTCTCCATATTGTCGTTTGTTGTGTGCCATGCAGGAGTGAATGAACCTGTCTCTTCCCGATAATCAATAATGTCAATCATCGGAATTCTGGCAATATTATTCACATAGACATGGTCATCAATGATGTTGCTAAATCCATTCTGCTGAATGAACATCGACCCATGCCCTAGTTGACCGGCAATTCCCCATACCTTTTCAAGCGTTCTTCCAGCATTTTCCCTTGACACTGAATCATAGAGGAAAGTCGCATTTGGGGCACCTACCATGTCTAGCAAAATTCCATAATAAGCTGTATAACCTGACTTGTGCTTGTTTTTACTCCAGTATTGAGACCCTAAGCACCACCAAGTATCCTGACCTGCCGGCAACTGCTTACTCCCTTCTTCGAAATGTTCTCCCCAATCTTCACCATCAAATAAGATAATGTCCACACCAACATCGGGGGCTTCATTCTCACTTAGTAACCTCGCTACTTCTAACAATACGCCAACACCACTTCCACCATCATTAGCTCCATCTATGGCAGCATAGGTGTCTTCATCATCACGATCGGCAAAGGGGCGCGTATCCCAATGTGCCGCCAACAAAATTCGCTTCTTCCTTTCCGGGTTGAAAGAAGCGATCACATTCGTAAGTTCTGCTTTGGTCCCGTCATAGATATATTGAGTGAAATTCTGCATGATGACAGAGGCACCATAACTCTCGAATTTTTCCTTGAACCACTTTGAAGCAGCTTTATGCGCTTGGGTGTTCGGCACTCTGGGACCAAAATCAACTTGTTTTTGGACAAAGCCATAAACCGAATCTGCATTGACAGATGGAGCTGGTTTTAACTCAACTTTCGCATTTGAGGTCTTTTGGGAGTTGCCATCACCTCCGCAAGAGAAAACCGCAAGGACGAAAACCACTAAAATTATTGAGTACTTAAAGCGCATAGGACATAGATCTGACCTAAAAATAAGAGCCTTTTTCCATAAAATAGGAATGACTAACGTATTTGATAAGAAATAAAAATCAACTACTTTTGCAGTACTTATTTGGAATTACACCAGAGGGGACCTTTAAGTCCCCTCTTTCTTTGTACTTATATGGACATAACATCGGAAATAAGAGCTCTCGCAGAATCCTTTTTAAAGGATGAGAGCTACTTCATTGTCGATGTAATATCCAAAGGAGTAACTGGAAGAACAAAACATTTGATTTTGCTTGATGGGGACAATGGCGTTACAATTGACGACTGTGCATCGCTGAGCAGACAAGTGTCCTACCAGATCGAAGAAAGAGACCTAATTCAGGATGCCTTTGTGTTAGAGGTTTCCTCACCTGGTCTGGACCATCCTTTGGCTTCTGAAAGACAGTTTGCCAAAAATGTGGGCCGTAAACTAAAGATCAGATTAGTCGATGGAACTGTGCTCCAAGGAAAACTAGAAGGTCTTTCCAAAGAAGCATTGGATATACAAAAAGAGATAACTGAAAAGAAGAAGGTGAAACTTGAAAAGGCATCTATTCCTTTCAATACAATAGAAAAAGCAAACGTGATCGTGTCATTTAACTAGAAAAAATGGACAGTGTAGTATTAATCGAGTCATTTGCAGAGTTTGCAAAAAGCAAGAACGTAGACCGACCTACAATGATTAGGATTCTGGAAGATGTTTTCAGAACCATGATCAGAAAGAAATACGAAGTGGACGACAACTTCGACATTGTAATTAATGCCGACAAGGGCGATTTAGAGATCTGGCGTTTCCGTGAAATCGTTGACGATAACTCTGAAGATATTTGGGATCATGACAAAATCTGTTTGACCGATGCCCGCAAAATTGAGCAGGATTTTGAAATCGGTGAAGAGGTAGCTGAGGAAATCAAGCTTGTTGATTTTGGTAGAAGAGCAGTTATGACTGCTCGTCAGACATTGATTCAAAGGATCAAGGACCTTGAGAAAGATATCCTTTACCAGAAGTATAAGGATCTTGTGGGTGAGATAATTTCTGCTGAGGTATATCAAATCCTAAGTCGTGAAGTCCTTTTGGTAGACAATGAAGGAAATGAACTTTCTATTCCTAGAAATGAGCAAATCTCTAAGGATAGATTTAGAAAAGGTGAGTCTGTGAGAGCTATAGTTGACCGTGTTGATATGGTTAACGGTAGTCCGAAAATTATTCTATCCAGAACTTCAGGCCAATTCCTTGAGAGACTATTCGAAAGTGAAGTTCCTGAAGTATTTGATGGACTCATCACCATTAAGAAGGTAGTTCGTGAACCTGGTGAAAGAGCAAAGGTGGCTGTTGAGTCATACGATGACAGAATCGATCCAGTAGGTGCTTGTGTTGGTATGAAAGGCTCAAGAATCCACAGTATAGTTCGTGAGTTGCAGAACGAGAATATCGATGTTATCAACTTTACTGATAACATGGAGCTATACATCTCAAGAGCGCTTAGTCCAGCCAAAATTTCAAGTATGAAAATTTTGGATGACGATGGACGCGTATCGGTTTACTTAAAACCGGATCAAGTTTCATTGGCGATCGGTAAAGGTGGACAGAATATTAAGCTGGCGTCTAAATTGGTTGGACTAGAAATCGATGTATTCAGAGAACTATCAGAATACGAAGAGGAAGATGTCGATTTGGATGAATTTGCAGATGAAATTGATAGCTGGATCATCGATGAACTTAAGCGTATCGGTCTTGATACTGCGAAAAGCGTATTGATGCTAGCCCAAGAAGATATCGTTAGAAGAACTGAACTAGAAGAAGAAACTGTAAAGTTCTTGTTTGAAATCCTGAAAAAGGAATTCGAGAAATAATAGATTTTATTAAAACCTGAAAAAAAGGGATATTTGAGTATGTCAGAAGAAAAAATGATGAGACTGAGCCAGGTTTCAAGAAAGCTTAACGTGGGTAGAAATACCATCGTGGACTTTCTGTCAGCCAAAGGCCACTCAGTCGACAGCAGCCCCAATGCAAAAATCAATGGTGAGCAATATGATTTGCTTGCTAAGGAGTTTGCTGCGTCTGCCTCTGAAAAAGAGGAAGCGTCTCATCTTACTATTGGCACCAAACATGTTGAAGAGTTGGCACCGATTACTTCGAGCGCTCCTCCGGCTGAGGAACCTAAAACAGAAGTAACTCCGGCTCCAGCAACTCCAAAGGAAGAGCCTTCACCTGTTGAGCCAAAAGTAGAAGCTCCTAAACCTGAAGAACCAAAGGCTGAAGTCGAAGAGACTCCAGCTGTGGAAGAAAAGCCTGTAGAGGAAGCACCGGTAAAAACTGAAGAGCCTGCTGAAGAAAAGTCTGGTCTTAAAATCTTAGGAAAGATTGACCTTGATAAGGGTAAGAAAAAAGCAGCTCCAGAACCTAAGGCAGAAGAGAAACCTGCCGAACCAGAGAAAAAAGCAGTAGAAAAGCCTACTGAAGAGGCTGCTACGCCTGAGAAGGTGATAGAAGCCAAAGCAGATTCTCTTAGAGGTCTTAAGGTTGTAGGTAAAATCAAATTGCCCGATCCTCCAAAGAAGACCAAACCTGAAGAAAAGAAGAAGCAGGAGGGAGACTCTAAAAGACCAAGAAAACGTATTCAATCTAAGTTTGAACGCGCCAACAAAGGGGCCGGTCAAGGCGGAGGTGGTCAGCAAAGAGGTGGCCAGCGCGGTGGTTCGAATAAGAGCAGAGTCCCTAAAGAAGAGCTTACTGACAAGCAGATTCAGGAACAAATTAAAGAAACACTTGCTCGTCTAAGTGGTGGCGGTAAAGGTGGAGGCAAGAGCCGTTCTAAATACAGAAAAGAAAAACGTTCTGCAGCGGCTGAAGCGGCTGAAGAAAAAATGCTTCAGGAGCAGGAAGAAAGCAAAACGCTTAAGGTTACTGAGTTTATCTCAGCGAGTGACTTGGCGAGTTTGATGGATGTTTCTGTCAACGATGTGATTTCTACCTGTATGTCTTTAGGCATGTTTGTCTCTATTAATCAGAGGCTTGATGCAGAGGCCATCACCATTATATCAGATGAGTTCGGCTATGACGTTCAGTTTACTTCTGCCGATGAGGAGGTTGACGTAATAGAAGAAGAAGATCAGGAAGAAGATCTACTGGACAGAGCACCAATTGTTACTATCATGGGTCACGTTGACCATGGTAAAACATCACTTCTGGATTATATCCGCGATGCGAATGTGACGGCTGGTGAGGCTGGAGGAATTACTCAGCACATTGGTGCTTATGATGTAATGACTAAGGACAACAAGAAAATTGCATTCCTTGATACTCCTGGTCACGAAGCGTTTACAGCAATGCGTGCTCGTGGTGCCAAAATTACCGATGTGGTAATCATTGTGGTAGCTGCTGATGATAATGTGATGCCTCAAACAAAAGAGGCGATCAATCATGCGCAGGTTGCTGAAGTGCCAATTGTAATTGCGATTAACAAAATTGATAAACCAAACGCCAACTCTGATAAGATCAAAGAAGAGCTTTCGCAAATGAATATCCTTGTGGAAGATTGGGGTGGCAAGTATCAATGCCAGGAAGTTTCTGCCAAGACAGGACAAGGCATCGATGAGTTGTTAGAAAAAGTATTGCTCGAAGCTGAACTTCTAGAGCTTAAGGCAAATCCAGATAAAAATGCTGTCGGAACAGTAATTGAAGCCTCTCTAGATAAAGGAAGAGGTTATCTATCTACCGTTATGGTCCAGGGTGGAACCATGAAGATTGGAGATGTTGTATTAGCAGGATCCCATTTCGGAAAGGTAAAAGCCATGTACGATCATAGAGGAAACAGACTTGAAAAAGTCGGTCCAGCTACCCCGGTTCAAATGCTTGGATTGGATGGTGCCCCTCAAGCAGGTGATCGTTTCAATGTCATGGATACCGATCGAGAGGCAAGAGAAATTGCTACCAAACGTGAGCAAATTCTTCGCGAGCAAAGCGTTCGTACCAAGAAGCACATTACGCTTGACGAAATTGGTAGACGACTTGCTGTTGGAAACTTTAAGGAGCTTAACGTTATCGTTAAAGGTGATGTGGATGGTTCTGTAGAGGCACTAAGTGATTCATTATTGAAGCTTTCCACTGAAGAAGTTCAGGTGAATATCATTCACAAAGCAGTGGGTCAGATTTCAGAGTCTGATGTATTGCTTGCTACAGCCTCAGATGCAATTATCATTGGTTTCCAGGTTAGACCTTCAGGTGGAGCAAGAAAAATTGCCGAGACTGAAGAGATCGAAATCAGACTATATTCTATCATCTACGATGCGATTAATGAGCTGAAGGATGCTATGGAAGGTCTACTCGAGCCGACTGAGAAAGAAGTTATCACGGGTAACATTGAAGTACGTGAAGTCTTCAAGATTTCTAAAGTTGGAACTGTAGCTGGATGTTACGTAACTGATGGTTTTGTGAAGCGAAACAATCAAATTCGATTGATCAGAGATGGTATCGTGGCCTACACTGGAGACATCGGTCAGTTGAAGCGATTCAAAGATGATGTAAACGAAGTTAAATCAGGCTACGAATGTGGTCTGAGTATTAAGAACTTCAACGATATCAAAATTGGTGACGTAATCGAAGGATTCGAAATTCAGGAAGTGAAACGAACTTTATAAAAGTTCTAAATCGATATATTAAACCCTGACTCATTGAGTCGGGGTTTTTTTATGGACAATCTATTACTCTATATCATCGGATTAAATACCCTCGTACTGATTTTGGGATTAATAAGCCCATGGCGAGCCCTTTGGTGGATGAGTAAGCAGAATCGTCTTTTGGTTCTTAAATACTATGGAAGTATGCTAATTCTCTTGCTCTGTATCTACCTTCTCGCATAACAGAAGACGTTTTCCTGTCAAATCTGTTGTACCAAAAAGATACAAGTCTCCACCTTCCTTCAAACCACTCTTCTTCCGAATTTGCGCCACGGTCATCGGAAAATTCCTTACCGTGATGTTTGCCTTCATTGTCGGAAAGTAACGTTTGAGCACCTTTCTATTTAATGAGATACTATCAACTACTTTAAAAGCCCTTCCTGGAAAATCACTCACTTGTTCTGGTGACGTATAGAGATGAGAATTTGCGTGAAGCTTACTCAGGCCATACCGGGTACCGACACTCTTAAATGCCCCTGCCTTGAGAATTGAAGTATTGGGTTCATATAGATATGATTCCACTTCTGCTTGACCGATCACCTCACGTTCTTCTTCGTCAAAAGTGAATTGGAAACTTTCGTTACCCTTGCTCCTAAGGTTAATGCAGTGAATCTTTGGTTCATCAGTTGCCTCTTTATTCAATATGAAAACTAACTCTTTCACCTCATTCGATACCGACACAACATGAACCTCTTCTACACAGCCCAATTGTGTGATTGCTCCTTTTATATCTAACAAAGGAGATGTTTTTAATATCACACGTTTCGCCTTGGCGAGTAGTTTTGGAAGTAGCTCCAGAATATCAGGCTCACAATCTTCAAGCTTCACGACCTTCTCATTATGACCCCCTCGCCTAGCCGGATCTAAATAGATCAAGTCATAGGTGTTTTGAGCTGATAAGAGTTCTCTGGATTCTCCATGATGAAGTTCAATGCCAGAAAGCCCGAGCTTCTCAAAGTTGTACTTGGCAAGCTCCACCAAACCGGATTGTCTCTCTATATAGGTACTACGCTCGAACCGTTGAGACAAGAAGGCAAAATCAACTCCAAATCCACCCGTGAAGTCTGCCATAGAGGACCCTTCCGGGACTAGACTTGCCTTATACTTGGCCGTCATTTCAGAGGAACACTGCTCCATGGATAGTAGCGGTGGATAAATAATTCCTTCTACTTCAAACCACGATTGAAGCTTAGTTTTTGCTTTTCTTTTGGATTGTATTTGCTCCACAATCTCTTTCATTGGCCATTCAGGGTATTGATTGGCCTTGAGCATTAAAGCAGCAGGATCATCATAAAGATGATCCTTGATAAATTCTTGAACTTCTCGTTTGGTCAGTACTTCGATCAAGCGGTTTGCATTTGCTTCTGCAAATATTCCACAATTTGAACAGCATTAGTAGCTGCACCTTTGCGAAGGTTATCGGCCACAACCCACATGTTTAATGTGTTAGCTTGGCTTTCATCTCTTCTTAGCCTTCCTACAAACACCTCGTCTTGCTTGTGGGCTGTAAGCGGCATTGGATATAAATTTTGATTTGGGTCATCTTGAAGAATTATGCCTTCTGTCTGACTCAAAATTTGCCTTACCTCATCCAGATCAAAATCCTCTTTGAACTCTACGTTGATCGCTTCAGAATGTCCTCCAATAGTCGGAATACGAACAGTGGTTGTCGTAATGGCAATGGACTCATCACTGAAGATTTTCCTTGTCTCGTTGATCATCTTCATCTCCTCTTTCGTATAGCCATTCTCTTGGAAGACATCGATATGAGGCAGTGCATTCATGTCAATTTTATGAGGATAACACATTTCTCCGGACTGATCATTTCGTTCATTCATGAGTTGATCCACTGCAGCCTTACCTGAACCAGTAACAGACTGGTAAGTGGATACGACTATCCTCTTAATTCCATAACGCTGACGTAGAGGTTCCAAGGCCACAACCATTTGAATGGTAGAACAATTGGGGTTTGCGATGATTTTGTCCTCCGCAGTTAATTGACTTGCGTTAATTTCCGGAACGATTAGTTTGTGCTCCGGGCTCATTCGCCATGCGGATGAATTATCAACCACTACGGATCCAACCGCAGCAAACTTTGGTGCCCATTCTAAAGAAGTGCCTCCACCTGCAGAGAAGATAGCAAAGTCAGGGGCTAACTTAACTGCCTCTTCCATGGTAATTACCGTGTATTCCTTACCCTTAAATGTCTTCTTTATCCCAGCCGATCTGGCAGATGCTACCAAATACAACTCATCAAATTGAACATTTCTCTCATCTAAGACTTCCAGAATCTCTCCGCCTACAAGTCCTGTCGCTCCAACAACGGCAATTTTCATTTCTCTTTTATTAAATTAGGCTTTTATTATTTAGTCAAAATAATGCAAAATCATTATATTAAAACAATAATCAACATGCATGAGACTGTTACTATGTACCCTTTTTGTACTAACTACAAATATACTGTTAAGTCAGGTGAACAGTTTTCCATACCGAGAAAGTTTCGAACAAACATTCAATACTGGTACAAACACCTACTTTATTCCAAATTGGAAGGGCAATACAATCGGCACACGAAACAGGATTTTTGCTGGAGCATCACCAAGAACGGGAGACCAGTCTCTTAATATTATCCCTACCTCAAGTTTCAAAGGCATTATAGAGATCGACTTGGATCTGACTGGAATCAATAATCCCAGAATATCATTTTTTGCCTTTTCCCAAAGGAATGGATCTTCCTCATCCACTAGACCAGTCCTACTTAGTTTATCCACCTCAATTGATGGAGGTTTGAGCTTTTCGACCAACACCTTGATTGGAAACGAGAACACTTTTCCCAACAATGATTCCACTTCATATGCCGAATACTTCTACGAACTACCACTAGAAGCAAGTGGGCAATCTCAAGTTGTGGTCAGACTGACAGCTGAAAGAGGCAGCGGTTCGGGATCAGCAGCCGAATTGATAATTGACGACTTCTCAATTGAGAGTCAGAAACTCCCAGTAGAGCTTGTATCTGCCCAAGCGACTTCCAAAAACTCGGTGGAGCTCAACTTCAATCAACCGATCTCAAAAGAATCAGCAGAACAGGTGATCAACTATTCTGTGAACCAAGGAGTCGTTATTAACGCGGCTCAACTCATTACATCGAACACGGTCAGGCTATCAACCTCCTTACTTGAAAACGGCCATTATAGTGTTTTTGCAAAGGGAATTGAAAGCGACTCTGGCGAAAACACCTCCGATACTTTGAAAGCGAATTTCACCTTTATAGAACCATTGGAGGTTTTGGAGGTGGAAGTGATTGATCAACGCACACTGGCTTTATTATTCAACCTTGAACTTGACGATTCTCTGGCCATGATTCCAAGTCACTATGCTATAACACCAAAAATTGGACAGCCAATTATGGTAGGGTTGGACAGCCAATTTCAAAACAGGATCACATTGGAGCTAGAAGAGGATTTGGAAGAAGAAACCTACGAACTCTCAATCAATGGACTCAGGGACAGGTCACTATTGGCTATAGCAAATGACTTAATAAAAACATTCAATTATCTGCCTTTAACGGTATCCGATATTTCGATCAATTCTTCAACAGAAATTGACCTGACTTTCAACCAACCAGTGGAGAGTAACAGTGCTCTGGAACTGACCAACTATGACCTCAATTTTGGTCTGAAAGCTATATTCTCCGCCTTGACTGATAGTACAGTTCATTTAAAGCTCAACCGCCCACTTGTCAATAATACTTACACGATTACCATCAATAATGTCATTAACCAAAGCGGGAATGCGATTGCTGAGAATATTATCATAAACCTGAGGAATGAAATCTCAACCCCTCCAAGGGCTATACTGATCAACGAGATATTTGCCGACCCTTCTGGAGATCATGAGCCTAACCCATCTGTGCTTCCAAATGACAGTAGAGACGAGTATATCGAATTATTCAATAATACATTGACAGCGATTGACATCACGGGTTTTGACCTCTCAGGTGGTACGCTTAATCATTTTGTATTGATGCCCAATGCTTATGTCATCGCAACGGCTTTGTCCAATGTTGAGAAGTTTCAAAGCTTTGGCGATGTTGTTGGCGTGTCATCATGGAATGGTCTTAGTAATAATGGAGAAACCATAGTCCTTGTTGATGACCTGGGAAACACTATTGACAGCATCTCATATGACCAATCTTGGTACAATGATCTAGATAAATCGGACGGAGGCTGGTCTATTGAACTAATTAACCCCAACCCTTCATGTATTGGAGCTCACAATTGGAGTAGCTCAATGAGTGATCAGGGAGGAACACCGGGTTATCAAAACTCTATCTATGACCCAAGTCCCGACACACGGGCACCCAAGGTCGACACATTTTTGCTCCTCAATGATAGCACCTTGCAAATTAGCTTCAACCAGACCATGGATGTGACCAGCCTAATACCATCCAATTTCTCATTGTCACACGGCCTTTCTATTAAGAACTTAAGTATAAGAAATGACCTAGGAACCGACCTACTCGTTCATCTCGATAAACTCCCAGTTCCCGGAATTATTCACGACATAAGACTATCAGGAATAAGAGACTGTTCTGGAAACGGCATTGAGGAAGTAATATTAGACTTTTTTATTGGGGCGAGCCCAGAATTCAATGACTTATTGATCACGGAAATCATGGCCACCCCTAGCCCTTCTCAGGGTTTACCCGAGGCCGAATACATAGAGCTTTACAATAACTCTGAAAAAATAATCGGCTTAGGAGGAATGACACTAGCCGATGCCATCAATTCAACCAGTTTGGATGATTTCACACTATTTCCTCATCAACACATAATTCTGACAGCTAACAATGTTTCAGACCAATTCACAGCTTTTGGACAAGTCCTAGGTGTCAGCAACTGGGTAAGCTTGAACAACAGCGGTGATCAGTTATCTATCTACAACCAAAATGGAACCCTTGTCCATTCGGTAGAATACTCTGATACCTGGTACAGGTCTGAAACAAAGGCCAACGGAGGATATTCTCTTGAGATGATCGACCCTAACTATCCCTGTCTTGAAGAACGTAACTGGATAGCTTCAAAAAGCCCATCAGGAGGTACACCCGGTCAGGTTAATGCCGCTAATGACGATAATCCTGATTTACTTGGCCCAAAGCTGATTCGCGCCATTGCCTTAGACGCTTCAACCATCGAATTGCTATTTGACGAAAAACTGGATGTTTCTACGGTTCAGTCTTCGAAATTCAAGGGCGATCAGGGCTTAAGCTTTATTTCGGCAATTGTAAACGAGGACGGCAGAACAATTCAACTCACAACAAATGAAGACTTAATTGAAAATACGGTCTATACCATTTCAGTAGACAACATCACCGATTGTAGTGGAAATCTAATACAAGAGAGTAGTGACTCCATTGAACTTATAGTTGCTTCCAGCGCAGACTCTCAAGACGTTATTATAAATGAGATTCTCTTTAACCCTCGTTCAGGTGGAGTTCGTTTTGTAGAGGTCTATAACAACTCCCCAAAGTATATAAACCTCAAAGACTGGAAACTCGCTGGATCTACTAACGAAAGGACATTATCCTCTGAAAACCTGTTCATGGCCCCTCAGTCCTACTTTGTTATAACAAATGATGGAACAACATTACAAGAGCAATACCCAAATGCCAGATCAGAGACTTTCATCGAATTATTATCCATGCCCAGCATTCCCTCGGACTCTGGGGAACTCTCATTACTGAATTCAGCGACCACAGTAATAGACAGCCTTTCCTATAACGAAGACTACCATTCCCCCTTGTTGCCTGATCCTAGAGGAGTTTCTCTAGAGAGAATCAACTTCTCACAGCCTTCCAACAGTCGTGACAGCTGGTTTTCAGCTTCATCTACAGAATACTCCGCAACACCGGGTTATGCCAATTCTCAGTCAAGACCTATGTTTTCTCAAACCGGAGAAATCAGCATTGAGCCTTTGACTTTTGATCCAGAGTCTTCTAGAGCAGCCAATTTTGTCACGATTAACTACTCATTCATATCAAGTGGTAATACGCTAAACATTAGTATTATTGATGCCCAAGGAAATCGGATTAGGGAACTGACCCAAAATACTATTGCTGGTCGAGAGGGTACTATCATTTGGGACGGAACTACCGATCAATCTCAGAAAGCCAGAGTAGGATACTATATGATTTTGACCGAAATAATATCACGAGATGGAACTATCAGGTATTCAAAAAACAAGGTAGCAGTTGGGACATTATTTTAGGTTCTGTCAACAGTTTGTCTACGCCATTTTCAGCCAACCGAACTATTAAGAAGTAAATTGGTAATGCAGCATACAATTGTTTCGCAATCGTTACCAATTTTAAAACAATCTTGCCTATATTAAGGTTAAGACTACAATCTAAGAGACACTACTAAAATGAATTGCTTAATCAATGAAACCGTTGACCGTTATCTGCGAAGAGGTCGGAAGGTTGATGTCATTGCTCGATATATGCGTATGCGCTATCGGGTGAGTATAGAGACATCGGCACTGACTAAAAGAATGCAGTTAATGAACATCAACTACTAAGACTTAAGGACTCCAAATGGGGTCTTTTTCTTTTTACCCCAACACGTTTTGTCAAAATCCGTGTACTCAGAATATCTTTGCTTAGTAAAGTGTTTTTTACCAAACGAACGTTTGAAAAGTAATGCCATCAAAAAACATATTATTACTTTGCAAATGAATAGGGCAGCCTTATTTTAGCGCAAATTTTTTACTCAACTAATCAAATCGAAATCATATGAGCACTGCGGAGAAGACACGATATTCTGAGAATGAGCTTCAAGAGTTTGAGGCACTTATCCTTGAAAAAATAGATAAAGCCAAAGTTGAGTTAACCGAGTTAAAGCGCAGCTTGACCAAAAGTGGTGATACCGGTGATGACATCACTAATAATTCTACAAAAGTACTGGAAGATGGTGCCGACACCATGGAAAAAGAAAACTTGAACCAACTGGCTGCAAGGCAACAAAAGTTCATCAATAATTTGGAAAACGCACTGGTTCGCATCAAGAACGGCACCTACGGTATTTGCATTGATTCAGGGAAACTGATCTCTAAGGAAAGGCTTATGGCCGTTCCTCATACCATGCACTCAATTGCTGCTAAACTTTCGAAAAGAAAGTAGTGGACTTTCTGGCTCAGCATATTGAAGCACTAATTTTCTGCGCACAAAAACCCATTAGGCTGGTAGAACTGAAAGCTTGCCTATCAGAAATGTTTGAGGCTGACGTTCCGGAAAAGGATATCGAAGAGGCCATTGAACAATTGATGGAGAAATTCAGTGCTGATACCTTCTCATTTGAAGTAGTTAATAGTGGAGGAGGCTATCAGTTCCTTACCAAGCCTTCGTACCAAGCCAGTATTGGTATTCTACTGAAACAGCAATCAAAGAAAAGGCTTTCTACCTCCGCATTAGAAACGCTCTCGATTATTGCTTACAAACAACCGACCACTAAGTCTGAGATTGAGCAAATCAGGGGGGTTAATTGTGATTATTCAGTTCAAAAGCTCTTAGAAAAAGAGCTAATTGAAATTAAAGGGAAGGCAGAAACAGTAGGAAGACCCCTACTCTATGGTACCTCTGACTCTTTTATGGATTATTTCGGAATCAATGACCTGAAAGACCTCCCCACACCCAAGGACTTTTCTACCCCAGATAACGAAATCGGTACGCCTGATCCAGAAGGAGAGACTAGCGCTGATTAATTAGCTACCTTTGTCGAAATCCAGTAGTGATACTGCATCTCTATGACAAAGAAGAAATTCAACCCGAACAAGAAGCGAGGCAATAATAAAGCCGTTAAGAAACCTGACTACAAACATCAGGCGCTTCAACAACCCACCGAACAAACCGAAGCCATAAGGCTAAATAAGTATATCGCCAATGCTGGAGTATGTTCCAGACGTGAGGCTGATAAGCTTATAGAAAAAGGCGAGATCACCGTAGACGGTGAAGTGATCAAGGAACTCGGTTATAAAGTAAAACCAGGACAGGTTGTGGTTCATGAAAAGAGTGTACTTAAGCCTGAAAACAGAGTATATCTCTTGTTGAATAAGCCCAAAGGCTTCTTAAGTACTACCTCTGATCCTGAGGGCCGAAAAACAGTCATGGATCTTGTTTCCAAAGCTTGTCTAGAAAAAGTATTTCCAGTAGGAAGACTGGATCGATCTACAACAGGACTCCTTCTTTTCACTAATGATGGTGAGTTATCAAAGAAGCTCACACAGCCCAAGCATCAAATCAAAAAGATCTATCAAGTCAGTTTGAATAAACCCATTACCAAGAACGACTTTGAGGAGATTCTTAGCGGCATTACCCTAGATGATGAAAAGGTATTTGTTGATGACCTGGCAATCGTAGATGGAGACAATTCTACCTTGGGTATTGAGATTCACCTAGGCAAAAATCGCATTGTCAAGCGCATATTTGAACACTTGGGTTATAATGTGACTAAACTGGATCGTGTGGTCTATGGAAGCCTTACTAAAAAGGACTTGCCCAGAGGTAAATGGCGCTTTCTGACCGAAAAAGAGGTACTTTGGTTAAAATAAAATAGTATGCATGCATACTATTTTACGTTTCGTCCTTATATTAGCAAGGCTTATGCAAACGATTTCAGTATTGGAAAACAAAAAAGCCTCTCAAAAAGAAAGGCTTTGATGTGGTGCTGAGTGGGCTCGAACCACCGACTCACGGATTTTCAGTCCGATGCTCTACCAACTGAGCTACAGCACCCTGAAATGGAGCACAAAAGTATATAAAAAGTTAAAGCGTGCAAAACATTTTTGATAAATTCAAAATTGAGAATAAGACCAACACTTACTAGCGTATAATATGGAATTTCTGCCTCAAATAGCCTTTCTAATTATTGTTGCGACTGCATCATTTTTCCTCTACAAACGCATCACTCGAATAAGAATGAATATCTTCTTGGGAAAGCCCTCTGGGAGAACCGACAGAACCTCTGAAAGGTGGAAGACTATGCTACTCGTAGCATTTGGACAACAAAAGATGTTCAAACGCATAATACCCGCATTTCTACACTTCTTGATATATGCTGGTTTTTTAGTGATTAACCTTGAAGTTCTAGAGTTCGTAATCGATGGGCTAGCAGGCACACACAGGATTTTCGCTCCTTATCTAGGTGACTTCTATACCGTATTAATCAATGTCTTCGAATTTCTGGCTGTAGCAGTTCTATTCTCATGTTTTGCATTTCTGATCCGAAGAAACGTGATGAAAATAAAACGATTTTCTGGAGAAGAAATGCGCAAATGGCCTACGCTAGATGCTAACCTCATTCTAGTCATTGAAATCATTTTAATGTTTGCCATCCTGACTATGAATGCAACAGACATGCTCATTCAAGGTCAGGACGATCACTATGCACAGACTGGAACATTCTTTTTCAGTAGTTTTTTGATCCCATTGTTTGAAGGCATGAGTGTTTCGACATTGATCTTTGTTGAACGCTTTGCATGGTGGTTCCACATTGTCGGAATTCTAGGTTTTGCCATCTATGTAACTTATTCTAAGCACTTACACATCGCTATGGCATTTCCGAATACATGGTATTCCAACCTTGAAGAAAAAGGTAAAATTGAGAATATGCCTGTAGTGACAAACGAAGTAAAAATGATGCTAGGCATGCCTGCGGAAGGCTCCAATGAACCTCCTGCCGAAATTGCCCGGTTTGGAGCCAAGGATGTCAATGATTTGAGTTGGGTCAACATCATGAATGCCTACTCATGTACTGAGTGTGGTAGATGTACTTCCCAATGTCCAGCCAATATGACTGGCAAAAAGCTGTCACCACGAAAAATTATGATGGCCACCCGTGATCGAGCGGAAGAAGTAGGTGCGAGTCTGGCCAAGGGAGGAAAAGGTCTTGAAGATGGTAAGTCATTATTAGGCGACTATATTACCAAGGAAGAAATAAATGCTTGTACCAGTTGTAATGCCTGTGTGGAAGCTTGCCCAATTAATATTGATCCATTGTCGATTATTCTCGAAATGAGGCGCTATGTCTCGATGGAAGAATCGGCAGCACCAGCATCATGGAATGGAATGTTCCAAAATATCGAGACGAGTTTCTCCCCATGGAAATTCGCCCCAACCGATAGATTCAACTGGGCAGAAGACTTAAACAAAGAATCGAAATAAATCTGAAATAATGAGTGATCAGCAATTGAGTGTACCCACCATGGCTCAAATGACAGCCAAAGGAGAGTCTCCAGAGGTATTGTTTTGGGTAGGTTGTGCAGGTTCGTTTGACGATAGATATAAGAAGGTAACCCTAGCCTTCATTAAAATACTGAACAAGGTAGGCATCTCTTATGCCGTTCTGGGGGAAGAAGAAACTTGTACTGGAGATCCAGCCAGAAGAGCCGGTAATGAGTTTCTGTTTCAGATGCAGGCCATTGCCAATATACAGGTGCTAGATGGCTATAATGTCAAGAAGATCGTAACTGCTTGCCCGCATTGCTTCAATACGCTGAAAAACGAATACCCTGAATTGGGCGGTAATTATGAAGTAATTCATCACTCTACTTTCTTGCAACAGCTGATCAACGAAGGCAAAGTTGGCCTAAAAGGCGGTGGAGAGTTTAAAGGAAAGAAGATCACGTATCACGACTCCTGCTACTTGGGTAGAGCCAACAATATCTATGATGCTCCAAGAGAGGTTTTAGAAGCGCTGGATGCCGAATTGGTAGAAATGAAACGCTGTCGCACCAAAGGTCTTTGCTGTGGTGCCGGTGGTGCTCAAATGTTTAAGGACGCTGAACCAGGAGACAAAGAAGTGAATATTGAGCGTACGGAAGAAGCACTGGATACCGGAGCCAATATCATAGCAGCCGGATGCCCTTTCTGTATGACTATGATGCGTGATGGCGTCAAGTCCAAAGAAAAGGAAGATACTGTGGCGGTAATGGACTTAGCTGAGCTCATTGCTAAAAACGAAGGACTTTAATTAAAAAGGGGTTCCGAACAGCCGAACCCCCCTTTTACCTCTCCCCATCAAAATTTCTTACAGTTTCACAAATACACCAAGGGAATAAGAAGGTCTTGCCAAGACCCTTCTACCTGAGGCAGCAAAGCCAATGCTCCCTGAGACACCAAACTTCTCGTTCAGTGAATAGTTCAGCTCAGGTGTAATCGCTAAGAATTCAATATTGTTAGAAAAGATGCCATTGGCAGGTGTTTCCAGATCGCTGCCATTACTTAGGGAGTTGACGCTGAGTACCTTTAAAGCAGCGTTCCATTTTGGGGCAATGTTATAGCCTACCTCCACACCCCATCGGAACTCATCGCTGAAATTCTCACTTCGGTCATTAAAGGCCAGGAGAGTGTTCACATACCCTTTACCTCCATTAAAACTTCTGCTTGCCTCTACGCTCAGCATCACATTGAATTCACCATCTCCTGTCTGAAGAATTTCAGTTGAACCTCCGCTTGGGTTACCTAGTGGCAGACCAAGCGTCAAGCTCGCACTCACCACAATTGGCTTGTTGACAATCAATCCATACTTGAATGAAATATCGAAATCACCCAGTGAATTGACGGCATCGCCTTCGGCCAAAAGTGTTCCTGAACTAGAGACCTGCTCATTCAATGTCGCCCTTGAGAAAAAAGGTACATATGCCGATATGCCAAAGCGATCAGTAAGCCCATACTCTCCATAAATGCTGCTGATGTATATGCCGGCTGTGGCGATATCAATGATCTCTCCACTTGGAGAATAATATTGATTGGCCTGCAATACGTACTGACTTAATTTGAAATAGCCTTTTTCCTTTGGCGTTGGCCAACCCCCTCCGGCAAATGCCGAGCTAGTCAAAAGCATCAATAGACTCAATACCAATATTTGATTTATCCTTCTCATTTCTAATTGTCAAATTGGCCTGTTCCGAAAGCCACACCAAAAGGCTTACAGTAGATTAAAACATGATTATAAGTATCTAGCTGTGCCTCAGTTAGCGCAATGGTGTAAGTCTGTGCGCCTGAGTTTTGCATCAATTGTCCCATCTCAACACCACCATTTACCCTGGTAGAATTGTTACTTAGGTATACGAACAGCCCCGGGCCTCTTGATGCCATAAAGTTCGAGGCAAAAGTGAGTACTAGATTGTCACCATCTTCGGTAAGGGTGAAATTACCACTCACGTTATAATCTCTCAGGCCGACAAATGAGCCAGTCCTTTCTGCCGCAGCAAAAGTGGTACTTGGACCAACCGAAACCATCACAGAATCTCGAGCTACGCCTGACATCGCGCTGATCCAAACATCACCCTGAGACACGCCAGTTGCCAAGCCAGAAGCCGTAATGGACATCACCGCTTCATTGTTCGATGACCATGTGATGTCGGCAGTCGCCTGTTCTCCCATTTCATCAAAGAAGTTGGCCTCAAACTGATAAGAATCGCCAACTGCCAGAGTCTCAAGCCTGTTGCTTATTGATACTGACTGGTTCACTATTATATCTTCCACGATATCCGTCCCAATGCAGCCAAGCATGGCCGAACTAACGAGCAAAATGAGTATATAAAACTTTATCTTTTTCATGCCTGATGATATGGTAGTTCAAATGAAAATGAAGTGCCTTGATTCAGCTTACTTGTCAAACGGATCGTAGCGTCATGGATTTCCAATATCTTCTTCACGATCGCCAAGCCAAGACCCGTATTACTCTTATCTAAGCCTATTCGCTTATCGCCAATATGATATCTGTCAAAGACAAATGGAATCTGCTCTTCAGGGATTCCCACACCCGTATCACTCACCTGAATTTCCACGGCATCATCCAGTTCATTAGTCTTGATTGTAATGGTGCCACCTTCTGGGGTAAACTTGAGTGCATTGTCAATCAGATTTTGTAAGACTCTTTCGATTAGAGAAATGTCAGCATTGACCAATTCAATATTGTTTGAAATCACGGATTGGATGAGAACTCCCTTTTTCCGAGCAAGTATCAGATACTTCTGAACAACATCCTGTAGCAACTCATTGACAAAGAATGGCTCTTTTTTAGGTTGCACCTGCTTTGATTCTAGTTTTGATAGCTCGAACAGTTCCGAAACCATTGTTTTCAGCTTCTCGGTACTCTGAAGGATTATATTAAGGTACTTATCTCTTTCCGCAGGGTTTAGGTCATCCTTTTTGATCATTAAAGTCTCAATATAACCATGGATAACAGCCAGTGGAGTCCTTAAATCATGACTTACATTTCCTACTAACTCTCTCCTCAGGTTCTCCATAGACTTGAGGTTTTCAATATTCCCCACAATGGTATCCGCCATCTCATTGAAAGCAACTCCAAGGGTATTAAACTCTTTTCCTGATTTTGTCTCGATCCGTGCGTCTAAATCTCCCTCTTGAAAACGCCTAACCGTATCGACAATACCTCTTAAGTTTCTGGTGATAAACCAGATGGCAATGAGACCAACGATCAGGGCCGCAATCAGAATAGCCAACATGGTGCCACCACCAAGTGCAGTTATATAGTCACTCCAGAGGTTAGAGGCCACTTCATAGTAATCTTCACCAGCCAGTACCACATAAACATACCCTTGAAGGACATCTCCTTCCATTATCGGTGCAGCACTGAAAATCTGCTCTTCCCCAGGTTTTCGCGGATCATCCCCCATCACGCAAACCTCGCCCTTAGTCTCAATAAACTCATTGATCGGATCGAGACTGACTTCTGTGAGCTTCACCTTCTTGTAGGGTGCCACATGATTGAGGATTCCGCCTTCTTCATCCAGCAGGTAGACCTCAATGCTGGGGTTAACGGCCATCATATGGTGCATGATATCATCCGTTGCCGTTTCGCTTAGTTCACCATCGATAAAGGGTTTTACCTCTTGGATTATGCTCTGGGCAATATTGGCATTCAGCCTCTGATTTCTTTCTAGATAGTACTTCTCACTAGTAGAGATTGAGAGTATGATGTGGAACACTCCTACCATGACCAATAAGGCCAAAAAAGTAGCAGAGAGTTTCCAAAAAAGGCTAATGCCACCCTTTAAATTCTTCGCTTCACTCATTAGTCTTGATTTAATTCATCATTGAACCTGTAGCCAACACCCCAAGAAGTCAATATGTATTTAGGGCTTGAAAGATCCGTTTCAATTTTACTTCTCAGCCTGTTGATATGAGAGTTTACCGTGTGTTCATAACCTGCAAACTCATAACCCCAAACCACATTCAAAAGACTTTCTCGACTGTAGCTTTTTCCTGGATTTTCGGCCATTAATGCTAGTAGATCAAACTCTTTTGGCGTTAAATCGACCCGCTCGTTTTTGAGTAGTACTTTACGTTTGTCTTTGTCTATGACCAAGTCGTCATAGCGCAGGATCTCACGAGAAACTGAACCACTGTCAGCCTGAGATTCCGTTCTTCTTAGTATTGCCTTCACCCTTGCAGTCAATTCACGAATACTGAAAGGCTTGGTCAGGTAATCATCGGCACCCATTTCCAAACCCAGAATTTTGTCGATCTCCTCAGATCTAGCAGTAAGCATTAGAATAGGAGTTTTGAGCTTTGAAGCCCGCAACTCCCTGCAAACCTCGAGTCCATCTTTTCCCGGAAGCATAATATCCAGAATGATGAAATCAAAAGCCTCTGTTAGTGCTATTTCCAATGCAGTATCTCCACGATCGGCAATGAGTGTTTCGAAGCCCATATCCTTCAAGTGGATCTCAATGAGCCCACTTATATCAGCATCGTCTTCGACAATAAGTACTTTCTTATTCATAACAATCGGTAAGATTAGCGTTCATTCATCACAGAAGTGTCACGGAAAAATCAACAATATGGATCGTTGCCGTGTTTTTACTCCTATTGGTGATACTCAAGAAACAATTCCATTGAATTTTTGTGCCAACTAATTGGTTACAAAGGACTACGACACGACATTTGAGAAGAAATATTAGTCGAATTTTGACCCTTTAAGAAAACAAACCCTATGCTAAGCCCATTTGCAGAACTAAGTCCGGCCTCCAGAATCTGGGTTTATCAAGCCGATAGAGCCTTAAGTCAAGAAGAACAGTCTTCAATATTGAATGCTTCCGACCAGTTCTTACAACAATGGGCGGCCCATGGTCAAGCGTTATTGGCTTCAGCCACAGTAAAACACGACCATTTCTTAATCATAGCCACTGATGAAGGCTTTAATATGGCCAGCGGCTGTTCCATTGATAGTTCTTTTCGTTTTGTACAGGACATTGGAACCAAGTTTAACATCAATTTCTTCGATCGAGCTAATCTCGCTTTTTTGATAGAAGATAAAGTAGAGTTTGTGGCAATGACAGAGGTAAAGTCCGCTATTGAATCAGGCAAGTTGAATGGTAGTTCGCTTTTCTTTGATAACAATCTGAGCACGAAGTCAGAACTTGATAATCGATGGATCGTTAAAGCAGAGGAAAGTTGGCTTAAGAGATACTTTCAGACTGCGAAAAGCGTATTATAAAGTAGCATTTCGCTAATTTACATGCAATGAAGAAGCTCTATTCATTACTATTCATTACAGCATTGCTTTACGCAAGTGGATGCGCTACACAGAAGACAAATTTTTTGGGTGTTCAAGAAGCACCCAAGAAAACCACCCCTGCGCCTAGTAATCCATCCATTGGCCCATCACAAAATGCAGCAAAAATTATCACTGCTGATAAGGAAGAAAAGAAGACGCCTAAGTTCTTGAAGAATTATGTAGAAGATCAAAACTACATTCAAGCCATAGAGGATTTCAGGAAAGAATTGGAGAGTAATCCTGATGCCGGGGACCTGAACTATTACACAGCGGAATCTTACCGAAAGTTGGGTAACCCAAAAGCTTCTATCCCATATTACGCTAAGGCAATAGCAGCTGGCTTTGATAATCCAGAGCTAGAACTGAACTATGCTTTAGCCCTAAAGGCAAATGAACAGTATGATGATGCGAAAGAGGTACTGACGCAATATGAAAACTTTGCAACTATTGAGATCTATAAGGAACGAGCTCAACAAGAAATTAAAAACCTTGAAAAGCTGGATAGTATCAGCCTATATGTAAGAAATGTAGATTTGACACCGCTGGACGAAGTGAACACACCTCAAGCTGAGTATAGCCCCACCTTTTACAACAATGAGCTCTATTTCTCGAGTACGAGGGAAGCTGAGACTTTCAACAGGTACAATGTTCCTTTTAGTGACTTATACAAAGTGGGAGTTGAAGGATTAACCCCTGACGCTTCATCACTAAGCCGACTGCCTGAGTTATTTAATTCAGAGGGTATCAATGAGGGTTCTGTTGCATTTTCGCCAGATGGAAATACCATGGTTTTTGCCAAAGGAAACACTGATGAAAAGAAAAGTAGGCGAAGCGTAGACCTCTTCATTTCAACGAAAAAGAATGGCAGGTGGAGCACACCAGTGTCTATGCCGATTAATAGCCCTGAATACTGGGATACATCTCCATCTTTTAATCAATCAGGTACTACTATGTATTTTGCATCGGATCGCCCTGGAGGTTTCGGTGGTTCTGATATTTATCGTGCAACATTGAATGCGCGCGGCAGATGGGCAAATGTCAGCAATATGGGTCCGGCAATTAATACTGCTGGCGATGAGGTTTTTCCTTATGTAGCTCCAGACAACAAACTTTACTTTGCCTCAGACGGACATGCAGGTTTCGGCATGCTAGACCTATTCTCAGCAGAAAATAAAGGAGGCGTAGTAACCGTAAGAAACTTAGGCCCATCATTTAATTCTTCAGCAGATGATTTCGGCTTAATCTATTCTGATTTTCCTTTTGAGGGCTTTTATACCTCAAACCGTGAGGGAGGTCAGGGCGGAGATGATCTTTACAGCTTTGTGGACAATTCAAGTGACCTGAAAAAAATTACTTATGTCCTTCGCGGAACGACCTACCAAAGAAATGAAGACAGTACTCAAGTCATTTTGGGTGAAGTTCGGGTAAAGCTTTTGGACGCAAATGGCCAGCTAGTTGATGATGTATTGAGTAGTCGTGGAGGTTCTTATAGCTTTCCTGTAGACCCAGAGAAAGAATACACACTCTTGGGAGAAAAAGACGCCTTCTTCACCGCCAGAAAAATATTTACCACAGTAGGTCAGGGTATTGCGCAGGAAGACCTTGTAGAACGTTTTACGGAGAAAGTTTTTAACGAAGATGTCACACTAGATCCAATCGTGCTTGATGCAGTTATTCTATTGGAAAACATCTATTACGATCTAGCAAAGGCAGATATTAGACAGGATGCAGCACTTGAACTCGACAAGCTAGTGCAACTGCTCAATGATAATCCAGAAATTAAGATTGAAATCAGTTCACATACGGATTCACGCGATGATGATGAAGCCAATATGGACTTGTCTCAAAGAAGAGCCCAATCAGCGGTTGATTACATCATATCTAAGGGAATTTCCAGGGATAGATTGGTGGCAAAAGGCTATGGAGAGTCTCTACTGGTCAATGGTTGCTCCAATGACGTAGAGTGCTCAGAAGAGGATCATCAAAAAAATAGAAGAACGGAGTTCAAAGTAATCGAAGTAGATCAGAACTAGAATTTCTCCAGAACTTTAAAGTTAAAATAGATCAAAGACCTCCTTATTTGGAGGCTTTCTTATTTTTGTGCCATAACACTCTGAAGATGAACGAGCGATACATGCAGCGAGGAGTTTCTGCCTCGAAAGAAGATGTTCACAATGCCATCAAAAACCTTGATAAAGGATTGTTCTCTAAAGCATTCTGTAAGGTAGTTCCTGATTTCATGGGAGGCGATGATGCTTATTGCAACATCATGCATGCAGACGGTGCCGGTACTAAGTCATCTTTAGCTTATATGTACTGGAAAGAGACGGGTGATATCAGTGTCTGGAAGGGAATTGCCCAAGACGCCATCATCATGAATATTGATGACTTACTGTGTGTGGGCGCCACGGATAATATTCTACTCTCCTCGACCATTGGTCGAAACAAGAACCTAATTCCCGGAGAAGTCATTTCAGCTTTGATCAATGGTACCGAAGAGGTGCTACAAATGCTTCGTGACAATGGGCTCAATATCATTAGTACTGGAGGTGAAACTGCCGATGTTGGCGACCTGGTCAGAAGTGTAATCGTGGACAGTACAGTCATTGCCCGAATGAAGCGCGAGGATGTGATCACGAACGAAAACATTCGACCGGGACAGGTAATTGTAGGCTTGGCTTCTTACGGTCAAGCGAGTTATGAAACAGTGTATAATGGCGGTATGGGCTCTAACGGCCTCACGTCCGCCAGACATGACGTTTTCGATAAGTATCTGGCTGAAAAATTTCCAGAAAGCTTCGACCCAAGCGTGCCTCAAGACTTAGTCTATTCAGGTTCGAAAAAATTGACTGATTCAGTAGAAGGGTCTCCACTGGATGCGGGAAAGCTAGTGCTCTCACCTACCAGAACATATGCCCCTGTGATGGTGGAGATATTAAAGAAATTCAGAAACGAAATCGGAGGAATCATCCACTGTAGTGGAGGAGCTCAAACTAAGATCCTTCACTTCGTTGACAACCTTCATATCATCAAAGACAACCTCTTTGAAATACCGCCTCTTTTTAAATTAATTCAGGAAGAAAGTGGCACTGACATGAAGGAAATGTACAAAGTCTTCAACATGGGTCATCGCATGGAAATTTATGTGGATGAAAGTATTTCTGAAGAGATCATTTCTATTTCTAAAAGCTTCGGTATTCCTGCACAAATTGTAGGCCGTATTGAAGAATCACAAAAAAAGCACCTTTCTATCCAAACAGAGTGGGGTAAATACGAGTATTAGGGTATATAAGGTGAGATAACAACACCAAAAACGTTATCTTTACCTCAGCCAGATTTTCGAATTTGGTAAACCTAGACATCTGTGCGTAGCACAATAATTACACGTATTCTCTCCAGATACGCAGTACTGACTATACTACTCATAGTACTGTGCAAGGTATCTCTTGCCCAAACCCAAATCACCACAATTAACACAAATGCAGTTACTACTGGCCTTACCACCTCAAGCTACGTGGCTACATCACCTTCAGATGCAAGTGGAAGTATCAGTGCCTCAACAGCATATACAGTAAATTATGGCCAAGTACAGAACCTACTTGTAACTTCCTATGTAGCTGGTGGTACCACTTATGATAACTTTGTACTCCCTGATACGCTGATCATTCGTAGAACAGACGCTGGACGCCAATTGATTATCTTCTACGAAGTTGATAACGTTGATAATACCAACGATATCATCGATTTGGACGCTGAACAACAAGACAACGAAGACCTTTTATATCAAAGTGGACTACTGAATGCTGGCTATGACAACATTCTGGTGAATAATGCCACCAACTTTGCGAACGTTGAACGCATTGATATCCTCTACAATTCTGGCGTTGTCACTTCTTCTCCTTCAACAGCCGTTTTTCCTATTATCGAACGCGGGGGTAATGACGATATTCGAGTTGCAGCGATTAGCTCCCTAGATGCCAATGGTGACCCCAGCGGTTACTATCCGACTGTAGTCCAAATCAATAATAACGGAACAAGTGAATGGGGAAATACTGGAATTGCCCATGTCTCACTAGTCATGAGGAGACAAGATGCTACATCAGACCCACTTCCTGTTGTAGATTTAGGTTCGCAGAACATTCATGGTGCAACTGTGTCATTCTCGGATTTTGGGGTAGCCGCAGATGAAATAGTCTATGGATATTCCATTTTTGCCGATGACGTAACTGTCACAGGAAGTGACCTTGTGGACTTCACCAACTCGACAAATTACCCAACTAATACAGGTTCAGCATCTGGTTTGGATTTAATTGCTGGTATTTCGACAGCCGTTTCCAGTGACGCCAACCTAACAAGAGCAAAAGGTCCGGGTGGTTATAAAGAAGCATTGAACACTTGGTTGAAAGCGAATGTAGGCGTAACCACTGCGACTGATGGATCTAATGTTACTGACTGGCAGGATCAATGGCTTGGTGACCATGATGCCACTACATTAACAACAGCACCTGTCTACGAATCTGATGCAGTGGCCGATATCAACTTCAATCCTACAGTAGACTTTCTAGATGCTACAGAAAGAGGGCTTCAAATAGCGAATAACACAGACTTCAATACGGCTACCTCATACTCGACCAAAGGAATCAACATTGCCTTCAGAACGGGTAATGATATCACTACAAAGCAACAGATCTATGAGCAAGGGAGTAATGATCGGGGAATTAACGCTTACATCAGAGCCGGTTCTTTATATGTCGGGGCATGGAACATACCGAATACCGATGGCACGGGTGATAACTGGGCATTCAATTCTACAAGCACCAGTACGATCAGCACAGAAACTGAGTACATTCTAACTATAGAATTTGATGGTAACTCGGGCGTGACTGGCACAGTCACAGCCTACCTCAATGGACAAAGCTTTGGTACTATTTCTAATGTAGGTCTGCTGTTTGCGGATACTGATGGTATCGGTTTGGGAGATGTAAACTCTGCTTCACGCTATGATGATGGGACCTCCGCAGCAGCTTCTTTCTATGGAAGTATTCCAGAGTTTATTTATTGTGATTCGCCAGGATCATTCTCCTCAGCGCAAAGAAACAGAATTGAAAGCTATTTAGCCCTCAAATACGGTATCACCCTTGATCAGTCCACAGCGATCAACTATGTCAACTCAGCTGGTGATATCATTTTCAATACCACCAATAATGCTTCTTTGGGAGGATATCTTGAATACAACAATGACATCGCAGGGATTGGACGAGATGATGATTCTGAGTTTGTTCAATTATCATCACAAAGTGAGAATTCTGGAAGCCTGGTTCAGGTAGATAGGAACACCGACATCGGTAATGATGATACATGGCTGATTTGGGGTAATGACGGTGCTGCTACGACAGCCAGCAGAATAGTCTCCAAACCGGATACGATCAATGAAAGAATCGAGAGGGTATGGCGCGTAGCCGAAGAGAACTCCCTAGGCGTTACAGATATCTCTTTTGATTTAACTGGTTTGGGCTTTGGCACTAATGCTTCTGACTTTTCACTATTAATAGCTGGCACTTCTTCTGGGGCAGATTTTTCAAGTGCCACCGTTGTCACTGGGGGTACTTTTGTGGGTGATGTTATTACATTCGATGATATCGACCTATCAGACGGTCAATACTTTACTTTAGGTACGCAGTTCTTTATTTGTACCCCTGGAAATGTACAGGATGGACTTGCTTTGTGGTTAAAAGCGGATACTGAAGCTTTCAATACCGGAACCACTCCAGCCACTAATGGACAAGACGTTAATACCTGGGGTGATCAGAGCCGAAATGACTTCGATGCCATAACAGGAGGAAACACGACTAGGCCAACCTGGATAGAAAATGACGTGAACTTTAATCCGGGTTTGGATTTTCCTACCGGAAATAATGACATAGGTTTTAACCTGGGAAGCAATTACATCTTTGCGGAAGATGCCGGTGGCGGTATGCACGTTTTTGCCGCAATTGAGCCAGATATTCCTGGAGGGAGCAACAACGCCAATCAGCAGAAATTCATTTATAGTTTTGGGGATCGCAATGCTTCTCATGTGGCCATGGGTTCTAGTGCAACACGTGGTACTATCATATCTCCTGGAGACAACAACAACTTTGATGTTTCTCCAACAGGACCAGCAACCATTATGGAAGCGGATTACAATATTGGTGCAGGAACTTCGGACACTCATGTTTTTAACGTAGATGGAACTGCAGTTAGGGGCCCAGAAACCAGAAGTATAGAATTAAATAATGCCGCTATAGCCGAAGCGAGTACGCATGGCACAGACCAAGGTCCGGTTTCTATTGGGAGGCTTTCTGAATCAAATACGCTGGCCAGCAACGCTCCAGGAAGAAGATACTTCGGTGACATGCAAGAAATCATTGTTTACAATGAAGCAATAAGTGACCTTGAAGCCCAACAGGTTAGAAGTTACTTGGCCATTAAGTACGGAGTAACCCTAACAGATGACAATGATGCGGATGCAACACCAAATGAAACCATAGCGGGTGCTGTAGTTGAGGGGGACTATGTAGCATCAGACGGCACCACAATCACTTTTGACTACTCTGATGATACAGGCTTTGTGACCAATATAGCCGGTATTGGTCGTGATGATGATACTTGCCTTGAGCAAAAGCAGTCTGGGAGTATGAATACAGATGCGATTCTCACGGTGGGATTAGGAGAAATCGCCAGCACCAATGCGGCTAATCCGAATAATTTCGATGATGACTTGGACTTCTTGACATGGGGCTCTGATGGAGCTAGCACCGCATTTGCCAACATTACTACAGCCGGTACTCCTGGAACTGTCAATGAAAGGATGCTCAGAATCTGGAGGGCTCAAGATACTGGTAATGTAGGCGCAACGGATATCTCTTTTGACCTTACGGGTTTGACAGGTTATAGTACCAATGCTGGAGATTATCAGTTGATCATCGCGAGTGGTGGAGATAACACTTCGCTTGAAGCTGGAACTACAGTAACAGGTGGCACATTCAATGGATCAGTATTGACATTTACTGGAGTAGACCTTACTGATGGACAGTACTTTACCCTTGGGGTTTCTGCCGACCTATGCGGCCCGGGAGGAGTAACAAGTAACATGGTGCTTTGGCTTAGAGGAGACCAGGGTACTTCCACTACCACAGACACCAATCCAATAGACACTTGGACTGATCAATCGACTGCGGGCAATGATGGTACTGAAACGCTTACAGCTCGTCCAGAATTCAGAGATAACAGTACTGACAATATCAATTTCCAGCCAACAGTATCTTTCGATGGGACTGACGACAGGCTATCTGTTGGTGACTTAGCCGAAATTAAGTCGGCTACAGGCACAGGTAGATACAGCATGTTTGGTGTTGGTCTGCGGGATGATGGATCCACTAATTATGTAATTGGATCTACTGGTGGAACCACCAACCAAGATCTTCATTTTGGATATAGAAATAGCACAGCAGCCACGATAGCCCAATGGGGAAACGATCTGGACGTAACGGTCAATGCATTCGACAGTCCAAATGTTCCATTTCTAATTGGGGCTACGTATGATGGGACGGGCAAAGTAATAGAAGAATTTCGAGATGACATCTTCAATCGAAATACAAATACGAATACCGTAGACCTCAGTGGCACGCAAACCAACTACATAGGGGACCTAGCAAGTGTAGGCAACTATGATGGCTTTATCAGTGAAGTTTTAGTGTACAACGGAGCTGTATCTGACATAGAGAAGCTTCGTATCTATTCCTACTTCGCTATTAAATATGGAATCACATTACCACAGGACAATGACAACGATGCCACACTCAACGAGACTATTTCTGGCCTTGTAGCGGAAGGAGATTTAGTTGCCTCAGACGGAACCACCATCATTTGGGATGAATCTAATAGTAATTCAACTTACCATAACGGTATGGCTGGGATAGGGCGTGACGATGACGCTTGTTTAAACCAAAAACAAAGTACTAGTGCAAGTGAAGGTACCATACTAACTATAGGGCTCGGCTCTATTGCAGCCGACAATGCGGCCAATTCAGGTCTTCACGACAATCTTGACTTTTTGATTTGGGGTCATGATAATGTCGCAACTGATCAGGCCACTGCTGCAGCAAACCTAACAGACCTTCCGAGTACTGTAGCCGAAAGGATGAGAAGGGTTTGGAGGGTAGAAGATACTGGGACCGTTGGTGCTACAGAAATTCAATTCGATTTGACTGGACTCGGTTACAGCACAAATGCAGAAGACTTTAGGTTAATTATCTCAAACACTTCTACAATGGCCGATGGTACATTGACTGCCGGAGGAACATTCAACGGCAGTGTGCTCTCATTCAGCGGGATTGATTTAACAGATGGTCAGTATTTCACATTAGGGACAGCACTTACCACCTGTGGTCCGGGTGGTGTCAACACTAATATTGGTCTATGGTTGAGGGCAGATCTAGAGGCCTTCTCAGATGCAGGTACTACACCTGCTGTTGATGGTGCTAATGTACTACAATGGAATGATCAAAGCTCTCCAGCCTATAATGCCTCTGAAGGTAATGGTGGAGGAGGGTCGGTTGTAGAACCTGTTTTTGAGTCAGATGCTAACAATACCATAAACTATAACCCTGTAATCTTTATTTCTGACCAGAATACCACGAATAATTCATTCTTAGAGACCACTTCGGGCCCTTTGTCCAACAATGTGGACAATGATCTAACCATGATTGCGATTTTTAATACAGCTCAAAATCAAGGCTCAAATGACGACATTGAAAACACACCTTCCCTGATCGGAGCAGGAATCGATGGAACTAATGATGGCTACGGACTCGGAGTATACCAAGGTGAAGTAGTCGTAAATGCAGCGAACAACGATAATTTCACAGCTAGAAGTACGGCCACCTATAATGATGGAGAACCTTATATGGCTACTGCCACAAGAGATCAAACTACTCCATTTGGAGTCAATTTGTATGTTAACTCTTTAAATGTGGGAACCGGAACATCTGACGCAACAGCTCTCGATGCTGCAGATACCTGGGCCATTGGAAACCATAGTGGATATACCAACGGAGCTCAATTTCAGGGAAATATTGCTGAAGTATTGGTGTTCTCATCCGTCTTGACTGGAGAAGAACAAGCCAGAGCTGAAAGCTATTTGGCCTTGAAGTATGGTATTACTAGATCCAATAATACAGATGGGGATGGAACTACCAATGAGGTAATCTCTGGTCTGATTCGGGAAGGGGACTATGTAGCTGGAGACGGAGCGGTTATATGGGACTATGCCGCCAGAGGAGCAACTTACTTCAATGATATTGCCGGTATCGGTAGAGATGATCTCTCGTGTTTTGATCAAACCCACTCAAAAAGTGAAAATGATGATGCAATTGTAGACATTGAAATAACATCATGGGATAATGATGACTCTTGGTTGATCTGGGGTAATGATAATGCTTCCTTAGAGGCGCCTCGAAACACAGAAAGGCCTGCCACTATTAACAGTAGGTTAAACAGAGAATGGCAGGTGCAGGAAAGTGGTACTGTCGGTACCGTAAGCGTAACATTCGACCTAAGCGAGGTTACCGGCACTCCCATTGGGGACAATAACCTTACCCAAGTACGGTTGATGATAGATACGGATGATGACTTTAGCAGTGGCGTCACACTTGTTTCACCAACGAGTATTGACGCAGGAGCTCAGACCGTCACCTTTGAGGTAGATTTCAACGGAACTGACGGATACTACTACACGCTCGGCTCTCTTGAAAATGATGCACTACCTATTGAATTACTATCATTCGATGCAAGATCAAACGAAGGGGTTGTTGCGCTTGAATGGACAACACTCTCAGAGGAAAACAATTCTTTTTTTACAGTAGAAAGAAGTAATGACGGTTTTAATTTTGAAGCTATTACTCAAGTAGATGGTTCGGGTACTACTAACTCAATCAGGTCCTACAGATATTTAGATAGGAGACCACTCTCGGGTCAGTCGTTCTATAGGCTAAAGCAGGTGGACCTCAGCGGTGAATTTAGCTACTCTCCTATCGAAAGCGTATTTACTCACCTTAAAGATGAACTGGAGCTTGTGACCATGCCAAACCCTGTAATCAGAGGACAAGATATCACCTTTGAATACAAGCTTCCCTCCGATGCATTTTATGCCGTTTTGGGAGTGTATGATATCCAGGGAAATCATGTACTGAAGGACATGCTAAATACTGAAGCGCAAACTAAAACGTACAATACAAATAGGCTTACGAAGGGAATTTATTTCGCTAGAATACTTGTCGATAATAAGAGGTCTATTACCAAGCGTTTCATTGTCCGTTAGGCAAAACGCCATTCTAATTTTTACTTGGTTTAAGTAAGTCAACACTAGCCGAAAAACCGCTTTCAATTACAAGTTCATACATATGAACAACATTTTTTTGTGTTTTTCCCATTCATTATAGCAATATTCCCAATTTGGGACTCATTTTGTCTACGAAATGTTGTCCATTCCCAAAAAAGGGCGAATTTTGCAGCCCTAACTACTCTTTCTACATACTGGCACGGTCCTGTCTAATGACCTTTAGTTCATTAGTTCAAAGGGGTGCACGTACAGCAATTAAAATCACTTAAACATTTTTCATTATCGAGGAGGGTATTCTCTTCGATAGGGTTATACATAATTGTTAAGGGGTTGAAGGTCTGGGGCCTTCAAAGAGACACTACTACTATTAAAATTAAACAACCTATAGGCTGGCTGGGCTGTATGCTCATGTTTGTACTATCGACTACGCTGTATGCGCAGTCGGATATTACTGCTATAACCGTATCTAACGAGTCGGCCACCAGTTCTACCGATAATGTCACTTCCCCTAGTGATGCCTCCAATTCAGTAAGCGCAAGTGCTGCTTATACGCTCAATTATGGTTCTGGCAATGATGTGAGGGTTGATTCCTATACCGTAGGAGGCCTTACTTATAACAACTTTGTGGCACCTGATACGCTCCTATTAAGAAGAGTGTCCTCTTCCAGACTTGTCAATATTTGGTATCAAGACAATGGAGTGACAGCCAGTGTAGTTACCATACAGCCCACCAAAGTTGCCGAAGCAGACGCTATTTACCTTTCCAATGCCCTCAATACTGGTTATGATAATATCTTGGTAAATGATGACGACTTGGCATCAGGTAGTATTGAGGTAGAAACGGAGAGAGTAGATGTCATTTGGTACTCAGGTATTCAAACTCCAGACCCTGACGAAGCCATATTCCCGATTATAGAAAGAGGCGGGAATGACAATATTGTTGTAGCTCCTATTCTTACCCTTGACTCTAATGGCGACCCAGCCACTTATGGAACTGCCATCGGAATTAGTGAAAATGATTGGCCTGGTGTTGGACAAACCTATACAGGCTACATCATTTTGAGGAGAGAAACCGTTGGTGTTGACCCAATTCCACTCTTGGACATTGGAAGTCAAACCGTTCAAGGTGTGGCTATCAGCTTTACCAATTTGGATATCGCTGCTGACGAAACCATTTATGGCTATTCAATATTCCCTGCAGATGTGGTAGATGGCTATACTTCAGGAACCGCCCTTGATACTACGCCCCCTGAGGTTACTATTGATAGTGGTGTTGATTTAGCTGATATCTCGACTTTCCCAACCACAACCAAATCTTCAGATTCAGGGCTAGACCTTATTGCAGGTGTAGCTGCAGGTGTTGCCAGTACAACAAATGTGATTATTGAAAACAAAGGCCCTGGAGGTTATAAAGCAGCATTGTCTACCTGGTTAAAGGCCAACGAAGCGGATGATATTACCACTTCTACTGATGGATCGACTGTCACCGATTGGCAAGATCACTGGATTGGAAACCATGACGCCACCACTGGTACTGCAGCACCTACTTACAGAAGCACTTCCAGTACCATCAACTTTAACCCAACAGTTGATTTTACAGCTAGCGCAACAAGCTTGACCATTGCAAACAATACCGATTTTAATACTGCCACTTCTTATACCAATAAGGGTTTAAACTTCGCATTCAGAACCAGTACTACTGACATCACTGACCGTCAGGTCATCTACGAGCAAGGTGGTAACACAAGAGGCATTATTGTATACATCCGGAGTGGAAACTTACATGTCTCTGCTTATAATAGAAATAGTGATGGCACTGGCTCTCCTTGGAATAACAGTGGAAATATTACCACAGTAAGTACAGCCGTTGCCCTAGATACAGAGTATATCTTAACCCTAGAGCTAGATGGAAATAGCGGTACAACCGGTACACTAACACCTTACTTAAATGGAGCAAGCTTTGGGACACTCTCCAGTGTTGGGCTTCTTTTCTCTGATACCGATGGTATTGAGTTCGGAGGTTCTGATGGTTCTACTCAATATGATGATGGAACCAATTCCAGTACCAACTCTTTCGAAGGAGAAATCTCGGAGTTAATTTACTGTAACGAGCCCGGATCGTTCACTACAGCGCAAAGGGATAGAATAGAAAGTTATCTGGCCATTAAGTATGGCATTACGCTAGATCAGGCAATTGCCAACGATTATGTGAACTCCGCAGGAACGGTAATCTTCGATGCTACCAATGATGAGACTGCTGGAGGATTTAAGCAATACAATAATGACATCGCAGGGATCGGTAGAGATGATGATTCTGAACTTGACCAGCCCAAGTCAAGAAGTGAAAACTCAGATGGCATCGTTATCATTGATAAAGGAAATACCATCGGAACTGATGACTCATGGCTAATCTGGGGTAATGACAATGGTGCATTGACCGAAACTACTGCCCTCACCATGCCTGATACCATTGACGCAAGACTCACCAGAGTATGGCGCGTGGCTGAGGAAAAAGAAGTACAAACCACCTCCGTTTCTTTTGATTTAACAGGCTTAGGCCTAAGCTCCAATGCAGCAGACTTTAGTTTATTGATAGCAGGCAGTAATGCAGTAACCGTTAGTGGGAACGATGCTGACTTCAGCAATGCTACCGTGGTCAGTGGCGGAACCTTTAATGGTAATATCATCACGTTTACCGGCATAGACCTAGAAGATGGTCAATACTTCACCTTGGGTACTGACTTTGAAACCTGTGCCCCTGGTGGAGTAGAAGCTGATCTTGCGCTGTGGTTTGAGGCTGATTCTGGTACAAATACTACAACGAATGGCTCAGATGTTACTTCATGGGAAGATCAATCGTTGAACGGCACAGATGCTGCAGAAGCCAACGGTGGCGGAACACCTGCAGAACCTACTTTTGTGACATCAGGTACAAACTTTAATCCTGCTATTTCATTTACCGATCAAAATAGTACCAACAACTCTTGGCTCAGAACATCAACTATCCCGGCCACAGCGGATATGTCTCTAATTGCTGTATATTCCAGTACTCAGGCCGATGAAAGTGGTGATAATGCAGCCTATGATGCTCCTGCCTTTGTAAGTACTGATGACAGTAACCCTGGAGCAAATTACTCACTGGGTCAGTCAGCAGGACGCGTTCATGCCAAAATAATCACTGGTGACCAGTATGGAGCACGAACTACTGGTACATTCAATGATGGAAATACTCATATTGCCTTAGCCACCAGGGTACAATCAACGGCTGCCGGTTCGGTTCAACTATATATCGATGGAAACAATGAAGCCTCAGCGGTATCCGATGTTGCTACACTTAACTTAGGTACTGGTGTCGGAATTGGTAACCACTATTCTCCCTTTGATAATAATGCTCAGTTCGCAGGAAACATTTCTGAGGTAATCATTTTCTCCGATGACCTTACCTCTGACGAAAGAAATAGAGTCGAGACCTACCTTGCTGTTAAATACGGTATTACTAAGAATTCTGCAGATGATGGAACTACTGGTTCCGTTGACGAAAGAGATTATAGAGATTCTGAGGGTACTGTAATATGGGATTTTACAGACCAATCTTCTGGATACAACAATGATATTGCCGGTATTGGTCGTGACGATGCGCAATGCTTTGAGCAAAGACAGTCTTCAAGCATTAATTCGGATGGGCTAGTCACCATGGGCCTTGGAGGCATTGAGGCAACTAATGCCGCCAATAGTAATTCATTTACCGCAGACAATAGCTTCCAGGTTTGGGGTAATGACAATGATGCTACAGCACAGGCAAGTGCCAATACTTCAGATGTTCCAGGAATTATCACTGAGCGAATGGAGCGTATCTGGCATGTTCAAGAAACTGGAACAGTTGGTGCTACTACCATTACTTTTGACATTTCAGGCCTAGGCTATACAGGTACTTCTGCGTCAGACTTTAACCTGATAACTTCCAGCACCTCTACCATGGCAAGTGGTACCATCACACCTGCTGCTTCATTTTCCAGCAATACGGTAACATTTACTGGGGTAAACTTCAGTGATGGAGATTTCTTTACACTAGGCACAGCAAGATCGAGTTGTGGCCCAGGGGGTATTACAACAGGTTTGGTGACTTGGCTTAGAGGGGATGAAGGTATCACTTTGAGTGGGTCCGAGGTAACCACTTGGGCAGATCAAAACAGTAGTAATAATGCAACTGGCAGTGTGGGTAACAGGCCAGATATCGCTGACGGAACGGTGAACTTTAACGATGCAGTAGACTTTACTTCGGCCAACTCTGACTATCTGAGTGCTTCAGGAGGTGGTTTTTATACAAACGACTACTTTGTAGTTTTTCAGCCAGACAATACCATTACGTCAGCATCAACCAATGAGTCTGTATTTACAGCTGATAGGTCTGGAGGTGATTTTGATGGGGGTGCAGCGGATTTTGCCGGACTTACACTAGGTTCGTTTACCAGTGCGTTTGCAGATGAAATCTTACTTCATGGCATGGGTGGTGGTGCAGATTGGCGTTCAGCCTTTACAGGTGCAGGGAGCATTCCTTCTGGCCAGCCTTACATATTCAACGTCAAGGATAATACCAGTAGCAGTCCTACAGGCACAGACATTTATCAAGATGGTATTACAATAAACAATAGCTCCGCTGGAAGTTATCTTTCCGGTACCAACCTTCCATATGTCCTTGGCGCATATCATGACCTTAACCCTGCTGAAGACTTTTTCGATGGTAGAATTGCTGAGGTGATAACCTTTTCATCAAGACTAGATGATGCCAATAGACGAAAAGTCCAATCATATCTAGCTATTAAATATGGAGTTACATTGAGTCAAGATGGAAGTCTCTCAGCAGATGACAAGCATTACTTTGATGCGGCTGGTGATGTTATATGGAATTCAACGACCAATAGTACGTATAACAATGATATCGCAGGTATAGGCCGTGACGATCTTTCTTGTTTTAGCCAAAAACAATCGTCAAGTGTTAATTCTGACGATATTTTGACCGTAGGTTTGGGTGCTGTGGCTACAGACAATGCAGCCAACATCAACACTTTTGCTGATGATGGTGATTACCTAGTTTGGGGTAATGATGATGGTGCTACTGCAGAGGCAAGTAAAAACACGGTTGATGTACCTAACTCTGTCTCTGAGCGTATGACTCGTATCTGGAAGGTTGAAGATACAGGTACTGTCGGGGAAACAGAACTCCAGTTTGATCTGACGGGCCTAGGCTACTCCGTGGCAGATCCTACTGCCTTCACACTCTTGGTGGGAGGTACAGCTACCATGGCTGATGCCACAGTAATTACTGGAGGTACATTAAATGGTAACGTACTATCATTTACAGGCGTTGACCTCACTGATGGGCAATTCTTTACCATCGGCACAGGAATTACCATTTGTGGACCGGGCGGTGTCAATACAAACATTGCACTGTGGTTAAAAGCAGATGTTGAAGTATTCTCAGACGCTGGAACAACAGCGGCTGTCGATGGTAATGATGTACAACAATGGAACGATCAAGGTACGGCTAACTTAAATGCATCTGAAGTAGCACTAGGTGGTGCAGGACCAATTGAGCCTACCTTCCAAACCAGTGAAATCAACTTTAACCCTGTAGTTAATTTTACCGACCCTGGTTCTACCAATAACTCCTATATGAGAACTGGAGCGGCTTCAGCCGGAACGGTCAATGGTGACTTCACGCTCATCTCAGTCTTTAAGACAGGACAAACCTCTGGAACTGCAAACGATAATGTAAACTCTCCTGCCCTACTCAGTACAAGATCGGGGTCAGGCTTAGATAATGCTATTGGTATGGAGAATGGCACCATTTGGGTAAATGCAGATTCGGATGCAGCATTTGAAGTCGAAACAACTAGTACTTATAATAACAATCTTCCACACATTGCCATGGGAATCAGAGATGTAAGTACTGGTGACCTATCCCTATATGTCGATGCAGCGCAAGATGCTACAGCAACTGGTATAACTACAAGCTTGACGAATGCGGATGGTGGCTTCGGTATCGGTAATCATTTCACCTCAGATGTGGATGCGCAGTATGCAGGAGACATCGCTGAAACCATTGCCTTCAATCAGATCTTGACTTCAGATGAAAGAAATAGGGTAGAGTCTTACCTGGCCCTCAAATATGGAATCACTCTTGCAGGTGCTGATGATGGCACTACCGGATCGGTGGATGAAAGAGATTATCGTGGGGGTGATGGAGGCACTATTTGGGATTACAGCGGTAAGACTACTTACTCTAATGACATCTTCGGTATAGGTAGAGATGACCTTTCATGCCTTGATCAAACCCAATCCAAAAGTGCTAATAGTGATGCCATCGTTACCATAAACAATACGGGAGGATTTAGTGTTGACGATTCTTGGCTGGTATCTGGTAATGATAATGCTGCTTTAGAAGCCACTAGAAATACTGAAAGACCAGCAACAATCAACAGTAGGCTCAACAGGGAGTGGCAAGTACAAGAAACTGGTACTGTCGGAACAGTAGAGTTGACATTTGATCTTTCAAGTGTTACCGGTACTGCATCTGGTAGCAACAACCTCACGCAAACCCGCTTAATGGTTGATGATGATGGAGACTTCTCTAACGGTGGAACCACGCTAATCTCTCCTAGTGCCACTAATGGCGGTAGTCAGACTGTGACCTTCCAGGTGAATTTTACTGATGGCCAATACTATACCCTAGGTTCTATTGAAAACGATGCGCTTCCGATCACTTTGATATCCTTTGACGTAAACAACTACAAAGATGATCAGGTCAAACTCGATTGGGTAACAGCTTCTGAGGTCAATAATGCTTTCTATACCATTGAAAGAAGTACAGATGGGGTGAATTTTGAGACCGTTGCTAATCTTGACGGTGCAGGTAATAGCAGTGACTTATTGTATTACACTTTCGTTGATGTGAATCCGCTTAATGGAACCTCCTTCTATCGTTTAAAACAGACCGACTTTGGTGGCGAGTTCGACTATTCTGAAATCCGATCCGTAAAGGTGGAAAGACAGTTTGAAGCGAACTTTAGTGCTTACCCTAACCCTATAGTGCAAGGGGAAAGTTTAACAATCAACTACACAGTGGAGTCGGACCAAGTACTCAGTCTTACTATACTGAGTAATACGGGCCAGGTGATCCATAGACAAGAACAGCAAGTATATGCTTCTCAGCAATCTTTCCAGATCCAAACTGACAAGATGAAAAAAGGTCTCAACTTATTGAGAATATTGGATCGAGATAATAACACGAAAATTCTCAAAATTCTGGTCAGATAGAGGCTTAGTAAAAAGCTCAATTAAGGCAGTTTCACAACACTCAATCTACAAATCCAACTGAGCATATACTCTGTTCAGATATAAATAACGGCTTTTCAAATACAATTCATTGATGTTCGTATTTTTTGGGAGGTCAAAAATTATTTGAATATTTATACATAGCCCACTACAACACTGCGGCTCTTTACCGCTCATCACAGCCTTAAAAACACCCTGTCAATATTTTTTTCGAACAAAAAAATAAAAAGTAGGGTGCTCGTACCATAAATTTGTACTATCATTAAAGTACAATTAAGCCGAATGGCTTAACACCTAAACATCGTGGTAATCAATACTAGACTTCACATAGTTCTATACTGTGTGCTGATGCTCCTCCTACGCCCGAGTGTCAGTGGTCAGACCGTTATCTCCACAATAAATACATCGACCTCTACAGGCACCACAACCACCACGCTGGTTACATCGCCTAGTGATGCTGGCAATAGCATTTTAGCCAATACCCAATACAACATTAATTATGGCCAGGGAAACAATGTTGGAGTCAGTTCCTATGTAGTTTCAGGAACAACTTATGATCGGTTCCTAGCTCCCGATACGGTAATCTTATTAAGGCGAGTGACCAACGATAGACTGGTGAACATTTGGTATCAGTTAAATCAAATCAACACAACACCCAATCCCGATGAGCTGGATATCGATCCCGATATAGTAGCAGAAGCGGATGCCATTTATCTTTCCGGAAACCTCAATGCAGGTTATGACAACATCCTTGTAAACGATGATGACTTAGCTTCCGGAAGTATTGAAGTAGAAACAGAAAGAGTAGATGTCATCTGGTATTCAGGTATTCAAAGTTCTAGCCCAACAACTTCTGTATTCCCGATAATCGAACGAGGTGGAAATGACAACATCGTAATCGCCCCAATCACTTCACTGGATTCTAATGGTGACCCTGCCACCTACGGAACAGCAGTAGGCATAGGAGAAAATTTCTGGCCTGGGTCTGGACAGACATTCAGTCAATATTTAATTCTCAGAAGACAAGCCGTAGGTGATGATCCTATTCCATTGATTGAGATTGGTTCGCAAGTGGTGCAGGGGGTTGCCGTGTCCTTTTCTGAAATGGGAATTTCAGCTGGGCAAAGTATTTTCGGTTATTCTCTATTTGCTGCTGATGTAGTCAGTGGGTATACTCAAGGCAGTACACTAACTAGTGGAACTGTGACCATTGCGGGGGGTGTCTCTCTTGACGATATAACCACTTTCCCTTCCAATACCCTCTCATCAGATTCAGGCTTAGACCTAGTGGCTGGGGTATCTGCTGCGGTAGCAAGTGATGACAATTTGATTGAAACCGTTGGGCCAGGCGGATACAAAGATGCACTGAGAACCTGGCTCAAAGCCAATGATGGAGCTTTTGTCACCAGTGGAGGTGCGGCTTCTACAGAAGGAACCAATGTAGGGTTTTGGGAAGACCAGTCCGCTGGAAATCATGATTACACCACTTCCGGAACAGCACCCACATTCAGAAGTAGCACCAGTAGTATCAATTTTAACCCCACCGTTGATTTCGTAGAAAATGCTGAAAGAGCCCTAGCTACTGCAAACAATGCCGACTACAACGACAAAGTATCCAATACCGGTTTCTTGTCAAAAGGAATCAATATTGCCTTTAGAACAAATGCCAACGACATCACCACAAAACAACAGCTATTTGAAGAGGGTGGTGGTACCAATGGCCTTGGAATCTACATCAGAGCTGGCAATCTCCACTTGTCCGTTTGGAACCGTGGCGCTCAGGCCCAAGGCGATTGGAATGATGACGCCAGCGGTGTTGAAACTGTATCGACAAGTTTAGCGCTAGATACTGAATATATTGTGACCCTCGAATTTGATGGTGATGACTCAGGCTCGAAAAATGGCACCATTACCGGCTACCTCAATGGTCAGTCCTTCGGAGTACTTTCTGACCCCTTCAGTCAGGGTGTTGGTCTACTGTATGATCACACAGGAGGGATTGAGCTTGGTGACTCCGATGGGTCCAGATACGATGATGGAGGAACATCAGCCACTTCATTCGAGGGAGAAATTGCAGAGTTTATTTATTGCAATGAACCGGCATCCTTTCCGCTTGCGCAAAGGCAAAGGATAGAAAGTTATCTGGCGATTAAATACGGTATTACACTCGACCAGTCTACACCGATCAACTATGTGAATTCTGACGGTACTATAATTTTCAATACCACACAGAACGCCTCTCTTGGAGGTTTCTTAGAGTATAACAATGATATTGCCGGCATCGGACGAGATGACGACTCAGAACTGGACCAACCCGCTTCAAAAAGTGAGAATGCAGGTAGTGTAGTGACTATTGATAGAGGGGCTACCATTTCAACGGATGACACATGGCTGATTTGGGGAAATGATGGTGGGGCCTTGACCGAAAGTTCGTCTGTCAGTTCCCCGAGTAATATAGACACCAGGCTGGAGCGCGTATGGCGTGTGGCAGAAAGAAATGAAGTACAAACGACTTCTGTGTCCTTTGACTTGACGGGACTCGGTCTAAGCACTGATGCCGCTGATTTTAGCTTATTGGTTGCCTCCAACAGTTCCAATGCCGATTTCAGTAATGCTACCGTTTTAACTGGAGGAACCTTTAACGGAAATGTAATCACCTTTACTGGAGTAGATCTAGATGATGCGCAGTACTTTACCCTTGGTACAGCATTTTTCTTCTGTACGCCAGGGAGATATAATGACGGTATTCAAACATGGCTACGAGCAGACGAAGGAGTAACTACGGCAACAGAAGGAGCTAACGTCACCTTATGGGCTGACCAAACACCAACGGGAAATAATGGCACTAACCTAACCGCGCCTGTCTACCGCGCAACCACTAACCTCATCAATGATAACCCTACAATAGACTTTAGCACCGGTAGTACGGGTTTAGCCCTGCCAACCATCGCAGGACTGAATAGTGGAGAGTCCCTTTCCAAAAAATTTACTATCGCTTTTAAAACTGGCGATATAACACCTACTACCAAACAAGTCATTTATGAGCAAGGTGGGGCCACCAGAGGCCTTAACGTATATATCGAATCCAGTACCCTTCATATATCTGGATGGAATCAGGCAAGTGATGGAACTGGCGCACCATGGAACACTGCTGGAGCAATTACAACTGTGAATACCACGTCTATTGCATCCAATACAACTTATGTCCTCACCTTTGACTATGCGGGAAATGATGCCATTACAGGAAACATTACGGGCTATTTGAATGGACAAAGCTTTGGGACTCCACTGGCCAATGTTGGGAGGCTCTACTCGCATACTGATGCTATTGGACTTGGTGATGAGAACAGTGCCTCACGTTATGATGACGGTACCACCTCAGGAGCTTTGTCTTTTGATGGGTTTATCTCTGAAATAAGCTATTATGATTCCCCATCTTCCTATCTCGCCACAGACAGGAACAGAATAGAAACCAGCATGGCCATTAAGTATGGCATTACGCTTGACCAAACCTCCGCGACAAATTATACCAGATCAGATGCTACCACCATATGGGATGCCACAACCAACGCAACTTACAACAATGATATTGCTGGCATTGGCAGAGATGATGACGCCTGTCTTGATCAAAAACAATCTCAGAGCGAAAACGCTGGGAGTATTGTAAAAATGGGATTAAATACGATTGAGGCTAATAACGCAAGTAATTCAAATACTTTTGATGATGATGGAGACTTCTTAGTCTGGGGTAACGATGGAGACTTTGCAGACCAGGCAAATGCCAATACAAGCGACCTTCCTGGTAGTGTTACGGAGAGAATGGAGCGCATCTGGAAAGTGGATGATACTGGTTTGGTCGGTGCTACTGAAATCTCATTCGACCTGACAGGTTTAGGCTATGGAACAAACCTCACTGACTTTCAACTTATCGTCTCTAACAGTTCCACAATGGCCTCGGGAACCACCATTCCAGCTGCAAGTTATGACGTGGGGACCAATACTGTGACTTTTACGGGGGTTGATCTAACTGATGGTCAGTTCTTTACTTTAGGAACCGGTCGAGACCAGTGCGGCCCTGGTGGAGTAACCGCTGATCTTGAACTCTGGTTGCGCGCTGACCTACAAGTATTCAATACGGGAACCACCCAAGCGACTGATGGACAAACGGTAGCAACCTGGGCAGACCAAAGTCTCAGTGGTGCAGATGCCACGGACCCTTCGAACCTAACGACATTCGAAACCAATACGGTGAACTTTAACCCTGCCATTGAATTCAACAATGACGCTACTTCTTTAGAAGGTACTATCACCACTACTGCCGCTGGTCTTAGTTTTATAACTGCAGGCTTTATCAATAGCTCCTCGGGAACAGATGATGCGTTATTTGAATTTAGGGGAGGAACTTCAGATGATAGAAGTTTCCTAATTAATTCAAGGTATGGTGGCAACACAGCTTACTCTAGTAACTTTAATGAAGATGCATGGAATATTTGGTCGGTAGATCACCCTTCAGGAAATACCGCCAACCTCTTCCAAAATGGAGCTTCATTCGAATCAAGCTATAATGCGAATCTTTCAGATGCAGGCTTAGGAACATACAATTATACGCTCGGGGATGACGATGATGCAGGAAACGACTTTGTAGGATTCCTGGGAGATGTGATTGCCTACCAAGGCTCATTCACCGGAACTGAAAGACAACAAATAGAAACTTACTTGGCAATTAAATATGGCGTTACAATAGATCAGACCAGTGCAACAAACTACCTTTTTTCTGATGGGTCTACAGTGATTTGGAATGCCACCACTAATTCTGCATACAATAATGATATTGCAGGAATAGGTAGAGATGATGCCTCTTGTTTCAGCCAGAAGCAATCTGCAAGTATCAATAGTGATGATATACTTACAGTTGGCCTGGGCTCCGTAGCTGTTGATAATGCAAGTAATAGCAATTCCTTTGCCGATGATGGGGACTACTTAATATGGGGTAATGACAATGGTTCTACCAACCAAGCCAATGACAATACATCTGACCTCCCTTCCTCTTTGGCAAGTAGAATGGAGAGAATCTGGAAAGTTCAAGATAACGGAACGGTAGGCAACACTGAATTGCAATTCGATCTAGCAGGGCTTGGCTATAGTACTGCTGATGCAAGTGGTTACTCTCTATTAATAGGTAATACCGCCACCATGGCGGATGCCACAATTGTTACTGGCGGCACCTTCAACGGAGATGTCCTATCTTTTAGCGGGGTTGACCTTACAGATGGTCAGTTTTTCACAATTGGTACATCATTTGAAACCTGCGGTCCAGGAGGTGTAAATGCGAATATTGCCCTGTGGTTAAGAGGTGATTTAGAAGTGTTCTCAGATGCCGGAACTACGCCTGCGGTAGATGGAAATGATGTACAACAATGGAACGATCAAAGTTCTCCTCAAGATAATGGCTCAGAAAGCAATCTGGGAGGTGCTAATCCGGTGGAACCTACCTTTGAAACAGAAGAAATTAACTTTAACCCGGCCCTAAGGTTCTCTGATCCTAATTCAAATAACGCTGCCTATATAGAAACCACTTCTAACAATGTTTCTGGAGATATGACCCTAATCTCTGTGTTTAAAACTGGTCAGGTGGACGGTACAGCGGGCGATTTTGTGAATTCTCCAGCACTGATTGGTGCTAGTGAAACTTCCAGCACTGCTGACTATGGTCTCGGTATGGAAAATGGGACAGTATGGATTAATGCTAATACCGGCACAGGATTCGATGCCGAAACATCTTCGACCTACAATGATAATTTACCACATATGGCCCTTGCCACCAGAGTTCAGTCCAGTGGGGCTGTTGCAATATTTGTGGATGGAGCCTCTGCCGCAACAGGAACCGGTGTCACCACGGCACTAACAGGGCCTACTTCATTTGGTATTGGCAACCATAGTGATGGAGACGTACAAGCACAGTTTGCTGGAGATATTGCTGAAACTATCGTGTTCTCAACCGCTTTAACCGCCAATGAAAGAACCAGAGTTGAATCCTACCTTGGTATTAAATACGGTATCACTAGAGATGTGGCCTCGCTACCCGCGGCAGAACAAGATTACCTGGCAGCTGATGGAGGAATTGTCTGGGATTATGATGGTCAGGGCACCACTTATTACAATGATATCTTCGGAATCGGTAGGGATGACCTCTCATGTTTCGAGCAAACACAATCTAAAAGTGAAAATAGTGATGCCCTTGTCACATTCAACCTTCCTTTGGGTTTTGACACCAATGATTCTTACCTCCTCTCAGGAAATGATAATGCCCCAATCGAAGAAGCTCCCAATAATGAAAGACCGGCGACTATCAATAGTAGACTTAATAGAGAATGGCGCGTCCAGGAATCTGGAACAGTCGGTTCTATCGAGTTGACTTATGACTTATCAACGATCACAGGTCCATTGGGAGTTGGAACCAACAACCTTACCCAGCTTAGACTAATGGTAGATGATGATGGAGACTTCTCTAACGGAGGAACAACCCTCATTTCGCCCAGCGCAGTAAATGGTACAAGTAATACTGCCACTTTCGATGTAGACTTTACCAATGGTCAATACTATACATTAGGCTCTATTGAAGTAGCCGCCTTGCCGATCACCCTGATTTCATTTGAAGCATCTGTCAATAATGACAATCAAGTCAAGTTAGATTGGGTAACTGCCTCTGAGGTTAACAACGCATTTTACACTATCGAAAGAAGTACAAATGGAGTCGACTTCGAAACGGTGGGTAGAATTGACGGTGCTGGAAATAGTGATGCGATCTTATATTATACATACATGGATACCAGACCATTAAATGGTCTTTCATTTTATCGTTTGAAGCAAACTGACTTTAGCGGTGAATTTGATTTCTCTGAAATCAGATCAGTCAGAGTAACATCTAAATTTGAATCTTCCTACAAAGCGTACCCTAACCCTATCCAACAGGGGGAAATGCTCCGCATCGCTCATACCATTGAAAGAGATCAAACCTTAAGGCTCTCAGTACTCAATTCAAAAGGTCAATTGATCTTCAGAAAAGAAGAGCAAGCCTTGGTAACCGAAAAGTATATTGAAGTTCCAACCCGCAACTTCCAAAAAGGTCTAAACCTCATTCGCATTCTTGATGAGAATCAACAAGTGGCAATAGTGAAGGTTATTGTCCAATAAGTCAAGTTTCCCTTCCATTAAGCCTCCCAATTTGGGAAATTCATCTTTTTTTTAGAAAAATAAATCTGATCAGTAGGGTGTTTTCGTATGTAAACGTAAGATTTCTGTATTTCAATGACTTGGAATACTTTTTGGAACAGACTACCAAAACACTGACATGAGACCACAAAGAATTTGCCTGCTAGCAGGCATTTTTCTTCTTACTATACTGGCTACCGAACTCAAAGCGCAAAACCCGTTGACGGACATCCGTTTTACGTGGGTTGATGTGAACAATAGTGCCAATGATTACACCGCCACATCTTCTCCAAGTTCTGGAGGAAACATTGACGATAATGTTTCTTATGATATTTTCTTTTCTCGAAATACTACCACAGAAAACAATAGACGTGTTTCGGGCTATACGCTAGGTGGTGTCGATTATGATTTTCTTTTAGACCCAGATACGCTCGCCCTAAGAAGGGTTGGATCAGCCTCTCGTCTAAGTCTTTGGATTGAAGCGGACGGTGCTGTAGACAATACTGCTGATGAAATATACTTGGCTCCTGAGCGGCAAGTTCCTGAGCGTTCGCTATATCAAGCTAACTTACTCAATATCGGTTATGACAATGTATTACTAAACTCTGGTACCAATGCATCCAATATTGAAAGAATAGATGCCATTTACCGAACAGGTATGGCTACCTCTACCCCTGCCAACGCGGCCATTCCTGTGATGGACCGAGGGGCAAATGGAGAGTTTAAAATTGCCATGATCTTAAGTTTAGATTCCAATGGTGATCCTGCCACATATGGCAACCTGGTGACCGTTAACACGGGTGATTTTGGCTCTGGTGTAGTCGACTTGGGCTTGTCAGTGTTATTTCTACAGCAAGCACTGGGTGAAGATCCCATTCCTACAGGAACAAGTACACAGGCCTTAGGCGGAACAGGTATCACTTTTGCAGAGCTAGGTATTACCGCCAACCAAATAGTTTACGGTTATTCTCTTTTTGGGGTGGATGTGAATACCACGGATCATGACCTTACTGACATCTCTACCTTTCCAACCGATTCCAACAATAGTGGTCTCGACATGGCTGCAGGAGCCGTTTCTGCGGTTTCAAGTGATGGAAATCTGGTAAAAACAACTGGCCCCGGTGGGTACAAAGCTGCATTAAACACCTGGTTGAAAGCCAATGAAGGCGTAACTACAGCTACTGATGCTTCTACGGTCACAGACTGGCAGGATCAGTCTTTAGGGGATCATGATGCAACAACATTAATAAATGCGCCTACTTATAGAGATGGTAGTGCTTCCGAGGCTGAAGCGATCAACTTTAACCCTACTGTTGATTTCATTGACGCTTCAGAAACAGGGCTTCAGATTGCTAATAACTCAGATTTTAACGTTGGTGGCGCACCTTACACGACCAAAGCATTCAATATTGCTATTAGAACAGGTAACAATGTGACTACCAAACAGCAACTTTATGAGCAAGGTGATGATGACAGAGGCATCGATATGTATATCGAATCCGGTAATTTGGTCGTGACAGCTTATAATCAAATTGATGATTCAGGAAGTGGCGTTTCTTCACCCTGGAATACCGGAACACCTACCACGATTAGCACTTCGGTTTCGACTGAGACAGAATATATCATCACCTTTGAACTTAATGGCAGTGCCTCAGGCACTGGAACAGTAACTGCTTACTTGAACGGACAAAGTTTTGGAAGCCTTAGTAGTGTGGGGCAATTAGCCGATCATTCTGACCAAATAGGCTTAGGAGACTTCAATTCGCAAGTGGTCACTCCTGCCACATGCCCAGTCAGCTCCGTAGTTTCTTCAACTGGTGTAACCAATCCTAACAATATAATTGGCGCAGCGGACGCAGCATATGCCGAAGTGAATACCAACGGAAACATCATAACCGTGGATTTCGGAGCAGAATATCCGGCAGGCACACAGTATTCTATCACCTGGATTAGAAGACCTTCATCCACTGGGACTGCCCAGATGGTTTTAAGAGAATCAACCAGCTCAGGGTCTGGTTTTGTCGATCACCCATCGGCACCAACTGTTTCAGTGGCAACACCACAAACTGATGTAATCACTGCCAATACCGCTTTTAGGTATATTCAAATTACCAAAACCGATCCTCCAAGTTCTGTAGACTTCCACTTAGATGCTATAGTTGTGGATTGCAGTACTTCTGTCTTTGACCAAGGAGATGCCGCATCTTTTTATGGTTCAATCCCTGAATTTATCTACTGCAGTGAGCCTGGGTCTTTCTCAACTGCTGGAAGAAATAAAATCGAAAGTTATCTAGCCATCAAATATGGCATTACGTTGGATCAGAGCACTGCGATAAACTACGTAAACTCAAATGGCGATATAATATTCAATACTGCTACTAACGCAAGTATTGGTGGATACTTAGAATACAATAATGACATTGCCGGCATAGGTCGTGACGATAATTCCGAACTTGATCAATCAAAATCAAAAAGTGAGAACACAGATGCTGTGGTCACTATTGATCGAGGGACTACCATCAGTGTAGATGATACCTGGCTGATTTGGGGAAATGACAATGGAGCATTGACTGAAAGCGGGGTTCTCACAAAGCCTGATACGATCGACCGAAGACTCGAACGTGTTTGGAGGGTAGCTGAGAGAAATGAAGTACTGACTACATCCGTTTCCTTTGACATCACTGGACTTGGTTTAAGTACCAATGAGAGTGACTACAGTTTATTAATCGCTGGAAACAGTAGCAATGCCGACTTTAGTAATGCCACGGTACTGACCGGGGGAACTTTGGTAGGAAATGTAATCACCTTCACCGGTGTAGACTTAGAAAACGGCCAGTATTTTACCCTTGGAACTGACTTTAGAGTATGTTCACCTGGGGGCATAGAAACTAATTTGGCGCTATGGCTACAAGCAACAGATAAGGTATACAACACGGGTACAACTTTGGCCACAGATGGTCAGACCGTATCGGGTTGGGGTGACTCAAGCACAGAAGGCAATGATGCCGCAGACCCATCGAACCTGACAACGTTTGAAACCAATACCGTAAACTTTAATCCCGCCATCTCATTCGATAATGATGCTACTTCACTTGAAGGTTCTCTAACCACGACCAATGCCGGACTTACCATATTCACGGCTGGGTTTATCAACAGCACTTCAGGAGGTGATGATGCCTTATTAGAACTTCGTGGAGGTACTGCAGATGATCGAAGCTTTTTTATCAATTCGAGGTATGCAGGTAATACCGCTTATGCGAGCAACTTGAACGAAGACACTTGGAATATCTGGTCGATAGATCATCCATCAGGAAATACCGCAAACATTTTCCAAAATGGAGCAAGCTTTGAATCATCTTACAATGCAACCCTATCCGATGCAGGTATCGGTACCTATAACTATACATTAGGTGATGACGATACTGGAGGAAACGACTTTGTTGGTTTTCTGGGGGAAGTGATTGTGTATGAAGGAACACTATCAGCGACAGATCGGCAAAAGGTACAATCCTATCTCGCGATTAAGTATGGGGTTACTATTGATCAATCTTCGGCCACCAACTACCTCGCATCTGATGGCGGTACCGCTTGGGATGCCACCGCTAATGCTACATACAATAATGACATAGCGGGAATCGGAAGAGATGATATGTCCTGCCTAGAGCAAAAACAATCCATAAGCCAGAATAGCGATGCCCTTGTAACCATGGGCTTGGGAACCATAGAGGCCGACAATGCCAGTAACACCAACAACTTCTCTGCAGATGACTCCTTTCTTATGTGGGGTAATGACGATACAAATCCAAACCAAGCCAATGCATTATCCAATGTAAGCCTTCTTCCTGGGAATGTGACCGAACGTATGCAACGTGTTTGGAAAGTTGATGAAACCGGTACTGTTGGAGCCACCACCATCGAATTCGATTTGACAGGTCTTGGCTACAGTTCTAATGTCAGTGACTTTCAGCTGATCATCTCTGATACCAATGTGGGAGGTGACTTTTCTGGAGCTACAACCATCCCAGCCGCTTCCTTAGTGGGTGATAAGTTGACTTTTACGAATGTCAACCTTACTGATGGACAGTTTTTTACTTTAGGAACTGCCAGAACCCAATGTGGGCCTGGTGGTATCACATCTGATCTTTACGTTTGGTTAAGAGCTGATGCCGGTACATCTACCACAACGGATAACACTACCCTAAGCACTTGGTCAGACCAATCTGGCACTAGCACAAATGCTGCTGCAGATGGCAACGCTCCTCTTTTCAAGAATAACGCCACCGATAATATCAATTTCAACCCAACAATAGACTTTGACGGTGTCGATGACAGACTGAGTCTTGGCAATTTGGCAAATATCAAATCTGGAGCGACTAACGGGGGTGACTATACATTGTTGGCCACAGGGATTAGACAGAGTGGAACAGGAGTTCAATACGTATTGGGTTCGGATGGGGGAACTGCAAACGAAGACCTTCATTTCGGCTTTAGAAGCAGCACCCAGGCAACCATTGCTCATTGGGGAAATGATCTGGATGCTACGATAAGTGCTTTTGATTCCCCTCAAGCTCCTTATATCGTATTCTCTGAGTACGATGGATCCGGAAGGATTATCGAAGAATTAAGAGCCGGTGCTATTGGTAGAAACACAGATGCAAATTCCACCGATCTAAGCGGAACCAAAACCAACTATGTCGGTGATTTGGCTAGTGTTGGGAACTATAATGGACTTATATCGGAGGTAATCGTATTTGACAACGATATAACGGATATCCAAAAGCAGCAAGTTTATACCTACATGGCATTAAAGTATGGTGTAACACTTACCAATAACAATGATAACGATGGCAACCTTGGTGAGGTCATTTCAGGCTCAGTCACTGAAGGAGATTATGTTACTTCAGATGGCACAACCATAGTTTGGGATTACTCTAACAATACCACATACCATAACGATGTTGCCGGTATAGGAAGAGACGACAATTCATGTTGGCAACAAAAGCAATCTCGTGCTGAAGATACCGATGACATTCTGACCATAGGCTTAGGAAGTATAGCCAATTCCAATGGAGAAAATGGAAATATTTTTGCCGATGATCACGACTATCTGGTTTGGGGAAATGACAATGGTGCTACAGCTGATGCCAGTGTCAATACCAGCGATGTACCAGAAACCATAGCAGAAAGAATGGCACGGGTATGGAAAGTTCAGGATACAGGAACAGTCGGTGAAACTGAGCTTCAATTCGATTTGACCGGATTAGGATATGATGTTTCTGACCCAAATGCTTTTTCTCTACTAGTTGGAAACACTGCAACGATGGCTGATGCTGAAATAATTACTGGAGGTACACTGAATGGAAACATTCTATCATTCACTGGTGTGAATCTTACCGATGGCCAGTTCTTCACGATCGGCACTCAGAACGTGACTTGTGGACCGGGAGGTGTGAATACAGACATTGCACTATGGTTGAGAGCCGATCTTGGTACGAATACAACTGTCGATAATGAAAATATTACCACATGGACTGACCAGAGTTCTCCTGCAAACAGTGCCACTGAGCAAAATGCGGGTGGAGGATCGCCTGTAGAACCGACCTATCAGGCCAACGAAATGAACTTTAATCCAGCCATTCGTTTTTCTGACGCACAGTCAAACAACAACTCGTGGTTAGAAACAGGAAGTAATTTGAGTGACAATGACCTTACACTTATTAGTGTCTTTAAAACCGCTCAGACCAATGGCTCTGGAACAGACTTTACAGAATCACCTGCACTTATCTCGAACGAAGCCACTTCAGGCTCTGACGACTATGCGCTTGGTTTAGCAGAAGGCAGACTTTTCATAAATGCTGAAAATAACAACGGTTACAGTATAAGACCGGCAACCACATATGTTGATGAAGTAACCAGAATCGCTACAGCAACTAGGGTTGATGCCAACCAGGCCAATGGTATCAACTTATATGTGAATTCTGAAAATGTTGGGTCAGCTACTTCTGATGACGTCAATCTTGATGCCGGGGGAACATTCACCATTGGTAACCATTCCGATTATGACGCTGACGGCCAGTTTGAAGGTGACATAGCCGAGATACTTGTCTTTAACAAAGTGCTAACTGCCGTTGAACGTGCCAAAGTAGAGAGCTACTTAGCGATCAAATACGGTATTACCAGAACTGTAGGTGGCCTAACCGAATCAGACGAAGATTACCTTGCTGCGGATGGCGGTATCATTTGGGACATTGACAACCAGGGAGCTTATCACAATGACATCTTAGGCATAGGAAGAGACGACCTTTCATGCTTTGAACAATTGAAGTCCAAAAGTCTCAATAGCGATGCTATAGTAACTTTCGAGTTGGATTCAACAGCTTTCAAGGACAATGACACATTTATTCTATCAGGAAATGACAATGCACCCATGGAGGCGATCGACAATACTGAAAGGCCTGTAGGCATCAATAGTCGATTGAATAGAGAATGGAGAGTTCAAGAAACTGGGACTGTTGATACTGTACTCTTGACTTATGATCTTTCAGGAATTACAGGAACACCGATAGGCGATAATAACCTAAACCTCGTTCGTTTAATGGTGGATGATGATGGCGATTTCTCATCAGGAGCAACACTCATTAGCCCAAGTTCTATCGATGGCAGAACGGTAACATTTGAGGTTGATTTCACTGATGGCCAGTTCTACACCCTTGGTTCTATCGAGACCGATGCACTGCCGATCACACTCATTTCTTTCACAGCAGATCATTATAATGAGGATGAGGTGAAGTTAGAGTGGGTCACTGCCTCGGAAATCAACAACGAATTCTATACTATAGAAAGAAGTAGAGACGGTCAGTCCTTTGAAGCCATAGGTATCATTGATGGGGCAGGAAACAGTGATCAGCTATTGACATACAGCTTTATTGATAGAAACCCATTGATAGGTCTTTCATTCTATCGATTAAAGCAAACTGATTTTAGTGGTGAGTTTGATCACTCTGAAATAAAATCCATTCGCGTAGAATCAAGTTTTGAAACAGAATTCAAAGCCTACCCTAACCCTATTGTTAGAGGCCAAACCTTAAAGATTAAGTATAAGATCGATGGAGATCAAAAGCTTAAAATCATGATTTTTGACCCTAGAGGACAGTTTTTGGGTCAGCAGGAAAGGGCGGCTTCAATAAGTGGTGAGTTAGAGATATCCACATCCAAATTCCAGAAAGGACTCAATCTAATTCGTATTCTTGACGAGAATCAGCGGGTGGTCACTTTGAAAGTTTTAGTCAGATAGTGGTTGATATACGGCTGAAAAAAGAGCGCCTCCATTCAAGAACTCCAAATGAGCCGTCTCAAAACCCGATCGCTTAATTGTTCCATGTATATCCGTTAACTCCCCTGCCTCGAGTTGACTCGCTAGTCTAAAAAATGAGTGCATGACTTTGAGCAGTAACTTTTGATACCAGTGTTCTGATGGATAGAAATCGGTCACCATCAGCTTACCATTCTCATTCAATCGACTTTTAAGCTTTTGCAAGACTTCTGGAAGTCGTTCCTGAGCAAAGCAATCCAAAAAGAAATTAGCGATGACTACATCGTAAACCCCTTTGACCCCCAGGGCATCGCCAACATGAAATTCAATGTTATTTCCTACCGAAGTTTTGGCTTTCGCTTTGTTCAGCATACTCTCGGAAAGCTCCACATATTGGATCTGTAAATTGAAGTTTGCCGGTAGCCACTCCAGTATACGGCCTGCCCCGCCACCTACGATCAGCACTCGAGAATTCGGCTGAATGATTGAGATAAAGGTTTTTTGCGCTTGCTCGAGCTTCTTACCAAATACAAGTTTTGATAAAGTATCATAAACGGGCGCTACAAGATTGAAGTCGTTCTTCATAGCAAGGCCAAACCTGGTAAAAAGAAAATCCCATCCCCAATAATCCGGTAAAACTTATACCGCTTAAAGACATCCTGTCTAAGAAACAGCAGCAGCAAAGGCCATGACATTGCCAAGATCATAAACTGAAGTTTCCCCTCATTAATACCCAAACCAATACAGGCAATGGCAATAAGACCATTTAAGATCAATGCTAGCACTATCCTTTTCCTAGTTTGCTCAGCCCCTCTATTGGTCACAATAGATGCCATACCTTGCTGATCGTCCTCATCTTTTTCAAAGAGTGGAAACAACATTAGGTTGACATAGGCCAATAGGAAAAACTGAATGAAAGCTCCCAACATAAACCAATCCCAATGTTCCAACAAGCTCATGGGGCCCACAAAAATGCCCGCTACATATACGAAGGCAGCGAAAAGCTCTTTTTGTAGGTGCGCTTTACTGAATTTTAGATAGAAGAAGTATAAACCAGTCAAAGCAACAAGCCCAAGACCAAACCAAATTGTATCGCTTAGTAGTTCAAAGGTATTGTAAACACCGCATCCAAATACGAAAACTGCAATACCCAAAATCAGCTTAAAATGACGCTGATGAAAAGCATGACGGGGGTTTACCGCATCTCCCTTTACTCTGTAGCCATCCCAAAGATGATCGGCAGTGTAGATAAGCCAAATAGCAATAGCCAAACCCAAAACGATCTGACTAGAAAGTTCTACCCCAAAGAGTTGGGCAACATAAAGACTCGAGATCACTGCTCCTCCCGTAATATCGAGACTCAAGTTTTGAACAAAGTCTATAATCTTTTCCATAAAAAAACCCCGACAAATGTCGGGGTTCAATATATCTAGTTTCAGATTAATCTTAACTATCTGCAGCTAAGGCCTCTGCACCACCAACGATTTCAAGAATCTCCTTGGTAATGGCTGCTTGACGCGTTCTGTTATAAGTCAAACGAAGCTCTTTCAATAGGTCTCCGGCATTATCAGTTGCTTTGCCCATTGCAGTCATTCGCGCACCATGCTCAGAAGCATTGGATTCCAAAACAGCCTTATAAAACTGAATTTTCAATGACTTAGGGATCAATTCATCGATAATGTAGTCCTTCGATGGCTCGTAGATGTAATCGGTATTGGTTGTAGATTCAGTATCCACTTCGTTTTCAACGATAGGTAAAAACTGCTCAGTTCTAATGATCTGAGTTGCCACATTCTTGAACTCGTTATAGACCAAAACTACTTTATCGTACTTACCAGACTGGAAGCCTTCCATTGCTTCTTCAGCAGCAGCTTTAACTACATCAAAAGAAAGGTCTCCGAAAACACCCCAATGTGCATCATTTACAGGATGCTCCTTCTTTCTATAAAAATCAAATGACTTTTTACCGATGGGTAGTATCTCAACTTCAGCATTCGCATACTCTCCAGTTGCTAGTGCATTTCTAACGCCTTTGAAAACATTGGCATTAAATGCACCACACAATCCTCTATCAGAAGTGACAGGCACGAAGAGCACGCGCTTTACATCTCTCACTTCACCATACGTATTCATGCCTTCTTCCGTATTTCCAGAAGAAACATTAGCGAGTAGAGCACCTAATTTTTCAGAGTAAGGGCGTAATTGGACGATTCTGTCTTGCGCCCTTCTCAATTTAGCCGCTGCAACCATTTTCATGGCTTTAGTGATCTGCTGAGTTGAGCTGACCGAAACAATCCTTTCTTTTACTTCCTTTAAGCTTGCCATAGGCTATTATTAAATGGGCGAGGCCCTATTATTAATTAGTATTTAGAAGACAACTCTTTAGCAACCTTCTTCAAGGCATCTACTGCTTGGTCAGAAAGCTTTCCAGCTTTCAAATCATTCATTGCATCTGCATGAGTAGCTTTCAACACAGTGATGAACTCAGTTTCAAATTCCTTCACTTTGTCCACTGGCACTTTGTCAATCAAACCTTTTGTTGAAGCGTAGATAATTGCTACTTGATCTTCAACAGCTGCAGGTGAGAACTGTGCTTGCTTCAAGATTTCTTGGTTTCTTCTACCTCTATCGATGGTCAACTGTGTTGCAGCATCAAGGTCAGAACCAAACTTAGCAAAGGCTTCCAATTCACGGAACTGTGCTTGGTCTAGTTTCAGTGTACCAGCCACTTTCTTCATTGACTTGATCTGAGCAGAACCTCCTACCCTTGATACAGAGATACCCACGTTAATAGCAGGTCTTACACCAGAGTTGAAAAGGTTAGTTTCCAAGAAGATCTGACCGTCAGTAATCGAAATTACGTTGGTTGGGATATAGGCAGAAACGTCACCCGCTTGTGTCTCGATAATAGGAAGTGCAGTTAATGAACCACCACCTTTTACTTTACCTTTTAGAGACTCAGGCAAATCGTTCATTGCAGCAGCGATGTCATCATTGTCATTCACTTTTGCAGCTCTCTCCAATAGTCTTGAGTGAAGATAGAATACGTCACCTGGGTAAGCTTCACGTCCCGGAGGTCTTCTTAGAAGAAGAGAAACTTCACGGTAAGCAACAGCTTGCTTAGAAAGGTCATCATATACTACCAATGCTGGACGTCCTGTATCTCTGAAGTACTCTCCGATAGCAGCACCCGTAAATGGTGCAAAGAACTGCATTGGAGCCGGATCAGCAGCAGAAGCTGAAACAACTACTGTGTAGTCCATTGCACCACCTTTTTCAAGGGCTGCAACTACACCAGCAACAGTTGATGCTTTCTGACCGATTGCTACGTAGATACAGAATACTGGCTCACCAGCATCATAAAATTCCTTTTGGTTCAAGATAGTATCGATTACTACAGCAGTTTTACCTGTCTGACGGTCACCAATTACTAATTCACGTTGACCTCTTCCGATCGGAATCATTGAGTCAATCGCCTTGATACCAGTCTGTAATGGCTCATTTACCGGCTGACGATAAATTACACCTGGTGCTTTACGCTCCAATGGCATCTCGTAAGTCTCACCTTCGATTGGGCCTTTACCATCGATTGGGTTACCCAAGGTATCCACAACACGACCAACCACACCTTCACCGATTTTTACAGAAGCAATTCGACCAGTTCTTTTTACTGTATCTCCTTCTTTTACTCCTGCAGAATCACCTAAAAGTACGGCACCCACATTATCTTCTTCGAGGTTAAGTACCAAAGCATTCAAGCCATTTTCAAACTCTAGGAGCTCTCCTGACTGTGCTTTAGATAATCCGTAGATTCTGGCTACACCATCACCTACTTGAAGTACTGTTCCTACTTCTTCTAATTCGGCTTCTGATTTGAAGTTTGAGAGTTGCTCTCTCAATATTGCTGATACTTCATCAGGTCTTACGTCTGCCATTTTATATTACAGTTAATGTTTAAATCTTTTTTAAAATGCCTTTTCGTAGTAGTTCTTAGTGAACTCTAGTCTAAGCGCCTTCAATTTTGAGCTTACAGAATCATCGATTTGGCGATCGCCAATCTTCAAGATAAATCCTCCAATAAGGTCTTCATCGATTACTTCAGTTAGCTCTACTTTTTTACCAGAAATCTGGGTTACAATATTTTCAAACTCTGCCTTTGACTTAGCGTCAAGTTCAAATGTTGTCGTAATGGTTGCCTCCTCAATTCCCTGATTGGTATTGTATTGGTGATGAAATTCCACCGCAATTTGATCGAGGTACATCTCTCTATGCTTCTTGGTAAGAATTTGAAAGATGGCCAACGTTAAATCGTTCACTTTTCCTTCAAACACCTGGTTCAATATCCTTAACTTCTTGTCAGGCGTAATGACCGGGCTTTTTAGCATTAAGAGTAAGTCTCTGTTTTCCTTTACGAGTCCGGAAAACATCAACATGTCTTTATTCACCTCTTCCAACTGTCCTTTTTCAACCGCTAGGTCAAGCAAGGATTTGGCGTATCTGGAAGCAATTCTATATTCAGACATTCGTCAGAATTAGTTTAAGTTCAAATCTTTTACGTATTCGTCTACCAAAGACTCTTGCGCTTTCTTGTCGCTCAATTCTTTGCGAAGTACTTTCTCAGTGATCTCTAATGAAAGTGAAGCCACCAATGTTTTTACATCGGCCAATGCTGCCCTCTTCTCGTTTTCGATTACTGCTTTGGCATCTTCGATCATCTTAGCGGTGATCTTGCCAGTTTCTTCTTTCGCTTCTTCTTTGATGGTGTTAGCCGCTGCCATTGCTTCTTTTAACATCGCGTCACGCTCTGATCTAGCCTCAGCTAAAAGTTTAGCATTATCAGCGTTCAAAGCTTCCATCTCACTTTTTGCTTGTTCAGCAGAAAGCAAAGCGTTTTGAATAGTTTCTTCTCTTTCCTTTAGCCCATTTAAAATCGGCTTCCATGCAAATTTACCCAACAGAAAAATTAGCAATAGAAATGCTATTGTCTGAAAGATAAATAATCCGGTATCTGGTAATAAAATGTCCATGTCTCTTTTTTTTAGAAGAAAAGCTTCAGACCAGCCTAATGCTAGGCCTGAAACTTCTCAAATACTTCTTAAAGTGCACCAACGATTTCGTTGTTAGTCGCTAGCAAGAAACAAGCTACAACACCGAAAAGCGCAATTACCTCGATAAGTGCAGCAATAATCAACATACCAGACTGCAATTTACCTGCAGCTTCAGGTTGACGTGCCATACCTTCCATAGCAGAAGCACCAATTTTTCCGATACCAAGACCTGCGCCTATCGCAACAAGACCAGCACCAATACCAGCTCCCATAAGGGCATAACCAGCAGTTAATAGAATAGATAACATAATTATGTTTGTTATAAATGAAACAATGGTATTCTAACTAATTAATGGTGTCCATCATCCACCGCCTGCCCGATGTACATCGAAGAGAACAGTGTAAAGACATAAGCCTGAATCACAGCCACCAATATTTCAATCAAAGTGATCACTACAGAAAAGAGTGTTCCCACAACTCCTACAGCGACACTATTCAATATAAAGCCTAAACCAACAATACTTAGCACTACAATGTGACCTGCTGTAATTGAGGCGAACAAACGTAGTGTAAGCGAAATAGGCTTAGTGAAAATTCCGATGATTTCCACCACAAGGATAATTGGCCTTAAAGGAAGCGGTACACCAGGTGTCGCGAAGATGTGACCCCAGTAAGCTTTCTTACCATTAAACTGTGTGATGAAGAACGTAAATAAGGCCAAACTCAAAGTCACTGCGATGTTACCTGAAAGGTTAGCAGCACCAGGAGTAAGTCCTAGTAAGTTATTGTATAGAATAAAGAAGAACATGGTCAACAAGAATGGCATAAAGCGCTGGTACTTGTCTTCTCCAATGTTAGTCTTAGCGATATCATCTCTAATGAAAACAATGATAGGCTCAAATAGTGATTGAAGTCCTTTAGGGGCAGCAACACCACTTTTATATCTTTTCGCAATTGTAATGAAGGTGATCAACATTAAGAATACGCTTAGAAAAAGTGACGCTACATTCTTGGTGATCGATAGGTTTAAGAAGTCAGCTTCAGCTTCATGATCATCAGAAGCCGGTGCACCATGTGCATCATCTGTTTCGTGACCAGCATTTTCGCCATGTCCATCATCTGTGCCATGCGTTGACTCGCCATGACCTGCTGATGCTCTTACCAATTTGCCATGAGAAATCATGTAACCATCATGTGCAATAGGCTCATGGTGCTCATCATAAAAGTCAGATGACATGAAGAATTTGAATTCACCGTGATCGTAAATGATCATTGGAAGTGGGATGGTCACATGGGTGTGTCCAATCGTCACAATGTGCCACTGATAGTCATCGGCAATGTGATGCATGATGAAGTCTGTGCTCCCCTCCTCTTTTTCTTCGTCTCCGCTGCCTGAAGCGGCAAATAAATTTGAACTGTTGGCAATACTGAAAAGCGTTATTAAGAGGCTTATGATCAGTAAATTGGGAAAGTTAGTTCTGCTATTTTTCATCATGTTTTTTCGCCCTCTGTCGAAATCGCGCGCAAGTTAGACAGAATGCTATATATTTCAAATACTAAGTAGAATAAATAGGCAGCGAAAAAGTTGGCTACCCAAATGATTCTGTCTTCGATACCGACAAAGAGTACAATGCCAACAAAACCCATGCTTAGAAGTAGTCTCAAAACTGTAAGACCTAAGAATAAATTAGGCCGGCTTTGGGCATCCATATTTCTGATACCCCAGTCTCCTATGATCACAACGATCAAGCCTAGAATGGCTGAAAAAATGACAATAGACCACACTTTTTCATGCACAAATTGAGCAGTACTCTCCATTTGCTGCAATCCAAAAACGATTCCCGCTAGTACCAGCGAAACGATTATGGATATGGTGATTTGCTTGCCTATGCTTTGCATGCCGCAAAGGTAAGTCTTTGAAAACTAGAGAAGAAACTTAGTGGTAAAAAAGATATAACAATGGGTTAGTCCTTGGGCAGCGATCGGTAGAGCATATAAATGGCTCCAGTAGTCCCTACCAAAATCATTAAAATGATGAATAATGGTTTTCCCGAATTCCAAGACTCATCCATTTTATAACCCAACCAACCACAAATACCAATGGTGAGAAACAATTGAATACCCAGCTGCGAGTATTTGAGATAGTCATTCGGGTTTTTTTCTTTCATGATCTACCGCTCAATATACTGCATTAGCAGAGATTCCAAACCTGCATTCATCGGGCTTGGTGCGTTTCGTTCCACCAGGCTACCCTTCTTATCAAAGATTAGATAGCGCGGTATGGCATCCATAGCCAGATTCTTTTTCATTTCAGATTTTTTGTGATTAAGCACTAAGTAATTGTGCATATAGCCATTGAGCCCATCAGACATACTCGCTCGCCTCCAAGCATCCTGCTTGTTATCAATGGAAAAGTAAACGAAGGAAATAGCCTCACCCTTTAGTTTATTCCTCAACTGTATGGAGCTAGGCATTGCTTGCCGACATGGTGCACACCAACTGGCCCAATAATCCACATAGACCACTTTACCCCTTAGCTCATTGAGTAAACCTGTCAACATATTGGTGCTACCATCTTCATGTAAGAGATTGACCCCAATATTACTTTTGACCAATGCTTCGCGATTGATCAGAAAATCCTCCTGAAATCTTTGGGTAAACAAGGTGTCATCTGGATATGCGTTTTGATAATCAGTGGCATAGGCGGAGATGGTTTCATAAGATTCATTCGAGTCCACCATTCTTTCCAGGCAAAACCATTTGGCCTTAGCCAAAAGAGACCCTTCAAAATGCTTATCCAACAAGTCGAATGCTTTCGGATAATCTATATATAGTTTATTTGATGTTCGCTTCTTTTCTCCTAACAGAATCCCTTCTGTAATGTAGAAGTACAGGTAAGTTTTACCATATCGGCTATTCAAGATGAATTCTTCCTCAAAAAGAGAGCTTTCCAGTAAGCCCTTTAAATAAGTCTTATCATCTAGCTTCTTTACCAAAAATGAGAGCCTCAGGTAATGCCTTCTCAATTCAATCTCTTCCTTTAAGTCCAAACTGAAAGTGTCTGCCGAGTTAGCCTCTAAACTGAGCTTGTTCATTAATTGCTCAATATGACCATAGGTCTGATCTAAAAACTCGTTGAGCACTTGGGGATTAGCCTCGTAAAAATCTCGTTGAAACAAGATAGGGTAAAGGTCAGTTCGCGAAAAGTCATTAGAGGCAGTCATTTTCTGCGCGCTGTCTGTAAACACAAGCAGGTTGTATAATGAATCTTGAACCACCGATCGCTCAGAGGGAAATTGGCTTTCTAATATGTTAATAAACTCCCTTTCGGGTACGGCCCTGAGTATTATTCCTTCACCATCGAAATGAAAAAACAACGAATCTCCGGGCGAAACGATTAGGTCCTGCTTTTGAGTAAGCTTATTCGCTATGGTCAAAAGTCGTTCTTCCGCTAAAGAGATTACGAGGGTGTCCTTACTTTTTGCACTGATAAATTGTTCCTGAATGGTATCGTTGATTCCTGCCTGAAAGCTCATGCTTATGGGTGCGGAAGTTTCATTATTCAGGCTTACCCAAATAGCGTCAGGGATTTTCTTCTCCTCAATGACCTTTTCAAGGTTAGACTGGCATGAAATACCAAGGAAAGTGATAAGGAAAACCGAAAAGAGCGTGTGCCACAAAACACCTATGCGCAATTGGGGCGTTTCATTGCAAGCCATTCTCAGATTGGACATGTATTAAAGGTAGAAAACACCTTTAACTAATCAAATAGTTATATGGGTTTGATATTAGGCCCTCTTGGCTACCTTCTCTGATGCACGACTTTCAGGCAGTTCGATCACAATGTCTTTCGCCAAGTGGCCCATTTTACAACCACCATTGAATGTTGCCCCTGGCTCCACGACAAGTTGATTGGTAAGAATATCACCGTTGATTACGGCTGTAGGTTTCAGAATCAGTAATTCTGAGATCTCAATATTACCACGAATATTACCAGCCACTTCTCCTGATCGAGCCACCACATTTCCATCCACATAAGCATCGGGCCCCATCACAAACTTCGCTTTGGCTTTGGCATTGCCATATACCTTACCCTCTACTCTGATATTGCCTGCAGACTCAATACTGCCTTCGAGTACGGTTTCCTTACCAATAATATTACTGGTTTGGCTCAATTCTTCTGATGATTTTTTTTCTTCTTTTGAAAACATGGCTCAATCTGTTTTTCTAATTAAAACGAAATGAATTCTTCCGGATTTACGGCAGAACCATTATACCAAAGTTCAAAGTGTAAGTGTGGGCCGGAAGTCAGCTCTCCGGTGTTACCAATAATGGCCACAATTTCACCTGCAGTAATAAAATCACCCACTTCCTTAGTGAGCGTTGAGTTGTGCTTATAAATTGAAATCAAATTTTCTCTGTGCTGTACAGCAATCACATTGCCCTCAGACTGTGTCCAACTTGCCAGAATTACCGTTCCATCCGCTATACACTTAACGGGTTCATCCTTTTTAGCAACCACATCAATGCCGTAGTGTTCATTCTGAGCATTAAAAGGCTCTGAAATATACCCTGTGATGGGTGAAAAGAAATAAAGTTGTCTGAGTTCTTCATTTTCAATTTGCCCGGTCAATAGAAAGTCCCCTCCTCTTTCAAACTCAGCCTTAAATGCTGAATCCGTGGTTTCCAATTGCTCAACATTTCCAGGAGACTGCGGCTGAGGAGCCTCAGACTCTAGGACTTCATTAGAAGTCACATCTCCCTGCATTATCTTTTTAAAGCTCGTAATGAACTGATCTCTACTCTCTAACTCCTGAGTGAGTGAATCGAGTGATATGCTCATCTGAACCAAGTCTTTGCGGGTTTCTTGCTCGGCATAACGTGGGTCGAACCATTGCGCTAAGACCGTATTGACCAGATAAATACTGATCGTTAAAATGACTAAGAAGACCAAAAAGGCAAAGAAGGCTATTTTGGCATAGGTAAACTTATAGGTGGCCTTTTCAGAAAAGTCTTCCTCATTCTGAACGATGAAAATATGCCTGGTATTTAGCCAGTTGGATAAGGTTTTCTTGAATCTTGCCACAATAAAAAATCAAGGGAAACAAAAATATTGATTAAAACCTAACCAGATACCTTTTATTGTATTAATTGCGCCTTATTGTTCGTTCCTATTCAGAAATCACTCTGATTTGAAAATCAGCAATTTACATATCAAAAGATTTTTTTGTCTTCTCCTATTCGTAGGCATAGTCGGTTGCAATTCTAAAGGCTATCAGAACATGAATGCCCGCTATAATGGGTATTTCTATGCCAATCAATACATTGACGAGGTTTATCAAAGCCTGGAGGACAAATACGACTATAATTTCAATGATATTCTTAAGGTTTTTCCTGATATAGATTCAGGCACGGTTCAGGGAAATGAAGAAAAGCTTGATGATGCTTTCAAAAAGGCATCTCAGGTAATAGAATGGTATAAAACCAGCGATTGGGTAGATGATAGTTACATACTCATAGGGAAAATCAGGCATTTAAGGGCTCAGTTTCAATACGCCATTGAGACTTTTCAATTTGTTAATCAAACCAGTAAGGATGATGGTGCACGGCAAGAAGCATTGATCGGCTTGATGCGCACTTATATGGACATGGGCGATATGGACAATGCGACAGACGTTTCGAATTATTTGACTTTAGAGGAAGAACTAACACCTGAAAACAATCTGGACTACCAGGTCTTGCTCGCTTACTATCATCAGCGCCAAGGAAACGAAGCTGGAATTGCCGAAGCACTCCGAGAAGTCAATAACCTCATTAGCAATCGCGATCAAAAGGCCAGAACCAATTTTATCCTAGGACAAATCGCTCAAAAGAACGGTGATGGGCAACAGGCTTTTGACTACTATGATTTGGCTCTAAAGGGAAACCCACCATATGAACTCGTTTTCCATTCAGAATTGAATAAGATGGCCCTGACAGATTATTCAAAATCCAGTGCCGATAGAATTCAAAAGGTATACAAGACCTTTGACAAGATGCTTAAGGACGGAAAGAACCTAGAGTATCAGGACAAGATCTACTATGTGATGGGCCAGTTGGAAGAACAGCGTGGGAAGTTGCTCAACGCCATTAACCATTATAGAACCGGAACGCAGGTAGAACAGCCCGATCAGCGACAGCAGGGAATGAATTTTTTAAAGCTAGGGGAAATCTATTTTGATCCTTATGAGAATTTCCCATTGTCGAGCCAGTATTATGACAGTGCAATCGCCAAGCTACCTGAGGACTTTCAGAACTACGTAGCCATTGCCGATAAACAACAGGTTCTCAATGACTTTGTGACACAATTAAATACCATATCACGAAATGATAGTCTGTTGAACTTGGCAGAAATGAATCCCGTGTCGCTGGATGCATTTCTTGATCAGTATCTGCGGGCTGAGGCTGCCAAGCAGGCAGAAATCGATAGGCAAAAGAGAAAAGCCAATCCCATTTCACCATCAGTTACCAATACCAACACAGATATATCCGATGATGACACCTGGTACTTTTATAATCAGGCAGCGATCAGTCAAGGCGAACGTGAATTTCAGAGGGTTTGGGGAAACAGACCGCTTGAGGATAATTGGAGACGCTCGAGCAAAACAACCGTTGCCGTAGGACTTGACCCTTCCTTGATTGCCGATAACAACAACAATCAAAATCAAGGCAATGAAACATCAAGTGCAACAGATGGCACAGCTGCCGAAAAGCAAAAGCTATTGGAGACCATACCAAGGTCGGCCGAACAAAAGGACTTGGCCAATGCCGAAATCCAAGAAGCCTATTTCAACCTTGGAAGAATCTATCGGTTCGGCCTGAAAAGAAACAGTGAGTCGGCCAACAGTTATGAAACCCTGTTAAGTAGGTACCCCAAAACCGAATTTCGCTTAGAGACCCTTTTTGCGCTCTATACACTTTTCGAAAACACAGACCCTGGCAGAGCTGAGGATTACAAGCGACTTATCATAGCCGAGTTTCCAGAAAGTCTGACGGCCAAGGTGCTTATTAATCCCAACTATGTTCAGGAAAAGGAGGCCAGAAACCTCAGACTTCAGCAGCAATACGCAGAAGCTTATGCCAAATACGAAGCCGGTAATTATGTTGAGGCTGATCAAATGTTAAAAGCCGCGCTAGCTTCTTTTGAAGATGTGGACTTTTTACCAACCGTTGAATTACTATCGGCAATTTTAAAAGCCAAAACTGAGGGTTTATTCCCTTACGAGAAAGCCTTAGAAGAATTTACGGCCAAGTACACCGAAGGACCTTTATTTGATTATGCCAATGGCCTGCTTTCAGCCTTAAAACCTGCAAAAGACGAGATATTGTCAGACAGAGGCTTTGATTTCAGTGAGGACTTCCAACAACAGCATTTGGTAGCCATTACGATAGATAAGACCTTGAACGGGGTTGATAAGGTAAAGGCAATCATCAATACACTGAACAGTGAACGGTTTCCAAATCAAAGGCTATCGATCGGCAATCTCACTTTGAAAAAGAACGAAAACGTAGAGATACTTTATATCAACTCATTTAAGACTAAATCTGCTTCTCAACGTTATAGAGATGTGCTTTCTGAAGTCTTAGCAGAAGCGATTAATCAAGAAGACACTAATTTTCATAATTTTGCTATCTCTATCGACAACTTACAGTTCTTGTTCGATAGCGAGAAGATTGAAGAGTACATGAGTTTTCATGACAAATTTTATCAATAGATGAGCCTGAAAAGTAAAATAGCCCAGAATCGCCCCTTACTTAAAAAGTTGACTATCGCAGCTTGGGTGTTTTTTGCATTAGGTGTTGTTGGCTTGCCCACCTATATATGGGCTGTTAGTTCTAATATGAATAACTGGTTTGGAGAACTTCCATCCTACTCTCAATTAGAAAATCCAGATCAAAATCTGACCTCCACGCTATACACTTCCGATGGCGTTCAACTGGGTTCTGGTTACTTTCGCGATAACAGAAATCCTGTGACTTATGACGAGTTGGGCGATAACCTCATCAATGCTTTACTAGCGGCAGAAGACATTCGGTTTGAGCAACACTCTGGCATTGACCTAGAGAGTATGTTTCGTGTAGCTTATGGTGTGTTGACCTTTAACCGAAAGGGAGGTGGTAGTACCATCAGTCAACAACTAGCCAAACAACTTTTCTCCACCAGGGTATTGGACGAAAGAGACAAAGGAAAACTGGAAGGCAAGAACCGAATGCTTGACGAGTTGATCTATAAGACTAAAGAATGGATACTGTCTGTTCGACTTGAAAAGTCTTATACCAAGCAGGAGATTATGGCCATGTACTACAACACTGTTGAGTTTGGCAACAACGCGTTTGGTATTAAATCAGCTGCTAAGACCTATTTTAACAAGCTCCCTAGCGAACTTACGGTACCTGAAGCGGCTGTTTTAGCTGGTATGCAAAAAGGAGTAACTACCTACAGACCAGATAACAACCCGGAAAACTCAAAACGCAGAAGAAATGTCGTCATGAGTCAAATGGTGAAGTATGGTTTCCTAGACCAGACTGTATATGATACGCTCAGGCCGAAAGACATTGAACTGACCTTAAAACAGCAAGATCAAAATGCAGGACTAGCCCAGTATTTCCGTGAAGTAGCGAGGGGTGACTTGAGAGAACTTTGCAAAGAGCTAGGTTATGACCTCTATGCCGATGGCCTTAAGATTTATACAACAATCGATAGTCGAATGCAAGCCTATGCAGAATTTGCCATGGACAGTGCCATGAGTAAGTTGCAGGCAAGATTTGATACCTTACTAGCTAAGGAAGAAAGGACTCTTTGGATTGATAGCAAAGACAGAGAGATTGAAAACTTCTTAGAAGATAATGTGATACCAAGAACCAAGGCCTATCGCAACTTGGTGAAGCAATACGGAGAAGATTCTGACTCTGTGGATTACTATATGAACCTCCCAAAAAAGCTAAGTGTGTTTTCTTGGAATGGAGATATTGACACCGTCATGAGTTCTATTGACTCTATTATGTATTACAAGCAGTTTCTTCAGGCAGGTTTTATGGCCACAGACCCTAGAACTGGCGGTATTAAAGCCTGGGTTGGCGGTACCAACTTCTCACATTTCAAATATGATCATGTACGATTAGGGAAAAGACAACCGGGTTCACTTTTCAAGCCCTTCGTTTATACCACCGCTGTGGAACAAGGCTACTCTCCTTGTTTCACCTTTAAAGATGAGGCCGTATCGATTGATATTCCTTTTCAGGATGAGCCTTGGAGTCCCCAAAATGCTGAGGGTAGATTCAGTGGTGAAGATATGACGCTGAAAACGGCCATGGCCAAATCAGTGAACTCTGTTACCGCAAGAGTGATGGATATTGTCAAACCTGAAAAAGTGGTCGATATGACCAAGAGGCTTGGTATAAAAAGTACTATTCCTCCCTATTACTCGATTGCTTTGGGTACAGAAGTGGCCTCTCTTTACGAATTAGTTGGGGCTTACGGCACATTTGCGAATAAGGGCGTGCATATTGAGCCTTATTACGTAAGTCGAATTGAAGATAGATTTGGCAATGTGATATACAACGAACCTCCAAGAAAAAGTAGGGCTATTAGTGAGGATGTGGCATACGTGATGTTGAATATGCTTCAGGAAACCGTTAACTCTGGATCTGGAAATAGGCTTCAATGGGAATATCAATTGGTGGATCGCGGTCAAAAAGAAAGTAACTTGGGGGCCAAAACAGGAACAACTCAAAACTCCTCTGATGGTTGGTTTATGGCCATTACACAAAACTTAATCGCAGGTGCCTGGGTTGGTGGCGATGACAGAGCTATTCGTTTTACCAAATGGACTGATGGACAAGGTGCCAGAACGGCAATGCCAATTGTTGGTCTCTTTCTGCAACAGGTATATGCAGATTCGACACTCGGTATTGAGAAATCGCTTTTCGATCGACCAGCAGAGTTAAGTTTAGAAATTGATTGTCAAAAATTCTCCGATGTACTAAGTACATCTGACAGCACGATCATCTTTGATGATGAGATTTATTAATTTCGACCCATGGAGGTCACCCGCTTTACACCATCAGATATCCTGAAACTCCCCGATAGTCCGGGCGTATATCGTTACTTCAATGAAGCGGGTGTATTGATCTATGTAGGCAAGGCCAAAAGCCTCAAAAAGCGAGTGTCTAGTTACTTCAATAAGAATGCGGGAGTCAACCGGAAAACCAGAAGACTTGTCAGCGAAATCAAAGAAATAGAGATTACACTTGTCAATTCTGAGTTTGATGCTCTCTTGCTAGAAAACAATCTCATTAAGCAGAATCAACCCAAGTATAACATACTGCTAAAAGACGATAAAACTTTCCCCTATATCTGTGTTTCGAATGAGCGCTTTCCGCGCATATACAGCACCAGAAAGTTCATTCCTTCTAACGGCACTTACTTTGGCCCCTATGCCAATGTAAAAGTGATGAACAATGTGTTGAGATTGATTAATAACCTTTTCACATTAAGAACCTGTCGCTTCGATCTCTCCGAAGACAATATTGCGAAGGGTAAATTCAAAGTCTGTCTTGAATATCACATCGGCAATTGCAAAGGTCCATGTGAAGGTTTGCAGACCGAAGAAGACTATTTAAAGGATATAGATCAGGCCATCAATATCCTGAAAGGAAGCTTATCCATACCCAAGCAGTATTTCAAAGAAAGAATGAGTACTGCTGCTGAAAACCTTGAGTTCGAACAGGCGCAGAAATTCAAAGAGAAGCTTGATATGGTCGATCTCTTCCAGTCCAGGTCTGTAGTGGTGAGCCCCAAGATTGCCGACTTGGATGTATTCACGATCATCACGGATGAAAAATGGGCATTCGTGAATTATCTGCGTATTAAAAACGGTACGATCAACCTGTCCCAAACTTCTGAAGTAAAGAAACGACTCGATGAGTCCGATGAAGAGATTCTGATGTTACTCTTGATTCAACTTAGAGATCAGTATCAGAGTAGTGCCAAAGAAGTACTTGTCAATAAGCCAATCGATTTCAACTCAGATAACTTCAAGACAATTCAACCTCAAATTGGGGATAAGAAGAAGTTGATCGACCTTTCTTTAAAGAATGCCCTCTTTGCCAAGAAGGAGAAGTATGCATCTCTCGAAAATGTCAAAGACAAGGGAAATCGAGTGCTCAAGCAACTCCAGAATGATCTGCAATTAAAGGAACTACCAACCCACATTGAATGCTTTGATAACTCTAACATTCAGGGTACCAATCCAGTGGCATCCATGGTATGCTTTAAGATGGGCCGACCTTCTAAGAAGGATTACAGGCATTATAAAATCAAAACAGTAGTTGGACCAGATGACTTTGGCTCCATGAAAGAGGTTGTTGGAAGAAGATATAAGCGACTTTTAGACGAGGATGCTCCCCTTCCAAAGCTTATCATCATTGATGGGGGTAAGGGCCAATTGAATGCCGCCTGTGATGCACTGGTAGAACTCGGTCTATATGGTACCATTCCAATCATCGGCATCGCAAAGCGACTGGAAGAGCTTTATTTCCCGGGCGATCAATTCGCCTTGCACATTGATAAGAAATCAGAGTCGTTAAGGTTGATACAAAAGCTGCGTGATGAGGCACATAGATTTGCCATTACTTTCCATAGAGACCTTAGAAGTAAAAACAGCTTCAACTTTGAGCTTGAAAATGTGAAAGGCCTGGGAAGAGTTACGGTGAATAAATTACTCAAGGAATTCAAAACCATGAGTAAGATAGAAGCAGCCTCGGAAGCCGAACTCAATGAGTTGGTGGGTGAAGCAAGAACGCGGTTAATCAAGAATTTCTTCCAACAAAAAAAGGAAGCCAAATAGCTTCCTTTTTCATTTATCATTCGACAATCTCTAGTATTCCCAGAGGTTGTGCATTTTCTCTAACAGTTCGAAACGCTTCTTCATGGCCTGCTCAATGATTGAGTAGTCGTAATTCTGTTTTCCGTAAAGCGTCTGAATATTATCGTCTCCAATATTCTGGAATTTAGTAATGTAGGTACTGAATAACCTTAGGTCAAAGGCATGAGCAAAACTCAACTCTTTGTTACGAGGGTTACGATCGTTGTACCAATACGCCCTATCCTTATTACTCTCTCCGTAGATCTTAGCAATATAGGCCACCAACTCCTGATATTTCACTCTCACAATTTCTCTTTCAGCACCATCTACAGATGACTTTGGAGGAGCGATAAGTGTAACAGAAACAATATCCCACTTGGCCAAAGACTGATTTCTATCGAACAGTAAATCCTCTTCCAATAAAAGCACATCTAAATCACCTTTAATAGCAGGGTCAAGTGCCTTAGCACCAGAAGTTGCCGCATATTCTGCATCAATGATCGAGTCTAGCCTTGCATTACTGTAATTCGCATAGATTCCTCCATCACGAATTTTCAAAGCGGTTCGGGCTCTAGGTCTTTGTGTCTCATCATAATTACCTTGCTGGGTTGAAAAGTCTGACAGATTTGTATTGAAATCCTCTTCCAATAAAATATCGTCTTCGGTGAATGTCTTCACCTCATTTTCCAAGGTTTGATAAGGTGTTATCCCAACAACCTGATCTAATGCTTCATTTTGAGCCTTATAGTACTCCCTTATTCCCTCAATGATGATTTTGGTTATCCTAGACTCCTTTGCATTCCAATTAGAATTCTGCTTTTCATTAAAATTCATTTTTGACCAAAGACGAATGCTAAACATTACGTCTTCGTCTCTTATAGGACGCACAGAAAACTCATTGTTTTGCTTCTTGGCACTATTGAGTCCAGCCACTTTAGTGGTGCTCTCAATAGTTTCCAGAAACTTGGCAGGGTCAATACCTGTACCCTCTTCCTGCGCAATAGCATTCAAGGTTAAAAGCATTAACAATAAGCCGGATAATCTCTTCATCATAACGTTAAAATCTAATTGATGATCATCGTCATATTATCTACAAAAACGATAGGAATCTGCTCACTTTTATAGTTTACTCTAGCAATTTCTTCTATGGACACAACCAGCTGATCTCCAGAAGCCATTCGTGCTCTTATAGAAGATAAATCTACATCTGGTGTCAAGCCATCAATTCTGATCTGACCTTTTCTCTGAGTCCCTCTAGTCAAGTAAATAGTACCTTTAGTCACATAGAAGTTCGCATCATCAGGGTACTTCTCAGCAAATGCTGCATCAGGATTCAGCCTTAGATCAAGCCTTGTTGGCATATCTGTAAGTCCCACATTTGGATTATAAACCTGTCCATTAGGACGTACATCCAGTGCAGGTAATGGCACATTTCGAGCCTCAAACTCTCTGAAGCCAATGTATTGACCTCCACTTGATACATCTATCTTAACGGCTCTGTTGTTAGGCACAACCGAAACCTGACCCTTAGTAGAACCTTGCGTATATGTTGCTCCAGTAACCGTAAAGCGCGGCTGATAGACCGGCCCTAAAGCAGGAACATTAATTGTCAAGTTGTTATTACAATTTAGATACAGTACATCAACTGATTGCGAACGTACATCAATTACAGGTCTTGCTACAAAGTACTCGTGAGTTGTAGTCCTGGTAATTTGACTACCTGTTCCATCGTCAGCTGTAATCTCTACTTCGAAAGTCTTTTTTGCCAAGCCATTCGCATCGTACTCACTCTCGCGAGCCGAAGTTGGAAAATCAATTTGTCCTCTTCCACCAAGCATTGTAACATCTTGACCATTCATCTTCACGGTCGGTTCAAGTTTTGAGTTACCAAGCGTCAAAAAGGCCTGGGCTTTAAAAGGTAAACCTGCTGTTATAATATTCGACTCAGATAATACAGTAGCTTCAGCGTAATCAATACCTGCAAAAGCACCTGTCAAGAAGTCTTCAGGGTCAATCGCATCACTAGAAGTGTTTGATGGCTGACTCGGTGTCGTTGATGGTGTATTAGCTACATTATCATTTTCAGCAACTTGCTGTGGCTCACTTGACTGAGTTGCCGGAGCAGACTGAACACTTTCTATCGATGGTATGTCATTTGGATTAACAGAAACTGCCGTACCTACAAAAGACTTTAGTTTGTTCAAAGCAACAGCCTCTTTACTGTAAATCTGATTTTTATAGAATGTCAATTGGGCAAGAACCGAAGCTAAGGGTGCTTTGTAGAAATTAAAGTCAGCATAATCCTTCTTCTTCTCTTCCTGATTATTCTCGTACATTTTGATATCATCCGCCTTAAGAGCAATTGATTCCATCCATTCTGGAGTCATGGTATCCTTTCCCAAAAGGGCGATTAGACCATTAACCTTTTCAGGATATTCATCGAGCTTTGCTTTTAACTCATCAGCAAACCCTTGATTCACCATATAATTAGACGGCTCCTCGTATTTTTTCAAGGTGGATCTTTTTCTCAATTTAGAGGTATCTCCTCCTGTTGAAACTTTCCCAAGCTCATACTTAAGATTATCAAGGTAAGCAGCTAGTCCGTTGGTATAGTTTCTTACACCCTCGGCTACTTTTGCCACAGCTTGATCACCCTGTTTATCTCCTTGATTGACTACATCCGATTGGATGTCGCCTAAGATAGTCTGATTGTAGTCCAAGAAAGACGCGTTTGAAACTTCCAAACCGCTTTCCATCAATACGAATTTCTCCAGTACGGAGTCCTTAATCTGTAGGGCAAGAAGAGCGGTCAGCACGAGATACATCATGCCAATCATCTTCTGCCGCGGGGTTTCTTTACCTCCTGCCATTATCTTTCAGATTAAGAGTTTGATTGTTTCATTGCTGATAACATTGCTCCATATACCTTATTAAGCGAAGTAACATTCGAGTTCAGTTTCGCCATTTGGCCCTGGAACTCTTCAGTTTGCTTAGCGGTATTCATAGCTCCTTTGATCATGGTTTCCATGTTCGACAGGTAGCCTTTCATATATTTTGCTACAGATTCCGTATCTGCTAATTCTGTTTTATAAGCACCACTCAAAGCCTGAAGCTGAGTAGCGGCATCTTTCAACTGAGCTTGATAAGCTTCAGTTGCTGCTTTCAATTGTGTCTGGTTTGTACCAGAGCCCTTCACTGTGTTAGCTACCTCACTAAATGCGGTAGCAGCTTGGGCAGAAGATTGATCTATTCTAGCCAATGAAGCAGCTGCAGTTTTTGCATTTTTTGCATACTCATCGGTGGCAACAGATGCATTAGACATGTTGGCCATTTGCTTGGCATTGTTAGCCAAGTTATCCATTCCGGCTTTCAGGTTTTGAAGGCCCTCCTTGTTCATGGCTGCTTCCTTAAGCATTTTCTGCAAAGAAATATCTCCTTTATCAGAAGCTGCTCCATTGCTGTCTTTGGAATGATCGTATAAAAGCTTGGTATAGTCAGTACTCTTAGGCTCAAATGCAGAGAAAGCAAAAATTAGTGCTTCTACACTTAGTCCAGTAACAAGCATTACCGTTGCACCAGCCCAGCCCTCAAGCTTAAACATAGCACCAACAATTACTACAGAAGCACCAAGACCGTAGATCTTGGGCATTACGTTGCCATAAAAGTTGTTAACGAATTTACTAGCCATTTTTTTTCTTAGTTAGGTTGAAGTTAAATTATTCAATAGGTGAAATTATTGTTGGCCAAGGTAGTCCATGGCACATCTAAAGCCGATAGAAGCCGAGGCTACATCACGGTATTCAAAAGATCTTGTTCCAGTTTGTAGATAGTAGGACACATCGTTCCATGCACCACCTCTGACCACTTTCTTTCCAAAGTGCGGGCTGTCGCTATCTGTTTCTGGATTATAAGTAAACATCGGGTTCAAATCCCAAACCAATGGATTATAGACCGGTGAAAAATCATCTCTACACCATTCTGCTACATTTCCTGACATATTGTACAGGTTGAATGGGTTAGGCAAGAATGCATTAACTGGAGCTGTGTAAGGATAGCCATCATCGGCATAGGCTCCTCTACCAGGTTTAAAGTTGGCTAGGAAACATCCATCCTTATTTCTAGTGTATGGATTTCCCCAAGGGTACTTTACAATTTCTCTACCTCCTCTGGCAGCGTACTCCCACTCCGCTTCAGTAGGGAGTCTAAAATCAGGGTATCTGGTTTCGATTGGGGAGGTATCTACAAAAGTACTGGCAGCAGCACCGTTAGCAGTACCAGCAGGTCCGACAGCACCAAGCACTGGAGCGGCATCAGCTGCAGCTGCAGCGGCTTCTCTATCCTTTTTCTTTCCTCCGAAAGAGAATAGGCCTCCTCCACCTTCATATTTTATTTGTTGACCATTATTTAGGTTGATGGTTCTCCATTCTGCAAACTTCTCTGCAGCTTCCCAACTAACGCCCACAACAGGATAGTTATCAAAAGCGGCATGTTTCCAGTAATATTGTGTCATACGATCGGCATAGTGGTAAGTAAATTCTTCTTCCCACACCTTTGGGTTAGGCATAACCGATGCAATCAAAGTAGCATCCCAGTACCTGTCTCCATTTTGCGCTAGCTCAGAAACATGATATAGGAATTGACGGTATTCGTTATTTGTTATTTCTTCAGCGTCCATGAAAAATGGACTCACTGTGATTTGTCTATTAGAATTAATTTGAGAGGCGGCTACATCTTCATCCGCCTGGCCCATAAAAAATGTTCCGGCAGGGATGGCAACCATACCATAAGGAAGCTCTTGATACCAACCTTCTCTATCAAGGACACCAAGAAGCTGGCCTTCTTCAAGCAGCTTTCCTTCTTTCCCTCCTCCTGCTAAGAAGCCATCGAACATACTACAACCGGCTGTGGTGCCGAGCAATAGTACAATCATAAGACCCAGTACAGACTTTCTCATCATAGTCAGTTTTTATAGTTTTCCTGGCCATTTACCTCCTCAAATGACGCCAGTAGTCCGCTTAAAGCGCGAAAATTAATATTTTATTGTTAGTAATCCGCTGAGCGCGAAAAAATTTCAACCTTTTCAATCTCACCGAACTTTTGTTTAGTAACGGTATCTTGGAGTCCTTATGATATTTCGTCCAAGATTTCTTACTCTAGTTTTTGACTTGAAGGTGTAAATGAGCATAATTTCCTGAGAAGTTGGCTCCTTACTTTGCCTGTCTGTCAAAACAATGTCAACTGCATATGCTAACGATAAACTCCTGTCTTTTAGTACTTTATAGCCAATCATAGCCGAAGCCGATTCTGATTGTCTATAAGATACCCCACCCCATAATTGGTCTCTAAAACGACCAATAACACTTAAATCCCAGTTGTAGGAATCGAACCCTACAGATCTAAGTAATAAAGTTGGAGTGATTGTGAGTTCAGGAGTAACCGCGTAGTCATACCCTGCTGTCAAATAGTAGTGTCGAAGTAATTGATTGGCTATTTGATCCTGACCGAAGTCGAATTCGGGTTGAATTAAGTGATTTGTACTGAAACCACCAAAAAAATTTCCATTTCTATAAAGAATTCCTACCCCTAAATCTGGACGTAATTGAGACTCTTTGCCTGTTAGATTACCTACTCCATCTCTGGGATCGACTACCACAATTTCATCAAAATCTATACTGCTTGAAAACATCCCTGCCTTCAAACCTATACTCAACGAAGCCCCATTGGGGAGGCTAAGGAAATAAGAACCTGAAATCTGGAACTCTAAATTGGACGAGGGTCCTAGGTTATCATTAACTACATGAAAGCCCAAACCACCATTCCAAAACTTTGAACTGGTATTGTAGCTAATCATCTGAGTGCTTGGCGCACCACCACTATTGATGGTTCCATCATAGCCAAACCATTGTGACCTGTGAATGGCTGTGAGTGTATTACCGTTTGAGAGACCAGCGAATGCCGGATTATAATATAACTGATTAAACATGTAATGAGTGAACTGCGCATCTTGTTGCGCGCGTAAACTCAAATGACAACATAAGCATAGAAGTGTTAGCAGAAAGGCTCTTGTCATAATGTGGTAACGCGAAATAGCTTTCATTTATTTAAACCGCGCGAATATATTACAACAAAACTAGCAAGAGCCCTTATAGGTTTCGCTAATCTTAAAGTTTGTTCGCCTTCTTAATGTATAACTCCAACGCTCCAGTCATGGAAGGAGCATTTGGTTGTGGTGCTTCAATATCCAAAACCAAATCAGCTTCTTTTGCCGCTTTAGCTGTTGTAGGGCCAAATACTGCGATACGAGTATCATTCTGTTTGAAGTCTGGGAAATTCACGAAAAGTGAATTGATACCACTAGGACTGTAGAATGCAATGATGTCATAGTAGACATTATCTAAGTCTGACAAATCACTCGCTACAGTCTCGTAAATGACCGCTTCAGAATATTCGTAACCACTGTCTTTCAAAAAGTTCGGGATATCATCCTTGCGAATATTAGAACATGGGAATAAATACTTCTCGTTCTTATGCTTTTTCAGGATCTCAATAAGATCTTCAGCCGTTCTTGAGCCAGTGAATATTTTTCTCTTTCTAACAACGATATACTTCTGGAGATAATTAGCTGTCTGCTCAGAAATACAGAAGTATTTCATATCAGCTGGAATATCCACCTTCAAGTCGTTACAAATGGCAAAGAAATGATCAACAGCGTTACGACTGGTAAAAATAATAGCCGTATGCTTTAGAATATCAATCTTTTGCTTTCTAAACTCTTTAGCTGCGATAGGATCTACCTGAATGAAAGGTCGAAAGTCAACCTTAATTCCGTACTTATCTGCAAGTTTATAATATGGTGATTTCGGATCAGACGGTTTTGGCTGAGATACAAGCAAACTCTTGACTTCTTTCAGCCTCTCCTCAATGATGCTATTAGACATATACTTCCCTACTTTTTACCCGAATTTGGCGTGTTACGTCAGTAATTTAATCCCTACAATAGCAGGGATGATTTCTGTGCTGCAAAGGTAAGAAAATATATATAACTTACTATAAAGCTTGAGTTGTTCTAGCTTTAGATAAATGTTTAACGATCTGTAAAGCAAATAGATGAGGGTGACAATGATTATCCCATTAATCAGGATTTGAGGTATCATAAAATTGCTATAAATGACAACCGTGCAAACCAAAGTCACGGCCAGTACAAAGCAGTTGTTAAGGCTTTGTACTTCCTGAAAGTGACGACTTGTTGAAGCGGGAAGGTTGAATAGCACTCCCACTAAGGCTATGAACAAATATTTTATCAGGAATATAAGTTGAAATGAGGCCGTTACCCCAAGCCAAATTAACAAGCCTGCCCAAAAACCGGTGGGAATCAGCCAACTGACGAATGCTGCCTCCCCTATCTGATTCAAGCCATAAATCAGTATCAATAGCACAAAACTGAGTGAGGCAGAAAGAATCAATGTGAAATAAAAGCTCTCGGTACTTAACAACCGAAGATTGGAACCAAACTCATCTTTCAACTTGAAGTTTAAGAACTTGGAGAAGTCGTATGTCGCAGCAAACATTTTTGGAAACACTATTCTTGATACCGCATATGTTGCCAGTAGAAGTAAGGAAATCGTGATGGCAATGTCCCTAAACAATGCTGGCGAAATGTCAATAGTGCCTTCCATTTTAAAAGTGGGTGGTATACCCGAAATGAATTCTTGATTGGTTAAAGTCTAAACCTCCTGAACTATCTGAAGTCCCTAGGGCATAAACAAAGTTAAAGATACCATTGCTAGTTGAAAAGTTAATGCCCGCACCCAAACCTAATGCAAATTCATTCTTGTCGCCCACACGATCCACAATGTCACTTCTGATAACACCGAAGTCTGTGAAAACCGACAAGTATGAAGACCCATCAAAAAACACCCGAGATTCAACTGTTGAATAGGCATAGGCTGTAGCAAAAAAGAAATTCTCACTAAAGCCACGGATAGTATTGAGTCCTCCCAATCGATAGGCGTCATTTTGAAAAAGTTGATCATTGGAAAGGAAGCCAGCGTCCATACCGGTATATAGTATCAATCGCTGGCTGACAGGCAAATAATTGCTCAAGCGAAGATCGTACTGGTACTGCAAGGTTTTGAGGTCTACTCCCTGATAAATCTCAGACGGTAAATCGATATTCTGTTCAATGACCTTATTGCCTACCGATGCCGAAGCACTGAAACGAAAACCTCGTTTTGGTAAGAAGGCATCATCCAAGCGATCAAAGTTCATACTGAGCCCGTAACGTGTTAGTCCAAAGTCAACGATATCAGGTAAGCTGGTCGCGTTAGCAAACTGTGCCGTAGCCAGTAAATCAGTGTTCCGAAAATCAGTGAAAAAACTGAGCGAGCTATTGGCTCCAAGATTAAATGAGAAATTCACTCTGAAATCCCTCCGAGTGAAGGTGGTATCTTGTTTCAAAAACTCAAAGTCGGTCTCAACAGACAAAGGACTTCTGAAAATGTTAGGGTGATCATATTCCATTAAGATCGATTGGGTTTCCTCACTCAGGCGCCTCCAGTGTAAGCCAATCTTCTTTCCTGTAGCAAAAGGATTATAAAGTTCTAAATCAAACTGCCCCGTGATCAGCAATCCGTTATCCCGGCTCGTATTTGGTAAAAAACCTATGATTCCATCAATGGTATTTATAGGTCGCTTCTCCAGATCTAGCGTCACCTTAGCTTCACTATTTTGAAAGGACAAAGCAGGGCTCTTGGCCAATCGCAAATAGGGAAGTCTTCTCAGTTTACTCACAATGCCATCGACAATAGCCTGGTCATAAGGGTCTCCCATGTCTATGCCTAAATAGGCAGTTGCAAAACGTGATTTCAATACCTTTTTTCTAGAAACATGGACCGAATCGAAACGTATCAGTGGTCCTAAGTCCAAATTCAGAGTGGCATTCAACTGGTTGGCATCTACATGCAGAGAGTCATACTTCAGCGATGCGAAAGGGTAGCCATTTCTTTCGGCATAACGAATCATACTTCCTTCAATTTTTCGAATCGTATTCAGGTTGAACCTCTTTCCATCAAAGCGACTTTCCTTAAAGCCAGATTTCCGCAGAACATTCTGTGCTACATTGCCAGCCTTCAGAGACAACCACTCAAAGGCGGAACCTGGATCAAGCGAAGCTTCAATTCTACCATTACTTGAAACAATCGTATCAACTTTGGCCAAAAGGTATCCATCCAAATGAAGTTGATTCACTAAAGACCGGATCGTTTGAATAGCGGTTAAGGAGTCATTATGATTTTGACTATACTTATACTTTCGAATCAGTTGTTCGTATTCCGGTGCGGTCTTAATTAGCAATTCCGTCTTTTGCTGAGCAAAAGAGGAATGAAACATAAGGAAACTCAGGCCGAAAACGACCAATATGGCACAGCGAAAGCCTGACATTTATTAGGTTTGAATTTAAAATAACGAAACTTTGGCCGGATTATATATCCATATTCCCTTCTGCAAAAAAGCGTGTCATTATTGTGACTTTCACTTTACCCAATCGCTTGGCCAAATAGATACAATGGTAGATGCAATTGCCGATGAACTGGTGATGCAAAGCGACTTCTTAGGCCGAGATACCATTTATACCGTTTATTTCGGTGGTGGTACACCTTCGCTGCTGGAAGGCCCTCACTTAAAAAAACTAATGCGCATTATTCAGCATGAATATGCATTATCGAGCAACCCAGAGATTACGCTTGAAGCCAATCCTGACGACCTCGATCAGGCCAAGCTTTCAACTTTCTTCGATCATGGTGTAAATAGACTGAGCATTGGCGTCCAATCATTCAATGATGATCACCTTAAATGGATGAATCGTCAGCATACTAGTCAGCAAGCCATGGACACCTTTTATTTGGCTCGACAAGCCGGTTTCGAAAACATCAGTCTGGATTTAATCTACGCTTTGCCAAGTGACAACCATGACAACTGGCTTCGTGACCTGAAAATGATCACCACACTTCGGCCAGAGCATATTTCTTCGTACTGTTTGACAATAGAACCAAAAACGGCATTCGGCAACTGGTTGGCTAAAGGAAAGCTAAAAGCCATTGATGAAGACTTTGCGGCAGATCAGTTCGAAATACTATTAGAGATCATGAACAAGTATGGCTATGATCAATACGAGATTTCGAATTTTGCTCAACCTGGTTATGAATCTCAACACAACAGCGCCTATTGGAAAGATGAGAAGTACTTAGGGATTGGACCTTCGGCTCACTCATATAATGGAAAATTTCGTAAAGCGAACATATCCAATAACGCCAAGTATTTGAAAGGAATAGAAGAAGGTAAAATACCCTTTGAAGTTATTACGCTTTCACCAGAAGATCAGGTCAACGAGTACATACTAACTTCTCTTAGAACCAAGTGGGGTTGTGATTTAGATTTGCTCAAGGCCAAGTACCAAGTGGACTTACTATCTATAAAGGAAAGCTACTTAGAAAGGCTTTCTCAACAGGACTTGGTCTTCGAAGACGATGGTTTCTTAGTCTTAACCGATCAGGGAAAATTGCTTGCCGATAAAATAGCTTCTGACCTCTTTATTGAGTCTGACTAACAGAAGCTCTCTCCTGAATTTCCTCAATCATTCTGTCGAAATCATCATCAGAATATTGTGGGAAGTACTGATCAAATATCTCTTTTACAAAGTCCATCTGAATACCTCCATTCACATACCTCTCAAGGAGTTTAGCATCTACTTCCTTCGATCGCTCTGGCCCCAACTCCTCATTAATCAATCCGATAATGTTTGATGAGGCACTCCATACACGTCCTAGCATTCCTGCCCTGTCGCGAGCAAAATTCTTGAACTTATAAAAGTGGAACCTATTCTCAGCGGCCAACACAGCCCCTTGGCCTTTTTTAGGGTCTAGATCTTTGGGCAAGATATTGTAACTCATCGCCAGATCAGTCATCAATCTTTCGGCATGCTCAAGCTTCTTAATCTGGTTGTATAGTTCTGATAGGCTTGAGTAAAGCTCAAAATCAACTATATCAGTTCCTTTCTGATTTAAGGCATACTCAATAATCATAAAGTTGTATTGAGGTTCGATATATCTCCAATCATAATAGCGTGCTACTTCTCCTGCCAGAAAAAGTGAGTCCCACTCCTTCACCTTATCTCTCTGATAATCTGCAAATCGCTCGAAGGTGGTTCTGAATTCCTCAAGTTCCAACTTAAGGCCAACGAGTACTTTTTCTTTCTCCTTGTCTATTTTGTTGTCTTCAGCATAGCTCTGAAACAGAAAAGCCAAATAGACTCCAATAAATACGATGAGCAACTCAAGCGTGAGCCACTTGGCCTTATCTCCGATCTTGAAGAGTTTACGAATGAACATTGTGAACGACTTTGCAATAAATATTGACTAATTTCAATCTAATGCCAAACGACAACCACTGAATTGGTACTTTTGGTGTCCCAAACGGAAATAAATGAGACGAAGGTCGACCCAAAAAGGCAGAAAAAGTGAACCCGAAACTATCGGGAACGCCATTGGAGAAATGCTCAAGGCCTTTCGGATAGATGGAAAATTTTACGAGACAGATCTAATCAATTCCTGGGAACGCGTAATGGGTAAGCCGATCGCATCGAGGACATCCAAGATTTATATAAGGGACAAAAAGCTCTTCGTCCACATATCATCTGCTCCGCTGAAACATGAACTCAATATGTCTCGAGATAAGATTCTGGTGCTGTTAACCAAAGAGTTCGGACAGCCAATTGTGAATGAGGTAATTGTAAAATAGCTCCTTGACATAAAGCTAAAACGTCATCCTGAAATGAATTCAGAATGACGTCTGTTTACCGTTGAACTTCGGAGAATATCTTAGTTCTTCTTGATCTCTTGTTTTAAATCCCCCTCTTTTCTATTCTCGGGAAGTTTAACCACTTTGATCATATTATCTTTTGTCAAATACTTGTTCGCGGCTGCAATCACTGCTTCTCTTGTAATGGCATCTGCTCTTTCATTTCCTTTAAGGATCATTTCAAAATCATCACCACTTTTGAGATAAGCACCCATCATTGCAGACCAATAACTATTTTGCTTTATGGACTCTTCAAAGTTTTGCTTACGTGCAGTGACAATCTTCTGGAGATCCTCATCGGTAAACTCGCCATTCTTAATTTTTTCCAATTCAGTCAAAGCCGCCTGTGTTAATGCTTCCACGTTTTCCGGCTTACAAGGAAAAGAAATAGAAAAAAGAAACTGAGGTTCAGGATATTCCCGTGGTGATGCACTCGCTCCTGCGCCATATACCCCGCCCATTTCCTCACGTAAAGTCTCAATCATCTTATTGCTTAGGATACCAGCAATGGCGTTCATCAGACCGTTGTTCTCCATGGAATAGTCATAATCACCACTGATGGTGATGTTAACCTGACTCTTTTCGTCAACGCCTACATATACGTTTTCGCTAATCTGGCCTTTTCTTACCTGAAGGCCTACATCTTTATATGACTCCTTATTATTGTTTGATGGTAGGGTGGCTATGTACTGTTCTAGCAGTGGCTTAAACGTAGTCATATCCACGTTGCCAACAAATACAAACTGAAAGTCAGCCGCATTGGCAAATCGCTCCTTGTAGATTTCGATAGCCCTGTCTAAATCTATCTGATCAAGTTTCTCAGGGGTAGGAAACCCCACCCATGGATTGTCTTCGCCATACATGATTTCCTGCATCTGAATCTGATATTGGAAGTCTGGGCTAGAAGTAACATTGGCATAAAGGTTTTTCGTTCTTGTCAACCAACTATTAAACGCCTTTTCATCCTTTCTAACAGAAGTGAACTTCAGGTGTAGTAGTTGCATAAAAGTCTCTAAGTCTTTGACACTAGAAAAGCCAGATATATTCTCTTCATACAAACCGATGCCAGCATTTACGGAAGCAGTTTTCCCCGTCATAAATTTCCCTAAATCCACAGAGCTGAATTCTCCAATACCCATCTGGCTCACGATTTGCCCAGCATTCTGAACTGACATAAGCTCATCAGGGTTATAGAGAGAAGCTCCACCAAAACTGAAGCCAGTCATTCTCACCTCATCGTTCTTAAAATCCGTAGGCTTTATATACACATTAACTCCATTGGACAGGGTAAGCTGGGTGATGCCAGTGGTCTCATTAGTCAATTCATCAGTAACTTTTCCAGGGCTCGGCAAAGCGGTAATCAAGGAAGTCGCAATTTTATCTTCCACATAAGGCTTAATGCTGTTGTCATTCTTTGCATTGTCTAAAATGCTCAGTAATTCTTCTTCCGTTGGGATTTTATCCGCATCCTTGGTCTTTGCATTGATTTCTATGGTTCTGTTATCATCACGAATCCATCCTTTTACCAATTCATTGATCTCTTCCAACTTGATGGTTGGCATTACTTGCTCAAAGTACTCCAAACGCTGGGCCGGGCTTAAGAGTGAGCCGCCATTGAGGAAGTGACCTACATACTGGTTAACTATTCTCCAAGATTCCGCCTTATCCGCCTCTTTAACATTTCTTTCATAGCTGTTTTTATACGAAGCCATTGCACGCTCTAATTCGCCCTCTGTAAATCCATAGCGCCTAACTCTCTCGTTCGCAGAAACTGCCGCTTGAAACCCTTGCTTAAATTCATCTTCTTTGACACTAACATACATTCTATAGGCAAATTTGTCTCTTCCGAGCGTTCCACCATAGCTGCTAAAACTAAACTGGAACGGAGGGTTCTCAGATTGTACCAACTCGTTTAACCTTTGGTTGATCATTCTGGAATAGAGGCCTCTTAAGACACCTTTTCTAAACGATTCGAGCGTGTTTTCAGATTGTGCCTGACCCGGGGTAATAAACTCTACAGAAATGGTATTTCCGGTAGCTTCTTCATCAGTGGCTACGGCTATTCTTGTTCCCTCAAAATCTGGACGAGAGTAATAAACTCTTTCTTTAGGATTTTTAGGCCCTTCTATCTGGCCGAAGAATTTCTTAATGTCCATCTCCATCTGTTGAGCATCAAAATCTCCAACAGCTATTAGGCTCATTAGATCTGGTCTGTACCAGTCACGGTAAAACCGTTTGGCTGCATCATATTCGAAGTTCTCCAGTACTTCTGGCTTACCAATTGGCAAGCGCTCAGCATATCTGGACCCCGCTAGGGTGATAGGCCAAATTTGCTGTCTCATTCTTTCGAACGCGCCTAGTCTAAGCCTCCACTCTTCCATCACTACACCTCGCTCTTTATCTATCTCTTCATTGTCAAAAGTGGCCTGATGTGCCCAGTCACTTAGTACGGTGAGTGCTTTTCCAATATTTTCAGGATCGTCTGTTGGGATTGGAAGTATATAAACCGTTTCATCAAAACTGGTATATGCATTTAGATCCCCTCCGAATTCCAAGCCCATTTTTTGAAGGAAGTCGACCAGGTCGTTTTTCTCGAAGTTCTTGGTACCGTTAAACAGCATATGTTCAGAAAAGTGAGCCAAACCCTGTTGGTCATCATCTTCCAAAATAGAGCCCGCCTTAATGGCTAACCTGAACTCTACCCTATTTTCAGGGCGTTTATTCTCTCTTAAGTAGTAAGTAAACCCATTGTCAAGGGTTCCAATCTTTACAGATGGATCGTTTGGCAGCTCCTGAAAGCCTCTTACAGTAAGAGGTGATAACACACAGAATAGTGCGATCAGGCCAAGGAAGTATTTTGAGTTTTTCATTGGATTGGAGTTTGATTGTAAACTATCGAATTAGTTAATATATAGCTTAAACGATAAAACGAGAAATATTTTCACTTTATTTAACGAAATATTAATACAATGAGGAGATCGTTTAGATCTGGGCTTCTCTTTTTAAGAAACGCTTCTGAAAGATTAGAATTACAAACACCCCAATGAAGATGGCGGCATCGGCTATATTGAAGATTGGCCATAGCGCAACTTTCTTTCCTCCCCAAATCGGTATCCAGTCTGCTACATAGCCCTCCCAAACATCGAGATAGAGCATGTCGATCACCTGCCCATGAAACCAGGGCGTGATGACATCATAAGGAGCATTGTCCAAGAACACGCCATAAAAAATACTGTCTATCACATTGCCGATTGCTCCTCCAAGAATGGCGGCAATACTCCATAGCAATCCGGGGTGGTATTTTTTTTTGGCCATTCGATACAGCACGATACCTATCACCACCATGGCCAACATTCGGAATATGGTGAGGCCGAGTTTGCCATACTCCGAACCAAAGCGAAGCCCAAAAGCCATCCCTCTGTTAAGGATATAATGGAGCTTAAACCAATCACCCAATATGTTGATCTCGCCCGTTGGGCCCATCGCCATATTGAAATGCACCACTAGTTTTACCACCTGATCGATGATAATTACTCCCAAGGTTAAAAAGAAGTATTTGAGGTGCTTCAAGCTTAAACTTATCTCACTGAAATGCTAAGATCAATTTTCCAGTCATCAATTTCAACGGTCTGTGCCTGTTCTAAGGCATCCACTAATTCCAAGCTGAGTGCCTGAGTCTCTTCACAGATATAGTCTCTATTTGAGCTCAATGCTTGGTTTACGATGTCTTCATTGTTCAGAACGCGTACATCAATCTTGTCTTGCACATCCAGTCCCTGATCTTTTCTCAAGTTCTGAATACGGTTGACCAAATCTCGAGCAATACCTTCCTGACGAAGTGCTTCGGAAATGGTAATGTCAAGTGCGACAGTGGTTTTTCCTTCTGTCGCTACTGACCAACCTGGAATATCTTCGCTGCTGATTTCAACGTCATCAATGGTAAGCTGGATGGTTTCATCCTCCAAAGCCAAATCATATTGACCCTCTTTCTCAATTGTCGCAATGTCTTCCTGACCCCATTGGTTAATAGCGCCTGAGATCAGCTTCATCTTAGGACCGAATTTCTGACCTAGTGCTCTGAAATTAGGCTTCACTTTCTTTACTAAGACTCCTGAAGTATCGTCCAAAAACTCAACGTTCTTGACATTGACTTCAGACATAATTAAGTCTGCAACAGCTTCCACATGATGACGTGTAACTTCATCCAACACTGGAATCATAATCTTAGAAAGTGGCTGCCTTACTTTTATCTTCTCCTTCTTGCGGATTGAATGCGTGAGGGAAGAAACGGTCTGAGCCAATGCCATCTGCGCCTCTAAATCATTGTTAATGCAAGCCTCATCGGCCACAGGAAAATCCGTCAAGTGAACAGATTCACTTTGATCAAGTCCACTTACAGCATTCAGGTCATTGTATAGGTTTTCCATGTAGAAAGGCGCAATTGGTGCACCTAACTTGGCCACAGTCATTAAACAAGTATATAGGGTCTGATAGGCAGCACGCTTATCATCATTATACTCGCCCTTCCAGAACCGTTTCCTATTCAGACGGACATACCAGTTACTCAGCTCATCGGCCACAAAGTCCATGATGGCTCTGGCAGCACGTGTCGGCTCGTACTCATCATAAGCAGCATCCACCGTTTTGATGAGAGTATTGAGTCTTGAAAGAATCCAACGATCACTTTCTGGTCTTTCAACCAAAGGAATTGCAGCTTCTTCGAATTTGAATCCGTCAAGATTTGCGTATAGCGCGAAGAAGTTATAGGTATTATGAAGTGTACCGAAGAACCTTCTTTGTACCTCGCCTACGCCTTCAATATTGAATTTTAGGTTATCCCATGGGTTCGCATTGGAGATCATATACCAACGTGTGGCATCTGGTCCGTACTCCCCGATGGTCTTGAATGGATCTACGGCATTGCCCAATCGCTTGGACATTTTATTGCCATTCTTATCCAGTACGAGCCCGTTCGCTATTACGTTTTTAAAGGCCACTTTATCATGAAGCAATACGCCTAAAGTATGGAGCGTAAAGAACCAACCTCGTGTTTGATCGACTCCCTCAGCGATGAAGTCTGCCGGAAAGCTCTTTTCAAAAATGTCTCCGTTCTCAAATGGATAATGCCACTGTGCATAAGGCATTGCTCCCGAATCGAACCAAACATCGATCAAGTCGAGCTCACGCTTCATTTTTTGACCAGAGTCACTGACTAAAATGATGTCGTCTACATAAGGTCTATGTAAATCAAAGTCATCAGAAATCTGCTCATTCATGAAACCAGCATCTACTGACTTCTGAACCTCATCTTTCAGCTCAGCGATCGAACCGATACACTTTTGTTCTTTCTTATCTTCAGAAACCCAAATCGGTAGTGGTGTTCCCCAATATCTCGATCTACTGAGGTTCCAGTCTACCAGGTTCTCCAACCAATTACCAAAACGGCCTTCGCCCGTAGAGGCTGGCTTCCAGTTGATGGTCTTGTTGAGTTCTACCAATCGATCCTTATAGGCGGTGGTTTTGATAAACCATGAATCCAATGGATAGTAAAGCACTGGTTTATCTGTGCGCCAGCAATGCGGATAGGAGTGCTCGTATTTTTCGACTCTAAAGGCTTTGTTTTCTTCCTTCAGCTTAATGGAAATCAATACATCTAGCGACTTTTCAGGAGCCTCCTCTTCTTTGTAGTATTGATTTTTGACGTACATGCCGGCAAAATCCGTGATCTCTTTCACGTATCTACCTTGCTTGTCCACGATCGGTACATCCTTACCCTCTTCGTCTTTCACGAAGACACCTGGCATATTGTACTGTGCAGATGTTCTAAAGTCATCGGCACCAAAAGTCTTTGAAATATGAACGATACCCGTACCATCTTCCGTAGTTACAAAGTCGCCCACTACCACTGTAAAAGCTGGTTTCTCTAAAGGAATGTATGGCATCAGCTGCTCATAGTCCATTCCTTCCATATCACGGCCTTTGAAAGAATCAATTACTTCAAAAGGAATAAGCTTGTCACCTGGATTGTAATCCTCAAGCTTCAAGTCTTTGGCCTTGTCATTGAAATAGTAACCAACTCGATCCTTTGCAAGGATGACATTGATCGGTTCAAAGGTGTACTGATTAAAAGTCTTCACCTTCACATATTCAATCCCAGCGCCTACAGCTAAGCCATTGTTTGCCGGAAGCGTCCACGGTGTGGTCGTCCAGGCAAGGATGTAATCATTCTCAGTACCAGATACTTTAAACTGGGCCGTTAGTGACGTATCCTTGATGTCTTTGTAAGTACCTGGTTGGTTCAACTCGTGGGAACTTAGACCAGTACCAGCAGCAGGAGAATAAGGCTGTATCGTATAGCCTTTGTAGATGAGGTCTTTGTCATAAAGCTCTTTTAGCATGCTCCAGACTGACTCGATATATTCTTTTTCGAAAGTGATGTATGGATTGTCAAGGTCGACCCAATAACCCATCTTTTCAGTAAGGTCATCCCAGATATCCTTGAAACGCATCACCGTTTCGCGGCACTTTTGATTGTACTCATCGACAGAGACTTTCTTGCCGATGTCTTCCTTCTTAATGCCTAGTTCTTTCTCTACCTGAAGCTCAACAGGAAGGCCATGGGTATCCCAACCGCCTTTACGTTTTACCTGAAATCCTTTTTGAGTTTTGTAACGACAGAAAATATCCTTGACCGTTCTGGCCATGACATGGTGAATACCAGGCGTACCGTTAGCAGATGGTGGCCCTTCAAAGAATGTAAAAGTCGGTTTGCCTTCTTTTTCAGAAACTGACTTTTCAAAAATCTCATTGTCTTTCCAGAATTGAAGTATGTCTTCGCCAACCTTCGCAAATTCCGGTTTCTTGTACTCTTTATACTTACTCACTCTAATTCCTTTCAATACTTATTACCTATCGGTAGAACCCAAGAATGGGTCGTCTTTCTTTATCAATAAATTGTCTGTGTCTATCTCTTCGTCATCATCTTCGATGTAGAACTCATAGTGCTCAATCAAAGGATGAATCTTTTGGTTTCGCTTTCCACTGTCAAAAACCATCAACAATGCCGGTAACAGTGTCAGGTTAGTAATCATGGCAAAGAACAAAGTCAGCGATGTCAACAAACCTAGGGCGACCGTCCCTCCGAAATCCGAAAACACGAAAATCACAAATCCGAAGAACAGTATGATCGAAGTATACAGCATACTCGATCCCGTTTCTCTGATACTATTGCTAATCGCCACGGGCACGAAGAAGTTCTTCGCGAAAAGTTCTTGTCTATACTTTGCCAAAAAGTGGATCGAATCGTCAACAGATATCCCAAAGGCAATGCTGAAAATCAATGCTGTGCTCGGTTTTAATGGAATACCAAAGAAGCCCATGATTCCGGCCGTCATGATCAATGGAATGAAATTCGGAATCAGCGAAATGATGATCATCCGGATATTGGCAAAAAGGATCGCCATAATCACAGCGATAATGGCAAAAGCCAATAGCAGGGAGAAACGCAAGTTCTCTATCAAGAACTTATTTCCCTTAACAAACAAAAGAGTCGAACCTGTAACAGCCGTCTCTATCTTCTCATCGTCAAAAACCTTATCTATTTCTGGCTGAACTACGTTGGTGATCAGTGAGTCCATTTTCTGGGAGCCTATATCGGCTATCTTCAATGACACTCGCATCACCTGCCCTGTAGAGTCCACAAAAGAATCCAATAAACCCGCGTCTCCATCACGATTACTCAAATAGCTGAGAATTACATTCCGATCACTTGGACTAGGGAGACCGTAAAATCGCTCATTGCCATTATAAAAGGCTTGTCTCACCGCCTTGGCAAAAGAGACGATTGAAATAGGCGAAGAAATATTCTCCAAAGGCTCCAAAGCTTTTTCCAGACGATCCACTTTTCTGAGATTCCGAGCATTAATAGTGGATTTTGGTTTACCAAAGTCTATAATAATTTCTAGCGGCATTACTCCACTGAAATTATCCTCAAAGAAATATAGGTCTTGCTTCAGTTCTGACTTTTCAGGAATATCATCGACCATATAGGCCACCGAATAAAGCCTTGTTAAACCGATAATAGCGAATGTCAGGATGACTGCCGTGACGGCAAAAACACGATAGCGATGCCTATGGACAATAAGATCCAATAGGCCCAGAAACTTACCCACCGCCTTGAATTCTAAATGCTTGAGTTGATTCTTTTTTGGGGCTGGTAAATAAGAAAGTATGCCTGGGATCAGAATGATACTGACTATAAAGGTCGCCAGAATATTGATTCCAGCTACCAGGCCAAACTCCTTGAGTAATTTGATATCGGTAGTTACCAGAACTAAGAATCCAATCGCAGTAGTAAAGTTCGTAATGAAAGTCACCAAACCAATCTTTCGGACCATTCTGCTAAGCGCCTTCGGCTTGTTGCCATGCTTGGCAAACTCTTGATGGTACTTGTTAATTAGGTATACACCATTAGGTATACCGATGACCACAATGATGGAGGGTATCAAGCCCATCAGGATGGTGATATTGTAGTTCAATAGCCCAATTGTTCCAAGTACCCAAACCACAACCACGCTGATCACAATCAATGGCACAAATACGGAAGTGAAGGAACGGAAAAACAGGAATAGAATGAGTGCTGTGATGCTCAAAGACAAGACGATGAAAAGTCTTAGCTCTTTATTAGTCTTTTGTTGCATGATGGTCCGCACAAAGGGCATCCCAGAATAGTGTAGATCGATGCCTGTATCTGCGGCAAATTCCTCACCTATCTTTTTGATCTCATTAACTATGTCATTTCGCCCTGCAGAGTTGAGTACCTCCCGTTCCATATTAATAAGGATCAGCGTTGCACCATTTTCCGGGTTAAGCAATTGGCCAGCATAGAACTTCAGGCCGAGCGCCTCTTGCAAGAGCGCATCTAATTCTTCCTGGGTTTTGGGGGACTCCTTCATCAGAGCCTCCAGGTCGAAACTCCGGTTGTCTTGGTTCTTGACAATCTTTTGCAGAGCCGGCAATGATATGACATTACTAATGCCTTCAAGGCCTGCAATCGTTTCGCTTAGTTCTTTGTACTTATTGAAGTTCTCTAGCTGAAATAGTGTGCTATCCTTTGCACCAACCACCAGGATATTACCGTCCTCGCCAAACTTTTCTTTAAAGTTCTGGAAATAGCGATAGCTCTCGTCTGTGCTTGGTACGGCTGTATTGAAATTGAATGCCATCTTGACATTCCTTGCCTGATAGCCCATAAAGGCAGTAAACAGGAAGATCGAGATGATCAATATAAGCCTGTATTTCAATACGATATGAGGGAGTTTAGACCACATTTTCAAACAAGAGGACAAAGGTAATATTTTCCCCTTTCTATCATATTCGAATCACTCCTTATTAATAGGTATAAAAAGCTAGCGCATGCTCGGCAAGGATATGCCCATGAGTTTTCTGTAGAGGCTCATTGCGTTGGAATCGGTCAAACCAGAAATATAATCTAGCAAGGCCCTCAGTGCTGTGTACTGATCGGCACACGTTTTAATCTCCGTTTTCACATCTTCAGGCAATAACCGAAATGCAACGGACTGTTTCTTAGAGATTGTCGATTGGTTTATCACAGCCGGTACAAATGACTCAAGTAATCCATTCAAGACATTAAAGCCCGCTGCTTCAATCTCAACCACATGCTGAGCACGATAAATCTTATGAATAGACACATTCTTGATTTCTTCTAAAGCCTCCTTGGCCTGAATATCATCTGTAAGCGATATGTCATATACCCCTGAAAGTATCTCGGCTTCATTAGCCAAGAAATGTTCAACACTTTGCTCAATGAGTGCCCCGATCGACATTGCTCTTAACAACGCTATTTGCTCGGCCTTACTCTTTATGGTCTTCAGTTTAGCAGCATCAAACTTAGAACCAATTACCTGAGCATATAAAGCCACAGTATCCTCATGGCTAATAAGTCCCAAGTTACAGCCGTCTTCCAGGTCGATAATGTGGTAACAAATGTCATCAGCTGCCTCAACCAAAAAGGCCAATGGGTGACGGCACCATTGTTCTTCAGCAAGTGAATGAAGTTGCAGGTCTTCAGCCAGTGACTTAAAGATTTCTGACTCTGAATGGTAAAAACCGTATTTCTTTTGACTCCTTCTAGGTTTGAATTTATCAGCGACTTTCGATGGTCTTGGATACTTGGTAAATGCAGCCAGGGTAGGTTTGGTGAGCCTTAAACCCTGATAACCTGATTTATTCAGAAGCCTAAAACCCTGAGCGTTCCCTTCAAAATTGATTAAATCGAACCATTGTTGCTCCGAAAAATCCGTTTCCAACAAATCCTTATTTGTGACGAAGTAATCAGAAATAGCATCTTCTCCGGAATGTCCAAAAGGAGGGTTACCAATATCATGAGCCAAGGATGCCGATGCGGTGATCAAACCAAAATCGTTTGCACTAAAGAAAGGCTCCAAATCAGGATGTCTCTGCAAAATGACCGCACCTACGGTTCTACCCAAAGACCTCCCAACGCTTGAAACCTCGAGACTATGCGTCAAACGATTGTGTACAAAATCATGTTCTGGGAGTGGATGTACCTGTGTTTTGTCTTGCAACTTTCTAAAAGGATGTGAGAATATTATTCGGTCAAAGTCTCTGTCAAACACCGATCGATCTGTGTTCTTCTGATGAGATTCTCCACTATCCAAGAGTACTTTCCAGTCCATTGCAAAAATTGTTTACGGGCTGAAATTAGACATCCTCGGCTTCAGCACAAATTATTATGAATTAAACCGTATTTCATGGCTATCCAAACGCTTAAATCGGTTGATGATTTTCGGCTTTTTTTCTGACCGTTTAGAGGGCTCAAGTATTAATTAACATGAGCTTAATATGAGTCTGCGAATCTGAGAGTTAGATTCACTAAACGTGCGTTTACTATGCGAAAATCGCGATTTACTGCAAACGTTTGCGTTAATTTTAGGTTAAGTCGGCTATGAATTACCCCCCAGTAATAGTACTTTAAGCATTCGATTGCACTTTTTTGGCCGAATTCGGCCTTAAATCAAGTAAATTAAAAATGATTGTATGAAAAAGTTTTTACTAATCCTACTTGTTATGTCAGTGGGTTTCCAAGGGGCACTACTGGCTCAAACAAAGACCGTTACCGGTACGGTTACAGGGGGCGATGACGGCTTAGGCATCCCACGTGTAAACGTAACGGTTAAAGGTACTACTCGAGGTGAGGCGACCAATTTAGATGGTACGTACTCCATTCAAGTAGCTGCCAACGAAACATTAGTTTTCTCCTTTGTGGGGTATATCTCACAGGAGGTACTAGTGGGTACACAGAGCACTATTAATATAGTGTTACAACCAGACTACGCTGAGCTAGACGAAATCGTAGTTGTGGGTTATGGATCTCAAGAAAAGAAAGAGATCACAAGTGCTGTAGCCAGCATTAAGCCTGAAGATTTTAACAGCGGTAACATTTCAAATCCTACCCAGTTACTTCAAGGTAAAGTTGCAGGTCTATCCATTACAAGACCAGGTGGTGACCCGAACGGTGGCTTTAACATCCGTTTAAGAGGTATCTCAACTTTCGGTGGTAACCAAGCTCCACTTATTGTATTAGATGGTGTTCCAGGTGCAGACCTTGGAAACGTTGACCCGAATGATATTGCATCTATCGATGTATTGAAAGATGGTTCGGCTGCCGCAATCTATGGTGCTAGAGGTTCTTCTGGTGTTATCCTTATTACTACTACTAAAGGTAATACTGGTGAAGGAGTGACTAATATCTCTGTTAACACTTTTGCAAGTATCGAGCAGAAGACGTTGAACAAAATCAGCGTTCTTGGAAGAGACGAGTTCCTTGCAAGAGGTGGAACTGACTTTGGCTCAGATACTGATTGGATTGACGTAATTACTCAGGATGCATTCTCATACGCTACTAACGTAAGTTTGAGCGGTTCTATGGGTGGTACTTCGTACCGTGCTTCTGTTAACTACAGAAATAATGAAGGTATTGTTAAGGGTTTCAAAAACGAAAGACTTAACACTAGACTTAATGTTACGCACAATGCGATCAACGATCGTTTGAGATTAACTGCTAACATTAACATCACTAATGGATCATTTGGTGCTAAAAACAACAACCTGTTTGATTTCGCATTGACTTACAATCCTACTGCCCCAATTTTTGATGATGGTACTATTAGCCAGAACAGTTTGGGTGGTTACTTCCAAACGCTTGCTTCTTCTGACTTCTTCAACCCTGAAGCATTAAGAAGAGAGCAAAACTTCAGCGGTACTAACAAGACCATTCTTGCATCTTTTAGAGGTGAGTTTGATATCACAGACGATTTGACTGTTGCTGTTCAGTATAACCAAGATAGATTTACTGGTTTGAACGCTAACTCTTGGAGTAAGTCTGATTTCGACTTTGGAGGACCTTTCGGTGGTGTTGCAGGCAGATCTACTGATGACAGATTTACTGAAATCATCACAGGTACTTTGAACTATAACACTCAAATTGCTGAAGGACTTGATGCGAATTTCTTAATTGGTGCTGAGCGTCAGGAAATTTCAAGCGAAGGTTTTGGTCTTCAGACTCGTCAGTTCCTTTTCGATTCTTTCGGAGCGAATAACTTAGGTGCTGGTGCATTGTCAGCAGGCCCTGGAACTAACTACTACTCTTATAAGAATGCTAATGTATTGAATTCAGCATTCTTCAGAGCCAACCTCAATTTCCAAGGTATATATTTCATCTCTGCCAGTGTGCGTTCTGAGTCTTACTCAGGCTTTGGTGAGAATGAGAAAACAGGTTACTTCCCAGCGGTATCAGCAGGTGCTGAGCTTACTGAAATTGCTGACTTAGGTCCTATTTCACAATTGAAATTCAGAGTTTCATATGGTATTACGGGAGCACTTCCTCCTTCTGCTGACTTAGCACTTCCAGTATTTAGAAATGGTGGTAGAATTGATTTGGATGGTGACGCAAATACTACTGATGATCAGTACATTGCTCCAAGACAATCTCAAAATGCTAACCCAACCTTGAAGTGGGAAACCAAAAAGGAATTCAACGTTGGATTCGATTTTGCAATCCTTGACGGTAAGATCACTGGTACTACTGATTACTACACAAGAAACATTGAAGACCTTATCTTCAATATTCCTGTGCCAATTGGAGCTCCAAACCCATTCGATGATGGAAACTTCAACACTGTAGGTTCTACTTGGGTAAACCTTGCAGATTTAAGATCAGCTGGATTTGAGTTTTCTGCTGCATACAACGGATTGAAAATTGGCCAAGTTTCTTGGACTCCTTCTTTCAACTTCACTATCTACGACAAAACCACAATTGAGAAATTATCAATTGGTGATGGTCTTGGTTTCGAAGAAATCCGTGGTGGTAACTTAGGTTCTCCAGGACAAAACAACACACAGATTATTCTTAATACTGTGGGTGAGACATTAGGTAACTTCGTAGGTGCTAAATTTATCGGTATCGATGAGAACGGCCAGTATGTTCTAGAAGATGCAAATGGTGTAAGAGGTAATTCTGCTGCAGACTTTGCTCTTGACGATTTAGCAGTTATTGGTAACGCGCTTCCTGATGCGGACTTTGGTATCAATAACTCTTTCAGATATAACAACTGGGATTTCAGTTTCTTCTTGAGAGGTAGTATCGGTCACGACCTATATAACTCGTTCAGAAGTTTCTATGAAAACCAAGATGCTAGTACAAGTGCATGGAATAGTGTTGTAACTGACAAAACTCCTGTCGTGACTGCGTCACCTACGTTCTCTGATTTATATATCGAGGATGCAACGTTCATCAGACTTGATAACTTGCAGTTAGGATATGCTGTTCCTTCTAACTCTGATTGGGTTGAGAACATCAATGTGTACTTCGCTGCGCAGAACTTGTTCACAATCACAAACTACACTGGTTTAGATCCTGAGGTAAGATATACTGATGGTGGTAACCCATTGGTTCCTGGTCTTGAAAGAAGAAACACGTTTATTCCTACGAGAACATTTACACTCGGTGTGAAATTGAATATTAAATAATTAAGAAATGATTAGATATACTAAAACGACAATTCTTGCTGTGGCGCTACTTTTTGTAGCAGCGGCTTGTGAGGAACCGGTGCAGGAAATTTTCGATGGTGTAACTCCAGAGGAACTCGCAAATAGCACGGAGCCTGCGCTAATTGATGTGTTGAAAGCTTCAGCTTATCAGCGTATCATTGGAACATGGGGAGGTCATAACTCTCTATGGTCAATGCACGAAGTAGCTTCAGATGAGATGTTAATTGCTCATAAAGGAGCTGACTGGGAAGATGGTGGTCAGTGGTTAAGAATGCACAGACACGAGTACAACGAAAACGAGGAATCAATAAACAACGCTTGGGCTTACTGCTACGGAGCAATTGGTGATATCAACCTTTTGATTCAGCAGAACCCTAACGTTACAGCTTTAGTATCTGAGCTCGTGATACTTCGTTCACTTATTTACCTTTGGTTAATTGATGCCTACGGTAATGTGCCGCTTGTATTAGAGACTGATACTGATCCAACGCCTCCAACTCGTACGAGAGCTGATATTTTCACGTTTATTGAAAATTCTGTTCTTGATAACATCGCTAACCTTTCTTCTGAAAACACGAAGACTACACTAAATGAGTGGTCAGCACGTGCAATCTTAGCGAAGCTTTACTTGAATGCTGAAGTGTATACTGGAAGCGCAAGATGGGCTGACGCTGAAACTCAGATTGACCTAATCATTAATGGTGGTGTATTCAGTTTAGAGAACAACTTCTTCTCGAACTTCGTGACTAACAACGAAAACTCAAGCGAGAATATCTTGACATTGCCATATGATGAGAACAATGCAGGTGGTTTCAATATTGCTCAGATGACTGGTCACTACCAGACTCAGGCAACATTTGATCTTCAAGATTCTCCTTGGAATGGATACGCTTCTCTAGAAGAGTTCTACAATGCTTTTGAGACTAATGATGCAAGAAGAAATAGCTTCCTTGCTGGTCCTCAGTTTGCATTAGATGGTAGCCCTTTGACAGATGATAACGCTGAAGATGCTGACCCTGATGGTCCTGGACTTAACTTTACGCCAGAAATCAACGAATTAGCTCCTAATTCATTGAGACAAGCTGGTGTTAGAGTTGCTAAGTTCGAATACAGAGTTGGTGCAACACCTAACTTGAGTAATGACTTCCCAATTTTCAGATACGCTGATATCTTGTTAATGAAAGCAGAAGTTATGCACAGACAAGGTAATTCAGCTGGTGCTTTGAATTATGTAAACCAAATCAGATCAAGAGCTGGTATTGACCCGCTTACTACTTTAACTGACGACATCCTTCTTGCTGAAAGAGGTAGAGAAATGTTTGCTGAAGGTTATAGAAGATCTGACCTAATTAGATTCGGCAAATATAATGACGCTTGGTGGGAGAAAAATGCTTCTAACCCATCTGTCAATATCTTCCCGATTCCAAGAATCCAATTGGATGCTAACCCAGATTTACAACAAAACCCTGGATATTAACTAGGATTACTTTATCATAATCATTGAAAAGGCCCCGATTAGTCGGGGCCTTTTTTGCTCTATATTTCACATCTTTGTAAGATGCCTCATCGGTTAAAGTTCTACTTACTGTTTTCATTATCCTTAATCACCCTTGGCTGTACGAAGTCGAGAGACAAGGCTCCCCTATTTGAAAAAGTCAGTGCTTCTGAATCAGGAATAGATTTTGAAAATCAATTGGAATATGATGAGCAACTGAACGCCTATACTTACAAAAACTTCTACAATGGAGCCGGAGTATCATTAGGCGACATCAACAATGACGGACTAACGGACATTTATTTCTCTGGCAACCTCGTTGATAATAAGCTCTATCTGAATAAGGGCAACTTTCAATTTGAAGATATCACCGAGTCTGCCGGTGTTTCCTGCAAAAACGTCTGGTCATCTGGGGTGTCAATGGCCGATGTTAATGGCGATGGCCTACTCGATATTTTCGTATGTAAATCTGGTCCTTTAGAAGGAGAGCATAGATACAATCAGCTGTTCATTAATAACGGTGACCTAACCTTTACAGATAAGGCCAAGGAGTATGGCGTTGACGAGATCGGGCTTTCTATTCATGCCGCTTTTTTTGATTACGACAGAGATGGTGATTTAGACCTTTACCTATTGAATAATAGTACCAGATCTGTCGGTGGGTATGATCTTCGCCAAGGGCAACGAGAAGTAAGAGACCCAAATGGGGGTAATAAGCTCTACCGAAATGACGGTGAAATTTTCACTGATGTCAGTGAGGAAGCCGGAATCTACGGAAGCGCCATTGGCTTTGGACTCGGAGTAACGGTAGCAGATATTAACCAAGACAACTGGCCTGACATTTTTGTTTCGAACGACTTCTTCGAACGTGACTACCTATACCTGAACAATCAGGATGGAACCTTCACCGAATCTTTAGAACAACTCATTCCTGAAACTAGTATGGGCTCTATGGGTGCGGATATTACCGATCTCAATGATGACGGCTATCCAGAAATCTATGTCACTGAAATGCTTCCAGCATCTCAGGAAAGAGTCAAGACCAAAACACTTTTTGAGAGTTGGGATAAATACCAAGCCAACGTTAATAGCGGTTATCATCATCAGTTTACTAGGAATACACTTCAACAGAACCTTGGCATCAACCCAGAAAATAACAAGGAAGTAGTCTTCAGTGAAATAAGTAGGCAGGCAGGTGTACATGCCACAGATTGGAGCTGGGGAGCCCTGATGTTTGACTATGACAATGATGGTAAGTCGGACATTTTTGTAGCTAATGGTGTAGTCAAAGACCTTACCGACCAAGACTATATTAACTTTTATGCAAATAACACGCTCCTTTTCGAGCAGTATCGAGCCGATAGTCTAGTCGTAACGAAATTACTAGATGCCATACCTTCTGTACCCCTTCAAAACCACCTCTTTCAAAATCAGGGAGACTTTCAGTTTGAAGACAAAGCTGAGCAAGCAGGCCTGACAGATAAAGCCTTTTCGAATGGAGCAGCGTATGGAGACCTTGACAATGACGGAGACCTTGATTTAATTGTTAATAATATCAATAGTCCCGCACTCATTTATAGAAACCTCAGTAGCCAAAACACAGAGAATCATTATCTGCAACTAGGCTTTGAATCTTTGGAAGCTCACCAACTGTTCGGCACGAAAGTCAGTGTTTATTCCGGAGAATTGAAGCTCACCAAAGAGTTCCATCCTGTCAAAGGATACATGTCTTCAATGGACCATATCCTTCACTTCGGTTTGGGAAGTCTACCTAAGGTTGATCGAATTGCAATCACTTGGCCTGATGATTCAGAATCAGAGTTACTCAATGTAGCAGTTGACCAGAAGATTGTGCTCTCCAAAAAGAGGTTGGAAGCTAAACCATCTCATCTCAGAACCTCTCAAGCTTCTGTGTTCAAGCAAACCCCTATTCAAGGAGAATTTACTCATACAGAAAATCAATTTATCGACTTTGATCGTGATAGACTGCTCTTTCAGATGAGTTCTAACGAGGGGCCGGCTGTGGCTATTGGCGACATCAATGGTGACAAGCTAGAAGACCTATTCATCGGAGGAGCCAAAGGGTTCTCAGGTAAAATTCACCTTCAAAAAGTAGATGGATCATTCACTACTACTCTTCTAAATCAGGACCTGCTGTCCGAAGATATTGACGCCTCTTTTATCGACCTGGACAAGGATGGTGATCTGGATCTGATTGTCGCTAGTGGAGGCTATGAATACGGGGCTCTGGACCCCGTCCTACAAGACAGAATTTACTTAAATGATGGCAAGGCAAATTTTGAACGGATGCCATGGACCCAATTCCAATCAGTCAGTGAAAGTTCCGCCTTTTTGAAACCCATTGACTTTGATGGCGATGGTGACTTGGACTTAGTTTCAGGAACGCGAAGCACCCCATTCGCCTATGGCATACCTGGAAGCATCCATCTTTATGAAAATAACAACCAGACCTTTAATGAAGTCAAAGGTGTCACCTCTTTTAAAGAAGTAGGAATGATGACAGATGGGGTCGTTTCAGACATTGACGGTGACGGTGATGATGATTTAATAGTTCTTGGAGAATGGATGGGAATCAAGGTTTTCAGCAATCACCAGGGTGTATTTGAGGTTGAAGAAATCCCGATTTCCAAAGGTCTATGGCACAGCCTTTCGATTGCGGATATGAATAACGATGGGCTTCTTGATATTATCGCGGGTAATCATGGGCTAAATAGTCGATTAAAAGCAGATATTGATCACCCACTGTCAATTTATGTCAACGACTTCGATCAAAACGGAAGTATTGAGCAAATTATCACGCAGTTCGAAGGGGAAACCAGTTACCCCATTGTTCTACTTCCGGATTTGGTTAAGCAACTTCCTGGTCTGAGAAAAAAATATGTCAAACATGAAAGCTATAAGGATCAGACTATCGAAGATATATTTGATCAAGAGACACTAGGCAATTCCTTAAAAAGTCAGGCTAATGAGCTTAGAACAAGCATATTCTTCCAAGAACCTAACGGAGGTTTCAGGAAGGTTCCTGTACCCGCAGAGGCCCAATTTTCACAGGTTTTTAGCATTCTTCCAGAGGATGTTAATGATGACGGTCTAATTGACCTGATCATAGGAGGTAATCAAACACGAATGAAGCCTGAAATGGGTATCAATAATGGTTCATATGGCTTAACTTTACTCAATCTTGGTAATGAAGATTTCAAGGCACTAAAACCCTCAGAATCTGGTATTCTGGTCCGAAATGATACGCGCCAAATCAAGAAAATCGAGATAAGAGGTGAAGGTGTTTTTCTTTTTGTGAGAAGTAATGAAAGTAGCCTTGCCTACAAAAAAGTAATAAATGAAGAGTAGATCGATAATTGTCAGCTTAATGATGCTAATGCTGGTAGGTCTGTACACTAGCTGCACCAAAAAATCGGAGTATCAAAAACTAGTGGAAACGGAGTTAAGCACAAACGTACGTCAAGATAGCCTCTATCTAGGTATCAGTCTTCAAATGGAGTCCAAGGAGTTCTTTGTTCACTGCTGGGAAATGAATAAAAAGGGCCTACTCACCAATGGGGTAGGGAACCAAATTAAGTATGATGTTAGCGAGTACTTTAAAGAAAGTACATCCATGCACTTCTATCCCAAGTTCGCAGATGGAAGAATCTACGAAATGCCCGTAGAGTTTAAGTATAACAACTGGTCCCTTTGGAACGAAGACCTTTCTGTTGAGAACTTGATGGAAGAGGTTATTGATGTATTGGAATCATGGTACGGAGAAGGTTTTATCAAGATGGTAAGTGATGATGGTTCTAAGACAGTTTGGGTAAAAGTGGACGGCAACAGGCGCATAAGGGTATATAGACAGAGTATATCCTCTGTAGCCGTGGTTTTTACGGACTTGGTTAAAATGAATGAGATCAATAGCGAAAAGTCCTAAAACTGATTTATGAACGCTATAAAAACCTCACTTTTCGGCCTGATCATCCTTACAATAGCATGCTCTACTCCCGATAAATCGGGACCTGCACTGTTTAATAAACTCGAGCCTAGCGTCTCTGGCGTATCATTCGAAAACGAGCTGTTATTTGATGAGGAATTCAACATCTACACCTATAGAAACTTCTACAATGGTGGGGGTGTGGCCCTTGGTGATATTGATAATGACGGTTTGGTGGACATCTACTTCACTGGTAATAGAGTATCAAATAAGCTTTATAAGAATCTTGGCGATTTAAAGTTCGAAGACATTACAGATCAGGCTGGGGTCTCGGGACAGAAGGCATGGAGCACAGGGGTAAGTATGGCGGATATTAATGGTGATGGCTTCCTTGATATTTATGTCTGTAACTCCGGTGATATCTCGGGCGATGACAAGCAAAATGAACTTTTCATAAACAATGGTGATGGCACTTTCACCGAAAGTGCTGAAGCTTTCGGTTTGGCGGACAAAGGATTTTCAACCCATGCGGCCTTCTTTGATTATGATCGGGACGGAGATCTCGATGCATACCTGTTGAACAACTCCTATAAAGCGATCGGCAGTTTTAACCTTCAAAAGAATGAAAGGCCCAAACGAGATGCAGTTGGAGGTGATAAACTATACCGGAATGATGGTGGCAAATTCACTGATGTGAGCGAGGACGCGGGTATTTATGGAAGTATCATTGGCTTTGGCCTGGGAGTGACGGTGGGTGATGTCAATGCCGATAATTGGCTAGATATCTTCATATCAAACGACTTCTTCGAAAGAGACTATCTCTACATCAACCAGGGTGATGGCACATTTGATGAAGTATTGGAGTCAAGCATGCGCTCCATAAGTCAGGCCTCTATGGGTGCAGACATGGCCGATATTAATAACGATGGTAACCCTGATATTTTCGTCACCGATATGCTGCCAGAGCCAGACGAAAGACTGAAGCAAGTCACCACATTCGAAAGTTATGATCGATACAACTATGGGATCCAAAATGGATATCACCATCAGTTTATTCGCAATATGCTCCATTTGAACAATGGTGACGGCACCTATACCGAAGTTGGCAGATTGGCAGGGGTAGAAGCTACCGATTGGAGCTGGGGCGCCCTATTTTTTGATATGGACAATGATGGCTTGAAAGACCTATTTGTTGCTAACGGCATCTACCAAGACATCACAGACCTTGATTACTTGAATTTTGCCGATGACAATGACACGAAAGTCAACGCCATAAACCAAGATGGAGTAAATTATAAAAGCCTGATTGATCCTATACCGGTCACTCCCATTCCAAACTACGCTTACAAAAATTCTGGTGACCTGAAATTTTCTAATCAAGCACAGAAGTGGGGATTAGGGGAGGCAGTTCATTCAAATGGTTCGGCATATGGGGACTTGGATAATGACGGGGACTTAGATCTGGTCGTAAGCAATGTCAACGCTGTAGCGAATATCTTCGAAAACAAAGCCGGGGAGCAACTTGCCAACAACCATTACTTAAAGTTTGACCTAAAAGGAAAAGGGCAAAACACTTTTGCGATCGCGACAAAGGTTCGTGTGGTCAATGGTGATCAGCAATTCTATATAGAACAAGTGCCCATCAGAGGTTTTCAATCTACGGTTGACGCCAGACCGAACATTGGCTTAGGTAATCTGGAAAGCGTTGATTTGATCGAAGTCACTTGGCCAGATGGCAAAGTCACCACCATGAGGAATATTCCAACCAATCAAACGCTCGCACTCAGTTGGGAGGATGCTACCGAAGAATCAAGTAAGGAAGAAGAAAAAGTAGATGTGGTTTTCAGCCAAGTTGATGCAGGCAAGGTTTTTTCATACACCCACAAGGAGAGTACTTATATAGACTTTGATCGCGATCGATTGACCTACCATATGATCTCAAATGAGGGGCCAAGAATGGCTTCTGCAGATGTCAATGGTGATGGTCTTGAAGATGTCTATATCGGTGGTGCTAAAGGACAAGGGGGTTCCATCTACGTGCAAAGTGCTAATGGATCCTACAGGCAGACAAAGCAAGAAGATATAAAGTCAGACGCCCTGTCTGAAGATGTCGATGCCCTGTTTTTTGATTTCGATAATGATGGTGATCAAGACCTTTACGTAGCTAGTGGTGGTAATGAATTTGGATTAGGCTCCATGCAATTCATTGATCGTCTTTACTTGAATAATGGCAAAGGGTCCTTTACAAAAGCTAACGATCCGGTGCTTGGAGCGAACACCTGGAGTACAGGCACTGTCGCATCAAGCGACATTAATGGAGATGGTTACGTTGACTTATTCATAGGCTCCAGACTTCGACCTTTTTTATATGGCGTACCAGCACCGAGCTTTATTTATCTGAATAATGGCAATGGCGGATTCGAAAACGCTACAGAAGAGATCGCTCCAGCACTAAATGATCTGGGTATGGTAACCGATGCAGTATGGAGTGATATAGATAATGACAATGACCAAGACTTAATTGTCGTGGGTGAATGGATGAACCCAACGGTATTCAAAAATGATAATGGAAAGCTTTCCAATAGCTCAGCACAGGCCGGTACCTCTGATTTTAGTGGTTGGTATAACAGAATAGAAGCAAGTGACATTGATGGCGATGGAGATATGGACTTCATTCTTGGAAACCATGGCCTCAACTCCAGGTTTAAGGCCTCTCCTACACAACCGATTAAGTTATATGTCAATGACTTTGATCAAAACGGTAGCCCAGAGCAAATCTTTACCAGAATAGTAGATGGTAAGAATTTACCATACACATTGAAGCACGAGCTGCAAATGCAAATCCCAGCGATTAAGAAACGCTACCTTAAATACGAAGCGTTTAATGATCAAACCATGGAACAAATATTCTCTCCAGCGCAGTTAGAAAAAGCCGTGGTTTCAGAGGCGACTCATTTAGCCAGTTCGCTCATGATTAATAACGGTGATGGCACCTTCAATATCCAAGCATTACCCCTTCAGGCTCAGTTATCTCCCACCTATGCGATCAGCACCGCAGACTTTAATGGAGATGGAAAGACTGACATATTGCTAGGAGGTAATCAACATCGAGCAAAGCCACAAGTCGGTCGATATGATGCCAATTACGGTGTCCTATTGATTGGTGATGGAAAAGGAAACTTCTCTGCCCTCTCGAAATCTGGAACAGGCCTTTCTATTGAAGGGGAAGTAAGGGATTTCCTAATTCGTGAAATCAATGGTGAAAAAGTACTCTTGGTAGCCATGAACAACGAAGCCGTTAAAGCCTATAAGTTCTAGGCCATGCGCATCAGGTTTTCGATCCTTTTTTTGTCAATTATTGTATTGAGTTGCTCGGTTGAAAAATCCGAACCCTTATTTCGGCTTGTCCCATCCGAAGAAACAGGTGTGGCATTCAAAAATATAGTCTCCTCTTCGGCAGACTTCAATATTTTAGAATACCTCTACTTCTACAATGGCGGTGGTGTAGCCACTGGAGACATCAACAATGACGGTCTCGTTGACCTATTCTTTACATCAAATCAATCATCAAATAAACTCTACTTGAACCAAGGAGACTTAAAATTTGAAGACATATCCGAATCCGCAGGGATAGCAGGAACTGGGACCTGGTCCTCAGGTGTGGCCATGGCAGATGTCAATGCTGATGGCTTGCTAGACATTTATGTTTCACAGGTAGGTGATTACAAAGAGGCTCAGGGCCGAAATGAGCTTTACATCAATAATGGAGACAATACCTTCACAGAATCAGCCGAAAAATATGGCTTGGCTTTCAAAGGTTTTTCAACTCAGGCGGCATTCTTTGACTATGACAGAGACGGGGATTTGGACATGTACCTTCTGAATCACTCCATTAAAAATCCGGCAGTTTTTGCCGAAGCAAGCACTCGCTTTAAGCCTGATGAAGGAGGAGACAGACTATTTCAAAACCAAGCAGCACAAGGCAAGGAAGGTTTTGAAGACATCACCGATCAAGCAGGAATTTATTCAAGTGCTATTGGTTTTGGACTGGGAGTGGCGATCAGCGATATCAACAATGATGGATGGGCTGATATATACGTATCCAATGACTTTACGGAAAACGACTACTTATACATCAACCAACAAGACGGCACTTTCAAAGAAGAACTAGAGCAAAGAATCTCACATACCAGCCGGTTTTCCATGGGCAATGAAATTGCCGATCTAAATAATGACGGACTAGGTGAAATCATCACCACTGATATGTTGCCTTCAAATCCAGAAATCTGGAAAAAATCTGTGGTTGAAGACAAATCTGAAGTCTACAAAATCAAACTTGGCTATGGCTATGGACATCAATATGTACGAAATACCCTGCAGAGAAACCTAGGCAATGGACAATTCTCTGACCTGAGCCTCTTTACCAATACCTATGCCTCAGATTGGAGTTGGTCCCCTCTAATTTTCGATATGGACAATGATGGTTTTCAAGACATTCATATCACCAATGGTATTTACAAAAGGCCAAACGATTTGGACTATCTCAATTATCAATCTACATCAAATGAGGTTCGACAAAGAAGTCAAGATGAGCTCGAGGAATTTTTAGTAGAAACCCTGCCTACCGTTAAGATTCCAAATTATGCCGGACGCAATCTTGGCAAGTTCAAGGTCGAAGACATATCAGAGACATGGGGCTTGAATCAATCGACCTACTCCAATGGTTCAGCTTATGCTGACTTGGATAATGATGGAGATCTCGAACTCGTCATTAACAACATTGAACAAGAAGCATTCATTTATGAGAACCTATCAAAGGACAATAGCTACCTCAAGTTGAATTTCAAAGGATCAAAGCTCAACCCTTTTGGTATTGGAGCAAAAGTGAAAGTTAGAACCAATGATCAGGAATTAACAAGGGAGAACTTCAATACCCGGGGCTTTCAGTCGAGCGTTGCCCCCAGCCTACATTTTGGTCTTGGAAAAGCGAAAACCATTGATAAGTTAACGGTAATCTGGCCTGACGGAAAAACACAAACCTTGACGAATCAGTCTGCCAATCAAACATTGATTTTGGACTATCAGAATGCTGAGAATACAAATGATCTGAATACCAAAACAGCAAATTCATTACTCTCCATGGCCAAGAATCCATTTGGCTTTGAGCACAAGGAGGATGATTTCACTGATTTTGATCGAGAGTATCTAATTCCAAGGCAATTCAATCATGAAGGTCCTGCGCTAGCCGTAGCAGATGTCAATCAAGATGGACTGGAAGACGTATACTTCGGAGGGGCCCGTGATCAGGCTGGACAACTCTGGGTACAACGGGCTAATGGAACATTCAAAGCTCAGTCCTCTCCTATTTTCACTCAACTGGCCAAGGCCGAAGATATTGCTGCTGAATTTTTCGATGCAGATGGGGATGGTGACCAAGACCTTTATGTAAGTACAGGAGGAAATGAGTCTGAAGAAGGTCAACTCTTCTCCTACGATAGGCTATACCTCAATGATGGACGTGGCAATTTTCGATTTTCGCCTGCAGCCCTACCCCAAATAGGATCACAAGGCAAAACGATTTCAATCGCTGATGTTGATGGAGACAATGACCTGGATGTCTTCGTAGGGTCAAATATTGTTTCCGGAGCCTATGGTAAAAATCCACAGCAATACTTGCTGATCAATAATGGAAGAGGTCTTTTCAAAAATGAGATCAATACGCGAATAGCCAAAAGCAATGAACTAGGAATGCTGAATGCCTCTCAGTGGATAGATTTCGACCAAGATGGTGACCAGGATTTGTTGGTGGCTGGCGAGTGGACGCCCATCCAGCTCTTTGAAAATGATGGAACAGGAAAGTTCGAGGCCAAAGCCGTTGATGCCTTCAATCAGTCCGATGGATGGTGGTTTAGTCTGAAAGCAACTGATATTAATAATGACGGCCTTCCAGATTTTGTAGCGGGTAACTTAGGCTTAAACAACAAACTCAAAGCCTCTGGCGATCAGCCCGTGAATCTATATCTCAGAGACTTCGATGACAATGGCCAAACAGACCCTTTCGTATTTCACTATCAGGAAGGTATTGAGTCTCCTTTTGCCACTCGTGATGACTTAATCAAACAAATGGCGGGCATCAAGAAACTGCATCCTGATTATAAGTCTTATGCTCAAATCAAAGGTCCAGAAGATCTTCTGGGCAATGACTATAAAGGCCAGGCTTTGATCAAAAGAGCATACACCTTTAGTTCAAAAGCATTTGTCAATAAGGGCAACGGAAAATTTGAAGCGATTGCATTGCCAGATGAGGCACAGTTTTCAAGCGCAATGGACTTTGTGACAAAGGACCTTAATGGTGATGGCAACTTGGACCTTTTAGTTTTTGGAAATAATTACACTTTCAGAAATGACTACGGTCGTTCTGATGCGAAACCCATCACCTTACTCCTGGGTAATGGTGAGGGAAGTTTTGAGCCTCAAACAGACTACTCCTTGAATACACCCGAGACTTGGGGTGAGTATCGATCGGCACAACCAATCTTAGTTAATGGGCAATCAATGGTAATTGCTGTGAGAAACAATCAGCCGCCTGTCCTGTTGAAAGGAGGCTAAAAAAAGTCATCCATTCATTTTGCAGCTCAATGCTTATATTGAGCTATGACCTTAAGAAATACTACCCTCTCTCTTCTTGCCATTTCCATCATTTGCTTATTCTCAGCCTGTAAAAGTCAAGAGTATGGATTTTCTAAAAAAGACGTCCGGAAAGGTCAAAAATTGGTTGGCTTGGAGTTTGACAAACAGGCGGTCAATACCATGTATCGCTATCTGGGAAGGAACAAGTCTGGTTATGATTCGCTTCGCAAATATGAAACCGACAATGAGACCTTCCCCGCGCTACTCTTCGATCCGCATCCAGCCGGCTACAAAATGCCTGATCATAGCGCCACAGGCAACGAGTGGAGCATTCCCGAAAATATAACCCTGCCATCCTCGGAAGACGAAATAGCCCTTATGAGCATTCCAGAGCTGGCAGGCCTAATCAAATCCAAAAAACTCTCCTCCGAAAGACTCACTAATATCTATCTAAGCCGCATTGAAAAGTATGATGGGCAATTGCAAAGTGTTATTACCGTCACTCGGGAGCTTGCATTAAAGCAAGCCCGTGAAGCAGATAGGCAAATTGCTGCTGGTAATTACAAAGGAATACTCCACGGTATACCCTATGGGGTGAAGGACCTAATGGCTGTCGAGGGCTATCCTACCACTTGGGGTGCTGCTCCCTATAAAAATCAAATGATAAACTACACTGCTACCGTGGTCAGGAAGCTTGAAGCACAAGGGGCCGTCTTAATTGCCAAACTGGTATCAGGCTCTTTGGCCAGAGGAGATGTATGGTTTGGGGGAAAAACCAAAAATCCTTGGGACCTCAAACAAGGTGCCAGTGGGTCATCAGCCGGCTCGGGTTCAGCAACATCCGCTGGGCTCGTTGCTTTTTCGCTGGGCACTGAAACGCTAGGCTCCATTACCTCTCCGGCCACCCGAAATGGTGTTACAGGCCTTAGACCAACTTACGGCCGTGTCAGCAGGCATGGGGTTATGAGCCTCAGTTGGTCAATGGATAAAGTTGGGCCGCTATGCCGATCGGCAGAAGATACTGAGATTGTGTTCAACGCCATTTATGGTAAGGACGATCTGGATCCTACCACCAATTCGGTAGGTTTCGAGCAGGTCAAGAAGGCTCCTGAAGACCTTAGAGTTGCTTATTTGAAGGAAGACATCGAGGCAGATTCTTCGGACCAAGGCAAGAACCTCTGGGAAGGCCTTAAGGTATTGAAAGAAATGGGAATTGAACCTGAGCCGATCGCCTTGCCCAAGGACTATCCCTACAATGTATTCGACATTATCTTGCGAGCAGAAGCAGGCGCATTCTTTGACGACCTTGTGCTGTCAAAAGGAGTAGATCAGATGGTTGAACAGCACTATGGATCGAGAGCCAACTCGCTGCGCCAGGCCCGTCTAATTCCTGCTGTCGAATACCTGCAGGCCAATCGTCAAAGACGACAGTTGATAGATGAGATTCATATGCTTTTTAAGGATTATGACGTGATCATAGCCCCAACATTTAGAGGAAGACAACTTTTTATCACCAATCTAACCGGCCATCCAGTGATCAGCATACCTACTGGTTTTGACAAACGAGGTAGGCCCACCAGTATGACCTTTGTGGGCAACCTTTATGATGAAGGAAGTATTTTGGCACTGGCCAAGGCCTATCAAGAAGTCACAGATTTCGATGAAAAACACCCCCCATTATTCTCAGGCAACCAAAACGACTAAACATGAAGACAAAAGCCCTATCCCTACTATCTGCCTTACTTATACTCAGTGCTTGCAGTACAAAAGAAGAATTTGATCGAGAATTAGGGGTCGTATCGGCCTTTTCCGAATTGGTAAATGCAGGGGTCAAACAGCTTGCCTTGAGTTCGCCAATGACACCAACAGAAATGGATAAGCTTTATCCCCTTGCGGTGGAAGCTGCCAAAGTCCATAATGTGTTGGTTACTAGAGAGTCAGATTTGATTAAGACTTCCCTTTTTCCGAAAGATATTGTGGAAGGCAAGGAAGTCCTTCTCTTGCATCAGGGAAATACCAAGTATGCTTACGATCAGCTCAAGAAAGACCAGGAAGGGTTAATCTCATCGAACAAGTATGACCAAGCGGAACGTCTGGAAATTTCAAGAAGGTTCGGTCGTTTACTAAGTTATTCCCCTAGAAAAATCAACAAACTACTTGCCGATAATACCGCATACAGAACCTTAGATGACTTTAATATTCAAGCGACTAATGTCTTTCTCTATTATAAAGACTTGGCAAAAGCCACAACCTTCTATACAGAAACTTTGGGTCTTGAGCTGTTGACGGAATATGACAATGCGAGCATTATCAAAATTACCGACAGTGCTTTGCTCATCTTGGTGGACGCTGCCAAAGGCATGCACAGTGCCGATGAGCCTAAAACGGTAGCCTTGGCACTACTGACCAATCAATTGCCTGAGTGGTACGCTTACTTACAAGAAAAGGGAGTAGAGATTAAATACACATACAAACCCAAAGAAGGTGGTCCACATGATGGCTTTGTCGCTATCGATCCTGAGGGTTACCTATTAGAATTCGAGATGTTCAAACAGCATCAGGAAAATGAAGCTTTCGTTCCTTACTTAGAACAAAATGAGGAGGTACAGACCTCTATTAATTACAATGCCAAACAACTCAGCTTCCATGGCGCAATCACCTGGCTCTATTATAAGGACCTATTGGCCATGCAGGGTTTCACCGAAAATGTTTTGGGTTTAGAAATGGTCGCAGATCAGGGCTGGACAAAAATCTATCGTGCTACGGATACTGGCTTCATCGGCCTTGTGGATGAAAGAAGAGGCATGCACAAGTTCACCGAAGAAAAGGGCGTTACCGTATCATTCATCATCGAAGACCTTGATGGCTGGTATCAATATGTGCAAGCAAATGAACCTTTTGAACTAAGAGAGGGAGCCTTCGAAGAAGGACCCGGAGGTCGATATAAAGCCTTTGTTGGCTTCGATCCAGAAGGCTACTTTCTAGAGTTCGATAAGTTCTTTGAACACCCAGATAATGAGAAGCTAATGCCTTTGTTCAAATAGGCAGAATCTTCACCTAAATACTTAGTCTAAAACTTGAGTTTACGGCCATAAAATATTACTTTTTATAGTCAACTAGCGCTATCTATGTATAAACTATCTCGGCTACTCCTATCCATCATTGTTTGCTTCTCCGCTGTCCATATTGCCTCTGGTCAGCATATTGAATCGGATTCTAGTCAGCAAATCACGGACCTGAACAAAGGAAACCTATACGATCCGGTCCAACTCTTTCAGGGTAGAGTAGCCGGAGTCTCTATTACTCGGCCAGGAGGAGACATAAACGGGGACTATCAGATAAGAATCAGAGGATTAAACACCATGACCTCTCAAAACAGACCATTAATTGTGCTTGACAATATGGTAGGAGTTTCACTTGATAATATTGACCCTAATGATATTCAGAGCTTTACTGTTTTAAAAGAAAGTGCAGCCACAGCCTTATATGGAATGCGCGGTGCTAATGGCGTCATTCTTATGACATCCAAACGAGCACGTGACAATAGTCCAATTGCGACAGCTCACACGGCTGTGAGCATAGATCGTATTGGTAAAACCTATGATGTTTTAGATAGATCAGCATTTCTCGGTCTAGGTGGAACAGATTATGGGGCCAACACAGACTGGGTGGAAGAGTCGACCCAAACGGGACTATCGGAAGCCGCAGGTTTTCTCGTTAGTCAACAGCTCGACAAGACTGCATTCACCTTGTCTGCCAACTATCGTGACATCGAAGGAATAGTCAGCCCTTCGTTCCAAAAGCGCCTGAACGCCAGATTTGGAATTGATCATCTACTGCTTGATGATAAACTCAAGGTTTCTGGTCAAGTCTTTTTTACTAATTCAGAACGGGGTACGGTGGATCCTGTGATTTTTAGAGAAATGACAATCTATAACCCCACGGCACCAGTGCTAGACCCCGGCAACAATACAACGGGTGGGTTTTTCCAGCAGGGGTTGTTCGAATCGTTGAATCCAGTTGCCTTAATGAAACAACAACAAGACATCTTGGAAGTCAAAAGGGTGTTACTCAATTTCTCGGGTTCTTACAAAGTTTTGGATAACCTGAATATTCGTGCGTCCTATACTCAAGACAATGCCAATGGATTTGGTGGGCAATATTGGAGTAAGGATGATTATGAAATAGGAGTTTTTTTCAATGGCATAGGAAACCGTTCTACAACAGATTCTTTTACAGAGATTGCTGATTTTTCGATCGACTATCAGAAAAGGATTAAAGGAATTGATTTTAAGTTTTTGGTGGGGACCGGATTCCAAAATCGTGAAAACGAATCGTTATTTGCGCAAGTCACCCAATTTCTCTTTGACGTTCAAACATTCAACAACCTTGGCTTCGGAGCCCTTGCCTCTGGTCCATTTGCTGAGGTTAGCAGTTCTAGAACCGATGACCGTCTCAACTCCTATTATGGCAGAGTTAATGCCCAGTTTAGCGAAAGCTTTGGCGCCTATTTAAACCTTCGTGCAGACTCTTATAGTGGCTTTATTAATAATAAAACAGGCCTTTTCTATGGATTAGGAGTTCAATATGACCTGATAGACATTCTAGATGCGGGGAAGCTTAGTAAGCTAAGCCTGCATGCCAGTTATGGCACCAGTGGCAACCTGCCTCCAAGCCCCCTACTTGCCGAGAACATAATTGTACCAAATGCGCCCAGAGACCTTGATGGTGATGCCAATACCACAGATGACATTTTCGTTGCTGGTGTACAGGCAAATTCCAGAAATCCAATGTTACAATGGGAAGAAACCAAGGAGTTAAACCTTGGAATTGATTTCTCTATAGGTGCATGGGGCCTGTCAGGGTCGTTTAACTACTTCGATCGAAAATCCGAAGACATTATTTATCGAGAATTCGTGCCAATCGGCTCACCCAACGCATACGATCCAGGGACCTTCCACACAGCAAACTTTGTCTACAGCAATGCAATCGATATTTCGACTTCCGGTATCGAATTCACCTTGAACTATGACAAAGAAATAGGTGAGGTGAAATGGATGAGCCAATTAAATACTACCCATTACCAACCCAATACTTTGGACCGAGCAAGTTTTGACGCAGTCGTAGGCTCCTTCTCCTTTTCTCAAGGAGGACCTTCCAATATATCAACCAGAAGCTATGTTGGAAGTCCCATTGCAGACCTATATGCCCCACGTCTCCTTTCTGTAGATGATAATGGTAATGTTCAAGTTACTGATCAGAGCTTTGATGCATGGGAAAAAGTCGGAAATGCGCTACCTACCACTGATGTTGGATTCTATAACTCCTTTTCATTTAACAGCTGGCGCCTCAGCTTTTTACTAAGAGGTAGTTTTGGTCACTCATTATTAAATGTATCTCGCTGGTTTTACGAATCTTTAAACCCTTTTTCTGCAGGTTTCAATTCTGTTGTTACTGATCAGTATGTCGGTGCTACAGAATCAACCTTTTCTGATAACTATATAGAAAAGGCCTCTTTCCTAAGGCTAAATAATCTTGCCATTGCTAAGACGGTCGTAATAGGCGGAGATCATTCATTGACCATTGAGCTCATCGGTCAAAACCTTTTCACAATTACGAATTACACGGGGATTGACCCAGAAATAAGGTATATACACCCAAGGGCTGCGCGCTCCCTTTTCCAAGGATTTGCTGCTGGGATTGATGAGCGCGCTCAGCATTTCACTACACGCACTTATACCTTAGCCCTGAAGATTAGCCTCTAATATAATTAAGGCCGATTCTAGTACTCTCTTATTAGAATCTCACTGTCAAAATTCGTATCATTATTCATACATTCTGTTCGCAGAAATATTCTTGAAACGCGCTAATTAATTGAATCATGAAAAAATTTATCTCAGGTTTTCTGCTGCTCTTTACTGTAGCGGCATTCGCTCAAAACTATGATCAGTCACCATGGCATATTCCAGCCAAAGACATCGATCCTAATAACTACTTTGGCATCACTGTCGGTAATGGGATGGTTGGGATTGTTTCCTCTCCTCAACCTATGCGCGTGCAAGATGTGGTGCTAAATGGAGTATATGACAACTACCAAAGAGGGCGTGTTTCTAACATCCTGAAAACATTCAATCACGTCAATTTCGATTTGGACATCAATCGAAGACGGGTTGGTGGCGATATGGTGAGCAACTATCAGCAAGTCCTGGACATGAAGAAGGCCATTCTCACCACTACTTTTGATATTGAAGACCTCGCTTCAGTTGAACATCAGATGATGTCTTTACGCCAATTGCCTTTCACGGCTATGGTAATCATGAAAATCACGGCAAAAAAGGACATTCTAATTACCCCCATTAGCGTAATGGAGGCGCCCGATCACTTAACCGAGGTAAACCAATTCTATGCCCAAATCGATCGCCCTCACGTTTCCTTCCCTTTGATGACCTCAGTTGGGAAGAGTCCATCAGGATCTAGCACAGTAGCAGCCTCCTCTACATTTATTTTTCCAGAAGAGCATGGTCATGAACCAAAAGTGATCCATGAAGACTGGGATTTCAACCGACACTGGGCCAAGTTTGATAAAGAGCTAAAGGCTGGAGAGACTTACACATTTGCGCTGGTAGGATCTACATTGGCTAGTGAGCACTTTGCAGACCCACATAATGAAGCGGAAAGGCTTACTATCTATGCTCGATTGGAAGGTATGGATCGCTTAATCGAAAGACACGTGGCCGCTTGGGATGAACTTTGGGAAAGTGATATTGTCATTGAAGGTGATTTACAGTCTCAAAAAGACGTTAGATCGGCATTGTACCACTTGTATTCTTTCGCAAGAGCTGGCACGGCCTATTCACTTTCGCCCATGGGGCTTTCTGGTCTAGGCTATAATGGTCATGTCTTCTGGGACACAGAACTATGGATGTATCCACCGCTGTTGATGCTCCAACCAGACATTGCTAAATCCTTGTTAGAATATCGCTTTCAAAGACTGGAAGCGGCTAAGCAAAATGCCTTTGCGCATGGATACAAAGGGGCTCAATTTCCCTGGGAATCTGCTGATGATGGCTCTGAAGATACACCTGTTTGGGCCTTAACAGGTCCTTTTGAACATCACATTACTGGTTGCGTTGGTTGGGCTTTCTGGAAATATTATCAGGTTACCGGAGACAAAGAGTGGCTAAGAGATCGCGGCTGGCCAGTGCTAAAAGAGGTAGCCACATTTTGGGCGAGTAGAGTTGAAAGAAATGGTCCAGGCCAGTATGATATCAAGAATGTCATTGGAGCGAACGAGTGGGAAGAGAACATTGACAACAATGCTTTTACCAATGCTATTGCAAAATTAACCCTGGGCTATGCAACAGAGGCCGCTCAAATCTTAGGAGAAACGGCCGACCCTGATTGGGCTAATGTTGCGGCCAACATTCCTGTTCTCAAATTTGATGATGGTACCACTAGGGAAAATGCCACTTATGTAGATGTCATGATCAAACAGGCAGATGTAAACCTGCTTTCATACCCACTTCAATTCTATTCGGACAAAAAACAAATAGAAAAAGACCTCAAATTTTATGAGACCAAAATGTCTCCAAATGGTCCTGCTATGGGCTTTTGCGTTTTAGCTACTATCTACGCTCGCCTCGGTGATGCGAACAAAGCTTTTGATGTCTGGACTAATAGTTTTCGACCTAATGGAGTACCTCCTTTTGGGGTATTGTCCGAAACCAGAGGGGGCACTAATCCATATTTTGCGACAGGCGCAGGAGGAATGTTGCAGACTGTACTTGGCGGCTTTGGTGGTTTAGATATTACTGACGCTGGCATTGTAAAAGGGAAACAGAACCTTCCTAAAGGCTGGAAAAGCTTGGAGATAAAAGGGTTTTACAAAAAATAAGACCCTATTCGGCTTAATACTAGCCCATTAGCTTGCAGATAAGCGGAAGAACCGCAAAATTTGAAGTGTAAATCAGAAATGTTGGAAGAGATGAAGAAGAACTTTTTTATTCTAGTATTAAGCCTATCGATATTCTCTGCCTGTGATTCAGGAAAAGAGGAGATTTCCATTTCATCGGACGTCTATCATGACACGATGGAGAAGCTCTCTGAGGTGATCGTCCATGATATTTTCTCTCCACCTGTGGCCAGCAGAATCTATGCTTACCCAAGCATAGCCATGTATGAAATACTGGCGCAAAACAATAGCGAGTATAAAGCCTTTGCAGGCCAACTAGCTCAAATGACTGCAATCCCTCAACCCGAGGGAAATGTCAGTCATGAACTAGCGGCACTCGAAGCCTTCATCAAAGTAGGTACCGCTCTAATTTTTTCTGAAGACAAAATGGATACCTATAAGGCCGAGCTTTATAAAGACTTAAAAAGAGGGGTTAAAAGCTCATACTTCGATGCCTCAGTGGCGTATGGAGATCAGGTTGCAGCTCATATTTTGGCTTGGGCCGATGGCGACAATTACAAGCAAACCCGGACCTTCCCTAAGTTCACGGTAACTGACGACCCTACCAGATGGCAACCAACACCTCCAGGTTATATGGAGGCGATCGAGCCACACTGGACGAAAATCAGGCCTTTTGTCATAGACTCTGCTGACCAGTTTGTCCCTGTCAGACCAACGCCTTTTGACATGAAGGAAGGCAGCCCTTTCTACAAAGAAGTGATGGAGGTTTACACGGTTGGAAACAATTTAACAGAAGAGCAAAAAGAAATTGCCTCCTTCTGGGATTGCAACCCTTATGTAATGAATGTGACTGGTCATGTAATGGCAGCGACCAAGAAAATCACCCCTGGTGGACATTGGATTGGTATTGTAAAGATTGCTTGTCAGAAAGAAGAAACAGCACCTATGAAGACGGCTGAAGCCTATGCCTTGACTTCAATCGCCCTGGCAGATGGTTTCATCAGCTGCTGGGATGAGAAATTTAGGAGTAACCTTATTCGCCCTGAAACACTTATCAATAAGCATATTGATGAGGAATGGTTACCGCTGTTACAGACGCCTCCATTTCCGGAATATACGAGTGGACACTCTGTAATTTCAAACGCTGCTGCAGTGGCCTTAACTTCAATCTTCGGTGACAATTTTGCCTTCGATGACGATACCGAAGTTAAGTATGGCCTTCCCGTAAGATCGTTTACTTCCTTTATAGATGCCTCTGAAGAAGCTGCGATCAGTAGAATGTATGGCGGAATTCACTACATGCCTGCCATTGCCAATGGGGTTACCCAAGGAAGAGCGCTCGGCAACTTTGTGGTTGACAAACTCGAAATGAAAAACGAAAGTCTAGCACAGAATAATCAGTAGACATTTCAAAAGTCATTGAAAGCCAGCTTTAATTGCTGGCTTTTTTTGTTTTCGGATGTTCGCTTTAACCCTCCAAAAACTATGATTTTCCCCCCGAAGTCCTTATAATTATATGTTGCGACAGGTGGTAATTCACTGACAACTCGCTTCAATACTGAAACGCGCTTTTACTGAAATACACTCAAGGCAACCACAGGTGTATTTTGGCAACCTTAAAAACAACTAATGGACAATATTGGATTAGAATGGAGTGATTACACGATCATTATCGTGTACCTCGTGGGAATCGTTTGGTACGGAATCCGAAAGGGAAAACAAGAGAGCTCCGAAGACTACTTTCTCGCAGGCCGAAATATGGCTTGGCCTATTGTAGGTATCTCCCTATTTGCGGCAAATATTGGTAGTAATACACTGATAGGACTTACCTCTGATGCTTTCAACACAGACGTGGCTGTCTATAACTACGAGTGGATGGCGGCAGTTGTGCTCGTTATCTTTGCCATATTCTTTCTACCCTTCTACTTGAAATCCAAGGTGTATACTATGCCTGAGTTTCTGGAGAGGCGATATGATACCAGAACACGTTACCTCTTTTCTGGAATTACCATCGTAGGTAATGTAATTATTGATACCGCATCCGGCCTTTATGCGGGTAATCTAATTCTTAAAATCATTTTCCCAGGAACACCATCCTGGATCATCATTGCTTTGCTGGCCTTTGCAGCAGCAGCCTATACCATTCCAGGCGGGCTTTCATCGGTGGTGCATACAGAAGTTATTCAAGCTGTGTTACTCATATTCGGTTCTATATTGGTTACCTACTTTGCCTTTAGCGAAGTGGGTGGATGGAGAGCCATGATCGATGGCTTGAATAACCTACATGCAAGTGGAGCAATAGAAAAAGATTCGGGGGAAGTGCTGAGTCTTATACGGCCAGCATCGGATAAGTCAATGCCATGGCCTGGCTTACTTCTCGGTGTACCACTACTAGGCTTTTACTTCTGGGCCAATAATCAGTTTATGGTACAAAGAGTGCTTTCAGCAAAAGATCTTAACCATGGTAGATGGGGTGCCATCTTCGCAGGTTTATTAAAATTACCGGTACTATTCATCATGGTAATTCCAGGTGTATTAGCCATACTACTTTTCTCAGATACAGATATCAGCTTCTTGAATTATCAAATTCCAGTCGAAGGTGGTTTTGAGACTTGTGGTGCACTAGCAGATTGTCCTAATATGACATATCCGGTACTGATTTATTCATTGCTACCAACAGGTATTCTCGGATTAGTAATCGCTGGCTTATTGGCAGCCATGTCATCTAGTATTTCAGCAACTCTGAACTCTGCCTCAACATTGATCACAATGGACTTTGTGCAAAAACTGAAGCCTGGGATTAGTTCCAAAGGACTGGTAAGAGCTGGTCAGATTGCCACAGTTGTACTCGTTATTCTTGCTGCGGCCTGGGCGCCAATGATTGAAACTTTCCGCTCACTGTGGACTTATTTACAACAGATTCTCGGCTTTATTTCGCCTCCAATTGTAGCAGCATTTGTGGTTGGACTCTTCAGCAGAAGGTCCAATGCCAATGGTGGCTTCTGGAGTTTAGTGCTCTCTTATTTACTAGTACTTGGGTGGATTGCCTATTGCTTCTCAACATACGGAGGCATTAGCACAGAGCAAACAGGTGTTCACTTCTTATACATTGTTCCTGTATTGTTTGTCATAGCTTGTGTAATTAACCTTGCTGTTAGCTCAATGTCTCCGGCACCGACCGAAGAAAAACTAGAGGGAATGATCTGGAGCAAGAGAATCTACCAAGACGAGACCAAAGAGTTGGTTGGTCTGCCTTGGTATAAAAACTACAGAACACTGTCTCTATTGCTTCTGATATTGACAGCGATTATTGTCCTATGGTTTGCCTAGGACTTCTTTGAAAAAAAGCCCCATTCAGGAAATCCCTGAATCGGGGCTTTTTTTACGCTTTTTGTCATTGGTTCTCAGTCAAGAATAAAATACTTTAGCCGCCACTTTTAGATCGTATCGAACGCCATCTTCAATGTATAACCCATCGGCCCACTTATTATTGAAAAAGCTTCTGCCCTCAATTAAGGTAAAGGCAGGCAGCAAGGGTATTGATGAATTCGAAAGAAGATATATAAGTCTGTTCAGTGATATCTACAGTCGATTTCAAAAACTATATGGCCAGCACGAAAATGCCATGCCTGCTTTTGAGAAACTCAGCCAGGTCATGTTGGAGGCTTATCTGAAACGGCCGGAATATTTGAAGAAATCTGATCAAAAGAGAGAAGAAAACCCTGCCTGGTTTAGAAGTCAGGAAATCACCGGAATGATGCTCTATGTCGATCGTTTTAATAAGGATTTAAATGGCCTTGTGGATCGACTAGACTATTTCGAAGAACTTGGTGTCAATTTCTTGCACCTGATGCCTCTGCTCGAAAGTCCTAAAGTCAAAAACGATGGGGGCTATGCCGTGAGCGATTATAGAAAAATTGATCAACGCTTTGGTACTAACCAAGACTTTAAAAAAGTGACCAAGGCACTCCGTTCGAGAGATACATTGGTTATGCTCGATTTTGTGGTGAACCACACCAGCGATGAGCACGAATGGGCTAAAAAAGCGAAAGCAGGTGATAAGGCCCATCAAGATTTTTACCACACGTATGAGGATCGCTCTACCCCGTATATGTTTGAGCGGTCGATGCCAGAGGTTTTCCCTGAAAGCTCACCTGGCAACTTCACCTTTGATGAAGAGATGCAGCGCTGGGTAATGACAGTTTTCAACCACTATCAGTGGGACCTGAACTATACCAACCCCTATGTATTGGTGGAAATGATCGACAACATCTTCCATCTGGCTAATATGGGAGTGGATGTGTTCCGAATGGATGCTGTGGCCTTTGTGTGGAAGCAAATTGGTACCGCATGTCAGAATTTACCACAAGCTCATATCATACATCAGTTATTTAAGTTGTGTACACAAGTAACTGCTCCTGGTGTGGCATTTCTGGCTGAGGCTATCGTTGCTCCTACTGAAATTGTCAAGTACTTCGGTGACTCTGAAGTATGGAGTAATGAGCATGACATGGCTTATAATGCCACTTTAATGGCATTGTTATGGAATTCGTTGGCGACACGAAGTACGCGTGTTATGAAAGCCAGTCTAAGAGATATTCCTCGGAAACCCAATGGTACCACGTGGATCAACTATGCCCGTTGTCATGACGATATTGGCATGGGTTTCGAGGATCGGCATATTCAAGAATCAGGCTTTGATCCAGGACCTCATAGAAAATTCCTTACAAAGTTTCTAACCGGGGACTTTCACGGGTCTTTCGCCAAGGGCATGCCCTTTATGTATAACCCAAAGACAGGTGATGCGCGTATTTCGGGTTCAATGGCCTCACTATCGGGTTTGGAAGAAGCGATAAATGAAGGCAATACATTAGGCATTCGAAGAGCCATTGATAGAATCAACTTGCTCCATAGCATTATCCTCTCTTACGGGGGAATTCCTGTCATCTATTCGGGAGATGAAATTGCAACACTGAATGATTATGGCTTCTTAAAAGACGAAGCGAAAAGCGATGACAATCGCTGGATGCACAGGCCAATGATGGATTGGAAAAGGGCCGAAAAGAGAACAAAAAAGAATACTCCGGAGGAAAAAGTCTTCAACGCTTTGAAAAGAATGATTAGTGTAAGGCGATCGGTACAAGAGTTCTCTGACGAGAATAACACACAGCTTGTGGAAGTGTCAAATGAGCATGTATTTGCGTTTCAGCGTAGCCTTGAAAACCAGAATACCTTGGTAATTGCCAATTTCAAGGATACCGATCAAGAGGTTTACCCTCATTTGGTATTTCCACAAACACAGGTCAATCCCTTTAAAATGGTAGATAGAATCTCTGGCAAAACAGTTAAAATTAAAGATGGAAGGCTTTCGCTTAAGCCATATCAATTCTATTGGTTAACGAATAAATAGACATCATGACAAAAACCTGGTGGAAAGAAAGCGTAGTATATCAAATATACCCTAGAAGCTTCAAAGACTCTGATAATGACGGTCTCGGAGACATCCCTGGTGTCATCGAAAAGCTTGACTACATTCAGTCATTGGGTATTGATGTGATATGGCTATGTCCCGTGTATAAATCCCCCAATGACGATAATGGCTATGACATTGCGGATTACCGCAATATCATGGATGAATTCGGTACTATGGATGACTTTGACCGACTACTCGAAGGAATTCATGCAAGAGGAATGAAACTAGTGATGGATCTGGTGGTCAATCATTCATCAGATGAGCACAAGTGGTTCGAAGCGTCAAGAAAATCAAAAGACAACCCATATCGCGACTACTATATCTGGAAACCCGGAGTAAATGGAGGTCCACCGAATGACTGGCAAGGCTTCTTTGGTGGCTCAACCTGGGAATATGACGAACAGACCGAAGAATACTATCTCCACATGTTTACCGTCAAGCAACCGGACCTGAACTGGGAAAACCCAAAAGTCCGAAAAGAGGTCCAGGAGATTGTGAGATACTGGTTCGAAAAGGGAGTCGATGGTTTTAGAATGGATGTGATTTCACTAATTTCTAAGCGACCTGAATATGCCAAACTGATCGGGGAACGGTTCGATGAAGTTGTAACGAATCAGTTCGCCAATGGTCCCAGGGTTCATGAATTTCTCCAAGAATTGAATAAAGAAGTCTTAAGCCAGTACGATATCATGACGGTAGGTGAAGGCCCAGGCATCACCTTAGAGCATGGACTCGACTATGTCGGTGAAGACCGAAATGAGCTGAACATGGTTTTTCATTTCGACCATATGTTCATGAACATGGGAGATGGCGGACGCTTCGATCCATTGCCCATTGACTTTCAAGAATTCAAAGATGTATTCACACGCTGGGATGAAAAACTCAAAGGAAAAGGCTGGGGAAGTATCTTCTTGGGAAACCATGATTTTCCAAGAATGGTCTCGCGCTTTGCAACAGATGGGCCTTACAGAGAAAAGGCCTCCAAGCTGCTCTCTACCCTATTAATGACCTTAAGAGGAACTCCATATATCTATCAAGGAGATGAAATTGGCATGACCAATATTGCCTTTGAAGACCCTAATGATTACAAGGATGTGGAAACGCTGAACTTCTTTAAGGCCCTCGAAGCAGATGGCAAAGACCCTAAGGATCACTTAGGCAAGGTATACGAGATTGGAAGGGACAACGCACGCACACCAATGCAATGGTCGGATGGGAAAAATGCGGGTTTCACAGAAGGTCAGCCTTGGATAAAAGTGAACCCCAACCATACAGACATAAATGTCGAAGATCAGGAACGCAATACGGAATCCATCTTGAATTTCTACCGTAAGATGATTCAGTTCCGTAAGGACAATCCGACTTTGGTGTACGGAGATTATGAGTCGATCCAAAATGAGCATCCACAGATTTATGCCTACCGAAGGTGGGACGAAGTCAACGAGTTCTTAGTAGTGTTGAACTTCTCGGATCAGGAAGTCGACTTCGATCCGATTATCACAGGCCTCGAACTATTGGCCTACAACTACACTGATGCTACAGAAGACCTGTTAATGAGACCTTGGGAAGCAAAGGTCTTTAGAGTTAATGATTGATTACAATTATATTTAGGCATGTCAGAAAAGCTTTGGGGAATTGATTTAGGTGGTACAAAAATCGAAGGCATCGTTTTGAAGTCGAAAGACGACCCCCAGGTATTGGTCAGAGAAAGAATCGATACGGAAAGTGACGGTGGTTATGAGCATGTACTCAATCGCATTAAGATGTTGATTGATCAATTGTCGGAAAAAATTGGCGAAAGGCCTAATATCATCGGAATGGGCACCCCGGGAGCGATTGACCCTCCTACTGGCCTCTTGAAAAACAGCAACTCTCAGTCCATCAATAAGAAGCCCTTCAAAAAAGATCTTGAGGCTTTGATAGGAATTCCGACCGTTATGGCCAATGATGCTAATTGCTTTGCCCTTGCAGAGGCGCAAATGGGTATTGTTCCTGAAGTAGATCCGGATGCAAAGGTAGTTTTTGGCGTGATCATGGGTACTGGCTGTGGAGGGGGTGTAGTGGTAAATGGACAAGTCATCAATGGTAAGCATGGTATTGGTGGAGAGTGGGGCCATAACTTCCTTGATGCCTCTGGCGGGCCTTGCTACTGCGGAAAATCAGGCTGCACGGAAAAAATTATCTCTGGAACTGGGCTTGAGAATTACTACGAGGAGATCACGGGCACCCGAAAAAGACTCAAGGAAATCATTCCAGCGGCCCGTACAGGTGAAGATCCTAATGCAGTGAAAACTATGGACAGACTGATGCACTTCTTTGGCTTAGGTATATCGACTATCATCAATACTCTAGATCCCGATGTCATTATCTTAGGCGGTGGAGTGGGCAACATAGAGGAGCTCTATACACGAGGAGTAGCAGAAGCTGAAAAGCATGTATTTAACCCTCGCTTAGAAACAAAAATTGTTAGGCCAAAGCTTGGTGACAGTGCTGGTGTTTTCGGTGCGGCTTTTTTGACTATCTGAATTAACCGTCCGACCGCTTCTAGCAGTCTGACGGCTAGTTTCATCCGTTTCCAATCAATCCACAGCGTCACCCTGAACTCGTTTCAGGGTCTATTACTGTAGATTCTGAAACACCCCGAAGTTTCGGGACAGAATGACGAACATAGATTCTTAGTTGCAACGAAGGATCTAAACTTCACCAAAACATTCATTGATTTATACTATAATTATTAGTTTTTAACTATTATTTTTAGTTTGCTAATTTTTATAGTTTATGTACAAAGGAAGGGGAGCACAGATACAGGTCAAAAACAAATTCTTGCTTCATGAATATGTACAGGAACATATTGAGGGTATCGATGAGTATGATGAAGATGCGCCAAAGACCAAATACATCAAAATCTTTCCTAAAACCATTGTCAATAAAGTAACCAGTCCCGATGTAGGTATGGAATATTCCCTCAACCCCTATCAGGGTTGTGAACATGGCTGCATTTACTGCTATGCCCGAAACTCTCATGAATACTGGGGCTACAATGCAGGCCTCGACTTTGAAAGAGTCATCCTTTACAAGGAAAACGCTCCCGAACTCCTTGAGAAGCAGTTTCAAAATCCTAGATGGAACCCAAAGACAATTGTCCTTTCTGGAAATACCGACTGCTACCAACCGATCGAAAGAAAATTGAAAATCACCAGAAAGCTGCTTGAGATCTTCCTTCAGTATAAGCATCCAGTGGGGATGATTACCAAGAATGTGATTGTCTCGCGCGATATAGATATTCTCGGTCCACTAGCAGATCTGAATCTCATCGGATTGCATTTTTCGCTTACCTCCTTAGACGAAAAAGTCAGGCGAAAGCTGGAACCAAGGACTGCTACCGCCAAACAAAAGCTCAAAACGATAGAAAAGCTGTCCAATCGAGGCATTCCGGTCAGCATTATGATTGGCCCCGTGATTCCAGGACTCAATGATCATGAAATTCCAGCCATTATGAAAGCGGCAGCCAATGCCGGGGCCAGAAGTGCCGGTTTTACCATGGTAAGACTAAACGGGCAAATTGGTCAGGTTTTTGAAAACTGGGTGCCACAGGCTTTCCCCGATCGTGCGGAAAAGATTCTAAATCAAATCAAGGGGGCTCACAACGGGAAACTCAATGATAGTCGATTTGGCATGCGCATGAAAGGTGATGGGCGAATGGTACAGTCCATTCACCGGATGTTTGAGCTCAACAAAGCCAAATATTTCAAAGATATCCCCCATCGACCGCCACTTAGAACAGATTTATTTGCTCGAACAACTAAAGGGCAAATAGAACTATTCTAATTATTATTAATCCTCTCAAAACATAATAGTTGTGTTGTTAAAATAATTTCGGTATAATTAAAGAAACGCACACAAATGGGAATCTACTCTGAGTACCTTGATAAAGGGTTGAACTTTCAAAAATTATCGGACGAAAGAAAAAAACAATTAAAGAGGATAGCCCAGTTAAGAGATTCTGATGTGCTAGTCTATGCCGCAGACCTTACCGCTGCTAATGCTCCCATATCTATCGATTTATCTGATGTACTTCCATTCAAGGACCAAATTGCTCAATGCAAAAGCAAAAGTGTAGATATAATAATTGAAACGCCTGGTGGTTTTGCCGAAGTGGTTGAAGACCTCATAGACCTACTTCGGGTAAAGTTCGAAAAAGTAGCCGTAATCATACCAGGAATAGCAAAAAGCGCTGGAACAATATTCGCCATGGGTACGGATGAGATACTTATGGGCAAAACTGCTGCATTGGGGCCCATAGATGCTCAAATAGCATCTAATAATAAAAGATTCTCTGCGGAAGCATTCCTCGAAGGGTTAGAAAAAATAAAGTCAGAAGTCATTGAAAGAGGTAAATTAAACCCTGCCTACATACCGATTTTACAGAATATTTCTCCGGGAGAAATTCAACACTGCGAAAATGCTCAGTCATTCTCAAAATCGTTAGTCACAAAATGGCTATCAACGTACAAGTTCAAGAATTGGGAAACTCATAAATCGACTGGCAAGAAAGTAACTGATGAAGAAAAGGTAAAACGAGCAGAGGACATTGCCAACATTTTGTGTAAGCATTCAGAATGGCTGACACATGGCAAGTCAATAAAAATCGCGGATTTAAGAGCGATGAAGCTAGAAATAAAGGATTATACTGAAGATTCCAATTTGGAGGACGCTATAAATAGATACTATACTCTACTTAGAATGACATTTGAGTCAACGAATATTTACAAAGTATTTGAAACGCACTCCTCACAAATATTTAGATTCTCGGGAACAAATATTCCTCCTCTTCAAAATATGCCTGGAAAAGGAGGTGAACCAGATAAAGCTATGATTGACTATAACTGTCCCACCTGCCAGGCCCGGTACAAAATACAAGCTAATCTCAAAAAGAACGTTCCTTTAGAACAAGGGGCAATAGCTTACCCTAAAAATAATACGTTCAAATGCACCAGGTGTGGCACATTAAATAACCTTACACCTCTTAGATTACAAATAGAAGCTCAAGCTAGAAAGAAAATAATTTTATAAATTCGCACATTCACCTCTATTGCTATGACAAATCAAGAATTCGGTAAATTCAAGTTAATCTTTGATCATTTAGAAAAAGAGAAAGCTGATCAAGAGAAAAAGGGAATACACTTTGTCTCAAAGGATACTCAAATAGATGATGCTATTCAAAGGCTACAGGAGATTCAAGCAGACAACCAAGAATTGACTCAAACTTATTTCACAGGAGTCTAATCTAGCTTCCTCAAAAGAGACTCCATAGAAGTCTTTTCCTTGAGTTTGCCTTTTACCTCATCTATAGATACTCTGATTTGAGAAAGGTCATCTCTATCCCGAATGGTCACGGTATTATCTTCTAAAGTCTGGTGATCCACCGTTACGCAGTAAGGTGTACCAATGGCATCCTGTCTTCTATATCGTTTACCAATGGCATCTTTCTCGTCATATTGGCAATTGAAATCAAACTGCAGTTCAGAGAGAATCTCTCTTGCCTTTGCAGGTAAACCTGACTCTTCCTTTTTCAATAATGGCAACACAGCCACATGATAAGGTGCCAATGGTGCTGGTAACTTCAACACTGTTCTTTCACTTCCATCTTCCAAAGTTTCTTCAGTGAAAGCACTGGACAAGATAGCCAGGAACATACGATCCAGACCTATGGAAGTTTCCACCACGTACGGCACGTAAGACTTATTCTCAACTGTATCAAAGAACTGCAATTTCTTACCTGAATGCTCTTCGTGGGCCTTTAGGTCAAAGTCAGTTCTTGAGTGAATGCCTTCTAGTTCTTTGAAGCCCATAGGGAAATTGAACTGAATATCAGCAGCAGCATTCGCATAGTGCGCTAGGTTCACATGATCGTGGAAACGGTAATTCTCTTCTCCTAAGCCGAGTGCTTTATGCCAGGCAATTCGCTTGGCCTTCCAGTTTTCGTACCATTCAATTTCTTCGCCCGGTTTGACAAAAAATTGCATCTCCATCTGCTCAAACTCACGCATTCTAAAGATGAATTGGCGAGCAATGATCTCATTTCTAAATGCCTTACCAATCTGAGCGATACCGAAAGGGATTTTCATTCTACCGGTCTTTTGCACATTGAGGAAGTTGACAAAGATGCCCTGGGCAGTCTCTGGTCTCAGGTAGATTTTGTTAGAATCATCAGCCACGGAACCCATCTCCGTAGAGAACATCAGGTTAAACTGACGCACATCGGTCCAGTTTTTAGAACCCGATACAGGATCTGCGATCCCCAATTCTTCAATCAAGGCTTTGATATCAGCGAGGTCCCCATTTTCAAGGCCTTTTCCCATCCGTTCATTGATGCCATCAATTTTGGCCTGATTTCTCAGCACATTCGGATTAGTCGCCATGAACTGATCTTTGTCAAAGCTGTCACCAAATCGCTTCTCCGCCTTGGTCACTTCTTTGTTGATCTTCGCTTCTATCTTGGCGATGTGATCTTCGATCAGCACATCCGCTCTATATCGCTTTTTGGAGTCTTTGTTATCAATCAACGGATCGTTAAATGCATCGACATGGCCAGAAGCTTTCCAGGTGGTTGGGTGCATGAAAATTGAAGCATCAATGCCAACAATGTTCTCGTTCATCTGAACCATTGCCTTCCACCAATATTGCTTGATATTGTTCTTAAGCTCTACTCCATTTTGCCCGTAATCATATGCTGCACCCAGTCCGTCATAAATTTCACTGGATGGAAAAATGAAGCCGTATTCCTTCGCGTGACTCGCGATCTTTTTGAGCAAATTATCTTCGTTCTGTGCCATGCGGCAAAGATATAGAAAAGGGATTCAACTAGTACAAGACATGAATTAAAAAAGGAAATACACCGATCAAATAACATGACTTGACAAATGGACGTTTCCAATGTCTAAATGGGTATATTTACGACATATGTCTAAGCGCGTCATATACATTTTTGGCACTATTGTCTTTGTTCTACTCGCAATTATTGGGGTACAGCAATACATGCTATATCAAACAAAACAGTATAGCCCAGAATCGATCGCTAGGTATACCAGTAGTGACGTCAGTATAAGCGTTACTTATAGTCGTCCTTCAAAAAAGGGTCGGGAGATTTTTGGTGATTTGGTCCCTTATGGCAGATGGTGGAGAACCGGGGCGAACGAACCAACGACAATTGAGGTTTCCAGAGACATCACATTTGGAGAAGATCAGCTTCTTCCAGCCGGTGAATACTCTTTAGTAACCATCCCAGACGCCTCTTCTTGGCAAGTCATTTTCAACAATAGAATTCCCGATTGGGGAACCACGTATTACCCAGAAAGCAACGTTGTCAATGTAAGTGCGAGAGTAGAGCTATTGCCCGATGTGGTGGAGCTTTTTACCATTGATTTTACTGAAGAAAACGGTACTCCTGCACTGATTTTAGCTTGGGATCACACCAAGGTTACAGTGCCTTTTCAGGTACGCTAAGCTAAAGCTTAGGCACTTCATTCTAAAATTCTTTCGTCTTTTGAATTAAACCATTCTCATTGTTTCACATCCAAAAGGTGAATTTAAAACAGAGAGATATGAGGTCATTATTTAGAAGCACACTGATACTTACAGTTATTTTTTCGGCCAGTCAGGCCATCGCCCAAAGTGGAGATAAGACACTCTTGAGGACTGAGCAAATCGCAGCAAAGCTAGAGCTGTCCGACAAGCAAAAAGCCGAGCTGGATAAGGAGTTAAAAGCCAACCAAGAAAGCAGAAAAGCGCAGATGGAGAAAATGCGGGCATTGCGAGAAGAAATGAAGCGAGATGCTTTCGTTCAACGCCAAGAACAAATGGAACGTATGAAAAGTATCTTGACTCCCGAGCAATGGGAAGAATTCCAAAAACTGCAGAAACAAGGTAAAAACAGATTGCAACGCGTAAGGGGCCAGAGAGGGCAAGACGGGGTTAGAGGTCAAGGAAGACAAGGCGGTCAACGCCAATTTATGGGTAGAGCGCAGTTCAGACAAGGGAGAATGATGCTTCGTAAAAGAGCCGCTCAAAAGCGCATTGAGGAAAAGAAAGAGAAAGCTGGAGACGGAGGTAATTGAGACCTTCGCTCATCACCAGCCATATTGTCCCCCGCTGGCGGGGGTTAGGGGGTGGAGGAAGTAATAAATGGGGGGTCTTGCGTGATTGACCTATCAAAAGCCTCCTCCGTCCTTCGGACACCCTGCCTGTGGCAGACAGGCTTGTTTCAGAATCTCTCAAAGAGAGTTCTACAAGGTTTTTTAGATCCTGAAATACCCCGAAACTTCGGGGCAGGATGACGTTCTTTTGAAGGCATAAAACACTCAATTTTTCCAATCCTCTTCATCCTTAGGCCCCATCTTACCTTCCACACTTTTCAACAAGGTCTTTGAATCATATACTTTTCCTCCTTTAATCACGGTAAGCACATTTCTTGTATTGGTAATCTCGTCCAGAGGGTTGCCTGTGACCACAAAAGCATCTGCCAATTTGCTTACGGCAATGCTTCCAAGGATATCGCTCTTTCTCAAAGCCTGAGCACCATTAATTGTGGCAATTTTTAAAACCTCAGCATTCGGAATACCGATTGAAACCAGGGCTTCCATTTCGCGATGTGCACTAAATCCAGGAATATATTCCCCAACGGAAGGATGATCGGTGCCTAAGGTTATCTTACCTCCTTTATCAAAGTACTTTTTGATCGTCACCTTCTTTACATCGAAGATCTTTTGGAACATACCCAATTCCTGGCGTGTCTCTTTGGTGATTTCAAAGGCATAAGGGGTCAAATATTTACGCTCATCATGCCAATGGTCGTAGAATTCCTCGCGATGACCATAGTATCCATAAGCAGTGAGTGTAGCATCAAAGAAAATACCATTGGTGATGAAATGATCGATTTGCTTATCAATCGCTGGATCATTCACGTCTAAATTTTGTAGTGTAGCATATGCCGATTGTGTATTGGGTAAGGCATCGCCTCCTAGGAAGTGCTCAATTCTATCAATCCCCATAGTAATGGCATCTCTCGGATTGACGGTGTTTCTAAACCCAGAACCCAGATGCCCTGTGACAGGTAAGCCATGCATATGTGCTCTTTCGATCAGAGCTTTCAGCAGTACAGGTGAAATGCCTTTGGCTTTAAAGCCTGAGACGCCAAGTTCTGCCCATTTGTCGACCGTATTGTAAATGTCTTCAATGGTTGTTCCCCTATTCCAGGCTGGAAATGCTGTTCCAAAGTATGGCCCAGAACTATGAATTCGCGCCCCGATCTTCTCTCCACGATCGATTTTTCTCCGGGCCTCAAGCATTACTTCTGGTTGAATTTCGCCTCCCGGAAAGGTAGAAGTAACCCCATTGGCCAGAAAAATTACGGGATTCGCCTCAACCTCATCCCTTCGGACCCCATCAAATGTCACGCGGTAGTGAGCATGTAAATCAAAAATGCCAGGCAGCAGATATTGATTATCATTTAGCGTTAATACCTCATACCCCTCGGTTGAGGTTAAAGCCTGATTGATGTTCACAAACTTGCCACTTCGAATCACGATCCCCTGGTTTTTGATCATTTCACCTGAGGCCACATCGAAGTACGAACCGCCAGTGATGTAGAGGTCTTGAGCCGAAAGGCTTATCAAGGAAAAAAGAAAGAGAAAAGAAAGGAATGTACGCTGGATCAATAGTTTCATGGTTGGAGATTTGTACCAATATAAAAGTTGATCGGCAAAACCCCTCCCAAGAATTTACAAGAGGTACTCGACTCTTTAATTATCGCTCGAAACGCAAAGAGACTTCTTCCAAGCTAGAATTAGATCCAACCACTGTGAGGGTATCACCTAACCTCAATCGCGTATAACCGTGGGTGATGATGCTTTGCCCCCCTCTGTTCACAGAAAGCACAATAACGTCAGAGGGTAATCTTAGATCACGCAATGCCAGACCACGTAAGTTCGGGTTTTGCACCTCCACATCCATGGTATCTTGATTTTCCTGCATACCCAATAAAAGGGTTGCCGCTTGTGGTGACCTTACCAAGTGATCCATGAGACTCACCATGGCTGTTGCTGGGTCAACTATCAGGCAGTCCAGTTTATGGAATTTCTCGAAGTTGTAGCGGTGGTTTAGCCTTACCACAATGTCCTTGGTCCCAACCTTCTCGTAAAGTATTTCAGCTATGGCAAGGTTCTCCTCGTCCGTTAGCATTAAAACAACGGCCTCGGCCTTTTCAATATCATTGTCAATAAGCGTTTGGACATCAAAGTCACCTACCTTATGTACTACCAGATCGGGATATTCAGATGCTTCAATCTCCTGGCTTCTGGTTAATAATTCAGCTTCCCAATTATGTTCTTTTAACTGCCTGGCCAGAGCCACCGACTGTGACTCAATACCAATGATTATAGCATCACGAACACCATCAAAGTGTGGAGTATTGGCTTTAGTGCGCGCTTCGCCAACCATCTGGATAGACCATTTGAACAATGGTGGACCCACAAATTGGTTGAGTACGATTACGGCAACTACGATGGTTTGAAATTCTGCTCCAAAGACAGGAAATGTATTCGCTACAATTGTCGCCAATCCTAAACCAACTCCAGCCTGTGTCACAAAAGGCATCCAGCCTATTTTTCGGAACAAGGCCGAATCGCCCGCTAAAGAACCTCCGACCAAAGAACCAATGATCATGGTAACCAGACGAATGCCAAACAACATAAAGGCAACTCCAATTACCTTGACAAGGATATCGATAGATACTGTAGCACCAGTAAGTGTGAAAAAGCAGATATAAATTACCGGCCCTATTTCTTCCAGAAGTTTGATGAACTCGTACCTAAAACGTGAGTAATTGGTCACAATGAAGCTACCAATGATACAGATAAGCAGGGGTTCTATATGGAACTCGTGACCAAAATGATCAAGTGTATAGTGTTTTACAAAATAATAAAGTAGGTAAACGGAATAGCCAATGGCCAGAATCAAAGCCATCTTAAAATAAGGATTGGCTCTTAGTTTCAGTGCCAGAATGAGTATTCTACCTACCAAATAGCCCAATACAAATGAAGCTGATAGTTCCGCTAGAAGAATAAGCAAAAACTGTAAATCAAATGGATTTCCATTCACAAGCGATGTTGCGATAGACAAGCACACCGCGAACAAGACGATTACTAGGAAGTCCTTGATTACTGTCACCCCCATGGCCATCTGCACAAAGGGGCCCTTAGCCCTCATCTCATTGATGACGGCAATTGCCGAAGCAGGTGATCTTGCCACAAAAATGGTTGCCATCATTATCGCCACCGCTACTTTGGACGCGTTGTTCATATCTCGCATGAACTCTATCTGTCCGGCAAGAAAGAATATCAATACGGAGCTGCCGATGAACGTCACCGCCAGCTGGCCGAAGGTCATCCACTTAATGCTCTTCATCTGACCTCTTAACTCCTTTAAGTAAAGCTCTGCCGCTGCGGCAAAAGCGATAAAGGCTAATGAAATATCATTGATAAACTGAAGGCCTGAGCCTGCTTCCTTAGGAAGCAATTTGAAAATAAATGGTCCTGAAAACAGCCCAATTACCAGCAAACCCGTGATAAAGGGAAGCTTGATCTTTTGGAAAAAGCCGGCAATCTGATTAGCTGCCACAGCGATAATGGCAAAACCACCCAGAAGTAAAACTGTCTGTTGTATTTCAGTCATTCAGCTGCCTTATTAATGATATCGATTCAATTCTAGCTTTGTGCAAGCTTACAAATTAATCAAAAATGACTAATCACCTGCCTTTATTTTCAGGAAACAGCTTGCTTCAGTTTAGTGTTCACAATTAAACCTTGCGTCAGTGTCTTATGAACTGGACAGCGATCGGCAATCTCAACGATCCTATTTCGCTGTTCTTCAGTAAGGTTACCGGTTAGCTCCAGCTCCCGATCGATGAATTCCATCTTGCTCTTTTCATCTAAAGACTCAGCATCGGCCGCATGTCGTTTTTCTCTGGTGAGGTGAACTTTAACCTCTTCCAAATCAAGTCCTTTGTGGTTCGCGTACAACCGAATGGTCATGGCAGTACAAGCACCTAGAGAAGCAACCAATAGGTCATATGGCGTTCCAGCCAAGTCGGTACCTCCCACGTCTTTTGGCTCATCTGCAATCATATAGTGGCCATTAGCTAAAATCTCCGTGAGCAGACCTCTTTCCTTTTCATTCCTTACCACTACTTGGTGATCAGTAGTTAGCCCATCTTCATCTGGCTTTGGCAAATACCGGGTAGCCCAAGAGGCGATTACTTCACCCACATAGGAGGCGTCTTCCTTTCTTGTCAGCAAATGGTCTGCTCCATCCAGAGAGATATAACTCTTGGGGTGATGCGCTGCCAGATATATTTTCTCAGCATTTTTAATATCTACTGTATCATCTTGTGGGGAGTGAAGAATGAGTAGTGGCCTATCCAATTCTTTAATTACCTGAGACTGTTCGTACTCCTGCAGGTCATCGATGAACTGCTTCTTTATGGTAAAAGGTCTTCCGCCAAGGGAAACTTTTGCCTTGCCGGCTGTCTCAATTTCGTCTAGCGCTCCTTCAAATAAGTGCTTTACATGCGGTGGATCGGCTGGCGCTCCAACTGTGGCGACCGCTGTGATATAAGGAAGTTTATGGGCTGCAATTAACACAGCTGCCCCTCCTAAGGAATGACCTACAATTAGCTTAGGGGCCTCATATTCGGACTTAAGGTATTCCGCAGCAACGATCAAATCCTGAACATTGCTCGAAAAATTTGTGTCTGCGAATTCGCCTTCGCTGTCACCAAGCCCAGTAAAATCAAAACGTAAAACGGCAATCCCTCTGGATGTCAGGGCCCTACTAATATTGGTAACGGCCATTAAGTTTTTGGAGCAGGTAAAACAATGCGCAAACAGAGCATATGCCTTGGGCTTTTTATCCACCGGCATTTCTAGTCTTGCCGAAAGCATCTGACCATCGGCATTAGGGAATTCAAGTTTGAAGCTTTTCATCACTCAAAGGATTTCATCTACAAGTCACGAGCTTCCAAAAAAGTTCGTGCTACCGATTGAATTTAGCGATTGTGCTTGAATAAATGGAAACGAAAAAAGGAACGCTATAGGTAAATAAGAGCTTTGGGATATTAAGCTGCTCGAAATCCTGGTTTATCAAGCATTCTGCCTGATTAATACAATTCAGTAATGTGCCAACCACCAGAGACATTTTGACTGCCAGCATAATATTCTTCTTATCAGAGATTGCTGACAACCATGAGTTGTTTGAGTTAATTTTCATCTATTGACCCTTTGACTTATTACAAGTTAAGTGTTCTCCGTATCCTCCTTTGTCTGCCAGCACACATATACGCATAATCACTGTTCAACTAAGGGTCAACCCATTCTTGAGTGTTTAGCATATAACTACCTAATAAATTTGTCCAATGTGATGGGCTAGCCAGCAAATCGAGGAAATTACTGGCAATCACAATTTCTTTAAAGAATATTGGGCAATCATAGATCGTTAGCTCGGGGCATCCCGAGCTTTCTTTTTTAGCAGCCTTTCAACATTTTCTGAAGTATGGAGCATAACAGAAAACAAATATCTTTGCAGCCTGTTTTGCTTGAATATATTTACTGATGGGAAAAGAGAAGAAAGGCGTTTTGCTGGTGAACTTAGGAACACCTGATAGCCCTGCCACAAAAGACGTAAGAAAATACCTAAGAGAATTCTTAATGGATGGTCGAGTTATCGATATCCCATTGATTCCCAGATTCCTTTTAGTAAATGGTATCATTGCCCCATTTAGAGCTCCCAAGTCGGCAAAAGAATATGCAAAACTCTGGGAAGACCGTGGCTCACCATTGAAATTCAATGGTTTTGATGTAAGAGACATGCTTCAAGAGAGCCTGGGTGATGAGTATCAGGTAGCCTTAGGTATGAGGTATCAAAGCCCAAGTATAGAAAGTGCGCTAGAAGAGCTGAGGAGTCATAATGTTACTGAAATTATAGTAATTCCTCTTTTCCCGCAGTACGCATCTGCCAGCACAGGATCAGTCTCTGAAAAGGTCAATAGTATCATAAATACATGGCAGATTATACCGTCAGTTACCCATATTAACCAGTTTATGGATCACCCAAAGTTTCTTCAGGCATTTGCAGAAAACGGTAAGGCCTTGATGGAAAAAGAGGATTATGATCATGTGATTTTCAGCTACCATGGCTTGCCCGAAAGACAAATTAAGAAGGGTTCAGTGGGAAATCAGTGTCAGCTAGGTGCTTGCTGTAATCAGCTGCATGAGAGAAATCGATATTGCTACCGCGCACAGTGCTTCTATACTTCGCGACAGCTTGCTGAAAGGCTTGGGCTTCAGGAAGGCGATTATACTACCACCTTCCAATCAAGATTGGGAAAAGACCCATGGGTAAAGCCTTATACTGATATCTTTTTGAAAGAATTGCCAGCAAAGGGCATAAAGAAAGTATTGGCCTTCTCTCCTGCATTTATCTCGGATTGCCTTGAAACTACACTAGAGGTTGGGGAAGAATTCAAAGAAGAATTTGAAGAGGCTGGAGGTGAAGTTTGGGATTTGGTTCCCAGTCTGAACACTTCTACTACCTGGATTGAATGTTTAGAAGACTTGGTTAAATCGGCCTAATTCGCGAGCCTTATCGACACAATACTTACTTGGTGATTGGAAGCACTAGTACAACTTGCTGCAACGGCACTATTAGTAAGAATAACAAGCACTTCAAGATTGTCTTGCTGAAACTCTGTAGGTATGCTTTCGGGTACCACCACTGAATTAAAGCCATTATTGAACTGAATTACCCAGCCACATGACTCATGCCCCGAGACATTGGCTCCATCTTTAATAATTGCCCTTTGTTCTGTTACGGTAGTATCATCGTTGGACGTACATCCGAAAAATACTAAAGCAATTAAAAGGAGAAAGTACTTAATTCTCATGGTTTTGGTATTCCTCAAAGAGTCGTTTAGTTAAACGACAAGTTAAGTACCAACATTGTACTTTGGGAGGATATCAGCAAAAAAATGAGCAAATATTAATTTGAGGGGCGTATTTGCTCTATTCTAATCTCGCGTGGCGCAAGTGCCCGAGTACTACAACTGGCTCTTAATTCCAAGAATTCAACATTTAACAAAACTTGAAGACCATCTTGCTCATATTGTTGGTTGAGGTAGGTTGGCTTGTATAACTCACCATCAATGCGAATCATAAAACCACATTCTTCCAAACCGAAAATTCCAGAAACATCTTCAACGACTCCTGTGACTTCATCGATTTGAAAGTCTTCATTTGAGCATGACAGAATCCCCAAAAGGAAGATGAAGACATAGAATTTGCCAGATTTCATAAGTGCTTGGTATAGCTATACAGACTGTATTCCGATCAAAAAGTTGCGTCAGACCATAGCAGGTTCCAATATCTCAACAAGTTTGTCAAGCACGTAGTCCACTTCCTCTGGTTTATTGTATTTGCTAAACGAAAAACGAATTCCTTGACGATCAGGGTCAGCTTTAATTCCATTTAAAACATGAGACCCCATTGCAGCGCCACTATTACAGGCACTACCTCCTGAAGCTGAGATCCCATTGATGTCAAGATTGAAAAGGAGCATGTCATTGTCTTCCGAAGGCGGAAAACTAACATTCAGAACGGTATACAAGCTATGTCCATCACGAATGTCTCCATTGAATGAGATGCCTGAGATTTTCTCTCTCAAACCAGCGATCATTCTGTCTTTTAATCCTCTGATATACCTTTGATGCTCATCCATTTCACGATAGGCTATCTCAAGCGCTTTCGCCAAGCCTACAATGCCGTGAACATTTTCTGTTCCTCCACGATGATTTCTTTCTTGGCCTCCGCCATGCACAAATCGACCGATTCTCTTGCTCTTGCAGACCCTCAAAAAGCCAACTCCTTTTGGACCATGGAACTTATGACCGGCCCCCACTAAGAAGTGACACTTCAGGTCTTGTGTATCATGAGCAAAGTGGCCCATCGTTTGAACCGTATCAGAATGAAAGATAGCGTCATATTCCGAAGCCAATTCTCCAATAGCTCCGATATCGTTTAAGGTTCCAATTTCATTGTTGGCATGCATGATAGAGACCAATGAACGACTATTGTTTTTCAACAGGTCGTTAAGGTGGTTCATATCGACATGACCCTGATCATCCAGTTCCACATAACTGACCTTAAGTTTGCCTTCCGCTTCGAGTTTTCTTGAGGTTTCAAGAACAGCCTTGTGCTCAATTTCAGTGGTGATGATATGTTTGAGGTCGTACGCTTCCACACAGCATGTAATGGCTGTATTGTCTGCCTCAGTTCCTCCAGAGGTAAAGAAAATCTCTGAAGGAGAAGTATTCAGCAACTCAGCAACAGTACGTCTGGCATACTCAACTTTCGTCCGTGCTTCTCTACCATGTGCATGTGTAGATGATGGGTTTCCATAGACATCAAGCATCAAGGGTTTCATCGTCTCAAAAACCTCTGGATCCAATGGTGTGGTTGCTGCGTTGTCAAAGTAAACTTTCATGCCTTGAAATATTAATTGGACACAATTTCCTTTATGTCAGATATTATTTTGTTCGCCAAATGTTCAGCCGTTGCCTGAGATTCAGACTCCGCATATATTCTAATGATCGGCTCAGTATTTGACTTCCTCAAATGTACCCATTCCTTGTCAAATTCTATTTTCACTCCATCTATCGTATTGACTGGCTGGTTTTTATACTTTTCCTCCATTGTGGAAAGCACGTTATCAACATCAATTTCTGGTGATAGATCAATCTTATTTTTAGAGATATGGTAGTTAGGGTATGAAGCTCTTAGCCTGGAAATAGGCTGCCCAAATTTTGCCAAATGCGTCAAAAACAAGGCAATCCCAACTAAGGCATCTCGTCCATAGTGTAATTCAGGATAAATAATTCCTCCGTTTCCTTCACCACCAATCACCGCATTAGTATTCTTCATTTTAGTGACTACATTCACTTCACCAACGGCTGCAGCCTCATAGGTAGCCCCATGCTTTTCAGTGACATCTCTAAGCGCTCTCGTGGAAGAAAGGTTGGACACCGTGTTACCCAATGTCTGTGACAACACATAATCAGCAACAGCTACAAGCGTGTATTCCTCTCCGAAAGGCGTGCCATCTTCCGAAACAAATGCTAACCTATCGACATCCGGATCTACCACAATACCAAGGTCAAAGCTTCCATTTTCTAGCGTTGAAGAAATTTTTGTTAAATGCTCCGGAAGTGGCTCCGGATTATGCGGAAACTGACCATTAGGTTCACAGTATAACTCCTCTACATGACTTACTCCAAGCGCCTTAAGAAGCGGAGGGAGTGAGATTCCTCCGGTAGAATTGACACAGTCAATCACCACTCTGAAATTCGCTGCTTTGATGGCTTCCACATCGACCAATGGCAGATCCAAAACCATATCAATGTGCTTAGCGATATAAGTATTATCAAAGGTGACTTTCCCTAAATCTTTTACTTCAGCAAAGTCAAATGAGTCATTTTTTGCCAATTCAAGCACCTCTTGACCATCGGCTCCACTAATGAATTCTCCTTTTTCGTTCAATAACTTTAAAGCATTCCATTGTACAGGATTATGACTTGCTGTCAGTATGATACCTCCACCTGCTTCTTCAGCGGGAACGGCTACTTCCACTGTTGGAGTGGTTGATAACCCAAGATCCAAAACATCAATACCTAAACCGATAAGTGTTGAAGTCACCAAGTTTGAGATCATTTCTCCGGATGGACGAGCGTCTCGTCCAATAACGATCTTTGATTTACCCGATTTCTCTTTGACCCAAGTACCAAAAGCGGCTGCAAATTTTACTGCATCTATCGGTGTCAACGCCTCATCGACCTTGCCACCAATTGTTCCTCGAATACCTGAAATTGATTTAATTAATGTCACTAGCTACCTGTCTTAATTTCAGATGCAAAAGTAGCAAAACAAGTGTAGAAACACTTTAATAAAATGTGTTGAAAAAATTGTGAGAAACAGAAGGCTATTTGAACTGTGCGAGCACCTTATCTACTTCATTGTCAGGGTTCCCGCAGGTCTCTCCTTCTTTCATGTCCTTGCCGCAAAACCCACAGCGCACGCCTTCTTTGTTGAGAAATGGGCTTTGGGAAGCGCATGTACCTTTGAATTCGCCATTTTTAAGAAGAATCAAACGCACAGACATCCCTACAAAAAACAGCCCTACTAAAACTAATGTCAATATTAATGTGGTCATGACAGACTAATTTGTGGCAAATTTAACATACTTGATTTCATAACGCTACCTTTGCCCCATAAGTTTCTGGAAAGGAAAAACAGATGATTCAACCTCCAAAAGATTTACGCAGAAAGGAAAAGCTCGAGGCCTTCGATAGGCTTTTGACTATTATGGATGAATTGCGTTTGAACTGTCCTTGGGACAAGAAGCAAACACTGGAGAGCATCCGCCATCTGACCATTGAAGAGACTTACGAGTTATCTGATGCTATCCTCACCGAAAACCTCGATGAAGTAAAAAAGGAAATAGGTGACCTTATGCTACATATGGTTTTCTATTCCAAAATCGCGGACGAAAAGAAGGCTTTTGACGTGGCAGATGCGTTGAATGCCATTAGTGATAAGCTAGTACACAGACATCCACACATTTATGGAGATGTGGAAGCAAATGACGAAGAGGCTGTAAAAGCGAATTGGGAGAAGATTAAGCTAAAGGAAAAAGGCAACAAATCGGTTTTAGGAGGAGTACCAAATTCTCTGCCAGCTCTAGTGAAAGCAATTCGAATTCAAGATAAGGCCAGAGGCATTGGTTTTGATTGGGAGAAAAAGGAGCAGGTTTGGGAAAAGGTCGAGGAAGAAATGCAAGAATTCAAAAATGAGTTCAACGTAGCCAAAGACGATACGATCGACAAACAAAAGGCCATGGGAGAGTTCGGAGACCTTCTGTTTTCTCTGGTCAACTATTCTCGATTTATCGATATTGACCCTGAAGAGGCACTAGAAAGAACCAACCTCAAATTCATTAAGAGATTTCAATATTTGGAAGAAGAGTCCAAAAAAGACGGTAAATCCATCAGTGATATGAGCCTCGAGGAAATGGACGAGTATTGGGAAAAGGCCAAAACGTTAAAATGAATTTCAAAAAGCTCTTAGGTAAGTTTCTGATTTGGCGGATACGCCATATTCGTACTAAGAATTTTGTGATCATTCTTGGTGGGCTTATCGGTGTCATTGGTGGCTTTGCAGCAGTGACATTAAAGAGTGTTGTTCACTTCATTCAGCATTCTCTGACCGGGTTGAGCGATTCGTTTATTTATATTTTCTTCCCTGTAGTCGGCATTTTAATAACCGCCCTACTAGCAAACTATCTTCTCAAAGAGCGTTTAGGACATGGAATCACCACAATCCTCTATGCAATTTCTAAGAAGTCGAGCATTATTAGCAGAACAAAAATGTACAGCCGCATGCTCACTTCAGGCCTTACCGTAGGTTTTGGGGGGTCTGTCGGGCTTGAGGCTCCCATTGTAGTAACGGGCTCTGCTATCGGCTCCAATATCGGCCGGTTGATGCACCTGAACTATAAGCAAAGGACCTTGATGATTGGCTGTGGTGCTGCCGCAGCAATATCTGGTATTTTTAACTCCCCTGTTGCTGGCGTGATCTTTAGTATAGAAGTAATTCTAACGGATGTCACGATAGCGGCCTTCATTCCATTACTCATAGCGTCTGTAATTGGGTCTTTAGTATCAATGCTATTGCTAGGTGATGATGTCTTGTTTTCCTTCGATTTGAAGGATCCGTTTCTCACTAGAGATTTCATCTTCTACCTGATATTGGGCGGTATTTGCGGCCTTGTTTCCTATTACTTCTCTAATACCACTCAATTTGCCGAGAGAATCATGTCCAAGATAAAGCAACCTATCGTCAAGGCTGTGATAGGAGGACTTGGTCTCGGGGTGTTGATGTTGTTTTTCAACCCTTTGTATGGAGAAGGCTACGACACTATTAAGCTCATTCTAAATGGCCAGGGTACCGAGGTATTAAGCAATAGTCAGTTCTTTGCAAATGTATCTGACGAATGGTTGTTAGTGGGCCTAGCTTTTATAGTTCTTTTGTTAAAACCTATTGCAACAGGGCTGACCATAGGAGCTGGTGGCAATGGTGGAATCTTCGCACCATCTCTTTTCATTGGTGGCATCACTGGTTTTCTTTTTGCCCAAGTAAATAACCTTCTGGATTTAGGTCGCACACTCTCTGTTAGTAATTTTACCTTGGTAGGTATGTGCGGAGTAATGAGTGGAGTATTACACGCACCCTTAACAGCAATATTCTTGATTGCGGAAATCACCAGCGGCTACACGCTTTTTCTTCCACTCATGTTAGTATCGGCAGTGGCATTTAGTACCAACAGCTATTTTCAGAAACACTCCTTCTATACTGCCAAACTAATTGAGTCTGGAGATCTGATTCAGCATGATAAGGATAAGCAACTACTCAGCTTGATGAATATTTCTAAGCTCCTAGAAAAAGACTTGCTGACCATCCAGCCTCAGCAAAATTTGGAAGAGCTGGTTGCCCTTGTGAAAAAATCAAAGCGCAATATCTTCCCTGTAGTTGACGAGGAAAACGCCTTAAAAGGCATAATCACACTTGATGACATTAGGGAGATCATGTTTGACCCAGAATCTCAAAAAAGTGTAATTGTTGAAACATTGATGCATAGACCTCCTGAAACAGTCTGTCCAGAGGATCATATGCAAGAAGTTATGAGCAAATTCGAAAAGACTGGCGCCTGGAATTTACCCGTGATTGACAAAGGTCAATATTTGGGTATCGTTTCCAAGTCTAGAATTTTCAATACCTACAGAACAAAATTGAAGCGCCAACAAAAAGAAATGGGCTCTTAAACCCCCAAATTTTAGCCCTAGAGGCATCTTACAAAAGATTTCAATATTTCTCTTTGCGCTAAAAAGAAAAATAGTTATCAACAAAAATCAACAAGAAGTATCTCTATTTAATTTTCTGTAAATCAGAGAGTTATATTGAATTAGGTGATTTGTGTGGATAAAAATCCAAAATTGTGGAAAAAAAGTAGATCAAAAAATTGATTCTTTTTTTTGTCTAAAAACTTCATTTCAAGCGCATCTACTTTCTTATCAAATTGTTTAATTTTTTTTCAAAAAAAGTTTCACAAAAAATACAGCTCTGAAGCACTCAATCAGGGCCAGTCATGGTAACCAAATACCATTAAAGTCAGATATATAAGCTGTTACATAAATATTAAGAACATACATCGCGTTCTAACATCTGGTTAACTTAGCTTTAACTCTGAATTCACTTCATTGTATTGGCTCGAGAGACACATTAGAAAAGTACAATTTTCAATTTTGTGCTCAAAGAGAACAATTTGTGTTTGTACAACAAAAATTCGATTCAGCCTTACCTTATATATTTAGTCTAAGAGAGTTAAGATTTGACCTCAATGAGATTAAGAATATCATCAAGGTATTCTCTTGAGTTGGACAAGCGAGGCACCTTATGCTGACCTCCCAGCTTTCCTCTTTTGCGCATCCACTGGTAAAAGGTACCAGGTGCTGCCTTGTGTAAAATAGGAGCGGATAGGGCCATATCTTTATACCGCTTAGCATCATAGTCGGAATTGATGCTTCTCAAAGTCTCATCAAGTGCTATTGTAAAACGGTTCAAGTCGTCAGGATCCTTCTCAAACTCTACGATCCATTCATGTGCAGCATTTTCGTCTTTATCGAAATACTTTGGAGCTGCCGTGAAGTTATTGATCTGAGCTCCGGTCTTTTCGCAGGCTTCGGCTATTGCTCTTTCCGCATTTTCGACTACTACTTCTTCTCCAAAGGCATTGATGAAATGCTTGGTTCTACCAGAAATCTTAATCCTAAATGGGTCAGTCGAGGTAAATTGAACTGTATCGCCAATCTTATAGCGCCATAATCCGGCATTGGTGGAAATCAATAATGCGTATTGTTCTCCTTTGACCACCTCATTGAGTCCGATAACTTTTGGTGCTTCTTTATGAATTTCTGCAAATGGGATAAACTCATAATAGATTCCATAATCCAGCATCAATAGCATATCATCTGCGGATGGATCATACTGAATGCCAAAAAAACCTTCCGAAGCATTATAGGTTTCCATATAACGCATTTGGTCCGAAGGGATTAAGCTTTTGAACAGGCTCTTATAAGGTCCAAAAGCCACTGCGCCATGAAAAAACACTTCCAGATTTGGCCATACTTCATGGATATGACTCGCACCCTTAAGCTCAAGGACCTTTTGTAAAAGAATGATAGTCCAGGTTGGTACACCTGAAATGCTCGTCACATTTTCCTGCATAGTATACTCCGCCATTTTATCAATCTTAGACTCCCATTCTTCCATCAGGGCGATATCCAAGGTTGGGGTTCTCACAAACTTGGTCCAATAGGGTAGATTAGACATAATCACGGCAGAAACATCCCCATAGAACGACTCATGGTTACTGTCAAACTGGTTGATCTGCTGACTTCCACCTATGGTTAGGCCTTTTCCATCAAACATTTTGGTCTCAGGGAAATTGTTGCAATAGATGGAAAGCATGTCTTTCCCGCCTTTAAAGTGGCATTCTTCCAGTGCTTCATATGAAACAGGAATAAATTTGCTCCTCGCATTTGTAGTACCAGAAGACTTGGCGAACCATTTTACATCTGAGGGCCAAAGTAGGTTCTGTTCCCCTGCCATGTTACGTTCTATGTATGGGCAAATATCCTCATAGGACGAAATGGGGATCATTCTTCTGAATTGTTCTTCGGTATGCACATCGGCAAAGCCATGTGTTCTTCCAAACTCAGTATTTCTACCCGTGGTGATTAATCTTTTGAATAGCTCTTCCTGAACTTCATGAGGATACTTCATGAATAAATCAATCTGGTGCATGCGTTTCTTCATGACCCAGGTAAGTATGGAATTCAGAATAGCCAATGGACTAGATTTTGCGTTTCAGCTCAAAATGCTTTCCGAGATATACTTTTCTTACTTGCTCGTCTGCCGCCAACTCTTCAGCCGTACCAGCCTTTAACAGCTTGCCTTCGAACATCAAATAAGCACGATCGGTAATGGAAAGTGTCTCTTGTACATTATGATCGGTGATTAAGATACCAATATTTCGGTCTTTTAGCTTAGCAACGATGGATTGAATTTCTTCCACCGCGATCGGATCTACTCCTGCGAAAGGTTCATCCAACAAAACGAATTTCGGATCAACCGACAGAGCCCTTGCGATTTCTGTTCTTCTCCGTTCTCCCCCTGAAAGCACTCGTCCAAGGTTCTTTCTAACATGTGTCAAACTGAACTCTTCTAATAAAGACTCCATTTTTTCACGCTGCTCTTTCTTGGAAAGCTTAGTCATTTCCAGCACGGCCAAGATATTTTGCTCAACAGTCAGCTTTCGAAACACTGATGGTTCTTGTGCCAAATAGCCAATACCCAGTTGCGCTCGTTTGAACATTGGCAAAGGTGTGATATCCTCCCCTTCGAGCTTAACAGTGCCTTCATTGGGTCTTACTAAGCCAACGATCATATAGAAAGTCGTGGTTTTACCTGCACCATTTGGACCTAAAAGACCAACGATCTCCCCTTGATTCACTTCAACGGAGACTTCGTTTACAACTTTTCTCTTCTTGTAAGTCTTTACCAGATTGTCTGCAGATAATTTCATCGAGGCAAAAATAGTTTAATCAATCAAATTTGATGTCTTTGATGAAGAGTTGAAGTGATTTATGTCCTCTAAATTCATTTTCCTCTACGGTATAAGCGATATGAAACCGCATGCCGCTGTCTATCAGATCAGAGTACTCCCCAAAGCCAAAGCCGATCACATCATAAGCAACATTCGTACCTTCTTGCCTCACAATGAACTTTAGATGCTGTTCTTTTAAAACTTTAACATTTGTTGCATAGACATGCTCAGAAACAAACACGGGTTGCATGTTTTGAGGACCAAAAGGAGCCATTTGAGTGATAATATTGTAAAAGCGTTGGTCTATTTCTTCCAATCTCATTAAGGAATCTATCTTCAAACAAGGAATCAATTGATCGTCCGTGATCTTTCTTGCCACCACTTCCTCAAACCTTTCTTTAAAAGCTTCGACATTGTCAATGGGCATGGTCACTCCTGCTGCGTACATGTGGCCACCATACTGTTCCAGCAAATCGGAACATTCGCAAATGGCCTCATAGACATCAAATCCCATTACGGACCGGGCAGAACCCGTCACCATATCGTTGGACTCAGTAAGAATTACCGTTGGCTTATAGAACTTATCAATACATCTCGAAGCTACGATACCTATGACCCCTTTATGCCAGTCTTGCTTATATAATACTGTTGACTTCGCCTGATCAAAACCCTCATCGGAATGAATCATTGCAATGGCTTCCTCAGTAATAGAGCTGTCAAAATCTCTTCTTGCCTCGTTTTTGTCATTTACAGTATTGGCCAACTCTACCGCAGCCTCCTCGGTTTCTGCCAACAAGAGCTCTACTGCAGAACCAGCATGACCCATTCTACCGGAAGCGTTGATTCTTGGACCAATTCCGAAGACGATGCTCGAAATGGTGAGGTTTTTCTGGACTTTATTTAGTTCTATCAGGGCTTTGAGCCCTGGCCGAGGTTTACTGTTGAGCTTCTTAAGACCAAAGTAGGCCATGATCCGATTCTCACCAGTTATCGGTACAATATCAGAGGCAATACTTACAGCCAAGAGATCTAGGAATTCATAAGCCACCTCCGGTTCTATTCCCGATTGTATGCTAAAACCCTGCAGTAGCTTAAAGCCGACTCCACAACCTGAGAGTTCCTTATAAGGATAACCACAATCCTTTCGCTTTGGGTCTAAAACAGCATAGGCGGCAGGCAAGTTATCCGCTGGCATATGGTGGTCACAAATAATCACATCGATGCCAAGATCATTGGCCATTTCGACCTTATCCATTGCCTTGATTCCACAATCCAATGTTACGATCAGTGAGTAACCATTATCCTTGGCAAACTGAATGCCCTCGGCAGAAACACCATAACCCTCCTTATACCGATCAGGAATATAATAGCCCAGTTGATCGTAGAAAGCATTTAGAAATCCGTAGAAAATGGCGACAGAAGTGGTCCCATCGACATCATAATCCCCATAGACCAATATTTTTTCATCATTGCCGATCGCATCGGTTAAGCGATTTACCGCTTTGTCCATATCCTTCATGAGAAATGGATCATGGAGTTGGTCAAGGGAGGGTCTAAAGAAAGATCTGGCTTCGTCAAAAGAAGTTATCCCTCTTTGGGAAAGGAGCTTGGCAATGGTAGGGCTAACCTTAACTTCTTCTTGCAAAAGGTCAGTCACTGCCTCATTATATTCTTCTTCAAATAACCACCGCTTCTGCATTAGATAAAATTAAAAAATCCTCCTTTTATAAGGCATAAAAAAGGCAGTACCCTATTAAGGCACTGCCCCCTATAATATGATTACAACTTAGTTGTTAGACACCTTCTCAATGGCAATAACTTCTTTTAGTGGAACTCTCTTACCATCACGATAAGGCACTATCCACGCATCTTCAACACCCATTTCTCTCAAGTAACGCTTGAGAATATTGGCGTCATCGTAATTTCTAAAATTTCCGATAATGTACTTCCTTAGTTCGTTACCCTCCTGATCAAAATCCTTGGCGGTTTCTGCGTACTTGGCCAAATCAATTTTTCTAAAAGCACCTACTTGCACCTTAAAGACGACCCCAACACTAAAGTCCTCCCCATTGATCAACTCTGGGTTATAAACTGGGGTGATTGACTGATCTTTAAGGTTTTCGATTTCCCGTTGTGCTGCCTGATATGCCGCCTGCATTCTAGTAACCTGCTTTTGAAGGTCGCTCACTCGATCATCTTTGGTAGACACCTGACGTTCGAGGTTTTGAATTTCACCTTCAATACTAGCGATCTTCGCTTTTTGGGTCACATTCTCATCATAAAGCAATTTGAAGTCTTCAATAGACATCTTCTTCTTGCGCTTTGCCCACTCCTTCAACTCCTTCTTTGTAAGCGGTCTGCCTTCTGTCGTTTGTGCCAAAGCCACTGAAGCGACAAAAATTCCAAGCAAGAGTGTCAAAAATACTTTCTGAGATTTCATCGAGTAATTATTAATTCTAAGTACAATTTAGGACAATAAGGTCAGCTTTTCAAACTACCTATCATATCCTCAGGCCTTACCCATTCGTCAAACTCGTCTGCAGTAAGGTAACCTAAATTCACCGCTTCCTCCTTCAGAGTCGTACCATTTTCATGTGCAGTTTTGGCGATTTTGGCCGCTTTTTCGTATCCAATCTTGGTATTCAACGCAGTTACCAACATCAACGAGTTATTCAGGTGTTGCTGTATACTTTTGGTATTTGGTTCTATACCAATGGCGCAATTTTCTTCAAACGACACGCAAGCATCACCAATTAATCTCGCTGACTGTAATACATTGTAGGCCATTACTGGCTTGAATACATTCAGTTCATAATGTCCTTGTGCTCCTCCAACAGAAACAGCCACATCATTACCCATTACCTGAGCACAAACCATAGTCATTGCCTCACATTGTGTAGGGTTTACCTTACCTGGCATAATCGAAGAGCCTGGTTCATTAGATGGAATGATGATCTCTCCAATACCAGATCTGGGACCAGAGGCCAACATTCTAATATCATTGGCAATCTTATTCAACGAAACCGCTATCTGCTTTAGCGCACCATGTGTCTCAACCAAAGCATCGTGTGCGGCCAATGCCTCGAATTTGTTTTCGGCTGACACAAAAGGAAGTCCCGTGAAGTCTGCAATCTTTTTGGCAACATGCTCTGCATATCCTTCAGGTGTATTGATGCCTGTTCCCACGGCTGTACCGCCCAGCGCTAGCTCAGAAAGGTGGTCCAGGGTATTTCTCAGTGCTTTCAAGCCATGATCTAACTGTGATACGTATCCTGAAAACTCCTGACCCAGAGTCAGTGGCGTGGCATCCATTAAGTGGGTACGTCCAATTTTTACCACTTTCATGAAGGCTTCTGATTTCGCTTTCAGCGTGTCTCTTAATTGCTCAATCCCTGGAATGGTGGTTTCTAACACCATCTTATATGCAGCGATGTGCATCCCTGTTGGAAAAGTATCATTTGACGACTGAGACTTGTTGACATCATCATTCGGATGAATAAAACGCTCCCCTTCTCCTAGTTTATTTCCAGCAATCACATGGGCGCGGTTAGCCACCACCTCATTCACATTCATGTTGGACTGTGTGCCTGAACCGGTCTGCCATATAACCAAAGGAAACTGATCATCCAGTTTTCCTTCCAAAATCTCATCACAAACCGCAGAGATTAGATCTCTTTTCTCAGCTGCCAATACACCAAGATCACAATTGGTGTGTGCCGCGGCCTTCTTCAGGTAGGCAAATCCGTAAACCACTTCCAGTGGCATACTACTTTCCGGGCCAATTTTAAAGTTGTTTCTAGATCGCTCGGTCTGAGCACCCCAATATTTGTCAGCGGGCACTTTAACATCGCCCATCGTATCCTTTTCTATTCTGTATTCCATGTGAATGAGATGTTTTTCAGCAGGCCAAAATTAGGCATTGAAGGCCTGATACTAAAAGAAAAACAAGGTTATTCACCGATAGGTGCCATATCTCCAAAAACTTCTGTCGAACCGCCTGATCATTTACCGAACTGTGGCGTTCGTTTACCGATTTGCCGAACCCCGAAGACCCTAAGACCCCGTACATTTGAGTAGTCAAAAACAACAAACAACATTTGGTCTTGAGGTTGGTCCCTCAATAAGCCCAAAGTCAAAACTCAAAATAGAACAACGCTTAAAACTAACAGTCATGGAAAATAAAATGAACAGACGAATATTTGTAGGAGCAGCTTTCCTTATTATAGGCTTGCTTCTGACGTTCGACAACCTGGATATCTTCAATTTCGATTTACCAGATTACGTATTCCGCTGGTATACCTTCTTGATTATCCTCGGTGTGTTCTTAGCCACTGTTAGAGAAAAAGTAGGTGCAGGAATCACACTCATCATTATCGGTTCGATATTTCTTGTGGATAGAATGTCAGACTATTATTACTGGGATTTTTACATCGAAGACATCTTTAGATTATGGCCACTGGCCTTTGTAGGAATTGGTTTATCACTGATTTTAAAGCGAAACAGAGGTAACGATTACGAAAAAAAAAATATTGAAAACGACAACGATCATGTCGATGAGATGGGAATCTTCTCAGGGGCAGAACGTAAGGTTTATTCAAAAGAATTCAAAGGAGGTAAACTCACTTCAATATTTGGAGGAACAGATTTAAACTTAGTAAACGCTGATTTAGCCTGGGGCACGAACGTATTGGATGTATTTATTTTGTTCGGTGGTTGCGATATTAGAGTTCCTTCAGATATGAATGTAAAAGTGAAAGTAACCGCAATTTTTGGAGCATTCTCTGACGAGCGAAAAGTCATTAACGAGAACGATGCCAATGACGGCAAAGAATTGGTCATTAAAGGATTAGTTCTTTTCGGAGGCGGAGAGGTTAAATAATAGATTTGGATTTAGGGAGTTTCAAATTGGAACTCCCAACTTTTTGCTCAAAGATTTTTGTAATTTCCGCCTGGCGCGGATTTTTTTATGGACCACCCCTTTATCCGAAATAGAAGCATTATCATTTATTCCATCATCTGGTTGGTGATTGGAGGCCTTTTCGCTTTTGCCCTTTATTACTTCTATGATTTCGAAGCTAAAATTGCCGCTCTAGATAGTATCGTTTTCAATGGCATCTTCTTTGGTCTAGGCTTGGCTTACTGGTTCAATGTTAGATACAACTCTTTTGAAAAGTCCCAAATTCTAAACCTCGCGGTCAGTCATATAGCGGCCTTGGTGATCTCGATTGCTTTAGCCATTTTCTTATCGAAAAGTATCCTGACAAGAGTTTCGGCAGATGAAGAATACGTATTATTTCTTAATCAATCCATCCCTTGGCGTTCTGCTTTGGGGCTGATGTACTATTCCATTATCATTTTGGTGTACTACTTGATTCTCTATTATGATGATCTCAATCAAAAAAATACGGAGCGATCTCAACTAGAGACTATGCTTAAAAGCTCTGAATTGGAGATGCTGAAGTCTCAGATTAATCCTCACTTTATCTTCAATAGTCTTAACTCCATTGCATCGCTCACCATAGTCTCCCCTGAAAAGGCTCGTAATATGGTCATCAAACTATCTGAGTTTCTAAGGTATTCTTTGGGTAAGGAAAATGATCAAATGAATACGATGGAAGATGAGCTCAATAATATCATGCTCTATCTCGATATTGAAAAGGTCCGTTTTGGTGATCGCCTTTCTGTTGAAACCGATATCAGCAAGGAATCGCTACAGTTGAAACTTCCCAACCTGATATTGCAACCACTATTCGAAAATGCGATTAAGCATGGGATCTATGAAAGTCTAGAGCAGGTGACCGTTAAGTTGAAGGCCTGGCAAGACCAGAACCTTCTGAGGGTTGAAGTTTCTAATCAATTCGACCCAAAGGCGACCGGGAAAAAAGGAAAGGGCATTGGCCTTAAGAATGTAGGGGAACGCCTTCGTCTCATTTATGGTGTCCCTCAATTGGTATTTACTGATAAGACTGATAACTTATTCACTGTTCGATTGGACATTCCTCAAATTGCCACTGACCTATGATCCGAGCCATTATCATCGATGATGAAAGTTTAGCCAGAGACCTGATCAAGGCCTATCTCCAAAAATTTAGCGAGATAGAAATCATTGCCGAATGTGGTGATGGCTTTCAAGGCTTAAAGGCCATTCAAGAACACAAACCCGATCTGATTTTTCTAGATGTACAAATGCCGAAAATCACAGGCTTTGAAATGCTGGAATTATTAGACGAACCGCCTGTTGTAATCTTCAGCACCGCATTTGACCAATATGCGATCAAAGCATTTGAACTGAATGCGACCGACTATCTACTAAAACCTTATGCCGAGCAACGGTTTGATGAAGCGGTAGAAAAGGCGAAAGGCAAAATAGGCACTCAAGGAGCTGCAAAAGCGGAGTTAGAAACGCTGCAAGAAACGCGCTCGGAAAGTGACGAGTCGCTGGATAGAATTGTGGTGAAAACAGGCAACAAAATCCAGATCCTTCCGCTGGAAAGCATCTCTCACTTTGAGGCACAAGATGACTATGTTGCCATCCACTCTGAGCAAGGTAAGTTCCTAAAGCTGCTTCGGATGAAGCATTTGGAAAACCGACTGCCTCAAGGAGAATTTGTGCGAATTCATAGATCACACATTGTCAATGTAAAGCAAATCGAGAAGCTCGAGCTTTACGAAAAAGACTCTTACCTCCTATCTCTTAAAACAGGAAGCCAATTGCCTGTAAGCCGCAGTGGCCATGGCAAGCTCAAAGAGGTTTTGAAATACTAATGCAACCCTCCACATTATCAGTGGTCTCTTAGTAGAAATCATTTCTTTTACAAAGTATATAGTTATATTAGTTTGACAAAATATATATAAATGAAAGGAAGCTATTTAGGTGAGTTTGAAGAGCTTGTAATGCTCACTTGTGCGCTATTGAAAGATGAAGCCTATGGCATCAACATAGTTCAAGAGATCAAATTAAGAATGGACAGATCGGTTAACCTAAGCGCGGTGCATGTAACACTCTATAGACTGGAGGATAAAGGTTATGTGACCTCTTCCTACGGTGGAGCGACAGCACAAAGGGGTGGTCGAAGAAAGCGAATTTTCAAGCTTACCTCACTGGGTGTAAAACTGCTCCAGCAGGTAAATGAGAAGCGACAAAACCTATGGAATATGATTCCAGAACTTAAGACGCTCTGAAAATGAAAAAGGATGTGTCATCTCCACCCCGGTGGGCATTGCGCCTATTTGAATCTATTTGTCCTGAACAGCTTCAGGAGAGCATAATTGGGGACCTACTTGAGCAATATGAGATCAACCTGAAGCACAAAAGCAGGTTCAAGTCCAATACCTTATTCGTTTACAACACCCTTAGGTTCGTTCGCCTCGGAATTCTAAAGAGACGAGATACCAGACATAAATCAAACATTACCGCTATGATGAGAAATTACTTTTTAACCTCAATCCGAGCCTTGCTTAAGCAGAAGCTCTATTTCTTAATTAATGTTCTTGGCCTTTCCGTTGGTATTGCCGCATGTTTGCTGTGCTACCTACACATCAATTATGAATTAAGTTACGACCAGTATCATAGCAAGGCTGACAATATTCATCGCCTAGTCACAGGTGATGTAAAAGGAGGCAATGGCTGGGTAAGAGTATCTGCCCCTATGCCAGCTGCCCTTAAAAGGAATATTCCTGAAATAGAGCGATATACCCGGCTTACCAATATTACACGAGATCCTCAGGTTACAGTCGAGTATAACAACATCATTTTCAGCGAAAGCAAATTCTTCCTGGCAGACCCAGACATCCTATTAATGTTTGACATGGAGATGCTCAGAGGGGAGAGAAATACTGCGTTGAATGATCTCAATAGTGTTATCATCTCTTCTTCGACAGCAGAAAAGTACTTTGGTAGCGAAGATCCGATCGGCAAAACGTTACGCGTGGATGATCAGCACAATTTTCAGGTTTCCGGGGTCTTCCAAGACATTCCGTTCAACTCGCACTTCGATTTCGACTTTCTCATTTCCTTTAGCAATCTTGAAAAGGTACTTCCCGGAACTAGCCTAACGGGCAATTGGGGTCAATTCAACTACTTCGCCTATTTAGAGTTGGCAAATGGTAGCGATCCACAAACCGTACAATCAAAAATTCAAAATACGGAGGTAAACCTCGGAGACAACAGAAACTTTGATCTGGGTCAAATTGGTATTCAAGCGCTCTCAGAAATTCATTTTGTTGATAATCGAGGGAATTTAAAGCAAGCTTACAACTTCAAATACATCTATATCTATGGTGCCATAGCCCTTGCCATCCTATTTATCTCATTCATCAACTTCGTCAACCTAAGCATTGCTGGTTCGACCAAAAGGATTAAAGAAGTAGGCATTCGTAAGGTCGTTGGTGCCAATCGAAGTCAGTTGATTATACAATTCATAGCTGAGTCATTTTTGGTTGCATTTTTTGCCGCTGCCGTGTCTCTAGTCCTCTCCTCCTTTCTTTTCATTCCAGCTGTCAACGACCTGATGAACAGTCGTATCTCAATGGATTTGAGCGACCCGTTTATGCTTTCCGTGTTGATCGGCCTGATACTGGCAGTCTCGCTAAGTTCTGGCTCTTACATCGCCTATTTCATTATTTCCGCAAGGCCAATCAATGCCCTCAAAGGAGCCTACAAAGCCGGAAATAAAGGTGTGGCTTTCAAAAACGTTTTACTCGGCCTTCAATTCTGTATTTCTACCGTTCTTATCCTGTCAAGTGTATTCATTTACAAGCAACTCAACTTCTTAGGAAACAAGGACCTGGGCATGTCTAAGGACCAAATTGTGAATGTTGCCCTGAGTAATAAAACCGCCCAGGAAAATGGTCCACTGCTGGCCGAACAATTCAGACAAATATCAGGTGTCCGCGATGTAGCCGCTACGGATTTTGTACCGGGGGGAGCCAATTGGAACCAAACCGTTTGGTGGGAGGGACAAGAAGAGCCTATCAGCATGTTCCTGATCGGTGCCGACCCGAACTTTGTCGAAACGGTTGATATGGAGCTGATAGAGGGAGACCTAGCCTCTATTCGAAGTAACCAGAATACCCAATTCATCTTGAACGAAGCTGCCGTAAAGGAGATCGGTTGGGAAACAGCGCTCGGTAAATCTTTCAGCGCCTTTGGACAGAGCAATGCCGTACCGATTTCCGGGGTTGTTAAAAACTACAACTTCCGCTCACTTCATCATGATATTGACCCTTGTGTATTGGTGATCAGAGCACAGCGCAATCATAATCAATTGGCCGTAAAACTAGATGGCGGTAACATCAGGTCACTTATTTCCTCCCTTGAGAATACTTACGCCCAGGTGCTTCCTGAAATGCAATTCGAATACACTTTTATGGATGCCAACTTTGCCAAGCTCTATGAAGCCGAGACTCGCACCAGTAAGATTGTTGGAGCACTTACGTTTGTAGCTATTCTTTTGGCCGTATTAGGCCTATACGCCTTGCTTACTTTTGCGGTACAAGAGCGCACCAGAGAATTAGCCATTAGAAAAGTTCTGGGTGTAAAAGTGAAACAGGTTTTAGTATTGCTATCCGGCAATTATGCACGCCTTATGTTGATCGCTAACATCATAGCAATCCCGGTTACTTGGTATATGTTAAACGAATGGCTTAATAATTTCAATTACAGAATAGACCTAGGCGTTTTGACCTTTGGCATAATCACTTTGCTGACCTTTAGCATCATATATTTAATTGCCGGGCTGAAGACTTTGCAATCGAATAGAATCAACCCTACTGAGGCATTGAGAAACGAATAGACGGAGTTCATTACGATTCATCCTACCAATCCTACGATTCGGTAAGTCTTATTTATAAGGAGAGCTTAGTCATTGCACATTTGAGTTATCAAATACTCAACAGCGATGCAACGTCTAAAACTCATACTCACAATACTTGCCATAAGCACGGTCAATGCTTTAGGGCAAACGGTCATCAAGGGAACCGTCAAAGATGCCAAAGGAGTCAGTATTCCTGGAGCCAATATTTACATCAAAGACTCATTTGACGGTGTCAACTCTCAAGCAGATGGTTCATTCGTCTTTGAAACTGGAGAGTCAGGTGCACAAATTCTAATCGTCAGTTTCATCGGTTTTAAGGATATCGAGAAATCTGTAGAACTGAAAGGTGAAACCCTGGTATTGAACCTAGTCCTACAGGAAGAAATCAATAAGCTTGATGGTGTCACGATTACTGCCGGAGCCTTCGAGGCCAGTGATATTAAAAAAGTCACGGTCTTAAAGCCTTTAGATATTGTTACAACGGCAAGCGCGGCAGGAGACATTATGGGTGCTATTAATACACTGCCGGGAACCGCCACTGTTGGTGAGTCAGGTCGCCTATTCGTACGTGGTGGTGAGGGTTACGAAACCAAGGTCTTTATCGATGGTTTAGAGGTGAGAAATGCATTTGGGGCCACTGCTCCCAATGTGCCAACCCGTGGCCGATTTAGCCCTTTTCTTTTCAAAGGAGTCACTTTCAGCACGGGAGGCTATTCAGCAGAATATGGACAAGCCTTGTCCTCTGCTTTGGTATTGAATTCGAATGACATCGCTGACAAAACTCAAGGAGACATCTCTTTAATGTCTGTAGGCGGAGATATTGCTTACACCAAGAAATGGGATAAGACCTCAATATCGGGTAAGGTTCAGTATACCGACCTTCGTCCCTATCAGGACCTGATCCGTCAATTCTTTGATTGGGAGCAAGGCCCAGTGGGTACGGTTGGAGAACTCGTCTTCAGACATAAGGTGAATAAAAACGGTCTGTTGAAAATCTATACCAATGTTGATGTATCAGACTTCAGAATCCGATTCCCCAACATTAACAGAAATGGTTTGAAGGATACTGTGAGTGTTGCCAATAACTACGGCTATGTCAATGCCAGTTATAAGGATATTCTCAACAAAAAATGGTCTATCCGTGGGGGCCTTTCAACTACCTATAACAAGGAAAAAGTCGGTTTCAATGAGGATAGAGTGAATGAACTCGAAAAGGGAGCTCATGGTAAAGTAGCCCTGAATTGGGATGCCAGTGAGAAGATCACCGTCAATATGGGAAGTGAATTCTTTCACAAACGATTCGATCGATCTTTCGGTCTTTCGGACGGTCCTTTAGACAGTTTTGGCTTCGAAGACAATACCTTGGCCAGTTTCGTTGAGGCCGATTATTTCGCCTCAAACAAGTTAGTTTTCAGAACTGGGCTTCGTTATGAGCATTCCTCCTTGGTGAATCAAACTTGGGTCAGTCCCCGTTTGGCTATGTCTTACAAATTGAATGACTATGGGCAGTTTTCTCTGGCTTATGGTAAGTTTCTACAGTCGCCTTTAAACGACTACGCCATAGTGAATCAACAGCTTGCCCCAGAGCAGGCAACACATCATATTTTGAACTACCAGTACATCAGGGACAATAGAGTATTCAGGGTAGAATCTTACTGGAAGAAATACGATGACTTGGTGAAATTCCAAAGCTTGGACGATTTCAACCCTTTGAACTACAACAACTCAGGTTTCGGTGAGGCCAAAGGTGTTGATGTATTCTGGAGAGACGGTAAGACCTTTAAAGGAACTGACTACTGGGTTTCGTACTCCTTTGTTGATTCTGAGAGGAATTATCAGGACTTCAATACTCTAGCGACTCCCTCCTTTCTCTCAAAGCACAACTTTTCGTTTGTTATCAAGCACTTTGTTGAGCCATTGAGAACGCAATTTGGAGCTACTTTTAATTATGGTTCCAGCCGACCATTTCACAATCCGAACAGACCTGGGTTTCAGAATGATCGGACTCCGGATTATCAGGATTTGAGCTTGAATGCAGCGATTTTACTGAAACAGAACATTATCATTTACCTGTCTTCTTCCAACATTTTCGGAAGAGACAACATATTCGGCTATGAGTATGCCGCTCAGCCAAATTTCGATGGTATTTATGACAGACAGCCTATTAGACAGGGGGCCAAGCGCTTCATCTTTTTAGGCCTGTTCATTACACTTACCAAAGACGGACAAGAAAATCAATTAGAAAATTTATAAGTCAAAAATCATGAAAACAATTACAACACTAATCATTGCAATGGGACTTATGCTCGGCATGGTTCCTTCAAAAAAAGAAGAAGTTACACTCACTGTTACAGTGGATAATCTAAGAAATGAAAATGGTTACATCGCGGTTGCTCTTCACAATGGAGAAACGGAATTTCCAGGCACCGAGGCCTTTATGACCAAATATGTAGAAGCTGAAGGTGGTTCTGTTGAGGTCGTATTTGAGAATGTACCTGTTGGGGAGTATGCCCTAGCGGTTATGCACGATGAAAATGGCAATGAAGAAATGGACTTCAACAGCTATGGTATGCCTACAGAAGGCTATGGCTTCTCAAATGATGCCATGGGAGAGCAAGGCCCACCAGATTTTGATGATGCCTCCTTCGATGTGGATGAGGACATGGATACCGCTGTGACTTTAATGTACCTAGGTGGTTTCTAGGCTAAACAACACAAAATTAGATCCTCGGCTTGCCGGGGGTTTTTTGTTTTAAAGAAATAGATCTTACACTTGCTACGATTCATCTGGCTTATTCTACGGTTCGGTCAATCCTTTTATGTCTCACCTGTACTTCATGCTACTTTTAAATCATCAAAAACGAAAACACAGGATCATGAAAAAGATATTCTTATTAATCGGATTATTAGTAGCAGGTTTCGCCCTTCATGGACAAGGTCAGGAAGCCTATATCAAAGCAATGTCTAAGGCTTTAGAGCAAATGTCAACTGCCGGAACAGTAGAAGAGAGACAAGCGGTCGCAAGCCAATTTGAAAGAATAGCGGCAAAGGTAGATAGCGAATGGCTGCCCAATTACTATGCTGCACTCAACTACATTAATATGGCCTATGTAGCAGAAGGCATTAGCACTAAAGACAAATACACAGAGAAAGCACAAACATTCATTGACAAGGCCATTGCACTAGAACCAAACAACGCTGAGGTTGTAGCTCTTCAAGGTTTCAACTACATGACGCAATTGGCTGCCGACCCAAATACAAGAGGTCAGATGCTTTCAGGGAAGGCGATGCAACAGTTCAGCATGGCCGTGAGAATCGATCCAGAAAACCCAAGAGCTAATATGCTACTAGGTCAAATGCAACTTGGTATGGCGCAGTTCTTTGGTTCTCCAACTGATGAACCTTGCGCCAAAGTAAAAGGAACGTTAGCGGCATTTGAAGCCGAAAGTGGTAAGCAAACCTTGGATCCAACTTGGGGAAAAGGAATGGCAGAAGGCATTGTAAAACAATGCGGCCAATAGCAAGAGGTTAAGCTGAGGACACCTGCGAATTTGCAGGAGTCTTCAGCCAACACCAATAATCAAAAGCCCAATGGAACAAATACTCATTATATCACATGTAGTTGCTGGAATTACCTCGTTGCTTACCGGATTGGTGGCTGGTTTCTTTGGTCGAAAAGGAGGAAAGTTGCATAGACAAGTAGGTAAAGTTTTCTTCTGGTGTATGTTCTGGGTCTTTATCAGTGCCATACTCATTATTAGCCTAGTTCGTTTCAATGCTTTTCTAATGGTAATTGCTGTTTTCAGCTTCTATATGGCCTTTTCAGGTTATCGTTCTTTAAAAATCAAGAAGACACGAAAAGTAGAAACCATAGACTGGACTGCTGGCATCATTACCCTATTATTCGGACTATTTATGATTGGAATGGGCTTCAACTACTTAGTACCCAGTTTCTCTTCCGTGCTCGGTTATCTATGCCTCTTCTTTGGATTCTTCACTGCCCAAAATGCATGGGAAAACCTTCGAATGTATAGAAAGATCGATTCGGCAGACAAGATGTGGTGGTGGTTCGCACACATGAACTCCATGTCAGGAAGTCTCATTGCCACCATTACCGCATTTTTAGTGCAGAATGGGGAAATCTTTAACTTCCCAAACCAACTGGGCTGGATGCTCTGGGTATTTCCAACTTTCATTGGCTTTCCGATCGTGAGCTATTGGAATAGGAAATACAAAGCGCAGTTCCAAACTCGGTCGGTTTAACCCTTATATTTAAACATGGGCATTTTCAAATTCAAGAAGGTTTGGCAGCAAGAAGTCTTCGAATCCATTTTAATCTTCGCACTGGGCTGTGTAATGGCCTTTGTCTTTGATGGAGACTTGTATCAGCGTCCCTGGTCAGTGGTCAGGCTCAGCATGAGTTACTCAGGCTTTATGTGGCTCTTCTTTTGGAAAGGTAACTCCTATCTGGTTGATTTCTGGAACAAGAAAATTTCATGGTTAGAACAACCCGGCAAGCGGTTCATTGTAGGTGTAATCACAGTGCTTGTATACACACCATTTGTCATTGTATTTCTAAATTGGGCTTATAACTTAATTCCGGGAGTAAGTACAAACTGGGGAGGCATAGATGTTCTCATATCCATTGGCATTACCTTCTTCATCACCTTCTTTATGTTTGCCAGGTCATTTCTTAGCAACTGGAGAAGAGCGTCTCTGGATGCAGAGCGTATGAAGCGCGAGCAGATGTCGACTAAGTATGAATCCCTGAAAAATCAGGTTAACCCTCACTTCTTATTCAACAGCCTCAATGCGCTAACCAACCTTGTCTATGAAAACCAGGATATGGCGGCCGATTTTATCCGTAAGCTATCAAAGGTCTATCGGTATGTTTTAGACAATCAGTCCAAGGAAGTCGTCAAACTGGAAACCGAGCTCTCCTTCGTGAATTCATACCTCTTTCTTCAAAGAATCAGGTTCGATGATAAGTTGAAAGTCAATATTGATATCAGCGGGTACGAGCAAAAGATGATTCCACCAATTGCCCTTCAGATGCTCTTTGAAAATGCCATTAAGCACAACACGATCGCTGAAGAGGAGCCCTTGAACATCGATGTTTTCGTAGAAAATGGTGATACGTTGGTGATCAAGAATAACCTTCAAAAGAAGAATATCCCAATGGAAGAATCGGCTGGTGTCGGCCTAAAAAACATAGTCGCTCGCTATGAATTCTTGAGTCAAACACCAGTGGAAATCACCGAAGAGGAATCTGAATTTATTGTCAAACTACCATTACTGTCCTTCTCCTCATGAAAGTATTAATTGTTGAAGATGAGTCAATGGCCGCCAAAAGGCTGGTGAGGCTACTCCAGGAAGCAAATCCAGATATTGAAATACTGGCCAAATTAGACTCTGTCAAAAGGGCCGTTAATTGGTTGAAAGATAGTACTGCCGATCTCCTGTTTTTCGATATTCAGCTAGCCGATGGCCTGAGCTTCGAGATACTGGAACAGGTACAGGTTGCTGCACCCATCATCTTTACTACTGCCTTTGACGAATACGCCATACAGGCCTTTAAGCTGAACAGCATTGACTATTTGCTTAAGCCGATCGATCCTGAAGAACTAGGTAATGCCCTTGACAAGTATCAAAAGCTCTTTTCAGAAAAGGAGAGCCAGCCCATGAATATGGCTTTGATAGAGCAGGCAATGCAAATGATGACTAAAAAGTACAAGGAACGCTTTGTAGTCAAAATAGGGGAGCACATTCACACTATCCCGACCAACGAAACGGCTTATTTCTTTAGTCAGGAAAAGGCCACCTACCTGCAAACTATTGAGAAGAATCGCTTTATTATCGATTACACTTTAGAACAGGTAGAGGAATTAGTCGACCCGGAACGATTCTTCCGAATTAATAGAAAGTACCTGGTCTCACTGGAGGCTGTGAAAGACATTGTTACTTACTCAAATAGCAGATTAAGGCTCATTTTGAAGCACTCCGATGAAATGGACGCTATTGTGAGCCGCGATAAAGTACAGGAATTCAAGAAATGGTTAGACAGATAGTTGCATGGACAACTTAGTAGGAAGTAATATTGGTTTAGTTCACTTAATTGCCTCTTTGGTAGCGACAATTGCAGGTACCATTGTCATTGGTGCCAGAAAGGGAACCCGCTTCCACAAGCAATGGGGGTATGTATATGCCATTTCGATGCTTGTACTTAATATTACAGCCTTCATGACCTATCGGCTTTTTGGCACCTTTGGAGTCTTTCATTATGGCGCTATCGGTAGCCTACTCACCCTTTATGGAGGTATGGTACCAGCGATTAGAAGAAAAGGTAATTGGATAGACTATCACATTGGTTTTATGTACTGGTCTGTCATTGGTCTTTATGCTGCCTTTGCTTCAGAAACCATTACTCGCGTGCCTATGGGCATCAATTTCGGATTCTTCGGGATGGTTGGCCTTGCCACTGGACTCATTATGCTTCTAGGAGCAATCTTCTTTATCCGTTACAGAAAACTGTGGCAAGCACAGTTTTCTAAATATGCCAAACCTTAGTCAAAGCAGTCTTTTGACTTATATTTGGGCATGTTCAAAAGACTCTTGATTCTATTCCTGCTGTGCGCCTGCCATATATCCAGTGCCCAAAAGCCAACAGGCCTATGGATTTTGAAGTATGTAAAGGCCCTTCAACCCGTATTTACCATGGTGGAGATAGATGGTCAATATGAAATGGTCGATGAAGACCCTCAGGATTCTACCTTTCTATACAATTCAGGCCTTATGACCCTGGAGTTTCAAAAAAGATCAACAGCCAAAACGCATTCATGGGATGGAGAAGAGCAATGGACCTTCGACAAAGCAAATGATCAAATCTATTTTTATGGTCAAAGAGATACGCTGTATGGAACCTACAATAAGCAGGAGCTAATCCTGAGATCCACCCTCGATGATCGACCAACCTATTATCATTTCACTCCTTTCGAAGCAAAAAAGATATCCACACCCAAAATATTGGAAGGCCAGTGGCAATTAAATTCATCTAAGCCTTACTTTAAGGATCTTCAAGTACAATTTACAACTGACAGCACATATCAAGTCACAACAGGAAAAAGCCTAAAAAGTCAAAAATACTTTACTTACTTATTTGATGATATCTCAGCTGTGGAGTTCGATTTTCCTCCAAATGACAAGGAAAGGGATCAACATGAGATGGGCACCATCTACATTTATCAAACCCGCAAGAAAGAGATAAAAGGGGTTTTCTATGCTATAAAAGACGGTGTGGCTGTCCCAATTAAAAGTGAGTTAACACTCACAAGAGTTGACAACTGATCGAAAAACACAATTTTATTAAATTCATGTGGACACCTTTGTGTCAGAAGTGAGTTTATGAAAATCGTTCCCCAGGCATTCTACACAGCAACGACTATCAAAAAGGTTATGGTCGATGGCAACTGCTGCATTGTCCATAAGAAAACCGAAGTAGCAGACCTCGACAACCAAAGGCTACTGGCGGCACATGCATTAACAGTCGTGCTCAATGGTGGCTTGGTCGTTCATAGTGATGATGGGCTTCCTATTCAAGTCGGTGCTGGTGAAATGGTGTTGTTACCTAGAGGGCTATATGCCATCACAGACCTTATCCCTGATGATGGAGCCTTTGAAGCCATTGTCTTTTTCTTTGATGATGATGTTACGGATACTTTTTTGGAACAGAGATCGATTAATCAAGAAATTGTGAGCTCCGAGAAGTTACCCACAAAGTTTAGCCTAAATAGACCTTTCAAGGCTTTTATCGAACAAACGCTCACACTTTATGGCCAAGTCAAGCTCGATTCAAATATGGTCAGAGGAAAGCTCTTGGAAATATTACACCTCATTGCTGAGTTCAATCCCAATGGTCACTTTTTGGAAAAAGTAGCTGAGTTGAAAGTCAATCCCAAAAAGGACTTATCACTATTCATGCTCTCTCATTTTGATAAGCCATTAGCAGTCGAAACTTTTGCTAACCTTAGCGGCAGAAGTGTCTCTTCATTTAGGCGTGACTTCCATAGAGATTTTAATATGGCTCCGAAAAAATGGCTTATCAAGAGACGACTTGACAAAGCACAGGAGCTTTTAACAAAGGAGTATTTATCAATAACCGATGTAGCGATCCGTTGTGGTTTCTCTGATATTCCACATTTCATCAAGTCCTTTGAAAAGCAATTCGCGACCACTCCCAAGCAATATGCGCTAGCCAATTACAAGAAAATTCAGGCAAACTAGGCCTTTGACTGAAAAACACAATTTTTGTTTTTGCGACCCCTACACATTTGCATTAAACAAAATTGATATGAAAATCGGATTTATAGGTCTAGGTATCATGGGCAGCAGAATGGCGTCCAACCTAATAAAAGCAGGTTACGACTTAACGGTTTACAATCGGTCGCCAGAAAAGGCAAAAAACCTGATCGACCAGGGAGCAAAATTATCATCAACTGTTCTCGAATTGGCTCAGAGCACTGACATCATTTTTACCATGTTATCAACCCCGGAAGTCGTCAACAACACTGCAAAGGAATTTCTGCCTGCCTTAGAGAAAGGAAGCTGGTGGGTAGACTGCAGTACTGTCAATCCTTCTTTTTCCAAGAAAATGGACCTTCTGGCAAAAAACCATGGCGTTCACTTCATTGATGCCCCAGTGGCAGGAAGTAAAGCACCTGCAGAGCATGGAGAGCTCCTTTTTCTCGCTGGTGGAAAAGAGGAAGACCTTTCAGCCATTGCTCCCTATTTCAACGCTATGGGCAAGAAAACACTTTATCTGAACCAGGCAGGAAATGGAACGAACATGAAGATGTTAATCAATCTGATGTTAGCCCAGTCCATGGCAACATTCGCGGAAGCAGTCAGCCTTGGAAAGGGTATGGGTCTGGATGAAGGTTTGGTATTGAACATACTCACCGCGACACCTGTAGTTTCACCAGTGATGGGTCTATTAAAGGATAGGCTTCTGAATCGTGATTTTGATGTAAACTTTCCACTAAAATGGATTCACAAAGACATTATGCTTGCACTGAACACAGCAAGTGAAGTGAATGTAGCAATGCCGAGCCTGGAACAAACTGAAGAACTCTTCAAAAATGCTTTAGATGCAAATTTGGGAGAAATGGACTTCTCAGCAATCTATAAATCTCTGATAGTCTGAAAATTAATCATCTTCTATGGTTCATTCGCTCATAAGTCACCTACCTTGTGTAGCATAGATGTCCATAATCAGCAAAGTGAAGGCGGTTGAAAAGATTTTTGCTTCCCTCGATCAAGAAATCACAGCCCTTCAAACCACCAGTGGACTTCGTTGCATTGCCGGCTGTGGTAAATGCTGTTTTAAGCCGGATGTAGAAGCGACCCCATTAGAGTTTCTTCCATTTGCTTTCCATCTCTACCTCACCAATAGAATAGAAGAAAAATATGACCTATTACTAGAAAGGGTGTCTAGCATCTGCACGATTTTCGAGCCGCAAGAGAGTTCACTGGTCAATGGTAGTTGTTCTGAGTATAAGTTCCGGGGTTTAATTTGTCGATTGTTTGGTTACTCAGCTGTCAGAAATAAATATGGTAAGACCAGCTTTGTCACCTGTGCTCCATTGAAAACCCAAAGTCCTGAAAAGGTCGCGGCCATTGAGAGCGGCATTGGCAATGGTGAAAGTGTTCCGATGATGAACGATTACTACTTCCAAATTAGAAGCGTTGACCCCGACTTAGGCAATAATCTACTGCCTATCAACCAAGCCATTCGACAAGCGATGGAAGCTGTTATGGGCTACTATGCTTATCGAGAACCGCCACCAGCTCCAGGAATGTTAAGTGCATAAAAAAGCCCAAGGTATAAACCTCGGGCTTTTTGATATCTTATTCAAGGCCTAGTTTCCTCCGCCTGCTCTTTGCATTGGGTTAGAGCCTGAAGACTGGCCTCTGGCCGCTCCACCTCTACGTTTGAACAGTTCAAAACGATTTGGTTTAGCACTTCTCGGGAAGTAATTATTCTCTTCATTAGTATCAGCAGTCTCTCTATCAGGGTCTAATCTGATCTGAGCTACCTGTTTCTTCTTCATAAAGGCCTTAGTCACCTTCTCTTCATTCTTTCTCCAGATATAGGCAGGAATTCTGTCCACCTCTTTTGTTCCATCTGTAAAAGTCCACTCGATGATCAATGGCATTACTAAACCACCAACGTTGCTGAACTCTATTTCATAGAAGTTGGCTTTATCACCAAGAATAGCTCTTTCCTCGTCAGAAAGTGTTGCATCAAAACGCTGGTATGCAGCCTTTGCAGCATCTGTTACTTCAAACTGATCATAAGAGTAGTAGAAATCTTGTAGTCTTTCATCTTCTTCGACATAGAACTTTCGGCCTTCAGCCCTGTTCCTTCTGGCTGCCAAATCGCTTTGAGTAGCCTTAGCCTGCTCGCTCAGAATCGGATACTCAATCTCTGGATTCTTAGTGCTTAACTGGTACCATTTCACATCATCAATAGCAATGTCCACATTATCAATGGTGAAGTACCATCCTCTGATAAACCAGTCGATATCCACAGCCGATGCATCTTCTAACGTTCTGAAGAGATCGTCCGGAGTTGGGTGTTTAAAAGCCCATCGCTTCGCGTATTCTTTAAAGGCAAAGTCGAAAAGTTCACGACCCATGATCGTCTCACGAAGAATGTTTAATCCAGTTGCGGCTTTAGCATAAGCATTATTTCCAAAACCGATAATGTTCTCAGAATTGGTCATAATTGGCTCCAACTGCTCTTTTGGCAAAGCCATATAAGGAGCAATTTTATGCGCTGGCCCTCTTCTGTGAGGATAGTTAGGGTCAAACTCCTGTTCTGTCAAGTACTGAACAAAAGTATTCAGGCCCTCGTCCATCCATGTCCACTGACGCTCATCAGAGTTCACAATCATTGGGAAGAAGTTGTGTCCAACTTCGTGAATAATTACACCGATCGCTCCGTATTTGGTAGACTCAGCATAAGTTCCATCAGCCAAAGTTCTACCGTAGTTGAAGCAAATCATTGGGTACTCCATACCATTCGAAGCCTCAACTGAGATCGCTACCGGGTAAGGATAAGGAATTGTGAAGCTTGAATAAGTCTTTAATGTATGAGCCACTGCCTTGGTAGAGTATCGCTCGTAAATGCCATAAGCCTCCTTAGCATAGTAAGACATCGCCATAGGGTGATCGTCTCGACCCTCAATGTCAACAGCCATGGCATCCCAAACAAACTTTCTTGAAGAAGTCCATGCAAAATCACGCACGTCTTCAGCTTTATAATGCCAGGTTTTTGTTCCAGATGCTTTTGTCTTTTCATTTTCTTTAGCCTCTTCTAAAGTCACAATCTTAACAGGCTCTACAAATTCCTTTTGCGCCTGGTTCCATCTCTTTTGTTGCTCTGAAGTAAGAATAGACTTAGGGTTTTGTAAAACTCCAGTCGAACCAACCACGTGATCCGCTGGTACAGTCATTTTTACATCGTAATCACCGAAGGTTAAAGCGAACTCACCTCTTCCGGTAAACTGCTTGTTGTTCCAACCCTGGAAATCAGAGTAAACTGCCATTCTGGGGAACCATCCTGTGATGGTATAGATATAGTTTCCATCTTCAGGGAAATACTCGTGGCCTCCACGCGCACCCGAAATGGCTCTCGGTGTAGTATTATACCACCAATCAATACTGAAAGCGATCTTCTGACCTGGCTTCAAAGGGGTAGCCAGATCGATACGCATCATAGTCTGATTGATCGTATAATTCATATCGTTGCCCTTGGCATCTTTCACCTTCATGATGTGAAAGCCCCAATCATTATCGTGACCATCAAGGCCATCCAGTTGACCAAAAGTCATTCTAGGACGAATACTGCTAGGGTCAAACTTGTATGAGTCATTTTCCGGGTTTCTCACATTCTCGTCTAGTGCAAGCCACAGATAACTCAGAGGATCTGGTGAGTTATTGTAGTAAGTAATGGTCTCAGCACCAGTCAATCGCTGATTTTCATCATCCAGGGTGGCCTCGATTTTATAGTCAGCCTTTTGTTGCCAGTACTGTGGTCCTGGAGCCCCGGAAGCCGTTCTATAAACACTTGGGTCCCTTAACATACGCTCCAACTGTTCAAAGCGCTTACCATGATTACTGTTAACTACTTGAGCAAAAGCACCTGACCCCATAAAGGTCAAAACCATTGCCATAAGCCAAAGTCTTTTCATTCTTATATCGTTTATTTTACCAAAATTTTGTTTCCAACATGATTGTAATGGCTATTCCTGCCACTGCAGACGAAATAATCAAATTCCAATCTCTTCTCGCCACATTGAATATGTTGACAAAGACAAAGGAGATGATCATAAAGAATACCACAATAATAATCTGGCCTAGTTCTAAGCCTAAATTAAATGAGAGTAGGGGAGTAACAATGCTGTCTTCCCGACCCAAAATGCTTTTTAAATAATTTGAGAACCCTAGTCCATGAATCAGGCCAAAGAATAACGCGAAGAAGTAATTCAAATTGAATTTAGAAGGAGTCAGTGCACTTTGCTTCCTTAAAAGGTTTGAAAAGGCACTAATAAAAATGGTACAGGGGATCAAAAACTCAATGATGTCACTTCTAAAGTTGACAATCTCCAGCGTGCTCAGTGCCAGCGTAATCGAGTGACCGATAGTAAAGGCTGTTATTAAGATGAGCACCTTCTTCCAATCCTGTAGCAAATAGATGGAGCATAGGGCAATCACAAACAGAATGTGATCATAGCCATTAATGTCTAGGATGTGCTCCCTTCCTAATTCAAAATATATTGCAAACTGACTCATAAGCGCCCTTTATTTCGGGCCCGGATTTTGTAAGGAATGCAATAATAAAGTTTAATTTTGAATACCCCTATAAAACTTAAAAGCATGCAGCTAAAGCTTATTTGGTCGGTTTTTTTAAGTGCTGTTCTGTACTGGCACCCTTTCCATGTTAGCGTGACTGACATTGAGCATGATGCTGAAGCTAAGTCTATTCAAGTCAGCCATCGAATCTTCTTGGACGACTTGGAGGTCGGCTTAAAGAAGTACCACGATATCGAAAAGTTGGATACTTATGAACCCGAAAGCCAGGAAAAGCTTGACAGTTTAATTGGCTCTTATCTCAAAAAGAAGGTGCTTTTCGTAATCAATGGAGAATCCAAGGATTTTAATTACCTAGGTTCAGAACTTGAAGGCGATGCACGCTGGTGCTACTATGAAATCGAGAATGTCGAGCAGGTAGATGAGGCCGAAGTCACTAATATTGCGTTGATGGAAGTCTTTGATGATCAACAAAACATCGTCCATTTCAAATCAAAAGGGAAACTAAAGAGTTATAAGCTTGACAAGGACACTAAATTCATCCAGTTCAAATTCGACTAGTGAAAAAGCACCTACTCTTTATTTCATTCCTATTCATCTTAAGTGCTTGCGAGTTCGGTGCCAAAAAACCGGCAATAGTAGAGGAAGAAACTCCGGAGGCCATCCCTACCTTTGTAGAATATGAAATAGCTGCGCTAGATGAAAAGTCAGGTCCTTGTGAACTGGACAGCCTTTCTACCCAATGTGCGACTTATACGGTAGAATATCCCGTCATTACTGGCTTAATTAGCGAGCAGGCTACTGACAAAATCAATGAGAACATCAAATCCACCATTTTTGACTATGCATTTCTGACAGAAAAGCCTGAAAGTTTCCAATCCTTAATAGAGGAGCTTTCCACAGAGTATGCCTCCATCCTAAAAGAGTACCCGGACTATGGCGCTTCTTGGTCAATGGAGATCAACTCGGACATCATTTATCAAGACTCCAGTTTTATCAGTGTGGCTTCAACCATATACTCTTATACGGGTGGTGCACATCCCAATTCTTATCAGGTATACAGAAGTTTTGATCTTGAAACGGGCAATCCGATTACCCTAGCAGACATTCTAATCCCCGGATTTGAAGATGAGCTAAACCAGGCGGCCGAAATAGAATTTAGAATGCTTAAAGAGATACCACCCAATGAGGAGCTAAAAGACAAAGGTTACTTTTTTGAGGGTGGCAATTTTTTGCTGAATGACAACTTCGCCATCATCAATAAAAGTCTGATTTTCTATTTCAACCCGTACGAAATCGCCCCGTATGCCGTTGGGCCAACAGAACTAGAATTAAAACTGACCGATTATATCAATCTTTTAAATGAAAATGGTGTTCTCAATCGTCTCAAGGATTAGCTGCTTATTGATCGCTTCTTTGGCAGTAAACCTAAGTTTCGCACAAACTGAATCTGCTAACATAAGCTTCGTCATCAAAAACGCGGGTATTGGTGTAGATGGATCTTTTGATGAAAATAGTCTGACATATCAGTTCAATCCCGATGACTTAGATGCATCATATTTTAAGCTTAACATACCTACCACTACCATCAACACGGGAATTAAGGGTCGTGACAAGCACCTGCGAAAAGCCAAGTACTTTGATGTTGAAAACTATCCGAACCTCACCTTCGAATCAACAAAAATCACCAAAACGGATCTAGGTTATACCTTGACCGGGGAATTGACCATCAAAAAAACGACTAACACTATCGAAATCCCTTTTACGATGGAGGAAATCGAAGGGCAAAAGTCACTGAGCGGTTATGTAGAGCTGGATAGAAGAGACTACGGGGTAGGCAAAAACCACTTGATTCTAGGTGACTTGGTTAGAATTAGCATTAAAGTGGCTTACAAGGAAAACTGAAATTCCTTATGAGCGTTCCAGCGAGATCCATCATGTTTTAGTAACCAGAATGAGTTGACCTCAAACACTTTGTTGAAGGATCGGTCTTGAAATTCATTCCAAGCCTTCGCAAAATCATCCTTTTTCAAATCTCTAAAGGCCACCGTCATGTGCGGGTGATAACCGCGATTATGCGTTGCATTGAAAAGATTCATATGTCGCTTGGCAAAGCCAGCCAGTCGCTTTTGAAAATCGATTAGTTCCTGACTCTCTTGATTCTTAATGAAGATGGTTTTTGGGGCGAATGCTCCATAGCCATCAAGTTTTAATTCAAACTTAACCTCTTTAGTTGCTTGAGCAAGTAAATTGATCAGTTTGCTTTCTTTTTTCTCTTTCCAAAGAAAGGGCATGTGCAATGTGATATGGGCCGGAGACCTCAAGGCGCCCTTACTATTGTAAGTATCCCGAAAGTATTCCTTGACTTTCTGAATTTCTGACTGAAGGGGTTCAGGGGGGATTAAAGCAAGGAAGTATCTCGATTCGGCAGCTTTCACAGCTGAATCTAATCATTATTCCATATATCCTCTGGCGTTCGAGTTCCGACTATTCAATGACAAAATATTATCAAGATCAGTCAGTCCCACCAATACAACATTCCTTTTTTGCCAAGAACAATCTCCTAATTTTGGCATGCCTTTTGAAAATGGACTCGCATACCAAAACAAAGTCATGAAATTTTTTAAGCCCTTCTTCATTTTTTCTTCACTTCTCATTTTGATTGTCTCTTGTGGCAAAGACGAAGACCAAGAAGCTCCTGATCCATTTACTTTTTCTGAAACTCAGTTACTCCAAATGCATAATGGAGATCAAAAGGTCTGGCACATCACTGAATTTTATGAGGATTATGAAGAAGGTATAAAGAGTGATTTAGAAGCATGTCTATTGGATGAAACTTATACTTTTCTATCAACAGAAAGAGAAGTCTTGGTAGAGCATGGTCAGACCTCTTGTTATTGGACAGATCCTGAAGTTCAGTTTGGAGGTGCCGTTTACACATATTATCCGGAATCTGGAGATCTCTTTTTAGATTTTTCAATTGCCGAAGGCAAGGGCACTTCTACCAGTGCTACTCTTTGGATACTAAGGCTTATCGAATTGACGCCAAATCGTATGGTTTTTGCCAATGGCGTTCCTGAAAATAGGCAGAGAGCGGTGGTTTTTGAAGTCAATTAACCCTGCCTGACCCCTGCATAATATCATGTTGTTTCTGGAGGTGAATTCCTGTAAATTCCGCCTTCTTAAAATTCACTCATGATGAAAAAGCTCTTAACAGCATCACTCATTTTTATTCTTGCTGCCTCTGTATCATTTGCACAGCAACTCAAAAGCCCAGATGAATTCCTAGGCTACGAACTGGGTACCAGGTTCACCCCTCACTACAAAGTAGTAGACTATTACCAGTATGTGGCAGGTGAAATGAGCAACGTTAAGACACATCAATATGGGCAAACCAATGAGCTCAGACCGCTAATCGCGAATCTAGTCTCTTCTCAAGAAAACATAGACAATTGGGACCAAATTCGTACGGATAACCTTAAACGTATTGGTATGATGGAGGGAGATCCTGTTGGAGGAAAAATCGGTATAGTTTGGTTGAGTTATAACGTCCATGGCAACGAAGCTAATTCTACCGAAACGGCCATGAAGACTCTTTATGAACTTGTTCAACCTGGGAATGCCAAATCCAAAGAATGGTTAAAAAACACAGTAGTCATATTAGATCCTTGTATCAACCCTGACGGAAGGGATCGCTATTCTAACTGGATCAACCAAGTAGCTGGTACTTCGCCAAATCCTAGCCGTGACGCTGTTGAACACCGAGAGCCATGGCCAGGAGGGAGAGCCAATCACTACCTTTTTGACCTCAATAGAGACTGGGCATGGCAAAAGCAAGTAGAGTCTCAACAACGTATGAAGCTTTATAATATGGTTATGCCTCATATACATGTAGATTTCCATGAGCAAGGAAGCAACAGTCCATATTACTTTGCACCAGCGGCAGAACCTGTTCATGAGCAGGTAACTCAGTGGCAAAGAGACTTTCAGGAAATGATCGGAAGAAACCATGCCAAATACTTCGATGAGAATGGCTGGCTTTTCTTTACCAAAGAGAGTTTTGATATCCTTTATCCAAGTTATGGTGATTCTTACCCAATGTATAATGGTGCGATTGGGATGACCTATGAGCAGGCAAGCAGTGACCTGGCCATTCTTACCGATGAAGGCGATACCTTAAAATTGCAAGACGCCATCGCTCACCATTATACTACGGGAATGTCTACCGTAGAAGTAGCATCGGTCAATTCAGAAAAAATGGTGGACGAGTTTACAGCTTACTTTAATACAGCCGTAAACAGCCCCAAAGCGAAATACAAGACTTACGTGATTAGAGGCACCAACCACCCAGATAAGTTGGCTCAGTTGAAAGACTTTCTTGACAGACATAGTATTCAATATGGTACTGGCAGTACGAGAAAAGCGGTTTCGGCATTCGATTACACTTCGGGTGAAACGAAAAACATGACCATTCAAAATGGTGACATTGTCATTTCTGCCTATCAGCCAAAGGCCGTTTTGGTACAGGCTTTCTTTGAACCAAACACTTATACCAGTACCAATAATACGTACGATATAACCGCTTGGGCGACTCCTTATATGTTAGGCTTAAATGCTTTTGCTACCGAAGTAAAAGTGGATGTTAGTGCGGCTGATATATCTATTCAAGGCCCTGAAGTGATCCTTAACAATTCCACGCCTCCGGCTTATCTGGCCAAGTGGGAAACGCTAGAGGATGCCAAGTTCTTAGCTGAGTTACTCAAGCATGATATTAAACTGCGCTATGCTGTTGAAAGCTTTAATGTGGCTGGTAGAGAATTTAAGCCCGGGACTTTGATAATCACGCGCAAAGGAAATCAGCGCATGAAAGAGCGTTTTGATGAGGTTGTCAAAGCCTCCGCTGTCAAGTTCAACCGTAGTCTTTATACCACACCGACTACCTTTGTGGATGCCGGAAAGGACTTTGGGTCTAATAATGTTCCTTTTATTCAAAAGCCAAAAATACTCGCTCTTCGGGGTGACGGTGTTTCTTCTCTTGGCTTTGGTGAATTCTGGTATTTCATGGAGCAAGAACTAAACTACCCAATCACTATGGTGGATACCGATGACTTCAGATCGATTGACCTTGACAACTATAACGTGATTGTAATGCCTTCCGGATCTTACGGTAGAGTGCTCAACGAAAGTGGAATGAATAGCTTGAAATCTTGGGTTCGTAGTGGAGGAAAGGTTATCGCATTAGACCGTGCCATTAATAGTTTTGCAGGCAAAGATGGCTTTCAGTTAAAAAGAAACGATGAAGACAGTAAGCCTGCTAAAAAGACCGCTGAAGAAAAAGAGAAAGATGCTTTGACTTCCTATGCCGATCGTGGAAGCAAATTTGACGATTTCAGATTGCCAGGTGCCATTTTCAAGCTCAAGGTTGACAATACTCATCCTATGGGTTTTGGATACCCTGATCACTACTTCACCATCAAGACCAATGGCTCAAGACTAGCCTACTTACCCAATGGTTGGAACGTGGGCATCATTGAAAGTGAGGCTTCACATGTAGCGGGAGTAGCAGGTAAAAAAGCTAAAGAGCAATTAGCAAAATCCATGGTATACGGGGTTGAAAATATGGGTAGAGGTGCCATGGTTTATATGGCTGACAACCCACTTTTCAGGGCTTTCTGGGAAAACGGAAAAATGTTCGTGGCCAATGCCTTATTTATGGTTGGGCAATAGTACGTGCTAAGAGATGAAAAGGTGGTTTAAGAGTACTTCTTAAACCACCTTTTTTTATTTATAGGTTTTAAGTATCAAGCCTGTTCCGATTTTCTTACCCAGTTCTTGAATCTCAAAGGATATACCTTTCTTGATCTTTATCTTTTTTCGAAGCCTTACAGCAACTACTCCGGTATCTCCAGCTCGGAAAATATTTACTCCTTTTGGCAATCGAATTCTACCTTTGCTCTTCGATTCTCCGATAACAAAGTCTACCTCAAAACTACCATAGAACGGTATTTTTCTACCTCCGTCTGCCTTAGCAGTCAGTTTGATATTGGCTTTGAACTCATCTGAGACGATTACAGTATCAGAATCACTCCAATTAGCTATCTCACTGTCAAATGTAGGTTGAGGTAAGGGTAGGTTGGCCCTAGCGGAATATTTCGTTGAAAGAATAATGCCGAAGAGGGCAATCGCAAGCGTTGATAAAAAACTCCGTTTTATGGTCATAGCACATCATGAATTAAAGCACACGATCCAATGAACAGCCAATGGATGCATGGGTATTTCACAATGTTCTGGTGGGATTGAATTAACGACTAGAGATCAGCCGCTCACTTAATTTATGGCTAATTATGGCTATAACCAAACACAGCTTCAATTCTAGCCAGGGCCAAGGATATCTTCAGAGCCTCTCTTTTTCTTTAACAACAGCAGCTAAGGCCTTTCTTGTAAGGTCACAGAATTCAGAGATTATGCCATTTTCGGTCTCTTGTTCTAAAACCTTATCATATAAAGATTTTCGATTGGCAATCAACTGCTCATTTCCTAAGTAGCTTATGCTAGGGTTAATCTTGTGCAAGACCTTTCGAAGTTGCTCTTGATTATTTTCGCTTTCGGCCTTCTTTAGGTTAGACAATTCGACAGGCAACGTCTCTAGTATTGTATTTAAGATTTCTTTCATCAAGGCCTTATCGCCACTCGTTGAAGCTTCAAGGTTGTCCAAGTTGATCGCTACTTCGGTTTCCTCGGCCATGAGAATATCCATAAGGCTATTGGTCGCAATAGGCTTTTTAAGGTAGTGACTACCATAGATTTCATTCAGCTCCTTTGTGGGGACGTCATCACCCGATAAGAAGATCACTTTGGTAAATTGATTAGGCCCTTTAGTGGCTCTTAAACCCTTTATAGCAGAAATCATATTTCCGTCTGGCAGGTTTACATCTGAAACTATAAAATCGTATGTCTGCTTTTGTATCTCATTATTAAAGGCCTCCACAGTTTCTGAAAATGTTGCCTGGATTTCTGCCTCAGATACAATCCCTTTTAATAGCACGAGGCCAATCTCATCATCCTCCACAAAAAGTACTTTCAAATGACCTAAGTCGGGCAAAACTGAGTTGACCTCACTAACTACGTCCCGTTCAGACATCTGAAATTCTAACTCAAAGCTCATGGAAGTCCCGACTCCTTTTTGGCTTTCAATTTTCAGCGCTCCTCCCATTAATCCAATCAGCTGCTGAGCAATACCTAATCCAAGTCCCGTTCCACCATACTTCACATGGTCTTGTCCATCTGCCTGAGCATAAGGCTCCAGGATCTGCTTGACATCTGCTTCAGACATTCCCTTTCCTGTATCAGTAATTGTAAAGCCAAGCTTGTGCCCAAGCTCGGAGGAGTTCACATTGATGGACAGACTCACACTACCTCTTTCGGTAAACTTAAGTGCATTTCCCAACAGGTTGTAAATCACTTGTGAAAGCCTCACCTCATCGCCCTCGATCATTATTGGAATTGCAGTATCAAGGTGGGTATCTAAAACCACTCCTTTCTCAGAGGCACCCACTTCAAAGCCCTTTAAAATACGGCCGAGCATTTGCCGCAGGTCGAAGGCATCAGAAGTCAATCTAAACTTGCCTGCCTCTATCTTGGAAAGGTCCAGCACATCATTGATAATGGCATTCAGATGATTTGAAGTTGCCTTGAGCGCGGTAAGATATTCATGGTCTCTGAGACCCTTTGTAGATTTTAAAAGATCAATGAGTCCTGAAATACTATTCAGTGGGGTTCGCATTTCATGACTGACCTCTGCAAAAAACTGCTCTTTGAATTTTTGTATGCGCTGCAATTCATCATTCTTATAATTCAGCAACTCTTTTTCCATTTCCAGATACTTGCGCTGAATTTCTAGAAACTCTTCATTGATTGCGGACTCATTACGTTCTTGCTGAACTTGTGCGATTTGGGCCTTGTCCTTACTCCGGTCTTGTATAATCCACTGAATTCGGATATTATCGGTCTTTACAAACTCCATGGCAAAGAGTCCCTCAGTCCCTTCATTCCACTCTATCGCTTCAAAAGTGAGCCTTTCCCCAAGGGGCAAACCTGGGAAAACTTCTTCTATACTCTTGAGAAAATCGAACTGGTCAAAAACCGATCGTTTGGTCTCCACACTGAACAGCGTATTACAAGTATCTATGACCTCTCCGTTGGTATGGAAAATAACTACCTGAGAGATGGGAGCAATCAGCTGTAATTTGATTCGGTCAATGTTTGAAATGTGATCGTACATTAGACCATTTTTTCAGCGAGTTGTTTGAACGCCTCTTCCACATGAAGGCCTGTCTTAGCACTTGTTTCAAAAACTCCCTGGACCGGCAATCGAGACAGAATCATTCCCCGTTCCTCATCATTTACCAAATCCATCTTATTCGCTAAAACCTGCACAGGAATTCCTGGTATGACGTCATTAAGGGATTCGAGCTCTGCTTGCAAGTTTTCAAAAGTGGAGGGTCTGCTGATATCGAAGACATAGAGTGCTCCATGAGCACCCAACTTATAGCTTGCGGGTATCTTTTGCTGACTGTCCTCGCCAGCGATATCCCAAATAATCATGGTTACATCCATGTCACCCACCTTGACAATCTTTTTGTCAATTTTAACTCCGATGGTGGTGATATACTGATCTGAAAATTTCTGATGGACGAAACGTTGAACAAGGGATGATTTGCCAACGCCAAAATGTCCAATGAGTATTACTTTCTTACTCACTGACATCGTCAAAAGCATTAAAGTGCTCTTCTAAGCCCGAAGAGATCAGGTCTTGTGATGCTTCAGCTTCATCACCTTCTTTGGCCTTAACAAGCACTTTTTCTGCAAAAGTTAAGAGCTGATCATCCAGTTTATCTTTGAAAGTGGAGCTCATTCCTCCAGAGCAAACGACAGAGATAAAGAATGACTTAAAGTTTTTAATGATCACTTTATAGTTCTCATAATCGATGCTCTCCAGCTCTTGCGCATCGGCAGAAAAGGCATCTTCAACAAAGGCCTTGATGGCAGTAAGCATACCGGCTACCATATCCCCATCCAGTGATCCTTTTTTAGAGTAGCTGCCAATCAGTAGACCTGAATTTCTTTCGATTACAAATATCTCCTCAATCTTAGGTTCTATCAGGTTGGATAAAACCATGTCTTTTTGTGGTGTTCCTGAAATCCAGGCTTTGATGCGCAGCTTCCAGCCTTCCCATGAAAAAGCCAGTTCCATTTGAGCATCTACTTTTTCAGAAAGCTTCTCGATTTCGGAAGTGATGTACTTCTTGATCATTCTACCAATGATCGGGTAGAGGACCTCCACAACCTCATCTTGAGATTCTTTGATCTGTCTTTTGATCGACTCTGTGATTTGAGGACCGAATAAGCCAGAGAAGTTCTTTTTAAGTGCACCTTCCTGATCGGTGAGAATAGGGTTTATGCGCTCTTCCAGCTGCTCTTTCTCGTTGAGTTGCCGGTCTAGTTCTTCTAATTTTTGAGCAAGTTCGTTTCTGTCCTCCCGGTCTTGTTCCAGGAGGATTTCCTTCAGTTTCTCAAAACCAACGGCCTTGCTCATTCGAAAGGTCTATTCTGCGATTTGTTTACCCATTTCTTGAAGCATAGTGCCCAAGAGTTTCCGGTTAACTTTTTTCTCGTCCAAATCTGCCACCGAATCATCCATATCAGCCCTAAGCTGAGTGACTTTCTTATTCATGTCACTGCGCAGGTCAGAAATCTCGTTCGTCAATGTCTCTTTGGTCTGATTAATCAGCTTATTGAGGGCATCACGGGTATCGTTGATTTCATTCTCAACATCAGTACGTGTCTTTTTTATGAGTGCCTTAATCTCATTGAATTCTGAGTCGTACTGCTGCATGTTGTCTCCAAAAATCAGCTGTTTTACTGCTTCAATTTTTGGATCTACACCTGCTACGGCTTCTTCAGGTGCTTTCTCTTCTTTCTTCTTTGCCATGATCTATTTTAATAATGCTTTTAAAGTCTCTTTATCCACTTGACCAGAAGGGTACAAACCGTTTTCTGTCTGAAATACCCTTAATCTGTATCTGGTAATTGTATTGAAAATGCCGTCCACGGGTATACTATCACCTTTGGCATTGAGCATGCGCTGCAGTTCCATGGCCTCCTGACCATTTGAACCTATCGTAAGCCCGAGCAGGTGCTCTTTTTCCATAAACTCGATGTCTTCAGGTGTTATCCCTTTCTCCAGCATCTTAATCTCGTCATTGCTATAGCCTTGCTTTTTCAAATCGGCTGACTTCACAAGCCTGTTCTCTAATATTCTGGCGCTAGCGCGAAGCAACTCATAGTAATCCGTTGCCTGAGATGACTCAAAATTATCCTTCTCCATGAGCCTGACATCAATACCATCATTGAACCATAATGAACGGGCATAGGATCCCACTTCTAGTGCTGTCTTATAGTAGTCCTTTACTACTAGCTGATCATAGTAGTCTTTATCGATAGCTTCCGAAATTGGATAATCATATGCGGATGGAGGGTTAAACCTTCTGTCTTTGAGATATTGAACCGCGATGTAGGAAATGACCCCCAGGAGGATCACTATAGTCAGGAGGCGTTTCATTTTCGTTCGTGTTAAAAAATAGTGTTCTGACTATAAAAATAAGACATTTTTATTAGCTAAGAGTCCATATCGGCATTGTTAAGAAACCATAACATAAAAAAGCCCCAACTGACGATCAGTTGGGGCTTTCTGCATAGAAACTGGGCTATTTTCGGGTCGATATCTCTATGACTGTGTCATATGACTTGACTTTTCGTTTAGGAAACTTCTTTAAAGCTTCACCTCGAATAACCTTAATCGTCTTGATCCACTTGTCATATTTGACTAACCAATTATCGGGCATAAATTTGCCATTAAACACGATAACTGAATTATCATAAGCAGCTCTGGCGTCTGTTATGACTTGAGTCGCATATCTTTGTCCACCTTCATCTTCAGAGAAACCATATACTGTTCTTTTCTTAGAAAATAAACGCTCTTCCTGCTGACCACTAGGGTTGATAAGAACATCCATATTAGCCACTGTGATAATTGATATAATCCCATTGTAACCTTTAGTCTCTCCATTTGGATAACGCTTTTGCTGTGCTCTACCTTTAAAGATTTGAATGCTTGCGATGTTCTCTTGTTTGAAGTCGCTGAACTTTAAATCGGGTCTCAACTTGCCATCAACTTCGATTATCGGCTTAGTCCCTGATTCCTGATCAGACTCGTATAAATTCTTAGCGAATTCAAAGCCTTCTGAGCCAAGATGAAATTCAATAGACTTGCCGTCTTCAGAATAGCTCGTTCCTTGAAAAATTTTCTGCTCATTGGCAATCAAATCATCCCTCAAAGCAACTAACTCTTGCTCCTTTTGAAAGATTTCATTGTTTCTTACTTGCTGCCGATCTCTAGCCTCTTCTAACGATTTTTGATAATCAATATACTTTTCGGCATTCGTGGGATAGGCCGAGAGTTCTTTCTTCAATCGGTCCACCATAATGACTTGGTCATTCACCGCCTTAGGGTCTGTATTTTCAGGATCACTTGTTAATTTGAGTATCATCTGATCCAATTTCTGCTGCTCCACCGAGAGCTTGCTTTGCAACTGTCTAGTGGCTTGGGCAAGTTCCTTTTCAAGCTCTATAAGTTCAGCTTGACCTTGCAACTGTTTCTGCTTTTCAACCACTTCCTGACGTTTATAGAAAACCTCCTTTTGTTCAGGTGTCATAACTTCGGTAAAACGAGCAATTTCATCCTCCAAATTGGCAACCTTTTCCACTTGTTTTGGTACCGCCTTTATTTCATCAATCGATGGGTTCTTACTCTTAGTCAGGTCCATTATCATCTTATCCCTCAGTACTGTTTCCTCAGCCCATTCATTGACAAGCCTATCCAATTCTTTAACATTAAGCTCACTATCGGTTCCAGAAAAGTCAAATCCTCTCATCCTTACGAGTTGCTCATCCAATTGACCATTACCACCCATAAAACTATGTTGGTTTCTGGTAGATGCCTTTGACGAATACTTGTAGAGTTTCAAATAAGCCTTTTCGTAAACCTTGAATTCATCTCCTTTAATCATTCTTCCGTTTTTATAGAAGTAGATAGGTGCCCCGTCACCCATGCTAACTGTAACCGAAATTGGGCTTGGATCTTCTAAAAGCTCCATAGTAGCCTGCATAACAGTAATGCTATCAGCCATCAACTCGGAAACTTTTTGGGGGTGATGAGACCATGAGGTTGTAAAAGGAGAATTTACTGATTCTTGATTAAGATTGTCCCCTTCTGATGGGTTCAAGTCAAGCAAGAAAGGGCCAAGGCCATCTGATTTAGGAATAGTGTCTACTTCAACGAGGTCACTTTCCGTCTTGAAGTCTACTTTTTCTCGCTGACTTGTAAAGAGCAATACCGATACTAATATCAGACATGGCAAGATCAACCCTGTCCAATTGGGTTTTTGTTGTTTTTTCATAATTCTATTGACACGTTTGAGTAATTGATTCTTTGAGCTACCGGCAAAGCCAAGAGAAGGAGAGAGCATTGAGAACTCCTTGGCCTTCGTCAGGGCACGTACGAGCGTAAGCCCATCCGCTTGGTGTTCCATCACCATTTCATCTGATGCGAACTCTCGCTCATTGTCAAGCTGACTTTGCAACCACCAAAAAACAGGATGATAGAAATAGACAGCTCGTAAACCGTTGATAACTATGTTGATAAGAAAATCATTTCTTTTCAGGTGAGCGAGCTCATGAAGCAAAATCACCTCCACCTCATCGGTGGTTAGGCCCTGAACAAGCCCTAATGGAAACAGGATCACGGGTTTAAAGTACCCATAGACCATTGGGCTTGATATCTTCATGGATTCTTTAAGCAGAACCTCCCTTTTCAGATCAAAACCATCCTTGAGTTTGTCAAAAAGACGATTCAGCTCAATATCGTCCAAAATGAAAGCACTTGATTTTAAGCGATTTAGGTATAAATAGCCACCAGCAGCACGTAAAAAGATCAAGAGCATTCCGACCGTCCAGAAGACACCAATCCAAGGTGTCATTTGAACCCATTCAAATGCTTCATTTTTGATATCCAGTGATGTGGATACTGGAGCAGAAGTCATGCTTGCCTCTGAATCACTGATAAAACCAATGTCCTGGAGGAGCGTTGTTTCCACATAAGTAGCTGCTGGCTCGTAACGCTGGCTAAAAGTGTAAACACCCATTACCGGAAGCGCCACAATACAGATCAGCAAGAAGTTATGCCTTAGGTTGGCCTTGCTCTTCTTCATGACCCAAAGCCCCACAAAAGCGATCGCCATAACGATGGCCCCTTGCCACAAGGAATCTATCAAAGTCATTCCCAGGGCATCGAATAAATTGTTATTGATCTCCATCTTCCAGCTTCTTTATAAGTTCCTTAATCTTATCGAGTTCTTCCTTCGAGGTTTTCCCACGACCCAATGCGCTCAATACTAGTTGAGAAGAGGAGCCTCCAAAGGCCAGGTCAAGCAATTTGTCTACCATAGCACCTTGAACTTGGTCTTTCTGGGCTACGGCCTTGTAGATATGTGTTCGGCTCGATTCGTCTCTTTCCACCAAACCCTTCTGTGCCATGATTTGCATTAGCTTTAGGGTTGTGGTGTAGCCAGTGTCCTTGGCTTCATTCATTTTATCGTTCACCAATCGAACACTTGAAGGTCCGCTAGACCATAGTATTCTCAATATTTCTAATTCTGAATCTGTAGGCTTCGTCATATTGGTTTTATCTTATCTACGACATCTTTCGTACTTCAATTATATACGAACAGATTCGTACTTCCAAATTTATTACGAAGTATTTCGTAGACAATTTTACCTTTTAACTTTCTTTAAGAATTGTAGTTTTGATTGTTAATGTCAGATCCCAAAAAGAAGTCTGGAAAAAGCGAAGAGCTCGGCTTTGGCCAGAAGGCCTACACTAAAACCACGCGTTTGATCTCCCAAAATGGGGAATTCAATGTAGAAAAAGATGGTCTTCACTTTTGGCAATCATTCGATATATATCACGAGCTGATCTCCATGAAGTGGTGGAATTTTGTTGGGGTAATTACGCTGGCGTTCTTTTTTGCTAATCTGATTTTTGCTGTCCTATACTATATCTCCGGAATTGATAGTATTGCTGGTCACGAAGCAAAACCGGGCATAGACCATTTTATTAACTCATTTTATTTCAGTACGCAGAGTATCACAACGGTTGGTTTTGGTAAGCTGTACCCCAACTCAAATGCTGCCAGTATTTTAGCTGCCATCGAGTCTTTTATAGGCCTGTTGGGTTTTGCACTCGCCACTGGTTTGATGTTCGCTCGCTTCTCTAGACCAGGCAGAAACCTAATCTACAGCGACAAAGCGGTCATCGCTCCTTATCGGGGCATCAATGGCCTTATGTTCCGCTTTTCCAATGGCAATAAGAACCAATTAATTGAGGCTGAGGTAGATTTCGTGATCTCTTATTGGCACCCCAAGGACAACAGGCGAGTTTTTAAAAGCGTGAATCTGGAACGGAAAAAAATTAACTTCTTTTCCATGACCTGGACCATCGTACACCCAATTGACGAGAAGAGCCCTATTTATGGTTGGGATGAATCAGATTTCAAGCAAAGGCAGGTCGAAATCATTGTTATGTTTAAGGCCTTTGACGATACCTATGTACGCCAGGTTTACGATCGTATGAGCTATATCGCGGATGAAATAGAATGGGGCAAAAAATTCGTGCAGATTTACAACAGCGCTGGTAATGGTAAAATCAAAGTTGACATGGAAAAGCTGAGTGCGATCGAACCCGCTCAATTAAATTAACCTTCCATCCCTATTTTTTTGACCTCAGTGTATTAGTCATTGGTTATCAATGAGTCAATTCTAATTTCAATAGTCTGATTAAAGTCATCGCTATGAAATTAAAGCATAACATTTTCAAAATCTGTGGCATTTGCCTTATTGCCACCTGGCTATATGTGGTCCCTGCTCAAGCACAAGAGGGCTACCAGAGGCCACCTGAAGTCATTGCCAAGTTAATAGATGCACCTTCCACTCCTTCTGTGAGCATGGACTCGAAAGGAGAATGGATGCTCTTAATGGAACGTCCGGGTTACCCCAGTATCGAAGAGGTTGCAGCTCCTGAATTGCGGATCGGGGGAACTCGAATTAACCCAGCAACCAATGGCCGAAGTCGTAGAACCTTTATGACTGGGCTGAAACTAAAGAGTATGGACTCGGGAGAGGAGTTTGTCTTTAGTGGGCTTCCTGCCAAACCACAAATAGGCAATGTGGGTTGGTCGATGGATGAAAGCAAAATTGCATTTACCCACACTACTGCTGACGGTATTGAACTATGGGTTGCCGATATAAAGACCAAATCTGCTAAACGCCTGGTAGGCGCCATCATTAATAATGCCTATGTATCAGCCTATGACTGGATGCCAGATAACGAACACCTGATCGTAAGCACCATTGTAGAAGGCAGAGGTGAAGCTCCAACTAAACCTAGAGCACCAAAAGGCCCTGTGTTGCAAGAAACTTCGGGTGCTGAGGCTCCTTCAAGAACCTATCAGGATTTACTCAAAAATTCTCATGACGAGCGCCTATTTGAATACTATACGACTGTACAGTTAAGAAGAGTTGACTTAAATGGCAAGGCCACCATGGTTGGTAAGCCCAGCATTATCAAAAGCTTCAACCCATCTCCTGACGGGAAATATATGTTGACCCAAACCATCCAAAAGCCATTTTCATATTTGGTACCAGCATCCAGGTTCCCATTTAATTATGAAGTATGGGACACCAATGGTAATCTGGTAAAGGTTATGGCGGAGATTAATCTAGACGAAGTAAGGCCAAAAGGTTTTGATGCTACCCGCTTAGGGCCTAGAAGCATGACTTGGAGGGCTGACAAACCTGCTACACTCTATTGGGCAGAGGCGCAAGACGGAGGCGACCCGAAAGCTGAAGTAACAGAAAGAGATGTGGTTTACATGGCATCAGCGCCTTTCGACCAAGCGCCAACAAAATTGGCAGGAACCTCACTTCGTTACTCAGGTATTACTTGGGGAGACGATTCCAGAGCCATCCTAAACGAGAACTGGTGGGCAAAAAGACTTGATAAAAGAACGCTAATAGATCCGTCAAAGCCTGGAAAAGAAGGTACCGTAATCATCGATCGTAGTACTACCGATAGTTATAACGATCCGGGTAGGCCGATGATGAAAAAGACCAAGTATGGAACCTATACCATGATGTTTGATAAGGATAACCTCTTTATGAACAGCATAGGTGGCTCTTCTGAAGGAAATCGACCCTTCCTAAGCAAATTCAATCTCAAGTCGAAAAAACAAGAAATCCTTTTCCGCTCGGAAGCGCCATACTACGAACGACCGATTGATATTCTGTCTTCCAAAGGAGACAAGATCATTACACTTCGTGAATCAGAGAATGAGCCTCCTAACTATTATGTGAGGAATATTAAGAAGGGAACCATGAAACAGGTGACCGACTTTCCTCATCCACAGCCAGATATGATGGCCGTCAATAAGGAAATCATCAAATATCAACGAGAAGATGGTATTGATTTGACTGCAGTACTATATACTCCATCTGGTTATGACAAAGAAAAGGATGGTCCATTACCGGTATTGATGTGGGCTTATCCTCGTGAATATAAGTCGAAAGCGACAGCTGCTCAGGTTAGAGGTACACCTTACTCATTTACCAGGGTTAGTTCTGGTTCTCCATTGTTCTGGGTGCTGAGAGGTTATGCCGTTATGGCCAACACTGAGTTCCCGATCATCGGAGAGGGAGAAGATGAGCCTAACGATACTTTTAGAGAGCAGTTGGTCATGAATGCTAAAGCAGCTATTGATGCAGTAGCAGAACTTGGAGTAGGTGACAGAAATAGAGTAGGTGTTGGAGGTCATTCATATGGCGCCTTCATGACTGCTAATTTGTTAGCCCATTCAGATCTCTTTGCCGCAGGGATAGCCCGTAGTGGGGCTTATAACAGAACCCTGACTCCCTTTGGCTTCCAGCGTGAGCAACGAACATATTGGGAAGCTCCGGAGTTATACAACTATATGTCCCCATTTATGCATGCAGATAAGGTGAACGAACCGCTGTTGCTTATACATGGAGAGGCTGATAATAACTCGGGTACATTCCCAATTCAGAGTATAAGATATTACAATGCCATCAAAGGGCATGGAGGCACCGCAAGACTTGTTATGCTTCCCGATGAAAGCCATGGGTATCGAGCTAAAGAATCGATACTCCATATGCTTTGGGAAATGGACACCTGGCTTGAAAAATATGTGAAGGATGCCGCAACAAAACCGGAACCTACGAGTATTAACTCTAAAGGAAGGTAGTAACAAACACAATCATTTTGCTAGGGCTCGTTAACGCGAGCCCTTTCTTTTTGGCTGGTTAATAGCCTATTACGATTGACATGATGGAACTTTTATTAAGCTAAACTTATTTATACATGTACGTACATGTTTTTAGCTTAAACATTAACCATTATGAATTCTAAAGTTTTATTAATAGCACGAATCCTATTGGCAATCATTATGCTGGTTTTTGGAGTGAACAAATTTGCTAACTTTTTACCACCACCGGAATTGAACGAAGCAGCTGGCGCTTACTTCGGGGCCATTGCAAGTGCTAACGTGCTGAATGTTATAGGTGTGCTGGAGATTTTGACCGGGCTAGCTTTTATATCCGGAAGATATGTTGCTTTAGCATTAATTATCAATGCTCCCATCGCCTTCAATGCATTCCTATTTCATGCCTCATTAGACCCAGCAGGCATTGGTCCAGCAGCCCTATGGATGGCACTGGTAATTGTAGTATTTATTGGAGTTAAAGATAAATTCTCCGAAGTGCTCAAGGCATAGAAAAATTTATGAACCATTAGAAAGCGCCCAATGGCGCTTTTTTTATGCCCTTTGATCAAAGAGTAGTGGTTAATGTTGAATCAATTGGTTTATATTCCTAGGTCAAACAATTAAACCATGAAAAAATACATCTCCCCTCTCATTTTGACTGCGCTATTGTTATTCGTTGTCAATCTTGATTCACTAGCGCAACGCAGAAAAGGTAAGAAAACCGAAAAAGTCGAGGTCGAAGATCCGCTTAAAGGTGTCTCTTTAGGCTCTATGTCCTTTAGAAGTATTGGACCGGCATTGACATCGGGGCGTATAGCCGATCTGGCGGTAAATCCCGACAACCCAAATGAATTCTATGTGGCAGCCGCTGCAGGTGGTGTCTGGAAAACAACCAATGCTGGTACTACTTTCAAACCCATTTTTGATAACTATGGTAGCTACTCCATTGGTTCACTGGCCATGGATCCCAATAACCATAATGTGATTTGGGTAGGAACAGGAGAGAACAATAACCAACGCTCGGTTTCTTATGGTGACGGTGTTTATAAGTCGATTGATGGTGGAGCATCTTTCAAGAAAGTAGGACTGGACAACTCGGAGCATATTGGAATGATCAAAATCGATCCGAGAAACTCAGATGTAGTTTATGTAGCCGCAACCGGACCGCTTTGGAGTGCCGGTGGCGATAGAGGGCTTTACAAAACGATCGATGGAGGCGAAAGCTGGGAAAAAGTCTTAGAAATAAGTGAGCATACTGGAGTGAATGAGATTCATTTCGACCCAAGAAACCCTGATGTATTATACGCTACAGCACACCAAAGAAGGCGTAGGCAGTGGACCTACCTTGGAGGTGGTCCAGAGTCTGGAATTTACAAGTCCACTGATGCGGGTGCCAACTGGAAAAAAGTAAACAAAGGCCTTCCAGGAGGTGATAAAGGAAGAATTGGCATGGCCATTTCTCCAGTCGACCCGGAAGTAATTTACGCTGTGGTAGAAGCTCAATCTGGTAAGGGTGGGTTCTATAAAAGCACCAATCGCGCAGCTTCTTGGCAGAAGATGAGTAGTACTTCTTCCAGCGGAAATTATTACCAAGAAATTGTGGCTGACCCTGTGGACGTTGATCGGGTTTATTTGTTGAATACTTTCACCCTGGTGACCGTTGATGGTGGTAAAACCTTCAATAACCTTGGAGAACGTAGCAAGCACTGGGACAATCACGCCATGTGGATCGACCCGAATAATAACAAACACCTCCTCCAAGGCTGTGACGGTGGCGTATACGAATCTTTCGACCAAGGTCAGACCTGGAAATTCTTTACCAACCTGCCCGTGACACAGTTCTATAAAGTATCTGTAGACAATGCTGAACCTTTCTATAACGTAATGGGTGGAACGCAGGACAATTATAGTTTACATGGCCCTTCTCAAACAGTAAGTCAGCATGGTATTGTAAGCAGCGACTGGATTGTAACACAGGGTGGTGATGGTTTCGAATCTGTTCCAGATCCAGTGGATGACAACATTGTTTATGCTCAGTATCAAAACGGTGGGCTCATTCGCTTCGACAGAAAAAGTGGCGAGGGAGTCACCATTATACCAAGGCCTAGAAAAGGAGAGAAGGCCTACAACTTTAATTGGGATGCACCGCTAATGGTAAGCCCTCATGATCACAAGACATTGTACTATGCAGCCAACAAGCTTTTCAAGAGTACGGATAGAGGTGATTCATGGTCTGTCATAAGCGATGAGTTGGATCAAAATATTGACAGAAACCTGCTGCCGATCATGGGTAAGGTTTGGCCAATGGACGCGGTTGCCAAAAACGGATCGACTTCAAGGTATGGTGCTGCTGTCTCATTAGATGAATCCAGAATCCAAAAAGGTCTTTTATATGTTGGGTCTGACGATGGCCAGATCAGTATTAGCGAAGATGATGGAGCCTCTTGGAGACAAATCAACAGGTTCGAAGGAGTCCCTGAAAACACCTATGTCTACGACCTGATTGCCTCAAAGCATGACGCTAATACGGTTTATGCGGCTTTCAACAATCACAAGAGTGGAGATTTTACGCCTTACGTCTATGTCAGTAACGACAAAGGTTTGACCTGGAGGAATATCAGTGCGAACCTTCCAGAAGGTGCTGTCTATGCGTTGGAACAAGATCATGTTAATGAAAACATCTTATTCGCAGGAACAGAATATGGTGTTCATGTAACAGTCAATGGTGGTGCCAGTTGGACTGCCTTAAAGGCAGGTCTACCTACGATCAATGTTCGCGATATGGCCATTCAGGAAAGGGAAAATGACTTAGCACTCGCCACTTTCGGACGTGGTTTCTATATCCTCGATAACTACAGTCCCTTGAGAGAATTAGCTGAGAAGGCCACAGAGAAAGATGCTCATATTTTTGCCATTGAGGAATCACATATGTTCAATACATGGACACCATTAGGTAGCTTGGGTTCAAGAGAGAAGGGTTTTCAGGGCGAATCATTTTTCACTGCAAAAAACCCAAAGACTGGGGCCGTCATTAGATATTGGGTAAAAGAAAGCCCTACCACATTGAAGGCAGAGCGACAAAAAAGAGAAAAAGAAGCATTTAAAAATGGAGAGGCTATTCCATACCCAACGGTTGAAGCCTTCAAAGCTGAGCAAGATGAACAACCCTCATTCTTGATATTTAGCATTAAAGACCAATCAGGAGAGATTGTGAGCGAACTGAGAAAGCCAATGGGTAAAGGCATGGGCGAAATAGTTTGGGACCTTACTTACATGAGTTTCGGGCAGGTAAATACCAGACAGGCTAGTCAAACACAAAGCCTTCCATCTTCGAATGTCTATGTAGTACCAGGCAACTACACGGTTACTATGAGTAAAAACGTAGGAGGTGAGGTAACGGATCTAACTGACGCTGTGAGCTTCAAAGTGAGTGAGTTGGACAACAGAACCATTCCAGCTAACGACTGGTCTGCCATGGCAACCTTTAAAAAGAAGGCCGTTAAACTGGTGAATGCCATTAACGCCACGCAGAGTGTTCTAGGTCAACTCAACACGAAAATCCAGGGCTATAAAGCTGCAGCGAAGGGTTTACCAGCAAAAGAGTCCGCAGTAATGTTCACGGAAGTACGTGAACTAGAGGCAGAACTCAGGGCAGCTCGAGAGCTATTGAATGGTGACAGAACGCCTAACCGATTAGACATCGATGGAGAATATAGCACTGCCAACAGGGCCCAAAGTGCCATTTTCGACATCTTCGGATCCACTTCAAATGTTACCGGTACTTCTGAAAGAAATTATGACATTGCCGCTGATGAGTTTCAGGGAGTTCTCGATAAAGTAAAAGCACTACATGAAAAGTTCGAGGAAATGGACCAAAAGCTAGGCAGTCAAGCAGGACTACCGCTATTGCCCAGTGCATTACCCAACTGGAAAAAACAATAATCAGGACAGGGTGGCTGACTTAGTCACCCTTTTTTCTTTATAAAGCACAAAAACCTTTCAGGTGCTTGACTACGTTCAACTAGCTAATAGTTTAATGTATGTATATACTGCTACTTGCATAACAATTTTACTGCTGTCACCGACAGATAATTGTATGTAAAAGATTAATTTTGTGTTGTATATTTAAAATTCATTCTGTCCTCGACTTAGTAGTTAAAAGTAGCAAAAGCCTTAAATTTGCTCAGCGCGCTGTGTTGGATCATTGAAATATGTAGTCTTCATACTGGTTTTCTTTTCTTCTGAGAGGGTTATTTCTCAGGACCTGATTTCTGTTGCCTCTACTTTCCTAAATGACAAAAACTATATCGAAGCCAAGTCTTCGATCGATGAAGCCTTTGAAAAAACTACCCTGGTGGACAACCCAGGAGCTTGGTTTATGAAGGCAAGGATCTATCATGAAATCCTGCTTTCCAATGATCGCAACCTGGAGCAATTCAAGCAAAATCGAAATGAGTTTGTAGGTACAATAGTGGAGGCTTACAATAAGACCATTGCGCTATCTGTCCGGACGAGTAACTTTAATGTGCTAGCTAAGAATCAGATTGAGATATTGTGGGCTTATGGAATCAATGAAGGTCAGCGGTTATTTCAGGCGCAGGCTTTTGACAAGGCGATTGAGGCATTTGAAATAGCGAAAATTACTAAGCCCTCCGAATCCCGAGCCTATATTTCCACTGCAGTAAGTGCGCTTTATGCAGGGAAGTATCAACTAGCTATTGATAATTATCTAGCCGTCAAAGACATTGACGATTTACCACGGGACGGTTATGACGGGCTTATTCTTGCGAAACGAAACTTACGCGTTTCGGATCAGGAATTACTTGAGGTGGTAGGAGATGCCCGCTTTGACTACCCAAATCATGTTCCTTTTATTATTGAAGAGGTAAGAACGCTGATCCGACTTGATCGGTTAGATGCGGCCGAGTCGGTTCTCAATACAGCAGTGAAAAGAAATCCAAATGATGCCAGGCTGATCCTAAGACAGGCAGATTTATTCGACATCATTTTCAAAGACGCATATATTAATGGCGAACCGGAGAGGTCTGAACGCTATTTTGAAATGGCCTCCACCAATTACGAGCGCTTCTTAAATCGCAATGCATTGCATTTCGCTGCTAACTACAACTATGCCGTCATGATCAACGAACAGGCTAATCGCGTGTACACGAGAATTAATCTTATGAGCAATGAGGAGTATGAAATGCGCGGTAGAGAAAGCGAAGAAATCGGACATGACTGGACCCGGAAAGCCTTGCCCTATATGGAAAAAGCCTGGGAACTTAAACCTGGTGATACCAAGGTAATGCAGGCCCTCGAAGTATTCTACAAACGTCTAAAATTAGACGATAAGTTAGCCGCACTCAATGGAAACTAAGGTAGTTGTTGGGTCCAAAAACCCAGTGAAGACAAAGTGCACCCAAATCGCTTTTGAAAAGGTCTTTCCAAATGAAAAGATCATAGTTGAGGGTGTCTCGGTACCTTCGGGCGTGAGCGATCAACCCATGTCTGACAAGGAAACCCTTCAAGGCGCTCTAAACCGAACCATTCAGGCCCAAGAAGATTATCCCAATGCCGATTACTGGGTAGGCATAGAAGGAGGTATTGAGGACAGCAAAGAAGGAATGGACGCCTTTGCTTGGGTTACGATACATTCCAAAAACCAAAGTGGGCAAGCTAGAACAGCAACCTTTCAATTGCCCCCAAAAGTTCAGGAATTAGTTCGACAGGGCATCGAACTAGGTGTAGCTGACGACATGGTTTTTCAACGAAGCAACTCAAAGCAAACTAACGGGGCAGTTGGTATTTTGACAAATGACCTCATCGACAGAGCAAGCTATTACGAGCCAGCCGTTGTACTAGCCTTGATTCCATTCTTGCATCCAGAATTATATTAAAAAAGCCACCCCGATGAATCAGAGTGGCTTTAGTGAATTATCTTTTGAGCTTATCTCGATCGATTCAAGCTACTGTCAAAGACTTTCGGCTTTCTTGGCATTTTTTGGTCCATATTGGCTGTTTGCATTACCATTGTGGCAATGATGACTGAGTTCTTCCTTAGGTCAGCCGCCTGTAACCTCTCAAACAAATCCATGTTGGTATGGTGTGTTCTTGTACCATAATCAATTGGATCCTGGATAAACTGAAAGCCAGGTAGTCCAATACCATCAAAAGCCTGGTGGTCTGTTCCACCTGTATTTCTAATGGTTACCGTGTTAGCACCCATGTCTTCGAAGACAGAGAACCAGCTGTCGAAAATTGGCCTAACGGCCTCATTCTGCTGTAAGTAAATACCTCTAATAGCACCGGTTCCGTTATCCATATTATAGTAAGCCGAAAACTTCTCATGCGCCTTGTTTGGTGCTCCATTCTTCATGAAGGTATTCTGAACGTAGTTTCTAGAACCATATAGCCCTTGCTCTTCGCCACTCCAAAGTGCGATGCGAACCGTCCTCTTTAAAGGAACACCAGATTCTTTTAATATTCTGATGGCTTCCATCATTGTAGCCGAACCCGCTGCATTATCGGTAGCACCGGTTCCTGCAAACCAAGAATCCATATGTGCTCCTAACATTACCACTTCATCTTTCAGGTTAGGATCTGACCCTGGAATTTCTGCAATGACATTATATCCTTTCAAGTCATCTCTGTAAAACTCTGTCTTCGTGTCGGCCTCGATCATAACTGGCTCTCCTTTGATGGCTAACCTTACCATTCGATTATAATGCTCAGGAGCTATCTCCATTTCAGGAAGAGCATTAGGATCTCTTCTCGCACCGTTAGATGTAAAGAATGTTCCTTGTCCTCCGCCTCTATGTGTGTTGAGTACCATCTTCACTCCTTCATCTTTGAATAATTGATAAGCTGCATTTCTCAGGTTTGCCCTTCTTCTGAACTCAGAGACTCTTCTTTGAGTGAAGTCTCTATTGGCATTACTCACTCTGGAAGAAGTCATTCCTTCTAATTCATCTTCTGTCCATCTTCTCGCATCAGCCTCGAAAGTAGTTTTAGCCTCAATGGTTGTAGGAAGCATCACGACTTTACCGGCAAGTTTTCCTTTGTACTCTGCTAATTCTGATTCATTCTGAATGTTTACATAAACTACTTCTGCCTGAATTTGACCGTTCGTTCCTGGGGTCCAGGCCTTCGGTATACCAATAATGGCTTGGTAGTATGGGGCAGTCATCGCGAGATAGGACTTTTTCACATCCCACCCAGGACCAAATTCTCCCCAAGGCTCAACCTTAACATTGGAAAGGCCCCACTCCTTCATTTGACCTGCGGTCCAATCATAGGCCTTTTTCAAACCAGATGATCCCGTCAGACGTGGCCCAATTCTATCGGTCAAATTCCAGGCGATGTCCATTACCTGGCTATTGTTCAACCCTTCATCTTTGATTTTATAGACCGCGTTATAATCAACTTCCGTGTTCTGGAAGGCAAAGGCGGTTGTGCCAACAAAAAATAGGCACGCAAAAAGTGTACTTAACTTCCTCATTTTAAGTGTTTTTTTCTAAATATAAGAAGTAAGGCAAAGAGTCGCTTGGAAAATTAGACCTGCGGAAAATATGTGGGATTAATTCGATTTTTCTTGGATAACCTTATCCATTTGAGCTAAAAAGCTGTCTAAGGCCTGATGCCAGGCCGTGGAGGCGTCCCACTCTTTTCCAACATAGATATTATTATTCCTGAGGTCATTCAAATAGAATTTATGAATGATTTTACCTGTTGTTTTCGGCCTATCTGGAAAAGGCAACCAATCATAAACACGACTGTCCGTACCACTAACGAACATGAGCTCATACTGAAAGCCTTCTTGCCTCAAAGCCTGATTCGTTTTTGTGGGATCCTTATAGAATATTTTATTGGTTGTGTCGGTGACCAGTGCTTCTAAGGAATAATTGCGATCCCTCATCTCTTGCTCGAAAACTTCTTGATTATTGAGATTCTCATATCGAAACGAAGGTGGCCCCACCTGTTCAAAAAGCTCTAAATCCATAGCCTCAACAGAAACTTTGAACTCTGCCAACCTTGGTGGAATACTTTTGGCCACTATGCCCAGTTCAACTTCTGGAAAGAAAAACTCGGGTGATTCATTGACCAAAAGATTATCCCTGTACAAAGAACCTGTTTTAAAATAAGTGCTCAATTCGGAAGTGATGCTTTCTAGCTTGGTCGCAGATCTTGCGTAGAAGGTGCTGCCTTTGTCAAAAAATGATGACTTACCATTATAAGGTCCTACAGCAAAGAAAACCGGAGTATCCTCATCCTTGGCTGCAAACAGAATCACGTTTTGAATTTCTCGCTGATTTAAATATTCAGGTATCTCCAAAACCTTATTCGGAATTGAAAAAAGAGATTGCACATTGATATAGGCCACCGCATCAATACCCTCCTCTGCCAGAAACTGCTGCAGTTCATCCACCAAAATCATCCACTCGCTTTGCTCAGCGACCTCAGGCACAGAAAGCAGCACAATGGATTTAGTACTTAGAATATTTTCGGGTGGATATAAGGCTTGGTTAAGCTGAAGCTTTTCCAATAATTGATTAGTCTCAGACTGAGCCTTAGCAGTAAAGCATAGGCAGGTAAGGGCTAAAAAGTAAGTTAACTTCTGTATAAATGGTCGCAAGACTTCGTTTCGTATTGATTAAGTTTATGAAAGTTATTTTAATCACAACATAAAGGATTTTACCAACTTTCGATAACCCTAGTAACGATGCAAAGGTATTCAAATTTCATTGCCCTATTTATTATAGCCCTCTTCATTGCCCTACCAACCACGGCTCAAATCGACCGGCTCGATTCTGAATATATGCTCGATGATTTGAGGAGGCTTTCTCATGATGCTGCTCAAGGTAGAAGAACGGGCACTCCAGGTGCTGAGGCGGCTAGAAGGTTCATTGTAGGTCAAATGAAGGATGTAAGGGCTAAAAGCCTTAATAAGGGTTTCTTACACCCTTTTACATTTAAAAACAGAGCAGGTGAAGAGGTTGAGGGGGTTAATGTGATCGGATATGTTCGAGGGCAGGAGGAGACTGCATTTGTTATCACTGCCCATTACGACCATCTCGGTGTTCGCGATAGCCTTATATATAATGGTGCCGATGACAATGCATCAGGAGTGGCTGCTTTGCTCGCCATGATGGAATACTTTAAAGCTAACAGGCCAAGGCATACTTTGGTCTTTGCAGCATTGGACGGAGAAGAAATGGGCCTTCAAGGTGCGAAGGCATTTCTGGAAGATGATCGGATTCCATTAGAAAACATTGTCTTGAATATTAATATGGACATGATTAGCATGAACGATAAAAATGAGCTTTATGTGGCTGGAACACATCATTACCCTAACCTAAAGCCCATTATTGAAAAAATTGACCCTCAACCTTTGAACTTAAAAATTGGCCATGACTCTCCTGATCTAGGTAATGATGATTGGACTCTGCAGTCTGATCATGGCGCATTTCATAGAAAGGGGATTCCGTTCCTGTACTTCGGAGTAGAAGACCATGCGCATTATCATAAACCAACAGATGTTTTCGAAAATGTGAATCAGGAATTTTATGTACGGGCAGCACACGCCATTTTAGATTGTATTCTGGCACTAGACACTTCACTTAACTGATATAAATATGATTCAAACCTTTATTAGTCATGCCTGGAAAGAGAGTTTCAGGTCACCGATTTGGGCAAAGAATCTACTCGCGAATATCTTTCTGGGTTTTGCCGCAGTCATGCTCATGGTCTACGCCATTATGGCTGGATTCGGAATTGCCTTTGGTCTTGAAGAGGTTGTTCCGGATAAAGACCCCATCGAATTGATCAATGGAGCATTGCTCTATTATTTCTTCTTTGAATTCATCCTGCGCTTCTTTTTACAAAACGTTCCTGTGCTCAGTATTCAGCCTTACTTGCACTTACCGATTAAAAAGAGCCAGTTCCTGAATTTTATGCTCAGAAAAAGTCAGGTAAGTGTATTTAATCTACTGGCATTGTTTCTACTCACACCATCCGCTATCGTGAGAGTAGGGAGAGAGTATGGTGCGCTGACAGGATTTTTATGGCTAGTGATGATTATCGGTATGGTCTTCACCATACATTTTCTCGGTATTCTTTTCAAAAAGAAGCTCAATGATATGCCCAACCTACTGCTAGGTATGGTGATTCTATTTGCTGGCTTGGGAGCTCTCGATTATTTCCAAATCATATCATTCTCTGCCCTATCAGAACAACTGTTTGGAGCAGTCCTAGTGCAGCCGGCCTTTGCGGCCATTCCAGTAGCATTGTGGGTCATTCTGTATAGGCTCAACTATATATACCTGGCTAAGAATACTTATCCTGAAGAGATTTCTACCAGGAAGAACAAAACGAAAATATCAGGAGACTTTTCATTCCTCAAGAGGTTTGGGCGCATTGGAGAGTTGATTGGGCTTGAACTGAAGCTAATTTTAAGACACAAGCGACCAAGAAATACCCTAGTAATTAGTGGAATGCTACTTTTATATGGATTGATTTTTTATACACAAGACGTCTATATGGAGCAAATGAGTGGCGTTTTCCTATTCGCAGGAATTTTCGTTACGGGCGCCTTCTTTATCAACCATGGTCAATTCTTACTAAGCTGGGAAAGTGGTTACTTCGATTTTGTCTTAATTCGAAAGACGAATATTCGACAGTATTTTGAAGCTAAGTATTATATGTTCGTTGCAGCAGCAACTGTTGCCTTTGTGGCCTCTTTGGGGTATGCTTATTTCGGCTTAGAAATTGTCCTCTTCAACTTGGCAGCATACCTATTTAACATTGGGGTCAACCTTCCATTCGTTATGCGGATCGCTATGTTCAACCCTAAGAAAATTGACCTCAATAAAGGTGCTGCTTTCAACTACGAGGGTGTTGGTGCAGCTCAATTCTTAATCGCCATACCGGTGCTAGTTTTACCTTATGTATTCTACGGTCCGCTATTGGCAATGGGTTATGGTACATATGGCCTTTTGTTAGTGGGCTTAGTAGGGTTAATTGGATTCTTACTAAGAAACAAGGTGATAGACTATCTCACTAAATCATTTACAGAAAACAGACATAAAATTGCAGCGGGCTTCCGTGCACAATAAATTATTGGATTATGATTGACGTTAAAGAACTTTCTAAAGCATATAAGGGCGTTGAAGTAGTCAACATTCCTGAACTATCCATTGGCAAAGGAGAAAGCTTTGGTTTGGTAGGTAATAACGGAGCAGGAAAAACGACTTTCTTTAGGATGATCCTAGACTTGGTGAGGCCCACAAAAGGAACCGTGACCTCTAAAGGTGTTGATGTTCAGGCTTCGGAAGACTGGAAGTTCTACACAGGATCCTTTCTTGATGAGTCTTTCTTGATCGACTATTTGACCCCAGACGAGTATTTCGAATTTGTAGGTTCACTGCATAATTATTCTCCTGGAGATATGAAAGAGTTTCTAAGCCAATTTGAAGCGCTTTTCAATGATGAGATTGTCGGAAAGAAGAAATATATCCGTGACCTTTCTAAGGGTAACCAAAAGAAAGTGGGAATAGCTGCAGCTTTGATGGGCAGCCCAGAAGTAATTCTCCTAGATGAGCCCTTCGCAAACCTCGACCCAACCACTCAAATCAGGCTAAAAAACTTACTAAGAGAGTGGAAAGAAAGTCATCAGTTGACCATGCTGATCTCTAGCCATGACCTCAACCATGTCACGGAGGTTTGTGAAAGAATTGTTCTTTTAGAAAAGGGTGAGATCAAACAAGATATTGCTACCAGTGCATCGACCTTAAAAGACCTGAAAGAGTACTTCGCTACCTATTAAGATAGCCTAAACCGTACCATCCAATCACTATATAAGGCTTTCAAAGAAACCCTATCTCCCTGTTCAACCCTTTTGGGCTGTTCAAAGTAATATATGGCTTGAAGCCAGTGGTCCAATTCACCTCCTGGCCCAGAAGAATAAGTGTCTTCTTCATCCATATGCAGGTCAAACCAAAAAGCAACAGCTTGCACCATTCCATTGTCAGAAACAGCTATTTCTAGCTGATCAATCTCAGGATTATCAAAATCAATCTCGTACTCATGAATATTATAAAAGTCATAAGAACGCAGATCGAATATTTCGCTAAGTCCCTTGTAGTCTTGGTTTGCCAAATTCACTGGCGTATAAGTATCTGAAACTCGGAATTCATCAAATATCGAGAGATCAAACCCAGATATGGTCTTGATTGGATTCACCTCATGCAGTTTTGGAATCTCAATCAGTTGAGCTTTCAGAGCAATGCCTGCAGGAATTATCTTGACATCTGATGTTCCCATCTCACTCTTTGCCTGTCTCAATGAAGGAAGAACCCCTTCACCTAAACCTCCTGAATCTAGTATTTCAGAAACTATAACATTGAACTTGCCTGTATAGTCTTCACCGGGTTCCAAATGGTCTGACCGTTTATTTATCACACTAACCCTGTCGGTATAACCATTGGCCTGAACAATTCGGGTGGCAACCTTGGCAATTTCAGGGTTTACTTCACAAGCAAGTATAGATTCTGCTCCTGCTCTTGCAGACATCATAGACAACAGTCCTGAGCCAGTACCAATATCAAGTACTCTTGACTTTTTATCAATACATTTCACTATTGCTTTCTCAAATGCATCATTCCTCTTGGAGTCTGCCAGCATATCAAAATGCCACCTGGGTATCTTTAAAGCTAACATTCCTTCAAGAGAATGCTTGGCCTTTTGGTTGTTTGGGTCGATAGAAAGAATATGTTGATAAACCTTCTCGGCTTCGCTATGTTTGGATTGCTCCGTAAACAAATGCGCCAAGGATATCAGGTCCTCAATATTGTCTGGGGCAATACCAAAGGACTCAAACCATTGTGCCGCATCTTCATGGTTTCTCACTTCTGTAACATCTGATTTACCGACCACTATTTTTGGGTCTTCTAAAACAGTCTTGCCCTGTAAGGACCTTACTTCATTTAGCTTAGCCAATAATTGATGATTTTCTGGATCTCTCTCTAAGAGAACCTCCAGATAATACTCCGTCTTCTCATACTCCTTTAACTCATAATGAAGAGATGATAATTGCATCAGTGCCGGATAGAGCTCTTTGTTCAATTCATATGCCTTACCGAAAGACTGAATGGCCAACTTATGATTACCCATAGCCACCTGTAAATCACCAATATTAAAGTGTAATTCAGCAGCGTTAGGAAACAGTTTCAATGCCTTTTTGAAACTTGTTTCGGCATTTTCGAATCTGCCCCTAGACTTTTCAGCAGAACCAATGCCTATCAATGCCTCTTTATTATTGGGGTTTATTTTTGTTGCTTCTTTAAAACTACGAATGGCGTCTTTATACTTTTTCAATCCAAAGTACACCGTGCCTAAAAGCGAGTGCACTTGATCAGAGTGGCCAAACGTTCCACTCAGTTTTTCTAACGTCTCGGCAGCTTTTTTAAGATCTCCTTTTTGGTAGTTCTGTATGGCTTGCATCAGCTCTTGCTGTGCCTGATATGCATCGTTCATTGTGTGTGTTGTTCTTTAAGGTAAAATACTTTTGATATCACCTACATTCCAGTCGATTACCAAGCCTTTGGCCACTCCTTTTGCCTTTTGCTTTCCATAGAGGTATTCAACCAGATAGAGTGCAGGGTCATATGATTTTGCACCACCAGCAGAAGTAATCGCCTTGCCATCGTGGACAAAACTCACCTCTTCATAAATATCCAGTGCCGGGAAACGCGCTCGCATCTTGTCTATGTCACTGGGAAAAGTAGTACACTTGACATCATCTAATAGACCTGCCTGAGCCAGAATAAAAGCGCCATCACATAAAGACATTACAAATTGAGCCTTGGTGCCTGTTTCCTTCACAAAATTGATCAACACTTCATCCTCCAGATCAGAATCCATGTTGTGTTCTGCACTGGGTACCACGAGTACATCAATTTCAGGTGTATTCTCAAAACTGTAGTGTGGCGTGACTGTAATTCCCTCAAAGGTCACGATGGGCTCAAGCGTTGGTGAGACAATAAAGGTCTTCATGCCTGGGTCGGTATGAAAAATAGTGTGTTGGAAAATGTCATAGGGCGCCATGAGCTCGGAGTTATAAACTCCATTAATTGCTAAGAAACCAACGTTCAAGACCTTTTTAGGAGCGTCTTCCGGCTTATGTATTCCTAAACTTGTCTGTGCAACTTCTTTTGGTTTCTCACTTGTCATACACCCGGACAGGAGTATTAATAGGCTTAAAAAATAGACTCTTTTCATATCAATTTCCTTTATAGATCACTCCATCCTTCATGACCAGTTCTACTCTTCTCAAATTTGAAATATTGTCTAGTGGATTACCCTCAACAGCAATGATATCAGCTAGAAACCCACTTTTTATTTGACCCAATCTATCCAAGTGGAACATGTTCGCGTTCAGCAAAGTCGCAGATTCCAAAGTGGATTGAGGACTCATTCCATAATCAACCATCATTTCCAGTTCTCTTACATTATCACCATGGCTGAAAACGCCAACATCTCCTCCGAAGACAATCTTAACACCGGAATCCAGAGCCAACTTAAAAGACTTTCGCTTATTCGTTATTCTAGCAGGTTCAGGGTCAACCCCTTTATTCCAGCCCCCGTACTGCGTAATGGCATCCCCTGCCGCGAGTGTTGGGCAGAAGCCAATTCCTTTTTCCGCCATCAAAGCAAACAACTCTGGTGTGCCACCATCACCATGCTCTATGGTTTCAACTCCAGCCTCTATTGCTCTTCTCATTCCTTCTGGTGAAGAAGCATGAGCAACTACATATCGTCCGCTGCTTTCTGCAATCTCTACGATGGTTTTAAGTTCTTGGATGGTAAAAGTAGCCTGCGCAGTCCTGTCTGGACCCCACCGGTAATCAGCATAGACCTTAATAAAATCCGCTCCGTTCCCAATTTGGTCTCTTGTCACCTTGATTAGGTCATCATAACCATCGGCCGGTTCTGCTCCAAGTGGCACTTTCACTCCTTCGTGAAAGCCTTTGGGTCCGTAACTTCCTGTAGCGACAATTGCTTTTCCAGCAACTAACAACCTTGGACCTGGGATCACCCCTTTTTCCATTGCTTGTTTTATGCCAACATCAGTATAGCCAGCTCCTTCTGAACCTAAGTCGCGCATGGTAGTAACCCCTGCCATCAAAGAAGCCCCCATATGGTTTACCGCTCTTGCCGAGCGTTCTGCCCAGGATTCTTTAAGCACCTGGTCATTCCAGGAAGTCTCATTATATGGGTGAAGCAGAATATGAGAATGCCCTTCAATAAGCCCCGGCATCAGAGTCATTCCCTTGAGGTCGATTGTTTTCTTGGCCTGAATATTTTTTTGTGGTCCAGCGTAAGTAATTTCATTTCCAGTAACGGTCACCACCCAGTCAGTATGCATTGACTTTCCATCAAAAACGCGATCGGGTTTTAGCAAGTAGTCTACTTGGGCAAAAGCCAAAACCGAAATACTGAGCATTATCGCTATGATCAGTTGTTTTCTCATTTTGCAAAAATTTGAGATGGGTCTTTGAATGACTTGAATTCAAGTGCATTACCGCTTGGATCTAAAAAAAACATGGTGGCTTGTTCTCCCACTTCCCCTTCAAATCGGATGTAGGGTTCGATAATGAACTCCGTTCCTACTCCCTTAAGTTTATCCGCCAATGCATGCCATTTCTCCCAGTCTAATACTGCCCCGAAATGACGAACTGGTACATTTTTGCCGTCCACAGCATTGGTGTGTGCTGCAGCCAGTTCCTCTGGTTTCACATGTGCACTCAACTGGTTACCAAAGAAATTAAAGTCGATCCATTTGTCTGTAGACCGGCCTATTTCGCAGCCCAATAGGCCTCCGTAAAACTCACGAGTTGATTCAATATCCTTAATAGGGAAGGCCAAATGAAAAGGAGCGTTCATATGCATTTGTTTTCGGTAAAATCATCAATAATTTGCACGAAAGCAAAGGGGAAAGAGATGAACACCGAAGACTTTCGAAAGCATGCCCATGAATTGGTCGACTGGATGGCTGACTATTTTGACAATGTAGAAGACTATCCAGTCTTGCCTGACATTCAGCCTGGTGACATCTTCAAGCAGATTCCCGCTGCTCCTCCTCATACCCCGGACACTTTTGAAGCCATTTTCCAAGACTTTAAGGATGTCATTATGCCGGGCATCACACATTGGGAAAGCCCAAACTTCATGGCCTATTTCCCTGCCAATAAAAGTAAAGCCTCTGTCCTTGCCGAAATGCTAATGAGTACCCTCGGCTCACAATGCATGATTTGGTTGACCTCACCTGCAGCGGCAGAATTAGAAGAAGCAGTTATGAATTGGGTACGTGACATGCTCGGCTTACCTAGCACATTCACCGGTGTCATTCAAGACACTGCCTCCACCGCCACGCTTTGTGCCATACTCACTGCGAGAGAGCGAGCCTCTGAATATGCTGTCAACGAAAAGGGTTTTGACGAACAGAAGTTCACGGTTTATGCTTCTTCTGAAATTCATTCTTCCATTGAAAAGGCAGTGAAAATCGCGGGGATCGGAGCCGCACAATTCCGCCCAATCGAAGTCGATGAAAACTTCGCTATGAGAGCAGAAGAATTATTAGATACAATCGAGGAGGATATTGAAAAAGGCTTTACTCCTTTATGTGTGGTGTCGGCAATTGGTACCACCAGTACCACAGCCATAGACCCCATTTCAGCGATCAGTGATATCTGTAAGCAATACAAAATCTGGCACCATGTCGATGCTGCTTATGCGGGAACAGCGTTAGTCTTGCCAGAGCTAAGGTGGATGTCTGAAGGGATCGAAGAAGCAGATTCATTTGTTTTTAACCCTCACAAATGGATGTTTACCAACTTCGACTGTACTGCTTACTATGTAAAAGATCCCGTTGCCTTGGTCAACACATTCACCATTACCCCAGATTACCTCAAAACTTCTGTTGATGGTGAAGTCAAAAATTATCGCGACTGGGGAATTCCTTTGGGTAGAAGGTTCCGAGCCCTAAAACTTTGGTTTGTCATTCGTGAAATGGGTGTAGAAGGCATTCAGGAGACAATTAGAAAACATATTACACTGGGAAAATGGCTTGCTAATGAGGTCATTGCACATCCTGATTTCGAATTAATGGCACCGGTACCACTCAACACGGTTTGTTTTAGGTATACCTCAGGGCCTGAAGGTCAGCTTGATGAAATCAATGAACAGATCATGATGAGGATAAACCAGTCGGGTAAACTCTTCTTTACCCAAACCAAGTTACATGATCGGTTTACTTTGAGACTTTCTTTCGGTAACACTAACCTAGAAGCTTACCATGTGGAAAATGCCTGGAAACTGATCCAGGAGACTGCTTCTAAACTCAAACAACCACGGTGACATTGGGTTAGGGTTTTATGAACAAGAACTTAGCGTTTTGTATAGCGTTTTTGCTCGTCTTGGGCTGCAACCCTGATAAGCAGACAAAGGTCGACAAGGATAAAATTGTTTTTACTACAGATGACGCCTCAAGGCTCTTTTTTAAAAATGTAAGAAGAATCTATTATGAGCTAGAAGTAATGGAAGCTGCAAAGCTTGACATCTATCGACACAAGCAAAGAGACCTTTCTACTGAAGCTCCAGTAATCAACCTAGCGATTGTAGATAATTGGCGGTATGATGAGGCGTATTTGCTGCTAGAACCTAACGAGGTCATCGGCAAGCAAAACGAACTTACCGTTCAGTGGGAACTGGGAGAAGAAAATGGCGAAATTATTTATACCCCTGGCAACAAAACCACACAAGTCGCCTTCACAGACAAACTCTATGATCGACTACAGCAGGGCTGTCGGTTTAAACTTCAAATAAACAATAATTGGGTTTCTTTTCTTGACTCGGATAAGTCGAGAGAAGCCTTCAGGGTTACAATGTTTGACTATTACAGACTAGTCAAACGCATTTGATTAATGCTCTTCTTTTTTCTTCTTACCCTTAAAAAGGGCATCGTGCTGACTTAGCGCACCGACAAAACCGATAAGGATTACAACAATCCAGATAAATGTATTTGCGCCTGAAGCGATTGGTGGATCAAACAACATAGTTCTTACTGTTAAGGCCACAAAGATAGTCCAAATCTCAAATGTTAAGTAGCGGTTCACATTTTTTTAACAGCAGTGTAACAATAAAGTCTAATTCGGGAATAAAATGTAATAAAAAGTTAACCAGACTTGTCCTAAAAGGCATCGCTTTTGACTCTATTTTCGAATGTCAAAAGTTCCAAAAGGAATGAAGAGCATTTTAAAGCAAGAACGTAAGAAGAGAAAGATTACCCAAGAGCAACTTGCTCAAATGGTGGGGGTATCCAGACAAAGCATCAATGCTATAGAAAGAGGCAAATACACCCCTTCTACGGTACTATCGCTTAAAATTTCTGAAATCTTTAATACTTCCGTTAACAAACTCTTCGAGCTGGAGCCCTCAGATTACCAAGGTTAGAACCTCCATAATTCCCGTATTTTCTTTAATTTGATATGTCAAGCTAATTGACCTTCAAACACATACAGAAACTATGGACAAAAAAATCAAAATTTTATCGATTGATGGCGGTGGAATTCGTGGTATCATTCCTGGAACCATTCTTCACTACATCGAAACCGAAATACAAAAAAGACCTGGCCAAGAAAATACACAACTGGCCGATCACTTCGACCTAATAGCAGGTACCAGTACTGGAGGTATTCTAACTTGTACCTACTTAGTACCAGACGATAAGGGTAAGTCCAAATACTCCACCGAATTTGCACTGAATATCTACCTAAAAACAGGGCCTGATATCTTCAGCAGAAGTTTTTGGCAAAAAGTTAAAACGCTAGACGGTATCGCAGGTGCCAAGTATTCAGCCAAGACCATTAACAAAGAACTCGATCAGTATTTTGGAGATCATTGGATAGCAGACCTGCGAAGGCCATGTATTATTACCTCATATGATATCACAAACCGTAAAACGGTTTTCTTTAACAAGTTGGATGGCGTTGACAATCCAGTAAGAAATTATAGGGTAAGAGAAGTGACCAGAGCCACGTCTGCCGCACCTACTTACTTTGAACCTGCTCGCATTAGCTCTGAAAACGGTACTATTTCTACATTAGTTGATGGGGGTGTTTTTGCCAATAACCCCGCCTTATGTGCCTATTCGGAAGCGAGAGCACTCGATTTTAGCAAGTTGGATACACCTAATGATATCGCTTTCCCCTCTGCCAAAGACATGATGATATTGTCCATAGGCACAGGAACGGTAAAGGAAAGTTATCACTATGATAAGGCCAAGAAATGGGGCGCTATTGGTTGGATAAAACCGGTTATCGATGTTATGATGTCCGGTAACTCTGAGACGGTAAATTATCAGCTCAATCAAATATTTGATGCTACCAAGAATGGTGAATATTATCACCGAATTCAACCGGGCTTAGGGGAAGCGAATGCACAAATGGATGATGTTTCTGAGCAGAACCTGAAAGCACTGCATCAAGCGGGTCTACAATATATCTCTGCCAATCAGGATCAGCTGAATAGCATTGTAGATCAAATTCTGTCCTAAGTACCGTGAAGCGTTAAGACCAGTTTACGGCTTCCGCCATGGTTACGGTGTTCGCATAAGTAAACGCCTTGCCAGACCCCTAAGTTAAGGTGACCCTTAGTCACTGGAATTGTCACTGATGGACCCAGTAAGGACGCCTTGATATGTGAAGTCATATCATCTGGACCTTCGAAGGTATGTTGATAGTGGTTCTCTTCTTCTGAAACTAATAAGTTGAAGTGGGTTTCGAAGTCTTCACGAACCGTAGGGTCTGCATTTTCATTGATCGTTAAACTTGCAGAAGTATGTTTTATATGAACATGCAATAGCCCTGTATTTAAGTCTCCAAGCTCAGGTAAGGCGGCAATTATATCTCGGGTGATCAAATGAAAGCCTCGTGTTCGAGGCTTAAGGCTTAGTTCTTTTTGAAAGTATTTCATTCTTCGCTTCCGTCTTGAAGCTTGTCCGCATTTTCGGCTATGCGAAGGTTTTCGATGAAGTCGCCCAATTGCCCATCCATAACGGTCGGTAGGTTGTGAACAGAATAACCAATGCGATGATCTGTCACCCTACCTTGTGGGTAATTGTAGGTTCTAATCTTATCAGATCGATCACCGCTACCAACCAGAGACTTTCGGTCACTTGCAATTTCATCTTGCTGCTTCTTCAGCTCCATCTCATAAAGTCTTGATCGAAGTACCTGCAAGGCCTTGTCATAGTTCTTATGTTGAGATCGCCCATCTTGACATTCTACCACTGTATTGGTTGGAAGGTGTGTAAGCCTTACCGCTGATTCTGTTTTATTAACGTGCTGACCACCTGCCCCGGAACTACGATAGGTGTCTTTTTTAACATCCTTCATATTGAGTTCAAAATCAACTTCATCAACTTCAGGAAGTACTGCCACAGAGGCTGCGGAAGTGTGAACCCTACCTTGCGATTCTGTCACAGGAACACGCTGCACACGATGAACGCCAGACTCAAACTTGAGCGATCCATAAACATCATCACCAGAAACTCCAAAGACAATTTCCTTAAAGCCTCCAGAAGAAGCCTCACTCAAACTGATCAACTCTTTGCTCCAGCCTTTAGTCTCAATAAAGCGATCGTACATTCTGTACAGGTCACCCGCAAAAATGGCCGCCTCATCGCCTCCAGCGCCAGCACGGATTTCCATAATCACATCTTTCTGATCATCCGGATCTTTAGGAATCAGTAATACCTTGATTTCAGCCTCGAGTTCTTCTTCTCTTGGAACCAGCTCATCAAGCTCCATTTTCGCCATTTCTCTGAACTCTTCGTCCTTTTCAGTTTGAAGTACTTCCTTAGCAGAAGCGATGTTGTCTATCACGTTCTGATATTCATCATAAACCTTTACGATCTTCTCTAAATCCTTGTATTCTTTGCTCAGCTTAGAATAGACTTTCATATCGGCCATGGCGTCTGGCTGTACCAGCAGTTGGCCTACTTCTTCAAATCTGTCCTTAATGGCTACAAGTTTTTCAATCATTCCGAATGGGTTTATTCCCTAAAATTAAAAAACAATAGCAATCCCTTATACATTTGTATACCATTCCATAAAACGAAGAATGAAAAAGCTGCTCGCCTTTATTCTAGTCTCATTAAGTCTGGTTTCCTGTGGGGATCAAAAGATAGATACTACTAAAGCCCGTGAGGAAATGGAAGACCGTGAAATCAAAGTAGTTTCAGAGGCAGAAATCATTGAAAGGGCCATGGAAATTGGCAACACGCTCTCAAAAAGTTTTTCCATTGAGGTTGTGCCCGAACCACTTACGCAGACTTATGTCATTAACACTGAATTTGGTCCAGATTCTGTTTATCATAAAGCACGTTACTTTTTTGATGACCATGAAGATTTAAGTGGTAAGGTGCTCCAAGTTTTTGAGGCATACCGATACAATCGAGATAACAACCTTGTTTCTGAACCCAACATTCAAAAACTGGATGAAAGCAAAATGCTTTACTACACTAAACCTATGTTTGCTGATACAGTCATGGTCGGTATGTGGGCAATAGAGATTCCTCGTAAAAATGTGGTTTTGAGTATTAAGGACTAGACTTCGTTATAGCGAAAACAGTCTACAACATGATCATTCACAAGGCCGCAGGCTTGCATGTAAGCATACATTATCGTGCTGCCCACAAACTTAAAGCCTCTCTTTTTTAGATCCTTACTCATTTTATCAGACTCTGCTGTTGTAGCTGGAACCTCCGCCATAGACTTCCATTGGTTTACAATAGGCCTTCCATCTACAAAGGACCAAATATATTTATCGAAAGAACCAAACTCGTCTTGAATTTTGAGAAAGTTTTGTGCATTGGTCACCGCACTTTTCACCTTCAATCGATTACGAATGATGCTCGGATCAAGTAAAAGCTGCTCCATTTCTGCCTCGCTATAATTAGCGACAATAGTGGGATCAAAATCCGCAAATGCCTTTCGATAACCTTCTCTCTTTTTCAAAATCGTAGACCAATTGAGCCCCGCCTGAGCACCCTCAAGAATCAAAAACTCAAAATGAACCCTATCATCATGGACAGGAACGCCCCATTCCTCGTCATGATATCTGACATAATCTTCAAAAGAACCTTGGCACCAGCTACACCTTGTTTTCATGTGGTCAAATTAAGAAAGATTAATTTGGTTTTAAGCTCGATTTAATGTCCTTGGGTTATGTTTGATCAAAATTATAAAATATGAAGAAGTCCCTTCTCTTGACCATTATAGTCTGTTTATGCCTTTGTGAGACAGCGCTAAGCCAGGGAATTTCAAATAGTCGTTTGGAACAAATCAAGCGAATGGGCAGAACTAATGATCATATCACAAAGAAGTATAAGGGTACCATAGAAAAAATGCTCTTCAGTGGTCACAAATATGGAGGGGCCTTTGACGGAATAGTTTTAAGGTTAAAGAATAATAAACTAATGATTTTACGCCTTATTCCCTTCCGAGGAGAAAGTATTGGACCTTATATTCAAGAAGGACAAGAGGTTGAGGTCGTGGCTTCTGGTGACAAGCTATTGCTTAACAAAGTGTTGTTTAAAGACCTGGCTATGAAAGACCTTGAACAGGAGTTAGGAAAGCCCATTCGAGGCTTGGGTTATCTGAAGCAAGTCCAAAATTCCACTGGTACTTATTTAGCTGAGTCGAAAGGAAACCTGTCTATAAATACCCAAACTAAGCCGATCCTTAATGTGAAAGTCAATGAGAGAATACGGTTGACAGACTATGAGGGAATGCTAGTATTGGAAAACGATGACACTTTAATCTATCAATTCTCAGGAAGGTTTGAAAATACGCTTAATGAAGAATTCATTTCTTACTTGAGGGCTCAAAAAGAAGGAAATGGTTTATACTACAAAAACCCCAATATTTACCGAATAACGTCAGGAAACATTAAATACTCAGCAAAAACAGCTGGTTTTAATGCATTGCGTCATTTCGGCTTCGGGAATGATCTGCTGAGAAAGGCTGAAATTTCTTCTGCGAATTTAATCTCTGCAAACAATGGGTTAGTGAATGGCCTTTCTGCCAGAGTTGAAGGACAAAAGCTGGACACCTTTTACTTTAATAGCAAGAGTGCTGTTGAAATTGAACAGTTGGTTGTCAAAGCCAAAAAAAATGATGTGATCAACCTCTATTATAGAGAAATGCCCAACCGTAAAACCTTGAGGGCTATAAGCCATAGTACATCGGAAGTAATAGTTGAACCGCTCAGTATTAGATATGGTACCAAAGAGGATTACCATTCTAATAAAGTCAACTATCAGGGGAGTATTAGTAAAATCAACTATAACAAAGGAAAATACCCGAACAGGTTTGAAAGCCTAATTCTTGACGACAGCGTTTATATCAAATTAGACCCAATTGTTATGTTATCAATTCTCGACTTGGTTGAAGAAGGTGTTCAAATACAAGTTCAAGGCTGGAAAAGAAAAAAGATCTCAAGTGAAATCGACAAGGCCGGTTATACAATTGTTGCACCTGAACATGTCATTGTTTACAATATTAAATTTGTCAATCGGACATCATTAAGCACTAGCCAATGAATATTCTTTTAGTTGAAGATGAGGTCAAGCTAGCCGCCTTTGTTCAAAAAGGTCTACAAGAAGCCGGTTATAACGTCAAGCTGGAAAGCAGTGGCAGTGCAGCCCTTGAAACTGCAGCAGCAGATCATTTTGATCTAATTCTTTTGGACATTATGCTGCCTGGTCAAAATGGGTTTGAAGTACTTAAAAACCTTCGAAAGTTCTCGATTGATACCCCCATAATATTTATGAGTGCATTGAGTGAAAGCGATCATGTTATAGAAGGGCTAGACTTAGGTGCAGTCGACTACATCAAGAAACCATTTGACTTTGAAGAGCTCAAAGCCCGTGTTAGAAACGTTCAAAGGAAGTTTGGATCAAAAAGAGCTTCTATCCTCAAGATAAAAGATCTTGAAATTGACCTGATCAAAAGAGAAGTAAAAAGAGCAGATCAACTAATTGAGTTAAGCAAAAGAGAGTTTTCCATTCTCGAATTACTCCTAAGAAATGCCAACCGCGTACTGTCAAAGGCGGAGATCACGGAAAAAATATGGAACTTCAACTTTGACATGGGCAGCAACGTGATTGAAGTCCACATGCATCAATTAAGAAAGAAAATTGATCACGATTTTGAACCAAAGCTCATCGAAACACAAGTGGGCTATGGATACAAAATAGTTGGAGAACTTACTAAGCGATAATATTGGGCAATCCTTTTTCATTTAAGAGTATTCGATTCAAAATCGCTATTGCCTTCTTTGCGGTTTTCCTGATTGTCATCTCAGTTTCTAATTACTTTCTATTCGATCAGGTAAAATCGAGCATCATTCAAACCTATTATCAAGGTATTACCGTTGAAGCTGAAAGCATAGCTCGATCTCTTGCTGAAAGGCCAACCGAGGTGCCTATTACAAAAGAAGATCAGCCTATTCAAATCTGGTTTAAGTCTGGGTTTGAAAGTCAAAAATTCTACGAACGCGCTGATTTTCCAGAAGTCTACACAGACCTATTCTCAGTGCTTCAGGACGAAGCGTATGTGCCAGAATTGGAGTCTTCGATTATTCTAGAGCTAGACTCCTTCACATTTTGCCTAATAGAAAAACAAGCCTTGAACGGTCAAATAGGAATTGTTAGTTTGATTCTTGCCAAAAAGAATCAATTGATCTTTGAGCAAATTGCCAATATCAAAACTTGGATGATTCTGGCAAACATTGGGGCAGCCCTACTTTCCTTTGTCATTGCACTCTTGATAGCAGGCTATACGCTAAAGCCCATAAGGCAACTGACCGAGCAAGCCAAGTCCATTAAAGCCTCACTGGCCATGGATAGGCTTCCTGTCTCTAAAGCTAATGATGAACTCACCGAGCTGGCCGAGACCATAAACGCGATGATTCAAAGAATAGAGTCATCCATTCAGAACCAAAATCAATTCTTTGCATCAGCAGCACATGAACTGAGAACACCACTCGCCAATATGTTAGCCGAGTTAGAACTTAAATTGGAAAAGGTCGATCATGGAAATCACAGCGAGACACTACAAAGTCAAAGAGAAGAGGTCATCCGATTGAAATATGTAGTTCAGGACTTTCTATTAATGAGTCAACTCAAGGCCGACACGCTTACAATCCATATGACCCCGTTTCGACTGGATGACTTGCTCTATGATGTACTTGAAAAAATGAATCCTTCTATTAAGGAAAGTGAATTCGACATAAGCCTGAATATTGTTCCGTTGTCGGAAGTCAAGATGAAAGGAGACAAATCTAAAATGGAAAGTATACTTGTCAATATTATACAAAATGCTGTCAAGTATGGATGCAACTCTAAACCTATTCGAATTAGCCAAAGTATAATCAATAACAGTGTAGAACTAACTATTATCAATCAAATTGACTTGAAACGTCAAAAAATGAGTGGTAATAAACTAGGACTCTGGATTTGTGGAAAACTTGCCGAAAAGCAAGGGTTCACCTTCACCAGCTCAGATGAAAGCGGTGTCTTTACCACCAGTCTCATCATTCCCATTTAATGTACATAGCTTCCCGCATTAATGTCTATGGTACTGCCAGTAGCATGATCGGCCAAGCCACTAGCCAAAAGCACTACCATTGGTGCTAGATCCTTTGCCTCTGTTAGTTCTGGTAAAGCAATATCATCCAAGGCGAAGGATTCACCATATTGATCCATGAAATCCTGAGCCATATCCGTGCGCACAAAGCCTGGCGCAATATTGAACGCCTTGATGTTTTGCTTTCCACAATGCCTTGCTATAGAACGGGTAAGAGAGGGAATCGCCCCTTTGGACGCCCCATAGGCCAAATAGTCCATGGTGTCTCCCCGAAATGCCGCTCTGGAAGAAATATTGATGATTCTTCCACCACCCTTTGAAGAATAATGCTCGATGGCCTTCTTACAAAGCAGGCCTGTTGCCCGGGTGTTTACAGCAAATGTCCTGTCCCAATCATCCAGCCAGTCGGAATCATTTTTGGTCAGATAAGATGAAACAGCAACTCCAGCATTGTTCACTAGCACATCAAATCTTCCGTAGTGAGCAGTTACTTGTTTAAACAATAAAATCACTGAATCAACTTCTTCTAAACTAGCCTGGAAAGGCTTGGCACCATTCCCAAACTTTTCACAAAGTTCTTCTGCGGCTGCTTGACTGGAATTAAAATGGACTGCTACAGTCGCGCCTGCGTTTGCCAAGCCCTCAGATATAGCTTTTCCAATACCCCTAGAGCCGCCTGTTACCAACACGACTTTTCCTTTTAAAGAAATCTCCATGTATAAATGCTTTTGGTCGAATAAATTACATTCTTAATCCCGCTTAAAAAACATTGTGGAATCAAATACGATTAATTCCTCAAACACTACTAATTATGAAAAGACATCATTTTTTGATTCTAGGCTGTTTACTAATGGCCCAACAAGCCATAGTAGCTCAAATTACTTTTGAAGAATACGACCCGCCTTCTTCCTTAGTCGTTCCAGAAAATCCGATTTCTAGGGCCAAATTCCCTTTCATAGATGTTCATAGCCACCAATGGCGTATGGGTGAGCGAGACTTGAACAAACTTGCCTCTGAAATGGACGGTTTGAACATGGGCCTCATGGTCAACCTATCCGGTGGCAGTGGAAAAGCTGTGGCAGATGGAATAAAGAACATAAAGGACAACCAACCCAAACGCTTTATCATCTTCGCAAATGCCAACTTTAACAATATAGATGATGATTGGGGACCAAGAGCTGCAGCTCAATTAGAAAGAGATTACAATCAAGGTGCTAGAGGGTTGAAGATTTTTAAGAGCCTTGGCTTTTCGGTAAAAGATAAAGAGGGCAATCGTGTAGCGGTCGATGACCCACGCCTCGATCCACTTTGGGCAAAATGTGGCGAACTCGGAATCCCTGTCTTAATTCACACCGCTGACCCAAAGCAATTCTGGGAGCCCTTTGATGCCAACAATGAGCGTTGGTTAGAACTGAAGACTCGTCCAAGAAGAAAAAGAGAGGATGACGATCCGGCCCCTTGGGCGAAAATGATAGAGGAGCAACATAATGTGTTCAAAAAGCACTCAAATACTACTTTTATTGCTGCGCACATGGGCTGGTATGCAAATGACCTGAACCACTTGGGTGAACTTCTGGAAGAAATGCCCAATATGATGGTAGAAATCGGTGCAGTAATCGCTGAGCTAGGCAGACAACCACGCTTTGCCAAGGCCTTTATGGAAAAGTATCAAGATCGAATCCTTTTCGGCAAGGATGCTTACAACCCAGAAGAATACCCCACCTATTTCAGAGTTTTGGAGTCTGAAGATGAATACTTTCCTTATTATAAACGCTATCACGCCTTTTGGAGAATGTACGGTCTAGGCCTCTCTGATGAGGTGTTAAAGAAGCTATATTACAAGAATGCAATCCGCATTATCCCTGGAATTGACGTAAGTGCCTTCCCTGATTAACTAAAAACTCAGTCGTTAATTTTCCCGATTCAGAAATATGAAAGCCCTAGTCTGGCCTGATAAGCTTCAAATCACACAACTCAGCAGCTACGTTTGTAGTATGCAAAAACAGAATCAAATAAGTCAAACCATGATAAGACGGATATTGCTGTTTGTAGGAATAGGCATAGGCTTGATAATCATTACCAATGAGTCTAAAGCCCAAAAAAATGTGGCCATTTACGGTAAAGTAACTACCGTAAGTGGGGATCAATACACCGGAGCGATCAAGTGGGGCGGAGATAATGCGCGACAAGCGGAATTATTCTGGGTAGAAATATTGAATGGTACAAAAACCTCGAATGACTTCATGAAATTTCTTTCGAAGTCAGAAATCAAAGAGCTTGGCGGTAAAGAAGAGGGCAATTCATGGTTATCTCTCGATTTAGGCGTGCTGAGCATTTGGGAAGACAAATTCTCCAAAACGCAACACGAATTCAAGGCTAGGTTCGGAGATATTAAGTCTATTGAACCACTTAGAAGAGACCGAGCCAAAGTCACCTTAAAAAACAACGTAGCTCTCGAAATTACCGGTGGCAACAGCGAAGACTTCGGCACAACAATAGGTGTGATGGATTTCGAACTCGGAGAAGTAAAGTTATCCTGGAGTAGAATTGATAAAGTAGAGTTCATGGCCGCTCCTGAAGGCTATGAAGAAACTTTCGGCAAACCGATTTATGGTATTGTCAATGCAGGTAGAAAAGGCACTTTCAAGGGAATAATTGCTTGGGATGACGATGAGAGACTCATGAACGAGATTCTTGATGGCAAAGATCGTGATGGCGATAAAAAGATACCCTTCCGAAGTATTCAGAAGATTGCAAAGAACAGAAATGGCGTTGACCTAACGCTCCGTTCTGGTAGAACCCTTTTCCTTACCGGTAGTAATGATGTGAACCAAGAAAACAGAGGCGTGGTTGTTTACGACCCAAATTATGGCTTGGTAAAAGTAGGATGGCGCGATTTTGTCGACTTAGAAATTGATGATGATGAAAGTACCGGAATGGACTATAATGACTTTCCTGTTTCCAAAGGAATCAATGCCACGGTGATAACTATTGATGGCGATGAGTTCAAAGGCCTTGTCGCCTTTGACCTAGACGAAGCCTGGGAGTTCGAGATCTTAGATGCTAATGATGATAAAGTGGAGTTCCAAATACCTTTTAGAAACATCAAAAGCATCATTCCAAAGAATTACAACTACTCTATGGTCGAAATGAAAAATGGTGAAAGACTGTTGCTCGGAGATCACCGTGATGTTAGTAGTGACAACGCTGGTGTACTGGTCTTTGTCTCCAAATCTGGTGATCCGGAATATATCCGGTGGTCAAAAATTGATGAGATCATTTTTGATTAAATTGTAGCAGTGGCACTCTCCAAGAAGTTTTCAGTACAGCTCATAGCAAGCCTCGTATTAGTCGGGGCTGTTTTTTTGACGCTATATCTAACAGATTCAGATAGAGAGCTGTATTTGACAGCCGGTTGGTTGGTTATTACCCTGGCACTAGTCTGGGTTTCAAACCACTTCTTGACCAGAAGGCTCGATAAGAAATTACCCTGGCTAGAACACGGCAATAAGCGGTTTTACTGGCAGTTGGGAATAGGTATTCTGATGTCACTACTGATCATTAATCTTAGCTACTTCATTCTCAAGTTAGGACTGACCAGCGATCCACCGAATGTAACCCAAGTGCTTTCGATGAATGTCTATGGCATATTAATTCTGTTGCCTACTATATCCATCAATTTCGGTATACAATTTTTGAGTAACTGGAAAACCGCTCAGGTCAATTCCGAGACTTTTCAGAAAGAAACGATTCGAGCGGAGCTCACAACACTCAAAAACCACTTAGACCCGCATTTTCTATTCAATAACCTGAATATCCTGTCATCTCTCATCAGTGTTGATACTGAGCTATCTCAGACATATTTAGAGAAATTCGCTGATGTCTATAGAAACATATTGAAAAGTAGTAAGGAAGAGCTCGTTACCCTCAATGATGAATTGAGGTTTATCGCATCCTATTTATACCTTTTGGAAATCAGGTTTGAAGACACCATCCAAACTTTCATAGATATTGATAGTAAGGCGCACATGAAGTACCTTCCTCCGTTAACGCTTCAAATGCTCATCGAAAATGCCATAAAGCATAACGTTATTTCAGAAATAAGACCACTAAAAATTCACATCTCCTACCAAAATGGCTACGTGTCTGTTAAAAATCCATTACAGGAAAAACGGGTAGAAAAGAGAAATAGTGGAAAAACGGGGTTAACCAATATTCAGAAAAGATATTCTTATTTTACAGACAAAGAGGTTCAAGTATTCAAAAACCCTGACAACTTTATTGTCAAAATCCCTCTGATAGATTTGGAAAGCGAATAGTATGAAAGTAGTTGTTTTCGAAGATGAAAAACTGGCCTCCGATCGCTTGATCGAATTGGTCAAGAGTATCAAGCCAGAAGCAGATGTGGTTACTTCCATGAAATCTGTTGAGGCAGCCGTACTTTGGCTTCAAAACAATGAACATCCTGATCTTATCATTAGCGACATTCAATTACTCGATGGATCAAGTTTTGAAATATTCGATCAGGTCGAAGTAAAGACCCCTATTATCTTCACTACAGCCTATGATGAGTATGCCATAAAGGCTTTTGAGGTGAATAGCATAGATTATTTGCTTAAGCCCATTCAAAAGGAAAGGCTATCTAATGCCTTAGATAAGTTTGAGCAGAAGGCTCAACATGAGAGTAGCAATAGCCCGATCAATATGGAAGAAATCAGGGCGGTAATCAGTGGTGCAACCAAAGAATATAAATCAAGGTTTTTAGTAAAACTGGGCCAAAGGATTCGAGCCATCCCCGTAGAAAAGATTGCCTACTTCTATTCTCAAGATAAGCTTTCTTACCTGATGACCTTCGAGGGTCAAAAACTGCCTATTGACCCTACATTGGAGGAATTGGAATCACTGTTGGACCCAAAACAATTCTATCGTGTAAACCGAAAGTTCTTCGTGCACTTTGATTCGGTCACTGATATCCACCCTTATTTTAAAGGAAGGGTTAAGCTCGGCCTCAACCCGCATATTGACGAAGACATAGTAGTCAGTAGTGAAAAAACCCCTGCATTTAAGCGGTGGTTAGACCAATAGGCTGAATCAGACAGTCAGATTCGGTATTACCCCTTCCCGTTTCAGTTCAAAAATGCCCCAGTATAACCCAGACTCATTTCAGGAGTGGGTTGATCATTCCATATTTGGTTTATCAAAAAAGAAACAACAACTAAAACATAAAAAGGTCATGAACTTAAAATTAAAAACCACCTTGATCGCCACTTTAACCTTGATCAGCTCTTTCGCTATGAATGCGCAAGAAGAGGCCCTGATTTACGGTAAGCTTACTACCATTAATGGCGACTCTTATACTGGCCAAATTCGCTGGGGAAAAGAAGAGGCGATTTGGACAGACATATTCAACGGTAACAAAGAAGAGAACGAAAACTATCGCTACCTGAGTCGTGCCGATCGCAATGATCTTAGGGACGACAGCAGGAGAAGAAACCGCTGGAATGGCTGGAACATCAGCTGGAACAGTGATTACGAAACTACTCATGAGTTTCAGGCACGCTTTGGAGACATCGCCAAATTAGAGATCCAGAGACGCTCTGAGGTGAAACTAACCCTAAGAAATGGAGAGACCATTTACGTTGAAGACGGCTCTAATGATTTCAATACAGAAGTTCACATTATGGACAGCGAGCTTGGCAAAACTACATTCCGATGGAGCAGAATTGAATCAATTGAATTCATGGATACTCCTAAAAACCTACGTGATAGAATGGGTGATCCTATGTACGGCACAGTAGAGTTTTATGGTGGTGAGTACACCGGTTTTATTCAGTGGGATCACGATGAAAGACTTTCTGAGGATATTCTTGATGGAGACACAAGAGATGGTGATGTCAAGATCGAATTTGGCAAACTTGCTTCAATCGAAAGAGACAGAGGTGGTAGCAACATTGTTACGCAATCAGGCAGAGAAATGTACCTAAGGGGGTCCAACGATGTCAACAGCGAGAACCGCGGTATCATCGTCACTACAGACTTTGGTCGTGTAGACATTCCTTGGAGAGAATTCAAAAAAGTAACTTTCAAAGAGGCTCCTAGTAATGCCATGTCATACGCTGACTTCTCGGACATGAAGAAGTTATCAGGTACAGTTGAAACGACTGATGGCGAGACTTTCAATGGCGATATCATCTATGACTTGGACGAAGAGTATACTTTCGAAATGCTTCAAGGACACGATGACGATGTCGAATACATTATCTCCATGGGAAATATTAAGTCTATCACTCCTAAGAACTATGACAACTCAATTGTAGTGTTGAAAAACGGCACCGAGCTCATGTTAGGAGATGCACGAGATGTAAACGAAGATAATGATGGTGTATTAGTCTTCACCGGTGGTGGCGATCCAAAGTACATCAGATGGGACGATATAAAGACAATTACGTTTAACTAATCCAACAGAAGGGCCAAGCCCAAAAGTCAAAAATAATTCTTCATAAGTCTATTGCTTGAAGGTCGCGTTTGGTCACGCGGCCTTTTTTTATACTTAAAAACTAAAGAGAAAGTAGAAAAACAGCACGATCCAGGCGGCATCGGTAAAATGCCAGAAGTCTGTTAATATTTTGAACTTGACTTTCTGATATGGATTGGTCGCGTATAGCAGGTGTTTGACCACATCTTTAGAAGTCTTATGACATTCCATCAGTAAAGACACTAGATAAATCAGTACTCCCAGTACATGTATTACATGCAACCCAGAAATGACGTAGAGATAAGCACCCGTTCTTTGGCCACTAAAAAAGATATTGTTGGATTGCAACTCTCTCCAGCCTGTCACCTGAGCAGCAGAAAAAATAAGACCCAAGAGCAGGGTAATACCCAGCCATTTTTTGACCTCATCGAGATCATCCTTCTCAAAAGCAGGCAACACCTTGGAAACGGTAAAGCTAGAGCTCAACATAAATAGGGTGCTGACGATAAAGGACTTAGGGAAATCTATCTTGAGAAATTCGCTGCTTTCAGGGCGCGAAACAGTAAAGGCCACTATGGTAAACAAAAAGATAATGCCACTACCAATCATCCCGACATAAAGCAAAACCATATGCGGATGCATCTCTTCAATGCGCTTGAAAGCCTCTTTCTTAAGGTCTAATCTGTTTTTTGCACTTTTCATCAGGCAACCGTAACAACTCTTTAAACGAAAGGGTTATGTGAAGCAACAAAAAAATCTTAATACCGCAAGAATCACTTATATAAGCGGGTATTCGAAAAATAGTACATTTGCAAGCCACTTCAGACAGATCAATTGAAGGTTAGAGATTTCATAAAGATTTATAGAGAGGATCCGGTAATTCAGTCAATAGCGGAAAGAATTAAGCCGAACGAAACCACCTACCTAAAACTAAAAGGATTGGTAGGTAGTCTGGATGCAGTTATAGCCGCAGCTACCTACCAGCTGAATAAGCAAACCAACATATTCGTCCTCCATGATAAGGAAGAAGCCGCTTACTTCCACAATGACTTGCAAAACCTTATGGGAGACAAGGAGGTGCTACTCTTTCCTACCTCTTACAAAAGACCTTATCAGTTTGATGAGACAGAGAATGCCAACATTCTCATGCGGGCAGAAATTCTTAACCGTATCAACCATAAGGCCTCTATTGGTGAGCTGATCGTTACCTACCCTGAGGCGCTCACGGAAAAGGTAATCAACAAAAAGTCCCTTTCCACCAATACTTTTTCAGCCAAAGTAGGTGAGTCTTTGGATGTAGCGTTTCTCACAGAATTGCTTCAGACCTATGACTTTGAACAAACGGACTTTGTCTATGAAGCTGGACAGTTCTCTGTTCGTGGAGGTATTCTGGACGTCTTTTCCTATGCACACGATTTGCCCTATCGAATTGAGCTCTTTGGAAATGAAATAGACAGTATCAGAACATTTGACCCTGTTTCACAACTGAGTCAGGACAACATTAAGGAAATCAATATTATTCCTAACGTTCAGACTAAGTTACTGGAAGAAACGAGGCAGTCCTTTCTGAGCTTCGTGCCCAGAAATTCGAAAATCTGGTTTAAAGACTACGAGCAGACATTGGATATCATTGAGAAATACTTTGTCAAGGCAACCGAAAACTTCGATCAAGTACTTGCGGTCACAGACACACAGGTGGTGCTAAGTCCAGAAGAGTTGTTTGAGAAACGTGAAACTTTCAAATCGGGGCTTGAAGGCTACACCCAGATAGAGTTTGGTAACCGGTCACACCTTAAATCGGATCACACTTTTACCTTTGATATAGAGCCACAGCAGTCCTTTAACAAAGACTTTGATGCTATAGCCGAAAACCTCGGGCAATGGCAGCTCAAAAATACGAGCCTCTGCATCGCAGCTGATTCGCTTAATCAAATCAGTCGCCTAGAAACAATCTTTCTTGAGTTGGATCCGACACTGAAAATCCTTCCCATAAATGTCAGTCTTAGGCAGGGCTTTATCGATAAAAACCGAGAAGTGCTTTGCTATACTGATCATCAACTCTTCGATCGTTTTCATAAATACAAAAGCAAGGCAAAGCATTCGAAATCGAAGGCGCTCACGCTAAAAGAGCTGCGTTCTTTGCATCCTGGAGACTATGTCGCCCACATCGATCATGGCATTGGTAGGTTTGCCGGCATGGAAAAGAAAGAGGTCAACGGAAAGCTACAAGAGTCCATTCGCCTGGTTTACCGTGATGATGACTTGCTTTATGTAAGCGTACATTCACTACATAAAATCTCTAAATACACGGGAAAAGAGGGTGCTGCGCCTACCATGAGCAAATTGGGTAGCCAAGAGTGGGAGAATAAGAAGAAGCGTGTAAAAGGAAAGGTCAAAGACATTGCCAAAGACCTAATTAGCCTTTATGCCAAGCGAAAGAATGCTCCTGGTTTTGCCTTTGCACAAGACGGCTTTATGCAGGCCGAACTGGAGTCTTCTTTTCTATATGAAGATACTCCAGATCAGGCGATGGCCACCGAACATGTAAAAAATGATATGGAGCTATCGCACCCGATGGATCGTTTGGTATGTGGGGATGTAGGCTTTGGAAAGACAGAGGTAGCGATTAGAGCAGCTTTTAAGGCAGCGGTCAACGGAAAACAAGTAGCAGTACTTGTCCCAACAACTATATTAGCCATGCAGCACTTCAGAACCTTCTCTGAAAGGCTCGCCAAGTTCCCGCTTAAGGTAGAATATATCAACAGGTTCAGGACTGCCAAGCAGATTAAGGAGACATTGGCTAGAGTAAAAGAAGGAAAAACGGAAATTCTGATTGGTACCCATCGAATTGTAAATAAAGACGTGTCCTTCAAAGACCTGGGCCTTTTGATTATTGACGAAGAGCAGAAATTTGGGGTAAAGGTTAAGGACAAGCTAAAAGAATTCCGCGTAGATGTGGATGTTCTGACCCTTACAGCTACTCCAATCCCACGGACTCTACATTTCTCACTAATGGGTGCAAGAGACTTAAGTATAATTGCCACCCCTCCGCCTAACCGGCAACCGGTGACCACTGAAATTCATACTTTCAATGAGGTCATCATGCGTGACGCCATCAGCTTTGAATTGCGTAGAGGTGGACAGGTATTCGTGGTACACAACCGCATCAATGATATTGAGCAAATCGGTAACATCATTCTCAAGCTGGTTCCAGATGCGAGAATAGGCATAGCTCATGGTCAAATGGAGGGCAGTCTTTTAGAAAAGAGAATGGTCAAGTTCATTGAGGGCGAATATGACGTATTGGTTTCTACCAACATTATTGAATCAGGCCTCGATATTCCTAATGCCAATACCATCATCATCAACCATGCTCATATGTTCGGGCTCTCCGACCTTCACCAAATGAGAGGAAGAGTCGGGCGATCTAACCGAAAGGCATTTTGTTATCTCCTTACACCTCCTACAATTGGACTTACTTCAGAAGCTAGAAAACGCCTGAGTGCATTGGAAGAGTTCTCTGACTTAGGTGATGGCTTCAAAGTCGCGATGCGCGACTTAGATATTCGAGGAGCTGGAAACCTCCTTGGAGGTGAGCAAAGCGGCTTTATTACCGACTTGGGCTTCGACATGTACCACAAAATCTTGGACGAGGCTGTACAGGAATTGAAGGAGAATGATTTCAAAGACCTTTTTGTCAATGACTTGGCCAAAGAGGCTGCGAAAATCGTTGCTCAGGATTGTACCATCGAAACGGACATGGAAATCCTCATTCCGGATAAATACGTCTCTAATATCTCCGAACGCCTGGGCTTGTACTCCAAACTGGATAGTATTAAAAACGAAGAAAAGCTTCAGGAATTCATTGGCAATGTAAGCGATCGGTTTGGGCCAATGCCTGATGCAGTTAATGATCTGGTGGAAACTGTAAGACTTAGGTGGTCAGCAGAACAGCTCGGTTTTGAAAAAGTGGTCATGAAAAACGAGGTGATGAAGTGTTACTTTATGCCCTCGGACAATGAAGCTTATTTTCAATCACCAACTTTTGGTAAGGTGCTAGCCTTTGTGCAAAAACATCCGAAGAAAAGTAAAATGAAGGAATACAAAACACGATTAATCCTGACCTTTAGCGAAGTGCAATCCGTTGAGGAGGGAAAGACCCTCCTTAATCAGATGCTGGCATAAGCTCGTCATTATTCAGAAAGGCATCTGATTCCAACAAATAAGCCTTAACCGTGTTAAACACCACCCCTAGGTGAAACCTGAATCTGAGTACGTACGGTAGTAGTTCATCGGCCTTTGAGTTTACAATACTGCTAGACATATCACCCATTATCTCGAACGTTTTGGCACCATGTTCCTGATAGAAGGCTTGAGTATCGTAAATCCCTGAAATGGCAATGTTTCTTTCATTTGAAATGAAGGACAGCGACTGGTTATTTTGAGCCACTTCCATAGCTGCCTTATTCAGGAATGATAGTGAAAAACCGGATGAAAAGTCCTCTGGTGTCTTATCATCTCGCACATCTTGAATCCATTGCTTGATGAATTCCAAGTCTTTTGCAATGCGCGCAGAATCTCTAACCAGCCGCTCCCTATTCTCTCCGATTTCATCTACAATATTTGAAAAGGACTTCTCGGCAAGCTGCTTATTGAGGTAATTTTGTCTCATTTCAGTCAAAGACATGGCCAAAATTACTGCCACAACAATTGACAGAAATTCAAAAACCGCCCTTTTGAAATTGAACTTCATCACTCAGTATTTAGAAACTCATCAACTCCTTGAATTTAAGGGTTTGTCTTCTTGAAACGTCAATCTCTTCCCCTCCTTTAAGGTAAATTCGCAAACTTCCACTAAACCAAGGCTCTATTCGCTCTATCCATTTCAGGTTAATAATCTGCTGTCTGTTCGCCCTAAAAAATGTCTTATCGTCAAGCCTTGACTCCAGGTAATTAAGAGTTCTCGTAATCATCGGCTTTGAAGTATCAAAGTAGACGGTAGTATAGTTACCACTCACCTCAAACAGCCTGATATCAGATAATTGAACAAACCAGCAGCGCTCTCCATCCTTTACGAAAACCTGATCATTAATCGTCAATATGCCTTCCTGTGTACTGTTTTGCTCATTTTCCTTCTTCTTGATTTTATCATAGACCTTGGAAACCGACCCAGCCAGGCGCTGTTTCTGTACTGGCTTAACGAGGTAATCTAGTGCGTTATATTCGAAGGCTTTTAGCGCATGTTCATCATAGGCTGTTGAAAAGATTACTTCTGGCAATACCTCTAATTCCTCCAGCAACTCGAACCCATTTTTTCCTGGCATCTGAATATCAAGGAAAATCAGGTCGGGTTTGAGCTCATTGATTTTTTCTTTCGCCTCATCAGCACTTGCAGCCTCTCCAACAATTTGAACATTGTCAAACTCCTTCAACAGTCTCTTAAGTTCATTTCTCGCTAACCTGGAATCGTCAATTATAAGTGTTTTCATAAGGCAAATCTTTCTTTATCATTCAAAGGTATCTTAACAGTAGCACATACCATATGCTCATTGAGGTTTTGAACCGTCAAACCAGACTTCTCTCCATAAAGCAGCCTCAACCGCTCTCGTGCATTACTAATGCCAATACCCCTTCTTTTTCCTTCAGAAGCCTGTTTTTTGTCTCTCTTCAATTGGCCTGTATTGGTTATATTGATAAAAAGGAAATCATTGTTGATCGCTGACTTTATGATGATTTCTCCCCCGTTCGGAAGATTATTAATACTGTGCTTAATAGCATTTTCCACAAGGGTCTGAACAATCATTGGTGGAATGAGCATCTCTTTTGTAGACTTATCAATATCAAATGTATATCTCAATCGCTCTTCCAATTGAATGGCTTCTAGCTTGAGGTAGTCTAATACAACTTCCAGCTCCTTTTCTAAGGAAACTTTTTCATACTGATCGAATTGAACCGAAAACCTAAGCAGGTCTGACAAGTGGGTAATGGCATCCCTCGCCCTCTCTGAGTCTTCAACCACCAGAGAACGGATATTATTAAGGCTATTGAACATGAAGTGTGGATTGATTTGAGCCTTAAGTGTACTGAGTTCCGCATCTTTTATAGATGCCGAAAGCTTCCATCCCTCAATTTCCATCTCTCTGGTTTTTTGCAAATACTGATAGGCAAAATACAAAGCTGACCAGCAGATGAAATAAATGGCATAACTGGCAACAAAGCTCAATAGGAATACCAGGAGCTTGCTTCCGGAAAAATTGGAAATGCTTGCTTGCCTGAACTTTTCCATAGTTTCCTCATCAATACCCTCTATTTCAGGAATACCCATTAGGCCATTGATTGCCTCAGGGTCAGCTGTAGCAATTAGGACAAAAACTCCAATGAGTATCAGCAAGGTCAATACCGATAAGAGAGCTCCTTGAATGACACTCGCTAGGAAAACTCTTGGCCAAAGCTTGGCAATACGCAGTTCTTTCCAATTCTTGCGTTTTACGTAGCCCCTATACAAGTGACTGACAAAAACACCTAGTAAAATTGCCATCAGGTTAGTGCCCAGTGCCGGTAGAAAAGGCATGAACATAACCATCGCTAAAAAGCTCGTTAGCATTAAGCCACCCCAGCCGCCAAACTGAAGCATCCAATAGAGCTTATTTTTATTCATGTTTCAAATAAAATGGTTTTATGTCAAGGCCATGTTAGCCTTTGACTGAAAGGTAATATAGGCTGATCAAGTGACTTATAGTCTGCTCAAGTTATTTTAAGGCTGTTGACCCATAAGGCAACATAGCCCGAGACAGTCGGCAACATTTATCTCATTTTCTGAAATATCCGTTCAATTATCTCGTTTTGGACATTGAATCAGAAGGCTGATTTTGTGATAGATTGAGTATAAATGTATATTAGCGAGTTCAATTTTCACCTGAATAAGCTTAAATAGTTAAAAATGAAAAACACAGCGGGTTATTTGAAAGTAGGCGCTCTTAGTGTTATACTTTTGTTCTCCATTAGTGCTTGCTCCAAGAAAACTAGCCAAAGTACTACTACTGGTGCTACGTATGCCACAAAAAAGAGCAACCTCGGCTTCAAACCATATGACGACCAGGCATTACCAAACCCTCCGGGAATGGTATTTGTGCAGGGAGGTAGAACTATTTTAGGCTCTTATGAACAAGATCTTTATGGTTCTCGTGACAATGTCGAGAGAACTGTGACGGTTAACTCGTTCTGGATGGACGAAACAGAAGTCACCAACAAAGATTGGAGGGAGTATGTACACTACCAGTACAACCCTCAGGACTTACCCCTTCCAAAGAACATCGAAATAGAAGATCCAAATTCTAAGGATAACGAAAACGCAGCAGACCCAATCTTACCATTCATTCCAGACCTTCAGGGGCCAACCCATAGCAAGAGTAACCCAAAAATGATGGTGGATATCATTCCGAACGATGCGGTTTGGACAAGCAATTTTTCGTTTAACGATGTTTACGCAGAGAATTACTATAGTAACCCAGGATTCAATGACTATCCGGTGGTAGGAGTAACCTGGAGGCAGGTGGTCGATTATTCTAAGTGGAGAACGGACTTTGTAAACCTTAAGCAAATCTTTGAAATGGATTTTGAAGAGCTGCCTTTGACTTTCCAGGAAGAGTTCATCGTGGTTAATGAGACCTCTGGTGATTATGAGCTAGGAATAGGTGGTCAAGTAATTGGTGACAACAATGGCGACAAGCAGTTGATCTCCGTTGAGGACTTTGATGATTTTCAGCAAGAGGTGGTTGAGTTCATGAATGAGGAAGTTAACAAAAGACAGTTCATTGAAAGAGGTATTTATTTACCACAGTTCAGGCTCCCTAACGAAGCTGAGTGGGAATATGCTGCAAAAGCGACCATTGGTACCGTTTACTTAGATGAAAATGAAGAGTACGGAAGAATCTACCCTTGGGATGGAAGAAGTACAAGAAATCCTTTCGGCAAAAAGAGAGGTGAGCACTTGGCAAATTTCAAGAGAGGTCGCGGTGACTATGCGGGTATTGCCGGTAATGTCAACAATGATGCCTCTGTAATTCCAGAGCCTGTTGGCGAAAGAGAACCAAATGATTTTAACCTTTTCAATATGGCAGGTAATGTCAGTGAGTGGGTTTTTGATACTTATCGTCCACTTTCATACGGTGACTTCGATGATTTGAACCCTGTGAGAAAAGATGGTACTGGCGATTCAGAAAAAGACTATGGTTGGGAGTCCAGCCAAGTAAGAGATAGTGTTTCATTTAACCCTCAACTCGAGTATCGCTCACTAGTAAACGATCGCTCCAAAGTATATAAAGGTGGTTCTTGGAAAGATGTCGCTTACTGGATGGCTCCAGGTACCAGAAGGTTCCTTGACATGGACAGGGCCACTTCTACTATCGGGTTCCGTTGTGCGATGATCTCAATCGGTTCAAGACAGCTAGATCAATCTAACGGCATCATAAGCAGGGTTTTCGGCAGAAAGTAAGTAGAAGAACCAAGCTTCAAGATATTTCAAGGCCTCAGAATTGAGGCCTTTTTTTATTTAGCACCCCCAATAGTGGCAATGCTCAAAGAGCGAGGTTCACATTGCTGTAAAACTTCCAGACACGCCACCAATGTTGAACCTGTTGTCAATAAGTCGTCAACTAAGAGAACACGTTGATCTCGAAGGTTGTCCTTATCTAATACCTCAAAAACACCTTCCACATTTTTGATCCTACTCAGTTTAGACCGCCTTGTCTGTGAATCAACATGCTTCACCTTAATGAGCGTATCCAAATTCATGGAAAGGCTCAGTGATCGAGACAAGCCGAGTCCAAAATGTTCACTTTGATTATAGCCACGCTCTTTCAGTCTTTTAGGATGCAATGGTACAGGAACTATAACATCAAAAGCACCAGCAAAACCGTCCTCAAACAGCTCTCCACCATATCTTCGGCCTATCATCTCTCCAATTCCTGGTTGGTTACCATATTTCAGGTGGTGTAAGACTTTCTGAATGAGCCCTTTCTTAAAAAAGTGAGCATAAACCAAAACATGAGCTAGCTCAATGACTCCATCAAATTTTTCCCTGAACTGTGGAACTTCAAGCTTATGGGTATGGGTTTTTGGTAAATTGTAGTGACATTTCGGGCATAAATAGTCGCTGCCTTTTGGGAGCAAGCCCTCACAACCTAAACAGAGGTTAGGGTAGAATAGAGATACGAAATCAGCCAAAAATGTAGAGAGCGATCTTTGATTCATTTTATTAAAGAATAAATTAAGAGAAATATGAGTATAGTACAAGAGTTCAATGACTATAGAGCCAAAATGAACGAGAAGATTCTCGAAGAAGATAATAAAGTGCTCAAGAGACTCTTTAACCTTGACACAAATGCGTTTGCCGAAGGCGCGCTTGATATTAAAACCAAAGAAGTTGTCGGTTTGGCTTGTTCAATGGTGCTTCGCTGTGACGATTGTGTCAAATACCACCTAGGCAAATGTCATGAGGTGGGGATTACAACTAAACAGGTGTTCGAGGCCCTTTCTATTGCCAACCTGATTGGCGGCACCATAGTAATCCCTCACTTGAGAAGAGCCGTTGAATACTGGGAAAGCCTACAGGAAGAAGGCGAAAATGTATAAAAAAGACCTTGAGCTTCAAAGAAAATGGGTGAAGCTACTCACTCAACTAGGTGAAACCATTGGCAAGCGACCAAAGGACCTGAATAGCACACTATTCCTTATTGGAGTTCAGGAACTGGGAAAGGGAAAGCAAAACTTCTCCAAAGAAGAGAAGCAAGACCTTATGCACATCGCCATTTGCAAAGTTCTGAGCTATTCTGGTTACTACGAGCTAGAAGGCCTTGACAAAGAAGGTTGGCCACATTGGGTGGCCATGAATAAATTACCTCGCTTTGACCTGTTAGACCAGGAAAAATTACTCAAAATGCATGTTTTGGAGTACTTTGAAAAAGAATACGACTTGAAAATCACACTATGAAAATCATCTCTTACAACGTCAATGGGATTAGAGCGGCATTAAAAAAGGGTTTTGACTCTTGGCTTCGTGAAGAAAACCCAGACATTGTCTGCCTGCAAGAGCTTAAAGCCATGGCAGACCAAATTGAGCCCTTTTACAAAGAGTTAGGGTATGAGCTGTACACGGAAACCGCAGAGAAGAAGGGTTACAGTGGTGTGGCCATATTGACTAAGCGCAAACCTAAACATGTCGAATATGGGTGTGGCAACTCCCTCTATGATAATGAGGGTCGGGTAATCCGCGCTGACTTTGATAATTTCTCCGTCATGTCAGTTTATATGCCAAGTGGCACAAGTGGAGATATTAGACAAGACTTCAAGTACGAGTGGCTCGACTTTTTCTATAACTATGCTCATGAATTGACTAAATTCATTCCTAACCTGGTGATAAGCGGTGACTATAACATAGCACATACGCCTATTGACATCCATAACCCCGTTTCCAATAAAAACTCGTCTGGTTTTCTTCCTGAAGAACGCGAGTGGATGTCAAAATTCATCGACTCTGGATTCATCGATAGTTTTCGTGCTTTCAACCCGGATCCCCACCATTATTCCTGGTGGAGTTACAGAGCAAACTCTCGGGCCAATAACAAAGGATGGCGCATTGATTATCACATGACCACGCGATCCATGGAAGAAAGATTAAAGTCAGCCTCCATACTTCCAGGGGCCCATCACTCGGATCACTGCCCGATTGTATTAGAAATTGACTGAATAAGTAGTATATTCTCCTCTTTATCAATCGTTTTACAATCCTTTGCGTATGATTTGCGTAATTAAAGTGTAAAACAAAATTTCAGAGGACATGGGATCTAATGAGGCACTGAAAAATCAACTAAAAGCCTATAAAGCAAAGTACTATAGGAATAAGGCGATTAAGGGTGCCATCGTGTTTGCCGCACTGATCCTTGCTTTTTTTCTGGTCATCAATACTGTAGAGTTTTCTGGTCGGCTTGGATCATCAGGTAGAGCTGCTCTATTATATGCTTTCATAGGTTTTGCCCTTGTCTCTTTCTATGGTTTAGTACTCAGGCATATTTTAACGATCAAGAATGTAAGCAAGCAGATCAGTAATGAAGAGGCCGCCCTTCAAATTGGGAAGTTCTTCCCAGAAATATCTGATAAGCTTCTGAATATCATTCAGTTAGAAAAGCTCTCTAGTAAAGAGAACGAATTGCTTCTAGCAAGTATCAGACAGAAAAGTAGTAGTATTCAACAAGTTCCTTTTGTAAATGCCATTGACTTAAAGGCCAACAAGAGATACCTCCGTTATGTATATACTCCTGTAGCCATCATCGTTGCGCTGTTAATATTTTTGCCCCAATTTATCACGGAAAGCTCAACCCGTATCATTAAGTACAATTCTGACTTCAAGGCTGAGGCACCATTCTCCTTTATCATCGACACTCAGCAATTAGAAGGCTTTATTGATGAGCCGTTTACTCTGTCGATAGAAACAAAAGGACAATTAAGCCCAAATGATGTATTCATTTGGATTAATGAGCGCAAAATTAAAGTCTCGAAGCTGGGTACTGACAAATTTGAATATAGAATTGATCGTTTACGCGGTGATATAAGTTTCAGTCTAGAGTCTGAGGGCATACTATCCGATCGCTATACAATCGATGCAGCCTTTAGGCCATCTATTGACCTCTTTAGCATGGACATAGAATACCCTAAGTACACACTAAGAGAAAATGAGAGTATTCGTAACTCTGGAAACCTTACGGTACCCGAGGGCACTCAAGTCAGTTGGAAGTTCAGTACGCAACACACTGAATCACTCTCCGTATTATTTGCCAATAAAAATGAACTTGTTTCAGCCGAAGACCTTAATAATGGTCAATTTCAAATCAAAAAGACCATTGAAAGTTCAGGCCCTTACTCCATCCAACTTCAAAACGAATTCAGCAGTAACAAAGACTCTCTCAAATTTCAAATCGAAGTGATCAAAGACAGGTACCCAGAAATCGTTTTAGATCAATTCCAGGATACCGTGCTCTACAAAAACATTGTCCTTGGTGGAAATATTAGAGATGACTATGGGTTCTCATCCCTTTCCTTTCACTATTCATATGATGGAGAACGTTCATATGAGTCCTTCAAGATCCCTTTTAACCGAGAGCTATCCGATCAAAGTTATTACCAAGTCTATACACTGGATTCAGCAAAGATTCAGGCTGGAGCTGAGTTGAAGTATTATATGCAAGTCGCTGACAATGATGCTGTCAATGGTTCCAAGGCTGTGAAGTCTGCAACCTATAGCTTCAAAATCCCATCGCTGGAAGACATTGAAGCTGAAATCGAAGCCAATGACAAGCAAATTCAGAGTGAAATTGATAAGACCTTAGAAGATGCCAGGGAACTGAACAAAATGATTGAAGAGGCAGATGAACGCCTAAAAACCAAGAAGGAGATAGAGTGGCAGGATGAAAAACTCATGCAAGAAATTCTGGACCAAAAAGAAAAACTTGCCGAGAAGGTCGATGAACTGAAAAAGGAAAACCAGCTAAACAATCAGAAGCTAGAGCAATTCAAACCCCAAAACGAATCCATTAAACAGAAAATGGAACAGCTCCAAGAAATCATGAACAACGTCTTGGATGATGAAATGAAAAAACTCTATGATGAACTTAGAGAGTTGCTGGAGGAACAGTCTGATATAGAGGAGTTTAGGGACAAAATGGATGATCTTCGGGAAAACAGTAGCAACCTTGAAGAAGACCTGGAAAGAACATTGGAGCTCTTTAAAAAACTGCAGTTTGACAAGATGTTGGAAGACAACATCGAGAAGTTACAAGAGGAAATTGACGATCAGGAAGCCCTAAATAAAGAAACACAAAAGGGAGAGAAAACAAACGAAGAACTAGCCGAACAACAGAAGAAGGAGCAAGAAGATCTAGAAAAATTACAAGAGGAACTGGACAAACTCAACGAGCTAAATCAAGACAGGAAAAACCCAGACAGTTTGCCCGAAGATTTGGATGAAGACCTTGAGGAAGCTAAAGAAGAGCAACAAAAAGCTCAAGAAGAATTAAACCCAGAAGGCCAGAATTCCGAAGGTGAGAAAGGAGAAAACGAAGAAAACTCACAGGAGAAAGAACAACAAAAAAGTGAAGGCCAAGAGTCTCAAAGTGAACAACAACGCCAAAATGCCTCCAAGGCTCAAAAACGGGCTGCGGAAAAAATGAAAGAGGTAAAGCAAAGCCTTCAATCTATGCAGAGCGGAGCGCAGATGGAACAACAGCAAGAAAACCTCGAGAACCTACGAGATTTAGTAGATAACCTCGTTACACTGTCTTTTAATCAGGAAGGTCTAATGAATGAGTTCAAAGAAATCCGTCAAAGCGACCCTCGGTATGTTAAATTGTCTCAACGTCAACTGAAGCTTCAAGACGATTCCAAAATCATTCAGGATAGTCTCATCTCACTTTCTCAACGAGTGTTTCAAATATCGTCCTTCGTCATGCGTGAATTGGGAGAGATGAATAGACAAATGGATGGAGCAGTAGAGACACTTAAAGAAAAAAGGGTGAGTCAAGCCGTTGGTAAACAGCAATTTGCGATGACATCGATTAACAACCTTGCGCTTTTGCTCGATGATGTAGTCCAACAAATGCAACAACAAATGGCTAGCCAGATGGGCAAAGGTAGCTCTAAAGGAAACCAGAAAAACAAACCACAAATGGGTGGGCTAAGTGAACTACAACAACAACTTAGCGAACAGATCAAAGAACTCAAGGAGAGTGGTATGTCTGGGCGACAGCTCAGTGAACAGCTCGCTAAACTCGCTTCGCAACAAGAAAGACTCAGAAATGCCCTTGAAAATTTTGAAACCGGACTCGATGGAAATAAATTGGGTGAGAAAATTGATCAATTGATCAATCAAATGGAAGAAAATGAATGGGATCTCATCAACAAAAGCATTACTGACGAGACCGTTCAAAGACAGCAAGATATCTTGACAAGACTACTTGAAGCTGAGAATTCAGTTCAAGAGCGAGGTGAAGATGAGGAACGAAAAGGACGAACAGCCTTTGACTATGACTTGTCAATTCCAGAATCTCTTAATGAATACTTAAAGGCCAAAGAAAAAGAAATAGAGCTGCTGAGAACCATACCAGCCAAACTAAATCCTTACTACAAGAAAGAGACCAATAAGTATTTCAAAAAGATCAAGGAAAAGAATTGAGCCCTTCAATGAAGAACATAAGCATCGAAATACCATCTCTTGTTGAGAACATTCGTATAGTCGAGAGTTTCGTAGACAACGCAAAAGAAGAATACAGCTTAACCGATGATCTTTATGGCAACATTATGATTGCCGTCATAGAGTCCGTTAATAATGCCATCATTCATGGAAATAAATCGGATAAAGCCAAAAATGTCTTGCTTAGTGCCAACTTACATGATGAACAGATCGTCTTTACGGTAAGCGATCAGGGAAATGGTTTTGATCATCAAAACCTTCCAGATCCAACAGCACCCGAAAACATAGAAAAAGTAGGGGGAAGAGGTATCTTCCTGATTAAGAACCTCGCAGATGAAGTTAACTTCAAAAGTGACGGCAGTAAGTTAGAGCTCACTTTCTATCTGAGTTAATGCCAAATATCAACTTCTTTCAAGAAGAGGTCTCATTTACCCTAAAACACAAACGCGTACTCCGTGCTTGGATCAACGAAGTCGTTCACAATTATTCGCAAGAAATTGAGTCTGTCAATTTTATATATTGTTCAGACAACTATTTGTTAGAGGTAAATAAACAATACCTCGAACACGACTATTACACTGACATCATAACCTTCGATAACCGAGAAGATTCAAGTTTGCCAATTGATTCCGACATCTTCATTTCCATAGATCGTGTACGTGAAAATTCCAAAGAGCTCAACGTTCCCTACCAACAAGAACTTCACCGAGTGATGGTACACGGAGTCTTACACCTTCTTGGCAAACTGGACAAAACTGAGGAGCAAAAACGAGACATGAGAAAAAGCGAAGAAGCTTCTTTATCTTTGCTGAACATTTGAACAAACACAGAGTGTTCCACGTGAAACTTTTTCGACTAGCGCAACTGTTTCACGTGGAACTATTGATTTAAGGAAATGTATCCAGCGTACGATGTTATAGTAGTAGGAGCCGGCCATGCCGGATGTGAAGCAGCAAATGCCGCAGCTCAAATGGGTTCTAAAGTTCTGCTGATTACCATGAACATGAACACCATAGCCCAGATGTCATGCAACCCAGCAATGGGTGGTGTAGCAAAGGGTCAAATTGTAAGAGAAATTGATGCACTCGGTGGCATGTCAGGAATCATATCAGACAAATCAATGATTCAATTCCGAATGCTTAATAAATCTAAAGGACCTGCAATGTGGAGTCCTCGTACACAAAATGATCGAATGCGCTTTGCCGAAGAGTGGCGCCTAGCACTTGAAGCCAACCCCAATGTTGACTTTTGGCAAGAGATGGTCACTGGTATTCTTGTAGAAGGAAATCGGGTAACTGGAGTCACCACTGGGATGGGTATAGAATTTCGAGCTAAATCAGTCGTCCTCACCTCAGGCACATTTCTTAATGGCATCATACACATTGGTGAAAAACAATTTGGAGGTGGGAGAACGGGTGAAGGAGCATCAAAGGGTATCACCGAACAACTCGTCAAACTAGGCTTTGAAGCAGGAAGAATGAAAACTGGCACTCCTCCTAGAGTTGACGGCCGTTCCCTAGATTATAGCAAAATGGAAGAACAGGCAGGCGATGAAAACCCACAGAAGTTTTCTTTCAGTCATCATACAAAACCACTTCAACAACAAAGAAGCTGCTATATCACCTATACCAATCCAAAAGTCCACCAGACCCTAGAACAAGGGTTTGATAAATCTCCCATGTTCAATGGAAGAATACAGGGGATAGGCCCACGTTATTGTCCTTCTATCGAGGACAAAATCAATCGATTCGCTGAGCGTAATAGGCATCAAATTTTTGTTGAGCCGGAAGGCTGGAATACTGTAGAAATCTACGTGAATGGCTTTTCTACTTCTTTACCCGAGGATATTCAATACGCAGCCATTAAGAAAATCAGTGGGTTTGAAAATGTAAAAATGTTCAGACCAGGTTACGCCATTGAATACGACTACTTTCCACCTACACAGCTCAATCATACTTTGGAAACTAAACTCATATCTAACCTATATTTTGCTGGTCAGATTAATGGGACCACCGGCTATGAAGAAGCGGCTTGTCAAGGCCTAATGGCAGGAGTCAACGCTCATTTGAAGAATCATGAACGGGAAGAGTTCACGCTTTCTCGATCAGAGGCGTATATAGGCGTATTGATTGACGACTTAATTAATAAGGGAACAGACGAGCCATATCGCATGTTTACATCCAGAGCCGAGCACAGAATACTCTTAAGACAAGACAATGCAGACCTTCGACTCACTCAAAAGGGTTATGACCTGGGACTCGCTACAGACGAGCGGCTCAATACTATGAAAGATCGTTCAGCTCAAATCCATAAGCTACTGAATGACCTCGATCAAAAGAAAGTGGATCCCGCTCAAGTTAACCCCACACTGCAAGAGCTTTCAACCGCTGAGATTCAACATCGCACCACACTGTCCAAGTTAGTAAAGCGACCACAGGTTCATGTAAATGATCTCAAAGGTATCGATGACACACTCGAAACCTATCTGTCAAAATATGAACAAGACATTATCGATGGGGCCGATATTCATATAAAGTATTCAGACTATATAGATAAAGAGACCAAGCTAGCCCAAAAAGTCTCCGAGCTCGAAGACCTGAAAATTAAGGAGGCCTTCGATTTCAAAAGCATTCCAGCCCTGTCTTCTGAGGCGAAAGAAAAGCTTGAAAAAGTCAGACCTAAAACAATTGGGCAAGCCTCCAGGATTAGTGGTGTTTCACCTGCCGATATATCCGTACTAATGGTTTACATGGGCCGATGAGCAACGAAACAATTACTTCTTGCCCGGTATGTGGCAACAATCAACTTGAATTTCATCAAGAAGTCCCTGACTATTTTGGTGACCAAGAGTCGTTCAAACTTAGCCTTTGTAAAAAGTGTGATACTCTTTCAACTAACCCTCGGCCAGACCAGACCAAAATCACAAAGTACTATAAATCAAATAGTTACGTGTCTCACGGGGATAAAAAAGGCGGTCTATTCACACTTTTATACCAACGCATTCAACTGATAAACTTCAAGTACAAACTTAGCCTACTTAACAAGTATACACTTAACAAAAAGCATCTTGATTTTGGTTGTGGCACCGGTTCATTTCTCAACCTCTTGAGTAAAAAAGGCTGGCAAGTCAATGGTGTCGAACCAGATATAAAAGCAAGGACCATTGCCATAGAACAATATAATATTGCGAGCACTTTTCAATCATTGGAAGCGCTACCAATCAATGAAACATTTTCATCCATTAGTCTATTTCATGTACTGGAACATGTTCACAGCCTTGAAGCGACTTTAAATCAACTCATCTCAAGACTAGACAATAATGGCGTAATCATACTAGCCTTACCCAATTACAAGTCTTATGATGCCCAATGCTATCAGAAATTTTGGGCTGGTTATGATGTTCCTCGTCACCTTTATCACTTTTCTCAAAAGAGCATCCATCAACTTGCTAAGAATTTTGGCCTGAATATTGTCGCCACGCATCCCATGAAATTTGATAGCTATTATGTTAGTTTACTTTCAGAAGAGTATCAGTCGGGTAAGAAAAATTATTTGAAAGCATTTTTAAATGGGTTCATTTCCAATAAAAAAGCCAAAAAGTCGAATGAATACAGTAGCCTTATTTACGTTCTAAGCAAATGAAGTCTGACGGTAAATTCATTTCAAGTCTTCTCTTTGGCCTTGTAATTCTGATCGCTACTTCCTGTGCGAGAGTAGGAGCTCCCACAGGCGGGCCAATTGACGAGACGCCTCCATCGTTACTCAATTCCTCTCCTACAGATGGAACTACCAATTTCACAGGTCAGGCAATCCAACTCACATTCGATGAGCGTATCGTTACAAGATCCATTGAAACAGATCTTATCATAACCCCAAAACCAAATGGTACCTACAGAGCCAGAGTCAATAAAAATATATTGTCCTTAAGCTTCACTGAGCCTTTTGATGAGAATACAACATATAGCCTGAGTTTCGGTAGTACCATTCAGGACATTACCAATAACAATCCTGCTGAAGGAATAAATCTGAGTTTCTCTACTGGTGAATATATTGACTCTCTGACTATTTCAGGTCAAGTTCTAAACCTCTATAATCAAGAACCAATAGAGAACCTCCTCGTCTCTCTTTATACAGAAAATGATTCCCTAGATATTTTAAACGGCCCCGCATCCTATTACAGTAGAACCGACTCTGTTGGTAACTACAGCTTCCGTAATCTACCTAATGGAAAGTTCAGAGTCTATGCTGTACGGGATAAGAATAATAATAGCCAAGCTGATAGCGAGACTGAATTATATGGGTTTTACAAGGACACCCTCAACGTAAGCCGTTCCCTTACAGATATAGATTTCACAATACAAGGTCTCAATACAGACAAACTCAGAACCACTTCAGCCAGACCTTTTGGGGTATACTTCGATATATCATTCAACAAATCGATCACGGACTTCCAAATATTAGAAGGTGAAGACTTCATCTATAGTAAACCTGAAAACTCAAAGGTCAGGTTATATCGTTCTAATAGATCATATTCAGATACCACCCAAGTTATCTTTAGCGCAAAGGATTCCTTAAACACCATTCACACCGACACAGCCCAAGTTACATTCAATGACTCAAAGTTAGCCCCAGCAAACTTCAGTATAGACGTAACACCTACCAGCAATGAACTTCCTCCCAAGGACACCATTTCCTTATCATTCAGTAAACCTGTAATAGACTTCAATGCTGACAGTTTGTACTATCAATTAGATAGTACGGCTCAAGTACCTATTGATATTACATCCATCACTTGGAATACGCTCAACACAAAGGCTTCCTTCCCGATTGATGTTGTAGCTCTACTAAATCAAAAATCATCACCTAGCATTGCCTTATCATTCAAGCAAGCAGCTTTCATCTCCGCTGAAAATGATTCATCAATCGCCCAAGACAAAAACATATCTCTCCTTACCACTGAAAACTCTGCAACTATAGGAGGCACAGTTATATCCGAGTCACCAAATATTATAGTTCAATTACTAGACGGAAGAACCCTCGAAGTCATAGAATCTTCTACTGAAAAGGAGTTCTTATTCAATTATCTACCTGCGGGACGTTACTTCATCAGGGTTATCAAGGACCTTAATGCTAATGGGAAATGGGATATTGGAAATGTTCTCAAATGGGAAGGTCCCGAACCTGCTAAATTCTACTATGATGATTTCTATAAAACGAAACTCATAGAAGTGCGAAAGAACTGGGAGCAAACGGACCTAAACATCTACTTTTAGGTTCTGAATCCGTAAGGATAACTTGTGTATAAAAGATTTAATCTCATCAACTTCTCCACACCTTCGGTCATTTCTTTAAACACTTTCTGATCTTCTTGGATAAGTTCCTCCATTCAAACACGCTATCACCAAGCCATCCACAGTTCACATATCACCCGTATTTATCAACGTTTCCACGGACTTATCAATACTAATTTTTTAATCACTTAATAAACAAAGGTTTAGCACGTGTATAAAATGTTAAGAATAACTGTATCGTGAACATTTCGTAAACAAATATCTTAGCTTAGTGTGAATGAAAGAGATTTCCACATATCCACAGCCCTAATAGAAACAACTTAATTTTATATAAAGAATAATATACTAATATGAGTGTGTTGAAACTGTCGATAAAGTCTTGTCTAACCATCTTAGCTTGCACCATAATTAGTTCAAACTATGCAGATGCTCAGACAAATGATCCAGTTCAAATTGCCAAAGAATACTACAACCAAGGTGAGTTCGATAAGGCAAAAGCAGAGTTTAAAAAACTTGCGCGGAACAGACGCAATATTCCGAGAATTCACGATACCTACTTCAAGTTGCTTCTTACTATTGAGGAATTTGGTGAAGCCGAAAAATATCTAAAGGGAATCATTAAAGATAATGCTTCTAATTTCATTTATGAAGTTGATTTGGGGGTACTCTACCGAACTAAAAACGAAGATGAGAAGGCCAATGCCTTACTGGAAGAAGTCATTAAGAAAGTCACAGATAGGGCGTCAGTCGGTAAAAAATCTAATGAGACGAGGTTTCTTGCTCAGGTGTTTTTTGAAAGAAACTTTAGAGAGAAAGCACTTGATACTTATATCAAGGGAAGAAATGCATTAGGTCAAGAAGATTTGTTTGCACTGGACTTGGCCAATGTTTATCGACTGATGAACAAGAAGCAACCAATGATCTCAGAGTATCTGAACTTCTCTAAAAATCAACCGCAGAACCTCAACTATGTAAAAAACTCCCTTCAGCGTTATTTGCAAGAGCCAGAAGATCTTGACACACTGGAAATGACACTCTATGAAGTGATACAGAAGGAAGCAGGTAACAGTACATACAATAACCTTTTAGTGTGGACACATCTTCAGCAAAAGAATTTTTCCGCAGCACTTAGACAGGCTAGGGCTTTGGACAGAAGGCTTGCTAACAACGGAGATAACATTATGAATGTGGGAATGATTTCCTTTAGAAATTCAGATTATAAAACCTCGAAAAAAGCCTTCGGCTATATAATTGAAGAGTTTCCTGAAAGCCCCAGTAGACGGTTGGCTTCTCGTTATGTATTGTTGTCAGAAGAGGAGGTGTTGAAAAATAGCTACCCTATTGATTCAGCTGCGATAAGAGATTTAATTACGAGATATGAGGTCTTTATCTCAGAATCGAGAGATGTTTTTTCGGTGATGGAGTCCCAAAGAAGAATTGCATTGCTACAGGCATTCCAACTAAATGAAATTGAGGAAGCAATAGAAACACTGACTACGATGCTCGAACAACAAGTGGGCAGGCATAATGTGGTAGCAGAAGCAAAAATGGATCTTGCAGATATATACCTTTTGAATAAGGAGCCATGGGAATCCATCTTATTATATGGTCAGGTAGAAAGAATGTTTAAGGATGAACCCCTTGGCTATACAGCTAAGCTGAAAAGTGCCAAACTGTCCTATTTCAAAGGAGATTTTGAACTTGCTCAAAGTAATTTGGATATTCTGAAACTTGCTACCTCAAGAGAAATAGCGAATGATGCACTTGATTTAAGTATTCTTATCAAAAACAACACCGTTTTCGACAGTACAGATGTAGTCATGCAAGAATATGCCAATATTGAATTGCTTTTATTTCAAAACCAAAAAACTGCGGCTTTGAGAGCGATGGACAGTATGTTGGTGAAATATAGTTATCACTCTATTGTAGACGAACTGCTTTATCTACAGGCTCAAACAGAAAGAGAATTAGGAAACTTTGAAAACGCGCTTAAGTCTTTGAATAAGATCAACGAAGCACATTACTTTGAGATACTGGGAGATGATGCATTGTTCTTGACAGGAGTAATTCATGAGGATGACCTTGGAGATTCCGAATCTGCTATGAAAATCTATAGTGACTTACTGACCAAGTTTCCGGGAAGCATATATGTAGCTGAAGCCAGAACCAGATTTAGGGAACTTAGGGGTGATTTCAGTAATGAAAACTAAAGGGTTTTATGGCGAGCTCCTTTAATAACCTAAGGGTAGGTAAAAGGTTCCAACTGATCAACTTTGGAGAATCCTTTGAGTTTGAAGTACTGGAGATAATGTCTGATGGTGATTGTAATCTAAAAGATATTCACACCCTTGAGAGTTACTCCCTCTTTGACCTTATCCGCTACGGTAAAGGTCCTGATTTTGACGTTAGTGATATATGATCAGAAAATGATCTAAGTGCTAATAAAGTGTCAACAAAAATCAAATTTTACTTTGTAAACGAGAAATTTACTATTTTTGAATCCCCCAAATCTAGGCTGGTAGTTTTTTTGGGGAGTTATCGATGATAAGCACTAAACTAAAATACGTAGTAGTAAGGAATTTTTATGTGCTACTTTTTCTCTGTTTAACATCACTAATGATTGCTCAAACTGAGCAACAAGTGAACCGAGAACTTGAGAAAAGAGGCATTGATACCATTGAAGAGGTTCAAGCAGAGCTGCGAAAAAGAGGCCTTTCTGAAGAGGATGCAAGGAGACAAGCAAAACTCTATGGATTGGATTACGACCAATACCTTCAAAAGTATATCTTAAACAAAGAGACGTCAACGAATGAAGTAAACCCTGTTACAAAGATTACTCCCGACCTTGTAGACTACACAACAGAGATAAAGGATCAGAACAATCAAGTAGCACCGACTGTTGAGGTTTCCGAAAAGCCTGATGACAATGATGGATTAAAGTACTTTGGTTATGATGTCTTCAACAATAACCCTTATGCAAATCAACAGGCACTTGTTGGGAATATAGACCCAGGCTACATTGTTGGGCCGGGTGATGAATTGAGAGTTTACTTGTGGGGAGAAGCTGAGTTTCAGTTTGAGGGAGTCGTAGATATCAATGGGAACCTCTTTATGCCAAATGTAGGGCAAGTGTTTGTTTCAGGTACTACATATCAAAACTTAAATCAAAGATTAAAACAATATCTCTCGCGATTCTATTCAGGTCTGACTAAAGACAAAATTTTCTTAGACGTTTCACTTACGAAACTAAGGCCGATTCGAATTATGGTCATGGGTGAGTCTAATAACCCAGGGTCACACCTTATTAACGCTTTCGCCACTACGCTGAATTCACTTTATGCTTCTGGTGGAATCAAAACTTCAGGATCACTACGAGACATAAAAGTCTTTCGAAACAACAAGTTTGTATCGACCATAGACCTTTATGACTATTTAATCAAAGGCTCTATCTCTGAAGACCTACGTCTGATGAGTAATGATGTGATTTTTATTCAGAGTCGAATGAATAGTATATCGCTAAAGGGAGAGGTTAATAGACAGGGAATATACGAATTGAAATCAGGTGAAGGTTTGGTAGATCTGCTAGGCTTTGCCGGAGGACTTAAACCTACTGCACATACTTCATCTGTTACAATTAAAAGGGTGAAACCTCTTATAGGTAGAGACAGCGATTCTGTTTTCGATCGTGAGATTATAACTATCGACTATGGACAACTCTTGCAGGATGGGGTCAATTTCAGAATTCAAGATGGAGATGAGATTATTTTTAACAAGGTGTTGGACAAGTTCGACAACTTAGTAACTATTGCAGGTTCTGTATTTAGACCTGGAGAGTATGAGCTTGTGGAAGATATGACTATAAGATCGCTTATCGAAAACGCAGGAGGCCTTAGACCAAATACCTACTTCGAAAAACTTGACCTTTTCAGGAAAGACAGAAACGGTGATCTAAAGTTCAGATCATTATCGCTTTCTGAAATTATCAATGGCCAGATAAATTCAGATTTGAATTTGCAAGCGGATGATTCGATTAAAATTTATAGTGACCAAGAGTTAAAATCACTAGAGACGGTGTCTATTGAAGGCTTTTTGTCAGAACCTAAGACAGTCTTATGGAGAGAAAACCTGAGTCTTTATGATTTAATCTTTATGTCTGCGAACATTGAGGATTTGGAATATCAGAATAGAATCTTGACTAGCCGAGCTGACCTGTTAAGGTATCAGGCTGGAAAAACAGAATATCAAGTCATCCCGTTCAATTTAGACAATGTTTTAGATAAGAAATTCAATGCAGTTTTGAAACCTAAGGACAAGGTGATCTTATATAGTCGTGATATCAATGAAGTGCTTGACAAGTATGTGACCATTCGTGGAGCTGTTAAAAACGAAGGCCGTTTTGTATTGACTGACAGCATGACTGTTGAAGACTTAATTCTTCAAGCTGGTGGCTTTGTAAGAACTTCCTTCAAAGACTCAGTTACTGTTTCGAGAGAGAAGTTTGACTTTACGGGAAACCAGATAGCCGAGTTAACAAGAGTAAAAACAGATTTACCCTATTTACTTGGAGTTCAGGCTAAATCAAACGCCAGCTACTTCTTGGAACATAATGACAACATTTCTGTAGACAGAATACCTGGATCTTCTGAACAAAGAAGCGTCACCGTTGGTGGTGAAGTTAAGTTCCCTGGAACATACTCTTTGGAAAGCAAAGGAGAAACACTTTTGGGTCTTATTGATAAAGTAGGAGGGCTGTCACCCAACGCATATCTAGGAGGGGCTACATTTATACGTAATGGACAGCGTTTGGCCTTTTCTTTTGACGACCTATTTACTAAAAGGAGTTCGAAATTTGATATAGTTTTGCAACCCAACGATCAAATTTACATCCCTGAATCTGTATACACGATAAATGTTCAAGGAGAAGTGGTGAACCCATCCTTGCAGAAGTTCATTGAGAACCAAGGGGTAAGAGCTTACCTGAGAAATTCAGGAGGAAAAACAAAGCAGGCTAAAAAGATATTCCTCACAAGGCCAGATGGCTTTACACGTAAGATTGGCTGGTTTTCTAACCCAAAAGTTTTAGATGGTTCGGTCATAACTGTTTCGACCAAACCGGTTAAAACTAGGGAGAGAGAGCCAGGCAAATTCCTGGAAAACTTTGGTACTATCGCGGCCATTGTGAGCTCAACGCTGACTACCATATTCTTGGTAGAAAGACTCGGAAATTAATCTAATGACATCTCGCCAGTTTGGTCGAAGAACACTTTTCAAGAAAAATAGTATGCATGCATAACAAATTTTTTCTAACTTCGTAAACCTCACAGCAGCTTATGAAGAGAGAAGAAACTGTAGATCACCAAATAAAAATGTGCTGGCATGCCATTTACCGAATGTATAATCAACAGGCGGTACAACATGAAAGCACCACGTCCATGGCCTTCGTGGTATTGAACATTGATCCGACAGAAGGCACTCCCGCAACTAAGATTGCTCCATTAATGGGCTTAGAGTCAAGAAGCTTGACACGAATGCTAAAAAGCATGGAAGAGAAGGGCTTTATCTACCGAGAGAAAGACCCAAATGATGGTCGTTCAGTCAGAATTTTTCTCACAGAAACAGGCCAGGAAAAGAGGAGAGTTTCAAGAGAAACGGTTATTCGATTTAATGAAGTCATTCGGCAATCGATTGCACCTGAAAAGCTTGACGCCTTCTTTGAGGTAATAACTAAGATTAATCAATTGATAGATTCAAAATCAATATTCTAAACACATGAGTCGAAGTATTAAGAAAGTAGCAGTATTAGGTTCTGGAGTAATGGGCTCTAGGATAGCTTGTCATTTCGCTAATATCGGTGTTGAAGTATTGCTGTTGGATATCGTTCCAAGAGACTTGGCCGAAGATCAAAAAGCCAACCCAGCAGCACGAAACAAAATTGTAAATGATGCACTCCAATTTGCATTGAAGTCTAAGCCTTCACCTATCTACGACAAGTCATTTGCCCAGCGTATTAAGACGGGCAACTTTGAAGATGACATGTCGAAAATATCCAGTGTCGATTGGATCATTGAAGTGGTTGTGGAAAGGCTTGATATTAAGAAGATCATCTTTGATCAAGTCGAGCAGTATAGAAAACCCGGCACATTAATTACATCGAATACCTCGGGTATTCCTATGCACATGATGTCCGAAGGAAGAAGTGAAGACTTCCAGAAGCACTTTTGTGGAACGCACTTCTTTAACCCACCAAGGTATTTGAGGTTGCTGGAGATTATTCCAGGTCCAAAAACAGATTCAGAGATCATAGACTATTTGATGCATTATGGTGATCTATACTTAGGCAAGGAAACCGTGCTATGTAAAGACACTCCTGCATTTATCGCCAATCGAATTGGTATTTACGCCATCATGTCGGCCATGCATACCATACAAGATATGGGCTTGACGGTGGGCGAAGTAGATCGTATGACCGGACCGATTATTGGTCGGGCCAAGTCAGCCACTTTCCGCACGATGGATGTGGTTGGTTTGGATACAACTGTTAATGTTGCGAACAACCTCTATGCTGGCCTTCCGAATGACGAATCTAAGGAGGCTTTCGTGCTACCGGGCATTGTTAAAGAAGTTCACGAAAGAGGTTGGTTTGGTGATAAATCCGGACAAGGTTACTTCAAGAAATCGAAGGACGCCAATGGCAAAAGAGTAATTCAGGAACTCGACCTTAAAACCTTCGAATACGGAGATAGAACAAGGGCTAAGTTCAAGGCGCTTGAGGCAGTAAAGGATGAAGAGAACCTAAAAACCAGAATTAAAACACTCGTCAACTTTGATGATAAGGCGGGTGAGTTTTACAGAAAGACATTCTACGATACGTTCAAATACGTGACTTATCGTATCCCAGAAATTTCTGACGAGCTATTCAGAATAGACCAGGCCGTTTGTGCAGGCTTTGCATGGCAAATGGGTCCTTTCGATACTTGGGATTTATTGGGTGTTAGATCCGTAGTTGAGCAGATGGAAGGCATAGACATGAAGCCAGCAGCTTGGGTTTATGAGATGCTAGATGCGGGTCACGAGTCATTCTATAAAATTGAGAATGGTATCAAGAAGTACTATGACATTCCATCCAAGGCATACAAAACCATTCCAGGTACTGAAGATCTGATAATCCTTGAAAACATCCGAGAAACCAATAAGGTATGGGGGAATGCAGGCGCATCTATCTTCGACATTGGAGATGGTGTATTATGCTTGGAGTTCCATACCAAAATGAACGCCATTGGGCAGGAAGTGATCGAAGGTATCGAAACGGCTATTTCAATGGCAGAGAAAGATTACAAAGGCTTGGTGATCGGTAACGAAGGAGAGAACTTCTCTGCAGGTGCCAATCTGGCAATGCTCTTTATGTTCGCAGGAGACCAAGAATTTGACGAAGTCAACCTCATGGTGGCACAGTTCCAGAATACCATGAAGAGGGCTAAGTTCTCATCTATTCCTGTGGTTTCTGCACCGGCAGGCTTGGCACTGGGTGGAGGTTGCGAACTGTCTCTTCACTGCGATGCCATTCAGGCACATGCGGAAACCTATATTGGTTTGGTAGAAGTTGGTGTTGGTTTGATCCCGGGCGGTGGTGGAACCAAAGAGTTGACCATGAGGGTGGCCGACTCCATTGAAGGAGGAGATCCAGAACTCAATCGCTTGCAAGAAGCATTTATGAATATCGCTACGGCCAAGGTTGCTACCTCAGCGGAAGAAGCCAGAGCCATGCACATCTTGAGACCGCAAGATGGCATTACGCTAAATCGCAAGCGACTCTTAACGGATGCAAAAGCGAAAGTTTTAGAGATGCACGAAGCGGGCTATACCCAACCAATGGAGAGAAAGGATATCAAAGTACAGGGACGAACAGGCCTAGCACTCTTTGAAGCAGGTATCAACGGTATGCTCTTGGGGAATTATATCTCGGAGCACGATGCAAAGATTGCACGCAAACTTGGTTGGATCATGTGTGGAGGAGACTTGACCTATCCGCAAAAAGTATCGGAACAGTATTTACTGGATTTAGAGCGACAAATGTTTGTCGAGTTAACGGCAGAACCGAAAACACTCGAAAGAATTCACAGTATTCTTTTCAAGGGTAAACCTTTAAGAAACTAGATATCAGATTTTAGACATTAGACTCATGCACAACTTTAAAGAACTGAAAGTATGGCAAAAGGCGAGAATAATGGTCAAGGAAGTTTATGTGGTAACCGCTGGGCTTCCGAAGAGTGAGAAATACAACTTGATATCACAGATGCAATCATGTGCCGTATCTGTGATGTCGAATATAGCAGAAGGTGCTGGAAGAGGGACAGACAATGACTTTGCCCGTTTTCTGGATATGGCACTAGGCTCATCTTATGAGCTGGAAAGCCAATTAATTGTATCAGCAGACTTGAGTTATTTAGAGAGTTCTGCATTTGACGAGATGACGGCCAAATTATCTGAAGTACAAAGAATGATAATTGGTTTAATGAATAAACTAAGAGGTCAATAGTCTAATATCTGATCTCTATAATCTAATAATCTAATGAATGCATATATAGTAGCAGGATATAGGACGGCAGTAGGTAGGGGTAAAAGAAGTGTTTTGAAAACAGTTCGCCCTGATGATATGGCTGCCGATGTAATAAAGCATTTGGTAAGCCAGGTAGATGGCTTTGACGCGAAACGCGTGGATGATTTGATCGTGGGTAACGCGGTCCCAGAAGCAGAGCAAGGCATGCAAATGGCCAGAATGATTTCACTCTTGTCATTGCCGATCGAAGTACCTGGAGTTACGGTCAATAGATATTGTGGTTCAGGCCTCGAAGCGATTGCTTTGGCTTCAGCCAGAGTACATGCAGGAACGGCAGACTGCATCATTGCAGGCGGAACCGAATCCATGTCGATGGTTCCAGTGATGGGATACAAAACAGCCTTGAACTACAAATTGGCCACCGAGCATAACGACTATTATCTCAGCATGGGTTTAACTGCTGAGCAGGTAGCCAAGGAATTCAATATCAATAGAGAAGAAGCCGATCAATTTGCACTGGATTCACATACCAAGGCAGTGGCGGCACAAGCGGCCGGCAAGTTTGACGATGAAATTGTACCGATTAAGGTCACGGACAAAGTAGTTGGTCCTGATGGAAAAATTCACGAGAAGTCATACACGGTTGATAAGGACGAAGGACCTCGAGGAGACACATCCATGGATGTACTCGGTGGTTTGAGACCCGTGTTCGCACAAGGCGGGCAGGTAACCGCTGGTAACTCTTCACCAGTTTCAGATGGTGCTTCATTTGTGATGGTAATGTCTGAGCGAATGGTAAAAGAGTTGAAGCTAGAGCCAATCGCTAGAATGGTGACTTACACAGCGATCGGGGTACACCCACGAATCATGGGTATCGGTCCAGTGGAGGCGGTGCCAAAAGCCCTGAAGCAAGCAGGCTTGAAACAATCCGATTTAGACTTGATCGAGCTAAATGAAGCATTTGCCGCGCAATCTTTGGCAGTCATCAAAGAGCTCGACTTAGATCGTTCAAAGTTAAACGTGAACGGAGGAGCAATTGCATTAGGCCATCCACTGGGTTGTTCAGGAGCCAAGCTTTCGGTACAGCTTTTCAACGAGATGAGGAGAATGGGTAATGCCAAATATGGTATGGTGACCGCATGTGTTGGTGGTGGCCAGGGAGTAGCAGGAATCTACGAGTTTCTGAAATAGTATAGCGTAATGAGTAGTGCGTATTGAGACTACTCACATTTGAATAAACAGATGCATAATTATAAAGAGCTCAAAATATGGCAGAAGGCCATTGAGTTGGCAGAGAAAGTTTATCAGTCAACTCAGGGTTTCCCCAGTGACGAGAGGTTTGGGTTGACGAGCCAACTAAGAAGAGCTTCAGTGTCTGTGAGTTCAAATATTGCTGAAGGTGCTGGTAGGAATACTAAAGGAGAATTCAACCAGATGTTAGGAATTGCATATGGCTCTTTGTGTGAAATAGAAACACAATTGATCATAGCAAAGAGATTAGAATTATTGAATATGGAAATGTTTGAAGTATTGACCAGTGAGATTGATCAACTACAAAAGATGATTTTTAACCTAAAGAAATCGCTTAAGTAATCAATACTCACTACCCAGTACTCAATACTAATAACGAAATACAATCACATGACTACAGTTACTAAACGTTCAATCAAAGGAGGCGAATTTCTCGTCAGAGAAACAGACGCCCAGGAAGTCTTCATTCCAGAAGAGTTTTCCGAAGAGCAAAAAATGATGGCGCAAGCCTGTCAAGATTTTATCGATACCGAAATTACCCCAAAGGCGGACGAGATCGATAGCATGAAAGACCCTGAGTTGGTTCCGCAAATCTTCAAGAAAGCGGGAGAACTAGGTCTACTAGGTATTTCCGTCCCAGAGAACTATGGCGGGTTGGGCATGAGCTTTAATACAGGCATGCTCATCGCGGATATTATCGGTGCGGCAGGTTCTTTTTCTACAACATACGGAGCCCACACGGGTATCGGTACACTACCGATTTTGTATTACGGAAACGAGGAACAAAAACAGAAATACCTTCCATTATTGGCTACGGGACAGTGGGCAGCCTGTTACTGTTTGACGGAACCTGATGCAGGTTCTGATGCGAATTCTGGGAAGACTAAAGCGGTACTTTCAGAAGACGGAAGTCATTACAAAATCACGGGTCAGAAAATGTGGATCTCCAATGCAGGGTTCGCAGACCTCTTTATCGTTTTCGCGAAAATCGAAGACGATAAGAACCTTACCGCCTTCATCGTAGAAAAATCTTTCAATGGCATTACCATGAACGATGAAGAGAAGAAACTCGGAATCAAGGGTTCTTCTACCCGTCAGGTATTCTTCAACGACACGGAAGTGCCGGTGGAGAACATGCTTTCAGAAAGGCAAAACGGATTTAAGATTGCGGTAAATATCCTGAACATTGGCCGAATCAAACTCGGTGCAGGTGTATTGGGTGGTTGCAGAACAGTCATCTCTCAAGCGACACAGTACGCGAATGAAAGAAAGCAATTCAATGTTTCGATCTCCAGCTTTGGTGCGATTAAGCATAAGCTAGCCGAAATGGCCACCCGTGTTTATGTAACAGAGTCATTGGATTATAGAGCAGGCCAAAACATTGAAGACAAGATCAATGATCTTACGGCTTCAGGCATGGATGACGCTCAGGCCAAACTAAAAGGGGTCGAGCAGTTTGCTATTGAATGTGCGATCGGAAAGATTCACAGTTCAGAAGTACTTGACTATGTAGTTGACCAGGGCCTTCAGGTATATGGAGGAATGGGATACTCGGCAGACGCACCAATGGAGCGTGCGTACAGAGATGCCCGTATTGCAAGAATTTACGAAGGGACCAACGAGATCAACCGCATGTTAATGATTGGTATGATCCTTAAGCGTGCGATGAAAGGCGAACTCAATATGTTTGAGCCAGCGATGGCCGTGTCGAAAGAATTGACTGCAGTACCGACTTTCTCTACGATTGACAAGTCAGTACTTTTCAACGCAGAGAAGGAAGTCATCAAAAACCTAAAGAAGGTCTTCCTAATGGTGGGTGGTAAAGCTGCGATGGCTTTACAAGATCGCATCGAGGATGAGCAAGAGGTCATGATGAACCTGGCGGATATTCTCATCGAGATTTATGCAGTAGAATCTGCCATGTTAAGAACCGAGAAGCTGATCAGCCTAAGAGGCGAAGAAGCTTGCGCGGACTACATTGCGATGACGCAAATCTACATGGCGCAAGCTGTAGATAGAATCAACGCTGCTGCAAAAGAAGCCATTGCCTCATTCACAAAAGGAGATGAGCAAAAGGTAATGCTAATGGGCTTAAAGCGATTCACTAAAATGGATTTGGTGAACACCAAAGAGCTCAGAAGACAAGTAGCTGATACCATGATCAAAGAAGGTAAATTCCCATACTTCTTCGCTTAGCCTGTCCTCCCCTTGGGGAGCCTGCCTGTCGGCAGACAGGGTGGCCGCAGGTCGGAGGGGGTATACCTCTTTTAAGATAAATGTCTTTTGGACACCAGGGCCCAGCCCTCTAAACAAATAAAAGGCGAACCATACGGTTCGCTTTTTTTATTCACGAGTCCAAATCCTCCCCCAAACTGGGGAGCCTGCCTGTCGGCAGACAGGGTGAACGAACGCTTACGCTGAAGCTTCAGCGCAGGCGCAAAGCCGGAGTTGGCCTTGTCCTCCCCTTGGGGAGGTGCTCGAAGAGCGGAGGGGGTAAACACGAAAGAGGCCTCAATACCAATGGGTGCTTAGGTACCGAGAACCCCTTATCGCTTTACACCAAACACAACCTAAAAATCATATCAAAGGACCAACACCTCAACCGCCCACCATCTGTGAGACGGTACAAGCTCCGTAAAGAGGTATTGAGCTCATTGATCAGTTGATGTTTGTTTCTTCCCTATCCTATCATGGTTCAGAGAAAATCAGTAGTCAATTGAGTCGTATGATATAGTTGTTTTATACATCCATATAATTGCTTAAATGTATTTTAAATAATACTATAAAACAAACTTAGTATAATTAAAGTGAATCAAAGTGCTGTTAAAAGCTATTGCAAACAAGAAGCGATAAGCCATTAATTTGATAATTTGGAGTAAACAAGCTCCACATGACCAAGAAACTGAACCGGATCAAGGCCGTACTGGCCGAGACGGGCCGCACCAATCTATGGCTAGCCGAACAGCTAGATGTAAATAAAACCACTGTCTCCAAGTGGTGTACTAACGAAATGCAACCCCGCATAGACATGCTCTCTCGCATTGCCGAAAAACTCGATGTAGATATTAGAGAGCTGTTGGTGGGGACTAAGAGTTAGGTTTCCTAAAGCATTTGGAAGCTTAAATTGATGGTATCCATGTGCCATCTTGCAGTTTGGATTTATTATATTTCTTTTTTGATCATTATGTCAAATTATTACAAAAACCCCGAAGTACTCACAGTTTTTGGATACGAAGTTTACTTCACACGTTTTGCAGACTCAATTATCAAGGATCATTTTCAGGATGCTCTATCAGATTTAGAGAAGGTACTTGAAGAGTTCCAAATTACTGAGGCACAACTAATTTCTGCTGGTGGAGGGTTAAGCTCAATAACACAAAACCTTAGAGACAAACTTTATGAGCACAACTGGGAAAAGATCAATATTGAGAGTGAGCATAAGGTACGAGAAAAAGTGCTTACCTCTGAAAGCCATGAGATTGATCATTACAAGGAGTTTGGCAAAGGAAATATTGGCTTAGAAATCGAGTGGAACAATAAGGACCCATTCTTTGATAGAGATTTAGAAAACTTTAGAAAGCTACATCAACTAGGAGAACTTACGCTTGGTATAATAATCACCCGTGGCGAAAGCCTTCAGCAGGAGTTGATAGAAGTATATAAAAGATTTCTGAACGATATATACCCTTATAGTATTGAGCAATTGTCAGAAAAGTTAAGTTTATCCCAGAAGGCAAGTGCAAGAATATCGAATATGGTAAGTTTTGATCGAGAAGAGTCAGTCGCTGCCATTGCACGTTTATTATGCTCATCCAAGTATGGAACCTCAACTACACACATGCAGAAACTGACTACTAGAATGGACAGAGGCGTGGGTGATCCTTGCCCATGTGTCTTGATTGGAATAGGGAAGGAAAGAATCTCTGCTTAATGAATTTTGAGATTTTCAGCTATAGGTTTGCTAGAGAAATAATTGAACATCCTACCTACGCTGCAGCCATTCATGAGATTTCAGCAGTCATAAGAGAATGTCCTTTATTTGTTTGGCCAGGAAAGTCGCGTAAGAATGCTGGCTTAGAGGTAGTTCAGCAGCTATTGAATGCATATTTTGATGTAGGTTTTTCATCAACTCACGGGTGGCAGTTTCACCCTGATGCTACAGGAATAAAGGGCTCCAATTTAAAGGCTGACTTCAAAAAGGATTTTAATGGCCTTACTATACAATCTGAAGTACAATTTGGAAATATGTCTAGATGGTACTCAGATATATTTAAATTTCAAACTGCGTATTCAAAGAATTTGATAAACATGGGGTTGTGCATCGTACCGATGAATAGTCTTGCAAGACGGATTGATTCTAACATTACCAATTTTGAGAGATGCATAAGGGAGCTACCCTCTGCGGATTTGTCGATTACCCTCCCTATTCTCATGGTTGGAATTTATTCCGACAATGAAACGCCCATAATCGATGTTTCTCAATCTCAATTCGATGGAATAAAGGATATAACTAGAAAAGGAAGGTCAGCTAATTTGTACAGAATAATAAATGCATATCTAAATGATCAACCAGTTGAAGGTGTTTCTAGTTTATCGGAAATAGGACCAAGGCCTGCTTAGAACTTTGAAGCTGAGCCTCATATTTCGTGATGTATTGATAAATTTTGTATTGATAAATTTTGTCAAGATAAAATTTATCAATAAAATTATGCCATGAAATCCTTTGGCCAACAGATAAAGGAACTGAGAGAAAAAGAGCAATGGACACAAAGACGGCTTGCGAATGCACTTGATGTTGACGTAGCAGTTCTTAGTAGAATTGAGAATGAAAATAGGTTTCCAAAGAAGAGAGTTGGAGATATTATAAGGGTTGTATCCAACTTGTTTGATACGCCTGAGTCGTACCTCAAGTTAACATACTTAAGTGATGAGATAGCCTCAATTTTGGAAACAGAAGAAGATTACCAAGAAATCTTGAAAGTAACAGAAGCTAAGGTTCACTACGGGCGTGAAAAGAAATCTGTTCAGTCTAAACTAAATTTTGAAAATGAAAGCGATTGATTTATACAGTGGGATAGGCGGCTGGACCCTTGGCTTTAAGATGGCTGGAATAGAAGTGGTTTCCTCTTTTGAATGGTGGAAGGATGCCAATGAGACCCACAACGCTAATTTTGGAACTAAGCACAAGGAAAAAAACATTAGAGAATTAGATGTCTATAGTGATTTGCCTCCAAAAGATGAAATCGATTTTGTGGTTGGAAGCCCGCCTTGTACGCAATTTTCATTTGCCAATAGAGGTGGAAATGGTGATTTGGTAGATGGGTTAGTTGATGTAGCAAAATTTCTTGAAGTAGTGGATTACATAAAGCCGAAATACTGGGCGATGGAGAATGTTCCTAGAGTGGCTGGCATAATAGAGAAAAGTATTGAAAAGGGTGGGCCCCTGGAACGATACTCACACCTTTTTGACGATCAGTTCAGAGTCATTAAAGTCTACAACTCCGCGGACTACGGAGTTCCTCAAAACCGGAAAAGAATGATTGCTGGAAGATTTCCTTTTGGGCTTTTCGAATCATATCAGGAAGTCACTCCAAGAAGAACCCTTGGAGAAGTAGTCATGGGCCTAAAGCGAGAAAACCTCTTGGACCCGATTTATGGCCACTCACTAAAGACACTAACAGATAATATTCATGAGGCGCCATTAACGGACGAGGAAAAACGTATCAACTCTGATTCAAAAACCCATCACCCTGTTTACAATAAAATGTCCTTCCCGGATATTCTCGATAGACCTTCGAGAACTATAACCGCCCTCTGTACAAGGGTATCACGCGAGAGCATAATAATTGAAGATGACCCTGAGAAGTACAGAAGGTTGACCGTTCGAGAGCGAGGGTGTGTTCAAACCTTTCCTGCTGATTATCAGTTCCATAGCAACTCCTATGGTGGCAAACTGAAAATGATAGGCAACGCGGTTCCGCCATTGTTGACTTATTATATTGCTCAAAGTATGCTCGAAACGAGCCTAGACGAAGTAGCTGTACCAGTTAGTGAGGGAAGGATAAATTTGTCCACGGAAAACGTACCTAAGTTTTTTAGTCCTGAAAGCAAGGGGAGTAAATTCTCTTGGAAAAGGTCTTTTTGGCTCGCAGTACCAGGCTTAAGGCTTGGTAGCGGAGTCAGGTTTGAGCTGAGAAATGTAAGTAATAAGGAAATTGAGAAGACATTTTGGTGGGTCAATTTTTGCTACGGAAATTCCAAGAACTTAATGCAATTTCCCTTGGATAAAAGAAGCTTTGAGACAGTCTGGGAGTCCTTACAAATTATGGCTTTAGATTGCGAAATTGGTGATATCTTAATGAACTTTCAGGATTTCGTAGCTTCTGTTGATGCTCCAGGGCTGCAAGAAAACTGGACAAATAAAGACCGCTCTAAAAACAACCCGATTGAGTTGATTGATGATATCGGTAGATTCGCTTCGGAGTTAGTAGAGAGGTTAAACAGGTCAGACGCTATGACACTTGACAAGTTAAGAGAGCTTGTAGGATTCATAGGCTTGGGAGAACAAAGAAAACTAATGGAGAATGCCAATATCATAGTATCCGGAATCCTTTTAGGGTCGATTTTCAATACCGTGATTACTGGCGATAGGTTCGTTTTGGATTTGGAACTTCAAGACTAACTTACTTACTCATATCCCCCTCCCAAAAGGAGCGAAAGCCAGGCCTGCCAGTTTAAAGTGCTGGGCGCCAAAAGGAATACCGATAATAGTAATGGTAAAGATTAGGCCCCAGATCAGGTGGGTGAGAAATACCCAGAATCCACCAAAGACCAACCAGATAATATTGAGTGGTAAGGACAGACAACCGCTTAAGGTTCTACCGGGTTCTATCTGCTGCCCAAAAGGTGCAAAACCCAGTATGGCCAGTTTAAAGCACTGAATGCCAAACGGAATTCCCACAATGGTCAGGCATAGGGCAATGCCTCCAATAATGTATTCGAGTGCGATCATCCAACCTCCGAATACAATCCAAATGATATTACCAACCAAGTTCATCAGCCATACATTTTTACATCACTCAGTCGATTCCCAGGAGAATCATCCCTACCTGCGGCAGGCAGGCACCCCCCAAAGACGATCCATATAATGTTGCCAACGAGGTTCATAGCTTGTTAACGATTTAGATTCCGGATATTTTTATTCCCTCTTGAATTTAGGAATAAAAATTCCGGAATAACGCTTTGGTTCTGGTTTCTAGGCTATGGATTGTTATACCTTTCACCTAATTCCCAACAACCCAAAACCCAATCACTCATACCGCAACGTATTCGATGGGTTCATCCTAGCACTCTTGATCGTTTGATAGCTCACGGTTAATAGGGCTACGGACAAAACAATCACCGCTGAAACGGCAAAGACCACCGCACCGATATCGGTGCGATAGGCAAAGTTGTTCAACCAGCCGTCCATTACAAAGTAGGTAATCGGAGTTCCGATCACGACTGCTAGCAAGATCAGTAAGAAATACTCTCGGGATAGCAATAGGAGGATATTGGACACCGAAGCACCCAGTACTTTCCGCACGCCAATCTCCTTCGTACGCTGAAGTGCGCTAAAAGCAGATAGGCCAAACAGCCCTAAACAAGAAACAATAATGGCCAGCACCGAGAAGATGATAAACACCTTTCCAAACTGATCTTCCTTCTCATACTGACGGTTAAAGAAGGTATCTAAATAGAAATAATCGATCGGGTTACCCGGGAAGAAGGCATTCCAACTTGGTTCAAGTCCGGATAGGACCTCTCGGCCGCTTCCTCCGGAAAACTTGACGGTCAAATAACTTCGGTTATTCGGAATCAGGTTAAAGAGTATGGGTGATACCGTATTCTTCAATGACATCTGGTTGTAGTTGTCCACCACCCCGACAATCATTTTCTCCTGACCATTGTGGGTGATTTTTTGACCAACAGCCTCTTCAGCCGAAGCAAAACCCAGAAACTTGATCCCCGCCTCATTCATTATGGCCGCATCAGCATCGGTAGGAAAAGTCTTGTCATAGTTTCGCCCAGCAATCACGTCAATATCATAGGCAGGGAAGTATGTATAATCTACACCAACATTATAGATGGTCTTAAACTCTGAGTTGGGCTCTTCGGCTCTTTTGGCCCCATTGGTCCAGAAGATTTCATCACCAGGCACATTACTGGAGCTACTGAATTCCGTAACGTTCGGCAACTTGAGCACCTCATTTTTAAAGCTTCCCAAATAATTGCCAAAGAGTGAATCTACCTCGAGAATTCCAGGACCCTGAAGTACCAAAGTCTCCTGCATATCGAAGCCCAGGTCTTGGTTTTTCAAAAACTGAAGCTGCTTGTAAACGATCAGCGTTCCGGCAATCAGAAATACAGAAGCCAAGAACTGAAAGGTCACCAAACCCTTTCTAAGGAAAATACCTTTGTGCGAAGTCGTCATTTTTCCTTTTAAAACGGCTATTGGCCTGAAGGAAGAAAGCACAAAGGCTGGGTATAAGCTGGATAGAAAAGCACCGAGAAAAAACACACCAATCACGATCGCCCAGGTGCCAGAATTGAAAATAAGGCCTAGCGTCAGTGGCGAGCCTGTCAGGTCATTAAAGTAGGGCAGAGACAGCGCTACCAGCCCAACGGAAATCAAAGCGGCCACAAAGTTGATCAGGATAGACTCTATGATAAATTGGAAGATCAGATTACGCTTGAAAGCGCCCATAACCTTTCTCACGCCCACTTCTTTGGCCCTTTCCATCGATTTAGCGGAGGCCAGATTGATATAATTCACCCAGGCGATCACCAAAATGAAAATCGCGAGGATCCCTAGAAAATAAACAGACTGAGCATCACCATTCTCCTCAGGCTCCGACTCTTGCAGCAGGTCGGACTGTAAATGAATATCCGTCAAGGCCTGCAGCGGAAACTCCTGACGCCTATTGCCATTGGCATATTCCTCGCCCTTAATTTCATTCAGGTGGGCATCAAATTTTTTGTTGAAAGCGATCGGATCGGTACCATCGGCCAGCGCCACATAAGTATTGAAGTCATACCAGCCCCAATTGGTTTCGGCATCGCCATCGGTAGCATCAACTAAGGTTTGGAATGACAAAAGGATATCGAATTTGATATGCGAATTGTCGGGAACATCTTCAAAGATTCCTGTGACCATAAACTCAATATTCAGCCACTGGCTGCTCCATTTAATAGTTTTACCGATAGGGCTTTCATCCCCAAAATATTTCTTTGCTGCCCTTTGTGATAGCACCGCTTTCTTAGGTCCTTCCAAGGCCGTTTCCGGATCGCCCTCCACCATTTTCCAATCGAACATGGTCAGCCAGGAAGGGGTCACAATTTGTAGCTTTTCCTCTCGGAAGGTCACATCCTCTTGTGTGATCAATCCCGAAACGGGAAAGGCACGAGAAAACTCCAACACTTCAGGAAAGTTATTCTTCATCTCGGGTCCGACTGCAGGAACAGCTGCGGCACACTCAAATATGTTATTACCGTTTTGAAAGTAATTGTACTGCACCCGATAGATGTTCTCATAGTTGGAGTGAAACTTATCATAACTCTTCTCAAAGGTCACATACTGAAAGATGACCATACAACAGGCCATGCCCAGGGCTAAACCGATGATATTAAGAAAAGAGAAGGCTTTGTTTTTGAGCAGGCTGCGGAAGGCAGTGCGAAAATAGGAATAGAGCATAGTGGTTAATTTTGAGTTTTTCGCCTATTGGCGGTTTGACCAAGTCTAATATGCTGAAATTAAACTCCTTATCAAAGACGCAAAGCCTGGAACAAAGGATGCATGGGGTTGAGAACCCCTCAAAAAAATAGCGCTGCTAAATCAAGGAAGCCGGCTTCAAAGAGATATCGATTGCCTTCCCATTTCGCATGATTTTCAATTTCACGGTGCCCTTGGCATTGGATAAGTAGGCCACACATTCGTCATGGGTCATTCCCTTTTGGCCATCGACAGATACGATAATGTCGCCTAATTTGATTCCGGCTTTTTCACCGGACGAAGTAGCAATAACATTGACAACGGTCAGGGCACCATCCTCTTTCTTGAACTTCAATCCGCTTTTGTTTTCGCGATAGGGTTGATCGAACAGGCTATTGCGTTTGATGTACATCACCTGTTTTTTGTAATCATAGATGGTGTTGAATCGCTTTAAGATTTCCAGTCCCAGAATGCCGTTGATATCGCTTCGTCCACTCACGCCATTGCGGACCGTGGCCATTCTCATCGGCACAGCATCAAACTTTTGACCTAAGACCTCATAAGTTTTCAAGCGCCCTATGTAGTCGGTAGCTTCATTGCCCAATGCCTTTGAAGTGTATTTGTAATTGGGCGTGACTTTGTCCACCAATTCCTTTTCTCTCACCGTAGGTGAATTGATACGCAATGCCAGCGCTGCTCCAGTATCGACTAGATAAGGACCTGTAATCACTTCGCCATCTTCGAGCAAAAGACTCGCATCAATTTTTGGCACGTTAAAGGGAACGAGGGAAATTTTATGAGCTTCATAACCTTCGGGAGCAGGAAAATTATTTCTGGTGAAGAGATTGATTAATCCTTTTTCAAAATCCATTTCCACGGTATACCGATTTAAAACGTTTGCCCCGATCACTGCGTCCAATGGATAGTCCTCATCGCCCAAGTGATCGAGATTCATCACCAGAAAGGTTTGATTCTTTAATTTGAGATCGTCCCCCAGCATCAGGTCATTATTAGTCGAACGCTTAATGGTTACAGGTCCGGAAGCGCCTAAAACGGTCTGCTCGCCCGATACGGTTAACCCGATTTCTTCGGCAACAGCTTCGCTCGCCAGATTGGCGGCAGCGCCTGTATCAAAAACAACATTGATCGGACGACCATCATTGACTTGTCCTTTGATATAGACATGACCCAGATGAATTTCAAAGGGTAAGGCGACAATTGGATCATTGGCCTTTACCACATGGCTAACCAGTAGGCAAAGGGACAGCACAAGAACTCTCATAGAAGATATTTTACCTAGTATACTCGAACATCTGCATCTGGTTACGAATGGACGCGAACGTTAACACTCGTTAAGACAGTGAGCCAACCGCCTAATTGCTTGTGGCTACAGTGTCCTTTGCTGCATTGAAGTAATTGACATCACGTGCATCCAGCAATCGATACTGCTGGGCCATCTTGTTTTGAAAATGAGCCCAATCTTTATGCTCAGGCTTCGTCCATACCGTTTCGGATAGCGCCACTACACGAGGGTAAGCCATGTATTCCACATAATCGGTCGTCTTCATATACTCTGTCCAGACATTAGCTTGTGCACCCAATACATGCTTGTGATGTGCCTCACCCAGTTCAGCGGGAATAGGTTCATAGTGGTAAACACTTTCCAATGTCGTGAAGCCACCAATGGCCAAGGGTTGGGTTTCCTTTCGCGCCTGATAATGGTCGAAGTACATGTCGGCATTGGGTGACATCACGACATCATGACCCGCCTCAGCAGCTTCAATACCACCTTTCTCACCACGCCAGGACATTACCGTTGCTTCTGGGGCCAGGCCACCTTCGAGAATCTCATCCCAGCCGATCAGTTTTTTGCCCTTGCTCACCAAGAATTTCTCCATGCGCTTGATGAAATAGCTCTGCAATTCGAACTCATCTTTAAGTCCTTCCCGCTTGATCACCTGCTGCGCGAGTTGACTCTTCTTCCAAGCGGCTTTTGGAGCTTCGTCACCCCCAATGTGGATATACTCCCCTGGGAATAAGTCGATCACTTCCGTCAGTACATCTTCCAGAAACTCAAAAGTCTTTTCGCTAGGGCAGTAAATGTCTTCATATACTCCCCATTTGGTACCGACTTCATAAGGCCCAGGGCCACAACCCAATTCAGGGTAGGCCGCTAAGGCCGCAAGGCTATGTCCGGGCATTTCAATTTCCGGAACCACGGTAATCTGCCTTTCGGCTGCATAGGCGACTACCTCACGAATTTCATCCTGCGTATAGAAACCGCCATAAGGTTGACCATCTCCGATAAATGGATCGAAGTTCTTCTCCACTATGGTTTCCTTTCGCTGGCTACCGATTTCGGTGAGCTTTGGATATTTCTTGATTTCTATGCGCCAACCTTGATCTTCTGTCAGGTGCCAGTGGAAGGTATTGAGCTTATAGAAAGCCATCAGGTCGATGTATTTTTTCACAAAGTCGACCGGGAAAAAGTGACGACAAACATCAAGGTGTAGTCCTCTCCAGGCAAAACGAGGCGCATCGTTAATGGTCATATAAGGAAGCACTGCAATGTGCTTGTCCGTGGGAAGCATTTGAATCAGAGACTGTGTACCATAGAAAAAGCCCTTGGAAGTGGAGGCTTTTATAGTGACGCCTTCATGATCTACCGTCAGCGAATAGGCTTCTTCGGCTAGTTCGGGATTCGCCTTAAAATGAATTTGGGCATTGCCAGACTCATGAAGTTCCGAAGACCAACCCGTTGACTTAAAGTAGTCATGGAGAAAGAGCATGACTTGTTTGGCCTCTTCTGTTTCAGACAAAAGAATGGGTCTGCTGTTCAGGTTAAAGTGTTTTTCCAAATTGTATTCCAGGGATTGAGGCTGCGGAACAATTTGGGGAGTAATAACTTCAGGGGATTTAGGTTGGCAGCTGGCAAAAAATATCAAGGCGATGGCCAGCATCAAAAAATTTTTCATGGCGGAAGTTATTCAGTTTGAGGGAAAAATGAAATCCATTGATCAACGGTTGAGCAATAGCCATATGATTTCAATATCTTGGTCAAAACGGACGACATGACGAACAGAAGAAAATTCTTAAAATCATCTATCTATAGCGGTTTGGCCGTAACAACGGCTAGTTTAAGCAGTATGGCTTGTGAGGCACCGAAAGCCCCTAAAAAGCCGATCGTGATTTCTACCTGGAACCATGGAATGGAAGCGAATGCCGGTGCCTGGGAAGTGCTTTCTCAAAAGGGCCGTGCGGTAGATGCGGTAGAAAAGGGCGTTCGAATTACCGAGGATGACCCGAATAATGCGACTGTTGGCATTGGTGGTTTTCCCGATCGTGATGGTGTGGTTACGCTGGACGCCTGCATTATGGATGAGTTCGAAAACTGCGGGTCGGTGGCCTTTCTCCAAAACATCAAAAACCCAATCTCTGTAGCCAGAAAGGTGATGGATGATACCCCCCATGTCATGTTGGTGGGTGAAGGTGCCAGACAGTTTGCTGTAGAAAAAGGCTTCAAGGAAGAGAACCTACTCACCGAAAAATCGGAAAAGGCATGGAAGAACTGGTTGAAGAATCAGGATTACAAGCCAAAGATTAACATCGAAAACCATGATACGATCGGCATGGTAGCACTTGATGATATGGGTAACCTGTCCGGAGCTTGTACCACCAGTGGCGCTGCATGGAAAATGCATGGTCGTGTGGGGGATTCCCCTATTATTGGTGCAGGTCTTTATGTGGACAATGAGGTGGGCGCCTGTACGGCAACAGGCTTAGGAGAGTTCGTCATAAAGATTTGCGGAGCGCATATGATTGTCGAGCTCATGAGACAGGGTTTGTCTCCCTATGAAGCTTGCAAACAGGCAGTAGAGCGTATTGTTCGTAAATATCCGAATGACTACAAGGACCTTCAGGTTGGGTTTTTGGCATTGAGTAAAAGTGGCGAATATGGAGCCTACTCCATACACAAGGGCTTCAACTTTGCTGTGAAATCTAATGATCAGGAAGAGTTAATAGACGCAGATTATTACGGTAGCTAGTCTTCTTTGTAGAGCGGCTGCATTTTGCCATAGGTAAGCGATCGCCATAGCCATTCAAATGGACCATATTTGAAATAGGTGAGCCAGACACTGGCAAAGGCTATGTTAAAGACCCAAATGGCCAAAACAACCACCAACTGAAAAGACCGATCGAGATCTCCGAAAAGGGCAAGTCCATGGCCATAGAATAAAAAGCCACAAATAATCGATTGTATCAAGTAAGTGCTCAAAGCCATCCTGCCTACGCTGGCTAAGCGTTTGGCAATAAAGCTGCGGGTAGAGTTCTTCGTCACAAGCATCACAACACCAATATATCCCAGGGCAACTAAAACAGAGCCCCAATAATTGAATTGGGAGAAGAAAAAGAAACTCATTCTGAAATCCCATTCATAATTAAAGTTTAGCATGGTGCCCACAACAACCAGCGGAAGCCCTAATCCCAAGCCATAACCGATCATTTTGCTATAGTACTTGGTGCTTTGCTTTCCCTTGAATACACGTCTCTTGTAAAGGGCCATACCGATCAGCATCAGTCCGGCTACCTTCCAAAAAGTCTCGAAAATGAAAACAGTGGTTTGCATTTTAAAAGCTTGTGGCGCACGATAAAGAATTTGACGCTCCCAGGTACCCCGTGAATACTCTATTTCTTCGGCAATCGTACTGGGCTCTGGCATCCAGGTTTCTGTTCGGGCAGCCTCATACTCGCCAGGCTCCCACAATGGAGTAGTATAGCCTATGATGAGGCTAATGGCTGAGCCTATGATCAACAGAATGACACCCGCTTTCATCTGAACCCCTGATTTCTTGCTGCGAAACATAAACATGAAAAAGGCACAAATGGCATATACGAATAAGATGTCACCATACCAGATAAGGTAGGCATGTATCAAGCCGAAAATGGCTAAAAAGACAAAGCGCCTGTTTTGCAGGTCAGTGGAACGCATATGTTCTTTTCTCGCCTTTTGAGAAAGCATAACAATGCTGGCACCGAACATCATGGAGAATATGGCCATGAACTTTTGGTCAGCAAATACATGACTCATCAACCAAACCCAAAGATCATTGCCCGATAAATTCTCATAAGCAGTGGGGTTGCTATAAGCCACAGAAGGCATGGCAAAGCTCTGAATATTCATGACCAGAATGCCTAATACGGCCACGCCTCTCAATATATCCATTGAGACGATCCGAGCATTGGGATCGACAGGGTTTAGAATGTACGTAGCTTTGGTCACTAAGCTGGAAAATTATGCAATCTGGGGGAATATAAAAACTTCAATAGACCCTGACATAGACACCGTCCGCCTCAATCTCAAGCGGAAATGTCTTGAGGTCTTGACAAAGCCTATTCGCTTCCTGCCCTGTTTTCAAGTTAAACCGATAGAAATGCAAGGGACAAATGATTTCTTCGAAGGCATTGAGGCTACCCTCAGATAAGGGTTGTTTTTGGTGAGGGCATAAGGCTTCAAAAGCGAAAAACTCACCTTTTGTCTTTGCCAAACACACTTTTTGTTCCCCGACTCTTAAAACCCTTATGGCTTTTTCCACGAATACTTGTTCCATAGCCGACTGACTATTGAATATTTTGACACGTCTATACGCTGAACCCATTGCCATTAATATAATCAAGAACTTTGTTTAGCCCCCGAATCACCGATATTAGTGCCCGAATTTTATGCGCGACCCCTTGAAAAACCTTCGCTTACTCCTCCTTCTTGTTTTATGCGCTAGTATTCCGACTCTCATAAATGGTCAGGAAGTCCGGGTTAAGAATGAATCTTTTGAACCGCTGGAAGGCGCAAATTTATTGCTGCTAGATGATTCAGTCGGTTACGTATCCGACCCGAATGGAAGGTTTGACCTTCAGGTTGCTGAACCTAAATTGGCCTGGGTCTCTTTTGTCGGTTATGAAGGACAAGCTGTGACTATAAGACCTGATCAAGACCTGATTATTATCCTTCGTACCTCAAATAGAGTCTTGAGTGAGGCGATTGTGGAGGGCTTTACTGGTAAACAGTCCTTAAGCCGTCAGGCAGGGGCCATTTCCGCAATAACTCCGGGAACTCTGAGTCGCTTCGATGAGTCTAGCTTGGTCAATGCGGTGAATACCGTACCGGGTATCCGGTTTGAGCAAAGAGCTGGGGGAAGCTATCGGGTATCCATAAGGGGTAGCTCAATTCGCTCGCCTTTTGGGGTTAGAAATGTGAAAGTCTATTGGAACGGAATCCCTTTTACAGAGCCCGGAGGAAATACTTTTCTCAATCTTTTGGACCTCAACAATACGGCAAAGCTGGAAATTATGAAAGGGCCTTCGGCCAGTGCCTTTGGAGCTGGAAATGGAGGGGTCATAAAGATTCAAAGCACTGATTTGTCAACACTGTCGAATGCTTCACTTTTGAGCGCGTCATTTGGATCGTTTGGGGCACAGAAGTTTAGTGGTAGCCATAATGTGCTGAACGAAAACAGCAGCTTGACCTTGAAATGGTCGAACCAGCAATCAGATGGTTACAGAGAACATAATGCATTGGATAGAACTACCGTTGAACTCGATGGACTGTTTTTCCCTAGCGAGAAAAGAACCATTACCGCCTCCATTTTATATTCAGATCTCTTTTATGAAATTCCTGGAGGTCTAAACCCAGATCAGCGTGCCGAAAACCCTCGTCAGTCCAGACCTCGAAGCATTGAGCGTAACGCTTCAATCGCCAATGAGTTCTTTCTCTTTACGGTTGGCCAAGAGTATCAGATCCACGAAAACTGGTCTAACCAGACCAACCTGGGTTTAAGCACGAGTGATTTTGAAAACCCCTTTATCCTAGACTATAAATCAGATAATCAGCAGGTGTTTAGCTTGAGGTCCGAGTTCGAGAATAAGCTCAGCATGGGAGGCAAGCCCCTCAACCTATCTTATGGTATCGAATATCAAAAGTCATTCTTTGATGGTAAGAACTTCGGGAACATAGGTGGTGAGGCCGATACGATCCGCTTTGCGGATGAGGTTGAAATTGACCAGCGATTGTTTTTCGCGAACCTGGATTACCAGCTGAGCGATAAGACAAGCTTGACCTTTGGCCTAAGCCAGAATGCCTTGGAGTATGACATCAACCGAACCATTGACAGAATCAACAATGCACCACAGCGATTTGTAAAGGAATTTGATGGCGTTTGGTCTCCAAGGCTGGCCATTTCTCAACAAGTGGGCTCCAATTATTCCATCCACTTTAGTGTAATGAAGGGGTTTTCACCGCCTACTACCACAGAGGTAAGAACTAATGAAGGCAGTATCAACCTTGGTCTGCAAGCTGAAACAGGAACCAATTACGAACTGAACTTTCGTGGTTCCGCGGCCCAAAAGAGGCTTTCTTTCGACTTGGCCCTATTCTACTTTCAGCTAAGTGATGCCATTACCACTTTCACAGATGGTCAGGGAGTGGTCTTATTTAGAAATGCCGGGGAAACGAGTCAAAAAGGGCTGGAGCTATCAACCAGAATGGACTGGCTGAGCTCACCAACTGGTGTTATCCAAGGCCTCAGTACTTCTCTTGCTTATACCTACCATGATTTTCAATTCGAAGACTATATTGATGATGGTGACGACTTTTCAGGTATGGCGCTGCCCGGTACAGCACCCCATGTGTTGAACATTCAAACGGACCTAATGCTGAAGGGAGGAGCCTATTTGAACTTGACCTATCACTATTCAGACCCGATTCCTTTAAATGATGCGAATACCTTCTTTTCCCGAGCTTATAATTTGGTGAACCTGAGAGCCGGTTATAAGGGTAGCTTATTTAACCTGCCCATTGAACTCTATGGTGGAGTGGACAACCTATTTGATGTTTCTTACAGCTTAGGAAATGATTTGAATGCCTTTGGTAGAAGATATTTTCAACCTGCCGCAACAATTAACTATTACTTTGGATTAAAAGTAAAACTCGATCACTGATATGCCTGATTTGAACCCAGACCTTGTCAATCAACTCCTCAGAGAAAGGAGATCACTATATCCAGCACAATACACAGGCGAACCTGTAGATGATGCCATCATTAAGGAGATGTTGGAAAATGCCAACTGGGCACCGACACATCGATTGACAGAGCCATGGAGGTTCGTGGTTTTTAGTGGAGAAGGCTTAAAGAAGTTAGCAGGCTTTCAGTCTGAGCTCTATAAGGAAGTGAGTACCAGAGAAGGGAAATTTGATCAAGGAAAATTCGAGAAATTGGCCACAAAGCCCATGTTGGCTTCGCATATCATAGCCATCGGCATGGCCAGAGACCCTAAGGCTTCGGTTCCCGAGCAGGAAGAGCTAGCCTCTGTGGCAATGGCTGTTCAGAATATGTACTTGACCGCTGCGGCCAATAACATCGGTTGCTATTGGGGTTCTGGAGGTGTCACCTATTACGAAGAAGCAAAGCCCTTCTTCGGTTTGGGGCCTAATGATAAGTTAATGGGCTTTCTCTACGTTGGTAATATCAATAAGGAGAAATGGCCCAAGGGCAGACGAAAGTCTATTGACGATAAAGTCACCTGGGTAGGCTAGAAGATCAATTGCCAGCGAAAGGCCCACATCCACTTCAGGGAGAATGCGTTGATTTCTGCCGAAGCCATAATCTTTTCCAATTCGTTTTTCCGAAATGCCCTGCGTACCGAAAGTGGGGCATCGTATTGAACCATAGGTGATTTTGAAAATAGTTGTGTGAGCAACTTAATGGAGTGATAGGCAAACCAATGTCGATGTAAATCATTGATCACTACACCAATCTTTGCCTGTGTTTTGAACTGATGGAAAATGGATATCAGTTGATCATCCTTAAAATGGTGCGTAAAAAGTGTGCAAATGACGATATCGAAACGATTGGCCTTAAAATCATCGGAAAAGATGTCTTCAGTGTAAAATGAAATTTCGGGGTAGTCGATACAGTTCTTACGGGCATAATCGATAATGTTAGGGTTCGCATCATAACCTTTCAGTTCGACTTTGTAGCCCTTTTTCCTGGCCCACTTGGCTACGAGAATCATGATGTCTCCCCCGCCACAGCCAAGGTCCGCAATAACGATCGGCTTAGTGGCTGTGTGATTTTTGAGGAGCTTCTGCAGGCCATTGATGGTCACCTGGTTTCCCCCCAATAAACGATTGATGGTTTCGAGTTCTCTCAGGGTTTGGTCAATGATTTCTCCCCCAGAATCCAGATCATCCATTAACTCTTCTTCGTAAGCCCTTTTCTCAAACATGCGCTAAACCAATCTGTTATTATTAAACATAATCATTAAATTAAAGGATAATGCGCGTTGCCAGACTATTCTTTTCACTCTTCATGCTGGGTACTTTGGCAGGCACTGCACTTGCGCAAGAAGCATCTTTGAATGAAAGGGCGCAGACTCACATTTTAAAAGTCATGCGCGAATACAAAAACCCCTTGGCTTACTACCCATTAAGAAAGGACATTTTCCTTCCAACTGAAGAAGAGGTCATGAAGACTGAGCTGAGGCATAGCTACCCAGATAACTCGATCGTTGTTGGACCCTTTATTTTTATGAAACCTGGTGCTGAAGTAGATAGGGAGCCTTTTGTAGATGCCTCTGGAAACCCAATGTTTCGGGATTTCTTTGGTCGAAAGAAACCAGCCTCGCTTAGTGGTGATTCCTCTTTCTTCTTAGGCAAGCAAAAGCGTCTGTTGAGCGCTCACCCCAACCTAGGAAAGTTTTTGCTTTATAACGAAGGCTTTTTGAAGCTTAAATAACTTCTAAAATCATAGACTCCACGGTAAGGCCTGGTCCGAAGGCAAGAGAAAGTATCTTATCTCCTTTGTGCTTTGAACTCAGTGTTTCGAAGAGCTTCTTTAACACAAACACCACTGTGGGAGAAGACATGTTACCATAATTCTTTAATACTTCACGACCAGCCCAGTCCTGGTTCTTATCTAGTCCAAGCTCTTGTTCTATGACTTCCAAAATGCGTTTCCCACCTGGGTGAAGTGCATAATGATGAATTTCGTCAATGGAGACCTGATCTTTGAGCTGCTGCACAAGGTTCTTTATCCCTTTTTCGATGAGCACCGGCACATAGGCGCTGAGTTTCATCTCAAAGCCAAAGTCACCAATGTTCCATGCCATTTCTTGCTCGCCTTCTGAGAAGACTTCATTGTAAAAAGTCAAAGGTTTCAACTGAACTTCGGCACCCAAGCTTGTATCAGCGGAAATCAATAAGGCTGCTGAACCATCACCAAAAATGGCGTTGGAGATTAAGTTATCATCATCCGTTTTATTTTGGAAATGGAGGGTGCAAAGCTCAGTCGCCACAACCAAAACTTTCGCCTTTGGGTCGGCAGCACAGAAGGCATTCGCGGCTTTTATACCTACAAAGGCTGCATAACAACCCATGAAATTGATACAGGTACGTTGGACACTTTTACTTAGTCCAAGGCGATTGACCAAGTCAATATCCAAACCGGGCGCGTACATTCCTGTACAGCTGATTGTAATTAAATGGGTGATGTCTTTTGACTCAACAGCAGTTTGAGCCAGGCAATTATTCGAGCTTTCCACTGAAAGCTCAATGGCCTCTTTGCGATAATAATCCGACCGTGCTTTGGTAGTTGGAAATGGATCTAGCCCTTCACTCGGTGGATAGAATGCCCTCTCTTCTAATTGGTTGGAGGCGTAATCAGGAATGGTGGAATAGCGATCTTCAATACCTGAGGCACGATAAAGTGCTCTTAGGCGACCTTGTTCTGCCCCCTTCATGCCATGCGCTTTGGCCATAAACTCTACGACTTGCGTTTGGGGAATTTTGTGTTTGGGTACGGCAGTGCCGATTGAAAGAATGGAACTAGTCACGTCCTATATTAGTGGTTTTTAAGCTAAATTGTTTGCCGAAAGATCGGATTATGTTTAAAAGATCAAACTGGCTGCACTTACGCATCCATTTCTCCTATTTTCTGCTGCCCATTTACCTCTTTGCACTCTCTATTAGTCCCAACTTGAGTGAGGCTGGCCTCTTGGGGCTGTTTGTAATTCTTCACCTCTTCATTTACCCTGCGAGCAATGCCTATAATAGCTTCTATGATAAGGACGAGAAGAGTATTGGTGGCCTGAAAAATCCTCCTCCGGTAGATAAAGGACTCTATTGGCTCGCACAGCTATTCGACTTGATCGGTCTGTTGATCGCCTTCATCTATTTTCCCAAGAATTATACGCTGCTGGCTATGTTGCTAGCTTACATTTTGGCATCCAGAGCTTATAGTAATCCTGCCATACGGCTTAAAAAATATCCCATTACCAGTTGGCTGATCGCGGGGTTCTTTCAAGGCGCATGGGTAGTATGGTTGGTTTACATTGGCTTGAATGATTTTCCATTTGCCAATATCCTGAAACCTCACGTGCTGATACCGGGCCTTTTGGCTTCTGCTATCCTTTGGGGTTCGTATCCGATGACCCAAATCTATCAGCACGAGGAGGACGCCAAGCGAGGAGATATTACGCTATCGATAAAACTAGGCATCAAAGGCACCTTCATGTTTACAGGCGTGTTTTTCGGTCTGGCCAGTTTGGGTTATGTGTTGTACTTCAATGAATATTTCAATCTAAACTATGGCCTGGTTTTCCTGGCGGCCATGTCGCCTGTGATCATTTTCTTTGGCAAGTGGTTTTTCAAAACTCTCAAGGATGAATCGAATGCCGACTATACCAATACCATGCGGCTCAACTGGATTTCGGCTACTTGTTTGGGTGGGTTTTTCCTTTACCTATTCTTGCACTCAACGAATATTCTATCGGTAGTTGGAGTTTATTAAAAAGGCTGCCCATGGGTATTCTTCATAATTTGATAAGCCAGGAATGAAGAGTTTTTCATCAGCGTCACCGCGATTTCAGAAGTAATGGCCGACCCGAAAAGAGATTGTGTCCTTCGTCCTACCCTCAGTCGCTTTTTGAAGGTACCGTTCCAGGCGGCTTCATAGGCTTGTTCCAAAGCTTCTCGCTTTAGTTCACCTTTTTTGTAGTGCTTCTCAATGCAGTCGACAAGGATTTTGGCAGAGTGAATGGCCATGGCCATACCATTGCCGCATAAAGGGGTAATCAACCCTGCGGAGTCGCCAGTCATTAAGATATGATCTTCCACGGCAGTCTTTGGAGCAAAAGAAAATTCGTTGATGACCTCCGGCTTTTCGAAGAGGAACTCAGCATTGTCAAATATGTTCTTAAGGAATGGGTTTCGTTTTACCTCGGCTGCCTCCATGGCCTCTATAGAGCCATACTTTCTTAGTGCGTCCCTGCTTCCGAGATAGCAGAGGTTGTACTTGTCATCTTCTATAGCGCTAATGCCGCAATAGCCACTGGGAAAGTTATGCAGCGCAACTTTGTCTTTAGGGTAGTCTGTTTTGATATGGTACTTCACCCCAATATAGGGAGCTCTCTTTTGGGTAAAATGCCTTTCAAGTTTCTTGTCTAAAACGCTTTTTTTACCATAAGCACCGATGACGAGTTCACTTTCGAATTGCTCATTAGCCGTGCTTATGTTGAAGCGATCGGCATGAAAGTTTACATCCAAAATAGAAGTCTTGGTTACAACATTGACTCCCTCTTTAAGAGCAATTTGAGAGAGAAAATTATCTAGAACATATCGACTGATCCCAAAACCCCCAAGGTCGAGTGGCAATTCAAAGCTTCTTCCCTTCACGGAGGTGAATTCAAATTTTTGGATTTCCGAAGGATTGTAACTGTCGGGAAAGAGACCGTTTCGTTGGAGAAAAGGCTTTACTTCGTCAGAAATATATTCCCCGCACACTCTATGGAATGGATACTGTTTTTTCTCATATAGGCTGACATTGTAGCCTTTACGCTGCAAAAGAATACTGCTGACGAGCCCAGCTAAACCACCACCAATGACTGTAATTTCCTTCAAGATATCCCTTAAGACAGATCAATAACCACTCAAATAAAATGGAACAGACGCATTATAATTTGAATTAAGTTTATATTTCAACAAGAACCAGAATTTCTAAAATACAATCCAATGAAAATACGAAATCTTAGACCAGCAACATTCGTTGCTTGCATGCTAGCGGCTTTTATGCTGATAGCTGTAAACCCTGCTGAGGCTCAGCGGAGGAAAAAGAAGAAGGATGCTAAGAAAGAGCAAGAAACACCAAAGCCTGCTCCTAAAAAACCTGCTCCTAAAAAGGGAGGCATTCAGCCTTTCGATAAAGTAATTACAAAAGAAGCTAAGACCGATGAAGGTCTTTTCAACGTTCACAAAATTGATAAGAAGTACTTCTTTGAGATTCCTAATGACATGTTGGGAAGAGATATGTTGATGGTAACGCGTATTGCCAAAACTGCTTCAGGCATTGGTTTTGGTGGTGGTAAGACCAATACTCAGATGTTGCGTTGGGAAAGAGTCAATGACAAAATTCTTCTTAGAATTATCTCAACGACCATTACAGCTGCAGATTCACTTCCAATAAGCGAAGCGGTTAATAACTCTAACCTCGAGCCAATTTTGGCGGCTTATGATATCAAAGCCTTGTCAAAAGACTCATCGGGCGTTGTTGTTGATGTAAGTGCACTATTGACTGGAGATGTAAAGCCTTTGGGTTTACCGCAGTTCAGAAGAACACAATACAGAGTTACCCGATTGGATGCCTCTAGATCCTATGTTTCTCGCGTAAGCAGTTACCCTGAAAACATTGAGTTAAGACATGTGAAAACATATTTCGCAAGCAACTCTCCATCAAGCTCTGCTGATGGATCGATCACGGTAGAAATGAGTAACTCGATGATTCTTTTGCCTGAAGTACCGATGCAAAGAAGGCTTTTTGACGAAAGAGTAGGTTGGTTTGCCAGAGGAACGACAGACTACGGTTTGGACGCTCAGCAATCAAAAACGGTGAGATACCTTGATCGTTGGAGACTGGAAGTCAAAGAAGAGGACATGGACAAGTTCCGTAGAGGAGAGCTTGTAGTGCCTAAGAAACAAATTGTTTATTACGTAGATAGAGCTACTCCTAAGCAGTGGGTGCAGGCCATCAAAGATGGTATCGAAGATTGGCAAGTAGCATTTGAAGCTGCTGGTTTCAAAGATGCAATTATCGCTGCTGACCCACCAAGTCCTGAAGAAGATCCTGATTGGAGCCCAGAAGATGTGAGGTACTCTGTAGTAAGATACTTGGCTTCTCCTATTCCAAATGCAAATGGTCCTCACGTATCTGATCCACGTTCTGGAGAAATTCTGGAAAGTGATATCAACTGGTACCACAACGTAATGACGCTATTGAGAAGATGGTTCTTCGTTCAAACAGCGGCCATCAATCCACAGGCGCAAAGCTCAGAATTCGATGACGAAGTGATGTCTCGTTTGATCCGTTTCGTGTCTTCTCACGAGGTAGGTCACACTTTAGGTTTACCACATAACTTTGGTTCTAGTAATGCATATCCGGTTGATTCCTTGAGATCAGCTTCATTTACACAGAGAATGGGAACGGCTCCGTCTATCATGGACTATGCGCGTTTCAACTACATCGCTCAGCCAGAGGATGAAGGCGTAGCTCTGATGCCAGAAGTGGGTGAGTATGACAAGTACGCCATCGCATGGGGTTACAGACCAATTTTGGATGCTGATTCACCAGAAGCAGAATTGCCAACTTTGAGAAGATGGATCGAAGAGAAAAACGGAGACCCACTTTACAGATACGGTCGTCAGGGTAATGCGAATGATTACACTGCTCAAAGTGAAGACTTAGGTGACGATGCAATGAAAGCCAGTGATTATGGTATTGCCAACCTTAAGCGAATCATGACCAACCTTCGCGACTGGACCTATGTTCCAGGTTCTGATTATACTGAACTACAAGAAATGTATGGTGAAGTAAGATCTCAATTCAACAGATACATGGGCCATGTGGGCCGATATGTAGGTGGTGTAAAAGAGAACTACAAGACTGCCGATCAAGATGGTTTAGTATATACGCATGCACCGAAGGCCAAGCAGAAAGAAGCTGTTAAGTTCATTATTGACAACCTCTTCAACACACCTAAGTGGATGTTAGATCAGGAGATTATCGGTAGACTTCAGGATTACGGTGCAGTTGAAAGCATGCGTTCTCTTCAGGTCAATGCTATGAACTCTCTTCTTGAGTGGAGAAAGCTTGGTAGAGTGATCGAAAATGACGCTATGAATGGCGCTGATGCTTACCGCATCACAGAACTATTCTCAGATGTGAGAAACGGTATCTGGTCAGAGCTTCCAAGAGGAAGAGCGATCGATACGTATAGAAGAAACCTTCAGAGAGCACATATTGAGCGTTTAGAATTACTTATGACTGGTGAAATGCCTCCAGTACCTGCACGTTTCAGACAGTTCTTTGGTCCTGGTATTGATGCGAGTCAATCAGACATCAGACCAGTAGTGAGAGCTGAGTTGAAAACGCTTCAGTCGAGAGTAAGAGCTGCTATTCCTAGAACTTCAGACAGAATGTCTAAGATTCACCTGGAAGATGCGCTTGAAAGAATCAAGAACATCCTTGATCCTAAATAAGATTTCATTCAATTCAATAAAAAAGCCCCGACTAGTCGGGGCTTTTTTTATGTCTTAGGCTTTGCTAATTATATCAGGTTCCTTAGCTCTATTTTCTTCTCTATTAACTTACCGTCTCTCTTAACGACTATGGTGAGCACAGTTCCAGAGGGCTGTCTTAAAAGACTGTTCATACTGGCAAAAGAATAAAAGAATACCGGCTTGTCACCAATAGAAATGATCTCATCACCAGGTTGGATGTCCATTTGCTGTGCCGGTGAATCAGGAATGATTTTAGCGACAAAATATCGGTTAAGCTCTTCACCAGAAACGTTAAACGTGAAGCCTGCTGTATTGAACTTGAAAGAGTTTTTATAGTTGTCGTTACGCTTTAGGTAGATCGCCTCGTTGAGGTAATCAAAAATGATGTTGAATCGAGACAATACGTCAGAACCGATGGTACCATATCGCTTAATTTGCTTGGCATTTCCTTCAATTCCATCTACGACTTTCTTTACCTGCCAATTTTCAGGGAATGAAGTGACGACTTTTGAAAACCTGAATTTTCTTCCAAAACGAAGACCCTGTACCCTACCAACTTTTCCTTCCAGTTCTCCAATCAAACTGCTGCCTAGAGAGTGGTCAACTGTGTGCTTCGGAAGTACAATCTCTTCATGACGTTCCTGATCCAAAAACAGGGCGCTACTCGCACCGGTATCGATCAGTAAGTTCACTTCTTTTCTTCTTTGGCCTTTCTGCTTGATTTGAGCCTCGATATATGGGCGAAAATCGCGAATCTCTACATCTACTTTTCTAAAACCTTTAGGCGCCCTGAATTTATCTGGTTCGTAAAGGCGAAGCTTTTCGTTCTCATAGTCAACCTCCACCACAAAGCGATTAAACAGTTCCGAGCCCAAAATACCATGGGCTTCAACCCCTAGTACATTACGGATGTCTGAGCCACTATCTTCCAATAACAACATGGATTGATCTTTTCCACTGACGCCATTGAGCTTGATGCTTAGGTTACTAGCCACGATCAAGTCGGTAATTTTATCTCCATTGCCAGCGTATATTGGAATGGTTCTGGCATTGGCCAGGTTATTATCGGCTATGACAAAACGATCGAAGATCATTCCCGATTCAGAGCCTGTATCTAGAATAAAGTTGAAGGGTCCCTCACCATTCACAAGAATAGGAACGATGATGAGGTTACTCTCATCTTTGAAGCTGAGTTCTACATATTGTTTGCCATCGTCAAAGGAGAAACCTAGCGAGTTTTGGGCAAAACTATTGATTGTAAAAAGTAACGCGAATGTCAGTATGGTATATCGCATAGTAATGATTTTGGTTGGAAGGCTGTTGAGCCAACTAATTAACACTAACGGACTATTCATACCCTTAGTTTTATTTGAAAACCCTCTTATAGATAGGTTTACGGTAAACAAACTGCAAAAATAGCAAAGGATAGAGTAGAACGGTCATCATTTTATTATTGGCTTTATACTCAATGCTATCCACAATTTGACAGCCATCAGCATTGCCAATCAGGATGTGGTGATGTTTCCAGAAACGGAACGGGAAGGGCAGTACAATTCCCTCATCGATAAACTCGAAACGATCCGGTGTTTCATTATCATAGGTGATTTCACTGACCCACTTTTGCTTGCCAACTTTAAAGTCCAATAACAGCTCTACCAGGTCTCCTTTTAGGCAGCCATCGAACCTCAGTAGGGAGACCGAGGGAAACGGAGGGTTCAATTTCAGGAACAAGTCCTCATTAAAGCCAGCCTTCACTTGGGCTAAAGATTGCCGGACTTCTGTGGTCACCTTTACATGCATAGGAGGATAACATGAAATGCGACTAAATGTTAGTGCCTAACAGTTGTTTGTATGTTGAATGATTGTTCGTATCTTCATTTAGATTCACCTCGACTAGTTAAAGTGTTTAAAATATACCCGCAGGTCATACGCTTAATGGCCTCTATACTCTTGTTATTGGCTACCCAAGGCATTATCCTATCACAAGAGCTTGCGCTTAAATCAAAATACGCCTATTCCACTCCGGCTCTGGATGCCGCTCAACAACTTTACAGTCAAAAGAAATACCCTGAAGCCCTAGCCGCTTTTGAAGCCATCATTGCTGAAGCCGAAGCACAGCAAAACTATGAGGAGGTCGTTTATGCAATGGAGAAGAAGGCCTTGGCGTTGAGGAGGCTGGGTAGGTATGATGGAGCTGTTTCTACAATGGATCAGGCAATACTCCTAGCGAAGGGAAATTTACCTGGAGATCACTTTTTGATCTCTAAGATGTACTATACTCGAGGCTCTACCGATCATATTTTGCGTGACTACTATGACGCCAGAGCTTATATGGATACAGCCCAAATCTATTATGAGAATGCCAGCACCTATGATTCCACTGCGCACTACAGAATCATGGAATATAAATACTATGCTTATCAGTATTCTGAGGGCAGTCCTGACACCCTATTAAAGTACTTGGACAAACTGGTATTCCTAGAAAAAGCGAGAAATGGAAGCCCTAATCGCGTGAGCAACTTATTGCAAGGGTATCCTACAATCTTTATTCAGAAAGGAGACTTTAGTCAAGCTCTTGCTTATGCTATTCAAGCTTACAGGTTTGCCATTGAAAACAAGGATAGGATATCAACAAGATATTTTGTTGAAGCTCAATTCTATTTGACCCAAGTATTGTTCTACCGAAGAGATTTTAAAAGAGCACTTGACATATCGAAGGAGGCAGTCCCCTTTTTGGAATCTACCCCGATAGACCAAATGCCAGAATATTACTCATTCAATAATTTGATTGGATTAATTCATATGTCCTTAGGTGATAGCAAAACTGCTCTTGAGTATTTCAAGGTTGCAAGTGAAATACCATTGGGTGTAGGCGATATGTCTAACCAAAGGCAAAACTCTCTGTTTCAAGCAAGGCAGATGATTAATCTAGGACTATGTTACGAAAGCCTTGGCCAGATGGAAAAGGCGAAAACATATCTAGAGGGGTCATTAATAAAAATGAAAAACCTTATGACCTCTCCCAGCCCGAATCTTCATGACAACTATGAATATTTGGGAGATTTCTATTCAAGAGAGGCTAAGTTAAGTGATGCAATAACATCTTATGATTCCGCACTCAGAAATGGATTGTCATCATTTGACGGTGGGATACTTGATTTTCCCAGCACAAGTAAAACTGTCAATTATTCATTCGTTGATCTTAGAACTTTATCAAAGAAAGCAGAGAGTTTAAAGAGACAAGGAGTTAAAAATGATTTTGATAAGAAGTATTTGTTGGCGGCAAAAAAGTATGTGGAGCTTACTGCTCAAGTCTTACTAAAAAATAGAGAAGAGTTTCTTGAATCTGAAGGGAAATTGTTTCTGAGTGAGAATTTCAAGAGGCTATATGAAACGGGAATTAGCACCAACTATGAGCTGTTCAGGCTTACTAAGGACAGGCGTTTTTTTGAGAATGCGATGTCCTTCGCAAGGCAAAGCAAGGCTATCCTATTCCTCGAACAGTCACATGAATTCACTTTAGTTAATAACAACTTTATTTCGCCTTCATTGAAAGAGGAATTTTTTAACTCCAAGAGTAATATTGAAAGGCTCCAACGTGCGTTTTATGAGCTAATTAATGTCTCAGTCACTGGTGATTCAATACTAAGTCTAAACGAAGAACTTTTAAAAGCGAGACTTGACAACGAAAATATCAAGAAAAGAATAAAAGAGGAGTTAAGAGGTTTTGACCGAGGAGAAGCATTTTTTGAAGGGCTATTACAAAACGAAGCAATGGGCAAACTCGAGGAAGGTCAGGCTCTTATAGAGTTCTTTTTCGGTGTTGATCATGTTTATATACTTGGGAGAGACTTTGAAAATATAGCATTTCATCGAGTAGAGATAGATAGCTCATTGTTGAGCTCATTGAACTCTGTAATTACTCTAACTTCTAGGGCTCCAAAAGTCAAAAATATTCAAGAGGAATTTGAGGAGTTCTCAGAGAACGCGTTCTTTTTATATCGTGCGCTTATTGAACCGTCACTCAAGGACCTTGATGGTTCAATAGATAGACTTATTGTTGTTCCCGATGAAATATTATCTCGTCTAGCTTTTGGAGCCCTAGTTCAAAACCTGAATGGCTCAGAAAATAGCTTTGATCAACTACAATATTTGTTGTTGAAGTACAAGTTTCAATATCTACTTTCGTCAGAATTGTATGGAAATAGAAAAGCTACTAGGAATGCAAGCGGTCAACTCCTAGGTATAGGTTTTAAAGAAAGCACTTCAGTCCATGAAGGCTACTCAATGGGTTCATTGCCTGGGACAGAAAAAGAAATAGCTTTTCTTCAGAGCAGTATTTCTGGAACCTACTTGCCAAATGGAACAAAAAAAGACTTTCTTAATAAAGCTCGTGATTATGATGTTCTTCATTTAGCAGTGCATGGTAAAGCTGATAGTAGCAGTAGGTATGAGTCTAGCTTGATTTTTAATGGGGCCAGCGATAATGTATTGAACACTAATGACTTGTATTTGGCAGGTCTTCAAGCCAGGTTGACCGTTTTAAGTGCATGTGAAAGTGGTCGAGGTCAAATTAATCAAGGGGAGGGGACTTTTAGTATAGCTCGCGGATTTGCTCTGGTTGGAATACCATCGATAGTAATGAGTCTTTGGAAGGTAAATGACAAGATTACATCAGAAATGATGGTAGATATGTACGATAATTTTGTGAATCATGGTGTGGCAATAAATGATGCACTTCATGACTCTAAGTTACAGTACCTAGGATCTGGCGATGAGTATTCCGCGCACCCATACTATTGGGCTTCTTTCTTGCATTTAGGGGAAGATATAATGTTAGATAATGGAGACAATCTATTTAAAGACTACCTATGGTACGTCCTTACAACAATAATGTCTGGGGCTATACTTTATGTTGTTATACGAAGAAAAAGAAAAAGGGCTTAATAGCCCTTCTTCTCGCGTGTATATGTGTGTGGAATAAAATTCTTACATTCTTTTGTCGAGAATAAAAGCAAAGCCTTTCCCATTTCTACCTTTGGCCTCACGTAAAATAATAAACTCAACAATGTCTCCATCTTGCAGACCAGTAATAGGGTCGTCTGTATGAAATCTGTATAGTTTTCTGGAATTGAAGTCTGATAACTCACCAAACTGGACCCTCCTCTGGTCAACGAACGAACCATCGGGAGAATCAATATCCGGCTCTTCCTCTATTATAATTATTGGTCCTTCACCTGCGGTTTCGAGAGTTTCATAACCCAATCGACTAAGTACCATTTTACTTCTTTTTTGGAATGACCCTTTTGAAAAGTTTAGGCCAACCAATGAAGTCAACGCTTCCTCCACTTTCTTATCAGCTAAAAGCGCCATACTCAAATACCATTTCGACTGATCTTTGAAAGTAGAGAAGTTATTCAGTGTAGTATTTAAGTTCTCAACGGCAGTTTTATAATCACCGATTTCTATATTGGCAATACCCATATAGAAGTAGTTTTCAGCGGTCTTTTCTACTTCTACTAAAGCTTCGAAGTTTTCAACTGCCAAGGCATAGTTACCTGCATCATAAGCACTGTAAGCAGCAGCACTCATTGATTCTGTTTCTATGGCTTCGCCCCTGACTTGTCCGTTAAGGTTATTATAAGGTTTGTAATATTCTGTAAATACGTCCTGCGGTGACGGTTGCCCGCTCCCGTTGAGGACAAAGTAGCTGACCGATACCATCAGTATCAGGCTGGCAGCCACGGTTAACATTCTTTTCATAGCAGTCTGATTGTTGTTAGTCGTCAATTCCTCTTGGTTGAGGGAGTCCTCGATGTCAGTCAGTAAGGACTTAATGTTTTTGCGGGCTTCTAATTTGACGGCAAGTTTAACCTCTTTGATCTCCTGAAATTCATGGTTGAATTGTGGATCAGTCTTCAGCCTTTCATTAAAGGCTTTAAGTTCGCTTTTGTCAAGCTCATTGGAAAAGTATCTGTCTAGCAGATCAAAATTGCTCATCATAAGGGTTTACCTATAGTTGATTCTTTATTCTCTGGATACACTTGTATTTCAAATTCTTTACAGTGTTTCCATTTTTATATCTCATTACCTCGGCAATCTCATCGTTGCTCAGGTTGTTGAAATAAAAAAGTCTTAGTATTTCACTACAGGGTTCTCCCAGCTCGGAAACGAGCTTTTTGATTTTATTAAGTCTGACCTCTTTCTCTGGATTTTCTTCTTCCAGTGCCTCGAAAAGCTCGTCTTCATCAATTTCTTCTTGATAAGAGATCTTTGAATTTTTTCGCGTGTCTGCGAGTAGCTTGTTCTTGCCGATAGAGTAGAGATAAGTCTTAATCCCTGCTTCATTCATTTCTTCAAATGACTCTTCTAGAACGTTTTCGTAGAAGGAGAGTATGGAGTATTGAAAAATATCAACAGCCTCGTCATCGGTGCACTTGTGGGTATAGGTGATCCACTTTAAAAAACTGGCCCTATATTTCTTATAAATGTCCTCAAGTGCAGTACGATCACCGTTCCGCAATCGCAAGATCAACGAGTTTACACTCATGCTCTACTTCTTTAGTGATTAGGCAATTAAAAGGTCACCCAAAAGAGAGAGTTTTTTTTAAAAAAAATTCATGTTGGGGAGCAATTCTCATTATGAAAAAGGTAAAAGTCAAAAAATACTGGAAAAAGGCACATTTGGCCGTTTTTTTTAAAATCTACGAAAAAAATATGGACTAAAAGGGTGACATTCGTCTAACCGAATCACTAATAATATACAAGTAGCTAATTTATGGGTGCTAAGTCGTATTTTCTGATTGACAACAAAATCCAACCAATGGACGAAGAGTTCGTGGATGGTGTTGAGAAAAAGGAAACCGTCTTCAACGATGTTTTATCAGAGATAACGATTCTCATTATTGATGATAACCCCATTAACCTGATCGTGGCGGAGAAAACTTTAAAAAAGTTTGGAGCAAAATCAATTAAAGCACTTTCGGCTAAAGAGGGAATTCAAAAATTCTCTTCTGAAAAGGTCAACTTGGTGTTGATGGATTTGCATATGCCCGGTATAGATGGCTATAAGGGCACTAAGCTGCTTCACGAATCAGACAAGTATAAGGAATCACCTGTTCCGGTATTGGCCTATACTACTTTTGCTTATGATGAGGTAAAAGAAAAAGTTGAGGCACACAAGCTCGATGGATATATTGGAAAGCCGTTTACTCAAGGTCAGGTTTTTGAAACTATCATGTCGGTTTTGAGCATTGAATCCGATTCAAAACAAGCTTAATCTCCCTTCATTAATTCCTCTAAAATCTTCGAACGTAATGCCATTGGTAATTACTGAACCAAAGCGTATTTTTGGCAAAACGTTATTGAATGCAGCAAGACCAAACCGTCTTTGATCTGATATCAAGAGAAGAGAAAAGACAAACCGAAGGCCTCGAACTAATTGCCTCAGAAAACTATGCTTCACCTCAGGTCATTCAAGCCATGGGCTCCGTTCTGACCAACAAATACGCTGAAGGACTTCCCGGAAAAAGATATTATGGCGGCTGTGAGGTAGTCGATGAAATCGAAAATCTGGCAATTGACCGAGTAAAAGAACTTTTTGGAGCAGTTTGGGCGAATGTGCAGCCGCACTCTGGTGCTCAGGCGAACGCTGCCGTTATGTTGGCTTGCTTAAACCCAGGGGATAAAATTTTAGGATTTGACCTTTCCCACGGGGGTCACTTAACGCACGGGTCTCCTGTTAACTTCTCTGGTAAACTTTACCAGCCCTTCTTTTATGGTGTTGAGAAAGAGACAGGCCTGATCGATTGGGACAAAGTGGTAGCCACTGCACGCAAAGAAAAACCTCAAATGATCATTTGTGGCGCTTCTGCTTATAGCCGTGACTGGGACTATGCCACGTTAAGAGAAGTTGCCGATGAAATTGGAGCAATCCTCCTGGCTGATATTTCGCACCCTTCTGGGCTAATTGCGCGAGGCTTACTCAGCGATCCACTAGAACACTGCCACATTGTAACAACGACTACCCACAAAACTTTGAGAGGTCCACGTGGTGGACTGATCATGATGGGCGAAGATTTTGAAAACCCTTGGGGTCACAAGACCATGAAGGGAGACGTAAAAATGATGTCTCAGTTATTGGATGGTGGCGTATTTCCAGGAACGCAGGGTGGACCTTTAGAACATGTGATTGCTGCAAAGGCTGTTGCTTTTGGTGAGGCCCTAAGTGATGAGTACATGGAGTATGTGCTACAGGTTAAGAAGAATGCGGCAGTAATGGCACAGGCTTTTGTAAATAAGGGCTATGACCTGATTTCAGGAGGAACTGATAACCATTTAATGTTGATCGATCTTAGGTCAAAGGGACTGACGGGCAAGTTGGCGGAGAAAGCGCTGGGCCTGGCAGATATCACCATCAATAAGAACATGGTTCCTTTTGATGACAGGTCTCCTTTTGTTACTTCAGGAATGAGAGTAGGAACCGCTGCCGTGACAACAAGAGGACTCGTTGAAGCGGATATGGAGAGGATTGTGGATTTTATCGATAGAGTCTTATCGGATCCAGAAAACGAAGAGAACCTTAATAATGTGAAAGGTGAAGTAAACGCCTGGATGAATCAATACCCTTTATTCAAAGCATAATTGGCACTAGACCAGCTACCAGACGATCCACAAGAAAAGGAAATGGGTTTCCTTGACCACCTGGAAGAACTCCGGTGGCATTTGGTACGTGCTGTGGCCTCTGTTTTGGTTTTCTCGATTGTTGCCTTCCTTTTTAAGGATATCATATTCGAGTTAATTCTTGGTCCGACTCAGTCTGAGTTTTGGACCTATCAGCAGCTTTGTAAGCTGGCTGATATGATCAACACCCCTGCCTTATGCCTAGGAGACATGGATATGATTATTCAGAACAGGACCATCACGGGTCAATTCGTTTGGCATATTAAGTCTTCACTAGTAGTGGGACTAATCCTTGGCTTTCCGTATACCTTTTGGGAAATCTGGCGTTTTGTCAAGCCCGGTCTCAGAAACAATGAGAAAAGGGCTTCAAGAGGCGTAGTGGTAGTCGTTACCTTCTTGTTTTTATTGGGAGTGTTCTTTGGCTACTTCATTGTAACGCCATTGAGTTTCAACTTTCTCTACAATTACGAGCTGAGTATCAAGATTGATAATATTATTGACCTGTCCTCTATTATTGGAATGGTTGCTACCTTGGCCTTGGCCTGTGGTATTATGTTCCAATTGCCTGTGGTCACATACATACTTTCAAAAGCCGAGATCATCACACCCAAGTTGATGAAGCGCTATAGAAGACATTCAATTGTAGTAATACTGATTATTTCGGCCATTATTACACCACCTGATGTGATTAGCCAAATAATGATAGCCTTGCCGTTAGCCTTCTTATATGAGGTAAGCATAGTCATATCGAGACGAATCCAAAAGAAAATAGAAAAGCAGCGATTATGAAAAAAGTAGGAATAGGTGGCGATCATGCCGGATTTGAATACAAGCAAAAAGTAGTCGCCTTTTTGAATGCTCAAGGGTATGAGGTGAAGGACTTTGGACCTGATTCATCCGATTCAGTGGATTATCCTGACTATATCCATCCGATGGCTAACGCCATTGAAGCGGGAGAATTAGACTGCGGAATAGCCATCTGTGGTAGTGGCAATGGCGTCTGCATGACAGCCAACAAACATCAGGATATTCGCGCTGCATTAGTTTGGGAAAACGAGTTGGCGGCTCTGGCAAGACAGCATAATAATGCGAATGTCGTGTGCATACCTGCTCGGTTTGTAGATTATGACTTGGCTCAAGAAATGGTATCAACCTTCTTGACAACAGATTTTGAAGGTGGTCGTCACGAGCGCAGGGTCAATAAAATTAGCTGTCAATAAGCAAGTGCCAGTGTAGCGATGGCTGCTGCGGCCAAACCAAAGAAGAGCAATTCTGCCACATACTTCTTGGCAATATCCTCAAACAACTTAGTACCGAAATAGGCCAGAGCAGGTAGCGCAAAGGCTAAAGTGGTAAGACTGTCCGATCCAAAAATGGCAAAGGATGTAATACCGAAGAAACCAACCCAACTAATAGCTTTCTGGACCAAAATCTGATGGTTTGTCATGCCTTGGCCTGAGAAGTTTTGAATGGCTGCTACCAGGCTGAGGGCAAGCGCTAAGCCGTACACAATTAGGGGTCGATTAAGCAGTTCACCAAGCACCTGATAATCTACCATTCCAGAAAACATGGTATTCAAAAAGGCTTGATCATTATCCATTAAAAAGAAAACAAGCCAGGTCAAAAGTGGAGGAAGTATGAACCCCCAAGTCAAAAGAAAATACCTGCGCGTAATGGTACCTGAGTACAGCAAGTAAATGATCAGTACCATCAGGTAAACCCATAGGAAGGGGTAATAACACAGACCTGCTAGGCCGATCGTAAAGCCAGTGCTTAAAATATTCTCTTCTGTTCCCCTGTACTTAATGTGGTAGAACAAATAGTTGAGAGAGATCAAAAGAAAGCTGCTGCCTATCAAGGCAGGACTTAAGTAATAAAAGTCTTTAGATGCGCTCATCAGGATAATGTAGATGGCCGCTGGAACATAGGTGCTTTCTTGAAAAGAGGCATTTCTAATGAAAATGGAATTCAGTAAAATTCCATTGAGCAGGATGAGCCCCCCAGCTAAGATGATGTCAATTACCTCGAGATTAATTGACGCAAGTGCAATGAGTAGGAGGTTCGATATCGGACCAGCATGAATGACTTGGGTAGAAAGTGGACCACTATCGTCAAGACTTAAACCCCAATCATCGGTATTAAAGAGTAAAATAAATAAGGTCCTTGTGACCAAAATGATCAAGAGTAGCCCGATAATTCGGTAGGGGTCGTTCTTCTTAAAATAACTGAGCAAGATTTGGATTTATAAGACTGTGCAAATAAGCTAAAAATTAGGCTGGAAGGAAAATCAATAATTATATCAGATATTTGCAAAATGGCAGGAAGCAAAAGGCAGCAGAAGTTTTCTAAACTGATCCAGAAAGAGGTGAGTCAGATTATTCAGCAAGACTACTCAGGAAATTTCATAGGTAAGCTGGTTACCGTTACGGATGTTGAGATGAGCCCCGATTTAGGCTTAGCGAGACTTTATATTAGCATCTTTCCTGTCAGCGCTGCTGAGGAGTCCTTGGAGTTTCTAAATAGCGTAAAATCAAGAATCCGAGGCTCATTGGGAAGGGCTATCGGCAAGGACGTAAGGGTTATACCGGAATTGGCCTTCTTCAATGATAGCACCGCTGAGACAGCCTCTAGAATGGATGCCATCTTGGGCTCTCTGGATATTCCTAAGGACGAATCATCAGAATCAGAGGAAGATTGAACGTCTCCAGCTTCATAGCAAAGCGCTACTTTAGCTCTAAAAAGACAAAGAACTTTATTCAGGTACTCTCCTGGGTATCTATGATCGGTGTGGCTATTGGCACCATGGCATTGATCGTTGTGCTTTCAGTCTTCAACGGCCTCGAAGATGTGTTGCGATCGGTATACCAAACTTTCGATCCGGACCTGAAAATTGAATCTGTGAAGGGAAAATCCTTCGAAGTTTCAGATGAATTTATCACTGACATTCGCCAAATCTCTGGCGTCTCGGCTACGGCACAAGTAATAGAAGACAACGCTTTGGTTTCTTATCGCGATCAGCAGGTTGTGGTGAGTATCAAGGGCATTGAAGAGGCTTATTTGAAGGCCAATAAGTTGGATACCTTTTTACTCCAAGGCGAACTAAAACTGAAGGAAGCAGATCAGAACTTTGCGATCCTAGGCGCAGGAGTGGCCTATGAACTGGGTGTTCTCCTAGACAATGATCTCTTTGAAATCGAAATCGTTTATCCTCGAAACCTGAGACCTGAGGCCACTTTTTCAACCAATTCATTGAGAAGAACGAAGGTCAAACCAGCGGCAGTTTTCAGTGTAGAGCAGGCATATGACGAATCGCTAGTGATTACATCGATTGATGCGGCAAAGCGAGTTTTAGGGTATAAAGAAGAACGAACTTCAGTGGAGGTCTACATTAATGAGGATGCAAGCCTTAAACAGGTTAAGAAGGACTTACAAACCTTATTGGGAGATGAGTTCCGTATTCTGGATAGCGATGAACAGCATTCTGAGTTGCTAAAAGCCGTGAAAATCGAAAAGCTCTTTGTTTACATTGCCCTTACATTTATCACGCTGATTGCGTCTTTCAACATCTTCTTCTCATTGTCTATGCTTGCCATTGAAAAACGCAGGGATGTGTCTGTCCTTTTCGCCTTTGGCGCTACTAAAAACCTGATTAAAGGGATTTTTATCAAACAGGGTGTCATCATTGCAGTTATCGGAAGCTTGGCTGGTTTGTCGCTGGGTTTATTGCTTTGTTGGATTCAGAAAACCTATGAGTTGGTAGGTCTGGGCATGTCAAATGCTGTCAATCAGGCTTACCCCGTAAAGATCGTGTGGTCAGACTTTTTAATGGTTGGATTAAGCATTACGATTATTACCATTCTGACAGCTTATAGACCGGCCGTTTTGGCCTCCAAAGTCAATCCAATCGCCTACTTAGATTAAATTCATTTTACTTTCCACCAGACAGTTTTTCTCTTTGAGAGAAATCTTTAATTTGCGATTCGCTCAAGATTCAAATGAAGGTTTCAACTGCTCAACCGTTCCAATTAATTTACTCTCTCTATGAGCATGAGTACCTCGGGTACTTGTTCGAATCTTTCGTTGTTCAACTCGATGAAAAAGGGCGTTTAACACTGCAACATCAGAATATTTCCTCTAAAAATGCCACAGAGTTTGGTGCTGGTTTAGACGATACGGACTACGAGCTGATCAAGTTAATGGACGAGATGCAGCAGGAGGCCATTGTATTGAAGTTCTACAAGCAAAGAGTCAAGCCTGCCGACTTTTTCTTCAAGGTTTACGATAAGGAAAAGGGCGATAAGGCATTGCAAGATACTATCCATCATCACCTCGAGCATAGAAGAGCCAAGATTCTGGAGAGGCTCGATGGTAAGAGAATCTTTGAAATGGGCCGCGATGGCGAGCCAGCCTGGAAAGAGATCTCTTGGGAAAAGGAAAAGGCAACGGTCCTCTTTCACTTTAGAAGAAACGAGGAAAACACCCACTACTTCCCTACTATGAAGCATAAGGGGGAGAAAGTGGAATGGCAGTATAATGGATCTTTTCTAGTGTGCCATGAACCAGCCTGGTTGATTGTTGGCAACAAGCTCTTGCGCTTTGCCAAAAATGTGGATGGCAAGAAACTTCGACCCTTCCTAAATAAAAAGTTCATTGTAGTACCCAGAAAGGTTGAAGAGACCTATTACGAAAAGTTTGTCACCCAATTAGTGGCCTCTTTCGATGTATATGCCAAGGGTTTTGACATTAATACGGAGAGTTACCCCGTTAAACCAGTAATTGCTTTTTCAGAACTTGTTCAAACAACTAATGGAGAGCTGTTTGCTAGTAATGGCAATTCGAATGGGAACGATGAGGAGAGTAAAATACTTTTCAAACTAGGTTTTGACTATGGCCCTTATCAATTTCCCTATGAAAGTGCACCCAATTCATCGGTGAAACTTGAAAAGAAGGACGACTCCTATGTTTTCCATAAAGTAAGGCGTGATGCAGATACTGAAATAGACCTGGTACAGCGGCTGCAGGAGTCAGGCTTGAAATTTCAGAATGGAAGAGTCGCCATGTCTCGAGGAAGAGCCTTCTCTTGGCTAAAAGACAACGCTGAGGTGCTTGAAGCTTACAATATCAGTGTCAAGCAGACCGATGCCGAGCGCAAGAAGTACTTTGTTGGTGAATCTTCACTGGAAATTAAGGTAAACGAAAGCATCGACTGGTTTGATATTCATGCTGTAGTACGTTTCGGAGACTTCGAGATTTCATTTAATGAGCTTCGTAAACTCATTAATAAAAAGAGTAAAGAAATTAAGCTTCCCAATGGTGAGATCGCTGTGATCCCTGAGGCCTGGCTAACGGATTACGCGGAACTTTTTGCCTTTATTGAAGAAGATGGGCAAGGCCAAAGCCTTAAGCTTCGAAAACATCACCTTTCGCTGGTAGAAGACCTGAGAAACGGAAGGTTGGCTCAGGTTACTATGGACCGAAAGCTTCAAAAGCTTCAAGGCTTTGATGAAATCGAAGACTATGCTATTCCGGAAGGTTTCAAAGGGCAACTCAGGCCCTATCAGAAGGCGGGCTATAACTGGATGCGATTTTTGGCTGAGTATAGCTTTGGAGGTTGTCTGGCAGACGATATGGGGCTTGGTAAAACGGTGCAGACATTGGCCTTACTACAATCTCAGAAAAGCGAAGGAGCCATTCAAACGTCCTTGCTCATTATGCCAACCTCGCTTATCTATAACTGGCAAATTGAGGCCTCTAAGTTCACTCCTAAGCTGAAAGTGCTCATATATGCCGGAACTCAGCGGGACAAGAACCCTGAGCGATTCGCAAATTATGATTTAGTGATTACCTCTTATGGCATAACCCGAGTAGATATTGATATACTAAAATCATTCTATTTCAACTATGTGATATTGGACGAGTCGCAGGCCATTAAAAACCCTGACTCACTGATAGCGAAATCTGTCGGTAAACTCAAATCGCGACATCGCCTCATTCTAACTGGTACTCCGTTAGAAAACAGCACGATGGACCTTTGGTCTCAATTGAGCTTTGTTAACCCAGGCCTTTTGGGTGCCGAGAAATACTTCAAAAACGAGTTCCAACTGCCGATTGAGAAAAAACAAGATGTTGAGAAAACGCGCAAGCTCAATGTGATCATCAAACCATTCATTCTGCGGAGACATAAGTCTCAAGTGGCAAAAGATCTTCCTGAAAAGATTGAGAGTGTCAAGTTTAGTGAAATGTCTCCCGAACAGGCTGAGAAGTACGAAGAGGTCAAATCATTCTACAGAAATAAAATTCTTGATACTATTGAGTCAAGTGGTATTAAAAAGTCGCAATTGCTATTGCTACAAGGTTTGACAAAGCTTCGTCAAATAGCCAACCACCCAAAAATGGTCGAGGAAGACTTTGAGGGAGATTCTGGTAAGCTGGAAGATATCCGCTACATGATCGAGTCTGCGCTTAGCGAAGGGCATAAGATTTTAATTTTTAGCCAGTTTGTGAAGCATTTGACCATCGTGCGCAAGTACTTTGACGATAAGGGGCTTCAGTATTCCTATCTGGATGGAACGACCAAAGATCGCCAGGGCCAGGTCGATGCTTTCCAGAATAACAAAGACATTAAGCTATTTCTGATTTCGCTTCGTGCAGGCGGCCTCGGCCTTAACCTAACCGAGGCCGATTATGTCTTTTTATTAGACCCCTGGTGGAACCCGGCCATTGAGGAGCAGGCAGTAGATCGAGCGCACAGAATAGGTCAAAAGAAAACAGTCTTTACCTATAAATTCATTGCTAGGGACACGGTCGAAGAGAAGATTCTGGCCTTGCAAAAGAACAAACTCAAGCTGGCTTCAGACCTTATTTCTACTGAAGAAAGTTTCATCAAAAAGCTAACGACCGAAGACATCTCTGAGCTACTCGCTTAGGGCTTCAAAATCGTTTATATTGCTGCTCAATGGCCAAGGTAAAAAGCGTCTATATCTGTCAAAACTGTGGAGCCAATTCGGCTAAGTGGATTGGAAAATGCCCCTCCTGCAACGAATGGAATACCTATGTTGAAGAAGTCGTAGAGAAAGGAGACCCAGCCAAGACTTCATGGAGAGATACTGATCAGCCCACCGTCAAGCAGAAACCGGTTAATGTCAAAGAAATTGAAAAGGGTGCCGAACGCAGACTCGTGACTAAAGATGCTGAGTTAAATCGCGTTCTTGGAGGAGGAATTGTTGCAGGTTCGCTTGTCCTCATTGGTGGTGAACCAGGAATTGGCAAGTCCACATTAATGCTGCAGGTGGCCTTAAGTTCGGCCAAGACGAAAGTCCTTTATGTTTCTGGAGAGGAAAGCCAACAGCAAATAAAAATGCGTGCCGATCGTATCGGTGTGCAAAGCGATAATTGCTTTATTCTATCTGAGACGAGTACCCAGAACATTTTTGGCCAAATCAAGGAGATGTCGCCACAAGTTTTAGTGATTGACTCCATCCAGACCTTGCATACGAATAGAATTGAATCTGCAGCGGGCTCAGTCTCTCAGGTGAGAGAATGTACTAGCGAACTGATGAAATTTGCCAAAGAAACCAATACACCGGTATTCTTGGTGGGGCACATCACTAAAGACGGAAGTATAGCCGGACCAAAGATCCTCGAGCATATGGTCGATACCGTATTGCACTTTGAAGGCGATCGGCATTTAACCTATAGAATTCTTCGCACGGTAAAGAACCGCTTTGGTTCAACCTCTGAACTTGGCATTTATGAAATGCAAGAGTCAGGGCTGCGCCAAGTTTCCAACCCCTCAGAAATTCTGATTTCCCAAAGAGCGGAAGACTTAACCGGAGTTGCTATAGGGGCTACAATTGAAGGAAATAGGCCATTATTGATTGAAATTCAGTCTTTGGTGAGTTCTGCGACCTATGGAACACCACAAAGAAGTACAACGGGCTTTGACAGCAAGCGTTTGAATATGCTTTTGGCAGTCTTAGAAAAGCGTGGAGGCTTAAGATTTAGCGCTCAAGATGTATTTCTAAATGTGGCTGGAGGCATTCGCATTGAAGAACCTGCTCTTGACTTGGCAGTTTGCGCATCATTGGTGAGCTCTTATCATGATGTAGCCATCTCCGAGAAAGTGGCCTTTGCTGCTGAAGTAGGCTTAGGCGGAGAGATTAGGGCAGTGAATCGCATTGAGAGTCGTATTTCCGAAGCCGAGAAATTGGGTTTCAATGAAATTTACGTTTCAAAGTACAATGTTAAAGGCCTTGACCTGAAGGGCCGAGACATTATGATTAAACCTTTCGGCAAATTGCGTGAGGTTTTTGAAGACTTACTTGCTTAGTATCATGGCCGACAATCTCGAAGGAACGATTTCGAGCTTGGCCTGTGTTATGGTTGAAATTTTTAAGTCATGAAGATCATATCGACATTTTTAATATTCATATCCCTGTCATTTCTGAATCAGCAGGAAGTGGTTTATCAAGGAGAGTTTGACAACTACAGCCGATGGACAACTTTTGAAGGCAGTTGGAAAATTGTAAAGTCAGGAGATAGTCATCAGGTGGTTTTTGGAGATGACTTTAATGCAAAGAAGGCCCCGGACCTGAAGATTTTCTTATCCAAAGCGGACTTTGACGATATTGAAAGTAAGAATGCATTAAAGGACGGTGACCCAGTGTTTGTGGCCAAGCTTACGGCATATAAAGGTGCTGCTACTTACGACATTCCATCTACAATCGATCTTAGTCAGTACAAAACGATCATTGTTCATTGCGAAGAGTACACTAAGCTCTGGGGAGGATCACCACTTAAATAGCTATAAGCCGAAGCCTTTTCTGCCCTGTAATCCACCAGTATGGATAAAGAGAATCTGATCTCCAGATTTGAAATGGCCATTGTGGATAAGTTGATAAAGGCCATACATAGCTTTCCCGGTATAGACAGGGTCGAGCAATATCTGATGCCTGCTTTCGAAGTCTGACGTAAACTTGAGCAATTCAGGCTTGACTTTGGCATATCCTCCGAAGTGAAAATCGTTATTAATCTGCCAGTTAGCAAAAACGGTATCAACGTATTCCGAGTTGAGTTTTTCGACTTCAGCAGTCAGAAAAGAGCCTTTCAGAGAAGAAAAGCCTAGAATACTGCCACTTCCCCCTAAGCCTTGAATAATTCCACATATGGTGCCCCCAGTGCCTACGGAGAGGCAGTAGTGGCTGTAGTCTTCTTCTAATTCAGAGATGATTTCTGTACAACCCTTGATGGCCAAATTGTTGGTGCCACCTTCAGGTATAGTATAGAAATCACCAAACTCATATTGTAATGTTTGCTTTACATTGGCTGAATCTTTGTCCCGATACTGAGTCCTATTTAAGTAGTGTATTCTCATACCACAAGAAGCAGCATAGCTGAGGGTGTCATTCAATGGTAGCGTTTCTTCACCACGAATGACTCCGATTGTCTTAAAACCATGAGCTTTACCTACCCCAGCCACGGCATAGATATGGTTTGAATAAGCACCGCCAAAAGTGAGCAGTGTATCATGTCCTTGGCGCTTAGCTTCCTCTAAATTATACTTAAGCTTCCGCCACTTGTTTCCAGGTGCCGTGGGGTGGTTGAGGTCTTCGCGCTTTATAAAGACTTGAACCCCCTTCTCTTTGAAGAGCTCTTCCTTAATTTCCTGAACTGGAGAGGGCATAATTTCCACACTGCGAAGTTAGTCATATCTTTGCTTGACTTTAAAGCTATCTCATGAGCGAAGAATTGGAAGAAGGCGATTTATTTGAGCACCATAGAATTGTCTGCGATCCGGGCCAGGAGCCTTATCGTATTGATAAGTTCTTAATGGACCGACTTCCGAATGTTACGCGCAATAAAGTACAGCAGGGAATCAAAGATGGCTTTGTAAAAGTCAATGGCAATGATGTAAAGCCGAATTATAAGGTGCATCCCGAGGATGAAATAGTGGTTGCCTTGCCAGAACCCCCAAGGGAGAGTGAGCTCATTCCGGAAGACATTCCTTTAAACATTATCTATGAAGATGATGATTTACTGATCGTCAATAAGGAACCCGGGATGGTGGTACACCCTGCCTATAATAATTGGTCAGGGACTTTGGTCAATGCACTTGCTTATCACTTTCAGCAGTTACCAACAATGGAGGGCAATGACGGAAGGCCGGGTTTGGTGCATCGTATAGACAAGGGTACTTCGGGTCTTTTGGTAATTGCAAAGTCGGAAATGGCCATGAAGAGCCTTGCGAAGCAGTTCTTCGATCACAGTATTGAGCGCACTTATTATGCCCTAATCTGGGGAACACCCGAAGCAAAAGAGGGAACCATTGATGTGAATTTAGGGAGGAGCGAAAAGGACAGACGTGTTACGGTTGCCATTGAAGATGGCTCTCGAGGAAGAACCGCCATTACCCATTACAAGGTACTTAAAGAGCTACGCTATGTTTCATTGATTCAGTGTAACCTTGAGACTGGTAGAACACATCAAATCAGAGCTCATTTCAAGTATTTAGGCCATCCGCTTTTCAATGATGCGACTTATGGTGGCGATCGGGTAATTAAAGGGACACAGTTTTCCAAGTACAAGTCTTTCGTTGACAATGCCTTTAAGATGATCCCAAGGCAGGCACTGCATGCCAAGTCCCTTGGCTTTGTACACCCAAGAACAAAGAAGTTTGTTCAGTTTGATTCCGAACTTCCTGAAGACTTTCAGAGTGTACTCACCAAATGGGAAGAGTATGTGAAATACGATTAATAGACAATATGATTGAGTACAGCCCAATAGTGAAAGCTAGTACCCCCTAGAACAAACAGGTGCCAAATGGCATGGTGATATTTGAGTCGCCTCATCAAGTAGAATATAATCCCCGTAGTATAACATACACCACCATAGATCATCAGGTTGACCACTTCGGAGCCAAGGATTGTAGAAATCCGGTCAAACATCAGGAACCCCAGCCAACCCATTGCTAAATAAGAGAGCAAGGAAATAGCCTCGAATCGCCCAGTGAAGAAGATTTTAAAGATAATCCCTGCCAGTGCAATGAGCCATACACCCAAGAGCATATTGATACCGAAAGCTTCGCTTCCCAGTACTCCCCAGGCAAAAGGAGTGAATGTGCCAGCAATTAGGATGTAGATGGCAATATGATCTAGTTGCTTAAACAAGTACTTTTGTTTCTTGGCCTTTACAGAATGGTATGCGGTAGAAGCGGCATAAAGCAAGATGATGCTCACACAGAAGATAATGCAACTCCAAAATCGGGCAGCGTCATGCACTGGTACTTTAATTATGACGAGCAGTAATCCTACGAGGCCCAAAACGATGCCTGTGGCATGAGTTAAGGCATTTGCCTGCTCTTCTTCGGGCGTGTAAACATCCAGTTTGGGCTTGCTCAATTATCCAACATTTCACCGCAGAACTTGCAAAAAACGGCATTGCTATCATGTCCTTTTTGACCACAATTTTCGCAAGTGACTTGCTCCCTTTTCTTCTTGTCCTTTCCTAGTTCTACGGTAACAATACCCGTTGGCACAGCAATGATGGCATAACCAAGGATCATCACGAATGACGCTATGGTTTGACCCAGAATAGTCTGGGGGGCAATATCTCCATACCCAACCGTGGTAAGCGTGACAATGGCCCAATAAACACTTCTAGGGATACTGCTAAAACCATTTTCACCACCTTCTACCAGGTACATAATGGTACCCATCATCACTACGAGCATGACCACCGTGGCCATGAAAACAGTAATCTTATGGCGGCTAGACTTAAGTGCTCTTGCCAGTTGTTCTCCTTCACCAACAAAACGTCCCAACTTCAAAATCCTAAATACTCTTAGAAGCCTTAAGGCACGGATGACCAGCAGATATTGTGTGCCTGCAAAAATGAGACTTAAGTAGGTAGGCAAGAGGGAAAGCAGATCAATGAGCCCATAGAAGCTGAAAATGTATCCCCTTTTCCGGTCGGTAATGTAGATCCGTGTCAGATATTCAAGGGAGAAGAGTATGGTTAGCCCCCATTCTACTATGCGGAAGACATTTCCGAAATTCTTTTCAATCGACTCGACACTTTCTAGCATAACAGCTAGTACACTGATCAAAATGGCAATCAGCAAACCAACATCAAATGCTTTTCCGGCAGGGGTGTCGGTTCCAAAAATGATGATGTCGAGTTTTTTCCGAAGATTCATTATCAAAAAGATAGCGAAATTAAGTAGAGCATAAAAAAACCCAGGCAGAAGTGCCTGGGTATGTATAATTTCAGTTGAGCATTATAGACTCATCATCTCTTTAAACCTTGCTGCCTGTCTACGGCTTACCTCAACTTTATCTCCACCACGAAGCACTACCATCAGGCCTCCATTGAACCAAGACTCAATGCTTTCTACCCAGGTAAGGTTGATAATATGTTTTCGGCTTGCTCTAAAGAAAGATCTATCGTCAAGCTTTTCGTCTAGCGCATTCAATGATTTATGAATCATCGGCTTAAAGTTGTCGAAGTAGATTTTGATGTAGTTACCGTCTGATTCGAATAGTCTGATATTCTCCAGCTTTACAAACCAGCACTTATCCCCGTCTTTGACAAAAACACGATCTTGCGGGCCGAGTTTCTGGTCGCTCACTACTTCTGCAACAGCTTCCTTTTTAGGGCGGTTGATCAGTTTAGTTATGGTTTCTTTCAATCTGTCTGGCTCGATTGGTTTTAACAAATAGTCAAGCGCATTAAAATCAAAAGCCTTCAGCGCATACTCATCATAGGCAGTCGTAAAGACAACATCTGGTACTGAGTCCAACGTTTCCAATAACTCGAAACCAGTTTTACCAGGCATCTGAATATCTAAAAAGAGTAAGTCTGGCTGAAGGCTTTGAATCTTTTCCTCAGCATCTTCCGCATTTACTGCTTCTCCCACTATTTCAATTTCAGGATATTCTTGTAGCAGATTGGTCAATTCCTTCCTGGCTAACCTCTCATCATCAATAATCAGTGCTCTCATTGGTTTCTATTTTTAAATGCGCTGGGGTATTTTCACCTCAGTCACAACAAACTTATTATTTTCATTGTAAATACGAAATGACGCAGCCTCTCCGTAGATCAGTTTTAGTCTTTCCTTGGTATTAATTAGGCCTACGCCCTTTCGGCCACCTCTTTTTACTTGCCCATTGACGAGTTGTCCGCTATTCCTAATTTTCAAGATCAGAATGGAGTGTTCCACAATGGACTGAATTTCAATAAGGCCACCTTTCATCAGGTTAGAAACACCATGTTTGATTGCATTTTCAACGAGCGTCTGGACCATCATGGGAGGAATTTCATAGCCATCAGATTTAGGGTCTATCTGGTAGCTCACTTCAAGTCGTTCTTCAAACCTTATACTTTCTAGTGCTAGATAGTCTTTCACAGTATTTAACTCATCACCAAAACTGACCACCCTTTTCTTATCCGTAATCAGTGAGTTCCTGAGAATGTTCGACAACTGAGTTATAGCAATCTTAGCCTTGCTGGGCTCTTCATCTACCAAAGCTCTCATACTATTAAGCGCATTGAAAATAAAGTGTGGATTCAATTGCGATTTTAACTGATTGAGGTGCATTTCATTCATGGCAGCCTCATACTTGAGTGATCTGGTGTTAGTTTCTAGAAAATGGTATAGGAAATAGACGGTCGACCAAATCACATATAGAATCACAAAGGTGATGAAGGCAAACAGTATATCAGTGGGCAAAGCAGGTCCTACAGTAAGGGCTCCTACTAGACCATAAAGGGCAAAGGAAAGAACTACAACAATTAAAGAGGAGAGTCCGATTATGCCAAGGATCCTGGGTATTACTCTTGCGATGTTGATTTGCAGCCAACCCCGCTTTATGATGATCTCTCTTAGAATAAAATGAGAGCACATGAGCAAAAGAGGAGAGTGAATCATCACCTCAATTCTTGAGATACGCATGGTTGCCTCATCCAGATTTTGTGGATTAATGGACATAGTAATGAAGTTGACGAAGAAATAAATTCCCCAACCCAATATTTGAAGTGTCCAGTAGAGCCGCTTTTTTCTCATTTCCTGAACGGAAAATAAGCAAACTTTAAGCATTATAAAGCATGCTTTCTAACGAGAGGTAGTCTGCGTCTATCTGTGGAGGCTAAAGGGTATCTCCGTGCTTGTATTTATGGTTCCGGAGAAAAGTTCTGATGATGAGTCGTGTACCCCGATCGTAGGTCATGTAGTTCCAAACCCAATTACTTAGCACAACCAGGCGGTTTCTGAAGCCCACAATAGACATCAGGTGAACAAACATCCAAACCAGCCAGGCAACAAAACCTCCAAAATGAAACTTTGGTAAATCTACCACCGCACGGTTTCTTCCTATCGTAGCCATCGATCCCTTGTCTTTGTATTTAAAAGGAACAAACGGCTTGTCCTTAATTTTTCGCTTTAGGTTTTTGCCTAAGTATTCGGCTTGTTGCATGGCTACGGGTGCCACCATTGGAAACCCATTTGGATAGTCCTTTGTCTTCATCATGGCGATGTCTCCAATGGCATAAACATCTTCATAACCTTTCAACTGGTTGAACTCATTGACAAGGATACGACCACGTTCGACAGTACCTTCGGGCAGGCCATCAATAATATTTCCGGTTACTCCTGCAGCCCAGATGACTGTTTTGGCAGGTATAACGGTACCATCTGTAAGTGTTACATCCTTCCCATCATAGTCTGCCAACCTTGTGTCCGTTCTTACATCGACCCCGAACTCTTTTAAGTACTCCATGGCCTTGTCGCTCGACTTTTGAGACATGCCTGCTAAGAGCCTTGGTCCGCCATCAACCAAATGGAGTTTCATTATGTCAAAATCAATATCAGGGTAATCTTTAGGGAGTACATGCTTTTTGAGCTCACCCAGTGCTCCGGCAACCTCTACGCCTGTCGGTCCTCCTCCAACAATAACAAAATTGGTTAAGCGATCCTGCTCATCGGGGTCTGGTGACATTACGGTTTGCTCAAAGTTTTGCAGCATGTGGCTTCGAAGATCGAGTGCCTGAGGAACCTGTTTCATAGGGAAGGTCCGCTCATACATTTTCTTATCTCCAAAGTAATTCGTCTTAGAGCCGTTGGCGATCACCAACATGTCGTAGTCGAGTTCTCCGACAAGTGTCTTAATACACTTCTTTTCCAAGTCTATCCCCGTAACCCTGGCCATTCTGAAATAGAAGTCCTCATGCTTTTCAAAGAGCTGTCTGAGAGCACCAGCAATCGAATCGGGCTCAAGACCCGCGGTCGCCACCTGGTAAAGTAGCGGCTGAAAAGTATGATAGTTATGCCGATCGAGAAGTACTACTTGATAAGGGAGTTTTCGAAGGGATTTGACCAATTGGACTCCGGCAAATCCACCGCCAATTACAACGACTCTTGGCTTTTCACACCTTGGAATTTCAAGGTGCAAATGTTGAAAGGTAGACATAGGCAATACGTTAGTAATCATAACGTTTTTGAATGCCGAAAGTTGATGTTTCTACCCTCTATTATTGGTAGATACCTCAATTTATTAAGAAATGTTAAAATCCAATAAATATGCACAACACGTATAATACATATTGACCACTTGCCGTTCTAATGGTGAGCTTTCAAAAGAATTTTAGAAAGAAATTAGAATCGATAATGGATGTCCGTAACTGGTGTTAGGTTACAGACTGTTGAGGAGTGAGATAGTTGTATCGATTTTAATGTTTTGGTTGAAGATGGTGCTGTTCGCGAAAGCGGCAGCATCTTTTTTTGTACCTATGAGAGCTCCTCTTTCAAGAACTGTGCGGTATAGCCTTTTGTGCTCTTGGCAACCTTTTCAGGCGTTCCCTCGGCTACAATGGTTCCTCCACCATTTCCTCCCTCTGGACCTAAATCAATAATATGATCTGAAACTTTGATCACATCCAGATTGTGCTCGATCACCAATACAGAGTTTCCTTTATCCACCAATCGGTTCAAAACATCCAACAAATGCTGAATGTCCTGAAAGTGAAGGCCTGTGGTAGGTTCATCAAGAATGTAAAGGGTTTTTCCAGTGTCTTTCTTGGAAAGCTCTGTGGCTAGTTTAACCCTTTGCGCTTCTCCACCTGAGAGGGTAGTCGCATGCTGACCGAGTGAGATATACCCCAAGCCGACATCATTAAGGGTTTTGATCTTTCTTAAAATCTTTGGCTGATGCTCAAAGAATTCAACGGCTTGCTCTACCGTCATATCAAGCACATCGGAGATCGATTTGCCTTTGAATCGTACTTCCAGCGTCTCACGATTGTAACGCTTCCCTTTACAGGTTTCACAAGGCACATGTACATTTGGCAAGAAGTCCATTTCGATAAGCTTCATTCCGGCACCCTCGCAGGTTTCGCAACGACCTCCTTTTACATTGAAGGAGAACCTTCCCGCTTTATAGCCCCGGATTTTTGCCTCAGGCAATTCAGTAAATAGGGTTCTGATGTCAGAGAATACCCCCGTATAAGTGGCGGGGTTAGACCTTGGCGTTCTGCCAATCGGTGATTGGTCTACTTCAATCACTTTGTCCACATTTTTGAGGCCATCAATCGACTTGTAAGCCAGAGGATTCTTTCTAGAACGGAAGAAATGCTGATTCAGGATTGGGAACAGGGTATCGTGAATCAATGTGGACTTCCCACTTCCAGATACGCCAGTCACACAAACCATTTTACCCAAAGGCAATTTCAAGGTGACATTCTGAAGATTGTTGCCTTCAGCTCCTTTGAGTACAATTTGATCACCGTTTCCAGCTCTTCGCTTCTTAGGTATTTCTATGTTTCGCTGGCCTTTTAGATAGTCAGCCGTAATGCCGCCTTCTTTTAAGAAAGTCTCTGGCGATCCATCGGCAACAATCTGACCCCCGTGCCGACCAGCACCTGGTCCAATATCAATGATGTGATCGGAAGCCAGCATCATGTCTTTGTCGTGTTCCACCACGATAATGGTGTTGCCAATATCTCGTAGGTTCTTCAAAGCATTGATCAGCTTCACATTGTCTCTTTGATGAAGACCAATACTAGGTTCGTCCATGATATACAGCACACCAACCAACTGAGTGCCGATTTGCGTAGCCAGTCGTATCCTTTGGGCTTCACCCCCTGAAAGGGTTCTTAAAGGTCGGTTTAGTGTTAAATAGTCTAGACCTACATCGAGCAAAAAGCCGATGCGCTTTCTAATCTCTTTTAGAATTTCCGGAGCAATCTGTCTCTGCTTCTCCGTCATCCGATCTTCCACACCCACAAACCAATTGCTCAGTTGAGTGATGTCCATTCGGGCGAGCTGCGCAATGTTGGTATCCGCAATTTTGAAGTGAAGGGATTCTTTCTTGAGACGATCACCATTGCAGGACGGACAGGTTTTGATGGACATAAAGTCTTCAATCCATCGTTTGGTCTTCTCCGTTCCTTCGTCTTTCTGCTTTTCCAGAAACTTTATGATGCCCTCAAACTTGGTGCTCCATTCTGTACCGGGGTACTTTTTTGAACTTACCGCGACTGGAACATCATCCCCATAAAGAATGACGTCCATCACCTCTTCAGGAATCTTTTCTATTGGGGTGGAAAGGTTAACCTTATAACGCTTCAGAATGGCGTCAATCTTTTTAAAGATCCAGATATCGCGATAGTCTCCAAGCGGGGCGATACCACCACGGCTAATGCTCAAGCTTTTATCTGGAACAACATTTTCTTTACTGATCTCTTCAATCTGCCCCAGTCCATTGCAGGTCTGGCAAGCACCATAGGGTGAGTTAAAAGAGAAGTTGTTCGGAGCTGGCTCATCGTAGGACAATCCTGTTTCAGGGTCCATCAGATATTTCGAAAAGTGATGGATCTTGGTCTCTTCGTCTCGAACCATCATCACCCCCTTACCATGGGAAAGTGCCGTTTTGACACTTTGTGTAATGCGATAACGATCTTCAGCCTCAGCAATGATACGGTCAACTACAATCTCAATATCATGCGTCTTATACCGATCGACTTGCATTTTGGGCACCATATCCATCACCACGCCATCGACACGCACTTTGGTGAAGCCCATTTTTCTGATCTGAACGAATAACTCACGATAATGACCCTTCCTTCCTTTTACTACTGGAGCCAGCAGGATGAGCTTCTGCTTATCAAAGTTTTGAATCAGGTGATCGACAATCTGATCTTCTGATTGGCGGATCATTGCCTTTCCCGTCAGGTAGGAATAGGCTACACCCGTTCGCGCAAAGAGAAGTCGAAGGAAATCATAAATCTCGGTGAGTGTACCTACGGTGGATCGCGGATTACGAGAGGTAGTCTTCTGCTCAATAGAGATGACTGGGCTCAACCCGTTGATTTTATCAACATCTGGGCGCTCCATATCCCCGATAAAAGAACGGGCATAGGCCGAAAAACTTTCCATATACCTGCGCTGGCCTTCGGCATAGATGGTATCAAATGCGAGAGAGGATTTTCCGGAGCCGGAGATACCAGTGATTACCACCAGTTTGTTCCGAGGAATCACCGTATCAATATTCTTCAGATTATGCTCCCGGGCACCGAAAATTTCGATGTTTTCGTGACCAGAAAGGTCTACGGGGGCAAGATCGATAGAGGTGTTTTCCTTGAGTTTTTCCATGAATTGGACTGCAAAATGCAGAATTCACAAAGGTCTTGATTTCAGTGGGTAATTGCAACTAAGTTTTCTAAGAAACAGAGACTTATTAAGGTAGTACTGTTTTGGCTAAAACGGGGTGTACTAATGCATAAAGTACAAGGCCTACGACCAGGCAATCGAACAGAAAGCAAACAAGTTTTATGTTGAGAAATGTCTTCATAAGCTTAAAGGAATTATGGATTTATTGGTACCCACCTATACAGATTTATATTAGCTGTATCGTATTTGGTAGTCCATTGAAAACAATCACCCAATTTTATAACTCTGTGAATGGAAGTTTTGTTGGGTTCGCTTTCCCAGTATCGAGTTCTGGAAATAATCGTTTGTCCATTTTTGAAACGGTTTTCGAACAGCACTTTTTCATTTCCCCTGCTTGAATCAAAACTCCTATATAAGAACAGAACTGCTAGTAGGCTAATAATGGATAGCGGAATTCCCAGAATAAAGTTGATAAAGAACGATCGTTGGTTTTTGTTGTTTAAATAGTCTAAAATGACCAGGATAAAGACGAGCAATGGAGTGGCCAAAATTAGAGTCAAGTCATACTCGAATTTCAACCCCTCATCGTGCCACTCGAGTGGTAAATGACTACTCGTGATTAAGGTTAGTATTACATAAGTCAAAAGAATGAGAAACCCTCTGATGAGGTACTTTAAGGTTCTTGAGTCATGCATCATCCTGCAATCTGAAAAGTGCCCATAATCGCTTTGTGATCTGAGGTAATTGTTACCGCGTTTAGTGAGTCACAGCCAATACCCTTGGAATGGAAGATGTAGTCTATAGGGATCTGAGCTACAAAAGGGTTCCATGTAGGATAAGTTGGTGTCAGCTTCTTGCGGCTGTCCTTTAAGTCAGTACTAGACTTAAAACTGATCAAGCGTTTATCCCATGGCACTGTATTAAAGTCTCCCAAGACCAAAAACTCACCTTCTCTTTCCTGAATGAACCTTTTAGCCGCTTGAATATGAGCATTCCGATAGTCCCATCGGTTTTTTGTTGTGGGCGACATGGTATGTAGGGCCAGGAAGTTGATTTGCTCTTCTCCCACCTGCACTTTGCCTGTGATATTGGCGGTACCTGCCCAAATCACCCTTTCGGTTTCGATCAGCGGATACTTACTAAAAACGGCAATTCCTTGACTTTCTAAAGGGTGGGTCATTACGGTATAATAAGGGAAATCGGCTTTCAGGCCTTCTTCAAGTTTTTCGGCCCACACTGGTGCAACTTCCTGAAAAGAGATAAAATCAGGGCTTAATTGGATAACACGATCAATGGTTTCCTCGAAGGTGGTATTCACAGCATGTACATTGAATTGCATCACCTTCAACTCTTCCTTGCCTTGGCTTACACTATACCCCATGTCGATGGGGCTATTGATCTTGATGAGTAGCAGCAGATAAATGCTAAAATTTATCCCTGCCAATCGATAGTGATGTTTGAAGATCCAAATGATGCTGAAAATGCCATAGACCAACATGGCTTGGAACAGAAAAGACTGCAGCAAAGTGAGTGTGAACGTATATGTCGGCATAAGGAGAATCATGGCAGGTATTAACAACATGGCTGCTACCATTCTTTCCTTGTTTTTCTTTTGTCTTATCCAGCAGTAAGCCCGGAGGAGGAACAATCCTCCTCTGAGCAATATTTTGAGTTTAAGCGCTTTCATGAGAGAGTCCATTTTTAGTTGATTTGATATTATACCAGTCTACTTTTCTGGATAGGTACATGCAGAAACCGAGAACAATCAGGAGGCCAAAGCTTCCCACTAATAATGAGAAATCTTCCATTCTGAGAATGACGAAAATGAAACTGTATATCATGGTAAAAAACAGCAACATGAAACCAGCCAGCTTTCTGCTCTTAAGAATGGAAAGCGAATAGGAGGTGAGCATAACGATTATGATGGAAGAGGCAACCCAATAAGCTCCACCAAAGCCGATCAATTCAGAAAGAGAAAGCAGTAATGTATAGAATATTGTAAGTGTCAGACCAACGAGAATGTATTGAATCGGATGAATCTTCTTCTTATTCAAAACCTCAATAAAGAAGAATGAGATAAAAGTGAGGAATAGAATCAGCACGGCATACTTGGCCGAACGCGTATTCTGTTGATAGTTGTCTACAGGTTGATAAAGGTTAACCCCAAAGTCAGCATTGCTGATGCTATGGGCTTCACCAATCCACTGCTGTGGGTAATTTCGATTGAGGTCGAATACCGACCATTCTGCTGTGAATCCGTCTTCCGAGATTTGATGATCATTCGGTAGAAATTGCCCTTCGAAACTCGGGTGAGGCCAGCTTGATGTCAGTTTAACTTTTGTGGTTTTGCCAACTGGATTAAACATGAGGGTTTTCGTTCCTCTTATATCCAAATCAACAGAGAAGCTGGTTTGCTTTTGTTTTTCATCGATTTTGACCCTGCTGTTGACTCCTGTTTGATTTTTACTATTTCGGACGCTTACTGAACCATAGCGCAGATCGTTTTGGTCTAAGTCAAGATGAAGAAAATCGGGAATCCCTGACTCCATTCTATAAGCTGTATCTTCAAGCTGAAACTGTATATCCGATTGAATCCCTCTCATATCCGGAATACCAATGCTTAGCGTTGCTTCTTGCCAGAGAATGTGCTGTGGCTGATCAGTGAATTGCTTCATATCAATTTTGCCGAACTTCCCTTTTAGGGCCAAAGAGGTCGAATAAACAATCACTTCATAAATTCCCCGTTTGCGAGTCTCTGGGTTTAGTGCCCCATCAATAAGTAATTCTTCTGGTAGAAAATGAGCGTACTTCTTAGTACGATAGGTCTTGTCCTTATCGCTATATACGACCTCAAAAGGGATGGTCAAGATGGGGCCTGTGAGTTCGAGAGGTGCTGCCCAACTGTCAGATACTTCGTTAACCGCTACAAATTGATTCGATTGCCGTTCGCTGATAAGGGATTTTATCATCGATTGTGGAATGAGGAGTATAGCGATGAGAAATCCAATGCTCAGCAGCTTGATGCTGATGGAATTCTTAATGGCGTTGTTTACCTTTTCAAAGGTAGATTCTTGTTTTTGTTCCATATTTTATTTCATTTAAAAGTACTTTGTAGTTCAAAGTGAAAGAATAAAAAAATATTACCCTTTCCCTGTTTGCTTTTTTATGAGTGCTTCAAGTGCATTGATATGCTCATTAAAGGCTTTTTTACCCGGTTTTGTGACCCTATATTTTGTATTCGGCTTTCGGCCGATAAAGGACTTTTGAACCTCGACAAAAGCCTCTTTTTCCAGCGCTTTTAAGTGACTTGCCAAGTTACCGTCTGTAACATCGAGCAGCTCTTTTAGCCGGTTAAAATCCATCGCTTCACCGGCTATTAGAGCAGACATAATCCCTAATCGTACCCTGTTTTCAAAGGCTTTATTCAGCTTGTGAATATCTACTTTCAACGTTCGTATTTAAAGTACATCATGGCTCCATAGACTATGTGTAGTACACCAAAGCCCAAAGCCCAAATTAAAAGCCCGTAACCTAAGACTGCACTGGCAATAAGCCCCAATATTACCTCTGAAATTCCCAAATACCGAATGTCTCTATAGGTATAGTGACTCGCATTGATGAGGCCCATACCATAAAAGATCAAAGTGACTGGCGCAATGAGTGCTATCAAGCCTTGATTGTAGAAAATGATCACGAGAATACCTCCAGCGATCAATGGAATGAAAAGGTTAACCAACAATCGCTTCGTGGTCTCATCCCAGGTCTTCACACCTTCCTTCTTTGCCTTTCGCTTTGTGAGAAGAATCCCTGTGATGATGGTTAGGAGCAACACGGATAAGGCAATGATTATCAATGCGGTTAGGTTTCCACGGACATCGCGCAATACCAGTTGTTCATATACGATGATCTCGCTCGTATAAACAAGTTCGTGTGCAATGGCGGCACCAATCAGTGCATAGATACCGGCCATGACTCCTGATAATCCACTCAACGAGATAAACCGAGATGACTTCTCCATAATGGAGCGAATCTCAGAAATGTCTTTTAAGTAATCTTTTTCCATTTTAAAAGTACTTTGAGTTACAAAGTAAAGAAAGGAATTTTATTGTGCAATTCGTCATCGCATAAATTTTCGAAGTATTTTTGACCATCGTGCACGACCAAGACGAGATCAGGCTTCAACAGCAACTGTCGCAAGGCAGTGAAAAGGCCTTTGAAGAGGTTTTTCAAGCCTACTTCAAGGTACTTACCGTATTCTCAAAAAAGTTTGTGCAAGACTTGAGTGTGGCTGAGGATTTGGTTCAAGAGGTTTTGCTCAAACTTTATGAAAACAGAAGGTCCATCCAATTTCACACTTCGCTTAAAGCGTTTCTCTTTCAATCGGTTAGAAACAAATCAATCGACTATCTGCGGTCGTTAAAGTCAAAGTCAGATCATCACGATCAATTCAAATTATTGAGTGTTGCAGAGTCTGCCGACTGGAATGACACGATGGAACAATCCGAACTTGAAGAAAGGATTGCGAAAGCGATTTCAGTATTGCCAGATCAGTGCCAGTTAATCTTTAAGATGAGTCGCTTTGACGGAAAGCGGAATCAGGAGATTGCAGAAGAACTGGATATCTCAAAAAGAACAGTAGAAACGCAGGTGAGTAATGCCTTGAAGCGATTGAGAAAAGATGTACTGCCGTACGTCAATCTCTTGATTATAATCCTTTCAAGGCTGTTTTAGTAAATTTTTTGAAGGGACTTACGTGTGTTTTTCACTAGGCTCGTCATAATGTTGAAAGTTAATGAAAGAAAAGGCCATCATATCGGATCATTTATTGATCGACTACTTGAAGCAAGAGACTAGTGCCGAGGAGAACAGGCAAGTGGAAGATTGGCTTAATAGCGATCCTGCAAATCAGTTAGAACTGGATAAGATAAGATTGGTTTGGGAAAAGTCAGAAAGCTTAAAGGACTTTGAAGCGATAGATCTAGATAAGAACTGGCGATCCATTCGAGGTAAAATCGGTCAAAATGAGAAAGGCGTAGGCTCTAAGTGGCAAATCTGGAAGTATGCCGCTGCAGTCTTATTGATTGCAGCAATTTCAGTCTTTCTACTCAGGCCAGGAGAGGTCATAATGAGGCAGGCGATGGCCTCAACTGATCCCCTAGAAGTGGTTTTGGCGGATGGTTCAACCGTTTGGCTAAACGAGGGAGCTACGCTAGACTATCCTGAGGAATTTTCTACCTCTACCAGAGAAGTGACACTAAGTGGAGAAGCATATTTTGATATTGCTCACAATCCTGAAAAGCCTTTTAGGGTGATGGCCGATGGCACAACAACTGAAGTGTTGGGAACCACTTTCACGGTGAGCGAGGGAGAGGGTGAATCTCTGGAGCTTGTATTGGCAACGGGTAAGGTGCGCTTTACAAAAGGGAATCAAAGAGTCACACTGACACCAGGACAAATGGTTGTGGTCGATGCGAAAGGTGAGGTGACCAAAAGGGATAATGACAACCCAAACTTTATGTCATGGAAAACCCGCACACTTACTTTTGAGGATGCACCAATGAAAGAAGTGATTGGTGAAATCTCAAGCTTATATAATGTAGTGCTTGAGATTGAAGATAAGGACTTTTTGGACTGTCCACTGACTACTACGTTTGAAAACGAGTCCCTTGATGGTGTGCTCGAGACTATAGCGCTACTTTTTAATATAGAAATAAAACAAAATGGTCAACTCTATCAATTGAGTGGAAAGGGCTGCGAATTTTAGTCATTGCCCTGTAAACAGATAACTCTAAGAAACTGGAAAGTTGGTAATAGCTGCATGTGATTTAATCACTATTGGACAACTATGGCCTTTTAGCAAGTAATTCATATAGAACTCATTTTTAACGGAATATCAAAAAACCAAAAGTCATGAAAAAAACAACAATTACAATTTGCTTACTATTAATAGCAACTCTGGCCTTTTCACAAGAAGATCGAGAGATGAAAACCCTCTTCGGAAACGGAGGAATCTATTCGCACGGGGGTTATGGAGGTATCACCACGAGCTACTCCAGTATTGACAATCGTGATGCGATTTTAATTGGGGGCAGAGGTGCCTGGCTCATTAATCACAGAATAGGAATTGGCCTTGCCGGGACAGGCTTTCTCACGGAAGCACGGACTGACACTCAATTGAATAATCGCTATGAATATATCGGTGGATACGGGGGCTTATTCTTAGAATTTATAGTGAACCCTGAAAGTCCTGTACACCTGAGCTTCCCGATTACGATCGGAGCGGGAGGTATTGCTTATTCACGAGCGCACAACTCGTTTAGAGGAGGTGACTTTGATTTCTTTGAAGAAGACAGTCAGGCCTTCTTTGTAGTTGAACCAGGAATAGAATTGGAATTGAATGTGATCAAATTTATGCGTGTTGCCTTTGGTGTAAGTTATCGTCATACTTCGGATATTGAGCTTAATTATGCCAGTTCAGGTCAGGCGATTGCTCCAAAAGATGCCTTGAGAGGTCTTTCTGGTGGGGTGACGCTTAAGTTTGGTAAGTTTTAGGGACTAAAACCGAAGTGCTCAAGATTAGAATTATACTATCATTTTTGGCTTTCTCCTGTGTTGTGCAAGCACAGGAGAACCAGCCTTTTTTGGATCAAAAGGTGACCTATCGATTGGAGGGTCAAACGATAGTTGATGTACTAAAGACTTTGGAATCAAACCATGAAGGCTTGGTTTTTGTCTACTCATCAAGTGCATTTGATCTGCAGCAGAAAGTATCTGGGGGCTTTAGGCATGTCACCCTAAGGGTGCTGTTAAAAGAAATTTTTAAGGGAGTAAAGGTCGATTTTCAGGAAAAAGGCTCGAAGGTTATCATCAGGCCGAAGAAAAGGGATAAGCCTAAAGGCCAAACAGCTGCGAAAGAGGGTAGTGAGGTTAAAAAAGTGGAGCTGAGGTCAAAACCGAGAGTCAGGCCGGTCCAGGAAAAGAAAGTTGACACGACTACAATTAGAGGTTCGAAAGAGGTTGAACAGCAATCGAAGGTCTTGGTGGCTCAAGAAGAAATTCAAACAGCTAGTAATGAGTCGACTACTTTAGTTTCAAGCCTTGATACTAATATCCATGTGATTAGGAATGAGAAGTATCTCAGTTTTGAGAAGAGGACTTTTTCTTCCCCAAGATTGAATTTTCCCGAGACTGCTATTGACAGTAGTTATCTGGAAAGTAAGAAGCGTAAAAGAACTTTAGCTAAAGAGCAGAAAGCACTCAAACGGCTTCAACGTCAAGAGGAAAGGCAAAATGAAGAAAAGAAGTTCAGGGCCTATGCTACATCTTATACCGGCTTAACGCAAGTTGGAGGTAAGTCAGGTATTCAAATGGGGGGCAGTTTGGTTTGGTTAAAAAACAGAAGATGGGGCTTTGGACTATCTGGCTATGCGGTGCAAAGAGCAGTTGAGAATGACCAGGTTCTTTCGAATGACTACCGTCTTGCAGGAGGTTACGGAGGCTTTTTCGTAGAATATACACCCAGACCATCGGACAAAATTCATCTATCATTTCCAATATTGATTGGTGGAGGTGGAGTTGCCTATATGCAGCAGGTAGACAGAGGTCTGAATCTCGGGAATGCTCTAATCGAAGATTCTCAGGCCTTCGCGGTAATTGAACCTGGTGTGGCAGTGGAAGCTAACCTCCTTAAGTTTATAAGAGTAGGAGCCTCACTCAGTTATCGATACACGACTGACACTACACTGAATTATCAGAGTAATTCGGACCAAATTGCGGCTGGAAGTGCTCTTAACAGCCTTAGTTTTGGCGTGGTGGTGAAGCTAGGAATCTTTTAATACTCAGATAAGTAATGTGTTAAGGCGACATGATCTTGCACTAAAGCATCAACTCCTGCCATTAATAATTGATCGCCATGACCTTGTCTCACATGACTTCCCCCCAAATAGCCGATAGTCTTTAGTCCTGCTGCTTTTGAAGCCACCACACCCGCTACGCTATCCTCAACAACAAGTACCTCGTCCCTTGTCACGGATAGTTTTTCAAGGGCGAGCAAATAGACTCCTGGGTCTGGTTTGCCTTTGGCTACCATTTCAGCAGAGTAAATTCTGCCTTCAAAATGATGTGTGATTTTAAGCTTTTCCAGTGCCAGTTCCACATAGTCTTTAGCACTGTTGGACACCACGGACCTTGCCGTATTCAATGAATCTAACATTTCCCAAACACCATCAATGGGACGCTGATTATCTCGAATTTCGCTATCTAGTTCAGGTACAACTAAGCTTAGGTCTAAGTCGGGGCTTAGGCTCCCTTTTTTTTTCAGGATATTGATGATGTCAGTGAATGTCTTACCCGTGTAATCACGGATAAACTCCTCAATGTCGATGGCTACGTTCTCACTATTGAGCCAATCAGTGACTACTTCAGCAGCCACGATTTCCGTATCTATCAGTACACCATCACAGTCAAAAAGTATGTGTTTGATCATTAGAAGTTCGGTGATAGGAGGTATTTAGAATAGAATTCATCAATCACCTTAACGGCATCGGTTGGAGTATCTACTAAGTTGATTAAATCTAAATCTTGTGGACTGATGTTGCCAAATGAAAGCATGGTGCCTTTTACCCAGTCCAACAACCCTCCCCAGAATTCAGTACCTACTAAAACGATCGGGAAGCGACCGATTTTATTGGTTTGGATTAAGGTGATGGCTTCAAAAAGCTCATCCAAGGTGCCGAAGCCTCCGGGCATTACAATAAAGCCTTGAGAGTACTTGACAAACATGACCTTTCTGACAAAGAAGTAGTCAAATGAGATCAATTTATCTGGATCTATGTAAATGTTGTTACCCTGCTCATGAGGCAACTCGATGTTCAAACCTACGGATTTACCGTCTTCACTTTGTGCTCCCTTGTTACCAGCTTCCATGATACCGGGTCCACCGCCTGTTACGACACCATAACCATGTCTTACCAGTTTAGCAGCAATTTCTTCGGCCATGGTATAATATTCATTGTCTGGCTGAGTTCTGGCAGATCCAAAAATGGAGACACAGGGACCGATTTTTGCCAGTTTTTCAAAACCTTCGACCATTTCCGCCATCACTTTGAAAATTACCCATGAGTCATGGGTTTTGATCTCGTTCCAGTTACGGTCTTTAAAGGCTTGTTTGATTTTATCTTCGTTTGTCATATGTATTCTACTTTGTGCGGACTATTAACGCGGCTTATGCCAATTTAGTCAGTTCGGCTTACCATTAACGATCAAGTAATGTAAAGGTTAAATGAATTCTTGTTCCCTTACTTGGTACTAAGGTCGTCTAGGGCCTTTTCCAATTTAGGAAAGCGAAATTTAAAACCTGCCTCCTCAATCTTTTGGCTACTGATCCTGCTTCCACCTAAAACAATGGAGGCCATTTCCCCTAGCATAAGCTTTAATACAAGGGATGGAACTGGAATTGGTAGAAAGACTTTTCCGAAAGCCTTCGCAGCTTTCTTAGTAAAATCTCTATTCGTTTCTGGCTTTGGCCCTACGGCATTGTAAGCGCCAACATAACTTTCATTTTCAGCAGACTCAATAAACATCTGAGCCAGATCAACAATATGAATCCAGCTCATATATTGCTTCCCTTTTCCTAAGGGAGCGGCAACGGGCGGTTTGAGTAATTCAACAAGAGCACCCCCGTCCTTACTTAGAACAATGCCTATTCTAAGCTGTACCAATCGAATGCCCAATGAACTGATTTTATTGGTGGCGGTTTCCCAGGCATCAGTGACATGCGCCAGGAAATTATGACCTACCGGCATGGTCTCTCTAATCAATTGATTGCCCGTGTCATCGCCATAGAGCCCAATGGCAGAAGCCGCCACGAAGGTTTTAACTTGATGCCCTCCTTTTTGAAGCTCATTGTGTAAGAGCAGGGATGTTTTAATTCGGCTATTGTAGATTTCGTCTTTCCGCTCTGGCGTCCACTTGGCATCAGCGACACCAGCACCTGCCAGATGCATAATGGTATCTACACCTGCTAAGGCACCTTCTTCCAGATAGTCACGCTTATAATCCCATTCAAAAACTTCATAATCAGGATGTTCTTTCTTGGTCCGGCTTAAGACAACAATCTTATGACCTTTGGCCTTGAGCATTGGAATAAGGACGGAACCTACAAGGCCGGTACCCCCGGTAATCAATATCTTCTGAGACATATAGTTAAAAGCAAATTGGTGCCGAATATGTTCTACGAATATAGACTTTTGGGCATAAAAAAAGCCCCTACAGCAATGTAGGGGCTTCGACATTATATCAATTATACTACCTTAAGAAGTTGTAGCTATATTTTAATCTGAAAGATGTTCCAGGATCTCTACGAGTCTCTATCGCATTTGCACTCATAAAAGATTCAAACTCTCTCTCTCTTAAGTCACCCAATAGGTTGTTGACTCTTAAACCAATAACATGTTGACCGTCAACACCAAAGCCTTTTTGAATATTCAGATTTAAACTATTGAACGGAACATCATATGTATCAGGCGTACGGTTAACACCTACAACGGCTAATGTTCTTCCCTGAACATTGTAACTCACGCTGGCTTCCCAGAAGTTTTCAAAGTCAGTATAGTTGAATGAAGCGTTTACAATGTAAGGAGGCTGCCCAACGAAGTCTCTCGTCAAGTTGAAAGTCTCACCAGTTCTTAAACCATTGATTCGACCGATTTGCTCGGCAGCGTTTAAGTTCACTTTAGCATCTGTTACTGTGATGTTAGTGATGAACGTCAAGTTTTCCAGTTTTGGAGTGATGAAGGCAAGGCTCTTTCTCACTTCTAGCTCAAGCCCAGTGATTTCGGCATTACCCACATTTCTAGGAGTAAAGTCATTAGCAGCAGTCTCTGATCTAATTAACTCAATCGGATTAGTGAAGTCCTTAATAAAACCACCGATTGAGATAGTCTCACCTCTTCCAAAGAAGTACTCCCAACGGATATCAAAGTTATCGATAGTAGTTTCTACTAGGTCAATGTTACCGATGAAGGTTCTGCCCGTAAGCACATCCTGTATCTCTGCGGTAGACTTTTCTTTGAACGAAGGCCTTGCGATTGTTCTTGCATAAGAAGCTCTAATGTTAGAATTCTCAACTACGTTGTACACGAAATTGACAGATGGGAAGAACTCAAATGAACTCAACACTTTGTCATCTTCGAAAACTCTTCCTGTAGGATCATTAGGGTTAGCACCTGCTTGGTTTACACCAGTATACCATTGATCATACTGCTCAACTCTTAAGCCAAGGATGGTTTTAAGCTTTGGAGTAAGCGCCAGTTCGCTCATCGCGTATGCACCTAGTGTATTAATGCGACCTTCGTAAGCATTTGAAAGGTTGAAGTTGTTTTGTACATAAACTCCTGTTCCTCTGTCTGGCGTCCAAATGTTCTCCTCAGCAAACAATCTGTCTGGGTTAGAGTCAAGGTTCAATAGGTCTTGGTTTCCTCTGATAGAGGCAACGAAGTTCTGGATTTCGTAATCTCTTGTTTTGTAAATATTGCTAACACCAACTTTGAATTTTGATTCTCTACCCTTGAAAGCAAAATTCTGCGTGTAATCTACTTTAGCCACATAGTTCTGCTCAGTAAGTAGCCTCCAAATTCTATTTGGCTCGCCACCTTCTTGTGGGTTGATCGCGATAGAACCATCATCGATTGTGAATGGAGTAATTCTGATGTCTTTATCATTGATGGTAGAGAAAGTAGGAGAAACTTTCCACTCTAGCTTGGCATCGCTTTGATTAAAGTAGTGCTCTCCAGCTAACAAGAAGTTGGTAAGGAAACGCTCGGTGTACTCCAAGTTGTCCACTATCGCTGTGTTGAAGTTGTTGTTCGAACGTACTCTGGTTCTATTTGCCGCACGCTGCGTACCATTCTGGATATGCATGGCTTGGAATCGGTACTTGTTTTTATCAGTCTTTAAAGAAAGACCCGCTAAACCACTCAATTGAACATCTTGAATACCTAAGCCTCCTTCGAATCGAGTATCTGAGATAAGGCCGAAGTCATCTCTTTGACTTGGCTTTACTTCCGCAGCATCAATGGCATTTTCATAAAAGGTAGAAGAGTTGTTGTAATTGAGGGCTGCGATGTAGCCCAATTTTCTTCCTTTCCAATCAAGCTGATCTCCAGTAGAGAATCCGAAACTAATATTGGCAAAGTTTGACTGCTCAGCAGCGGCCATTGTTGGATCAAAAGACCTTGTGATGTCTTCTGTTTGTGGGTCACGAAGGATTGGAGAAGGGATGTCACCGTTTCTTCCGTCAAATGGCAAACCTCTTGTGCCATCATCAAAACCTAGAAAGTCAGTACCGCCTCCAGCATATCCTAAGAAGTCATTTCTAAAGTGCATGTTTGGGTTATACTCTAGGCTAAAAGAGAGGTTCATGGTTTTCTCATCTGGAAAATCCTTGGTCTCGATATTGACAGTTCCTCCCACAAAGTCAGCGCTTAGGTCGGGGGTAAAGTTTTTATAGACAACGATATTGTCAATTAGTGATGTAGGGAAGATGTCGATTTGGATGGCGTTTCTATCTGGATCTAATCCAGGAACTTCCATTCCATTCAGGATGGTCTTTGTGTAACGATCTCCTAGACCTCTTACAAATACGTATTGTCCACCTTGGATAGACACCCCAGGTACTCTTTTAATCGCTCCGGCAACATCACTGTCACCAGATCTTTTGATTTGTTGTGATGAAATACCATCAATTAAATTTGCCGACTTTCGCTTTGCCTGTAATAACGCGATGTCTGTAGTACGTATAGCCTCAGCTGTTACTACAATCTCATCTAGCTCTGAAACGGCTTCTTCCATCCAGATGGCTTCGATAAGCGTGACTTCTCCGGCTTTTACCACCACGTCACTAATTGTTACGGTAGTAAATCCGATGAATTTGGCTTGAAGTGTATAGGTGCCTGGCGTTAGTTCAACTTCGAACTTTCCATCAAAGTCAGTAACTGTACCAGAAGACACTTCTGGAATGAAGATTTGTACACTGTACATACCCTCCCCATTAGAGCGTTCATAAGCGGTGCCTCTTATCTTCCCTTTTTGGGCAAACGCACTTTGACCGAAGGCAATCAAAGATAAGAGTAAAACAAATTTTAGATTTTTCATTATAAATCAGTGTTAGTATTTCTTACTAAATAAAATTGCCCGTGAGCAGAGCTCACGAGCAAAGTTCTTGCGATATGGTCTTTCTTATTAGAAATTGGCCAATAGTCCTAAAGCTGAAGTGTATGACCAGCCTAATACTGATACATCTGCACCAACAGACTTGTTAGCGGTGGTAACAATACTGTTAGCACCAGGAAATTTTACGTCTTCATTGTTGGTTACTTGGGCTGCTCTGTCAGCAACAGAGGCAATTGAAGCATCCAACTTGTCATTTAAAATTTTTGTGATATCTGTGAATGAAGTAGCTCCATCTCTATCCAAACCATTGAATTGTAAGCCAGAGAAAGCAACAATGTCATTCGCGTAATTATCAGAAATCGTAGGGTTGTCAGATAGCTTTTTTGAAGCATCGTTAGGATCAGTAGATCCATCAGCATCAAGCTCTAGATCAACACCTGCTTTGAAACCAAAGAAGTAGATGTCTTTTAGATCGTACTGAGCACCGTCTCTAAGGTCAGCGAAGTCAGAAGCGCTTCTACCCCATATAGAGCCATTAGTGAATTTTCCAATTTCAGGCTCTCCTGCATCGTTTCCTTCAGGGCCATCTAATTCAAATGGGTGATCAGAATCGAAACCAGCAGAAGTAGAAGCACCGATGTAAACGATATTATCTGCAGTACCAGACCATCCTTGATCAGCATCGAAACCATCATCGTCAGGGTTCAATACAATGAAGTTTGAAATGTTAACTGTTCCACCGAAGATTTCAACACCATCATCAGCAGAGTTGATAGATTCAACATGGCTGATTACAGTTCCAGAACCTACACCACCAAGGGTTAAGCCTTGAAGCTCATTACCTGGGCCTAATTGCTGGCCAGTGTATCTAATAGAGCAGTAGGTGAAAGAACCAGAGTTGTCTGCCGGATCGCTACCACCGTAGATACCAGCCGTTACCGAAGAAGGGATACCTTCAATTTGAACTTCGTTTGCCTGAGCAACGATTGGGGCGTTTCCAAGAATAATTACACCACCCCAAAGACCTAAGTCATTTTCAATATCAAGTGTAGAAGCAAATTCACCAACATTAATATTATCTAGATAAGAAGTAAACACGATTGGATCATTGGCTGTACCATTTGCCTGGATATCTGCACCTCTAGCAACAAGAAGTACTGAAGCTAATGCACCTTGCTCGCCTAGTCCTTTAACTATTGTACCTGGCTGAATTGTAAGTGTTACTCCTGGCTCTACAATCACACGACCGTCAATGATCCAGATATGGTCATTCGTAAAAGTAAAGTCTTCGTTGAATGATCCAGAAACTCGTTTTTGATTGAATGCCACATCTTGTCCACCAATGTTTCTAGTTTCATCAGCATCTATAACATTGAAGTTTCTCTGTACTTCGCCAATTTCAATGATAACGGTTGTTGTAGTAGAATTACCTGTTTGATCTGTAACAGTTAAAGTAACGGAACCAGCGCCATCAGACCCGGCAGCGTATGATACTTCTAGGGTACCGCTGACATCTCCAACGGTAGGCTCAGACGCTTTGGTTGCTGTTCCGCCTGTGGCCTCAACAGTGGAGCTAGCGTAGCCTCCAGGAAGAGTTAAGTTGAATGTTATTGCAGTTGATTCATTTTCAGTAACGGTGACCTCATTTGGGCCGCTTACCACCGGAGCCGCAATTTGCGGGTCATCTTCGCCACATGCAGAAACAATCAGTGCGATTGCTGCCGCAAAAAGCAGGCTAAATAGTTGATTAAGAGAACGTTTCATGTTTTGATTAGGTTTTAATTTCTAAACCCAAAACAACATGAAAGCAATTACAAAGCGTTTACGCCTTTGTTAAGAATAGTTGTCATTCTGTTTAACAATGTGTTAGGAAGATTATGCGAATGTTAAGGAGAGCCTTAGTGATTGATTGGAATCTTCTTTAGGAGCTTCTCTATGATCTGTTCGGTGGTAATACCATCAGCCTCAGCTTCATAATTGAGTATAACTCTGTGATTCAGTACATCAGAAGCAATCTCTTTGATGTCCTCTGGTAATACATAGTCACGCTGATTAAAGAAAGCGATTGCCTTAGCTGCAAGGTTTAAGTTAATCGAAGCTCTTGGAGAAGCTCCGAACTGCATATAATAGGCTTCTTCGTCTAGGCCATACTCTTTTGGATGGCGTGTAGCGAAAACCAGTTCAATGATATATTTCTCCAACGATTCAGATATAGTGACTGCATTCACCTCATCTCTGATGGCAAAGATGTCTTCTTTCGTCAGTAGCGTTTCAATTTCCGGACGGAATTTCATGTTAGCCATCCTGCGCATTACTTCTAGCTCATCTTCTTTGGTAGGATAATCTACCTTAACCTTTAACATGAACCTGTCAATCTGTGCTTCCGGCAGGCTATAGGTTCCTTCCTGATCGATTGGGTTCTGAGTAGCCAATACGATGAAAGGTCTGTCAAGCTTGTAACTCGTTTCACCAATGGTCACGGTCTTTTCCTGCATAGCCTCAAGTAAGGCCGATTGCACCTTTGCAGGAGCACGGTTTACCTCATCCGCTAGGATTACATTACCAAAGATTGGGCCTTTTTTCACTTCGAATTCGGCTTTCTTCTGGTTATAAATCATAGTACCCACCAAATCTGCAGGTAAAAGGTCTGGCGTAAACTGGATACGTTGAAAATCTAAATGGAGGACTTCAGCAAGCGTGTTAACTGTCAAAGTCTTTGCGATACCTGGAACACCTTCTAAGAGAATGTGACCGTTAGTAAATAGACCAATCAATAATCGGTTGACCATATACTCCTGGCCTACAACGATTTTACTTACTTCAGAAGCAACTCGATTGATTTTTTCCTGATGTTCTTTTTTTAAGTCGTTTGATACAACCTCTTCCATGATTTTCAATTCTTAAAGCGCGCTAAAATAATCAAATAGATAATATGCTAACCATAATACTTATACGAGCGCCAAAGGTTTTATATGGTTAGTAAACCGCAAATATGAAGCTTAGCCAAATTAAGTCACAATCTGCCTCTGGCATTTAACAAGAATTAACAGCCAAAATTATTTCAAATTTTTTTTCAGAAGAATGCTCGAAAGAATCTAAGCCCCTCCTTGATTTCTACTATTCGCCTGAAATACACGGAATTGTTTTTCACATTTTCATTTTCGAAGGCCGAAAGCAAATATTAGAAAAACACAAAATATAATACGCTGCTAAGCGCCATAATTTTGCACAATTCAAAGGGAGCCTCTTTTGGCCGAAGGCTTGATTATTAGCCCTAAACCCCTCATATTCAGGATGTGGTAACCGAATTACTCACCTAAGCAAAACAACCACAAAAATGCCAGTCACAACCAACAAAAGGTATTACCTTAGAATAATTCTATTGTTGATACTTTTTTCATGTACTGCAAAACTAGGCTTTGCCTCAGAAGATGAGGAGCAAACGGGGCCTGTGATTTCATCTGTAAGCATTAACAGTTGTGTTGGTTCAATTACGATTAGCGTAACCTCGGGTGTGCTCCCCTACACCTATGAATGGAAGGATAATGGAGGTACAGTGTTGCCTTTTACCAGTTTTATTGCCAGTGGCCTAACGGCTGGAAATTATACAGTTGAGGTGACCGATGGTAATGGGGATTCCACAGGCCCAGCAACCTATACGGTGACCAATCCACCAGATTTGGTCGGTACTGTTGTCGTTAATGATGTAACTTGTCGAGGGGACTCAGACGCTCAGATTGTAGTGACTATGGGAAATGGAAACCCCGGCTACGATTGGGAGCTATTCAATGGAAGTATGACTTCGATTGGCACGGGATCTATCGCCTTTCCAAACAATGTGATTACGATTACCGGTCTTGGCATAGGAAATTATACCCTCAGAACGGCTGATCAGGATGGATGTACGGGAGACATTGTATTCACCGTAACACAGCCTGCTAACTTTTTAGGTTATTCCATCGGCTCATCTACTGATGCCACCTGTTTTAATTCGGCTGATGGCTCCATTACAGCGACAGGAACAGGAGGTTGGGGAGCCTATACCTACCAATGGATTAGGCTTTCTGATAATGCGGTGATTGGAACCGCAGCCACCATTACCGGATTGGCGGCAGGAGACTATCGCCTGGATATTATTGATCGGGGTGGTACGGGCTGTACGATCAGCACCCCAACACTAACTATCAATTCACCTCCTGAGATCATTCCAACAGCAAGTATTTCTAATGCACTCTGTAATGGAGATGCCAACGGATCAATAGACTTATCTGTGACTGGGGGAGTTGCTCCCTACTCATATTCTTGGTCGAACGGAGCCACTACTCAGGATATTTCTGGGCTGGCGGCTGGTGCCTATACGGTGACCATAACGGATAATGCGGGTTGTACGGATGTGGAGACTTTCACGGTGACCGAACCAGCCGTTTTGACAATCAATCCTGTGATAACTGATGTGGATTGTTTTGGTGATAACACAGGTCGTATTCAGAGTAATGTTTCTGGAGGAACCGGACCTTATATCTATGCCTGGTCTACCGGCAATACAAGTACAAACCTGAATAACAGGGTGGCGGGGACTTATTCATTGACGGTCACCGATGCCAATGGCTGTGTGGCTACTGCCGTAGGCCTGACTGTATCACAACCAGCAATGGCGCTTTCAAAACTTTCTGATGTTCAAACGGATCCAGCCTGTTTTGGCAATAGTGATGGGTCCATCACGATCACTATGCAAGGTGGAACCGCGCCATATTCTTATTTGTGGTCAAATGGCGATAACACAGCAACTGCGACTGGTCTTAATGCAGGGATTCACTCCGTAACAGTCACTGACGCCAACGGGTGTACCTATATGGAGGCGTTTACATTGACTGATCCTGCGAGAATTGCCGTGGCCCCAGTGCTGACATTGCCCACCTGTAATGGCGGAGCTGATGGGGCAATAACTGTTTCCGCATCGAATGGCACTGGTCCATATACCTATAACTGGAATACCGGAGACTCTGGCCCAACGATTACAGGTCTGGTCGCAGGAACCTATACTGTCACCGTTTCTGATGCTGGAGGTTGTTCAGTGATGGAGAATATTGTCTTAGGTGAGCCAGCGGTTTTAGTAGGCAATGCCACTGTTAATAATATTTCTTGTAATGGATCGGCTGACGGTAGTGTATTCCTTGCAGTAAGCGGAGGAACAGGGCCGTATACTTACAGCTGGAATACGGGTGCTACTACTAACAACATCACAGGGCTTAGTGCTGGAGCATATTCGGTCACGATAACGGATGCTGCAGGATGTGCTATCGTTGAGAATTACAATATCATTGATCCGGCTCCGATCGGAGTCGCTTTCACACAAACCAATATTCTTTGTAAAGGAGCTTCTACTGGCGGTATTGATATCACACCTTCTGGTGGCACCGCACCCTATAGCTATTTGTGGTCAAACGGAGCTACAACTCAGGACTTAACCAATGTAGCGGCAGGAAATTATAGTGTTACCGTCAGAGATGCATCCAGTTGTGCTGTTGTATTAAATGTGACTATTACCGAACCCGCTTTGGTTTTAAACCTGTCAGGAACACAAACGAATGCTACCTGTAATGGCTCGAATAATGGTTCTATCGATGTCACAGTAACCGGAGGTGCAGGGCCCTATAGCTACGCATGGAATACTGGTGCTATTACCGAAGATGTCACAGGTCTGGCACCGGGTAACTACTCTGTTTCGGTTACAGATGCGAATGGTTGTATTAAGTCCATAGGTTTTACCATTACGGAGCCAGCACCTTTAGCTGCAAGCCCATCCAAAACAGATATCACATGTAACGGAGCGAATGATGGTGCAATTAACGTATCCGTTTCCGGAGGAACAGGGCCCTATACCTATGCCTGGGCAGACGATGGTTCCATAACAACGAGCTCACGATCAGGCTTGAATCCCGGAAACTATACAGTCACAGTTACTGACGCCAACGGCTGTATGGATGTAGAAAGTATTACCATTATTGAACCGGCTCAACTAACGTCCTCTGATGTAGTACAAAACGTTAGTTGTTTTGGTGAGAGTACGGGAGCTATAAACCTCTCCATCTCAGGAGGTGTAGCCCCGTACTCATTTTCATGGTCTAATGGTGCTTTGACGGAAGATCTTGTGAATATCCCTGCAGGTAATTATTCCGTGGTGATTACCGATGTTAATGGATGTACCATCAATGATAACTTTACTATCACTCAGCCTTCTAGTGCACTTTCGAAAACAGAAGCTGTCCAACAAATTACCTGTAATGGAGCAGCTGATGGTATTATCAATCTAACTGTCACGGGTGGGTCAGCTCCCTATACATACAACTGGTCAAATGGCAGTACTTCCGAAGACCTAAATAGCCTTCCGGCAGGGTCTTATTCGGTTACCATTACAGACAATAACGGCTGTACCATCAATGATACCTATGTAATAACAGATCCACCCGTGCTTGTTTTGTCTGGTACTAAAACGGATGTCTCCTGCTTTGGAGCCGATGACGGAACCGTTGATATCACCGTTTCTGGTGGTGAAGCGCCTTATACTTTTGCCTGGTCAAACGGTGAAACGACTGAAGATGTGACTAGCCTTGCTCCGGGAAATTACACGGTCAATATTACGGATGCTCGAGGCTGTACAACCAATCAAGCATTTAACATCGTTGAGCCTTCAGCACTGAGCCTAGGCTATGCTGTAAACAATGTGAGTTGCTTTGGATTGGCCAATGGCTCGATTGATATTACCGTCAGCGGAGGTTCCGCGCCTTACAGCTACTCTTGGTCAAATGCGAGTACTTCTGAAGACATTACCGGACTAATTGCAGACGACTATATTATAACCGTCACCGATGTTAATGGCTGTTCATTGATAGAAACCATTACAGTGACTCAACCAGTAGCTGCACTTAGTACGACAGAGGTTGTCACGGATATCAGTTGTTTTGGTGGAAGTGATGGAAGCATTCAACTTACGCCTGCAGGGGGAACCGCACCTTACACCTACAGTTGGAATACAGGCTCTACGAACAAGGATATTTTTGGCCTTTCAGATGGGAGTTATCAAGTGACGATCACGGATGCGAACGGATGTAGTATTGTTGAAAATTATACCATCTCCATGCCGATCGCTCTTCAATCAAGTGGAACACAAGTGAATGTGCTCTGTAATGGAGATAACACAGGAAGCATCGACCTTACGGTTACAGGTGGAACTGGAGCTTACACCTACACTTGGTCCAATGGGTCTACGACTGAAGACCTTAGTAATATTGTGGCAGGCAGTTATACTGTTACGATTGCCGATGCACGAGGCTGCTCAATCAATAGAAGCTTCACTATTACACAGCCTCTGGCGCTCAATGTTGTAGACAATATTGTAGATGTGGCCTGCTTTGGCGATGGCGATGGCAGTATTGACATTTCTGTTTCTGGTGGGATCGCACCTTATACCTATAGCTGGTCCGGTGGGGAAACCACCCAAGACTTGTTCAACCTGACTGGTGGAAGCTATACGCTTACTGTGACAGATGCTAATGGCTGTCAATCGGTAAATACTTATACAGTGAACGAACCAACAGCGGCCTTGGCAGTTTCTGGTCTTGTTACAGACGAAAACTGTTTCGGGGATAGCCAGGGAGCAGTTCAACTGACGGTGACAGGTGGCTCTGCACCTTATAGTTATTCGTGGAATCAAGGGTCAACGACCAAAGATGTTTCTGGTCTGGGGAGAGGAACCTATCAAGTAACAGTAACAGACAACAATGGCTGTGTCATTCAAGAAAACTTTACGATTGGAGGACCGGCAGCCATAACCGCAGCGGCAATCGTAAATGATGTGACCTGTAATGGCAATGGTGATGGTTCCATAGACCTATCTCCTTCAGGAGGAGTAGGTCCTTACACATACCTATGGGCTGATGGTGTGACCACGGAAGATCGAAGTGGTCTAAGTCCAGCCAACTATGGTGTGACCATCACCGATGCAAATGGTTGTTCGACTTTCAGAAACTACGTGATTACTCAACCTACCGCCTTAATCGTCACTGAATCAATTAATGATGTGGCTTGCTTTGGTGATAATAATGGTAGCATTGACATATCCGTTTCGGGAGGAATAGCACCTTACACTTATAGCTGGTCAAGCGGTGAGACTACTCAAGACTTGATCAGCCTTTCTGGTGGGAGCTATACGCTTACAGTCACTGATGCTAACGGCTGTCAATCGGTAAATACTTATACAGTAAATGAGCCGACAGCTGCTTTGGCAGTTGCCGGTATTGTTACGGATGAAAACTGTTTTGGGGATAGCCAGGGAGCAGTTCAGTTGACGGTGACGGGTGGAACAGCGCCTTATAGTTACTCGTGGAATCAAGGATCAACAACCAAAGATGTTTCTGGTCTAGGAAGAGGAACCTATCAAGTCACGGTCACGGATAATAATGGCTGTGTCATTCAAGGAGACTTCACGATTGGGGGACCTGCAGCACTGAGCGCAACGGCCATCGTGAACGATGTGACCTGTAATGGTATTGGCGATGGCTCAATCGATTTATCAATTTCAGGAGGAGTGGGACCTTATACTTTCTTATGGGCAGATGGAGCGACCACCGAAGATCGCACAGGTCTGATTCCAGCAAATTATGGAGTGACGATTACTGACGCCAATGGATGTTCCACCTTTCAAAACTATACCATTACCGAGCCGGCTTCTATCTTAATTGGATATACAGCTAATGATGTCAACTGCTTTGGGGATGGCAATGGAAGTATAGCAGTATCCGTAACGGGTGGAACATTACCCTATACCTACGCATGGAGTTCAGGGCAAACGACAAAAGATCTAACCGGTATTTCGGGAGGGTCATATACGCTCACGGTCACTGACAATAATGGATGTCAAACTTCAGAAACTATAGTAGTGGCAGAGCCATCGGCTCCACTTGCTTCTACGGCTGTAATTACTGATGAAACTTGTTTCGGAGACAATCAGGGTGCGGTGGTATTAAATGTAACCGGGGGAACCGCACCTTACTCTTATTCCTGGAATCAAGGGTCTTCTTCGAAGGATATTTTTGGGCTTTCTCAAGGCACTTATCAGGTGACAATTACCGATAACAATGGATGTTCGATTCAACAAGATTATACTGTTTCGGGTCCTTCAGCTATTAGTTTGTCTGCTGATGTCAGCACAATTAGTTGTAATGGTGCTGGAGATGGGAGTATTGATTTAACAGTTGCCGGAGGTACCGGACCATTCACTTTTGCGTGGAGTAATGGAAGTACCAACGAAGACTTAAATACCCTCACTCCTGGCACCTATGCCGTACTGGTAACGGATGTAGGTGGTTGTACTTATTCCGCCAACTATACCATTACCGAACCGTTACAGCTTTCTACCAACTTTTTGGCACAGAATGTCACTTGCTTTGGTGCCGATGATGGCAGTATTGATGTCACTGTTAGTGGAGGAACCTTGCCTTATACTTACAACTGGGATAATGGGGCCACAACAGAAGATATCTCAGGCCTGGCCGGAGGTAACTACGAGCTGATGGTCACCGATGCAAGAGGGTGCGTACTGACTACCAATATTGCCATAGGCGCACCAAGTGCCCCCCTAGGAGCCACAGCCACTATTACCAATACGCTCTGTAATGGTCAGCCGAATGGTATTGTGGAACTGGCTGTTACAGGTGGCACGGCACCTTTTAACTATTTATGGAGTAACGGTTCAAACCAAAGAGACTTGGTCAATGTATTTGCTGGCAGCTATGCCGTCACCATTACAGATGCTTCTGGTTGTGTGTTTACTGAGACCTATGTCGTTGGTGAGCCAGATGCCCTGGATATTGTTTTTGATGCCACCAGTACCTCCTGTTTTGGGGACTCTGATGGTTCAATCATCGCTACTGCTTCGGGCGGAACCGGACCATATTCTTATGTCTGGTCAAACGGAAGCACAAGCAAAGACCTTGTAAATATTAGTGGCGGAACCTACAACCTGACCATAGTCGATTCAAACAATTGTAGCATTACAAGGTCGGTCGAGGTTGGAGATTCCAGAGACCTTACCGTAGAGATTCAGAAGCAGGATGTCTTATGTAAGGGAGCGTCCACTGGATTCATTCAGCTGGATGTCACGGGAGGTAGTGGTTCGTATACTTATACCTGGAATACCGGTCAAACCACAGATCAACTAGTCGATTTGAATGCCGGTGTTTATGAAGTATTAGTTTCAGACGCAGGAGGGTGTTCGACCACTGCCTCTATTGTTATTGCTGAGCCAGCCGAAGCCCTAACAGTGGCCCTTGCTGATTATGAAGATCTCCTATGTTTTGGCGATCAGTCGGGAGTTATTAGCGCCCTTCCACAAGGTGGAATCGGTCCTTATACCTATTTGTGGAGCAATGGGGAACGCACTAGTCGAATTACAGGCTTAGGAGCAGGAACCTACTCGGTAGCCGTTACGGATGCCAATGGGTGCCTGGTGCAGCAGTCCGTGACAATCGCACAGCCAGCCGCTCCAATTACCATCGCGACAAGTGGAAAACTGAATCTTTCATGCTTAGATGATGGAGACGGCAGTATCAATATTGATGTAACGGGGGGAACTGGACCATATGAATACTTATGGAGTACTGGAGATAGAGGAACCTCAATCGCCAACCTGAGTGCGGGAGATTATACGGTAAGAGTAAAAGATGCCAACGACTGTGTGGTGGAACGTATCTTTACCGTAACAGAGCCAGAACTGCTTAGCCTAGAAGATGCTGTGGTCAATGAAAGCCAGTGTTATGACGATCGTAACGGGTCCATCGAGCTCAACATTAAGGGAGGAACAGGTCCTTATACTTACCAATGGAATACTGGAGCGGTGACTAAAAATCTTATAGGCATAAGCTCGGGCACTTATGATGTACTTGTTACCGATGCTAATGGTTGTCAGGTGCAGGGTACCTATACCTTGGCAGAGCCAGAATTATACCGCATCAGCCCAGAAATATCCCCTATAAGTTGTGTAGGGGCAAATGATGCGTCCATCTCATTAAATATTGAAGGAGGGATAGAACCGATTGCCATTCGTTGGAGCACAGGGGCTAGCACAGAAACACTCACCAATTTAAGCCCTGGGGTTTATAATGTTTTGGTTACCGATAAGAATGGTTGTACGATTCAGAACTCCTTCAATATCTTCGATCCATTACCACTCACTTTGGACGCATATATTGAAGATGCCACCAGGTGTAATGACCCGCAAAGTGGTCGAGTCAATGTAATAGTTTCAGGTGGCCAAGAGCCCTACCAATATCGCTGGACAAACGGAGCTACAGAGTCTTCTTTGATTGACGTACTGCCGGGAACCTATGTGGTGGAAGTCACCGATCGTTTTGGTTGTACCGTTCAGGGTACTTACACCGTTTTGCAGCCTGAACCTTTGCAAGTCGGTTTTAGCACCGAACCATATATTGATTGTGAAAATAGAATTGCCGGGACTTTAGTGAAAGCCAATGTGAAGGGTGGTGTAGGTAATTATAGATACCGATGGTCAAGAGGAGGAGGCACACGCTCAGAATTTCTGGTAACCGATGGCGGCCGAATTTCCATTGAGGTTTCGGATGACCGAGGTTGTTTCCGCACGCGAGCAATAGACATTGATATCCCCGAATTAGGTACTGCTGACTTTGAATATAATGCCGAATCGATCGACCTGACAGGAGAGCTGGCATCTAACGATCCTGTGAGTTTCTTTGACTTGTCCGTAGGAGAAGTGGTCGACTGGAAATGGGAGTTTGGCGATGGCTTCGACTCAGATGAAATTGATCCCATCCACACTTACGATGCTCCGGGCACCTACGAAGTATTGCTGACCGTGACGGATCGAACGGGTTGCCAGACGGTTAAATCCACTACACTGGAAATTACGGAAGGTTATCGCATCATGGTGCCTACTGCATTTACACCTAACAATGATGGAAACAATGACTTCTTCCGGCCGAGAATGCTCGGACTTACCAAAGTCCGCCTCATCATATACAACACTTGGGGAGAAGTAATCTTTAGTACTGACGATGTAGAAACGAAGGGTTGGGATGGTACAGTCAAGGGCAAAAGAGCTGAAAACGGAAATTATGTTTTCAAACTCATTGGTGTCAGTTTCAATGGTCTCAAAGTCGAACGCGAAGGCATCTTCGCTCTAATGAAATAGCGTATGAAGAAAAGTCTACCACTACTAGCGGTGCTGGTACTCCTTTGCCTTTGCAAAAATTTACAAGCCCAAGACCCCCAATTTTCTCAGTTTTATGCCTCACCATTGTACTTGAACCCGGCCTTAACAGGCTCTACAGATCGAGCAAGGGTTGGTGTGAATTACCGAAATCAATGGCCGTCACTTACGCATTCTTTTACCACAATTTCGGCTTATCTGGACTACTTTTCTAAAGCTGCGGAGAGTGGTATCGGGGTGATCATTACAGAGCACAAAGAAGGCTTTCTTGACTTTAAGTCAAGTGAAGTAGGGTTGTTATATTCTTATAAGCTTAGAATTTCAGATGCCTTGATTATGAGGACAGGCATGCAGATGTCATATTTCAACAAGAACCTCAATTTTGAAGAGCTCGTATTCGGCAATCAAATCGACATTGACAATGGCCAGGTGATCGGACCGAGTGGAGAAGTTTTTGATCGTGGGGCAAGGGTCGACTTCTTGAGTGCTTCTGCAGGAACCCTTCTCTATTCGAGTGACACTTGGATAGGTTTTTCAATTCATCACATCAACCGGCCCAATCAATCATTCTTAGATCAAGAAAGTCGACTGGACCGGAAGTACTCTTTGCACGCTGGGTACAAACTGATGTTTTCAAAAGGCAGGCGGTTAAGAACCGTTTCTTACCAGTTTCAAGAGCGATCGGCAACGTTCGCAGTTAACTACAAATCTCAGGGAGGATTTCGGCAGTTAGATGCTGGAGTTCAGTTGTACTTTCAACCATTGGTCATTGGTGCATGGTACCGCGGAATACCGATTCAGAACGTCAATAAGGTGGCAAAGAATGAATCGATAATAGCCTTGTTTGGGCTCGAACTCAACCAAGACCTGTCTTTTGGTTATAGCTACGACTTTACAGTTTCTCAATTAGCTGGAGTAACGGGAGGCGCACACGAGTTCTCCTTGACATTGTCTTTCGGAAAGATCGTCAAAAGGACAAGAAGAGATACGATTTTACCATGTTTTAAGTATTAAACCTTCTCTTTATATTGGCTGAATGAAAGTTCTCTTTATTCAGACCGGTGGTACTATTGACAAGGATTACCCTAAAACCAATGCGGGATATGCCTTTGAGATAGACGAACCTGCTGTTTCCCGAATTTTGGAAAAGAGTTTCCCAGGCTTTCAGTTTGAGGTAAAGAGCCTTTTCAAAAAGGACAGTATGGATATGACCGATCAAGATCGTAATGAGCTCATGTCACTATTGTCATCCACTGAATATTCCAAGATTGTCGTAACCCATGGGTCAGACACCATGGTTCAAACCGCCCAACACATCGGTAATATAAAAGGGAAAACAATACTGTTCACAGGATCGTATAGGCCTCAACGATTTGCCGAATCTGATGCTGACTTTAATATCGGTGTGGCAGTCGGTGCTTTGAATGTTTTAACAGAAGGCACGCTTATTGCCATGAATGGTAAAATAATGGAGCCCGAGACATGTTATAAGCACCCAGAAACGGGCTTGTTCGAAACGAAATAATATGATTTTAAGAAATATGAGAAAAGTACTTTCAATGGCACTGCTGTGCCTTTCAATGTCTTTAGCAGCTCAAACCACTGCACCACCGAAGAACTGGTTTAACCTTGACCCTGTCGAAGACAAGGTGAATGGTGTGAGTACAGAAAGGGCTTATGAATACTTAAGAGGCAAGGAATCAAAGACAGTCATTGTCGCTGTAATTGACTCAGGCATCGACATTTTGCATGAAGACTTAAAAGATGTTGTATGGATAAATGAAGATGAAATTCCTGATAACGGTATTGATGATGACAATAATGGATATGTAGATGATGTCTACGGCTGGAACTTCATTGGAGGTAAAGATGGCACCAACGTCAATAGGGATTCTTATGCCTTAGCCAGAGAATATAAGAGACTAAAACCTATTTATGATGGGAAGACCAAAAGCGACTTTAAGAAGAAGGAGTTAGAGGGATTCAAGTATTGGGAAGAGGTTCGAAAAGAATTCGAAAAAGGATCTGAAGAGACGCTCGGTCAACTGCAATTATTAGAGAATGTAGATACACAGCTTAGAAGATTCAATAAGCTTTTTCAAGCCTACTTTATGATCGATTCTATCACCTATGATATTGTTCAGAAAGTGAGTTCTACAGACCAGACGGTACTTCAAGGGAAAGCGATTTTGTCCAGTGTTTATGAGGCTACAGACAAGAGCCTTGTTTTGGATAGCCTGATCTACTTCTTAGGCAAAGATCTTGAGCAAGTGACTACTCAGGCTGGTGCCTATGACTTAGAATTTGACCCCAGAGGAATTGTTGGAGATGACCCTAACAAGTTGGACGAAGTAGGATACGGAAACAATGACGTGATCGGCATCGGTACTAAGAACTTTCATGGTACACATGTATCAGGAATTATTGCAGCCAAGAGAGGCAATGGTCTAGGCATCGATGGAGTCGCTGATAATGTCAAAATTATGGCCTTGAGAGCTGTTCCTGATGGCGATGAGCGTGATAAGGATGTCGCTAATGCGATTCGTTATGCGGTAGACAATGGAGCCCAAATCGTCAATATGAGTTTTGGTAAGAGTTATTCAGCACATAAGGAGTATGTATATGAAGCAATTGAATATGCTGCTTCAAAAGGAGTCTTATTAGTACATGCTGCTGGCAACAGTGCAGAGAATATTGATGAAGCCAATAACTTCCCCAACGACTATATTGGAAAAAGAAAGAATATGCCTAACTGGATTGAGGTTGGTGCTTCGGATTCAGGTTTAGATGAAAACTACGTAGGAGTCTTCTCGAATTATGGTAAGAAGAATGTAGACGTTTTTGCTCCTGGTGTAGCCATTTACTCACTTGCTCCTGATAATGACTATCAAGATGCTCAGGGAACGAGCATGGCTTCTCCCGTGACCGCGGGCGTTGCAGCCATGCTGTTATCTTACTTTCCTGACTTGAAAGCTGAGCAAATTAAAGATATCTTGATCAGGTCTTCCAGAAGCCTAAAAGGGCTTACGGTTTCCGCTCCTGGATCTGGTGAAGACGTGAGATTTGGGGATCTATCAGTTTCCGGAGGAATCATCAATGCGGCTGAGGCGGTTAAGCTGGCCGAGTCAATGACCTTGAAGAAGAAGCGATAGACTATAACAACCGTCAGACTATTCGAAGCCGTGTGACGGTTAATACTAATTCGATATTAAAAAGAACGATCCGACCGCTTTGAGCGGTCGGATCGTTTTGGTTCTGAATGGTCAGATTTCTCCTATGGTCGAAATGACCTACGCGAGATAGGTTTATCTGGCAATAAGGATGAAGTACCTACTCGTATCGCAGAGAATCGACTGGATTCTTTCGTGCCGTTTTCACTACCAAACTACCCACTAGCAAGAAGGTCAATAACAGTGCAGCCAACAATCCGATAATGATTAGGCCTATATTAATAGCCGCCTGATACTCGAAATTCTGCATCCATTTAGAGATCACGAGATAGGCCAAGGGAGTAGCTATGACACCGGCCAAAGCGATCAGCTTTAAAGTACCCGAGTACATAAAAACGACAATTTGGCCGGACATAGCGCCCAATACTTTTCTAATTCCAATCTCCTTTCTTCTCTGACCTATATTAAAGGAAGTAAGACCAGTAAGCCCAATCAGCGAGATCAAGATGCATAACAAAGTCATAGAACTGATAAGCTTGTTCTGCGTTTGGTCAGCCTCGTATTGCGCCTGTAGTTGATCATTCAAGAGGCTATATTCCAGCGGATAATTAGGCAATACCTCATCCCACTTGGCTTTAATGACATCCAGTGCTTCGGACATTTGATCTTGATTGAACTTAACAATCAGGTTTCGGCCAGGCTGGGGGTTGTAGACAAAAACTAAAGGCTCAATTGGATTGTGAAGCGAAAAGAAGTTAAAGTCTCGCATTACCCCGATTACTTGTCCAGGTACTTCCTGATGGAAAAAGCCTAGTTTTTTTCCGATGGGATCTTCCCAACCAAGTAACTCTGCGGCTTTCTCATTAATCACGAAATACTGATTGCCACGCGTTTCTTCACCCGAATAAGTACGTCCTGCAGCCAGTGGAATTTCAAACGTCTCAAGGTAGTCCTCATCCCCATGAATGAATTTAAACTCTTGCTGAACCATCTCCCCCTCCTTATCGACCGTGAAGACAATTTGGCCAACACTAGTTCCAGCAATAAAATTGGAAGAGGTAACCTTTTGAATGCTTGGGCTAGCTTCAAAAGCATCTTTCAGTATCTGAGTTCTTGACTGTGAAACGGAATCCGCAGTATTGATTAAGAGAATTTGATCCTTGGAAAAGCCCATATCTTTTTTCTGCAAAAAGTCGATTTGATCTCGCATCAATAAAGTGCTCAGTAGTACACCGATCGAGATCACGAACTGAAATAATACCAATCCCTGACGGATCGTTTTGCCGTTTTTATTTGCTACCCAATTGCCTTTTAAGGCAGCGACTGTTCTGATTTTTGAAAGGTATAAGGCCGGGTAAAGGCCTGAAATGAGTCCCGTGAGACTGGCCACAGCAAAAGATACCAATAGGAGCTCAATGTTTTGAAGCAGGGTAAAATCGAAAGCAACACCCAACCATGTTTGCAAAGGTGTGTGGGCGATCATTAACCATACCATGAGTATAGATAGGCCGTATGCCAGATAAACCTGTACCAGGGATTCGATCAGCAATGAGGCTTTCAATTGTTGAAGGTTGGTACCTAAGACCTTCCGAATGGCAATTTCTTTGGCGCGGGCACCCGCACCCGCTGTAGATAAGTTGATATAATTAATACAGGCAAGCAGGAGGATCGCAAAACCAACGGATGAGAAAATAATCAGGTTGGTCGGGTTGCCCTTTGCAAAGTCATCATCGATTTGTTCGGCATCGTAATGAATCTCTGAGAGCCTTTGTAGCCTAATTTGATGTGAACCCTCGATTTGATTGCCAAAGGGCATGAAGTACTTTTCGTTGAATGCATCGAATTTTGCAAGAAAGCTTTCTTTGGTGGCTCCCGGTGTCAATCGGATGTATCCTGCGCAATCCGAATTCCATAAGACTTCGGAATTGAATACACCATCTTGGGTTGCCCACTCTCTTCCGTCAACACCACTCAGTAGTATTTCAAATTTGAAGTGAGAGTTCTTGGGAATGTCCTCAAACACGGCTGTTACCTTAAAGTCGTTTCCTTCTACTTTGATTACCTGATTAATTCCCGGAGCATTTCCAAAAAGCTTCTCCTTAAAAGCTTTTGAGATAATGGCTGACCTTGGCTCCGTTAAAGCACTTTTTGGGTTACCCGAGATAAGGTTTATTCCAAAGATGTCGAAGGCTCCCTGCTCCGAATAATACACTTGATCTTGAATGAAGATTTGTTGATCATATTCTATTTGAGAAGCATCCAATGGTCTGAATCGCGCATAACTGTCTATTTCAGGAAATTCTTCCTTGAGCATAGGATTTAACTCAGAGGCGGTATAGGCGGTATTGAATTCAACGGCTGGGGCCCTGAATAAGTGACTAACTCGATACACCCTTTCGTGATTAGGGTGATGCTTGTCGTAAGTCAATTCATTCTGAAGAAACAGGGTCAACCAAATGACCGCTGATAAACCGAGTGTGAGACCAAAAATGTTAAGAAAACTGAAGAGGCGGTTTTTCCATAAAACCCTAAGTGCAAATTTGAGCATGACCGGATACTTTTTTAACTAAAGACTTCGTTAAAGATAGCGTATCAATGCAAACGGCCAAACTTTTAACAAAAATTGGATGTTTCCTTATTGTTACCAAGTACAAAGGTTAATTAAGGTTAAAATAACCCCACCAATGAAACTTTTGGGCCAAATTTGCATCTATATAGTAGGGTTTGTGTAAGAGCAGTTGGTATGATTATTGAAAGACACAAACACAATTGAATTTTCAGAATTACAGTCAGTAATTCTCTTCATATATAGTTAGTAGTTTATTTGTTTAGTAACCCGAGGAGTAGTTAACCTCGGGTTTTTTTATGTCAAAGCCACTCTATGCTTAATCACTTGCTCATAGAAGTGGTGAATTCGAAACATTTGTTCGGCCCCTACCTTCTGGCCTGCCTGAGCAATCAGATACAAACCCAAGGCAACAGCTGCCATAATGGGTATGGCCCAGAGTATGGGAGCAGGCTTGTCGAGCATCAGTTGAGAAAGACCAAATACGCCAGCAAATAGTGAGAGTATACCGAGTGCCGCATAAGACATGAAGAATACTGCCCAGACACTTGGCTTCGGTCCGTAAAGTCCCCGAACCTCTAAATCATCTTCTGAATTTTCCTCAAGCGTCAAGGTTAGCTGAGGCGACCAATAGTGTCGCTCCTCTGGTCGGATTTTAATAACGCAGTATTGGTCGGAGACTAAGCCGCTGAATTCATTTTCGGCATCAAGTGCGGTTTGAATCCTGTTCTTGAAAGATTCAACGTTTTCTGGAACGCTTTCTTTAAATCTTGGCCTGATCCTAAGACTTGACATAGGAATAAAGTTAGCGAATGCATTGCAATTCCTGAAAGGCAGAAAAATATCTAATTATGTCCCCTCCCGTAAACATAGATCGTTACTATTCGAAACTTTTTAAACAATAACACTATGAGTATACTCGCTTTAGAACAAGAATTACAAACGATGATGGGTCAGGGCCAGATGTTAGAGGCTTTTGATAAATTTTATGCTGACAATGTGGTGATGGTTGAAGCCACAGGAGAAGTCAGAGAAGGCAAAGCCTATAATAGAGAATTTGAGGTTAAGTGGCTGGAGTCACTAGAAGGAATGCATGGGGGAGGTGTTACAGCCATGACAGCCAATGAAGAAACGGGCCATACCTGTACAGAAACCTGGGGGGACTTCAGTTTCAAAGGGGGCCAGCGTATGAAAATGGAAGAGGTATCTGTAAAGAAGTGGGAAGATGGAAAGGTTGTCCATGAACGCTTCTATTACAATGCCGCAGGTATGGAGCAATAGCAAAAAAGGCTCTCCATACTTAAATGGAGAGCCCTTTTTTCATTTTTAAGAACCATTATACAAACATACCTCCTGAGGCCTCTACGCGCTGTGCGTTAATCCATTTGGCATTGTCTGTCAATAGCATGGCAACAACCCCACCAATATCTTCCGGCATACCTACTCTTCCTAAAGCTGTGTTTTGGGCAATGATATCCCTCATGTGAGGATTGTTTTCAAAGGCTGCTGCATTAAAGTCTGTATCTATGGCTCCTGGGGCAACAGTGTTCGCATTGATACCTCTATTGCCGAGTTCCTTTGCGAGGTATCGGGTAAAGGTATCGATCGCGGATTTCATAGATGCATAGGCACCGTAACCCGGAATCGAGAATCTGGCGAGGCCAGAGCTAGTGTTGACAATGCTACCACCATCAGCCATTAGTGGGAGTGCTTTTTGAGTGACAAAGAAGGTTCCTTTGAAGTGCACGTTGATCAGGTCATCCACATATTCTTCTGGGATACTTTCAATGAGTCCCGCTCTTTCTATGCCCGCATTGTTGACCAAAAAGTCGAAGGAATCTCGACCCCAGACCTTTTGTAGTTCGTCTTTGACTTGACCGAAGAATGTGTCAAAAGATTTCGTATCAGCCACATCTAATTGTAATGCTATGGCTTTGCTACCCAGTGCTTCTATTGCTTTGAGAGTTTCTTCAGCCTCAGCCTGCTTGCTTCTGTAGGTGATGATTAAATCTCCCCCTAAACCAGCGATGGCCAGTGCTTCATTTTTACCCAAACCTCGACTTCCTCCTGTAACTAATGCGATTTTTCCTTGTAATTGATTTTCCATGATTTTATGATTTTCGTTTTGTTTCAATGTTTATATCACAAAGAAACGGCAGGTCATAAGCATGGGTATGACGGATTTTAAAGAGCGAATGACGGATTTCTAAGAAGACTTAAAAACCTCAAGGTAACAATTGGAAAAAGTCAATTATTGTCCCTTGCGATAGGTTCCTGGAGTGATCCCTAGGTGCTTTTTAAAATAGCTATTGAAGTGCGTTGCTTCCGAAAAACCCAATCGATGGGCGATCTCTTTTCCGGTCAAGGAGGTGTTCTTAAGTAGAGACTGAGCCTCGGCAATCAACTTTTCAGTAATCCATGTGTTTACCGATTTGCCAGTCTTGCTTTTGATCACATTACTCAAATAGTTGGGGTGAAGGCTTTGCGCGTTGGCATAGTCTTGTACCTGAAAGTGAAATTCATGCTGTCCGGCCGATAGCTCTCGAAAGTATTTTTCCAGGTGTTGTTTAAAAACTTTTACAATCTGAGAGCTCCGATCACCCTCTTCGATCGGATTATAGCTCTCCCAAAACTGATCCTTGATCTTAAGGAGTAAGACTACGAAGAGGTTGCCCAGGATCTTGTTTTTGTAAGGGGAATCTGATTGGTACTCTTTTTCTATCTGAAGATAGAGGCTCTCGAAGGGCTCGAACTCTTCTGGTGATAATGTATTTGGTGGTACGGTTTCGGCCAGCAAAAAAGGAAATTCTGCAAAGATGTCTTGATGCACATTTTCCTTTAAAAAGGCCTCAGTAAGCGTAATGATATAGGCTTCCTCAAGCATTTGCAGATCGAAGGCTTTGATGTGACCGGGGTTAGTGAAGTAAATGGTGCCAGGAGCTGTGGTGAATACTTGGTCATCCGTGGTGTAGGTCCCTCGGCCATTTTTGACAAAGACGAAGGAGTAGTAATTCGCCCGAAATGTGGGAGAAGTGAAGGGCAACTCAGGGTGAATCTCTTTGAGGTTGTGGATGGTAAAATCCAAGTCTTGCTCAATGGGTAAATTGAGCGCCCGATAAAGGTCTGCAATGCTGTTATGAATGATCAGGGATGACACAGTAACAAGTTGCACCATTTAGTGATTAAATCAAATGCAGAAATCTATCGAGCGCTTTGTATACAAGGCTTTGTTAAGCTGAAACTTTGGTATCTAAGCCTACATGCTCCCAAGCTTTCATTTCAGCCAGCAAGGCTTCACTGTGATCGCGAACGGCATTGATGGAGTCTTCCCCCAACTGTAACCTTAGTGGAGTATTATCTGCAAGCAAGGCTTTGTCAATGGCAATGGCTGCCTTGGCAGGGTCTCCTTCTTGGGTTTGGTCCATACTCTGGGCAAACTCACGGGTTCCTCCAACGATGTCTTTATAGGCGTCCATCTCAGGCATATGCTTTAAGGCACTGCCTGCAAAGTCAGTTCTGAAGGCGCCTGGCTCCACAATCATCACCTTGATGCCAAAGGGGCCCACTTCTTGTGCTAAAGCCTCTGAAGCACCTTCCAAAGCAAATTTAGATGCAGAGTAAGGTCCAAAGCCTCCGAAAGACATTTGGCCACCCATGCTGCTCATATTCACAATGGCGCCAGACTTTTGATCTCTCATATGGGGTAACACAGCTTTGGTGACCGCGATCGCCCCAAAGAAGTTAGTTTCCATTTGGGCTCTAAGTTCGTCTTCTGGCGTTTCTTCCACAGCTCCAACTGTCCCATAACCGGCATTATTGATAAGTACATCAATCTGGCCGAAGCGCTTCATGGCTTTGTCGACAGCTTCCTCAATTTGAGAATTATCAGTGACGTCCATTTTCGGTGCGAGTACCTGATTTGGGGCTAAGGCTTCTAGTGCAGCCAGCTTGTCCAGCCTTCGTGCCGTAACCACCACATTGTAGTTTTGAGAGATGGCATATTCTGCAAATGCTTTTCCAAAACCGGCCGAGGCGCCAGTGATAAACCATACTTTATTTGTTTCTGTATTTTCCATTTTCTTATGTTTTAAGGTGTCTAATTATTTGTTTAGTGTTTGGCGGAAGAAGTCAGCGGCATGTTTTGAGGAGCGGTCCACCTGATCTTTCTGGTCGTAGAAGTCAAAGTGATTTCCATCCAACCAAACCAGCTCTTTTTTTCCTTTTAGTTGCTCATAGAACAGCTTGGCATTATCGGGTAATGCACTGCCATCGGAATGAATGATCATGGCTGGAGTTTCGATTTGGTCTGCCTTACTAATCGGATCAAAATCCAACCAGGTGTTCCAACTCATCACCGAAAATTCATTCTTCCATTGAGGCACACCACCACCACGATGGGTGTCCATATAGTATTCCATCGGGCCTACATGAGAGGCGGTCTGATCGTGGTCCGAGTATGCCGGTATGATCTCGTTGACTCCGTTATTTTGATAAGCCTCTTTGGCATTTACTCCTTTAGATCTAAGCGTTTTCAGGTTCTCTTCTCCTCCGTAGAGAAGAGGAAGTGTTTCTGCATTTGGAAGCCAGGCCGCAATGGTTACAAAGGCTTTTAATCGTTTATCTTGAGCAGCTAAGTATGCCATATTACCCCCGGCAGTACATATTCCTAAACCTCCCACGGATTCAACGTAGTCCAGGTTTACCAAATAGGAAACTGCAGCCTCAAGGTCTCTTAGCTTCAATTCTGGGTCTTCATACTGTCTTATTTCTCCCTCACTTTCTCCATAGTTTCTGAAATCAAATGACAAAGTGATAAAGCCTTGCTTTGACAATCGATCGGCATAAGTATCTGCCATTTGCTCTTTAACTGATGTCAGCGATCCGGCTACTACGACAGCGCGGTATTGCTTTTTAGGATCAAATCCTTCTGGAAGGTGTAGGTGTCCTGCAAGCTTGAGGCCATCGCTTTTAAATTCAATATTATTCTTACCCACTTTTAAATCTTTAGTATTCATAGGATTGTTGTTTTCTCTGTTTAAGTCTGCTCCAAGCCATAAGGTGGTTGCGAGCAAAATGATTGAACTGATGTATTTCATGATTTCCTTGTTTTAATTTCTATTACAAAGAACGGGGTGCTGGATGCGGCAGCATTGCACAGAATTCCGTAGGGATTGCACGGATTTCGGAGATTCAATGAAAAGTGGATGGAGAGCTTCTAAGCCTTTCGAAATTCGGCAGGAGAGGTATTGGTCACCTTCTTAAAAAGCCTGTTGAAATAGGAAGGGCTTGAAAAGCCCATATAATACCCTACTTCCTTTACACTCATGTCGGTGGTGAGCAGTAGCTTTTGTGCCTCTTCGATTAAGACTTGATTAATGTGCTCAATGGGGCTTTGACCTGTTGCATTTTTAATCGTTTCAGAAAGGTGCTTTGAACTTATGGCTAAGTCCTCAGCAAAATCCGACACACTTTTATGATCCGTGATCAATCCAGAGCCGACAGCGAGGGCATAGTTTCGGAGCTCTTTTTTAAATCGATCGGGGAGCGCGAGTTGTAGGCCTTGTTCTTCTTCTTCGAGTGTTTCTCTTTCGTAAAACCTAAGGCAATGACTTAAGATTAGCGCCAGATGTGATTTAATTACAGATACACTATGCTTGGTATTGGCTTGATACTCTTCATCAACCTCCTGAAAGAGTGCCAGTATCTTTTCAGCTTCATTTGGCTTAAGCTTAAAAGCGGGAGTAAACTTCTGAAAGAAAGGAAAATCAGGAAGTAGTTTGAACTGATCCAGGGCCATCGTATAAAATGATTCTGAAACAGAAAGGTAGTACCCACTCCAATTCTTAGGTACTTGCCATTGAATGATTTGACCTGGCTGATTGAAAAACAAAGTGAAGTTATCGAGGTCAAAGACCTTTCCTCCAGAACTCACTTTTCCACCTCCAGAAGCCAAAAGTGCTATTTGATAAAAGCCATGGCGAAATGCCGGCATGGATAACCGTACCGTCTTCATATTTTCCTCAAAACTCCTGACATCAAAATCGCTGTACTTTGGCAGAGGAATGTTGATGGCCTGATTATAGCGATCAATGGTTTGGTAAAAAGGAATACTGGAGAACACCGTATAAAAATAAAGCCTGTCTACCAGAATAGACAGGCTTTAAATTAAAAGATGAAATCAGATTACCTGATTGATTCTCGTGTATAGGACTTGTTGATAATTTTCCAGCCATCTTTCAGCAACCGCACTCAGTGGGAGAAACCTTATCCTTAAATAATCATTATTCAGAACGAATTATTGAAGCCCGAAGTGTTAATTTGGATTTTTTAAAAACATGCGATAAATTTAACGCAAGATAAAATCATCTTAAGATAAATTTGGTATGGCAATAGCATCGCACGGTTCAACAAAGAAGGCAGAAGATATAATTGGTAGAGGTCAAGAAATGACCCATTACTGGAAGATACTTGAGAAACAGAGCCTGTTGCTATCTTCTGTGAGAAGGATAGGCAAAACGTGTATTTTAAGAAAGATGTGCGATCAACCAGCAGATGGTTGGGTTGGTGTCGAATACTTCGTTCAAGGCAAAATATCACCGGAAGAATTTACCTATGATTTATATAAACTACTAAAGAGCCAAGGAATCCTCAAGCATACTAAATGGAAAAGTATTTCCGACTGGGGTCAAAAAAACCTAGGAGATAAAGACTTTGGAAGTTTTAAGATTCCATCATTTAAGGGTAAGTGGAAGGACCTTCTTACCGATATAGTTCGAAAGGTTGCAGAATCTGATCTAAAATTGGTGATTATGATTGATGAACTGCCTCTGATGCTGTGGGAACTGATGAACAAGGGAAAAGAGCAAGCAGAAAGTGCAATGGAGTTATTAGATATTCTAAGAACACTAAGAGTTGCACATGAAGCTAACTCTAATCTGAGGTTTATTTTTTGTGGCTCTATAGGAATGGGGATAGTACTTCAAAAGTTCAAAAATGAGTATAAATATATGGGCCAACCTACCAACAACATGAAAATTGAGACAGTGGTTGAAATGAGTGAGCCCGATAGTGTAGAGCTTTGCAAATACTTTCTGGAAGACTATCCTCATGACCTCGAGCACGATTTGCTCATAAGTAAGATACAAGAGATCACCGACAGGATACCCTACTATATAGAAATGGCATTTGACTTTTTTCAGAAGAAAGGAATAGACCGTCCAGCTCCGGAAGATGTTGTATCTGCTTTTAATGAAGCATTGAATGATCCCAATGAGAGCCATCAATTCTCACATTTCTCCGAACGTATTGAAGTATACTATGAAGAAACTGAGATTGTCTTAGCAGATCATATTCTCAATTATTTATGCAGAACGAAGGAACCGATCAATGAAACTCTAATCATTAACGCTGTAAAAACTCAAACATCTGATTCAAATGAAAAGCAGGTTAAAGATGTACTGACTAAACTATGGAAAGACTTATGTATTGATAGAGAAATAAGAGATGAAGGACGACATTATAAATTTAAATTTAACCTGATCCGTAAGTGGTGGAAAATTAACAAGGCATAATTATGGCTTATGTATTCAACAGCAAAATAGAGAATCCGGATCGATTAGAACGGATGCTTGTAGCAAGGAAGTCCCTTGTAGATTTACTAGAGAAAAAGGCAAACGCACTCATTGAAAAAGGTACTCTTTCTCAATCTTTACTTATAGGGCCAAGAGGTAGTGGAAAGACCCATATGCTCAGAGTCTTTTTTAACCGCATTTGGAATCACCCCAAAAAAGATAAGAAGATTGTTATTGCGTATATGGTTGAAGATGAGTACGGGATAGATACATTCCTGGACCTATTAATACGGATTTTCAATGCTTTTATGCGATGGTATGATGATGAATCAACAAAGAAACTCTTCTCTGAAATAGAGAAATTAAAGAGAACACCTCCTGATACTCGTCAAACACTAGCAATTGAAATCCTAAACAATTACCTCGATGGTAGAGACCTTCTTATAATCATTGAGAATTTAAATGAGGTTTTTCAGGGTCTTGGTAAATTGGGTCAATCTCAACTTAGGGATTATGTCCAACAATATAATAATGTAGCATTCTTTGGCTCATCTCAAGCTTTATTTATTGACATTCAGAAGGAGGATAAACCATTTCAAAACTTTTTCAACATAACTCATCTTAAGAAACTCACTTACGAAGAAGCAATGAGTTTAGTAAATACCTTGGCTGAAGAGGACAAACACGAAGAGTTTAAAACCTTCTTAGAGACGCCAAGGGGAAAGGCCAATGTACATGCAGTGTATGATCTTACCCAAGGCAACCACAGGCTATTGGTTACCTTTTTTGATTTTTTGAAAGCAGAATTTAAGTCAGACCTGGCAGAGGCCTTCTTACACACAATTGATAAATTAAAGCCTTATTATGAGTCTTATTTCAAACTGCTCTCACCTCAACAACAGAAAATAGTGCAGTATTTGAGTAGTGAGCGTCATGCTGTGACTGGGAAGGAGGTTTCTCTTAACTGCTTTATTGCGCATACTACTATCAGTAAGCAAATGTCCGAGTTACAAAGGTTAGGGTATGTCGAAAGCAACAAAATTGGAAAGGATGCCTACTATGAAATAGCCGAACCAATGCTTCGAATAGCTTTTGAGGTCAATGAAAATAAGAAAGGTATAGTATCTATTTTTATAGACTTTCTCACACAATTGTATGAGGTTGAAGAAATAACTAAGAGGTACTTAAAATATAAGCACATGTCAGCTTTTCAAACTGACCCTCTCCGGAAAACTACTTATGAAAAGGAGGCATTTCTCTATAAACAAGCCTTAGGTAATTCAAATCAATTTGACCTTCAGGAGTTGGAGGACAGAATATCACAAATCGTATCTTCAAAAGAAAGGGAAGAATTTATAGCGTCAATTTCACTTAAAAGAAAGGAAAGTTTAAAGGGTTATGATGAACAAATCGGAAAGCTTATTGATGATGAGAACTTTGAACAAGCTCTTGAGTTATCGTTGGAGATATTGGATGAATCTCCGGATGATTCCCTTGCCTTATCCGCGGCAGGTTTCAGCTATGTTGCGCTAGGGAATCTGTCTAAGGCAAAAGAAGTTTATAACAAGGTAGTTAAACATAAACCAAAAGACTCTAATGCTTGGAATGTACTTGGTTCTATACATTCTTCTGAGGATGAGCTTGAAAAAGCGATTCAAGCTTACAATAAATCAATCGAAACTGATGATAAAAATTATGATTCATGGTTTCAGCTTGGAAAAATATACCACGAGATAAATGACTTTGACAGTTCTGAAAAGGCACTTCAGGTAGCTGTGACTTTGACAGAAGAAGATGGTTATGGTTGGTTTAAGCTTGGTAATTTACAAAGAGTTCAGAAACTATATAATAAAGCCATAGTCTCTTTTAAAAGGTCATTAGAATTGGAACAAGGTCAGTATGAAACGTGGAATAACTTGATTTTGACCTATATGGATGAAAATGACTATCAAGCAGCTGAGTCCATTTTGAAGAAAGCTCTAAAAACCTTTCCCGATCATGAGCACATCAGTTCGCTAAATACGTACTACTATACTCAAATCAATGAGAAGAAAGATTTTTTAAGATACTTTAGAGACTGGTTGAAGTTGGCTGCCAAGCAGAAAGTTGAAGAACTTTATCAGTTCCACTCATTAACCATGTCCATACTCTTGTTCAACTCAAGAGACTTCATTGAGAGTTTTATAAATGACGGCTACCAGTTGATGACTGAATATCAACTAGAATCAAATTTGGAAAAGAACATTCTATCAGCAGTTTTTGATCTACTATCGCTTCATGATGAATTAGATCAAGATCATATCATTATGATCGGTGAGATAATCAAAGAATCCAAACTACCAAAAAATGTATCTGAAGAATGGCTGAAATATGCCGATGTGGGTATAAAGTATTTTTATGAAGCTGATAGTAGGGCCTTATTTGAGCTGGCAAAGGAAGAAAGAATGCTCTTCCTCAAGTTTACAGAAGTATTAGAGGATGAATAGTCCATTAAACTTGTCAGGCTCTTAAACACTTCTACAAAGAATTAGCTCATCACCATTGTGGATAAGGTTTGGTGTTTAAACAATTCCAAGAAAGGGAATGGAATCTCTCTTGGAATTGTTTAGGCAATTACCTAATCGCTTCTCGGGTAAAAGACTTATTGATAATTTTCCATCCGTCCTTAAGCTTGAGCAAAAGCATATAGTCGGTGAACTTTGTGTTCCCCGAAATGATTTCAACCTTGGCGTGGGCTGCATTGTTGACAATATCGATTGATACAATCTTTCCTACCCTGTCTCTGGCCTGACCTTCCTTGAAGTAACCAATATACTCGGCAATGGGTAGTCTTTTTTGAGTGCCATCAGGGTTGACCGAGTATAAAGCGGCCGTTTCGGTAAAGGCCCTTTTAATACGAGCAACTTGCCCTTTTGAGGTACCCTCCATATAATCCATCAATGTGGCTTCAACAGCAGCCTTGTCAGACTGTGCATAGGTGACTAGGCTCATGCCTAGAATAGCGAACAATGTGAGGGTCAACCTTCTCACGTTTCTTGGTTTTGTGTTTTTGATCTCATTCATAGACTCTAGATAGCCATGATATCAATAGGAAGCGCGGTTTTGCGATAAAGCAGAACTTCTGCTTTATAAACTTGAAGTCTTACTGCGGTATCCGGCAGGGGTCAGACCAGTAGCTTTTTTGAATGTGGTATGGAATGTTGAGGGGGAATTGAACCCACAATCGAAACCGATGGCTTCCACTGTCAAGTGATGCTCCGTTTGCAATAGCTTCTTGGCGATTTCGACTCTATATGAATTCATCAACTGAGAGAAGTTCTGTTGAAGCTGATCATTGATAAAGGCTGAGAACTGGTGTGTCGACAAACCAACCATTTTTGCCAGCGCGGGCATTTTGAGGTTTGGATCCTTGTAAAGCTCATCCTCTAAAATCTTGGATCGAATTTTTTCGCTCAACCGATCGACCTCGGCTTGTGGCATTGACTTGACTTCAGCCTTGGATTTTTTATTAGCAACAACCTGTTTTCGGTTCGTAATGAGTAGCCAGGCCAAGAGGTATACTAAGAACGAGAAGGTAAGTGAACCGGCAATGTAAGAGGTAAAACTGGAGGTATAGTACGCAAGCCATACCAAGGAAACCCCAAAAACGACCCCATAGGTCCAGTATTCCTCGGCAAAGGGTTTCTTGATGAAAAACCGTTGTTTAATTAGCAAATAGATAGCAGCTAGAATATAAAGGCCCCAGTAGACATAAATTCCGCGAACGATTTTATTACTCCAGAAAGCTCTGTTTTCTGCGTAAGACTCATAGAAAATAGCGTATGCAGCCAGTAACACCATTGGGATCAGATGTAAAAGACTCTTGGTGTCAAAAGCCTTTTCACCACTGATTTGTGACTTGGTGAAGTAATAACACATCGGTCCAATGGCCGCACAGCCTAGAAGTCCGAGGAGGATGTAGTTCTCATTTAATCCACTGTCAAAATAGAAGAATACCGATTTGCCGATTCTTATGACAAGCGCCATCAAGAGCAGGCCAAGGTAGATATTGGTGTATGATCGGCCCTTCTTGCTGAAAAGGAAATAGCTTGTTAAAAAGACTCCATTGAAGACTCCAAGCAGGCTAAAAACAAATAGATATTCTCTTGAGATGGTACTAGGGTTTATACTTAAAGATAGATATACGTGCGGATCAAAATCGCATTACTTTCCTTTTTGTTAATCCCTAAAATAGGAATTTAGGCTTACCCCAAGAAATCGAGCCAAAACCCAATGATTTGAGGACCCAATAGACCAATAAGCAATACCGCCATCAGACTGACAAAGCCTCCAATTTTAACGAAATCCTTGGTCTCAACAATTCCCTTGGCATAGGCAATAGCATTTGGGGGTGTACTAATGGGGAGGGCCATAGCGGCACTTGACGCGAGTGCTATAGACAAGCCATAATAAACCACTTGGTGATCAGGCCCACCAGTGGCCATGGTAGCCAGTGATATACCCAAAGGGATGATCAAATTGGCTGCGGCAGTGTTCGACATGAAGATGCTTAGCAGCACGGTGGCCAAAACCAGAAGAACAAAAACAAAGGATGAGGTTGCGGGTATTAAGGCAACCAACTCTTTGTCAAGCCCGCTCAGCTTCATACCCAAACCTAAAGCAATACCGCCCGCAATTAGTGCCAAAATGTGCCATTCCAAACTGTTGTAATCTTTACGATCAATGATGCTGGTTGCAGTGAAAATCACCACGGGCAATAGTGCCGTTACGGCAGAAGGCAAGCCATGCCATTGATCGGTGAGCCAGAGTAGAATGGTGCTTGAAAAAACCAAAATCACGAACCAACCTCTTGGTTGAATTCTCTGACTATCTGCTTTTAGTTGCAGGCCTTTGGTAGGAGATTTGTAAAGCCGGCTGATCACCAGCCAAGACAAGAATAGCAAAATTAAAACTAGGGGGACTCCTATGATCATCCAACTTAAAAAGTCTACTTCAATGCCCTCATTTCTTAAAAAACCGATGGCCACAGCATTGGGTGGAGAACCTATTGGCGTTCCCATACCACCGATATTGGCAGCGCAGGGAATACACAGCACCAAACCTTTGCGCAAGGGATCTCCTGTCGGCATATTGATGATAAGTGGAGAAACCAGCGTAATCATCATGGCTGTTGTCGCTGTGTTGCTCATGAACATGGAGAATACAGCTGTGATAAGCATCAAACCTAGAAGGACCATACCCGGCTTATTACCGAAAACTTTAAGAATACTGCTGGCCAATGCCCGATCGACCCCTTCTTTGACCGCTGCTCGGGCAAGGATAAAGCCTCCTAGGAAAAGGATGAGAATGGGATCGGCAAAGGGACTCAAAATTTCTCGAAAGTCTGGGTTGTTGCCAGATTCAAAACCAACGCCAAGCCATTCACCAGGGTTTGCCAATAGTATGATTTGTAAACCGATCGCCAAAAGGGCAGTAGCAAATAGGGGTAAGGCTTCCGTCACCCATAGCAATGCTGACAGCACAAAAACACCAGCCATAAAGGCTACTTCTTGTGGTTGATGATTGAGTAGAATGAAGACGGTAATGGCAGACAAGACTGTACTGCCTAAGAACATAAGCAAATGTCTCGAAAGCAGTGGCCGCGGTACATAATCGAGTAACTCCCTGAAATAGGCTCTGTCTAATTCAAACCGGAGGTGAATTCGCTCGAATAACTTTCGCCTTTTCCTTTTGATCTTCATGATTGACCGCTAAGATGGGTCATTGAAAATATCAAAAGACTGACCTAAATCAGCTTATTGGGGCGGTTAGGATTGCAATCGATTGTATTTTAAAATTTTTGCAAAGGGGCGGAGAAACTAGGATCCAGGAAGAGGAATATATCCAGATTCTCCAGGAACCATTTCGAATTTCTGGTCTTTCCAGTTTTGTTTTGCTTCCTCGATCAGATCCTTTTCAGTAGAAACGAAGTTCCAGTAGATGTGCCTTTCTTCCGCAAAAGGCTCTCCTCCGAATAGGAACACATGCGTGTTTTCACCGAGAACAATTTTGCAGATATCTTCTTCTTTCGACACCAGCATATTCCCTTTATCAATGCGTTCACCACAAGCTTCTATGTAACCATCCACTATAACGATACCTACTTCGCCTTTGACTTGGCCCTTTACATCAAGTACGGCCTTGTCTTTTGCTTTGGCTTCTACCATAAACAGGTGAGAGTAAACCGGAACGGGAGATTCTTTTCCATAGCCCTTACCTGCCACCAAAGTAAAGTCAATGCCACTCTCAGACCACCGAGATAGTTGATCGGCCGGTGTAAATGAGAATTCAGGCTTCATTTTTTGCAGGGCCTTGGGCAAAGCTACCCAAATCTGATAACCATGAACTGGATATTGCCCTCCATCTCGAAGCGCAGCAGGCGTTCTTTCTGTGTGCACAATGCCTCTACCAGAAGTCATAAACCCTACTGATCCTGGAGTGACCAACTGTTCAGTGCCCAGCGTATCTCTGTGCATAATTTGCCCTTCGAGCAAATAGGTCAAAGTGGAAAGCCCTATGTGTGGGTGTTGACCAATGTCCATATAATGACCTGGCTTTATGGTAGAAGGTCCCATATGGTCAATGAAAATGAACGGACCAACCATCCTTTTTTTACGGAAAGGGATCAGTCTGCCGACAAGGAAGTCACCGATATCTCGACTACGTTCTTCTATGATTAATCCGGTATTTGACATCTTGTGTGGTTTATTTATTTCTGAATACCAGCCCCGTCAATAATGCTATCTACCACTTCTGGATTGAGTAGCGTGGAAGTATCACCCAAACTTGAGATGTCGCCACTGGCAACTTTTCTCAAGATTCGTCTCATGATTTTGCCTGAACGTGTTTTCGGAAGACCAGGGACGATTTGAACCATATCGGGCTTAGCGATCGGCCCGATAATTTTTCTAACCGTATCCTTGATTTCATCTTTTAAACTCTGTTCAGAGCGGCCCTCCATATCGCAGATGACGTAGGCGTAAATACCTTGTCCCTTCACATCATGTGGATAACCCACCACTGCTGATTCGATGACTTTCGGATGTTCATTAATCGCGTTTTCAACCTCTGCCGTACCCATTCTGTGACCAGAGCCATTGATCACATCATCTACTCGGCCCAAAATTCTCAAATAACCGTCATGATCTCTTTTGGCGCCATCACCAGTGAAATACATGCCTTTGTAGGCGCTGAAATATACGTTCTTGCATTTTTCATGATCGCCATAAGTGGTTCTGAGCATTGATGGCCATGGAAATTTGATGCAGAGATTGCCTTCCACATTATTGCCTTTTAATTCATTGCCTTCGGCATCAACAATGATGGGTTGTATTCCAGGTAGCGGAAGGGATGCGTGTGCTGGTTTGTTAGGGGTAATTCCCGCCAAAGCTGAGATCATTATCCCACCAGTTTCTGTTTGCCACCAAGTGTCTACCAGAGGGCAATTGCCCTTGCCGATATGATCGTGATACCAATGCCAAGCCTCTTCGTTAATCGGTTCACCTACTGAGCCGATGACCTTTAATGATTCCAGCGAATAAGGTTCGATGGGTTCCAGTCCAAAGACTTGTAGTGCTCGAATGGCTGTTGGCGCTGTATAGAATTGGTTGACTTTGTATTTGTCAACGATTTCCCAAAACCTTCCTGCATGTGGGAAGGTAGGAACTCCTTCAAACATCAATGTGGTACCCCCTGCTAACAACGGTCCATAGACAATGTAGGAATGCCCGGTGATCCAACCGATATCAGCTGTGCACCAGTAGACATCGCCAGGTGTGTATTGAAACACGTTGGAAAACGAATACTCAGCATAAACCATATAACCACCAGTCGTATGGACCACTCCTTTGGGCTTACCCGTAGAACCAGAGGTGTATAGAATAAAGAGCATATCTTCCGAATCCATTTCTTGGGCTTTGTATGATGTCGATTGCCCATCAATTGCCTCATGCCACCATATATCTCGACCGTTCTTCATGGTGACATCGTCACCCGTACGTTTGAGTACGATTACTCTTTCGATGCTCGGAGTATTTTCGACTGCTTCGTCAACTACTGCTTTGACAGGAATTTGCTTGGCTCCTCTGAAGTTGCCGTCTGAAGTCAATACCGCTTTGGCCTCGCAGTCATTAATTCGATCGGCCAATGACGAAGAAGAAAAGCCTGCAAACACCACAGAGTGGATAGCACCTATTCTGGCACAGGCCAACATGGCAACGGCTGCTTCAGGTACCATTGGCATATAGATAATGACCCGATCACCTTTCTGAATGCCCTGAGCTTCCAGCGCGTTACAGAACTGGTTGGTCATTTCATATAGCTCTCGATATGTAACGACTCGATTGGCTTCTTGAGGATCGTTAGGTTCCCAGATAATGGCTGGTGTATCGCCTTTGGTGTGCAGGTGCCTTTCGAAAATGTTTTCTGTGATATTGAGCTTGCCGTTGACAAACCACTTTACATCTGGGCCATCAAAATCCCATGACAATGTCTGATCCCAGTGTTTTCTCCAATGAAATGATTCTCCTATTCTAGCCCAGAATGTCTCAGGGTCTAAAACACTTTTTTGATACTCGTGGAAGTATCCCGATAAGGTTTGAATCTTGTTGCTCATAGAGGGCCTTTTTAATCATGGATAAATTGACGAAAAATTAAGGATTATAAAACTGATTTTTCGGGAATGGAAAGATTAGTTTCTCCATTGAAAGTGTACTTGCCGCGTTTTTAAGTTCCGCATTTAGGTTGTTCAATAATAGAAAATTGTTGTTCATCAAAAGGCTATGTTGAAGCCATATTTTTTTGTTAGGTTGAGTAAGGATTCGACACTAAAACTTAAATCATTTTCGTCATGATAAAGCTAACAGAAACGGAATCTAGTCAGGTCATTGGGGGCGATCGCTGCGCTCGTTTATATCGTAGAAGGCTAAAGTTAAAGCCCCTTTCCAGAAGATATATTCGCAATATGAGAAAGTATAGAAGGGCTTGCTAAATGCTTCGAATTGGCTCTGAAGGTGAAATATCACTTCCGAGACCCTTCACATTTCTCAAAATATTCAGAGTGAATAAATCAGCACTTCTCAAAAGAGTCATGGCATATCAGCATGACCAAAAGGACTGTGGTTCGGCATGCCTTCTTACTGCTATTAGGTGGTACGGATATAAAGATTCCCTGGAGCACATAAGAATATTGACGGGCACAAACGCGGAGGGCGTCAACCTCCTGGGCCTGCAGCAAGCTGGCAACCAAATAGGGTTTAAAGCGGAGGCTTTTCGAGCATCTCTCGGGGATTTGTCTGATACAGATGACCTCTTCATTCTTCATACGCTCAAGTATGGGCAACTACAACATTTTGTCTTATGCGTAGGCAAAGAGAACGGAAAATGGCTGATTGCCGACCCCGAGGACGGGGTAAAAAAATACACAGACGATCAGCTCATGAGCGAGTGGCAAGGGGTGTTGCTACGACTTAAGTTCAAAGAGAAGCTTAACCTTCCGAAAGGTAAATCGGACATTCTAAGCCAATGGTTTTTACCTCTTTTTACTTCACACAAAAAAAGGCTTTTTCTCATTCTGACTTTGGGTATTCTGCATGCGGTTCTTCTCTTTAGTACCTCAATCTTTACCGAACGACTCGTAGATGAGTTGCTACCATCGAAAGACAAAAGCATCATCCTTAGCGGGGTACTCCTATGGGCAGCTTTTCTGGTTCTAGCCTTAGGGCTGTCGTATGTTCGAAGTCATTATACTGCTCTTTTTAGCAGAGATTTCAATGCCGATTTGATTAAAAGGTTTTTTGACAAATTACTCTACTTGCCCAAGTCGTTTTTTGACAGCAAGAAGACCGGGGACTTGGTAACTCGACTTGAAGATGTTGAAGATATAGAAGAGTCTGCCACAAAATGGATAGAAGATGGCATCATAGGTTTTTTGGTCATAATAGTGGCCATAGGCTTATTGTTTGTCTATGATGTTCAGCTGGCCCTAGTCAATCTTATACTACTGCCATTGCTTTTTGTAGTCATTCTTAACCGTAAAAGCCAAGTCAATACCTCTCAACGAGAAGCGATGGTAGGCCATGCTATGAACAATGCCAACTATGTAGATGTGATCACTGGGATGGATGTCATTAAGTCACGGCAAGCTGAAGTCGCGTTTGGAAAGAATACATTGGCGCTTTACCGTGCATTTCGCAACAAGGTCTTTCGTGCGGAAAAGGTGGGTATAAGCTTTGGGTTGGTTGTTCAATGCTTAGCCGTTCTTATTACGATATCGGTGATTGGAATCTCATGCTTCAAGGTGCTTCAAGGGAGTTTACAAATGGGAAACTTCCTGGCGATAATTTCTATTTCATCCATTGCTTCTGCAAATACTACCAACATGGCCTATGCCTTAATAGATTTCGAACAGGTGAAACTCTCTTTCGAGAGAATGTATGATTTGATAGGTCAAAGTACGGAGGGCTTTCGGGAGGAAAAACCGCTATTGATTAAATCGGATAATGAACTCATCATTGAGGGTCTTGGATTTTCATTCCCGGGCCACCCTCAATTGGTAAAGGATGTTTCCCTGAAGTTAAAGGCCGGAAAGCTTGTAACCTTATTGGGAGCAAGTGGAAGTGGAAAAAGCACGCTGATCAACCTTATTGCTACGCTATATTTTCCAGATTCTGGGGTAATCCGCTTCAATGGTCAAGACATCCATGAATCACTATTAAATTGGAGAAGCTTGATTGGAGTGGTTCCTCAAGAGACAAAGGTCTTCAATGCCACTTTTTGGGAGAATGTAGCGGTCAAATCCATGGGTGAGGATAATCGAGTGGCTAGAAATAGAGTAGAAGAGCTCATTTCTACCCACCAACTTCAATCATTTACCGCAAACCTACCTCTTGGAATGGGCACAGTATTGGGTGAAAATGGCGTTAGGCTTTCTGGGGGTCAAAAAAGAATACTAGGGCTTTTGAGAGCACTGTATCATCACCCCATGGTGTTACTACTCGATGAGGTTACTTCATCCTTAGATAGGCAAGGTGAGGCGCTGGTAGCTGCGATCCTTCAGAAACTGAAGTATGAGATGCCCATCCTACAAATCACGCACAATCCATTTATAGCACGCGACTCAGACTATATATATCTGCTCCAAAATGGAAACACGGGTGTCCATGGGACACCCGAGCTCTTATTAAAGGAGGACAATTTCTATGGCGAGTTCTTTTCAAACCCTTTCTATCTTGACAATCGCATGGGCTCAGTAGTTGAGGTATAATTACTATTCATATCGCAGGCTCTTGACTGGGTTGGCATAAGCCGCTTTGAGCGCATGATAACTCACGGTAAGAATGGTAATCAGAAGAGATATAGCCGCAGCTAAGACAAACACAGGAGCGCCTATTTTTACACTATACTCGAATGTATTTAGCCAATTGCTCATGAAACTGTAACCAATTGGAGCAGCCAAAACAAAGCCGATACCTACTAGCAGTAAAAACCCTTTTGACATCAATACAATTAGATTAAGGATATTGGCTCCCAGGACTTTTCTTACCCCGATTTCCTTGATTCTTTGTTCCGCGGCAAAACTTGATAGCCCAAAAAGGCCCAATAAAGAAATGAATATGGCAATACCTGAGAAGTAGTCTGTTAGAATACCGATTGTTGATTCGCTTTGATAAAGTTGCTCATAGCCGTCATCGACAAAACTATAATCAAATGGGTGATTAGGGTTGATTTCAGTCACCAAACCTTCCAGATATTTTAGGCTCTCAGGTATATCCTGGCCGGTCATTCTCACCGTAAGGGAGATTGCAAAAGTAGGTCGGTAGGAAATGACCATGGGTTCAATGCTCTCGTGTAAAGAACTAAAGTGGAAGTCTTTCACTATGCCCACTACCCTTCCTGTTCGGCCCCAGAAGGTTACGGGTACAGACAATGGGTCCTCCACATTCATGACCTTGGCTGTTTGTTCGTTGATGATCACATTCATGGTGTCAGTGGCAAGATTAACGTCAAAGTCCCTTCCCGCTATGATTTCCATTCCATAGGTGTCCACAAAGGCAGCATCAGTTCTTATAATATGAAAGTTGTTGTCATGATCACCTTCTTTGCCTTCCCATGAATAACCTCCGGATGTAGAGCTACCCACATTGATGGGAGAACCGACAGAGAAAGAAGCATGAGTGAAATTGGTGTTGGCCAAAATATTGGATCTGAGTTGTTCTCGTACCGATGGGCTCTGCATCGCACCTTCTACTGGAATCGTCAAGAGGTGCTCTTTCTTGTACCCCAGATTCTTATTTTTAATGTAGTCCATTTGACTACGTATAATAAGGGTAGAGATGATCAGTATAGTGGAGATGGTAAACTGAAATACCACTAGTCCTTTTCTCATTCCATTGGACCAGCCTGAGGTTTTAAACGATCCTTTCAAAACGCTCAAGGCTTTGAAACCTGAAAGAACGAAAGAAGGGTAAATGCCAGCTAAAATTCCAACACCGAGACCAATAGACAATAGCCATGTAGATTGGTTCCAGTTAAGAAAAGAAAAGCTCATCTCTTTGCCTACTAAAAGATTCAAGGGGTGGATCACTGCAGAAATCAATAACCCAGATAAGGCAGTCGATATCAAAGCCAAGAACACAGATTCCACCATGAATTGTAACTGTAACTGTGTTTTTGTAGAGCCCACCACTTTCTTAACGCCTACCTCTTTGGCTCGCTTGGTCGATCTTGCCGTAGAAAGATTCATAAAGTTGATGATGGCAATCAGCAGGATAAAGAAAGCAACAGCAGTGAATAGCTTGACATAGACAACTCGTCCACCCGAAAGAACCCCATTCTCATAATTGTTGTATAAATACCTGTCCTTAAAGGGCTGAACGAATATGGTCACAATTGATTCTTCATCTGGCAATTTGTTGTCTACATAGTCCAGGATTTTCGTGTTAAAGGCATCCATATCTACTCCTGGTTTGAGTTTTGCTATGCCTCTTATGCCGTTATTACCCCAGTCTTCGACCCAATCATTTCTTGCGCGCCATACCTCATATGGCATTAGGAAATCAAAGTCGATAGTGCTTTCGTTAGGCACATCTTTGAAGACTCCCGCTATGCGAAAATTTCCCCATGCGCTTACTTCTATAGTTTTTGATAATGAATTGGTATTGCCGAAAATCCTTTTTTTAACACTTTCGGAGATGTAAATATCGGTGGGCTCTCGAAGCGATCCCTCTTTGGAGCCCTCGATAAACTCTACATCAAAAATTTGAAAGAAGTCTTCGCTCGCAAACCTGCCTGTTTCCCTATAACCCTCGCCATTTAAGACAAAAAGCATTTCTTCTGTCCAAGTGAATGCTGCCATATAATCGACCTCTGGCATTTCATCTTTAAATACAGTAACCAGAGGACCAGGGTTAGATTCGTAAGTATAAATCTCACTAGGATATGTCTGGTGTTGCATTACCTGATAGATATTGTCAATGTCTTGATGGAACCCATTGACCGCTTTTTCAGACTGTACGTAGAGCAGTAGGAGCATGCTAGCGGCAATACCTACTGTAAGCCCGAGAATGTTCATAGCTGAGTAACCGCGTTCTTTCCAAAAGACGCGCAACGCTGTTTTAAAGATGTTTTTGACCATAGCTGTATAGATTATCTGTTTTCTAAAGAGTTGTTTTTTGAGCAGAGAAAGTCTAAAGAGCAATATGACATCGGCTAAGAACTTAGCTTCTGCATATCGTCTTCCTTTCTCCGAAATATTTGATTCGTAGTATTCATCCAAGTCACCCAGAATGTCTTCTTGATAATTGGGATGACAGTATCCTCTGAAGAGCCAAAGACCGAATTTCTTTAACATAGCTTAACAGAAGACGAGATGACCGGCTTTTTATAACGCAGGTTACTCATATCTGAGATTATCGATAGGGTTCCTTTTGGCAGCCTTAAAAGACTGAAAGCCAACCGTAAGTATGGCGATGGTCAGAACAATGATTACACCAATGACAAAGAACAGTGGGTTCAATGAGATTGCCTCTGGATAGTCGATCAGCCAGCCACTGAGATACCACCAAACTACTGGTATAGCGATTACAGAGGAGATAAGTATCAAGCTTGTAAAATTGCTAAAAAGCAGTCTGAGTAGCGTCTGTGTGGAGGCCCCAAGGACTTTCCTTATGCCGATCTCCTTTTTACGCTGCTCCGTTATAAAGGCAGCCAAACCAAATAGACCCAGACAGGCTATGATAATGGCAAGTGCCGCGAAAATTGCGAAGATGGTCTTATCTCGATTCTGATTGCGAAACGAAGATTCAAAAATTTGATCAAGGAAAGAGTATTCAAATGGTCGCCCTTCCGCAAATCGGTTCCAGATGCTTTCAACACTACTAACCACCTCCATGGCCGATTCTTTATTGAATTTTACACTCACAGAGCCAACGCTATTTCCTAAGAGTAGGGCATGAGGTTGAATGGCTTCAGTTACAGATTTAAATTGAAAGTCCTTCATGACTCCAATAATGGTGAAAGACTGTGCCCTGTTCCCGACAATTCCTGCCAATGTTTTGACTTTTTTGCCAATAGGTTCATCTAAATACCCAAATCTGCGTAAGGCAGTTTCATTAACGACTATCGCATTACTATCACTTGCAAACTCTTCGGAAAAGAAGCGTCCCTGAGTCAATTCAATGTCGTATGTTTCAATGTAGTCATAGTCAACTGACCAATGTTGAATAGCCACACCATCATCAGGCGATGTTGCATCCTCTCTTAATAAGGGGGTATCACTATTGATATTAGTGCCAGGTATATAGCCACTGACAGAAACACTTTCAATAATGGCTTCCTTCTCCAATTCATTCTTGAATGTTTCGATCTGATTTCCCAATAATTGGGTTTCGTTAATGATAAGAATTTGATCCTTATTGAAGCCGAGCTTTTTTGATTGCAAATAGTCAAGTTGACTGTATATGACTATTGATGCAATGATCAAGAATATCGAGGTAGCAAATTGGATAACTACGAGAATATTCCTCATCCAGGCAGAACCTCTCCCACTTGATAGTTCTCCTTTGATAACCTTAATGGGTCTAAAGCTGGAGAGAATAAACGCAGGGTAAATACCAGCCAGAAACCCTATTATAATTGTGCCCAGCAGAAGGTATAGCCAAAGCCCATTGACCCCAAAAATTGGATCAACAATAGATTTCCCTGTGAGTTGGTTAAACCCTGGTAGAATAAGGTAAACCATACCCACGGCCAATATTAGCGCTAAGCCTGCATTGATGATGGACTCGGTTAAGAACTGACTGATGAGCTGCTTGCGAAGCGAACCAAGTACTTTTCTCATACCAACCTCCTTTGCTCTAACCGAGGCCCGCGCTGTAGACATGTTCATAAAATTGATGCAGGCAATCAGTAATATAAATAGCCCGATTATACTGAACATATAGACCTGACTGATTGTCCCTGTTTCACCCAATTCAAAGTCGAGTTTTGAGTGGAGGTGAATGTTTTCCAGCGGCTGTAAATAATAGTCGATGGCCAAACCACCACTTGCCACAGCATCCTTAAAACTTACATTCATGAGCTGCTTTACCTGTGGGCCAAGATGCCTTTCAACGAACTCTGGAAGTTTAGCCTCCAAAGACTCCTTAGTATGCCCCTCGGCAACTTTCAAATAAGTGATGAAGTTGTTACTGAGCCAGATGTTTTGTGAGGCACTTCGATCGTTCAGGGTAGTTATGAACATGTCGTAATCGAAATGTGTGTTTTCAGGAATGTCCTTAATTACACCTGTTACTTTCAGGTCGAATTGTTCATTATACTTAATGATTTGACCGATTGGGTCTTTTTCTCCGAATAGCTTCTTAGCAGTACTTTCTTCAAGAACAGTAGTGTTGGGCTCATCCAAAAGATGCTCTTTGTCTCCTCTTAGCAAAGGAAAATCAAAAAGGTCAAAAAAGGACTGATCGGCATAAGTAACCCCGCTTTGCCTAAAAAACTTAGAATCTACTTCGACCAGATTTGTTGAATTATTATGTGTTCTGGCGGCAAACTCAATTTCAGGGAAGTCTTCCTTGAGTGCTTTGGCCATGGGGTCTGGAGCTGCTGGAATATTAAACAGGTTGTCAGCATATTTAATATGAGTGGCTATTCGAAAAATCCTTTCAGAATCCTTAATGTGCTTGTCAAAGCTCAGTTCATTTTGAACGTAAATCCCAATAAAGACACAAACCGTCATGCTTATGGCAAGCCCTACAAGGTTGAGCAGTGAATAGAATTTATGGCGCATCATACTTCTGTACGCCATTTTAAGATTGTTTTTGACCATGGTTGTATAAATTATATTTTGAGTTATCAGATTGTCTTTGAGTAGTGAGAGTCTGAACAGTAGGATTGAGTCAATAAAGAATTTTCGATCGGCATATTGGGCTCCCTTTTGTTCGGTATTCCACTCATGGTACTCTTCCAGATCGCCAAGAATATCTTCCTGGAAGTCTGGATGGCAATAGCTCTTAAAGATCCAAAGCCCGAGTTTTTTTAGCATAACTTGAAATCAAATGCGATATCCGGTATCTGATTCCAGAGTTCAAGTCGCGTCTGAATATTATAGTCAAGCGCGTTTTTGCCGTGGGCGGTAATTTTGAAGTATCGCTTTCTCTTTCCTCCTCTGGCCTTTGTAGATTCACCTAGTTCAGAGATAAGAAACCCTTTGTCTTCCATACGCCTGAGAGCCGATTGAAGTGCTCCAACAGAAACCTTTCGTTTATGGCGTTGCTCTATTTCCTCTTTAATGGCTACACCATAAGCCTCGCCATAGAGTACTCCGACTGTAAGCAAGACGAGCTCCTCGAACTCTCCTAACTGATATTTTTTCATTACAAGTAGAATTTAATTCCTAAATGTAGTTTTTAAAAAGAGAAAGTCAAATTAAAAATTCCTATTTGTAGTTTTAATAGATTCTTTATGAAGACGACTAAACCAGGGTTGTATTACAAATAGGGATAAACTGAACTACTGTTGCTCACTCCTCAAGACTGTGACTTTAGCACTGGGTAAAAGCGATATGGGACTTGGGTCGAGCTGTATGGTTTCGTGTGTACTTATTCATCCCGCAAACATTTCACAGGATTTGCTTTGGCTGCTTTGAATGTTTGAAAACTCACTGTAGTCAGAGCCATCAACAGTACAGCTACTCCGGGCAATGCAAAGAGGTACCATTGAAGTTCGATCCTAACAGCAAAGCCAGCCAGCCATTTGTCCATTCCAAAATAGGCCAGAGGTACAGCTACCACAATGGCTACAATAATCAATTTAATGAAGTCTATGGATAACAAACGTAAAATATTTGAGATACTGGCACCTAATACTTTTCGGACACCGATTTCCTTCGTGCGTTGCTCAGCTGTATACGTGGCTAGGCCCAATAAACCAAGAAATGCAATAAATATTGCTAGACAGGAAAACTTGGTAAACAATTTTCTAAAAACGAAATCGGCCTGATATTGACGATTGAAGTTATCGTCAACAAAACTATAAACAAATGGCCTATGTGGAGCGAGTTGAGTCCAGACTTCACCCACTTCTTTAATTGTTCGACTTAGGTCATCAGATTTTATCTTGAGTGACAAGTACCTGCTAGCGTAAGGTGAAAAAGGTAAGGTCAAGGGTTCTATACCTTGGTGTAACGAAACGTAATTGAAGTCTTTTACAACACCTATTACTTTCCCTGTTCTTCCCCATTGGGAAAATTCTTTGCCAATAATGTCTTCAGGATTGGAATAGCCATATTGCTTAGCAGCAGCTTCATTGAGTACGAGAGCACTGGTAGAGTCTGTAGGGAAATCTCTAGAATAGGATCTTCCTGCAATTATTTCTAAATCAAAATGAGTAATGAAATCCATGCCAACCTGAAAGATAGGCTGTCCCATGTGCTTTAATTCTCCATCAGCGGCTCGAATTTGTGTAACAGCATTAGGAAAAAAACTCCCAGGTACGGACCTAGAAAAAGCAGTAGATAAAATGGCAGGGTTGGCTTCCATATTGGTCTTTAGTACTTCCATCTTGCCATTGACGGCACCGTCATAGTTGTAATCCAACACTAACATACGCTCCTGATCAAACCCTAGGTCTTTTTCTAATAGATGATTCAATTGAGAATAAACAGTGACTGTCCCAGCAATTAAGGCAATGGAAATACTGAATTGGAATACCACCAAGATCTTTCTCAGATTCACGCCATTGGTGTTTGATTTTAAGATCCCTTTTAATACCAAAACAGGTTTAAAACTAGAAAGGATAAAGGCAGGATATGAACCCGCTATGATTCCTATGATGAACATAACACTAATGAGCAACAGAATTGTCTGTGTGTTGAGGTAGTTCTGGATCAGGAATTTTTTATTAGTCAGGTCGTTCATAAACGGGAGTGCTATGAACACAAGGATGATTGCGATAATCATGGATAGAAAAACGAAAACAAAAGACTCGCCTAAAAATTGAATGATCAAATTCTTTCGATCTGCACCAATTGATTTTCTGATTCCTACTTCTTTTGCTCGATCCATGGCCCGGGCTGTTGACAAGTTCATAAAATTGATCATGGCAATAGCCAGAAGAAATAAGCCAATAACGGTGAACACGTAAATACTAGATAAACTCCCTGTTTCTCCGGGTTGTCTTTGTGCTACGGTTCTTAAATAAACATCCTTGAGCCCTTCGATTCCTATGGTATAATTAGACTCAGGGGAGGGGTGATTCTTTGAAATGAAAGCAGGAATTTTCTCTTTGAAAGTAGCGGCATTAAATCCTTTGTTGACAAGGAAATAAGTATAAAAATCTGCGTAACCCCACATATCGAAGACCCTTGGGTTGGATTTCTTATAAGTACTCAAAGAGAGTAAAGCGTTGAAACGAAAATGTGAATTGGATGGAATATCTTCCATAATACCTGTCACAACGTAATCACCAGCATTACTTCTACCTGCTGACGCACTACCTTTCAATACTTTACCTATCGCATCTTGGTCCCCAAAATATTTTTTTGCAGTAGTTTCTGTCAGGACAATGCTGAATGGAGCTGTCAAAGCGGTTTCAGGATCACCCTCCAACAACTTCCAACTGAAAACATCAAAGACAGTCGAGTCCATAAAGAAAACTCCCTCCTCTTGATACAGGTTGTCACCATTCCTTAGCAGAAGATCCGATCTACCCGAAAATTGAGCGATCTTATCAATTTCCGGAAAATAGTCTAAAAGAGCTGGTCCGACTCTTGCATTCGCCCAGACCCAAAATGTATTTGCCTTGGCATCTTCCTCATTACCACCTGGCGGTTTGTATCCATGGGTTACCCTATATATCCTTTCTCCTTTTTCATGATAGGTGTCATAAGATTTTTCATCCTGCACAAACATGAAAATCAAAAAACAACAGGCAATCCCTAACCCAAGTCCAAAGATATTTAGAATAGAATAGGTTTTCTTTTTGACTATGTTTCGCCAAGCAATTTTGAAATAGCTTTTAAACATTATGGTTAAATTTTATTTGAATCAAATGACCATAAAAGTTGAATCTTCGGAATTTAAAGGTTTTAGAATCTTCTTTCTACCTCTCTTTGTCCATCTATATTAAACAAAACTAACGCAAATCTCCTGACCTGAAGACGTTTATCCTTACTAGCAGGCCAGTAAGCGATAGATAGCAAAGCCAATACTGATACTTTCCGTGAGTGCTTCTCTTCAATTTCGTCATCGATGACTACACGTAGACTTCTCCATAGAGTACGCCAACAGTGAGAAGTACTAGTGCTTCAAACTCTCCGAGCTAGTATTTTTTCATTACAAGTAGAATTTAATTCCTATTTGTAGTTTTAATGAAGTGTTTGAGTCTGAAAAATGAAAAAGCCTCACTTAGAAAAGTGAGGCTTCATGTGTTTGAGTTAACGAAGTTTATTCTGCCCTGAGGCTCTTAACCGGGTTTGATACCGCTGCTCTTACCGATTGTGCGCCTACAGTTATCCATGCTACCAGCAGCGTTGACCCAGCAGCTGCTATAAAGAGCAGGATACTCAAGGAAGTTCTATAGGCGAAACCATCAAGCCAATTCTGCATAATCACATAAGCAACAGGAGCAGCAATGGCGTTAGCGATCAGCACTAAAAAGATGAATTTCTTTACGATAAGGTTCGAAACCCCTGAAACAGATCCTCCAAGTACTTTCCTGATGGCAATTTCCTTTCGCTTGTCCTTGATGGTCATGTTGGCAATGGAGAACATACCAATCACCGCGATAAATAAAGCCAATACCGTGAGATAGAGGAGAATGTTTGAGAGCCGGCTTTCTTCGGCAAGTAGATCGGTGAAAGTTTGATCGAGGAAGAAGTATTCCAGAGGGGCTCCGTTGCTGACTTCTGACCAAGTGCTTTCAATGGCTCTTAGGGTTTCGGAGACATTTTCCGTTGAGATTTTTACGTTAAGAAAATCCATTGGCTCTTCTCGGTAAAAGAAGGCAAATGGCTTTATAGAAGATTTGTAATCAGCAAAATGGAAGTCTTTGACTACACCAATGACCTTACCGTTTCTCGTGGTTGAGTCGTTTTGCCTTGCCATCGGGATCTCCTTTTCCAGATCGTCAAGGCTTATTCCTAGCTCATTAAATGCTGTCTCATTAATGAGCATGGTAAGCCCCTGAGTGTCTGTAGGCCTATCTTTGGAGAAGTTTCTTCCAGCAACCAACTCAAACCCCATGGCTTCTACATAATCCGGATCGATGACCACATAGTTCATTGTAAACTGATCGGGATAGCCAATACCTGTGGTCCAGTTGAGGCCACCAACAATACCGTTGGAGATGCCTGCCTGAGCCACAGCGGGTATTTTGGTCAATTCATTTTTGAGTACTTCCTGATTGGCTACACTTTCTGCGTTTTCAATGACCAGAATTTGTTCCGCACCGAATCCTTTGTCTTTATTCTTGACATGTTGCAACTGCTGATAGACAGCTATAGTGCCGAAAATCATAAAGGCCGAAATGGCAAACTGTACTACCAGAAGTACTTTTCTCAAGCCCAAAACGGATTTTCCGGAATTTTTAAAAATGCCTTTTACTGCATTGGCTGCCTTGAAAGAGGACAGGTGCAAAGCGGGGTACAATCCTGCCACAAGTCCAATGGCGATTATTAGCCCAGAGATGATTAAGAAAACCAAAGTGTTTTCAGGTTGAAGTAAGGAAACTTCTCTTCCCAAGATATCGCTGAGGTTGATGAATAGGAATTCAGATAAAAAGCTGCCCAGCACTAAGGCCATGAGTGTCACCAAGAGTGTTTCCACAATAAATTGACCTACAAGTGCTTGTCTATGTGCTCCAAAAACCTTTCGAACACCAACTTCTTTAAAGCGCCTGAGAGATCCTGCTACCGTCAGGTTTAGGTAGTTCAAGCAGGAAATTAAGAGTACGAAAATGCCAAGGGCCGCGAAAATGTAGATATTGTTCATGTCGCCATTGGCTTCCAATTCCCATTTGAGGTTTGATTTCAAATGTATATCGGTCAGGGCTTGAGAATAGATGATGTTGTAATATTCTGTTTCCGGGATATTGGATTCATAAAACGGCTGAAGTCTTGGTTCAATGTTCTCGATTTTAGCCCCCGGTACTAGCTTCATATAAGTATAGTAGTTGTACCAGCCCCAGTTCCCATCAACATTTTCGGAGGTGATTCTACCGAGAAAGTCGAATTTGAAATGGGAGTTGACTGGGATATCTTCCAGTACGGCAGATATGTTAAGGACCCTGTTTTCTGTGTCATAAATGGTCAATGACTCACCCACCACATCTTCACGGCCGAAATACTTTTGAGCCATGCGCTTTGTGATGACAATTTGACTTGGATCATCTAGGGCGTGATCTGTCTGACCATAAAGCACTTTAAAATCAAATACATCGAAGAAAGTAGAATCTGTTCTTAAGAACGCTTCTTCGTAGAACTTACTCTCTTCGTTTGCGCCTATCAGGAACTTTCCGCCCCAGCTGGGAAATAGCCTCACGGAAGACTCTACTTCCGGAAACTCGTTTTTTAAGGCTGGTGCTAGTGCTGGTGGTGTGGTTGCATCTGGCAACCTTCTTCCAGTCCCGTCTACAAAATCGATTGCAACTCGATGAATTCGGTCAGAATCTTGATGGAATTTATCATAGGAGAGTTCTCCTTTCAGATATATGAAGATGAATATAAAGCAGGCAATGCCTACTCCAAGGCTGGCTACATTGATACCGGTGCTGCCCTTATGCTTAAGGACATTGCGCCAGGCAAATTTTATGTGGCTTCTGTACATGGTTATGAAATTTGAGTTTTGACTTATTTTTTTGAGCGCAAAAGGCCGAAGGAAATGCATTGCATGGATGACATAGCTGAGGTCAGCTCGCCATTTTGGCCTCGACTTTCGCTCGATCTGGTATTGTTCAAACAGATCACCTTCAATCTCCTCTAACAACTCGTCTTTACAGACAGCATTCAAAAGTCGATCGACCCATCGTGGCGTTGAATATGTTTTAGGCAAGGACATTATTCGTTCCTTAATGCATCAGCAGGATTGCTTCTTATCGTCTTAATTGATATACCACTTATGGTGACAAAAATCAATGTCAGAGCCGCAGCAGCCGTGAGGACAAAAACCAGTGGGTTGATCATGTTTTGGTAGGTGAAATTTTCCAACCATCGGTTCATAAAAATGTAAGCAGTGGGTACTGCTAAAAGACTGGCAATACCACCGATGATAATGTACCTCACATTGATAAGCATAAGAATTTGCTTAGCCGATGCACCCAGTATTTTGCGAATGCCAATTTCCTTAACACGCTGTTTTATAGCAATCGAAACGATGCCGATGAGCCCAGCGATGGCCAAGAAGATGGAAATACTAGAGAGTAGTGATGTCAGCAATAAGGTTCTGGATTCTTCTTGATATAGGGAAGCTATCTCATCATCCAAAAACCTGTATACAAAGTCGTTTTGAGGGTAAATTTCTTTGTAGGCTTCTTCTAATTGAGGCAACGTGCTTCCTAAGTTTTGAGCATCAATGCTTGTTACCACGTAGTTATAGCCCCTTGGCCGTGTCATCATGATCAAGGGCCGAATAGGCACATGCAATGACTTGTAGTGAAAGTCTTTGACCACACCCACGATTTGACCTTTTACTAATTCTTCATTGTTAACCCAAAAGATGCTTTGACCAATTGGGTTTTCAATGTTGAGCTCATGTATGGCCGTTTCGTTCAGCAAAAACGAAACTCCCGCTGAATCAGCGGCCATTGTTTCATCAAGTGTTCTGCCAGCCAACAACTCTATTCCCAAAGTCTGCATGGCATCGTCATCTATGAAGGCTTCGGCTGCATCGATTGTCAATGATGGGTTTTCTTCGGCATAAATAGGATGTTGATCAAACTGACCGCCAGGCACATTCGATACCGCTGCTACAGATGTTACCCCTGAATATTGGCTAAAGGCTGATTTGACCAATTCAGATTTGTTCTCGTAATTGTCCAAATCGATCACCACGAGGTTTTCCTGTCGGAAACCCAGGTCTTTCTGTTTTAAAAACCTAATCTGTCCATTGATGATGAGACTTCCGCTGACCATCACGATTGCGGCTACCAGCTGGATGCCCAATAAGCTATTTCTAACCGCAGCTCCACCAACTTTCTTTTTTGCAGTGCCTTGCAAAATACGTCCAGGATCCAGTGAATTTAGATAAAAGGACGGGTAGGCAGCCGCAAGTACTGCTGTAAGTAATGTTGCCCCTATCATGAAGATCATGGGAGAAGTTCGCCAGATATCATCAGCCACAATGTTGCCATTCACCAATTGATTAAAAGGGAGTTCTAAACCATAAATTACGAGTATGGCCAAGGCCATGGAGGAAAAAGAAATCAGCAGCGATTCAAATAGAAATTGTGTCAAAAGCTGTTTTCTCTGGGCTCCAAGTGTTTTTTTCACCCCGACTTCCTTAAGCCTTTCTGCAGAACGAGCGGTGCTGAGGTTTACAAAGTTGATAATCGATATTAGCAGAATAAAAAGCCCAGAAACACCGTAGATAAGTAGGTAGGAGAAACTGCTATTGGTTTCTAGTTCCCAACGTAAGTTGGAATGCAGATGAATATCATGGATGGGCTGGAGTTCAAAACGTAATTCGCCTGCTCTTAATCGTTCGAGCCCTTCTTCAGACCAGTCCAGATAACTTTCTACCCAATTCGGGATTCTCTCTTCGAGTGCTTTTGCATCACTTTCAGGTGCGAGTTTCACATAGTTAAAGTGACCAAAATCTGCCCATGACATCCATGGATCATTGAAGTTGAGTGATTTAAGAGACACATAAGAAATCAAAAAGTTAAAGTGGAAGTGCGAAGTGATTGGTACATCTTCTACAACACCCACCACCTCAAGCATGTCTATATTGACGTCAAAGGAAAGGCGGCTACCGACAGCCGGTTTGTCTCCGAAATACCTTTCAGCCGTTGATTTGGATAATATTACGCCCCAAGGGTTTTTCAGTGCTGTTTCTGGGTTGCCTTCTATAAATTTGAAATCAAATACATCAAAAAAAGTGCTGTCTACAAAGTAGCCATCAGGCTCATTGAAGCTAATGTTTTCGGCCTCCAAGGTCAGTTTGATGGTCTGCTTCGTCAGTCCCGCACCGTAAATTGGAGACAGGCTCACAGCTGCTGATACCTCGGGCAGGTCGCGCACCATTGCCTGTGCCAAGGGATGAGGAGTTCTTGTCTGAGGATTTTCACTCATCCAAGCGATTCTGTAGATGTCTTCAGAATCTTGATGGAAGCGATCGTAGGACAGCTCCTGTTGTACGTGTAAATAAATGAGTCCACAAACTGTGAAAGCGAGGACAAGGCCCAACAGATTGAAAGTAGTGTGCATTTTTTGTCGCCACATATTCCGCATGGCGAACTTGAGATAACTTCTATACATGATAATGATACTTGAGTGTTGACCGATTTTTTTTAGTGCAAAAGGCCTTAGAAAATTGAACATGTGGAACCAATAGGCCAGATTGGCTTTCCACTTTTCTTTTTCAGCACGCTCGACCTGATAGTGCTCAAAAAGGTCACCTTCGATTTCTTCTAAAAGACTGTCTTTACAAACTGCTTTTAGAAGCCGATCGGCTAGCTTGGGAGGGTTATATAGTTCTTTAGATGCCAAGCCGTTTAATTTATTCAGTTCTTAAATTGTCTATTGGGTTAGTGTTCGCCACTTTGAGGGATTGAAAACTCACCGTTATCCATGATAGCACTAGCATGAGTAAACAGGCTAAAACATAGATTAATGGACTAATTTTGATGCGGTAGGCATAATCACTCAGCCATTGATTACTTAACCAATTTGCTACTGGTATGGCGATCAAACAGGCAATTCCAACTAGCAGCGTGAAGCCTCCAATCATTTTCTTGAAGAGTTGTATAGATCTAGCTCCCAGGACCTTTCTTATACCCATTTCTTTCTGACGTTGCTGTGCCATAAATGAGGCTAGACCTACGAGTCCTAAAATGGCCACTAGAACTGCCAATGTTGAAAAGGAATTGACTAGACCTTTGAGTTGAGTTTCCTTTTGGTAAAGGTTTCTATAGTCCTCACTTGCTAAACGCGCTATAAATGGTTGGCCTCCAGAGTGTTCGTTCCATATAGCTTCTAATGTTGATAGGGCTTCAGAGGGGCTGCCTGTAAACTTTACTGACAAGGTCCATGGATCGTAACCTTTATAAAACATCAGTGGCTTGATAGTCTCTTTCATAGAGCTGAAATGGAAGTCTCTAACCATACCGATCACATTCATATTATAGACTTGACCCCTAACTTTCCACTGTAAACTTTGACCAATTGGGTCGTCCATTTGTAATGCCTGAGCCATACTCTGATTTATGATCACCGCATTACTATCTGAAGCAAGTCCGTTTTCATAATTTCTACCCCTAATAACATCCATGCCCATGGTAGGAATGTAAGCTTCGTTAATAGCCCAGCTTTGTGCATTTACTGTTTGTATTTCCCCTTTTTCATCAATCTTATCCACATAGTATTCTCTTCTGGTACCTTTGATGGGGGTGTAATCTGTTCGACTAAAATTGAGAATATTCGGACTCGCTTCTAGTTCATTCCTAATGGCCGTTTCTCCTCTGTCGTAACGGGTCAGGTCCATAACTTCCAAGTTGATCAATTCATCTTTTTCAAAGCCCAAAGGCTTGTCCATAACATAATCCAACTGATTGTTAATCACGATTGTGGAAATGGCCAAAAACGTGGAAATAGAGAACTGTAAAACGACAAGTCCACTTCTTAACCAAGCCTTGCTCCCACTTTTGCCCTCTTGTCCTTTGAGACTTTTAACTGGATTAAAAGAGGAGAGTACTATGGCCGGATAAAAGCCGGCAACTATACCTATCACTACGGCACCGATTATCATGACGAGCCATAATGGTGTTGCACCTCCCATGTCAAAGCTCATATTTGTACCTGCTAGTCTGTTAAAATAGGGTAACGTGAGAAATGCCAGCAGCCCCGATACTGTGAAGGCAGCAAAGCTGTAAAGACTTGATTCGAAGAGAAACTGCGTGATGAGTTGTTGGCGTTGAGAGCCCATTACTTTTCTAACGCCTACTTCTTTAGCTCTGAGTGCGGCACGCGCGGTACTCAGGTTGACAAAGTTGATACTCGCTATCAGTAAAATGATGATGCCAATCAAGGAGATTGTTCTTACATTTTCAATACTTCCATTGACCTGAAATTCTCTGGGCAGGTTAGATTTTAAATGAATATCTACAAGAGGTTGAAGATAAAATCGGGCATGATTACCCTCAGAATTGATAAGGTCGGCAGGTACCTGGAACCAGCTTTCCATCAGTGGTTTCATGTGGGTTTCAAGAGCCGCATTCAATTTTGACTCTATTTGTTTAGGGTCTGTTCCTGACTTAAGTTGTAAATAGGTGTAAGAGTTGAGGTTGTTCCAACCATAGTCATATCTGCTGGTCTGGTACGCATGTGACATGATCAGGTCAAACTTGAAATGCGAGTTTTCAACCATGTCTTCGTAGACCCCCTTGACGATGAAGTCAGCATTGTTATAAGAAACCGTCTTGCCAAGGGCGTCTTCTCCAGGGAAGAGGTGTTCAGACATAGACTCTGAAATGACCATCGTTTTTGGTTCGTCCAAGGCACCTTCTGGGTTCCCTGAGACAAAAGAAAATGAGAATATCTCGAGTAATTCGCTGGTGGCATAGGTTACATTCAAAACCTGCATCTGTATTTCTTCCAGGTCAACTACAGTTTTAAATTGCCCGACCATGAGACGTGCTGCATTTTCTACCTCCGGTACAGTTTCGAGCATATGCTCGGCTAATACTACTGGAGCAGTAGGCGTATGAATTTCACGATCTCCTAATTTCATGTCGGTGACCACCCGATAAATGTCCTTAGAATTTGGAAAGTGTTTATCTACATTATATTCCTGTCTGACATAAAGAAAGATGAGTAAGCAGGAGGTAATGCCCACAATCAGACCGGAGAGGTTGAGGAACGAATAGAGAGAATGCTTTTTAAAGTTTCTCAGCGCGATGGTTATATAATTTTTGAACATAACAGTGTTGTTTGATATTTGAGCGACCCTTTTTAAGGCAAAGGGTCTTAAAAAATTTAGTGCATGGAACCAATAGAATACATCGGATTTCCATTTCGGATGATCTTCTCGGAGCACTTGATAATGCTCTAAAAGATCCCCTTCTATTTCTTCCAGCAGACTGCCCTTACACACCACATGCAAAATCCAGTTTGCCAACCTTGGTGGCTTATGCAATTTTAGTTCAGGCGACACCGAAATTGAGCCCTTTAAGTGCTATCTCAGGAATTTGGTTGAAAAGACCGTTTCGTAATTCATGGTTCTTTTCCAAAGCCCTTTTCCCATTAGCTGTAATCGAAAAGAGGCGTTTGCGTCTTCCCCCTCTTTCGTGGGTAGCTTCGGCTAACTCTGACTTTAAAAAACCCTTTTCCTGCAGTCGACTGAGGGATGAGTGTACTGCCCCAATCGCCACCTTTCTTTTGGTTTGGCTAATGATTTCTTCGCGAATGTTGAGACCATATGCTTCGGGGTGCAATACCCCTACAATCAATAAGACCAGCTCTTCAAATTCGCCTAATTGAGTTCCTTTCATTTTTATTTCTTTTTAGATACTCAGATAGAATTTTGATCAATCAAATTTCGTATTTGTAGAACAAACATATAAACAAAATCTACATTTATGAAATTTGACAATAAAAAAAGCGTCACCGCAGCACGAAAACGAACCGCAATGACGCCTTTAATTGGTGTGATAAATACTATCTGTAACTCGGAGGAGTAATTCCTTTCATTCTCAAATAAGTGACAATTTGACCTCTGTGGTGCGTATTATGATCTAGATAAGACATAACACCCGCTGTAAAGGCATCATTAGATTCTTGCTCTAAAATGAATTTATTGATGTCGTCAAATTTTTCGGTTGCCCATTTTACGAGCTCCTCTTTTGTCTTTGAATTTTCATCACCCGGAGCCCATTGTGCACCAGCACCTTGTTCCAGTGCTCTTCTGAAATAGTCAATGCTATAGGCGATATGATAAGCCTGAGCAGCAAAAGTACGCTGGTCTTCATTCGGTTTATAATCATAGCTTTCGGCTGGCATGGCTTCTAAAACTTCAATGGTGAAGGCTTTGGAAGCGTTTAGCCTATTCTTCATCCAGTCATACCCGCCATCTTCAGCAGGTTTCATAGAGGTAAATAAAAAAGTAGCTGACAAAATTAGCGTGAGCGCCACAGCTGATAGTTTGAAGGTAGTTTTCATGGTAGTTGTTTTTGTTAAACCTCAACTTTTTACGTGTATGAGAGCCCTTAGTTGCCTAAGGGGATTATGAGGCTCAAAAATGAGCTTTAGGCAAGTAATTCCACCTGGCCCTGATCTATTGAGAAAAGCTTGACGTCCTGGTTAATCTCTTCAAAAATTGAAAGTGTTCTTTCGGGTCTCGCGTCCGTCACGAAGATTTGACCGAAGGTTTCTGAAGCTACCATTTCTACCAATTTGGTGATGCGAAAATCATCTAATTTATCGAAGATGTCATCTAACAAGAGAAGGGGTTTAATACCTTTCTTATCATATAGATAGTCGAAGTTGGCCAATTTGAGTGCAATCAGATATGACTTTTGTTGCCCCTGAGAGCCAAACTTGCGAATGGGTTTTCCATTCATGAGAAAAGGAAAGTCATCTTTATGAATGCCGATGTTCGTTCTCTTTAGAATCAGGTCCTTTTTTAAGCTTTCAGCGAATAGTTCCCTAATGTTTTCAAAGAAGTGAGACTCGTACTGCAGATCGATTGCCTCACTTTCTTCTGACAGATTAGCGTAATGCCCGTTGACAAGCTTTTGAAAAGCCTTAAGGAATTGCTCTCGAACTTTGAAGATCTCACTTCCCAACTCGATCAGCTTTTCGGTAAAAGGCTGAAGTTGATCAGCATCAAAGAAGTCTCTTTCGGCAAACTGTTTCAGCAAACTATTACGCTGTTTTAAGGCGTGGTTGTATTGTATCAAGTTCTGAAGGTAGTGGCCATCTACTTGAGAGATGATTGCGTCAAAGAACTTTCGTCTGTCTTCGCTTGTCCCTCGAATTACGTCTGTATCATTGGGTGCAATAAGTACCACTGGAAACTTACCAACATGTTCACTGGCCCGCTTATAAGGCTTATCATCCAATTTGACGAGCTTCTTTTTGCCAAGCTGAAGGCCACAAATTACAGTTCTGGATTTTTCTTCGAGTTCAAAATTTCCTCGTACTGAGAAAAAAGATTCATCGTGAAGAACACATTGCTGATCCTGAGATTGAGAGGCGCTCTTGGTGAAAGACAAATAGAATATGGCGTCCAAAAGGTTAGTTTTTCCACTTCCATTTTTGCCAAGAAAGCAATTGATTTCCCTTGAAAACTCTAGCTGAGCAGAAGGGTAATTTTTGAAATTGGAGAGCCTTAACGATTCGAGGTGCATTAATTTCAAAGTTGAGGGTTTTTGTCTTATTTTCGCACTCCTGTTTTAATAAATGAAGATAAGAGGTTAATCCTCCGAAAATATAAAGCTATGGCTGCAACGAAAGGAACAAGCAAAGCAAAGGCGACTAAAAAACCTAAATTTTCTAAAGACCAATACATGTTCTGGTTTGAGAATATGTTGTTTCAAAGAAGGTTTGAAGAAAAGGCAGGTCAGCTTTACGGACAGCAAAAAATTAAGGGCTTCTGCCATTTATACATTGGACAAGAGGCCTGTTCTAGTGGATCGGTAAGTGCATTAAAAGAAGGCGATAAGTGGATCACCGCTTATCGTGATCATGGCCAACCGCTGGCATTGGGTTCTGACCCTAAAAAAGTGATGGCCGAATTAATGGCAAAGGCCACGGGTATCTCAAAAGGAAAAGGAGGTTCGATGCACATGTTTGACAAAGAGAAAGGCTTCTTTGGAGGACATGGTATTGTAGGTGGTCAGGTACCATTAGGTGCTGGAATTGCCTTCGCTGAAAAATACAATAAGACAGACAATCTGTGTATTTGTATGATGGGAGATGGTGCCGTGAGACAAGGTGCCTTTCACGAAGCCTTGAATATGGCAATGACCTGGAAGCTGCCTGTGATTTTCGTTATAGAGAATAACGGTTATGCCATGGGTACTTCTGTTGAAAGAACTTCAAATGTAAGAGAGCTTTATACATTGGGTGAAGCCTTCGATATGCCATCTGCACCAGTTGATGCAATGAATCCAGAAAACGTGCACGTAGCAGTTGAAGAAGCTGCTGATCGTGCCAGAAGAGGGGATGGACCGACATTGCTTGAGTTCAGAACTTATAGATACAAAGGACACTCCATGTCTGACCCTGCTAAGTACCGCAGCAAAGAAGAGGTTGCAGAATATAAAGACAGAGATCCAATTGAGTTTGTAAGAGCTAAGATTTTGGACAATAAATGGGCTTCTGAAGAAGATTTGAAGGCTATTGATGTTAAAATCAAAGCTGAGGTTGAAGAGTGTGTCAAGTTTGGAGAAGAGTCTCCTTATCCTGATCCTTCAGAAGCATACAAAGATGTATACGTTCAGGAAGACTATCCTTATATAATGGAATAGGTTTTAAAGCCTTGTTATTCAACATTTTCTTTATATTTGCGACCTAATTTTCAAGAGATGGCGAAGAATAATTCTTCAGAGGAGACAAAAACCACCAAAAAATCAGCGAATTCAGTTGAGGAATTCAAAAAAGAGGTGGGCCCAATCGGGTTTATTGGAGCGATTGTAGGCTTAATCGTTCTAGTGGGAGCAGCTGTTATTTTCTTCCTTGATTACAAGAAAGATCAGAAAAACGACAGTGCTCAAAACGAGATTTTCCAAGCACAGTATTACTACGAGAACGATAGTATCGAGTCGGCTCTATTAGGAGACGGTCGAAGCCTTGGCTTTTTGGATATCATTGACATTTATAGTGGTACTGAAGTGGCTAACCTTGCACACTTCTATGCTGGTGCTTCTTACCTTAAGCAAAGAAATTATGCTGAGGCGATTGAATACCTCGAGAAGTTCAGCACTTCAGAAGAGATTGTTCAGGCTAGGGCGAATAAGTTGTTAGGTGATGCTTACATGGAGCAAGGAAACTTCACAACTGCCGCTAAGAACTATATGGATGCAGCAGAAACTGTTGATGACGAGTTCTTTGCACCTGGTTATTTGCTAAGCGCATCTTTGGCTTATGAAAAAGCTTCTGACCTTACTGGTGCGATTAGAGCCTTAGATCAGATTATTGATAATTACAAGGAGGCCTCAGAATACACTGAAGCTCGAAAACATAAGGCCAGACTAGAAGTCCTTGCCGGAAATTGAATTTAAAAGAAAATTGAATTAGAAGGTAAGGCGTAATGTCTTACCTTTTTTTGTTTATAGAACTATGGCATCAAGCGTAAAAAACCTAAGCGATTACAGTAGTAAGAATGTAAAAGACATCAGCGAAAGCACTTTCGCCATTGTGGTGTCGGAATGGAATGAAGAAGTTACAGAAGCCCTCTATCAAGGTGCTTTTGAAACTTTGGTGCGTCATGGAGCTCAAAAATCGAATATCATTCGAAAGAGTGTACCAGGCAGTTTCGAGCTTTCATTAGGCGCACAGTGGATGGCAAAAGAAGAAGCGATTGATGCGGTGATCTGTATTGGTTGTGTCGTTCAGGGTGAAACCAAACACTTTGATTTCATTTGCGATGCGGTGGCACATGGCATCACCAATGTCTCATTGAAGTATGACAAGCCTGTAATATTTGGTGTGCTTACACCCAATACCCAAAAACAAGCTTTGGATAGAGCAGGTGGAAAACATGGTAACAAGGGCGATGAAGCTGCCATTACCGCAATAAAAATGTTGGGCTTCTAATCAAGCAATGATGCAGGTATTAAAGTTTGGAGGTACTTCAGTTGGAAGACCTGATCGGATGAAGTCTGTAGCGGAAATTATTACCCGCAATGATGAGCCTAAGATTGTCGTATTGTCGGCTCTGTCTGGTACTACCAACGCTTTGGTGAGTATTGGTCAGTCGCTTGCCGATGACGACAAAAATGGGGCCCTCAAAAAAATTGATGCGCTTCATTCCCACTACAATAGCTTCATAAAGGACTTGCTATCCTCGGAAGCAAAGCGAAAGGAGGCAGAAGCTATAATTGAAGAGCATTTTGAGTTCTTTGGTATTACCTTAAAAATATCCTTCAACGAAGCATTGAATCGAGATATTTTGGCTCAAGGAGAGCTGATGTCTACGAAACTATTCACACTCTACCTGCAAGAATCGGGAATCAATGCCGCTTTATTGCCGGCCCTTGATTTTATGAGGACGAACGAGGCAGGTGAACCAGATTTAGACTTGATTGCCGATCGCCTGGCAGATAAGCTAAAGGCATATGAGGGTATTCCCTTACTGATCACCCAAGGCTACATTTGTAAGAACTATAAGGGGGAAATTGACAACCTCCAACGGGGAGGAAGTGACTACACGGCATCTCTGATTGGTGCTGCCGCACGTGCTGATGAAATCCAAATCTGGACAGATATTGACGGTATGCATAACAATGACCCAAGAGTCGTTGACAAAACATATCCGATAGCCGAACTGTCCTTCGATGAGGCAGCGGAGCTAGCCTACTTTGGCGCTAAGATTCTGCATCCCGCATCTATATGGCCGGCCCAGAAATTTGGAATCCCCGTCAAGCTGTTGAATACCATGCAGCCAGAAGCAAAGGGCACGATCATCAGCAAGTCCACAATTTCTGCTGATGTGAAAGCCTTGGCAGCCAAGGATGGTATTACCGCCATAAAGGTTAAGTCGACTCGTATGTTATTGGCCTATGGTTTCTTGAGAAAGATCTTCGAGATTTTTGAAAAGTATCGTACACCGATCGATATGATCACCACTTCAGAGGTTGCCGTTTCTGTCACCATTGATGAGGACGATAACCTTGAGAAAATTACCAGTGAATTGAGTCAATTTGGACAGGTGGAAATCGATACGAACCAGACGATTATCTGTGTGGTAGGAAACTTTGTGGCAGAACAGAAGGGAATCGTGAATAAAATCTTCGAGTCACTTACGGATATTCCGATTCGAATGATTTCCTATGGTGGAAGCCGTCATAATATTTCTTTACTCACGGATAGTGCCAATAAGGAAAGAGCCCTCAAAAAGCTAAATGAACACCTTTTCGGATTGTAATCTATTTAAAGGTCAGCTTAGCAACGGCCCCTCTTGGTCCTGAAGCCCAGGCTGATTTGCCTGTTTTACTGACCGATACGGCATAGTATTGGCCTTCCATTGGAGTGTAGGCCTCATCGCCTACGCGATAGTAATCGCAGCTTTGGCGACCAACGGCTAAGATGAGATTATCATCAAATACAGCTATTCCCGATCGGTATCCGCTGGGGCTCTGACTAGCCATCACCGGAAACCAGCTTTCTCCTTTATCGGTAGTATAGGCAGCATTGATTCTTGTGAGTGAATCCCCACGATAATCGCCTCCGACCATTAGACCTTCTTCTTCGTTTTTGAAATCAATAGAAAAAATACCTTGTGTTGGTTCGCCCGACTGAAGAGGCGTAATGGTCTTCGCCCAAGTCTCTCCTTTGTCAAAGGAATAGAATAGGCTGGCTTCAGGTCCACCAAGACCTATATAAACATTGCTTTCTCCATTGGTTCTTAGGCAGGTACCACTAGCAGCAAATCCCCCTTGGTTGGGTTTTGATACTGGCCGCTGATCAAAAGGAAGCTCAGACCATGTCTCACCGCCATCTGAAGTTTTAAGGATGAGTAAACGACTATCGATCGCATCGCCAAAAGCTATTCCCTCCTGATCGTTCCAGAAATCCATAGCATCATAAAAAGTGCCTTCTGCATCGCTAAAATACTTTTGTTCCCAAGTTTGACCACCATCGGTAGTTTTGAAAATGAGTGCCGGTAAGCCAGCACTCAATGCAATGGCAGTATTGGCATCAAAGCCTTCTATATCTCTAAAGTCTATGGTCTCTTGACCTGGAATACTCACATCTGTCCAGGTAGTGCCACCATCAATGGTACGTATCACTGTGCCACCGCTACCGCTGGCCCAAGCCACTTGATCCGATACTGTAGATAGGCCTCTGAGGCTTGCTTCCGTATTAGACGTTTGTGGTTCCCAAGCGGGTACTAAGGCAATTTCCTTCTCCTTTGTTTCTTTGCTTCCGCATGAAACCAGTGTTACCAATAAGCAAAAGGCTAAAACCTGTCTCATTCGCTGGTATTGGCTGGCTTCAGTGTTGGTTTCTCAGCAGAGGTATAAACACTTTCAGGAAGTTCATCGAAGACCATAATGTCTTCCATTTTTCCACGACCTCTGCTGCCAGAGAGCATAATGTCCTCGTATTTGGCATACTCAATCCAAGGGTTCACGAACTGAGGAGCCTCAGTTGATGTATTAGGGTAGTAGGCCCACTGGCTTACTAGTTTGGTTTCTTTATCGACCCAGACATAGTACATGTTTTGAGGCGTTCTGCCTACACCCTCGAAGGTCAGGTTGAGTTTGTCTGCAGCTCTACCATCTTCGGTGGCTTCTTCACCCACGTACTTTAATGTAACGCCCGAATCTTTAAGCTTGTAAGGCATCACCAACCAATAGGAGTCATTGATCCAGATACTTTTGCCTCTGTTGACAAGTACCTGCATGGAATCAGCATTTACTTCAATTTCATTTCCTTCACGGAATACTTTTCCTGTATCGTCATTAATATTGATCAGGTAAGTGGACTCACCCGAGTCGATTCTTACATTACCTGTCCATTTATCCCAAATGAGTTCTCGTCTGCCGAAGAAGTTCCAACAGATGTGTCTTGTGTCGTCCCATGCTTTTCTTCCGCCCATGGCTTCCATTACCTCATCGGCAATGGCAATGGCTTTCGCATCAGAGCCAGCCATATTGAAGCCTTCGGCAGGAGGATTGCCATAGACAGTTTCAGTATTGGTCTCTGAAGCTGAGTTACAGCCTACAAATCCGATGATCGCTAATGTCAAGAAAAGAAAGAAGTGCTTGAGTTTCATAGTACCTGATTTTCGGTCAAGTTAGGAAGTTCAGCTTTACGGTTCAATCCATTGATCAGACTTTTGACTGTAACCTATAGGCAATTGGTGTCATCCAATTTGATGGGCAATTCTGTAATCGCTTACATTGCTCTTTAACTCAAACAAAACGGTCATGCTCAAAAATTACTTCAAAATTGCCCTTAGGAGCCTTATGAGGCACAAGGGATATTCATTTATCAACGTATTCGGATTAACTGTTGGCATTGCTGCCGCAACTCTGATTTTGCTTTATGCGCAAAGTGAACTCAGCTATGACAAAATGCATAGCCAAGGAGAACAGATTCAATTACTGTATAAGGAAAGGGTTACTCCTACCGGAACTCAAGACACCTATGATACATGGGCGCCAACCTTGGAGGCTTTGAAATCAGATTATAGCGAGGTTTTGGATGGTGCACGCCTAACGAATAATCCGATATGGTTAAATGTTGGTGAAAAGAGGTTTCTGGAAAATGTGATTCTAACCGACCCCTCTTTCTTTACGCTTTTTGATTACTCCCTTAAGGTGGGAAGCAGGGAATCGGTGCTGGAGAACTTGAATTCTATTGTAATTAGCCAAGACGTTGCCGATCGCCTTTTTCCGGATGAAGACCCGATAGGAAAAACCATCGATGCCGCATCATTGGACAATCAATATATCGTAACAGGGATTTTGGGAGACATACCCTACAATACCAGGCTTCAACCAGAGGTGGTGATCCCAATTCAAAGCCATCCCCAGTATGAGGGGATTGCCGGCAACTGGAATTCCTCTTTTTTAGAAACATACCTATTGCTACAACCAGGAACTGACATTGCAGCACTGGAAACTAAGTTTGAAGACTTCATTGCTAAAATCTGGAATGCTGAAACAGCGGCTAATACAAATTTCAAGCTGCTGAACTTACTTGATGTCTACGATCGGTTTAATGAGAATAGACAGTATGCCTACATTTTGCTCACCGTGGCCATAGTTATCTTGACAATCGCCTCTATCAATTTTATGAATCTTGCTACAGCACGATCCATGGAACGGGCAAAAGAAGCAGGCATGCGAAAAGTTTTAGGGGCACTCAGAGGTCAAATGATCGCTCAGTACCTGATCGAATCCATGACGATTACCTTCTTCTCTCTGACCTTTGGTGTTATCCTTGCTGCACTTTTGCTGCCAAGCTTCAACAATTTCTATAATGTAGCGCTAACACTGAACTTGCTCGAAAATCCACTACAGCTAGGATTATTGGTTGGAATTGGCCTCTTCATAGGTTTGTCTTCAGGGCTATACCCTGCTCTGTACCTAACCTCATTGAAGAGTGTGGATTCTCTGAAAGGCAAAGTACTCAAGGCTCGTCCAATGGGTAAATTTGTAAGGAATAGTCTGGTGGTATTACAATTCGTTTTCTCCATTCTCTTGATTGTGGGGACCCTTGTGATCAGCAAGCAGGTGAATTATATGAAGAATAAGGACATGTCATTTAACAAGGCTAATCTCTTGGTATTACCCATAAGTCTTAGTGACTTTCCAAATGAGGCGGAAGGGACCGATCGGCTTAACAACTTTAGAAATAGTCTGAGAAATCATAGTTCGGTAGCCTCATTGAATGCCACCTCTTCACTACCTGGAAATTTTCCTGGAAGATTCACTTTTGTAGTTCCTGATGGTTTCACAAGAGAGCAAAGGTTACGGATGCGTTTTACGTATGTAGACCATGATTTTTTCTCGAATTTTCAGATAGAGTTGAAACAGGGGCGTGACTTTATTCCCGATAGTGAGCAAGACAGAACAGGGTCTGCTATTGTCAACCAAGCCGCGATGGATGCCTTTGGATGGACAGATATTGATGAGAAGTACCTGAATTTCGGTAGCCGAAAAATGAAGGTCATTGCGGTCTCAGAAAACTATAACTATCAGTCGCTGGCCAATGAAGTCGCTCCTGTGATTCATTATTACAGACGACCAACTAATGGAATTCATGGGTTTACTGTGGCTCGTGTTCAGGAGGGAAGAGCGCAAGACGCGGTCGAATTGGCACGAACGGAATGGCAGTCTGCTTTACCCAATGTGCCTTTTGACTATTACTTTCTTGACGATCAATTTGCACAGCTCTATGAGCAAGAGGACCGTTTGACCGGTGCGATTGGGGCCTTCTCCGTGGTGGCCATTATCATTGCGTCTTTGGGTTTATTGGGACTATCATCCCTAATGACGACTCAAAGGACCAAGGAAATCGGTATTCGCAAGGTATTGGGTTCTTCGGTATTCGGTATCGTCAGACTACTCTCCAGTGCTTTTACGAGAATGGTTTTGCTTGCCTTTGTTATTTCAGTACCACTGGCGGTTTACGGTCTGAATATATGGCTTGATAGTTTCGCCTATCAAACGGAAATAGGAATACTCGTCTTTATAGTTGCGCTTCTGAGCACCTTTGGGGTGGCCATGCTGACTGTAGGTTTCCAAACTGTGAAGGCAGCTACAGCCAATCCCATACAGTCCATGCGGTATGAATAGGGTATTAATGAATTAGACTGAAGCCATCTTTCAAGGTGGCTTTTTTTATGTCCAAAAACTTGTTTTGACATAGTTTCAACAGTTCAGTCCAGAAAGATTACAGTTCATTTCACTTGGGTTTTTTGTTGTATACAATCTTTTCATCATTGTATTGTCAATCCGCCACTAACAACAAGGTGGGTTTACCAAAAGTCAAAAACTCAAGTTTCAGGTGTGGGTTGGTCGCCCACCAAGCACCTGAGACAAAAACAAAAAGATTACGATTATGAAAGCTCAAAAAATGAAGAATAGAAGTATTATCATGGGAATAGCGATCGCCTTACTAGCGATTTTTTCATTGGTCAATGATTCGCATGCCCAAAGAAGTAAAAGCTCAACTACTGTTACCTCTTCGGGAGGTAAGTCAACAACAATTTCGTCATCAAAGAACGGTGCTCACACCTTCACTCACAAAACGGGGTCTCAAAGCCTCAATGTGGAATATGAAGGTGAGATTGAATTTGCCGAGGATGACAAGTCTATTAAATCTATCTCCAGAGGAGGTTACCTCTTCATCAGAAAAACCTCTTTCGGAAAAAGAAGAGAGGTTTTGGCTGAGCCAAATTCTGATGGTACGGTAGAATATGAATACAGAGTTGGCAGAAGAAAAGAAGAGTGGGGCAAAGAAGCTGAGGAATTCCTGGCTGATATGTTGCTCGAAGTTATCAGAACCACTGGTATTGGTGCAGAAAGCCGTGTTGAAAGGTTTTACAAGAAAGGTGGCCTTGATGCAGTTTTAGATGAAGTCAGTGATATCAGAAGTGATTACGTAAGCCAAATCTATTTGAAAGTACTTCTTGAGGATCAAGATCTGAATGATAATGAATTAGAAAAGCTTGCAGGCTATGTGCCAAGAGAGTTAGACTCTGATCATTACATCACTGAGGTATTCAAAGATCATAGCGATAAGTTCTTTAAGAATGAGAAGACGACAGAAGCCTTCTTAAATGCGATTGATCGCATGGACTCTGATCACTACGTGTCTGTTATACTTAAAAGAGCGATGAGAGAAGATTTGAGTGAAGCGGCTACCATCAAGGTGCTTGCTGCTGCTGAGATTATGGATTCGGATCACTACAAGACAAATGTTTTCCAGGACTTACTAAAGCGTAGAGATTTGAGTGATAATCTGATCGATCAAATCGTTAAGTCTGCCGCAGATATTGATTCTGACCACTATGCTACTATCGTCTTAAAGAAGGCTTTGGACCGTCCTAACCTTTCTGATAAAGCGTTCGAGAACTTAATGGATGCGGTATCTAATATCGATTCTGACCACTATACCACTGAGACGTTTAAGTCAATGCTAAACTCTCGACAGGTTTCAGATAAAGTAGTAGAAGCTGTGATGAGCAAGTTAGAGTACATGGATTCTGATCACTATAGAAACGTGATCATTAACGACCTGTTCGATAACCAGAGTATTTCATCCAAGTATTTCGATAACATCCTCAATACTGTGAATGATATTGATTCAGACCATTATGCGAGTCAGATTTTAATTAAAGTATTAAGAGATCAGGATTTGGATTCTGATGCCTATGCAAAAGTACTTGGGCGTGTTGCTGATATTGGTTCAGATCACTACAAAGTCAATATTCTTAAAAACGTATTGAAGGAAAGAAACTTGAAGAAGGATCACCTGGTGAGCATCTTAAAAGTAGCGGACTCAATAGGGTCAGACTACTACAAGTCTGAAGTATTAAAAGGTGCTTGTAGTGCTGTCCAAGATGCCGATGACACCGTCAAGTCTCAGTTCAAAAGAGTAGCCAAAGGAATTAGGTCTGATACGTACTACGGTCGCGTGGCACGTTGTGTAGACTAATGTTTTCTATCCACCCAAGAGCCTTCTTTATGGAGGCTCTTGTTTCTATTTCCACATAAATTTTTGCTCTCTAAGCAATATGGAGGGGGTATTTATTATCTTCATCAAAACTCGCTGCTATGGCTAAGCTGCTCAGGCTGCTCCTTTTTCTTATCATCGGCTTACTCTTTCTCTTTTATCTTTTTTATGGAGAGTATGGCGTACTGCCCAATCTATCAAGGCACATCAATATCTATGGGTTCACATTTTTGGGTGCTATCCTTACAGGCTTTGGCGTCTTCTACATTAATCACTGGTTGAATCATCGAATACCATGGCGTAGGCACATCTTAGGTCGTTTTATGGCCGGTTTTGCGCTCGACTTTGCGTTTTTAGGCGGCCTGTTATTGTTAATGGGTTGGTTAGGTAACCTGACAGGCCTGATCGAATACGAAATGTTTGCTGAGGACATGTTCATTCGACAGATAGAAATCAAACTAATTGTACTTTGCTTCTTGACCATGTTTGTGGTCACACTGGTAGAGTTTAATACCTTTAGCTACAATGAGTATTCAGTAGGACAGATTAGAAAACTACGTGCCGAACGTAAGCAACTTGAGCTACAGTTTGAAGCACTAAAAAGCCAGCTAAGCCCGCATTACTTATTCAATAGTATGAACACTATCTCGTCACTCGTGTATCGAGATCCGCATGTGGCAGAGAACTTCATTCGAAACCTAGCCGATACTTTCAACTATGTGCTCTATACCAAAGAAGCCAAAGTGGTCACTTTGCGAGAAGAGATAGAGGCATTGAAGGACTACGGTTACCTGCTCAATATTCGATATGCGGCAGCGGTAGATTTAAGAATTGAAATTGATAGCCAATATCACGATCGGTCGATACCTCCTTTGACTTTACAGTTGCTGGTCGAGAATGCTGTAAAGCATAACATTATTAGCAATGATAACCCTCTTAAAGTCAATATTCGAGCTACTGAAGAAGAGGTGATTGTTTTGAATAATAAGACTGGGTCGCCTTCAAAAACGGCTAGTCATAGGGTTGGGTTAGACAATATCAGAAAGCGCTATGCTTTCTTTACCTCCAAGCATATTCAGCTTTCGGACGATGATTATTTCGAAGTTAAACTCCCAATGATCACGTCATGAAAAGGAACCTATTGAATCAGCCCATATTCCGCCTGATGGTTCCACCGATCTATGGGATCATGATGTACCTGTTGATTTTAATGATCAACAACGACCTGGAACAGCTCTCGGAAACCATTTTGAATGATGAGCTGATGCTCTGTGCCGTACTGGCCTTTCTTACTTCTGAGTCGGTACGTTTTGTAATTGTTTTAGTCGAAAGAAGGCTTCAGGAAAACCTGAGAAAAACAGGAAGCATAGTTATGCTATTTGGTGTGAGCTTGCTGACGGGGGCTGTGGTTAACTTCTTTGCTGTAGACGCTTATTTCAGATATTTTGAGGATTATCAGTACTTCTCGTCCTATTCGAACACCCTCTATACGATAGTGATCACTTACAGTGTAAGCGCAATGCTTTACACCTTGTTCTTCCTGAGTATTCACTTGCTGTCGATAAAGAATGAATCGGAACTGAAAAAGGAAGACTTAAAGCGCCAGAATCTTGAGCACCAATTGGAGATTTTCAACAATGAAATCAATCCCGACTTGCTTTTTCAGAGCTTGGAGACACTTATTTCACTGGTTCATCATAACCTTGATAAAGCAGAAGATTTTGTAGATCGCCTGGCGATCGTTTATCGGTACATCTTAGATAATCGAAAGAAAGAGGTTGTGGCCTTGGACGATGAGCTTAGAGCAGCTAAGAACCTCATCTATTTATTCAAAGAGAAGTTTCCAGAGCAGTTATCTCTAGAAATCAAAAACGAGAAGTTTGGCATAGGAAAGTATATGGTGCCCAACACCTTGCCCATGGTTTTGGATTGTATGATTAACGGTAGTATTATTTCCCCTTGGCAGCCGATGAATATTGTAATTGACTGTGGAGGAGAGGATGATTATTTGGTCATTCAACATAAAGAGAATGACAAACTGAGCAACAATAAGTACATTAAAAATCGATATCAAAACCTTCATGAGGCCTTTGCCTTTTTTACGGATAAACCTGTGATTCAGATCAAAGCTTATGGAGATGCTTTTATCAAACTGCCATTGCTAGACATTAAAGAGAACGTATGAGAGTATTTATCATAGAGGACGAAATACCTGCTGCAGAGAAGATTGAACGCTTCTTACATCGTTATGATGAAAGTATTGAGATTGTGGGTAGAGCAATGAGCGTTAAGGAAACTGTCAATTGGGTGCAGACTGATGGCAATGCAGATCTACTTTTGATGGATATCCAATTAACGGATGGATTGAGTTTTGATATTTTCAAAGAAGTCGATCTTGACATTCCTGTCATTTTCACTACGGCCTATAATGAATATGCGATTGATGCTTTCAAAGCCAATGGCATCGACTACCTACTCAAACCGATCACTTTCGAAGCGTTAACAGAGAGTTTGGATAAGTTCAAAAACCTAAAGACAAAGCTTTCGGAACCGGGGCAATCGGAAGCCACTTCAGTCATTGATTTGCAGAGCGCCCTGCAGATGTTGAGCAAACGCGAATACAAAACCAGGTTTATGGTCAAGATCGGTGAGCATATTAAGTCAGTGACGACCGATCAAATAGAACTCTTCTATGCCGAAGGTCGAAACGCCTATATCGTCACGGATCAGGGTAGAAGGCTTATCATAGATTATAAGCTTGAGACACTGGAAGAAATGCTCGATCCACAATCATTCTTCAGAGTAAACCGAACCTTTATCATTGAAATTAATGCCATCAAGGATGTTTTGGTATACTCGAACAGTCGTTTGAAGATCATTCTGAATATGGACTTCGACCGTGAAATTATTGTGAGCCGCGAGAAGGTAGGCGCCTTTAAGAAGTGGTTCGATGGGGAGTAGTTAGTGGACGATTTGTCTACGCTTTTTTCTCTCAGTTTTGGTGAAAGATGATTATCTTTATTTATCATTCATCACACAATGAATTTCACCTTGAATACTACCACACAACTTCCTTTGAAGAAGACAAACCTTGACGACTTCTTCCCCAATCAGTTTCAATCCCCCAACTTATCCCCCGAGAAAATCTGCGATTATCGCATAGAAAGATTCTTTTGGTTTTACATAAAGCTAATTGTCTATGTAATAGACGATCGCGCATCTATTGGAAAATGGCGTAGGGTGCGGAAAATTGAGTCTAAGACAAACACGCTATCAAAGGGTAAGCGAGTCAATGAGATTGTTGAAATGCTACGCCAACAAAAAGAGAAGTTCGACTCTCTGGGTCATAGAGAGAAGAGCTGGTTCTGTCAATACTGAACTTCAGTTCGAGTTTTCTGGAATACTGTAGCCTTTGGGTAATTTTCTTTAATCTGACTCAACGCAGATGGCGATGGTGCTTTAGGGTAATGAATTCCTATTAGGTCTTTGGCTTTGATATGGTTGTTAATAATATCCATACCCTCATCACTACTCATATACCAGTAAGGAACTAGTGCTACATCGATATTATACTTAGCTAAATCCACTTCCCTGAATCTTTCTGGATTCATATCTGCATCGCCAAGGTGCAATACTCGTTTTCCACCTATTTCAATAATGAAGCCCATATTCTCAATATGTGCTGTCCTTTCTCCGCCTGCATGATTGATGAAAAAGGAATAAACTTTCAGGCCATTGATATTATCTTGTAAGGTGTGGACTCCGCGTTGGTGGCCCTTAATCTGTGTCTTGACCTTATCATAATCGACATACTTTGATTCTAATTCCCCTTTAACTTGCTCAGAGCTTAAGAGCCTGGACTCTTGATGGTTCTTGAGAAAATTGCCTGTCAGATTGGCCTCAAAATGATCTCTATGAAAGTGAGTTGTCATTATTAGGTCCACCTGATCAAAAGGGCTTTGAGATGTCATCATTTGCTCAACAGTGGCTTCACTCGGGCTGAGGTAATCCTTATAGAAGTCATCAAAGAGCGCATCTATCATGGCTTTCTTTCCACCCCCCTCTAAAAGTACACCTTCATTGGCGATATAGGTGACCTTAAGGTCTTGGGCCGAAGCAGCCAACGTAACTAAAATGATCAAACAGGAGTAAAGAACTTTCATACAATTCATGTCAAAACTTAACGAAGTTAAATGGCTAGAGTTGTAAAGGTTGTTTTACGACTGACAATAATATATAAGTGGTTACCTATTATCTATTGATACAGTTAATTTTGGGCAAAATTTTTTAGGATTGAGGTATAGGTCAAGAGTGCTTGTGACAGTGTGTACATTACTTTTAACACTGACAGTCAAGGCACAAGTCAAATCGGTTAAAGCGGATGTTCCACCAGAAATTGATGGTGTTCTGGATGATGACATTTGGAAGCAAAGTCCTCAGGTTTCGGGTTTCAAAACCTTCGTGCCCGACTTTGGTAAAGACATTCCCTATAATACCATTGCCTATGTGGCGCACGATTCGGAAAACCTATATTTCGCAATCAAGTGTTTTGATGAACCCAATCTAATTAAGACCTCCATTGCCGCAAGAGATAGAATCAGAGCCGATGACTGGATATGTATTAACCTTGACACCTTTAATGGTGGCCAGTCCTTATTGGGTCTTTATGTGAATCCTAATGGTATTCAAATGGACACTCAGTTTGCCGCAGGTTCAGAAGATATTGGTGTGGATCTTATATGGTACAGTGCTGCAAAAATTGACAATGAGGGTTACAGCGTAGAGATCAAAATTCCATTTAAGAGTATTCGCTATAGCGATGATGACGGGAATGTAGAAATGGGTGTAATCTTCGAAAGAAGGATTTCGCGTCTTTCTACCCAAGTATCTTCTCCAGCCCTCGACCCCGAAAAAGGCTTCGCCTTTCTTACTCAGATGATGCCCTTGAACTATTCTGGTGTGAGAAAATATACACTGCTAGAATTGCTGCCTGCCATCACCTATAGCAATAATACGATACAAGAAAACGGGCAGGACGTAAGCGAGGATAACTTTGAGCCGAGTCTTACAGCCAAAATTGGCCTAACATCAGAGCTTGTATTGGATGCTACCATTAACCCTGACTTTAGCCAAGTGGAGTCAGATGCGCAGCAGGTAGAAGTGAATCAACGATTTGCCGTTAACTACCCTGAACGGAGACCATTCTTTTTGGAAGGGAGTCAAAATTTTAACTTCGCGGCTAGCTCTATGTTCTCACCTGTGAGGCAGGTTGTGAATACAAGGACCATTGTATCACCAAGAGCTGCTACTAAACTGACTGGAAAGATCGGTGATAAGAATATCATTTCTACCATTTACGCCTTGGATCGGGCCGATCGGTCGCTGAGTGATTTTGCTGAGGATGAAACGGCTGATGTGGGTATCATTAGATATATGCGTTCTTTCACTCAGGACAGTTACCTGGGCTTTATCGGCACGCATAGATCCAGAAATGGGGGCTCCAACTCAGTGGTCGGCTTCGATGGGCAATATCGTTTTAACGAAGCCAATGTGATTAGTGGCAATTTCTTAAACTCGACAACTCAGGCAGATAGGAATAGCAATTCCACCAGTGACAATTCTATGGCGATAAGGATTGCCAGAAATACCAGAAGCTTCAGCGGTAATATCAATATTGAAGACATTGCCCAAGACTTTCAATCCCAAGTTGGGTTTGTGACAAGAACAGGAATCACAAGACTTTCAGGTTCAGTATCACCAAAATTATTTCCAAAAGAGGGCCTGGTACAAAGATGGGATTTCACCGTTTATGGCTCTATTACTAAGGACAAACCCAGTGGTTTAAATGAAAGCGTACTTTATGGGTCAATAGCGGCTAACCTGCCGAAGAATACCCGACTAAGTGTTTCTGCGGATCGTTCTTCCGAAATATTTCAGGGGGTTGAGTTTAGAGATGGGTCAATTAGTCTTTCCGCAAGTTCTCAGTTGAATAAGAGACTTAGAGTGAGCACTAACTATGACTGGGATAACGGTATTTTCTATCAAGCGGCTGAGCAGGGTTATGGTAAACGCATCAGAAACTTTCTAGACTATCAGGCTTCCGATAAATTAAATTTTCAAGTGTCCCACAATTTTGTGTCACTCTACAGTGAAGCAACTGACGTCAAATATTATGACTTACATATCCTTAGAGGGCGCTTGGTCTACCAGGCCAACCAATACTTGTTCTTTAGGGCGATTGGTCAGTACAACAGCCTCTCAAAGGTTTGGAGCCCTAACTTCCTGGCCTCCTTTACCTACATTCCCGGTACGGTTGTGCACCTTGGCTATGGTACGGTATTGGAGAGAACTCGATGGGATGGGCAACAATATGTGCCTGCTGACAATTACTTACAGACCTTTAGTGGCTTCTTCTTTAAGGCCTCATATCTCTGGAGGCTTTAAGCTAACTAAGAAATTCTTCCCCAATTTACAGTTGTCTTTTTTAGGGACTTGATATGTCTTAGAATATTGCTGTTCTCTGGCTTGGCGAGCGTTGGGTCTTCATCTAACAAATCACTGGCAGCATTTCGAGCAGCCTGAAGAATTTTAGTGTCCTTGGCAATGTCAGCGATCAACATATCTAATACACCACTTTGCTGAGTGCCAGTAATATCTCCAGGACCACGTAGCTTCAAGTCGACATCGGCAATCTCGAAGCCATTGTTGGTTCGGACCATGGTTTCTAGTCTTGTCCTTGCCTCTTTGCTCAGTTTATAGTCTGTCATAAGTACACAGTAAGACTGATCCGCTCCGCGACCTACTCTACCTCTTAATTGGTGCAATTGCGCTAAGCCGAAGCGTTCGGCATTCTCAATCACCATTACAGAGGCATTCGGTACATTAACGCCCACTTCGATAACCGTAGTGGCGACCATTATCTGAGTTTCATGTTTGACGAAACGTTGCATTTCGAAGTCTTTATCCTGAGGCTTCATCTTACCATGCACAATGCTGATGTGGTTTTCGGGAAAGGCTCTTGCAATGCTCTCATAGCCATCCATTAGATCTTTCAAGTCGAGTTTGGACGACTCTTCAATCAAAGGATAAACTACATAAACCTGTCGGCCCTTGGCAATTTCTTTTTTCATAAAGCCAAAGACTTCCAGACGCTTGGCATCGTACTGGTGCAAGGTCTTAATCGGCTTTCTACCTGCTGGCATCTCGTCAATTATCGATACATCAAGGTCACCATAGAGTGTCATGGCTAAAGTCCTCGGAATTGGGGTGGCGGTCATCACCAATATGTGGGGGAAGAGGCTGACGTTTTTGTTCCAGAGCTTTGCCCGTTGGGCCACACCAAAGCGATGCTGCTCATCTATAATTGCAAGTCCCAGGTTTTTGAATTGGACTGTGTCTTCAATCAAGGCATGTGTACCCACTAGGATTTTAATTTCGCCCGATTGCAGACCTTCATGAATAATTCTTCGCTCTTTGGTTTTGGAGGAACCTGTTAGCTTGGCGATCCCAATATTCAATTTGTCAGCGTATTCCTTCAGGCCTTCATAGTGCTGATCGGCCAGTATTTCCGTGGGAGCCATCATGGATGCCTGACTTCCAGAATTGACGACTAACAGCATGCAGATAAAAGCCACAATAGTTTTGCCCGAGCCGACATCTCCTTGGAGTAATCGGTTCATTTGGCGCCCTGATTTCATGTCTTGATAAATCTCTTTGATCACTCTTTTTTGAGCATTAGTCAGATCAAAAGGAAGATGATCATTGTAGAAAGCCGTCAGCAAGCTTGAGTCTCGAAAGACCTGCCCTTTGAATTTCTCTACCCGAGAGACTTTTAAGGTCAACAGTTTTAGCTGAATAAAGAACAGCTCTTCAAATTTCAGTCTGAAAATGGCCTTCTGTAATAGCTCATTGTTCGAAGGGAAATGAATATGCCATAAGGCAAAGTGTTTTTCGATTAGTCCGAATTGATCGGTCAGATGCTGGGGTAGAGTTTCATGAATGTGACGCTCGGCCAAAACCATCACTTGCCTCACCAGTTTCGAAAGCGCTTTGCTATCCAGAAACTTTGCCTTCATCTTCTCAGAAGTATGATAGACAGGTTGTAGGAAAGAAGTTTTTTCGTTTTGCGTGGTGAGAACTTCAATTTCCGGGTGAGCGACATTGATTTTTCTACCAAATGCCGCAGGCTTTCCAAAGACAACATAGTCAACACCAAGCCTGAGCTTCTTGCTAACCCAAGGGATGCCTTTAAACCAGACCAGTTCAATTTCACCGGTGTCATCCGAAAAGCGGGCCACTAATCGCTTTTTTCTAAGCTCACCAATGGTGTCGAGCTTAGTAATGCGTCCCTTCATTTGAACAAAAGGCATATCAGCATGTACCTCACCGATTTTCTGGAATTTGGTGCGATCCTCATAGCGGAAGGGATAATGTTGGATCAAGTCACCATAGGTGAACAGGCCAAGTTCTTTACCGATCAAGGCGGCTTTTTGGGGACCAACTCCCTTAAGAAATTCGATACTGGTATCGAAGAATGAGGGCATGCGTCAATTTAATATTTCCACTCAAAAGAATTGAGCATTTGCAAGACATCCTTTTTGATGAAGTTGATAATAGGCTGCAGTGAGTCGTTTTTTGTGGCGGTGTTGAAGTATAGTGCGCCTCTAAAGAAGTGACGGGTAGAATCAGAAGTAAAAAATTGCAATTGAGTTGGTACTTCACCCTCGAGTTGTGTCAGGCTAGCAACTTGCCCTCTGGGCATGGCCACCAACGTTTCTTCAATGCCATAGGCCTTGATATCGTGTTTCATCGCTAACTCAAAGGCTTCATTCAGTAATGTTCTGGCTTGGTTGTCATTGGTCCTTAAATCTTTATAAGTGATCTGGAGCAAGGCTTCAAAATCTGGATAATATAGGTTGGCCCAATATCTATCGGCATTTACGTTTGAATCACCAGACAACTGAGCGTAGCTTGAATAATCGAATTGATAGGGAAATGTATCTGGAAGGGCTCGATAGACATTTTCTGGTAGATCAATGCGGTTATAGCCTTTAGGTTTAGGTAGGTATATTTCTTCGCATGCGGATAACACCAGCAATAGAATTACCAGAGATTGGATGATGTATCTTCTGCGAAGCTTCAAATTAGGCTGTGGGTTTAATAAAAACTCGAATTCTCTTTATGCGCCTGGCGTCAACCGCGACAATAGTGAATAGGAAGTTTTCAAAAGCAATCTTTTCTCCAGCGCGAGGTAGTTTGGCGTTGATCTCCAAAAGTAAACCTCCTAAAGACTCACTTTCTCCCTTGACTTTGTCAAAAAGTGCAGGCTCGACTTCCACAATTTTGCAAAAATCGTTTAGGGTCGTTTTGCCTTCGAAGATATACGTAGCGTTGTCGAGTTTATTGTAGGCTATGTCTTCATCATCGAACTCATCATTGATTTCACCTACGATTTCTTCGATGATATCTTCCATGGTAATCAGCCCTGAGGTGCCACCATATTCATCTACGATGATTGCCATATGAACCCGCTGCTCTTGGAAATCTTTCAGCAGAGCGTCAACTTTTTTGTTCTCAGGGACAAAGAAGCCAGGTCGAAGCAGGGTTTGCCAAGCAAAGTCTTCATCCTTGTCAATATGAGCAATTAGGTCTTTGATGTATAAGATGCCTTCGATTTTATCTATGGTTTCGTTAAATGCGGGGATTCTTGAAAAGCCGCACTTATTGATTTTATCCATGAGCTCATGAAAGTCTAGCTCAATATCAACAGCAGTGATGTCCATTCTGGACTTCATGACCTGTTTCACCCCAAGTGTGCTGAAGTTCACTATACCTTTTAGGATTCCCTTTTCCTCTTCGGTGGTGTCTTCTCCAGTAGTAATTTCTAGCGCTTGGTTTAGCTCATCTACCGTTAGGTTCTGACCTTTTTTCTCCACGTTCTTTTCAATCACATTGGTAACTGAGATTAAGAGAAAAGAGAATGGTCTGAGGACTCTTTCGAGGAGGAGTAGGCCTTTTGCCGTTGTCTTGGCGAAAGTAGCATTGTGCTGGTTAGCGAAATTTTTGGGGACCACTTCACCGAAAAAGAGAATGATAAATGTGACGATGATGGTCAATGTCAGTACCACAGCTCCTTCTGGAGTTTTAGTGTCTACAAGCGTCCAGGTAAAGAAAGTGGCCAGCGTGACTATGGCAATGTTGATCAAGTTATTCATGATCAAAATGGTCGCAAGCAGGTACCTTTTTCTATCTAGAAGCTTTAGAATGGCATTTCCTGATGGCGTGTCTTCTTCTTTGAACTTAGACAATTGTGTTCTATCCAAAGAGAAGAAAGCAACCTCAGATCCTGAGATCAGGGCCGAAGCCAGAATAAGTAAAATAAAGGCTACCCCGTTAATAATTACATAACTGCCTGATAGTTCTGTGAACTGGGAAAAGAGCACTAAACTAGGCTCGGGGTCGTCTGCGGGTAAGTCCAAATTGTACTTTTTAGTCCAACATTAGAATGGTAAGTCGTCAGTATCGTCTTCCGGAATACTAGATACGGGACTTTCTGTAGCAGGGTTAGCAGGGCTACTTTGAGGAGCTCCACCGCCACCTTCAGGGCGGCTGCCCAGTAAAGTCATTTCGCGTCCCACAACTTCGGTAGTGTATCGCTTATTGCCGTCTTGATCGTCCCAAGAACGAGTTGTCAACTTACCTTCAATATACACTTGGCCACCCTTTTTTAAAAATCGCTCAGCGATTTCAGCAAGAGGCGTCCAAAGGACAACATTATGCCATTCAGTATTAGTTACACGTTCACCTTGCTTGTTTTTGTAGGTCTCACTTGTCGCTAGAGAGAAGTTGGCTACTGCTCTACCATTGTCCAAGTGACGAACTTCAGGGTCTTTACCCAAATTACCAACCAAGATTACTTTGTTTACTCCTGCCATAATGTTTTACTTAATTTAAGATTGAGCTGGATGAATCTAATTAAAAAATCTCTTTCTGCAAATAGTTTTGAATCAGTATTGGTTTGGGTAATTCCTGAACCTCGTCCAATTCATAAGCCTTCAGACTTTTGCTCTTAGAGAGTGATTCAAAGTTACCTAAATCCTTGACCTTAACCCTAACGAAACGAGTGAAAATTCGCTGGTGAGTAAGTACATGTTTCACCTCTTCGGAAATATCCATTACCATGAGCCCCTGCTGGTTGGCTCCTTCCTTCAAAATAGCCTCTTCTGAAAGTGATTCAGTGCTTTCAAAAAGGCTAAAATCGTACAAGCCTTGCCAGACATCTTTTGGACCTCGCTCTTTCATAAGGAGCTTGTTTCCATATTCGTAGATGAAATAATAGAAGTAGCGATTTCGAACTTTTACTTTTTTAGTCTTGACTGGTAGCTTATCCTGCTTTCCCGTATTAAAAGCATAACAGAAAGTGCTCATGGGACAAATGGCACATGCTGGGCTCTTTGGTGTGCATTGCATGGCACCGAAGTCCATAATCGCTTGATTGAATTCACCAGGAGCTTTTTTGTCTATCAAGCTGTTGGCCTTAGCCTCGAATACTTTTAATGTCTTGGCCTCGGAAATATCGTCTTCTATCCCAAACACACGACTTAGCACGCGATATACATTGCCGTCTACCACAGCCGATGGTTTATTGAAAGCAATGGAGGCAATGGCTGCTGCTGTATATCGGCCAATACCCTTCAGTTTTAGTAGAGATTCAAATTCTGAGGGGAATTTACCATTGAGTTCATTTGAAACCGTTTTTGCGCAAGCATGAAGATTTCTCGCCCTCGAATAATAACCAAGTCCTTGCCAAAGCCTGAGCACTTCGCTTTCCGGAGCATCAGCTAAGTCATTTACAGTCGGGTATTGCTGAATGAACTTAAGATAGTATGGCATACCCTGCTTGACCCTTGTTTGTTGCAAAATGATCTCAGAGAGCCATATTTTATACGGATCGTTGGTTTGTCGCCAAGGCAAATCTCTTCTTTGGTGTTCGTACCAGCTAATTAATTGATTTACAAATGTTTCGCTTTCCAAAGTGGATATTGATGGATTGGAGGGTGTTGACATTAAGGGCTTCTCCATTTTTTTTGGGAATACGTTTTTTAATTAGTAACGAACCCTTAATTTTGCAGGCCAAATTAACTGGGAATAAGTTTTTTACACAATTTTATTAACCTAAAAATATAAGTTACAGTGACTAAAGCAGATGTTATCAATCAGATAGCCGAAAAGACCGGAATTGACAGGTCTGATGTTACTACAACTGTTGAGACTCTTTTTGCAGTAGTGAAAGACTCAATGGCGGAAGGAGAGAACATTTACGTGAGGGGATTCGGAAGCTTCGTAAACAAGAAGAGAGCTAAAAAAATTGCTAGGAACATATCGAAAAACACGGCAATCGTGATTGACGAACATTATGTGCCAAGCTTTAAACCTTCAAAGGTTTTTATTGAACAAGTAAAAGGTAGCGACAAAGTTAAAGCTGCCAATAATTAATATTAAAAGCCTAATTGGGCTTTATGAATAAGTTTCAAGTATTACTCGTTGTTATTGGAATTCTACTGGTCGTTGGCATTTATAGCCTACCTAAAGTAGTTGTTGACAATGATGGTACAGCAGAAGCAGAGTTTATCGATGAGACCGTTCCTGGTGGAATAGTTGATCACAGTACGGAAATTCCTGAAGAGGTTCAACCTCGGATAGTTTTTTGGAAGGACAAACTGTTCAGCAATGGTCGAATTCAGCCAAATATTGAGTCGCTTGACTCTTTGATGGCCGTTTTTATTGAGATAAACAAATATGATAGTGCTGCTTACTATGCGGCATTATATGCTGAAGAACTTAATCAAATACCACTCTGGCAGAAGGCTGGAGATGCTTATTTCGAAGCATTTACGTTCGCTTTAGATAAGCCAAAAATTGATTTCCTTGGAGCTAAAGCACGCGAGATTTATCAAAAGATACTCGAAGAGCAGCCAGACAATTATGATGTCAAACACAATGTCGCAATGACTTATGTGTCTTCATCAAGCCCTATGCAAGGAATAATGATGTTAAGGGAGATTTTGGAGCAAGATCCAGATAACCAACGAACATTGATGAGCATGGGTAGAATGTCTATTCAAACAAACCAGTTTGAAAATGCCGTTGAGCGATTTGAAACCTACGTGCAATACTATCCACAGGATATCGAAGGAATTTTCTTTTTAGGAGTGTGCTATTACGAAACTGGCCAGATGGTCAAGGCGAAAGCACAATTCAATAAAGTCAAAGAATTAGGTGCCGATGAGCAGATTATAACAGCTGCTGACGAGTACCTGGAAAGAATAAGTTAAAACATTAAAAAATTACAATTATGCCTTGCGGTAAAAAAAGAAAAAGACATAAGATTTCTACTCACAAGAGAAAGAAGAGGCTAAGAAAGAACAGACATAAGAAGAAGTAATTCACTTCGCTTATGTGCTATACACGAATAACAGTTCTTTTTTAACTTAAAATACTATCACATTGAGTAATGAATTAATCATTAATTCAACTCAGAGTGGATGTCGTATAGCCCTTCTTAAAAACAAGAGTTTAGTTGAATTTCATCATGATGATGATGAAACAAAATTCAATGTCGGAGATATATACCTGGGTACAGTCAAGAAGATTGTACCAGGTTTAAATGCCGCGTTCATTGATATCGGATACGAAAAGGATGCTTTTCTGCATTATTTGGACTTAGGTCCGCAGATTAGATCTTTGAATAAGTATACCAAACAGGCCCTTACCAATAAGAACATTACTGGTGGCCTGGGCAAATTCAAGAACGAACCAGACATTAATAAGCTTGGCAAAATGAGCCAGGTTTTGACAAAAGGACAAAAAATACTTGTTCAGGTTGTCAAAGAACCTATTTCAACTAAGGGGCCACGACTCACTTGTGAGTTGTCGATAGCGGGGCGCTACATGGTTTTAGTGCCTTTCTCTAATGCTATCAACGTTTCGAAAAAAATCACCGATGGTGAAGAGCGTAAAAGACTTTTACGCCTTATCTCATCTATTAAACCGGAAGGTTTTGGCGTCATTATTAGAACAGTGGCCAAGACCAAAAGCGTATCTGAATTAGACAAAGATCTTCGTAATCTTCAGGAAACCTGGAAACAGGGGATTAAGAACCTGCATAAAGTCAAACCTAGAGACAAGGTAATTGGCGAAGTGAGCAGAGCATCTTCCCTTTTGAGAGATATCCTCAACGAGTCATTTGACAGTGTCGTTTCAGATGACAAGGAGATCCACGAAGAGATTAAAGGGTTCATCCAAAAGATTGCCCCGGAAAAGGAAAAGATAGCCAAGCTGTATAATGGCAAGGCCAAAATCTTTGAATCATTTGATGTAGAGAAGCAGTTAAAATCACTTTTTGGAAAGTCTGTAAGTCTTCCAAAGGGAGGGTATCTCATTATTGAGCATACGGAAGCGCTGCATGTCATTGACGTGAACAGTGGTAACAAATCAAATGCTGGTGCCGATCAGGAATCTACCGCATTGCAAGTCAATATGGAGGCGGCTAAAGAAGTGGCGCGTCAATTGAGACTTCGTGATATGGGTGGAATTATCGTCATCGACTTCATCGATATGAGAAGAGCTGAGAATAAGAAGCAGCTTTATCAATTCATGAAGGAGCAGATGAGTGAGGATCGTGCTAAGAACACCATTCTGCCTCTCTCTAAGTTTGGTTTGATGCAGATCACCCGTCAGAGAGTTCGTCCTGAGATGAACATTGCCACAAGGGAGGTTTGCCCTACTTGTAACGGTACGGGTAAGGTGAGCGCAACCATTTTGGTCTCAGATCAGATCGAAAAGAATATAGAATACATTTTGAGTACTCAGAACGAGAAGGGCGTGGCAATTGCGCTACATCCATTCTTGCATGCGTACTTCACAAAAGGTGTCTTCTCGAAGAGATGGCAGTGGTACAGGAAGTATCACACTTGGGTGAAGATTGAAAAAGATAGTTCTTTGGGACTCTCCGATTATACCCTCTACAATAAGATGGGAGAGGAAATCGAAATGAAAGCATAAACATAAAAAACCCCGACTTGTCGGGGTTTTTTATTAGAACTTAATGCCAAATTCCAGGCTGAAGAGGTTACTCTTCACCTGAAAGTCATCATAAATAGGGTTTTGTGTTTTTACCTGGTTGAGGAATCCGATGTAGTAGTTGAGGCCAGCATAAACTCGAGTATTCACCCCAATACTTCTTTCCAAACCTCCACCAAAATTTCCTGATAGATCTAGTCTCTGAAATTCACTCACAAAACCAACCCCTGGAGTTTCATTATCTGTATTGAGCCTTATTTCTGGTACAAGGCCAAAATTGAAAAACACTTTTGTATCCAGGAGAATTTCGTTGGTATAGAGTTTTAATAATACGGGAAGCTGTAGGTATTCATGATCATACCTTTCGGATACCGTTTGGCCAGCGAGAACTCCTGGATCGGTTAGACTGATTCGGGTGGCCTTAGAGGCAAAATTAAGACCAGCATGGAGGATATAATTTTCCTTGAAGGGTAAATCCACAAAGGCTCCAATTAAGAATTTGATGGAAGTCCCGTCTCTTTGTATATCGGTATTGGCACCATCGGCTGACGTACGCGAAACGGATAAGGATGGGCCTAACTTAATTCCGATTCTATAGTCTTGTTGTGCAGTAGCGAATTGACCTAAAACCATCAGAATGATGGCTGAGAAAATGTATTTCTTCATGTTCGATAAAATAAATAAATACATTTGTCATTTAAAAAGAGGAGATGCTTAAACGGTACTTTATTCTGGTTTTATTGCTGACTTCACTGGCCTGCGCTAGTGACGATTCTTGTGAGCGTGATGTAGACCTATCAGATGTCGATTTGGACCTCGACTTTGAAAACCTGACTTATGAGATAAGTGAAATTCGAAGCTTGGATGCATTGAATGACTTTTTTGAGGCTAACCCGATCATTCGAGATGAGTTCTTCGAATTTGGTGGAAGACCTTCTGAAGCGCAAGTACTGGCCGATCTATCCAAATTGATTCAAACACCTGAGATCAAGGCAGTGCTTACAGCTAGATCCTTTTCCGCTTTCGATCAGATACTGGAGAAAAATAGGGACCTAAGAGAGTTTCTGACCTATGATTACTTAGCGATCAATAAGGGAAAAAGCCTAAGAAGTCTTTATGATATGCTTTCTGCTTCGCAGGTGACATCTCTGGCAGGTACAGAGATCACTAGTGTTGAGCCATTAAGAAGCTACCTGAAGGCAAACCCTTCGGAACGAGATTATTTTTATACTCTATTTGCCTATCGTACAGATGATCAGTTGTTGAAGGACAATTATGAGTTACTGCAAAACGACTTTGTCGATACGCTTTATCAGGAAACCATGAACCTGATTGATGCAGGTGTGGTCAGCTATGAATTAGATAGGGCTTATAAACGAGTCAAAAAGGCTTACCCTGATTTCAACCCTCCAAAAGTTCAGGCGGTCTATTCGGGTTTTGGTAAGGATATTTACCTCACAGACTCACTACTGATTATAGGACTAGATTATTATTTGGGAGAAAACGCATCTTTCAGACCGAATGTGTATGACTATTTGAGGGTGAGGCTTACACCTGATCACTTAGTGCCCCAATTACTTCAGTTCACTTCGCTGAAATTCAATGATACCAAAAAGGGAAAAAGGACCATTTTGGAGGATATGATTTACTATGGTAAGGCCATGGAATTTACCAGCGAAATGTTGCCCTGTGTGGCCGATAGCTTGATTATGGGTTATACAAATAAGCAAATTGCAGATGCCACTGTGAGCGAAGGGGTCATTTGGGCTCATTTTTTAGAAAGAAAGCTACTTTACAGTGATGTGCCATCTAACATCACCAAGTATATAGATGAGCGCCCGAATATTCCAGAAATTGATAAAAACTGTCCAGGTCGAATAGGCCAATGGTTGGGTTGGCAAATAGTAAAGGCCTATCGAGAAGAGACTGGTGCTAGTATTCAAGACCTGATGAAGGAAACGGACGCTCAGAAAGTGCTCACGCGGTCAAAATATAGACCTCGTTCTCGTTAGCCCTAATCTGGCTTTCGTTGTTCAATACCTTAACCAGTTTGTCTATTTGAAGCTTTTTAGAATAGAGAGACTCCGCAATAGCTCTTGCATTGTTCTTTGATGCTTCGAGGAGTTCGCGGTTTTCTAGATATGGTCTAAGCTGATTTACAAAGTCTTTGGGCTCGTGTGGACTTGCATAAAAACCACACTTATACTGTTCAACCATAGCCTTGGTCCAGCCGGGAGTATTCACAATGGTCAATTTTCCCGAAGCTAGGCTATCAAAGAATTTGTTAGGGCTATTGGTGGCCAATACGGGTAAATCAGCGAAACTCACGTAAGTGGCATCTGTAACATTCAATATTCGCCTAACGCCTTCTTTATTCTGGTGACCGATAAACTCTATGTTGGTCAATTTCTTTAGGTAGGCCTTTAACTTAATGTTTTGAAGCTGCGACCCTTCACCCACTACTTTGAAATCAATATTCAAATTGGCGGTTCTTGCTTCTTCAGCTATATCTAGTAGAAACTCCAAGTGGTTTGTAGCACCAATACTCCCCAAATAGGTCACCACAAAGGGTTTTTCAGCGTGATAGAATTCGATCAGCTTAGGGTCTTTTAGCTCCTTCTTGAAGAATTGACAATCGGCCATATTGGGAATCATAAAAACATCCTTGTCAGGAACTACTTTTTTGATCCAATCCCTCATACCAGGAGACAGGGCCACGATTCTATCGGCATTACGATAAATTTTTGCCTCAAGACGATACAGTTGATTCTTGAAAAAACGCCCTTTGATGGCACCAATTTCTATGGGTGCAGTTGGCCAAAGGTCACGAACCTCGAAGGTATAGTTAATGCCCAGTCTTTTTTTCAACCATAAGCCGATTAGTCCAACTGTCAATGGCGTTGAAGTAATGTAGGCGTGGTCGATGTTGTCAATTCTCTTGGCCAACCTTTTGGCTTTCCTTACGAATTTGAAAAAGGAAAGGACCCTCTTAACAAAGCCCATGTCATTGTTATACTTCACAGGCAGGTAGTGCACCTTTACGCCATCAATTTCTTTTACAGTATAAATGGAGTCATTGTGACTGGTAATCATTTCAACCTCAAAGTCATTGTCCACCAAGCCTTTTGAAAGGTAATAAGAGCGAATAGCTCCTCCTTCCTGAGGTGTTTTGAAGTATTGGTGAATATAGAGAATACGTGATGACACAGATCAAATTTACAAAAATCAACCTATCGAATGATTTTCTCCTTCTTCTCAAAGTAACGACAGAAGTGGATCAAGTTGCATTCCTCACACTTAGGTTTTCGGGCTAGGCAAGTATAACGTCCATGGAGAATAAGCCAATGATGGGCCAAAGGGATGACCTCCTTATCCAGATTCTTGACCAAAGCCTTTTCGACCGCAAGGGGTGTGGTAAGGTTTTGATTAACCAGGCCAAGTCTTTTTGAAACACGGAAAACGTGAGTGTCAACGGCCATAGAAGGTTGATTCCACACTACAGAGGTAATGACGTTAGCGGTTTTACGACCAACGCCTGGTAGCTTTTGTAAGTCTTCTATTGTCTGGGGGATTTCCGAACCAAAGTCTTCCACCAACATCTTACCCAAGCCAATAAGGTGCTTGGTTTTATTGTTGGGGTAGGATACGGATCTGATATACGGGAATAGTTCGTCAAAATTGGTAGCAGCCAGATGTTCAGGCGTAGGAAAATCCTGAAACAACTTAGGTGTAACCAAATTGATTCTTTTATCAGTGCATTGAGCACTTAAAACTACGGCAACCAGTAATTCAAACGGGTTGCTGTAGTTGAGTTCTGTCTCAGCCTGTGGCTGATTTTCGCTAAAATAGGCTACAAATTTTTCGTACCGTTCCTTCCGTGTCATTACGCTAAAATAGCCTAATCCACGGAATGTAAATGGTAAGATTTAGAATAACTGATAATAGCATCTATGGTCTTCTCTGAAGGGGACTTCATGGATGCTTCTAAATCATTAACTACACTGAAAAGGTCTGTATAGGCTTCCGCAAGCTGCTCATCGAAGAGCATCGCGATTTCTATCTCTGAACTCTCTTCAGGGGTAGTTTCTTTGTAAATGTAACGTACTAGGTCATCTTGGGTAAAGGTTTTGATCATACGCAATGTTCTTTTTGTCCATCTTTTTTCTAAGGTTGATGAGCGCATAACGCATACGGCCTAGGGCAGTGTTGATACTCACACCAGTGGTATCAGCAATTTCCTGAAAGCTCATCTGCATATAGTGCCTCATCATCAACACTTCACGCTGAGAGTCAGGCAACTCTTTGATCAAGTCGCGCAACAAGGCGTGAGTGTCTTCTTTTATTTGTTTGGACTCAATTGAGTCCTCCGAAAATTCTAATGAATTAAATACGCTACTGCCATCTTCCATGACAATAGTTGGATAGCGCTTAGCCCTTCTGAAATTATCAATCGCCAGATTATGTGCAATTCTTGTCACCCATGGTAAAAACTTACCTTCCTCATTGTATCGCCCCGATTTGATGGTGTTAACCACCTTCACAAAGGTTTCTTGCAACAAGTCTTCAGCCAAGTACTGATCTTTTACGATCAAGTAGATGGTTGTATGGATTTTTTTAGTGTGACGTTTTACCAGCGTGGTGAAAGCCTCTTCGCTACCATTTTTATACTGCGATATCAATTGACTATCGCTTACAGCATATTTCCTCATGTCAGTAATTGTTAGGTTAACGTAGAGGTTTATATCATATTGTGCCGGTTTTTAGGGTTGGAATTATTTTCAATTATTTCAAAAGTAGAAAATCTCAATTACAAAGCAAATATCCATTTGTCTTTATCAAATCCAGATTAGTTCCTTTTGTCGTTCTTATTTCACTCCAAACATTAAGCAATCATAGTGCCAAAAAGTGAAATATTATTCTGAGTCATCAAGATAAAATTAAAGCCATAAAACATATAAGCTCTCTTATCTTTGCACTCTCATGAATTTAACAACTGTTCTGAACAACACCCCTATCGATGAGCTTGACCCAAAGCAGTTCATCATTATCAAAGGAGCCAAGGTAAACAACCTTAAAAGCCTTAGTGTGGCCATTCCACGCAATAAATTGGTAGTTGTGACGGGTTTATCGGGTTCGGGAAAATCTTCCCTGGCCTTTGATACCCTATTTGCCGAAGGTCAGCGCATGTATGTAGAAAGCCTGAGTAGCTATGCCCGGCAGTTTTTGGGTAGAATGGAAAAGCCTGAGGTGGATTACATCAAAGGAGTTTCCCCAGCCATTGCCATAGAACAGAAAGTCAGCACCAGAAACCCAAGATCAACGGTAGGAACGTCAACAGAGATTTATGACTACCTAAAGTTACTTTTTGCGCGAATTGGTAAGACTTATTCTCCGGTGAGTGGTAAAGAGGTGCAACGAGATAGTGTGAGTAGCATAGTTGATTTTATGCTTACCAAAGAAGAAGGTAAAAGGGTGATGATTCTGTGCCCTTTGGTTGAAAAGGATGATCGGACTTTAGAACAGGAATTGAATATACTCCTCCAAAAAGGATACACGAGAGTAATGTCTGAAGGCGAACCCTATTTTATAGAAGACTTACTCGGAGATTTGAAGAATGCCGAAGGCAAGCCTCTAGAAATTTTGATAGATCGAGGGGTTATTCAAAAGGATGAAGACACGCAGTTTAGGTTTGGCGACTCGGTACAGACGGCTCTCTTTGAAGGAGAGGGAGATTGTATTATCGACTTTCCCGGAGAAGGGCGTTTTTCTTTTTCCGATCGCTTCGAGGCCGATGGCATCATATTCGAAGAACCTAGTGTTAATCTTTTCACTTTCAACAATCCTTTTGGCGCCTGTAAGCGTTGCGAGGGTTTCGGAAAAATCTTAGGGATTGATCCTGACCTTGTGATACCGGACAAATCGCTTTCTGTGTATGAGGGTGCAATTGCGCCATGGCGCAGTGAGACCATGAAAAAGTGGGTTGAGCCACTTTTGAAGCATGGTATTGAATTTGATTTTCCTATTCACCGATCATTCAGTGAACTGACAGCCGAAGAGAAAGAATTACTCTGGACGGGCAATAAGTACTTCAAAGGCATCAACAAATTCTTTGAATTTCTTGAGTCTAAAATGCACAAGATTCAATATCGCGTGATGCTATCCAGATATCGCGGAAGGACTGACTGCCCTGAATGCAAGGGAACGCGACTCAGAATGGATGCCTCATATGTTAAGATTTCGGGCGAATCGATCACAGGCTTAGTGCTTATGTCGGTTCAAAACATGCTCAAGTTTTTTGATGAACTTGAATTGACTGCTTTTGAAGAAAAAGTGGCTGGGCGACTCATGAAAGAAATTAGAAATCGCCTGGAGTATCTCGATCGTGTAGGGCTCGGCTACTTAATGCTGAATCGCTTAACGAATACCCTTTCCGGAGGAGAATATCAGCGAATTAAGCTCGCCACTTCGCTGGGAAGCGCCTTGGTAGGTTCAATGTATATTCTGGACGAACCCAGCATTGGACTTCATCCTAGAGATACGGATCGTTTGATTTCAGTCTTGAAAACCTTGCGAGACTTGGGGAATACAGTAGTAGTAGTGGAGCATGAGGAGAAAGTAATGCAGGCTGCTGATCAGATCATTGACATTGGTCCGGATGCAGGATCGAACGGTGGAGAGTTGGTTTTCCAAGGCTCACTTGACGAACTGAAGGAAGCAGGAAATACCTACACGGCCAAATACTTGAATGGAACTGAAAGGTTGGAGGTTCCAAAAGTCAGAAGAAAGTGGAGAGATAGCATATCAATTAGGGGTGCAAGAGAGAATAACCTCAAGAATATCGATGTAGAAGTGCCTTTAGGTGTGCTTTCTGTGATTACAGGAGTCAGTGGATCAGGAAAATCCACCTTGATTAAGCGAATTCTCTATCCGGCTTTGGGCAAGATGCTGGGTACGGTAGGTGAGCAGACAGGCAAAATGGATGGGCTGGAAGGGTCGCTCAAAACGGTCACGCAAATTGAATTTGTTGATCAGAATCCTATTGGTAAATCATCACGATCGAATCCAGTGACTTATGTAAAAGCATACGATGCGATCAGGCAGCTTTTCACCGATCAACCCATTGCCAAACAACGAGGCTATAAGCCGGCATTTTTCTCCTTTAATGTAGATGGAGGTAGATGTGAAACTTGCCAGGGAGAAGGTGTCGTGAAGATTGAAATGCAGTTTATGGCTGACATTCATCTGACTTGCGAAAGCTGCAAGGGGCAACGTTTCAAACAGGAGATTTTAGAAGTCACTTATAATGACAAGAACATTGCCGAGGTACTGGATATGACCATTGACGATGCCATGGAGTTCTTTGCAAGTGAGCGATCAGTGATATCAAAACTTGCGCCATTGCAAGAGGTGGGTTTAGGCTATATCAGACTCGGTCAATCTTCAAACTCCCTTAGTGGTGGCGAAGCCCAGCGGGTTAAGTTGGCCTATTTCCTTGGTAAAGGTTCTCCAAAGTCCAGAAGTGCTTCAAAAGACAATATCCTTTTCATATTTGATGAACCGACCACAGGGCTTCATTTTCATGACATCAGTAAGTTGATGAAATCCATCAATGCGCTGATCGAACAGGGTAACTCAGTGCTGATCATTGAGCACAATACCGAAGTGATCAAGTGCGCAGATTGGGTGATAGACCTTGGTCCAGATGGTGGTGAAAACGGTGGTGATCTTTGCTTTGCCGGAACACCGGAAGAAATGGTGAAGCTAAAAGACAATTACACTGCTAATTACCTGAAAGAAGCCTTATCCTAGCCCTTCTTCAAGCGCTTTCGGTATGCACTGAATACATTGGCAGACACGATCAAAGAGGCCCCGATAAGCTTAGAAGAGTTCATTTCTTCATTTAGGAAGATGTAACTGGTGATCATGGCCACTGGAGTGCCTAAGTAGAAGATAAGGCTTGTCGTTGTGGGCGCTAGCATGGTTGATGCCCGAAGCCAAAGTGTATGCGCACCAACGGTACAAACCACACCCAAGATTCCGAGAAAGATCCAGTCCTGCTGCGTTAGGTCCCAATTTGACTCAGAGGTAAATGCTAAGAACACTACCAGTGCAAAAGCATATTGTCCGAAGGCTCGGGTCATTGAGTCTATATGCTGATGTTTCCTTTGGACAAAAGGGAGCACCGCAAAGAAGAATGCACTGACCAAGCCAACTAGGATACCAGCGGTAAGGTCGTTTTCTAGGTTGAATTCTGGGACAATTAAGAAGATTCCCACCAAGGCCACTGCCACAGCAATTAAATCTGGAAGTACGGGTTTCTGTCCATTGATAATCCAGTTCAAATAGATCATGTGCAGCCCGAAGGAGGAAACGGATAGAATGGCAATGGAAGGTGTCGAGAGCTTTACACTAATGAAATAGGTAATCCAATGTGCCCCGAAGAGCAGACCTATATAGATAAGACCCTTCCAGTCCTGTTTGCTGAGTTTCTTGAGCTTACTGACCCTAACTACACTGTATAAAAAGGCAGTGCCAATGACTAATCGAACAATACCGATCGTAAAGGCATTGGCTGAAACCTCTTTGATAAACACGGGTGTTATTCCAAAAAGAAAGACAGCGATTAAGCCTTCGGTGTAATAGCGAGAGTTCATTTGTCTTCAAACAAAAAACGCAGCTTAAGCTGCGTTTCAATGCGTTTTAAATTTCCTTATTCCTTTATTAACCCTTTGCGCTTCAGTATAGTTTCCACAAACTTTACTTCATTCTGAGTTTTGAAGGCGTTGAAGGGAAAGAGCATCAGTTGTGCCTTATTCACCACCAAAACGATTTGATTTTTGTCTATCCAGGCCCTTTTGATCTGATCCCACTTCATGGGCATTCCCTGCTTGGAATTCATTTTGATCAATATTTGCTGACTGTTGATTTCGTAAGAGAGCTTTTCAAACAGCATCTTACTTTGCTCTAGTTGTGTAACTCCGGCAAACTGGATAAGCCAAAAAAGTAAATAGAGTGTGAAAGCGATTAGTGCCCCGATCCACCACCAGTTAGATGGTATCACAAAGGTCATTGAAGAGATGGCAAGAACTATTAATCCAACCCACCATTGCTCTCTGAGTACATTGCGCATACCCGCCTTTCTGTATGCCTTCTTATCTAAGGCGTATTTCTTAGTTTTTACGATCATCTTAAAGCCTCTCTATACACAGTGTCGAAAAAGGAACACAAACATAATGATCAAAATGAAGGCTTCAATCATCTTAACTAAAAAATTACGTTTGTTTCGTGGCAAAGTGTTATTCTGCTTTTAGACTGATATCCAGACTTTTGATAGAATGGGTAAGTGCACCAACGGAAATATAGTCTACTCCAGTTTCTGCAACTGAACGAATGGTTTCCTCGGTAATTCCACCGGATGCTTCAGTCTCTGAACGGCCGGCTACCAGGTTCACAGCTTCCGTCATTTCTTCAGTGGACATGTTGTCCAGCATAATTCTATCCACACCACCCACTGCTAAGGCCTCACTTACTTCTTCCAAATTTCTTGTCTCTACCTCAATTTTCAATTTGCGTCCGGTTTCTGCCAGGTATTTTTTGGTAGCATTTACAGAAGCAGTGATCCCTCCAGCAAAGTCGTTATGGTTGTCTTTGAGCATAATCATGTCATAAAGACCATAACGGTGATTGACCCCCCCACCGATAACCACAGCCCATTTTTCCAGCATGCGCATGTTTGGAGTAGTTTTTCGAGTATCAAGGAGCTTAGCACTTGTACCAGATATCAGCGCATTAAGTTGTGCGGTTTTAGTAGCAATGCCGCTCATACGCTGCATACAGTTGAGCAACAATCGTTCTCCTCCGAGAATCGCTCTCACCTTTCCACGAAGTCGGAGGATTACGTCACCGGTTTTCACCTGATCTCCATCCTTTACTTGAGCCTCTATCTCCATATCTGAATCAAGGCGATGAAATATCAGGGATGCGAGTGCCATTCCAGCGATCACACCGTCTTCTTTCATCACTAAATAAGCCGATTTGACGGCATCTGATGGAATGGAAGCGAGTGAGGAATGATCTCCATCACCTAAATCTTCTTGAAAAGCGCGATCGATAAAATCGTCTAAACCCTCTTGGGTAACGTAATCAGGTCTCATGGCACAAAAGTAGCCAAAAGAGGGTTTCTAAAAGTGATTTTTGAGGAATTAGCGATCCTTTGTGAATTCCAGTCGATAGACCTTATAGACCTTATTGTATTCTTTCGCCCGAATGACTACCCTATGCTTCCCGGAAGAGGACTTGTATGTGCCGATCGCATAAATTCTGGCTCCAGAGTCGCTGTCACCATCATGGATAAACTCAAAACTATCAGCCGGGTACTGCTGAAAGAATTTTTTTAGGACAATCTCAGCTTGGTTGACACTATATTCTTTGCGATCACCGTCTAGCTTAATTTCGACTTTGGAATACAAATGCTTGGTCAGCTCTTTAGAACTGCTGGCCCTCAATGCTTCCTCAACATTCTCAATGATGGTTTCAGCATCCTGAGCGTTAGCAGAAACTGCAACGCATAGGGCAATTACTATAAGTGTGTTTCTTAATAGGTTGTACATGTCTAAGGCTTGTATTCGGTTGTTGAACGAAAATTGTGCCAAATAGTATGCATCAAAGCATAGTGAATTGAAATTAATACAATGCGCCTCCACTTACAAACCAGCCTTAAATATTTATATTTGAGGCATGAACAAACGCGTTTTATTGATGATCCTCGATGGCTGGGGACTTGCACAAGATAAGTCGGTTTCAGCCATTGATCAGGCCAAAACCCCTGTTTTGGATAAACTATTTGAATCCTACCCTCATTCGAAGCTTGAGGCTTCTGGTTTAGCTGTTGGTTTGCCTGACGGACAGATGGGTAATTCAGAGGTAGGTCATATGAATATTGGTGCCGGTCGCGTGGTTTATCAAGACCTGGTAAAAATCAATAAAGCGGTTGAAGAAGGAACTTTAGAAGACAATGAAACACTCAAACGAGCTTTAATCTATGCTAAATCTGAGGCAAGGAAGGTCCACCTGATAGGCTTGGTTTCTGATGGAGGTGTTCATTCTCATGTCAACCACCTAAAAGGCTTGCTATCGATTTGTGCCCAACATGATTTGGAGCAAGTGTTTGTCCATGCTTTCACAGATGGCCGTGATACAGACCCGAAAAGTGGAAAGGCCTTTGTTCAGGATGTGGTAAATCATGCTGAAAAAACTACAGGAAAGATAGCCTCGATCATTGGCCGATACTTTGCCATGGATAGAGATAACCGATGGGAACGCGTGAAGCTCGCTTATGATGCCATGGTGAAGGGTGTCGGCTTGAAAACTGACGATCCCGTCTTCGCAATTCAATCTTCCTATGATGAAGGTGTCACGGATGAATTCATACAACCCATAATTAATACTGATGGAGCAAATATTGAGGCAGGTGATGTAGTCATTTGTTTCAACTTCCGAACAGACAGAGGTAGGGAAATCACTCAAGCATTGACACAGTCTGACTTCCCTGATCAAGATATGTCAAGACTAGATTTAAGATACGTCACCATGACGAATTATGACGATTCCTTTAGAGGGGTCGAAGTCATGTTCGATAAGGATAACCTAGTCAATACTTTAGGGGACGTCCTTGCCAAGGCAGGTAAAAAACAAATTAGAATTGCCGAAACAGAGAAATATCCACATGTGACCTTCTTCTTTAGTGGAGGTCGTGAGACCGAATTCGAAGGTGAAAAGAGAATCTTATGTGCTTCTCCAAAAGTGGCTACCTACGATTTACAGCCTGAGATGAGCGCCCACGATATCAAAAATGCAATTGTGACTGAGCTCAATGCAGGTGAGGTTGACTTCGTGTGTCTGAATTTCGCCAATGCAGATATGGTAGGGCATACCGGGGTGTTTGAGGCTGCAGTGAAAGCTTGTGAGACAGTAGATACGTGCACAGGTGAGGTATTGGAAGCGGCTTTGGCCAATGGCTACACATCCATTGTAATTGCTGATCACGGCAATTCAGACATCATGATTAATGCGGACGGTTCTCCGAATACCGCACATACAACAAACCTTGTCCCCTGTATTCTAGTTGATAAGGATATAAAACCTGAAATGACTGACGGAAAACTGGGAGATCTTGCCCCAACCATATTAAAATTGATGGGCGTAGATATTCCTTCCGAAATGACAGGCGACTTTCTCTTATGAAAAGACTTCCGATTACTTTAATCACATTGGCCTTTGTATTGGCGGCCAGCTGTTCCTCACAACTAGAAGGAGAAACTGATGAGAGCAATGCTTATTTTGACCTAGGGGGATTGCTAGACAAAGAAATTGATAATCTTACGAACCAAGGAGCAACATTAGAAAAAGTGTTGCAGACTAATGGTCAAGAAGAAAGATTGACGCTTAGCCCCGATTCGGCAGGATGGCATGGGCAACTCATGCTATTTTATGAGGCCGATATTAATAAGCCGGGTTTTATCGGAGAATACTTCCAAGAAGAACTACCGTCAATCAACGGAGTTTCGAAAGTCATTTATACTTCTAAGAGTCAAAGAAACCCGGTTCAAGTAATGGAGTGTTTCTATGAAAATGACTTTATGACCAAAATACGCCTCCTGGTAAAAGAGATCAATACCATTTATAGTGTTGAAAAGGAGTTGAGTCTTTACTTTGACCAAAATGGACTAAGCAGCTTTGATATAAAAGGAGAAGAGACCATGCGCTTGAAAAAAGATTTGAATTATCAGATTCAAGGCGCTATTGTCAGATCTTTATAGCCTGAATAAAGCTTCCAGAAAACTCATATTCTCTTTACCCTTTTTAACTAAGAAGAGGGGTATGTCACGATCTTCCATCAATAGTTTCTCGGCAACACTACCAATTAAGAAAGCAGCACCGCTTGACCGGCCTTTGGATCCCAAAATGATCATATCGACATCCAGTTCGGCACCGGTCTTATAGATTTTATCGGCCGGGTGTGGGTCATCATCCAAGGCATAAGTGTGGTCATATTCAACACCCTCGAGATTGATTTTCTTGAAGAATCGCTCGCATTCGGCTCTGGTATTTTCAAGCATAATGTCTGCAAACTCCTCATAACTCTTACCCGATTTTGCATAGCCAACAGGAACTCGATAGACATTGTTACTCAAGAGCTTCGCGCCTGATTTTTTCTGTATATCTATGCCAATTTCAAAGGCCATCTGAGAGTGTTCAGAATAGTCAATGGATACTAATACTTTTTCAAGTCTGTTCTTAGGCTCTTCAGGAACAAAAATTATTGAAGAGGCAGTACCTTTTGCAATTTTGCGAGAGTTAAGTCCACTTCCCGTTAGGACTTCTTTTCTACCTAGAAGCATCAAATCAACCACCTTTACTTTTGCAAATTTGAGTACCTCGTCTGTGACCGTACCTGCTAAGACATTGACATTGATATCGCAGCCTTCTGGAGCCACAAAGTGGTCATTGATCACCACTTCCATTTCCTTCATTAGGGTCTCGTCAACTGGGGCAATTACATTCCCATATTTTTCCTGAATTTCCTCTGGTAATTCCAGAGAGGTGGTCACATGTAGAAAGTAGACCGCATCTATTCCAAAAACCTTGGCGATCATAGAGGCATACTTGACAACGAATACATCCATATCCGAAAGGTCAAGGGCGACTAACATTCTTCGAAACTTACTTAAATCATGCATGGTTGAAGTCAGGTTTATATGGTAATTTATTGAATTAATCACGCCTATTCCACACCCTGATCAAATTTTTAAGGTGAAAACAGAAGGTTTTTTTAGATAAACAGCTTGCTTAATTACCTTTGCAGCCTTTGAACCTTATTAGCGTGGAGGATAAACCATATTTAAAGAGATTACAGGCAAAGTGGGGGTTGAAATCCTTATTTCAGACAATTATGGTGCTAATTGTGTTTGCCTTTACTGGGAGCACGGTCTTGTTTATTAAGCCATTTCTTTTTGACTTAATTGGCTTTGATAGTATTGAGGGCATCGCAGGGATTTTACTCTATATAGTGATGATATTTCCCCTCTACCAGATATTGATTTTGATCTATGGATTTATTTTCGGGCAATTTGCGTTCTTCTGGGCATGGGAAAAGAAAATGGTGCAACGAATGACAGGACGTGCCAGAAAAGACAAGGCACCCAAGAAATCTTAAAGCAGGTTATTAATTATATTTAGGCGTGGAAGCACAGGTAAAAGATTTATTGAAAGAACACTCATTAAGGCTTACCCAAGGTAGGGCAGATGTTATTTCTATTTTCCTGAATCGCAACGTGGCCATTTCGCATGGAGATATCGAGTCTGATGTGGACGGCAAGTACGACCGAGTAACCATCTACAGAACACTTAAATCTTTCCTTGAAAAAGGGTTAATTCATAAGGTACTTGATGATACTGGGGCTACGAGATATGCGCTTTGTAGCGATGGCTGTAGTGAAGTAAGTCACCAACACAATCATATCCATTTCAAGTGTCAGGTTTGTAATGAAACGACTTGTCTTGACAACGTGAATATCCCTGACGTAAATCTTCCGAGTGGGTTTAAAATGTCAGAGAGTAATTACCTCATCACAGGCACTTGTAACAAGTGTAGTTAGCACACAACTTCTTCTTCCTTCGGGGCCAAAGCCTTAGGGTCATTGGGCCAAACAACTCCAGGTGGTAAGTCAATCTTAGGAGTAGTTGAAATTGTACCTCCACCATCGTCATCAGAACCCTTTGACTTTCTCTTCTTCATTAGTCTAAAGGTTAGATAAGTCAAAAGGACATAGGTGAGTCCACTTAGGAAAATATCGTAATAGATGGATTTCATGAATTCTGTTAATTCAATATACTCGAAGTTTGGCAGAATGGTTCGGCTTGGTCCTTAAAAAACGAAGAAGATCAGCCAAATAACAAAGAAGATGGGCAGGAGGATGGGTATTGAATACCGAAGAATGTAGCCGAAGAATGAAGGCATGTGAATCCCGGTTTGCTCCGCTATAGATTTAACCATAAAGTTTGGTCCATTACCGATATACGTCATAGCACCGAAGAACACCGCACCTACGGCTATGGCCATAAGATTGATCACAGAGTCAGGGTAGACTCCGCCTGCGGCATAGTCTTGAACATTGGCAATCACACTAATATCACCTCCTTGAGAAGCTAGCGCAGCAGCTAAGAAGTTCAAGTAAGTAGGAGCATTATCAAGGAAACCTGATAGAATGCCAGTTCCCCAATACAGTGAATTCGGGCCTATTAGGTCAGCACCAGAAGGAGATTGTGCAAATTCACTCACCAATGCTAGGGCAGGCATCATTGTACCAAAAATGCCAACAAAGATGAATGCGACTTCACGGATGGGTTCAAAATTGAATTCATTTCCATCAATGGCCTTTTTATCTGCAAACTTGAAAGATAGAAAGCCTACAGAAAGCATGATGATCTCTCGGATAAAAGAGAACTTTTGACCATCATAGATAATCGCTGGAACACCATCAATAACATTTGGATCAATAAATACCGCCCCAATGATGATGGCTAGCCATAAGAAGTTTTTGCTGCCAACAATGGTCGTTTTGTTAGTAAACTGTACCTCTGGTTCAAGGTCAAGATCCAGGTCCTTGTTGCGCGCGTCAAAGAAGTAAAAAAGGACTGAAAGGATTAACAAGGCCACAGCCCAAGGCAGAATATTTTGGGTTAGCGTCCACATAAATGGAACCCCTTTAAGGAATCCAAGGAATAATGGAGGGTCACCAATTGGGGTTAAGGCACCACCAATATTACTCACCATGAAAATAAAAAATATGATATGATAAGGTCTTATACGTCCTTTGTTCAATCGAATAAAGGGACGAATCAATAACATAGAAGCTCCCGTTGTTCCGATCAAGTTTGAAATAATGGCCCCAACCACCAACAATCCTACGTTCGCCATCGGTGTTGCTTTCTTATCTACATTGATCATTATTCCCCCTGACGCAATGTATAGAGAGGATAGTAGGGCTATAAATTGAACATACTCAGCTAAAGCGTGGACAGGTGCATGCGTGTCATGCAGGGCGAATAAGTAATATATAACCACCAAAGTGGCCAGTGAAACAGCAATTAAAGGGTAATTCTTATGCCAGAAATGCTCATAAAACAGAGGCCCGGTGGCAATCATACCAAGCAGGAGCACGAAAGGAATCACAGTCCAACCCGGAGGGGCTCCATGATGTTCCCCTTCAACTTCACCATGACCATCATCTTTTGTTCCATGTGAGTCTTGAGGTTCGTGATCATCTGGAGTAGCATGATCTTGAACAAGCTCAAGGCTAGCATCATTCACTTCAGTAGAACCTTCGGCAATCAAAGCAGCTTTCGGAACAAAAATTCCGAGCATAATAATGACTACCAAGAAGCGAAGACTCTTTAGCATGAAGGTTGATGTGAGATGCTAATATATAATTAGTTCGTTAAAATTCGTATTCCAATACTCGAATAGAAGATAATGGATTGATTTTTATCCACTATTACCTCTACATCAAGATATCAAACGACTCCCTCTTGCGGATAGAAAAGCCTAGAAATTATAGAGGTCTCCACCACTGCTGTCTTCAGATGCTCCCGTGACTGATGATAAGCAATTGGGCTCATCCAAATATCTGAGTAGACCTAGATAAGCGAATATCAGTGCCTCCTTAAATTCAATGGTTTGCCGATCAGGAATGAAAATGGTTGTGTCTGAATGAAGCTTTAACCTGCTGATGAAGTAATCATGAAAGGTACCTCCTCCAGTCACAAGTGTCTTGTCCGCTTGCGTTCCAGCCAGCTGTTTCCCAATCTCCAGAGCCGCGTGTTCAGTGAAAGTACACATCTTATCTTTCAGGGAGAGGGTTGAAGAAGTTATCAAGGGTTGCCAATACTTTTGATAATCCTCCAGACCAAGAGATTTGGGGCCTGTACTTGATAAATATGGAATCTTACTAAGGGCTTCTAGAAGCTGGTGGTCCACTATACCGCCACTTGCCATTACCCCCTTGTCGTCATAAGCGAGTTCACTTTGGTTAGCGAGTTCATTTAGGGCCATATTAAAAGGGCAAATGTCAAAGGCTATCCGAGCGTTATCTCTTTCAAAAGAAATGTTGGCGATACCACCTAAGTTCAAACAATAAGTATACTCCGAAAATAAATCTCGGTCTCCTATGGGAACCAGAGGAGCCCCTTGACCTCCCAGAGATACATCCTTGGCTCTAAAATTATTAATGACGGGTAGTCCTGACTCTTCTGAAATTTTTTCTCCACTGCCTATTTGAAGTGTATATCGGTTTTCCGGCTGATGAAATATGGTATGACCATGTGAGGCAATGAAATCCACACTACTGTTGCCAATGAATATTTTTATTGTGGTACCGATGAATTGACCGAGTGAGATATCCAATTCTTGAATTTGAGGCTGACTAAAATCCACAGCATGCTTAAGGTTTTGCACTATGGTCTCAGGGTAAGCGACTGTTTCTGCTTTCTGGATCGAGAACTTCCATTTATGATTGAGCTTTTGAAAATCAACCAATACCAGATCCAGGCCATCAAGAGATGTCCCCGACATTACACCAACAATTTTATAGTGCATTTGTGATACCATGGATGTTTACAAAACTAAACTTTTCGTTATAATTGCGGTTCATTTGCTATGAATCTCGTAATCGATTTTGGAAACACCAATATTAAATGTGGTGTATTTGATGCTGATCAGTTGGTTAATCAATTGACATTTTCGGATGTCAGTGAAGCCAGAACCTTCATCACTCGTGATATATACTTCCAAATCGGTGTGTGTTCTGTAAATCAAAGTAGAGAAGAGATAGTAGGGGATATCCCTGAGCTTGAAAATGCTCTCTTCTTGTCTCCCGACACCCCATCACCACTCGAAATTGACTATGACACCCCTCTAACACTAGGGATGGACAGATTGGCTGCCGCTATTGGGGCTTTTACACTTTTTTCTGAGCAACCACTAATGGTTATTGATGTAGGTACTTGTATTACATATGATTTTGTCAATAAGGGAGTCTATAAGGGAGGCATCATTAGTCCCGGTGTTGAGCTCAGGTACAAGTCAATGAATGACTATACTAAGAACTTGCCGTTGTTGAATCAAAGGGAAGCTTCAACGCTTATTGGCAAGTCAACTGAGCAAAGTATGGTGAGCGGAGTAATCAACGGAATCGTTGGAGAAATTGAGTCGCACATCTCACAATTTATGTTAAATAATGCTGATTTAAAGGTGATTATGACCGGTGGCGGGGCCAAAATATTTGAATCTAAAATAAAATCTGACATCTTTGTAGCCCTCGAAATTGTGCTCGTTGGATTGAATCGTGTTTTGGAATATAATGTGGAGTAAAATCAGAATTTCATTAGCTCTTATCTCGAGCTTATTTTTGTTTAATGAGGCTACTGCTCAGTACGATCAGTCGAGTTATTCAATCATTGGTCTTGGTTCTGTCAACTGGGGTGGCTACTCGCACAATGCTGCAATGGGAGGCTTTGGAGTTTCTTATGGTGACAGGCTCTTTCTAAACAACGGTCTAAACCCTGCGCTTGGTGCCCTGAACCTTGAGTCCGTTTTTCAAATGGGGGGTGCTATTGATGGGCGTCAATTTACTCAGGGGCAAACAAGAAATAACTCAACTACAGGCGGTTTCAAAGATTTTGGTTTAAACCTTCCAATCAAACTTGGCAAATGGAATAGTGGGTTGAGCCTTAGTCCTTATAGCGCGGTTAATTATGGTTTTGTCAATAGAGATGAAGGAGGAGGGCCCGAGGGTTCGACAACCGTGGTGGAAGTGTCTGGGACCGGTGGAATAGACAAACTTTCCTGGACCAACTCCTTTAGACTGAAAAACCTTTTACTTGGTATTGACGCTCAATTCCTATTTGGTTCAATTCAAAAAGAAGATCTATTCTTTTTAGAAGGCATAAGCCAGGGCGGTTTTGGAAACTCGGCAGTGGCCCGAAGAAAAAGCTTTCACAATCTGTCTTTTGGTTTAGGAGCGGTATATCAATTACCACTAAAAGAGGGATCAAGATTAAATATTGGCGGTTTTTATCATCCTGAAATTAAGATGAGACAAAATACGCTTGCAACCTTTGAAAACCAGACACAGAACGGTGTAGCCTTTAGCACTGATACTTTGGTTTTTGATGAGGCAGATAAAAAGACGGTGCTCGTTCCACAGAAATTCGGCTTTGGAATTTCTTATGAGAAGATTCGTGCGCTTACCATTGGCTTAGACTTTCTTTCTCAAGATTGGTCGGCTTACCGAGATGAAGACGGTGCTGTTGACAATGCCTATGGAAATTCTTACCGAATGGTGCTTGGCGGAAGCTTTGTACCCAACAGTGAAGCAAGAACCAAACTCTTAAGTTTAACTACCTTTAGGTTTGGATTTCATTACGAACAGACTCCTTTTTTGGTCAATAACGAAACGATTGACGATATTGGGGTCAGTTTAGGTGCATCGTTCCCATTGAACGCGTTTTGGGGACAAGCCCATTTGAACTTCGGTGCTACTATTGGAAGAAGGGGAAGTGTCTCCAATAGTTTGGTAAGAGAGAATTACTTCAAAATCCATTTTGGATTTAGCTTACAGGATGTTACCTGGTTTACTAGACAAAGATTTAACTAAACTACTATTACTATGAGATTTAAAGCTCTTCTATTGACTGCCATGCTGGCTTTGTGTACTACAGCACAAGCACAGTTCTTTTGGCCTGAAAATCCAGAGCAAAGGTCAGATGCCCAGACTTTGTGGACGTTGTTTGACGACACGTATGGTCAGGGCGACTATGAGGCTGCCAAGCCTTATCTGGAGCAAATTGTTGAAAAGTATCCAACCTTAAGTACTGCTGTTTATATCAATGCCATTAAGGTTTGGAAAGATACTTACAAGAACGAAAAAGATGCTCAATTGAAATCGGCAGCTGCTGACAGGATCATGGAGCTGTATGAATTGAGATATAAGAACTTTCCTGATGAAAAAGCAAAGGTTATAGACAGACAAGCCATTGATGCTTTTCAATATTACTATAAGCTAAAGCCAAAGACGCAGGAGTTATTGGATCTTTTTTCTGAGGCATATACTATCAAGGGCAATAATGCCTATTACCCATTGGGTAGATACTATATGAATATCGCAGCATTAGCCTATACCAGAAATACAGGCATCTCTGACGATGAAATTTTGAAAATCTATGACACTTGCACGCGTCACATCGATTTCCAGACAGCAAAAGCTAAATCAGAAAATAAGAGCCTAAAAAGATATGTAGCAATTAAAGAGTTTATCGACAAAAAGTTGGTAGATCTTAACCTAATCGATTGCGAATTCATCGTTGAGAAACTAGTACCTGAATTCGAGCAAAATCCAAATGATGCCGAGCTAGCCAATAAAATTTTCGTGTATGCCTACGAAGGTGGTTGTACAGATGCAGAGTGGTTTGTTACTGCGGCAGAAAGAGTGTTTGAAAGTGATCCACAATATGGTGTTGGATATTTACTTGGCGCGAAATTTGGAGCTGAGAAGAACTTTGACAAGTCTAAGGATTATTTCATGCGAGCGGCAGAAGTAACTGATGACAATACAGATAAGGCCAAAGCGATCAAACAAGTTGCGGTAACCGAAAGAATTCAAAAGAATTACAAAGAAGCTCAGAAGTATGCGATGCAGGCAGCTGAAGTTGACCCAACTTTGAAAGAAGAGATGTTCACGCTAATCGGTGACATGATTATGGGTAGCTTGGAATGTGACGCTAAGAAGAGCCAGGTAGATGATAGAGCTCGATATATTCTTGCATACGATTATTACATGCGAGGAGGCAACTCAGTGAAAGCAAACGCAGCTAGTGAGCAATTCCCTACAATGGGAGATATCTTTACCGCTAATAAAGAAGAAGGTCAGTCCGTATTTGTTGGCTGCTGGATTCAGCAAAACGTTAAGCTTAAGAAGAGACCAGATCAATAAGAATTAAATCAAAGTATTAAAACGGTCTTCTTCGATTTCGGAGAAGACCGTTTTACTTAAATGAATAAGCTTTTAAAATATTACCCTTTTATCATACTGGTATTCCTGATAAGTTCCTGCTTTTCTGATGATCAAAAGTTGTCGGAAATGGAAGAGTATACCGGTCCTCTCTTTGAATCCGACAATGTGGAGATCAATCTGAGTCAATCTACCATTACCAAGGTTATTATGAAGGGTAAGAAGCAGCTTCAGCATCAAAACGGAGACATTGAATTTCCTGAAGGTATAGAGGTAACTTTTTTTGATGAGCTTGGTGAAAAAACATCTATTCTAACGGCTCAAAAAGGATTTAAATCGGCTAAAGAAAATGTCTATCGAGCGAATGGTGACGTAGTGGTTAGAAACTTAAAGAAGCAAGAGACCCTAAGAACTGAAGAGTTGTTTTGGAATCCTGAAACCGAAAAAATCTATACCAACAAGTTTGTTACCGTACAAACACCAAGAGAACTTATTCAGGCCGAAGGATTAACTGCCCCTCAAGACTTTTCTACCTACGAGTTCACAAAGGCAAAAGAGGGTAAATTCGAAATACAAGAGAATTGAAGAATCTAGGAGATACCATTATATTTTCATTGACTGTTGTCACTTTCATTATTGGAGTACACCAGACTATGACATTCGGCATCGGTTATGCCTACTTCATTTTCATGCTCTCCATGGGATTGTTATTTTTATATAGATATCGCATTGCCAAACGAAAAGAGAAGGAAAAGTTGGAAGAGGCTAAAAAAACAAAGTCAAAAAGAGCTAAGAAACGTTAATGGATCCCACTCAGTTAACGATCATTCTGATATGCCTGGTGTTTTCAGCATTTTTTTCAGGAGCTGAAATCGCCTTCGTCAGTGCTAGTAAACTGCAAATTGAACTTCAAGGTCAGCAAGGAAAATTAGGGGGAAGAATACTCTCTTTCTTTACCAGAAAGCCCTCAAGGTTAATCAATACGGCATTAGTGGGTAATACCATCGCCTTGGTGATTTACGGTATTTATATGGCTTTCTTGCTGGAGCCATGGATTGCCGAACGATTGCCCGAATCAATTAATACTACAAGTACAGTAGTCGTTTCTCAAACTATCTTGTCCACTATTATAGTATTGGTCACTGCTGAGTTTACACCCAAGAGTATTTTTCTCATTAACCCGAATAGTCTTCTGAATATCCTATCAGTACCCCTGATTGTCGTTTTTGGGCTGATGTTTCCCTTTGTTTGGGTGATTGAGCAAATGTCTAGGTTTATCATCATTTATGTGCTGAGACAGAAATATGAAGAAGACCGTCAGGTTTTTGGCTTGACTGACCTTGGCAATTACATCAAGCGTAACACGCACGAGGATGTTAAGAAAGCGAAGATCGAAGTAGACACAAAGATTTTTAACAATGCACTGGAGTTCAAAACCGTAAGGGTTCGCGAGTGCATGATTCCCAGAACGGAGATTTCAGCAGTGGATGTTGAAGACGATATTGAGGAACTTAAGAAAGAGTTTCTTGATAGTAGCCACACTAAAGTGTTAGTACATAAAGGCAACATTGATGAAATTATAGGCTATTGTCATGTACTAGAGCTCTTCAAAAAGCCTCAGGACATTGAGAGTATTCTGACGCCAATACTGATCGTTCCAGAAACTATGCTGGCCAACGAATTGATGATCCAGTTTATTCAGGAAAGAAAGAGCCTTGCACTGGTAGTAGATGAATTTGGTGGCACCTCAGGTATTGTGAGCCTTGAAGATGTAATAGAAGAGATCTTTGGAGAGATTCAAGACGAGCATGATGAAGATGAAGATTGGGTAGAGGTACAACTGGAGGAGAACAAATTCAGGCTCAGTGCCAGGCATGAAATAGACTACCTCAATGATACTTATGAGTGGGATATTCCAGAAGGTGAATATGACACTTTGGGGGGCTTCATTCTATCCATTACCGAAGATATTCCAGAAGTTGGAGACATCATTGATTATCCGCCATTTGAGGTAAAAATTGAGACAATGGAAGATGCCAGAATCGATAATGTCTTGTTCACCATCAAATAACACGGAGGCATCTGATTTTTAGGCAGTTTTGTCCCCTTTTTCCTTTGATTTTAGGCCATAATTCCGTTATGTTTGCGCCTGTTTAAAAAATAACCGATGGCAATAATTAATACGCTTCGTGAGAAAATGGGAAAACTACTGATCGTGGTAGTTGGATTGTCAATTGTGGCTTTCGTCTTAGGCGACCTTTTAGGCCAGAATTCGACATTGCTTGGGAATGGTAGAAATGTAGGGGAGATTGACGGTGAAGAGATCACTCAGGAGAGCTTTGCTACTATGGTCCAAAACGCACAGAGAAACTCTGGCTACCCATCTGGCAACCCGCAAATCATGCAGTTCTTAAGAGATCAGGTATGGAATAGCATCATTGCTGATGTAGCTTACTCAAATAAATTGGATGAATTAGGTTTAGAGATAGGTCCTAATGAAAGAATCGACATGGTTCAAGGACGAAATCTTTCGCCTGAAATGAGCAACTTCTTCTTGCAGAGAATTGGATCAAACGATCCAGCATCTATCAAACAATATTTAGCAAGTATTCAGTTCGATCAGAACGAACAATACCTATTCGCTTCTTATGAGCGCAACGCCATTATTCAGAGAACCATCCAGAAGTTTGAAAACCTTTTGGCCAAAACTGAATATGTAACACTTGCTGAAGCACAAAAAGCATATCAGGAGCAATTGGGCTTTAGAGCTGTCGAATACCTATCGGTACCATTCTCTAGTGTGAGCAACGATCAGATAGGTACGATTCCTGATAATGAGATCAGGGCTTACCTTGATAGCCACGAAGATGAGTTTACCGTTGAGGAGACTAGAGCGATTGACTTCGTTTCTTTTCCTGTAATTCCTTCTTCACAAGACACTGCTTCCTACGACAGACAATTGGCTGATATTAAAGCCAGATTCGAAACTGGTGATAATGACTCTATCTATGCGACTAGTATTACTGAACAAGGTACTGGCTTCATGGAATATGACCCAACAGCCCTACCGATTGCAGTAGCAGACCAGTTAACATCATTGAAAGAGGGAGATATTATTGGTCCTAATTTGGAAAATGGTGTTTACACGTTGCACAAACTAACCGAAATTGTTCCTACAGATAACGAGTTTGCCAGAGCTAGCCAAATTGTATTCAATATTGCTGGTCTTTCTGCAGTGGATAAAGCTGGGGTGAGAACAAAGGCGAATGACATCCTAAGACAAATCAGAAATGGTGCCGACTTCGCTGACATGGCGAGACAGCACAGTGAAGGAGCTTACAACAATGTTGGAGGAGATGCTGGCTGGATGAAGAAAGGTGATACCAGAACGGCTGACATTGAAGCAGCAGTATTTGGTACTACAAGAAAAGGCTTGATCAGAAGACTAGTTGAAACAGATAACAACATTTACATTGTCAGTGTAACTGAGCCTAAGATCAAAAACAGATATAAGGTAGCTCAGGTAATTGTGGAGCTAACACCTTCTACTCAAACCATTGACGAGGTTTACAGAAAAGCAGGTCTTTTTGCTAGTGATGTAAATAGCATTCAGGAATTTAATGACTATGCTGCTGAGAATGGTTATGCTGTTTTTAACGGTAACGGAATTGACAAGAATGCCATTTCTGTGGGCAGACTGACAAATGCTCGTCAAGTGGTGTCGTGGTTATATGGAGAAGCATCTATAGGTGATGTAAAAGATTTTGACTTGGATGGTGAGTACGTAGTTGCAGTCTACAGAGATAAGACAGAAGAAGGAGTACAGCCTTTAGAGGATGTAAGAATCCAGATTGCGGCCAAGCTTATGAATGAGAAGAAAGCAGAGTTCATTAAAGCTAAGATCAATGGCCTGTCTGGTACTGTAAGTGCCATGGCAACTGCTTATGGACCTGAAGCTAGCGTATACAGCAACAACTCTTTGAAGTTGGCGGATGTAAGCTTACCAAATGCTGGTGTTGCGCCTGAAGCCATAGGAGCTGCTTTTGCCTTACAAAATGTTGGTGACAAGACTAAGCCTTATGTGGTGGACAATCAGGGAGTGGTTGTACTGGAATTGAAATCAATTTCTAGTGCTGCAGAAATTGGTGATTATACATCCTACGAAAATCAAATTCTACAAGAAGCATTCGCTGCGATTCAAGGTAAGCTTAGGCAAGCCGTTATTGATCGAGTTGAAGTTGTAGACGAACGCTACAAATACTTTTAAAAAGGAATCGGCCAATCGGCCGATTTTTTTTTGCGTAACTTTTTCCTGGCTATTGATGTTAACCTGATCCATGAGTCAATTTACTACAGAAGAATTCAAAAGGAAGCTGGACGATATCCATGACTTCCCTACGCTATACATGTTTAAGTTCATTGTGACGGAAGACAAGAAGAGTGCTGTAAAAGCCCTCTTTCCATCAAGTGAGTTGAACTACAAACCCTCAAGCAAGGGTAAGTATACTAGTGTTACTGCAAAAGTGATGATTCAGTCAAGTGATCATGTCATTGATGTCTACAAAGAAGCCCAAAAGATAGAAGGTATTATAGCCCTTTAATGAGTAAGAAACTTGTCATATTAATTCTGCCAATGTTCTTAATCTCTTGTGGAGGGAAGCAAGAAGAGGCGCAGCAAAATAATGACCCTGATCGCGTTGGCACGGTTACAGAACGTGTCTCACCAACGCAGGAAAGGCTACAGGCGGAGATTGAAGACCCCAAAAGAACAGAGTGGCAAAACCCTGATTTGATCTTAGAGAGAATCGGTGACCTGACCAATAAAACTGTGGCTGATATTGGTGCAGGTTCGGGCTATTTCACTTTTAAAATTGCCAGAGAAGCTGCAAAAGTCATTGCCCTTGATATTGACCCGAAAGCGCTTGAATATATAGATAGCCAAAAAGAGATCGTTGGAAAGTGGTCTGATAATATTGAGCCAAGACTTACGCCTCCCGATGTTCCAAATCTTTTAGAAGAGGAGGCCGACATCGTGTTGATCGTTAACACCTATAACTACATCCCGAATAAAGAAATATACTTTCCCAGGCTTCTAAATGGGATGAAACCCGGTGGACGATTGATCATTGTTGATTTCAAAAAAGGAGATATCCCCGTAGGTCCTGCAGATGAGTATAAGGTTGAGGCTTCAAGTGTCAAATCTTTTTTGAGGAAGTCTTCATTCCGAAAGATTGACATTGACGAGAAAAGCTTACAATATCAATATATAATTACCGCTGAAAAGAAGTAAATCATGTGGAACGAAGTAGATAACAAACTGGTCAGGACTTTTGAATTCAAGGATTTTATAGAAGCATTTGGCTTTATGACTCGTGTGGCGATTGCTGCAGAAAAAATGGACCATCACCCAAACTGGTCGAATGTATATAATAAGGTTACTATTGAGTTGACCACACATGATGCTGGAAACATTGTTACCGATAATGATCGTAACTTAGCCCAAATCATAGATAATTTGGCCTAATGCCAGAAAAAGTCAACCTTTATCTTGTACCAACTCCCATAGGAAATTTGGAGGATGTCACGCTCAGAGCACTAAAGGTGCTCAATGAGGTGGATATCATCCTGGCGGAAGATACACGAACCTCCGGGAAGCTTTTAAAGCACCATAACATTACCAAACCACTTCAGAGTTACCACATCTTCAACGAACATAAGACTGCCGAAAAACTTGTGGAAAAAATGGCAAACGGAGAGGTGTTTGCATTGATTTCGGATGCTGGAACCCCCGCTATTTCAGACCCAGGATTTCTGTTGGTTAGAGAAGCACTGAAGTCAGGCTTAGAAGTGAATTGCCTACCAGGAGCCACAGCTTTCGTACCGGCATTGGTTAATTCCGGCTTACCATCGGATAAATTCGTTTTCGAAGGCTTTTTACCCCATAAAAAAGGCCGTCAAACACGTTTGAAGCTTTTAGCTGAAGAAACCAGGACGATTATCCTTTACGAATCACCTCACAGATTGGTTAAGAGCCTTGAACAGTTAAAGGAATTCTTAGGCGATAGACAGGTTTCCGTTTCACGGGAACTGACGAAAATGTTCGAGGAGACGGTACGGGGTACAATAACGGAAGTGATTGCTCACTTCACTGAAAAAGGGGTTAAAGGAGAGTTCGTTGTGGTGGTTGAGGGAAAGCCCTAAACCTTCTTTAGCGCATCTACCAAATAGTCAACATCCGCCTTAGTGGTAAAGACAGATAGGGAAATCCTAACCCCATTAATACCATGACTACCAATCGGTCTACAATCGATCATGTGGTTGTCGAACAGCACCTTCTTGACATCGCCCACCTTCTTACCGATCACTTCCACGTTCTGTATCGCACAAGAGAGATCAGCAGCGCCAGGTGTTTTCAATTTGAAACGGTCATCGGCTTCGATTTTCCCTCTGAAATAAGCCTTCAAATCACGAAGCCTAGCCTCACGTTTTTCGGCACCAATCAAGTTGTAGTAGTCGATGGCCGTGCCCATACCTAACAATTCAGGATAGTTACGGGTATTATAGTTCTCCAGCCTTCGGATAGACTTATCTCTAAAGTGAGCGCGAGATACAATCAACGGTTTTAAATGCTTTTGCGATTCTTTTCGAGCGTAAAATACCCCCATTCCTTTAGGCGTAAACATAAACTTATGGCCACTACCTGCATAGAAATCACAACCCAGATCATGCAGGTCAATCTTAAAGGTACCAGCCGTTTGTGCTGCATCTACTGCCACAAGAATGCCGCGCTCGTGTGCCATGGCACTTACCTCTTTTACCGGCAGAATCATTCCATTGGTATTAGTACCATGCACCATCGAAATCACCTTGGTGTTTGGGGTAATTGCTTTTCGGTAAACCTCGACTAATTCATCCTTGGATTCTGGCAGAATGGGGAGTTTAGGCCTAACAATTTTAAAGCCTCTGATCTCTTGCCAGTGCTGCCATGGCACTGTGCCGCTAGGATGCTCGTGATCGGCTAGAATTACCTCATCACCAGGCCCAAGCTCTATCGAATGCGCAACTAGGTTCATTCCTTCGGTGGTATTATGCACCATGGCAATTTCTTCCTTATCAGCAGAGAACATATCCGCCACTTTTTGGCGCGTAGCCTCCTTCTCTTCTTGCCAGCCACCCCACATATATTTGGAAGGGAAACCATCTAAAAGTGCTCTGAAATGGTTGGTCGCATCCACAACGAGTTTTGGGCAAGGGCCGAGCGAAGCATTGTTAAAATAATAAAGCCCCTTCTCCATGGAAAACTCACTTTTAACGAGCTCCCAATAGTCTTCGCTATTGTCATTTGAGGCCAGGTTAAAACCTGTTTTTTGGACCTTTTCTAGGAATGATGACCTCACTCCACTGGCGAGCAAAGAGGACGCTGCGATCCCCGAGAACGAATATTTCAAAAGGCTTCTTCTATCCATATTATTTCAAAACTTGGTCTAGATATGGTGTCATTTCTTTGATAATGATGTCATCACGTTTTTTTAATTCCCTTAAAAACCAGCCTTTATGTGCTGATCCATAGGTGATCAAAAAGCGTTTTCCCTCTCCACGGTGCTTCTCTATCGCTTTCTCAATATGCCAATAATGCGCGATGTTAATGTTATCCCAACCACCAAGGAGTAGCTCTTCATTAAAAAGCTCATTGTACACCTGATAGCGAATGTCTACCAAGCTATCGAAGAGGTCAGAATTAATGTAATAAGGATCGTTTGGATCGCCATTGGCACGCATTGCCTCTCCGCCTCTTTGAATGGAGGCCTGGTAAGCCTTCCAGTCTTCTGCACGCTCTGGGTCATTGCGAATTTCGGCCAACTTCTGTCTACGATAATCATTCATGGGTTTGGTCCATCCAGCCGTGGGAATGATTTCGAAATTCATTTCGCGTGTAAGCGGAAAAATTGCGTCTACATATTCCGGAAAAACGCGTACACGAGATTCCATAATGGTATCCAACTCGTCAAACTCCTTTCTTGCCTGCGGGTATCGGTCTGGAGGAATTTCAGTGAGTATATAATCAGGGTCAATCGCCCTGACGAGAGACTTTACAACTTCTATATCATAGTTCGGATTTGTGCGATGACCACTGTGGATCATTCCCATTACAATGACCTCATTTTTGGGAGACTCCTGCTGACAAGCAGTAAAAAGTAAAGAAGTCGAGGCCAAAAGGAGAAAAAGTCTCTTCATGTTACGATCAAGTTAGTGAATTAATAAAAATGAAAGTGTCAGATATAGACGTTCTTTCGGCCATTCATGTAATTTTGAGGCATGCAAAAGTTGCTTCAAGATGTCATTGTTTTAGTGAAAGAAACGGGTGAATTCATTCGCCAGGAATCACGAAAATTTGATGAGTCCAAGATTGAATATAAGGGCAAGAATGATCTGGTGTCTTATGTGGACAAGGAAGCAGAACAAAAACTAGTGAAGGGATTGTCAGATATTTTACCTGGCAGTGGGTTTATCGCTGAAGAAGGAACCTCAACCCACAAGTCTGATATCTATAACTGGATCATCGATCCGCTAGATGGAACTACCAATTTTACCCATGGCATTCCCGTGTATGCGGTGTCGGTGGCATTGATGAAACGGGGTGTCCTAGCCCTCGGTGTGGTCTATGAGATTAACAGAGACGAATGCTTTCATGCCATCAAGGGAGAAGGGGCATTCTTAAATCATACACCCATCAGAGTATCTGAAACCAAGACTTTGGAAAGATCATTATTGGCCACTGGTTTCCCCTATTATAACTTCGATCAGATGCGGCAGTACCTCACCATCATCAATGAGTTTATGCAAACTACTCATGGACTTAGAAGAATGGGCAGTGCTGCAGTGGACTTGGTTTATACGGCCTGCGGTAGGTTTGAAGGCTTCTTTGAGTATAACCTTAACGCCTGGGATGTGGCAGCAGGAGCACTGATTGTGCAAGAGGCTGGAGGAGTAGTGACAGACTTTAAGGGCGGTGACGATTTCTTATTTGGAAGGGAGATTGTGGCCGGAAATACTACCCAACCTGCTATGCTTTCCACTATTCAGAAGTATTGGAAATGACAGTGATACCATTAATTGCCAAAGCTTTATTAGTTTTGTCTCGATTTTGAGAACCAAGAATTCTAAAAGTCAGTTTAGATAATCGATGCAAGAGGTAATTGTAATCTTATTGTTTGTAGCCGCAGCCATTTACATGGGCAGAAAGCTATATAAGCAATACAAAGTAGAAAGCGGCTGTGCTGCAGGTTGTGATTCTTGTGCACCGCCAAAAAAGGAATTCAAACTGCCGGGTCATTTAAAGTCTTAGGCCCAAACCTTAGTACCCTCAGAACAGTTTTTGCACATCTCAATTTCACTTCGTGATTTGATCAGTGATGCTCGGAAGTTTTGATAGGCTTCTCCCTTCCAGACCGTTTTGAATGACTGATACTCCATAGTGCCTAACTGATAGTGTGCATCTTTATCAAAACAGCAGGGAACGATTTTACCATCCCAGGTAATGACGCAAGAGTGCCACATCTTCCAGCAGTGATTCACCAACTTGTTCTTTATAGACCATTTGCCATTAGGCAATTGTTTGTAGCGCGAGTACTGCTCCAATGAGGGAATCAATTCTGACCCATTTTCATAGTCATAAATCTGGGCAGTCTTAAAAGCTACTTCGTCCACACCCAGTTCATCGGCTAGTGCTTTCACTTCATCGAGCTGATGTTCGTTTGGTTTTACTACTAAGTATTGAAAAATGACATGGGGAGTATTGGATTTCAATTCCCTTTTCCATTTGATCACATTTCTTGTACCCTCAATTACTTTGTCAAGTTTTCCCCCAACGCGATACTGCTCATAAGTCTCCTGGCTTGTGCCATCAATAGAAATAATCAGTCGATCCAAGCCAGATTCAACGGTAGCCTTGGCTTGTTGGTCATCTAAGTAATGCGCGTTAGTTGATGTAGCAGTATAGATTCGCTTTTGCCCAGCGTATTTTACCTGATCAAGGAAGTCCGGATTGAGATAGGGTTCTCCTTGGAAATAGAAGATTAAATAGGACAGGCTGGGTGCTAATTCGTCAATTACTTTTTTATAGGTATCATTCTTGAGCATACCTGTTGGCCGAGTAAAACTTCGAAGACCACTTGGACATTCAGGGCACCTAAGGTTACAAGAAGTAGTGGGTTCTAGTGAGATGCTTGTGGGCATGCCATAATGGATGGGCCTGCCCGTCAGTTTGGAGAGATAGTAACTTCCTACTAGCTGAACCATATTGAATATTTTTGGTGGTGTCAGCTTCGACACATAATTCAATCCATCCCTCCAATTTCGGTTCATAAGCTCAAGTTAGCTGCCCATGGGTAGGCATCAAAATTGATCGTTACTTTTGCATCAAAATCAATTCAAAATCATAGCTTTAAACTGTGAAGCATTTCATTATTTTTCTACTTCTAATTTTTTCATTTCAGCTTTCAGCCCAGTTTGGCAGACTTTCAGATCAGGCGGAAGTAAGCATTATAACTGTAGGCCCAGGAGCTAATCTATACGACTGTTTCGGCCATAGTGCTTTCCGTATTAAGGACCCAGCCAAAGGCTTAGACAGAGCCTATAACTATGGGCAGTTTGATTTTACGGAGGGAGGATTCGTTGCTAAGTTTAGTATGGGTATTGCCCAATACCGACTTGGAGCTTATCCATTTCAGAACTTTTACAATAACTACGTTCAGGAAAACAGATGGCTGACGGAGCAAGTCTTAAACCTGAATTTGGAAGAAAAGCAGGCCATATACAATGCGCTGGAAACCAATCACCTGCCTGAAAACCGAAAGTATGTGTACGACCCGTTCTTCGATAACTGCGCAACCAGAATGCGTGATATTGTTAAGGAGGTTATGGGTGATGCGATTCTATACAATAGCGATCACCTAACCAAAACGTCTACTATCCGATCATTAGTGGATGAAAACTCTTATAACCACCCCTGGGTAGATTTGGGAATTGATGTTGCGTTGGGAGCTATTATTGATAAAACGGCTACACCTGAGCAGTATATGTACCTGCCGGACTATGTCTTAGCGGCCTATGCAAATGCTTCCATTATTAGAGATGGACGTGCAGTACCAGCGGTGAAGCAAACGAATAAACTCTTTGAATCTGACTACTATGAAATCAGGCAAGAAAAGCTGTCTCCGACACTTTTGTTCGTGGTGATTGCGGTTGTACTGACAATTTTCACAGTTCGTGATTATATGAAGGGGCAACGATCCAGATTCTTGGATTTTGGTATTATGCTAGTCACTGGCTTATTGGGGGCTTTTCTAATCTTTTTATGGTTCTTCACCTATCACAAAACCACAGTCAATAACCTGAATATCCTTTGGGCTTTCGCTCCCAATGTGGTTGTAGCTTTTTACCTAATCAAGAGAGAAACCCCAAAGTGGGTACGTGTTTACATTAGGTTTCTGTTTATTCTGCTGATTGCTATGGCTTTTGTCTGGTTGTTAAAGCTTCAGGTATTTAACATGGCCATGTTACCAATCATGCTTCTGCTTGCGGTGAGATATGGGTTCTTATGGCAAAAGGGACTAAAGACGGCTTAGTCTTCCTTGCTTAGCACATGTTTGATCGCTTCTTGAATCAGGTCCATTTCAAAACCCTTTGCCATTACATGCTGGGTGAGTTTTCCTTTGAGTATATACATGGAATCTGATTTGATCAAAGGCTTTTTCTTCTCCAGGTGCTTTATCAACGTTTCAAAGTAGTCGTCTGGATCGATTTCCAGCATACCTTTTTTAATGCAGTATTCTGAAATACGATGCTGCTTCAAACCTTGAATGATCTTTCGCCTACCCCAGCCTTTAATCCTGAATTTTCCTCCGGCATAGGCCTTGGCAAATCGTTCTTCGTTGATATAGCCATCCGTAATTAATTCTGAGATGGTTTCCTCAACCTCATCATGGTGAAGACCATAACTGTACAGTTTGTCCCGAACTTCTTGCTGAGAGCGTTCTTGATATGCACAATAGTCGGCTGCTTTAAGGAGTGCCGTTTTACGATCGATCGGTTTTTTGCGTTTTCGAGATTCGAAATCGTGCATGAACAAATGTAAGAAGGCTTATTGGATTAGCAGACCAGTTTGTAGCCATAACCGCGCACATTCATAATCTGAATTTCCGGATCAAGCGTGAGCTTCTTTCTGAGTTTGGTGATAAAAACGTCCATGCTTCGCGCATTAAAGAAGTCGTCATTGCCCCAAAGGGTATTCAGAATCAGCGTCCTTTCGGTAAGCTCATTTTTATGCCTGTAGAGTTCATGGAGTAGCTGAGCTTCCCTATGGGTAAGCATAATTTCACTGTCATCGAAACTCAAAATTTGCTTTGAGAAATTAAAGGTATACTGGCCTATTTGAACATCTTCTGAAGCGGATTTCCCTTCTTTTCTGTCCAGCAGTGCTTTGATCCTCACGATCAACTCTTCCATGCTGAAAGGCTTCTTGAGGTAGTCGTTCGCACCATAGCCAAAGCCTTCCACAACGTCTTCGGTTCTCGATTTAGCGGTAAGAAAAATAATCGGAATCCTGTCGTCTACCTTTCGAATTTCCTTCACCAAAGTGAAGCCATCTTTTTTAGGCATCATGACATCAAGTACTAGAAGCTCGGGCTTGCTGGATTGATAAAGCTTTTTGGCCTCTTCACCGTCCATGGCATAGCTGACTTCAAAACCCCTTGTTTCCAAGCTTTCTTTGACAATAGTACCCAGAGCCAGCTCATCTTCGGCCAACAAGATTTTGGTGTTTTCCGACATATTATATCTGAATTGTAAAGTCCGTAACGTTTTGATCTACTGAGAGGGAAATTTCACCTTCATGCTTCTCGACAATTTTCTTGGTGTAGTAGAGACCAATGCCAAAGCCCTTCACATCGTGCACATTTCCAGTAGGAATTCTATAGAACTGATCAAAAATCCGTTGTTGTTGGGTCTTGTCAATTTTGCCACCATTGTCCACTACTTGCCAGCTAACATTGTCTCCTTCGGTAGATAGCTTGAGCGTAATTTCATCACCCCCATATTTAATCGCATTATCGATTAGGTTAGAGATGGCATTCTCCAAGTGAAAGGGGTCAATTTCTTTTCGGTATTCTGAGATTGCTGTTTGGAAGTAAAGGGTTTTATCTCCTTTGATCAATTGAAATTTGTCGAAGATTTGTTGGCTAAACCTAACGAGTTCAACCGATTCCAAACTGAGTTCTAACTCATCTGAATCTAACGAGGCCGTTTCTAAGAGTTTTTCAACCATGCCATTCAACTTTTGCAGTTGATTGCTGGAGATATCAAGGTATTTGGCCGTTTTAGCCGGATCGTTTGCCTTATTAAAACTCGAAATGGCTTCAATAGCGGTAGAAACAGTAGCGATTGGTGTCTTAAACTCGTGTGTGATATTGCTAATCAGATCATTCTTAATTTCAGCTAGTTGCTTTTGCTCACTTATCACTTTGTATAGGTATAAAAGACATCCGATAACCGCCCCAGTAATGAGTAAGGAGATAAACAAATCCAAGGCACCTCGTTTCAAAATATTCAAGGAGGCATTTTCATAATTCATGACCAGTTTTTGATCCCTCGGAAGATAATTAGATTGGGAAACAGTGCTTAGGTTGTAATGATCATGATTAGACTCAGAAATAAGCGAGTCATCAACATAATGCCAGAGCACAAAGCCAGCCTCAATATTTTTTCGGTCTAACTCGGTAATCATTATTTCAGTAAGCCTCTCATGATCCAGGCTGGTCCTTGAAAGCGAAAACATTACTTTTTTAAAGAAGCCTTTGATATCATTCAGAGAGTCAAAATTGGTGATCTGGCTGCCCTCAATACTGATGCCGGTGAGGCTATTGTCATTGGAAAGGAGACTATCAAGATCTGGAAAAGTGTTTCTGATACTCACAGTGGTGGTTGCATTCGCCCTTCTGCCATTAAAGGACAGGAGTCTTTTACTACTACTATCTTCGAGGCCGGAGACAAGGTGTGCTGTATCCCCTCCGATACGATTTACCATAGACCATGATCTGCCGCCTAGTCGATTAATCAGGGTGTCTTCTGAGGAAAAGATGATAAGGTCATTTCGTGCAAGATCAGTGAAGTAAGATTCAACGCTGATGTCCAATGCAGCTTGCATATCGCTCATGAAACGCTGCTTATTCAACTGGTAGTTTTGAATATTGCGATACACTTGAATGCCCACAGTAATCAGAGCAGTGAGGGCAATCAGATAGCTTATACGTTTGAATTTCAATGCATTCACAATTCAAATATACGGACAATGATAAGTTCAGTATCGTGGCTTAACACTCGTTAACACTGGTTAACCCAGCGTTTGCAGTGTTCCATTTTTATTTGTACCCATCAAACTTTTCGAAACATGACAGCACTCAAAAAAAGAATTTCAATAATAGTTGGTCTCTTAATGGTCACCATGGGGACTATTCATGCTCAAAACTTTCAGGGTATCGCTACATATCAGTCTTCAAGAAATATGAATAATATGCAGATTAAGGCTGAAGGAGTTACTGAAGCGATGCAAAAGCAATTAATGGAGCAGATGAAAAAGCAGTTCCAAAGAGAATATGAATTACAGTTCAACTTGATGGAATCCAGTTGGAAAGAAGAGGAGAGTCTCGATGGAGGACCGGCAACGGCTTCTTCTGGAGGAATGAGGATATCTTTTTCAACTGCTGGTGGAGGGATCACATATAAGAACACATCTGAAAACTTATACCTTCAGGAGACTACCGTCTTCAGTAAACCATTCTTAGTGAAAGATACATTAGAACCATATGAATGGCAGATGACGGATGAGACCAAGACTATTGGTAATTACACTGCCTACAAAGCTGTATATAAAGACATCAGGGAAAGCAGGTCTATCTCTTTCACTTCTGATAGCGATGATAAAGACAAGGAGTCTAGCGAGTCTACCGTCAATATGGATACGATCAGCGTTACTGCTTGGTACACACCTGAAATCCCTGTTTCTCAAGGACCAGCAGATTACTGGGGTTTGCCTGGACTGATCTTAGAGTTAGGCGATGGTAGTACTACTTACCTGTGTACTAAGGTTGTTCTGAATCCGGAAGAAGAAATTAAGATTAAAAGACCGAGCAAAGGTAAAAAAGTCACTAGAGAGGAACTACGTGTGGAAATGGATGCCAAGATGGAAGAGATGTCTAAGAAGTTCAAGCAAGGCGGAAAAGGCGGGGCCACCATTAGAATAGGCGGAGATCAATAATCATTAAGGTCAAAAACAACAAGATTATGAACAGATTCATACTGCTTCTAGTGGCATTGCTATGCCTAAACTTTGCCGCCAATGCACAGAAAATAGCCTTTAGCGGAGAGGTTAGGGATTCTTTGGGGACTCCTCTTCAGTTTGCTAATGTTTTGGCGATCGATACGGTTAAAAAGACAATGTCAGCCTTTGGCGTTACTGATCAACAAGGACGATTTAGGATTTCATTGGATCGCGGGGTGACTTACAGATTAAAAGTAAGTTTCATCGGATATTTGCCCTTTGAGCAGGTTTTCACTCCTGAAGAAAGCAACGATGTTCCCTACGGAATTATATTGAAGTCTGATGTTACACAGCTTGGTGATGTAGAGGTGGTTTCGGAGATGCCTGTGCTCATACAGGGTGATACCATTACTTATAAAGTAGATGCCTTTACGCAGGGCAATGAAAGAAAGCTTGAAGATGTGCTTGAAGATCTCCCTGGTGTTGAAGTGGATGAAGATGGAGGAGTTAAAGTTCAAGGGAAAGATGTCAGTAAATTGTTAGTAGATGGTAAGGAGTTCTTTGATGGAGACACCAAATTAGGCACAAAGAATCTTCCGGCCAATGTGGTAGACAAGGTACAGGTGCTACAGAATTATAATAACGTAGGACCACTGAGTGGAGTGAACAACAGTGAGCAAATTGCCTTGAATATTCAGCTCAAAGAAGACAAGAAGAACATAGTCTTTGGAGATATTTCGGCAGGAGCAGGCCCAGAGGAGCGCTACAAAGCGAAGGCCAATACTTTTTACTATAACCCGAAAACCAACCTCAACTTAATTGCAGGTTTGAATAATGTAGGTGAGCTTACTTTCACTATGCGCGATTACTTCAGGTTTACAGGTGGGCTTGGAAGTTTCGCTCGAGGAGCGGGCTCATCTTTTCAGGTAAGCTCTAATAATCTGGGTATCCCAATGGCTGAACGAAATAATGCACGTGACCTGAAAAATATAGTCGGGGCATTTAATTATAACCTGAATCCCACGAATAAATGGAGCTTCTCAGGTTTTGCCATTGGCTCAAAAGTAGACAATACCTTAGGGTCTGTGCAGCAACGAACCTACATCCTTCAGCCAAATGCTAACCAAGAGACGCTTAGTTCAATACAAAATGTGAATAGTACTTCGGGCTTATTTAAGTTTGCCGGCAAATTCACGCCTAACCCAAGCCTACAGATTGATTACAGTGCTTTTGGAAGACTTTCGGATATTACAAATTCAGATGATCAAACCTCTGTTTTTGGAGCAATTACGAATGATATCTCTGGTTTAAGAAACCAGGAACCAAGATCGATTGAGCAACAATTGCGTGGTTTTTATGCCCCGAATGAAAGAGATGTTTTCTCCTTTGAGGGGTCTTATCAGTATCAAAACCAAGACCCTTCCTACAACCTGGTAACCACAGGTCAGCCATTTGCCAGCATCATACCAATGACTGGAAGTAGCCCGTTCGACTTGACACAATTAAGAGATGTGACGACAAAAAAGCAGGAGGCAGTATTCAACTATTATCGCATTCTGAACAAAACAAATCACATCAATTTCAAGGTTGGTAACACCTATTCAAGCCAAACTTTGACTTCTAACATGTTTGAAAGGCTTAGCGATTTGTCAACAAATGAGTTTAGCGATCCGACATTGGTCAACTTGGTGGACTACACCTACCAGAATTATTACTTGGGCGTACTTTACAAAACTAAGTTGGGTAAACTGGTACTTACACCTTCCCTAAACCTGCACTATTATGATATTGCCAATGAGCAAAATGGTGCTGAAGCAGGTTTCGATAAAACCTTGCTACTACCTTCAGTCAATGCGAAGTATACCTTTAGAACGTCTCACTCATTGACCTTGGATTATAGGGTTACGGCAGAGTTCACAGATGTAGCAAATATTGCGGAGGGGCTACTCGTCAGCGGGTATAACTCATTGTTTGGAGGCAATGCCAATTTACAGAACAGTCTATACCACAGTGTACAGTTAAATTACTTCAACTTCAACATGTATAACTTCTTCAACGTATATGGTGGTCTGACTTACTCAAGACGATTTGATGACATTACAAATATTGTCAGCTTCAATAATCTTGAGCGTGTTAACACGCCAATTAACATCAATACCGCTAACGAAGTGCTTTCAGGTTATGCCAGTACTGACAAGCGTTTTGATGCATGGCGCTTGAATTTCAGAGCCAATTGGTCTAGGAGCACCAGCAATAACATCATTAGTGATACACCTAATGAGAATACAAACTTTCAACAGTCATACAAGGCCACTATATCTACCACACTGTTTAAATCTTTATTTCTGGACGTAGGATATGATGTGTCATTTAATACGTATGAGGGTAGAAACGTTTCGAGTCAATTCGAAAACCACAAGCCCTTTGCTAGCTTGAGTAAGAAGTTCTTGAAGGGATTTGAGCTTGAAGTGGAATACGAGTACAATAGTTACATCAGCTCAGGAAATAACTCAAGCACTTTTGACTTGCTAGACGCTAACTTGACCTATCGTCAGGAGGGCAGCCCATGGGAGTTCAAAGTGGAAGGTATGAACCTGATGAATACGACAGGAATCAGACGAGATTCATTTACAGAAAGTTTGATCAGTACATTTGAGTATTTTATTCAGAAGCGATATTGGGTGTTTAGTATCATGTATGACCTATAGATTTAACTTGAACTGAAAATATTCAACCGGCCTTCAATGTAAATTGGGCCGGTTATTTTTTGAAGAATTCCCTCACAGACTGAATTACATATTGCTTTTCAGTATTTGTCATACCGGGAAATAGTGGTAGGGAGATCGTCTGACCTTGGACACGATAGGCTTCAGGAAGATCTTCCGCCTGGTAAGCTAAGGAAGAGTAGGCCTTGGTAAAAGGTATAGCTTTTGGGTAATGAATTTGAGTTTGGACTCCACGATCCCGCAAAAAAGCCTTTAGATCGTCTCGTCTGTCAGTTTGAACCTGATATACATGGAATGTGTGAATGTTATCAGACTCCATCTTAGGAAGGGAAATGGGTAAATCTGCAAAGGCCTCATTATAATGAGTGGCAATTTCTCGTCTCTCTTCGTTCCATTTTTCCAGGTATGGGAGCTTGAGATTGAGAACGGCAGCCTGCAGCGTATCCATTCTACTATTACTACCCGGCATTTCATGAGAGTGCTTATCTGCGGCACCATGGTTGGCTAATTTTCTAACTTTTGCGGCAAGGTCAGCATCTTGGGTCAACATGCACCCAGCATCACCTAGTGCACCAAGGTTTTTCGTGGGGTAAAAGCTAAATACTGCGGCATGGCCCCATGTACCAGCCTTTTTGCTTTGGTGCTGTGCAAAGGTGGCTTGGGCACAGTCTTCAATGACAAATAGATCATGCTTCTTAGCGAACGCCATTATGGTTTCCATTTCGGCCATTTGACCATATAGATGGACAGGGATGATCGCCCTCGTTTTTGGAGTTAGCTTTCCCTCCAAAAGATTGACATCAATAAGTCCGCTTGCGTTGACATCAACAAATATTGGAGTAGCGCCAAGGTTTGAGACCACCTCAGCATCGGTAATCCATGTCATTGCCGGAACGATTACCTCATCACCTGAGCCAATACCTATTGCCTGTAGAGTCAGTTGGAGGGCATCGGTACAGTTGCCTGTGCTTACACAATGTGCATACTCATGTTCCTTTCCAAAGGCCTTTTCGAAACTGCTTACATCCTCGCCATGCAAGAAATATGAGCCTTCAAGTACTCTTGTGAAGGTGCTCTCCAGCTCGCTTTGTATAAGCTTATGAGTTCTCTTCAGGTCTAAAAAAGGTACTTGCATCGCGTCAAGTTAAATGAAATAAAAACGATTTTAAAGGATATGCTATATGCCCCTTCTGAATTTATATCTGAATTACTAACTTAATCCCAATCAAATTTTTTAGCTATGGCCACTCCAGAAGAAATGCTCCAAACCATGATCAGTAATATGCCTGAAAAGACAGGGAAGTCTTTAGATGAGTGGAGGGCATTATTAGGTTCCACTGATCTGGCCAAGCATGGAGACATAATGAAACTTCTGAAGGGAGAGCATGGAGTGACGCACGGTTTTGCAAATACCATTTCTCAACTCTACTTAAAGCCAGAGTTGCTGGCACCAAAAACAAATTCAGGAAACGAAGATGATGAACTGCTAAAGGGGAAAGAAGCGATTGCAGATATCTTCAAGAGTGTAAAAGCCCAGTTCGAAGCCATTAATGGCGAAGTTGAATTTTCTTATAAGAAAACCTATATCAGTCTCAGAACACCTAAAAAGCAATTTGCTTTACTCCAGCCAAGTACAAAAACACGTGTTGATGTCGGTCTAAACCTTAAAGGAGTTGCTCCTGAAGGAAACATCGAAGCAGCAGGCAGCTGGAATGCGATGGTAAGTCACAGAGTAAAGCTGACTGACCCGAGTCAGGTGGATGATAATCTGGCCGCATGGTTGCAAAAAGCTTATGACGCCAATTGCTGATTAAGCCAATTCCAGATGAATAAATTTCAACCTATCGATTTTCAAGATCTGGATGATCTGTTTGCCTTTTTACCTGAACAAGAATTGAAGCTTGTTGAGGTTTTGAGAAACCTTGTCTTTGAATGTATTCCAGAGGTAAAAGAGAAGCTTTCGTACAATGTACCTTTCTTTAGAGGGAGAAAAACGATCTGTTTTATTTGGCCGGGATCGGTGCCATGGGGAGGTACCTTTAAGGGCGTCCAATTTGGTTTTACCAAAGGGCATTTAATGCTGAACGAAGATGGTTACCTGGAAGCTGGAACGAGAAAGTACGTACGAACCAAAACCTTTCGTTCCCTTCAGGAAATTGATTTCGAAAAACTCAGAAGCTTACTTTATGAAGCTGCTATTATCGATGCGAAAACATAAAAAACCCCATGCTTGATCGGCACAGGGGAAATTTTTTTTAGAACTCGATTTATTACTCCTCGAAGAGTTCCATCCAGGCGGCATTCACAGGTCTGCTTTGTCGACCTTTCCATTCAGGTGCGCCAGGAATTTCTGTGGCACTCGCTAACTCTTCCTTAGTCTTGCCAGCAGCCTGCCCTTTCTTCACAAATTCGATTACCTTACCGAGGTAGTTTTGAAAAGCTTTTAAGTCTTCACGAGTTCCGGTTATACCGAATCCATTGCCAGAGTGACCAAAAACAAATTGTGTGTCTTTGTCGAATGCCTTGTAGCCTTTTTCCATCACCACTTGCCAGTTAGTGATATTCGCACCGGCTGATTTGTCAACAAAGGGAGCTCTGCGATTAAAGAGTAAATCACCACAATGCACAATATTCGCATTCTCAAAATGAACAAATGAATCACCATCTGTATGCGCAGCTCCAAAGTAGTGCAAGGCGACTCTTTCACCGCCTACTTTTTGCCTAATCTTACCCTTTTTATAAGTGGTGTCAGGAAAAAGCTGCTTATCAGCATTATTGGCTCTTTCTGCATTTGCCTTTTGGTTCTTAAGAGAGTTTTCATGCGCCATCACAGTTTTCACAATCCCTTTGAAAGCAATATTACCCGAACTGTGATCCCCATGGTGATGTGTATTGATCAAAAGGTCAACCTGTCGGTCTGATTTTTTCTTGATTTCGTCAACCAGGTTTTGAGCTTGGGCGGGAAATTGAGAATCAACGACCACAATGCCTTCGTCAGAAATCATCCAACCTATGGTACCACCCCGCTCTGTGAAAATACCCACGTTATTTCTCAAGGCTTCCATCTTATACCCATTTTGAAAAAGCGTTTCCCAAAGGGATGCATTTGGGAGAATAGATAGGGCGCTTAGGGCTGTACTTTGCTTAATGAATGATCTGCGATTCGTCATGACATTTTTATTTATTGAAATTTAGTAGCCTTAGGGCTGAAGTACTAACCACTGATGTAAATGAAAGTTCGACAGCTCAGGTTTATTAGGGCTTTTTGTAATTTGGTGGACAAAGTTTCACATAATGAAAAGACCAGCGCTTCTAATTCTCAGTTGTTTCCTAACCTTTCAATCCCTAGCCCAGCAGGTAGACCGAAGCTTGTTGATAAAACCAGAAAGGACCAACTACCGAGAGACCTCTACCTATCAAGAAGTAATTGACTTTACCACCCTTGTCACCAAGGATAGTAAATATGTCACTAAGGTCAGCATGGGGACTAGTTTGGAGGGAAAAGACATTCCCGTTTTTGTGTTGGCAAACCCCAAAATTGAAACCCCGGAGCAAGCGAAGGCAAGCGGTAAGCCGATCATCTATATCCAAGGAAATATCCACTCAGGCGAGGTTGAAGGGAAGGAAGTGGTTCAAATTCTGATGCGAGATATCCTGACGGGAGAAAAGAGTTACTTACTCGATAATCAGATCATACTTTTCGTGCCGATCTATAATACTGACAGCAATGATAAAATGGAGGCAGGACGAAGGCCTTCTCAAGAGGGAAGTCCAATAGAGACAGGCATCCGTGCAAACAGTCAGGGTTGGGACTTGAATAGAGACGGAATGAAAATGGAGACTATTGAGTCCAGAGGGCTATTCCAAAATATCATCGTGCCTTGGGATCCAACACTTTTTGTTGACTTACATACGACCAATGGCACCTGGCATGGATATTCTTTGACTTGGGCGCCAAGCTATCACACAGCGGGAGAAAAAGCCCCTTACGATTTTACCTGGGACAGAATCTTACCTGAAGTCACCGAAAAAGCACTGGACAAATATGATGTGCATTTGGGACCTTATGGTTACTACTATACAAGAAGAGAAGGCTGGCCAATCAAGTCGATTTATACCTATAATCACCATCCACGCTATTTGGTTAACCAATTCGGTTTGAGAAATCGCATGGCCATTCTCAGCGAAGCTTTCGCACATGAAAGGCTCTATCAGCGAATCAATTCTACCTACGCTTTTGTCAGCGAGATTCTTGAGTTTACAAACAAAAACGGTGATGAGATGCTGCGCATCAATGCCAAAGCTGAGCAAGACGCTATCAATTTGGTTAAAGAGCAGGGAGGCAAAGTACAAAAAGGTGTTCGTTTTAAAATGGTGGCATTGGATGAGCCGATTCCTGCTTATAGAACCTATAATCACATGGAAACGACCAATGAGCGGGGGCAAAAGACCTATTTGAGAAAACCCGAGATCATTGAGTTAAAAGATGTGGTGAATCACAGTGGTTTCGAAGCAACAAAAACGACCACTTTACCCAAGGGCTATCTTATACCGAAAGAGTTCGCTACTATTGCCGAGCACCTGAAAATGCATGGAGTTCAAGTGACTGAACTCACAAAAAACAAGAGAGCAAAAGGAGAGGTCTTTACCGCCACCAAGCTTCAAAGATCTAACCGAGCTTTCGAAAAACACAAGATGGCTACAATCGAAGGGTCTTATGCAGCTGCAAACAAGAAGTTCGGTAAAGGAGACTTCTGGGTGGATATGGCCCAACCACTAGCCAATTTGATTTTCTATTTATTGGAGCCTGAGTCAGATGATGGTTTGGTCACCTGGAATTTCTTTGACGAGCACTTCGATAGCAACGGCATTGCCGAAAAACCTGTCGAATATCCAATTTTTAAGTATTTCGAGATTAAGTAAACGATATGAAGAAGCAATTGAACCTATTATCTGTCCTTGTTACCACCGCCATCATAGGCTGTGCTGAAAAGACTGATTTGGAAAAGACACTTGATACAGTAAGTCAGCAGACTATTAAAGATCATATCTACTACATCGCTTCTGACGAAATGCGAGGTAGAAATACTGGATCTCCAGAGATTTTAAAGGCGGCTGATTATTTGGCTGATCAGCTTGAGAGCTATGGAGCACAGCCAGTTCCGGGAGCTGAAGGCTACTTTCAACCCGTTCCTTTTAGGCAAAAAACACCAGCCACCTCGGGCAGTTTTAGCTACGCAGGCCGAGATTTCGACTTAAACGAAGATTTCTTGGTAGTCGATGGTAAAAGCGGTGACTATGAAGGTGAAGTAGTGTATTTGGAATATGCCCTTGAGGGAGATTATGAAGGCAAGGATGTTGCTGGTAAAATAGTCTTTGCTAAAGCTGGAGATGGAACTACCGCTGACCGAAGAGCCATTCTTCGTCTAAGTCGTCAGAAATATGAATTTGCCAGAGACAATGGTGCCGCAGGCCTTGTTGAGTTTTACAACTCACCTGCCACGCCATGGGCGCAATTGGGCTTCACTTTTAATAGAGTAAACTTAACTCTTGATAGTTTTGATAACGATAAAGAGATTATCCCTCACCTGTGGTTAAAAGATCTTGATAATTCGAATCAACGCTTTATGCGAACAAGGAGTATCAAAAGAGCCTCCTTGAAAATCGAAGGAATGACCAATGAAATCACCAGGGACAAGAACATTTTGGCCATGGTGGAGGGTACGGATCCTGAATTGAAAAAAGAATTTATCATGTTCTCCGCTCATTATGATCACGTAGGTGTTGGGCGAGCAGATGCCGAGGGAGATTCAATCTACAATGGCACCAGAGACAATGCCATAGGCACTGTTACAGTGCTTTCGGCCGCTGAGAATATTGCCAAATACCCGATGAAGCGATCGGCCTTGTTTGTCTTGTTTACTGGAGAGGAAAAAGGGCTTTTAGGAAGTCGTTATTTAGCCAATAATCCAATTTTGCCCAATGAGGAGATTGTTTTCTGTTGGAATAGTGACAATGGGGGCTATAATGACAAGACCATTTCAACCATTGTTGGCCTTGAACGAACTACTGCGTCACAGTATATCAAAGATGCTAACGTGGCCTTCGGCCTGGAAGCCATTGACGATCCTGCAGGTGAGCAGGGGTTATTTGATAGGTCTGATAACGTGAGCTTCGCTCGAAAAGGGATTCCTGCCCCTACGTATAGTTTGGGTTTCCGCGCTTTTGACAGTGAGATTACAAAATACTATCACCAACCGGGTGACAATCCAAATACTGTCGACTATGACTACTTGGAGAAATTCTTCAAGAGTTATGTTTATGCATCTCGTATGATTGGTAATGCTGCCGAAAGACCATTCTGGGTTGAAGGTGACAAGTATTACGAGACTGGCAAAAAGCTCTACGGAATGAATTGATTGAATACGTTCGAGACCCTGAACCCCTCTGCTGACAAGCAGGTTCATTTCAGGGTCTCGAGCTCCTTATTTCTTTAGTCTTGTCTCTTTATCCTTATCTCTTTGCGCCATTTTCTTTGGAAGGACTACAAAGCGATAGTAGCCCCAGAGTAAGCCTGCTGGCACAGCAAAGATTAGTTCGGTAATGTGGTTCTCAGGTTCTACGATTTGGTCATCGCTGAATTGCGGAAAGATGATGTACATTAAAACCCAAACTAATCCCCCAAAAACGAGTCCTTTAACGACCCAACCGTAGTTTCTCATACCTTTTCTATTACTGCCTCATGTATAAAACGTAGCCCTTCAAGTGTAAGGTGCCGATTCACCTGATCAAAACGATCATGCAAGGGGTGCAAGATAGAGGAAAGCCCTCCCGTAGCGATGACTTTTGCCTCTTTGTTCAGTTCTTTTTGGATACGATCCAGCATACCCTCGACCATACTCACATAGCCCCAAAGCACTCCATTTTGGATAGCGGTAGTTGTATTGGTTCCAATCACAGAATCTGGTAATTCTAAAGGTACTTCTGGTAATTGTGCCGTATTGCCGACTAAGGCTACGATGGCAGTTTTTAAGCCGGGAGCAATGTTCACTCCTTTGATATTACCGTCACCTGCCACTACGGTAAAGGTCAATGCTGTACCGAAATCTACGATGATTATGTCTTCTTGATAAAGTACATGGCCCGCCATGGCATTGGCAATAAGGTCCGTACCAATTTCGTAAGGGTTTTGCGTATTGATCGGTAGCTTATCATAAACTTTTGGCCCCACAAATACAGGCTCCTTGTCGATTAGGGGTTTTGTGAATTCTGAAAGAATGTCATTCAATTGAGGAACGACCGAAGAGATAACCACTCGATTGACATCTTCTAACGTCAGATTAGCCTCTAGGAAGTTTAACCTCAGGAAGAGTTCGTACTCAATTTGATTCTTAATTGGTACGGTTTCAAATCGCCATTCCTGAATCCAGTCAGTACCATCATGGATCCCAAAAACAATGTTGGTATTACCGGCATCTATCGCGAGTAGCATAGTTGAAGATATTAATTATTCTAATACGCACCGTCATGCTGAACTTGTTTCAGCATCTTACAAATGCATATGTCCAAAGCACGCTCGGGTCGAATGTTTTTTAATCAATAAAGCCCGGAGGGTGTTGCTCATCGAATGCTGTCGCCTCTTGATAGGCCCTGGCAACTGCTAGAATGGTGGCTTCATCGAAAAGGTTACCAATGAATGAGATACTGGTCGGACTGCCATTCTGGTTGTAACCATTCTTGAGCACCACACAGGGATGACCTGTCAGGTTAGTAGTCAGAAGTTGACTTCCACCAAAGCTCGGTGTAACGATTACATCATAGTCCTCCATAAGCGCGTTTACCCTTTGCACTACTTCATATCGGACCCTGTTGGCATTGATATAATCAACCGCGGAGGTAAAGCGGGCGCTACGGAACAAATTTGGCCAGGCTCCTGCGCTCTGTCTCACTAATAGCGTGTCTCTGTCTGATCGAGTAAGCGCATCAAAGGCAGCTGAAGCTTCGGCACTGAGGATGGCTTGCATTGCCGGAAAAGGCAAATTAGAAACCCATTCGACAGGTTGAAGGTCAGCCCCAAGCGACCTTAATACTTCTAGTGACTTGTCGTCATTTTCTTTTTGGGTTGGTCTATTTCTGTCAAAGTAAGATTTCAGATACCCGACCCTAAGCTTTGATAGATCTACCTTGCCCTGATAATTAAAAGGATGGTCTTCGACCGTCAGGTCAATATTATCTACTCCCCTAATGGCGTCAAAAACAAGAGCGCAGTCAAGGGCATTTCTGGTAATCGGACCAATCTTATCCATACTCCAACTCAGTGCCATTGCTCCAGCGCGACTAACGCGACCAAAAGTTGGCCTTAGGCCAGTTACACCATTTCTGGTTGATGGAGAGACAATTGATCCCAGTGTTTCTGTGCCAAGGGCAAAAGGCACAAGCCCCGCAGAGGTACTGGAGGCTGAACCTGCTGACGACCCACTAGACCCTTGTTTCAGGTTCCAGGGATTTTTAGTTGTTCCACCATACCAGACATCACCCATGGCGAGCGCTCCTAAGGTGAGTTTAGCGACTAACACAGCACCAGCCTCGTCAAGTTTCTTTACCACGGTGGCCAACTCCTTGCCTCTGTCTTGGTCCTTATAAGGCCCAGCACCCCAGGTAGTCTTGTATTCAGGCACCGACATAAGGTCCTTAGCACCATATGGAATTCCATGAAGAGGGCCCAGATAAGTACCATTCTTCAAAAGGTCATCTGCTCGTTTGGCTTGTGCTAAAGCTCTTTCTTCCGTGATGCTAATAACGGCCTTCAACGAATCATCATGCCTTCTAAGTCTACCGATGAAGAATTCTGTAAGCTCGACAGAAGTGATTTTCCGCTCTCGGATGAGCACTGATAGCTCTGCGACAGTGTAAAAGGCTAGGTCGTTTTTATTCTCTGGAAGCTTTACATTTTTTGGGAGTTCCCATTGGATTTGCTGTTGTTTGGTCGGAATTGGTCTATTTCCCTTGGGTGGATTAAACCACAATGCAGGAGGAACGCTGTTGTCAATTTTATACTCATGCAATTCCTTCAAACCTCTCAGGTTGCGGTTTATATTGGGGAGCATTTGCGAAATTTCCTGATCATCAAAATCGAGGTTGAGGATCTTTTGAGCTGCTTCAACATCGCTTTTTTCTATGGCCATATTCTGCGCCATTTTAAAGCCTGCTAAAAAACCAGTGGTCAATAGCAGCAAGATTAAAACAACTGGTGCCTTTTTAAACTTTGTATTCAGTATAGTCATTGAAGAAGTGTTTTATAGATTTGAGGGAGATTTAATCCTTACCTCAGCAGAAAGACAAGTTATGAATTCCATAAAGACACCACAAACCATTTTCCCTAACTGGATGCGTGGTTTTTTACTCATATCGGCAGCTTACAATATCCTCTGGGGGATTTTCATCGGTTACTTTCCAGAAACATTCTTTCAATGGGTGACAGAGTCAGAGGCTTCGGTCCCTGGAGCCATTACTTGGCAGGGAAAAGGAGTGTTGTTGATGGCAGGGGTTTATTTGACTTGTGCCATTCATCCGGGAAGGTTCTGGTACCTCTTGTTCTTTGCTGCCTTTACCAAAATTGCTGGAGGGATATGGTTTTACTTCTATATACTAGAGCAACAGGTGGGAGACAAAGCTACTTTCCATTTGTTGATGAATGATGGCATTTGGGTTCCTTTCTTGGTATTCATTGGCCTGAGAGCCCACGCCTACTCTAAGTTCAAGCGTAGTACCGAAAATCAGGCTTAAAAGAATAGGAACTTTTTCCGCTTGTAGAGCGGGGTCCTTTCTGATCGCGCAAATCCACTACCTACTCTTGAAGATCCAAAACAATAAGTCTTTTTAGAGTTAGCTTTCAACTGTTTTAGGTTGATGCTAAAGAATACACCACCAGACTTTTTCTCTTTGGAGAACAGTGAGCCTAAGCTTTGTGTGCCGATCGTGAATGCTCCATATCTTAGTGCAGCTCCAAGCTCGGAGTCACCATCCAGATTACGATAAAAGGGCAGGTAAAACCCCGCATATCCAGTTTCGTAGCGAGGAGTGATGGTGATACTACTCGGGTAGTTCACCCTATAGTCAGCTGGTACCAGGCTCGTTAGGTCAAACCTACCAGCTACGTTTAGATAGAAGTTGTTCCAAAAATTATAGTCGTAATCCAGATTAAGAGAGGTAGGTAAAGTCACAGTATAGCTGCCTGACTTATCGCCTACCTGAAGTATAGTCTCCAAAGAATCCCTCACTTGCCGAAAGCTATCTATGTTACCGAAGAGATCATCAAAGTTGATGTCTCCCTGATTCGGAAGTATGCCAGTGGCAGCAAAGGCCGCAGATCCCTGATCGAATTTCATTACCCCGATATCAGTAATGGAAATGCCCAGTCTGAATTCATAGGTGATATCAGGTTTTAGCCTGGTTTCCCTATTGCCACGCGGGTCTTCACGATGAGCAACTCTTTCATAGACTACTCCAATATCCCCGCCAGGTTTAAACCCTGTTCCTTTCGGTAGTCGATTAAAGCTTTGAGTGCCATCAAATTGCTCGAATTCATCGAGCGTAGACGAATAACCCAGTTCAGCTTCTAAGTTGTTGAACTGGGCCAGCCCTGAGCCTGTAATATTATAATCGATATCCTGGATGCTTGCCCAGACATTAGCCAATGGGTTTATCAGTTTGAAGGTGGCTCCGACTTTCCAGCGATGGAAGCCATCATCTTTCTTTACAAAGGCGTAACTCAGAGCCACTTCTTGCCATAAGCTAGTAGCGAAATCACCTTTTTGATTGGTCACTGTCGTGTTTAAAAATCGCATGTCAGTAAAGCGATTTACCTGGGTAATGAACTGTGGTGATAGATCATTAATGCTGCTCACCGATCGAAGTTGGAACTGTAGGGCAATGCCTTGGTTTCTCGGAAGAGACAACATGGCTGAAAGGCCACCTACGTCTAGATTGGCATGTAAGAATCTAGGATCTAAATCTAAAAATCTAATAAGGCTGGTCCCTTCAGCATTCGTTCTCGTAAACCCAATATTGTTAGTCAGATAATAATTGCCATTGATAAGGCTGAAATCGAATTTATATGGCGAATCTGCTATGGAAGCGGGCTGGACTCTGGCTCCTAGTACTCCGGAGAAATCGGACTGAATGAATCCATTAAACTCTTGGGCCTTCAGCCACGGGCCAATGAGAATGAGCGTTAAAAAAAAGATTCTCCGATTTATAATGATCAAAAATGATTAGGGATCGCCTTAAAATTACGACTAGTACTGCATATTATTTTATGTAAACTGCGTATTTCGCGAGATATCATTGATCCCATTCATTTCTGTAGCTGAATGTCCATTTGACCAAATTCTATTTTGTGAAACCGAATTATTAAAAAACATATCCAATTTGAAGGTATATACATGCTTTTGTGAAGATCAAGAAAATGTATGTGAACGACATGAAAATTTGGGGTCAACGACTTTTTTCTGTATGTTTGTTTCACTTTCACAAGAACACCTCCTTACTATCTTCTTATCATCTACCCTCAGGTATTTCACTAAACCAACCTGTATACTTCCTATTGCGCTAAGTCGAACGAGCGCTACCTCATAATTTTCCTACGCCCTGATTTCTCAGGGTGATCATTGGAGGTTTATTGCCGAACTCTTTAAATCTCAATTTCAATTACAGCCAAGTCGAACGGGCTATTGAAAAATCAACGATGAAGTCACCCTGGCTTAAAAACCGGGGTTATGAAAAGACATTTAAGTACAATCAATAAGGTAGTATTGGTCAGTTTGTTAGTACTGACAAATACATTTTCCCTTTTATCTAACAACTATAATCGAACAATTACTCGTCAAGAGGCTGCCGATGATCTGGAAGTTTACTTTCAGATCATCGATAAGCAGCACGGCAATCCTTACCAATATATCAGCCGCCAGGCATTTCAAAAATTGGTATTGGACAAAGTAGCATCCCTTCCTGAGGCCATTACTTTCAAACAATTTGAGGTGCTCCTTGCTGAGCTCAACAATACATTGCGTTGTGGTCATACAAAGGTGGGAATGGATAAATCGGTTGTTCGTCAGGATTTAGGGTTATCTCAATTCTTTCCCTTACCGATAAAGATTATAGAGGGAAGAGCTTATGTAGACTTCGAGCGCAGTGACATTCCTCATGGTGCGGAATTACTAAGCATTAATGATGAGGAAATTCCGGCTCTATTGCCAAAACTTATCAACCTTACAGTCACTGATGGTTTCAGTGAAACAAAACCTTTAAGAGAAGTAGAGAGCAAATTTGGCTATTACTACTTCTTAAAAAACGGTGCTTCTTCTAGCTTCTCAGTAAGCTATAAGGACCCTATTGGTCAAGTTCGACAAGTGATTGTTGAAGGCGTGGCGGGAAATACCATGCTGGCGAACAATTACTACAGACCAATCAACATGTCGCATGAGCGATACAATCGGTTTACGAACCTTGATGCGATCGACTCCCTTCAGACGCTCGTTCTAACATTGAATACATTCCAGGCTAACCCGGACTGGTTTGATCAGAAGTTAGGATCACGTTACAATGAGGAAGACAAGGAGTTCGACTTTGAAAATCTCGTTATTGATCTGAGAATAAACGAGGGGGGCGATCGCAGATTGTTGAACACGATGTACCAGTTTTTAACCGGTAGAAAACTCAACGATCCTTCAAAGACGTATACCAGATCTCAGAGCATCGAGATGAAGAAATATGTTGCTTCGATTAATGGTCGTTTAAAGACAGATGAATCTTTAAAAGGTGCTGAAGACTATATTCAAAAGTATTTCCAAGCACCGAAAGAAGGACGATTTGAAGCCCCTCTGCTGAACTGGTATGACGAGTTCGAAGGAACAACAGATTACAAAGGAGCCAAGTTTGATGGCAACATTTATGTCTTGATTTCTGGAAGGACCTTCTCTGCAGCAGCTGACCTTGCTAGGATATTAGGCCAAATGGATAATGTGATATTGATAGGTGAAGAAACTGGTGGTGCCCATGTGGGCAGAGCGGCTAATATGTTGGTAAACTATAGCCTGCCAAATACAAGCTCAACCCTTCAAGTACCTGTCATCTATGAGGAATTTGTGAATGTATCGACTGACAATGCCGGTAGAGGGACTTTTCCTGATTATGCTGTACAGACTACTTTTGAAGATCTTTTGGATAAAAAAGATTCTGTATTTGAGTATGCTTTGGAGTTAATTAGTCAGCGAAATTCTTTCGGTTCGAATTAAGCAATTTCCTCTTTCTCAGTTTTCCGGAATACTTACCTTTATAATATGAGTAAACCGGAAAAGACCCTCTTTCTTTTAGATGCAATGGCGCTCATTTATAGAGCCCATTTTGCATTTAGTAAAAACCCAAGAATCAACTCAAAAGGACTCAACACAGGAGCTCCTTTCGGTTTTACCAATAGCTTGTACGAAATCATAGATAAGCGGAAGCCATCGCATATTGCAGTAGCTTTTGATACCAGTGCGCCTACTTTTCGGCATGTGCAATACGAGCCTTATAAGGCCAATCGAGAAGAAACACCTGAAGACATTAAGATCGGTACACCCATCATCAAGGACATTGTAAGAGCCTTCAATATTCCTGTTCTGGAATTAGATGGCTACGAAGCTGATGATGTCATAGGCACTTTCGCCAAGAAAGCGGCACGGCAAGGTTTTGAGGTGTTTATGATGACTCCTGACAAGGACTATGGCCAGTTAGTAGAAGAGCATATTTACCTCTACAAACCGGCCTTTATGGGCAATGGTGTAGACATAATGGGAATCCCCGAAGTCTTGGCCAAATGGGATATAGAACGGATTGATCAGGTGGTGGACATGCTTGGTTTGCAGGGTGATGCGGTCGATAACATCCCAGGAATTCCGAGTGTAGGACCCAAGACTGCTGCAAAGCTATTGAAGCAATATGGAACTGTCGAAGAGATTGTAGCGCATGCCCACGAATTGAAAGGGAAGCTTGCCGAAAAAGTCGCAGAGTTCGGACAACAGGGGATTCTCTCTAAAGAACTAGCACGAATTGAGATTGAGGTGCCCATTGAGTTTAAGGAAGAAGACCTAGTTTACAAGGGACCAAATGTTGAAAAACTCACCGAGATCTTTGAAGAGCTCGAATTCCGAACTACGCTAAAGAGAATTCTCGGTCAGCCAACTTCAACGCCAAAGAGTGCCAAACCAAAACCAGCTGCATCGGAGCAAATGGGACTTTTTGCTGACGATGCGCCAACCTTGCAGTCATCGTCTGAAGAGCCGGCTATTCAAGAGAAAAGTGACCTTTCTACTACTGAGCATGACTATCATTTAATAGATACACCTGAGTTGAGGCAAAGGCTGGTTAAATACCTGATGCTTCAAAATGAGATCTGCTTTGATACAGAGACGGATAACCTAGAACCGATTGAGGCGAATATGGTTGGTCTTGCATTTTCTTATAAGCAAGGGGAAGCCTATTACGTACCGACTCCACCGGATGACAAGGCCACGACACAAAAGATTGTAGAAGAGTTTCGATCGGTTTTTGAAAGTGAGAAAATTTCAAAAATTGCCCAGAATGCAAAGTACGATGTCCAAATCTTAAAGAATTATGGTGTTGAGGTCAAAGGGCCAATCTTCGATACGATGCTTGCCCACTATCTTATTGACCCAGACACACGGCATAACATGGATGTGCTATCCGAAAATTACCTGAATTATACCCCTGTCTCCATTACTGAACTCATTGGCAAAAAAGGAGTCAAGCAGGGGAATATGAGAGATGTACCCGTGCATCAGGTGGTGGAATATGCAGGCGAGGATGCAGATATTACTTATCAACTCAAAAACAGTCTCGAACCTTTACTAGGGGATGGTCAACTTAAGAAACTCTTAGAGGAAGTTGAGACTCCATTGATGCATGTATTAGCAGATATCGAGTATAATGGAGTGAAGATAGATGTCGATACCCTGACGGCTATGTCGAAGGAATTGGAAGAAGAAAGCCGAAAAGCTCAGGCTGAAATCTTCGAAATGGCAGGCGAAGAGTTTAATGTAGCCTCTCCTAAGCAATTGGGTGTGGTGCTTTTCGATAACCTCAAACTTGTTGATAAGCCGAAAAAGACAAAGACGGGACAGTATGCGACAGGTGAAGACATTCTCTCCAAATTGGCGGTAGAACATGACATTGCCAGAAGGATTTTGGAATTCAGAGAGTATCAAAAACTAAAATCTACCTATGTTGACGCCCTGCCAACCATGATCAGTCCGGTGGATGGATTGGTCCATACCGATTACCGACAGGCTGTGGCGGCTACGGGTAGGCTAAGCTCGAATAACCCGAACCTCCAGAACATCCCCATTAGAACACCAAAGGGAAGAGAGATAAGAAAGGCCTTCATTCCGAGGTCAGAGGAATTTACCCTACTGGCAGCAGATTATTCTCAAATTGAACTACGGATCGTAGCGTCCTTTGCAAAGGATGAAAGCATGATTGAGGCATTTAAGTCTGGAAGAGACATTCATGCCACTACTGCTTCGAAAGTGTTTAATGTACCACTTGAAGAAGTAGATCGTGACATGCGAAGAAAGGCCAAAGAAGTGAACTTTGGACTTATCTATGGTATTTCCGCTTTTGGATTGGCCCAGAACATTGGCATCTCAAGAACTGAAGCCCAACAGATTATCACCGCTTACTTCAACGAGTTTCCAGGTGTGAAGCGCTATATGGATGCCCAGGTCAACAAGGCCAGAGAGTTCACTTATGTGGAGACCATTCTAGGTAGGAGAAGATACCTCAGAGACATTCACTCTAAGAATATGACTGTCCGTGGTCATGCCGAACGCAATGCCATTAACGCCCCCATTCAAGGAAGTGCCGCAGATATGATTAAAGTGGCCATGATCAACATTCATGACTGGATGAAAAAAGAGAACATGAAGTCAAAAATGATCATGCAAGTGCATGATGAACTTGTGTTTGATGTACATAATTCAGAATTGGAAATCATGAAGGCCAAAATACCTGAATTGATGACAGGAGCAGTTGAGTTAGATGTGCCTATGGACGTAGAAGTTGGAGTCGGTGAAAACTGGTTGGTAGCCCATTAATATTATCACATAATCATGTGAATTGGCTCAAGTAAGAATTCCTTAACTTGAACCATGCCTTTTAGCTTTTTGAAATGCATTAAGAAGCGCTTGTTTGTCCATCTGACAATAGTCATTCTTCCATTTCAAATTCATTTAGTTGCACAGACAACTACTATAAAAAAATTTACCACAGCAGAAGGTCTTTCTAATGATGATGTGAGAGATATTCATGAAGATCGATTTGGTTATAAGTGGGTATCAACGGGTCATGGACTGAATAAATATGATGGCTATAATTTTGAAGTCTTTCGGCATAACCCCCAGGATGCCTATTCTTTACAAGCCAACAGCCAAGGCAGAATTTTTGAGGACTTACCGGGCAACATTTGGGTGACATTGGATATTGGTGGCGTCAATAAGTATGACAGGGCTTCAAGAAAATTCTTTTTCTACAACTACAACAACGAGCAGCCTAACCATCTCAACAACTTCGTTAAGACGATGGTATTCGATTCTAAAGGTCGAGGCTGGGTGGGAACGCAAAAGGAGGTCAATCTAATAGACGAAAGCTTACAAAAATTTGTACCTGTTTCCGTAGTAGGTAAAGAAGAGATTAATGTCTTAAGCATTTACGAGAGTAATACCCGCCAAATATGGGTTACGGCCATCGAAGGAGTTTTTCTCTATAGCGACTCTCTAAACCAGTTTGAACCAGTTGAGAGTAATGGATTCCCAATAAAAGGGGCCTACTTGCCTATCGAAATTGGCGACTCACTCTGGTTAGCCGTGTTTAATGAGGGAGTTTATCGGGTTCATACTTCTAACCAACAGGTAAGTAAAGTAAATGTCGACTTGTTGGGCTCATGGATTTCTAATGTTTTCCAGACAAGCGATGGCTCATTGACTATTTCAGTGCCAGAAAGAGGGATTTACCAATACGTAGATGATGGTTGGAAAGAAGTAATCATTCCAGATTTTGAAACAAGCCAGTTATTGGTGGCACACGAGAACCCAAAGAGCAGTGAATTTCTAATTGTTACCACAAATAATGAAGCGTTCAGACTAAGATCAGATGGCGTTCTTGAGAAGATAATCAAGTCAGATTTCAAGCTTTCCACTTTTTGGCTAGATAATCGGGAAGCGACCATTTGGTTGGGCTCTCGGGGTGGTGGGGTTATCCAAGCTTCGAGTAAACCGAACTTTTTTGACATAATAGACTGGAAGGACGATGACAAACTAGGGCATTCTACTCATGCTCGGATTGTTGGAAAAACAACTGACGGAGGGGTGTATCTATCTACGGAAAAGGGACTGATCGCAGTCGATGCTGAAAATCAAAAGGTCCAATTGGTCTTAGATTACTCAACAAAAGATTTTTACCACTACATCAGACTATTGAGGGATAATGGGGAGAATATAATGTTGGCGACAGATGATGGTTTCTTCTTTCTTGACAAGAAGACCAAAGCCTTAAGAGGCCCTAGTGTGACCATTTCTGGAATAGTAAGCGATTTTCTTTATGATAGCAATGATTCGCTTTGGGTAATCGTCAATGAACAGCTTTTCAAACAAACACCTAATGGTTTTACGAGTACCCGCGAATGGGCCGATGTCCCAGTTCAGTTTAAAGCTGCTCAGGGCAGAAAGCTATTTGTTGATTCGGAAGAAACTATGTGGTTGGCAACGGTTAGAGAAGGCATGTTTCGAATTAGAGAAGAAAATGGTGCGTATGATGTAAAGCAATTCAAATATTCTGGAGTCAGAGCATCTGGCTTTCTAAGTCAAACCGTTAACGAAATTTTCGAGGATGCGGATTCCCACCTCTGGATTGGCGGTTTCAGTAGCGGTCTGATGGAATTCGATCGGCAAAATGAAACTTGGATCAGTCATACGCCTAAAGGATCGATGCCTATACCGAATATTCAGTCTATTGAGCAGGCCAATGATGGAGCCTTATGGATTTCATCAATTAATGGATTACACAGTTATTGGCCTGCAAAACGCCAATTCAAACACTATACAATTCACAACGGATTACCAGGTAATACATTCCGGTTTCACTCTTCAACAAAAACGGAAACAGGCAAGATGTTCTTTGGCTCAACTGAGGGGATAACGTATTTCGATCCAAGTGAAGTGAAGGGGGATATGAGTTACCCCGACATACAAATAGAAAGTGTTCGACTTTTTGATGAACAGGTTGAAAAAGACAGACCCATACAGCAGATTGATGAATTAGAATTTCGATATAACCAGAATTTCATTGGTTTTGATTTCATCGCCATTGACTATCTGAATCCCAATGATGTCGTTTATTCCTACAAGCTGGAAGGTGTGGATGACTCATGGTCAAATAGTACTAAGCTGCGTTCAGTTAACTACGCAAGCTTATCACCTGGAACCTATACTTTTAAAGTTCGGGCAGGTCGAGATGCTGGTGATTGGGGGCCTGTCGAGGCCAGTTTGACGATCGAAATTCTAAGCCCATTTTGGCAACGATGGTGGTTCTATTCCATCTTGTTTGTATTTATTTGTTCGCTCCTTTATGCCATTCATCAGTATCGTGTTCAGCGGAAAATACAGCGGCTTTCCTTTATGGAATCCACCCGAAAAAAGGCCGCGGCTGACTTTCATGATGAGATGGGAAATAAGCTAACGCGTATTGCATTGTTTTCGGAAGTATTGGAAAGACAAATAAATGGTTCGAATCCCGATGCCGCTGCTTATGTCGAAAAGATCAAACACAACTCAAGAAACCTTAATAACTCCATGCGTGACTTTTTATGGGCCTTGGATCCCAAGAAAGATTCTGCCTATGATTTGGCCAGCATGTTGAAGGATTTTGGAGAGGAGCTATTCGATAAGACCTCCATCGCCTTCTCAGTGGACCAAATACCGACTGTTCTCCAAGGCGTTAACTTGACTATGGATTGGAAACGTCATTTGATCATGACCTTCAAAGAGGCTATGCATAACGTGTTGAAGCATGCGGAAGCCAAGAACGTGTCTTTGAGTTTTAATTATAAAAATGACCGGATTGAGATTGTCCTGACAGACAATGGGAAGGGGTTTGACCTGGAGAAGCACCACGAGGGATATGGCCTGAGAAATATGAAGTCGAGAGTCAATGAACTAGCCGCTAACATTGAAATACAGACAAAAATTGAATCCGGAACGAAAGTAATATTTAGCGGAAAACCATCAATAAGCGAAAGTAGGGTATGAGTGATAAAATAAGATTGAATATTGTTGAAGACGATCCTGAGATTAGAAATAACCTCGCTTTGATTATTAACACAAGCGAAGGGATGATTTGTGAACGGACTTTTGAAAATGCCGAAAGCTTTCTTGAAAACCTTGAAGCTCAAAAGCCTGATATTGTTTTGATGGACATCTCTCTACCCGGTATGACAGGAATTCAGGCAGTAGAAAAGATGAAGGAAAAAGCGCCTAAGGCAGAAGCCCTGATGCTGACCGTTCACCAAGACGATCAGCTAGTCTTTGATTCACTCTGTGCTGGCGCTTCAGGTTATTTGGTAAAGAGCACTCCTCCTTTAAGAATTATTGATGCCATCCGCGAGGCCGTAGGTGGAGGCGCACCCATGAGTACCAGCATCGCTAGAATGGTGGTCAAATCATTCAGCAAAAAGACGGAGTCTGACTTGACAGAAAGAGAAATGGACGTGCTGGACCAACTTTGTCAAGGCAAAAGCTATAAACTCATCGCAGATGCCCTTTTTATAAGTCAAGACACGGTAAGGTCTCATATCAAGAGCATCTACAAAAAGCTTGAAGTCAATTCCAAATCAGAAGCAGTGGCCAAAGCACTGAAGGATCGTCTCGTCTAACTACTGACGTTTGAACCTTACCCTTTTTAAGTAGGTAGGCTTTATATCACTATTGGCGGGAGTACCTGTAAGTGGTTTGGAATCGTTGATGTAAAGAAATCTTCCGTCAGGACTAAATTCGAGATCATTCGGTAGGGATAGGCTTCCTTGAGGGGCAGAGCCCTCATCATGTCCTCGAGTTCCACTGCCTACAATCAATTCAGCATTGCCTTCAAGATCTAATCTGTAAACTTGATTGGCTGCCCGTGCTACTACGTACAGATTGCCTTGATAGAAAGTGATATGACCATTATTATTTCCAGTAAAGGTGGCCAGCACGGAAGGGTTTCCCTGCGTGTCAATCTTAACTACACTGGCGTTGCTAAAATTCGCAACATATAGATTTCCATCATTGTCGATCGTAATGCCATTAGGACATGCGAACAAGTTGCCACTGGCAAAAGTGCTGACCTCTCCCTCAGGGGTGACCTTCTTGATTGTATTATCGCCACAGTTGGCCACATACAAATTCCCCTCACTGTCAAATACAACACCAACTGGAGATGACATACCAGAGACGAAAGTAGTCACTTGTCCAGATGAATTGATAGTACTCACCCTTCCTCCCTGAATGTTAGACTGATAGAGTAATGTTCCATCAGCATTGAAAGTGTTGCCTGAAGCACCTACAAGTCCAGTTGCGAAAATGCTAGCCTCCCCATTTGGGGTAATCTTGTAGACTAATGTACCAGGTGGACTATTAAGCGATTGGCCAAAATCAGCACAATATATATTACCCTCATTGTCCACTTCCAAGCCACCTGTACCGATCGGTAGCTCAGCCATGATTTCCAGCACATCGGCATTTTCAAGTGTAACCTGACTCGATTGATTACTTAATTTATTGGCGGTCACCGTGGTCCCGTCTGCTATGGCAAGCACAAACACACGGTATGTTTCACCTTCTGTGATTGGGTTTCCTTCAACATCAAGGAGGCTTGAAGGTAGGTTTGTGACAATGTCATTACCAGTCGGTGCAATTGTGTGGAAACTATTGGTGGGTAGTGTTTCTATTGAGGCCAAAGACAAGTTGGCGATGGCATCAATTTGTGCTACGATCACTCTGTATTCCCTTACAAAGGATTCATTATTGGAGATGCTGAATGAAACCCTAAAATCTGAAGCATCTGCATTATTATTCAGATCAGCGACAACAAGGTTCGAGACTGAAATATTCGGTTCTGGACCTCCACCGCCATCATCACCTCCATCGCTGCCACATGAAGATATCAGTGCGAAAAGTATTAATAGGAAAGGGGCTGTTGAAGAGATCTTTTTAGACATAAGTAGTTTTTTGTGCTAGAACGTACCCAAGGAGAAAAGCCTCATTAAATGGCTAAAATTCACACGTTTATGTGATCTTTAGAGGTGCCTTTCATGCGTTCTTATAGGATAAACAACCTGGCTATGATTCATATCCGATCCATTTTTACAACCTGTTTTCTGATAATTTTTAGTACTACCCTTTCCGCTCAAATCAACTACTTAGAACTTCCTAAGGATCGTCAATTCGATTTTTGGATAGGCGAATGGGATGTGAATTTAAGGGTCAAACAGGCAGATAATTCCTGGAAGGATGACATCAAGTCAATAGCAAAAATATATTCGATAAATGATGGTCGTGCCATTTTGGAGCTTTGGAATGATCAGCGACCAAATGGCATCAAGGGCTTCAGTCTTCGTTACTACAATTTCGAATCTGAACAGTGGGATTTATGGTTGAATTGGCCAAATCAAAACTACTCTGCATTGAGTTCTATGTCGGGAAATTTTCGTCATGGCCGTGGTGAATTCTGGGGAGGTAACGGGGATACACTTTCGGTCTATACCTTTTCAGACATCACACCATATTATCTGCGATGGGATGATGCCTTTACCAGTGATGGAGGAAAAAACTGGCGCAACAATTGGATCATGGAGTTTACCCGTACTGCTGAAACGCCTGACTGGCCTGAAGGTGAAAGAGCCCATACCTATGATGTAGCCGATCGGTGCGACCTACCTGAATTCTCTGCTTTCAGGGATTTAAAGGGGAATTGGGTAGGTACCGTCAAAGAGAAAATTGATAACAAATGGAAAGAAGGTAAAGCCGAAATGAAAGGCTTTGAGGTATTAAATGGCTGTGCAGTGCTCAACTTTATGACCTTGGATGTTCATGGAGATACTTCGGAGCACTTCAGTATTAAGAGTTATAATTTCTTCGCAAAGATGCTAGAGGATGGACAAATAGGAGACCGCGAAGAAGATAATCTTAGAAGGTATTTCGGAAAATATTCACAAGATTCTAAAATCTATGAAATGGAAGAAAGCACTGTGGCTGGAAAACTGATTAAGAAATACCGATGGGATCTTTCCGAATCGGGAGTAGCACTGATTCAGGTCTTTGAAGGGATCAATGGCGAAAAGATTGAATGGACGAAAGTGACTGATATAACCCTTCAAAAAAATTGATAAGTTTGGGCCGAAGAAGAACTGGCCTATGGAATTCCCTATATCACTAGAAGACATAATTGCAGCACATCAGCGGATTGCTCCGTATATCCATCGCACGCCTATTTTGACGTCAGAAAGTGTCGATAAGATTGCTGGCTGTGAGTTGTACTTCAAATGCGAAAACTTTCAAAAAGTTGGTGCCTTCAAGGCCAGAGGAGGGGTTAATGCGGTGCTTTCTTTACCTGAAGACCAAAGAAAAAATGGAGTCGTTACGCATAGTTCAGGAAACCACGCCCAGGCCATAGCGCTTGCAGCAAAGATGGCCGGTATACCAGCTTATATCGTAATGCCCAAAACTGCTCCTGAGGTAAAAAGAAAAGCGGTCGCTGGCTACGGAGCGCAAATCACCCTCTGCGAACCAACCCAGCAGTCAAGAGAAGAGAACGCTGCAAGAATTCAAAAGGAAACGGGAGCTACTTTTATCTCTCCATATAATGACTATTCGGTAATTACAGGCCAAGCCAGCTGTGCCAAGGAATTGCTGGAAGATCAACCAGATTTGGACATCATCATAGCTCCTGTTGGTGGTGGTGGATTGATGGCGGGAACCTTGCTATCTGCTCATTATATTAATAACCGAATTGATGTCTATGCGGGAGAACCTGAGGGAGCAAAGGATACTTATCTTTCAATGCAAGCAGGAGAGATCACGAAGGTAGATGAGCCATCCTCAATTGCCGATGGCTTACTTGCAAGTATGGGAGATAAGAACTTTGAGATCATCAAACCCCTGGTCAAAGAAGTGTTTTTGGTGACAGATGAAGAGATCGTTGAAGCGATGCGCCTGATTTGGGAGCGCCTGAAAATCATTATTGAGCCTTCTTGCGCTGTTCCTGTAGCGGCTTTGCTGAAGAATAAGGAGGTTTTTGCCGGTAAAAAAGTAGGCGTGATCCTTACAGGAGGAAATGTTGATTTGGCTAAACTTCCTTTTTGATTTTATTGAATTGGACCCCTCCGGTCTTCGACCACCTCCCCTTAAAAAAGGGAGGAGTTAGAATAGAATCTTCAATAACAAAGGGGGAAAAGTTCCCCCCCTTTTAAAGGAGGGGTTAGGGGTGGTTTAGCCTCTAAAGGACAACCTTATTTTTAATAGTCTGAGCTAAACTTAAGACTCATTGACTGGAGCGTGAGGATTAATCTCTCTGAGTTTTTCTTCCAGAGCTCTTAGGTCCTTGAGTTTCATCCAGCTGACTTTGATTTTATGCTGTTGCATCTTTTCTTCTTCGTTTAGCAGGTTAAGTCCTATGTGCAAATGATCCGTTTCAAAGTAGCTATCGAAGTTGTATTTGTTGATGATAATCGAATCCTGCTTTTTAGAAAAAAGGCGTTTAGAATTGACTACCATGCCCCCATCCGCTTCACTGGCATGTATGTATACAGGCCAGTTTATAATGGAAGACATAAAACCAAAGATGGGAGCGAAAGCTGCCAGCAAAATAATGCCCGGAAGCTCTGGAGCGATGATGTACTTATACACAAAGATGAAAACGACAAAGAGTCCATAAAAATAGAGCATGTACTTGAACCTGTTGACTTTGCCTTTGTTGTTGATATCTTTCATTACTAATAACCTTTCGTCATTCCGAAATTTTTCTTTTGATACCTAAAACTAAAAGAAAAATATCCGGAAACTCACTTGAGGAATTGTATTCTGATAAATAAACGAAATCCATTTAGAAGTCTAGCCCAATTAAATGAAGTGCAATAGAAGCATTACTGACTATCCGAATCTCATTTTCGAGACCAAATCCCAAAGTACCACTCCTATGCTGACTGAGATATTAAGAGAGTGCTTCGTGCCAAACTGAGGGATTTCGATGGAGTTGTCCGCGAAGGCCACAACTTCTTCCTCAACCCCAAATACCTCATTGCCAAAAATTACAGCCAGCTTCTGGTCAACCGAGGGCTTAAAACTCTCTAAAGAGATGGAATCGTCTACTTGCTCAATGGCCATAAGTGTATAGCCTTCATCACGCAATGATTTACAGGCTTCCATGGTGTTTTTATAATGCTTCCATTCCACCGATTCGGTGGCGCCCAGTGCTGTTTTATGAATCTCTCTATGGGGAGGCTGTGCAGTAATACCACAAAGTGCAATACTTTCTATGGCAAATGCATCCGCGGTTCGAAAAGCAGAGCCTACATTATGCATGCTGCGCACATTGTCAAGCACCAAAACAATCGGTGTCTTTTCAGATTCCTTGAATTGGTCAAGGTCGGGCCTGTTTAACTCTTCATTCTTTAGTTTGCGCATTTTCTTAATTGTGTGCTTTTATTTCCTTCATTAAGCTGTAAAGAGATGTGACAATAGTCTCCTGCTTTACTGGGTAGGTTTCTTTGCCAGGGTAAACGATAAATCTTTTAGTAGCATTTACATCATCACAGCCATAGTAAAACCCCTTTTCTACTTTTGGTGTTAGACTGCGCTTTATTTCTATTGCCCAAGTCGCCTTGCCTGAACTAAGGACTAGGTCAATTTCTGCCCCTCCAGATGATCTGTAAAAGCTTGGCGATATGCTATCTGGTAAAATGGATAATATATTTTCAATCACAAATGCCTCCCAGCTAGCACCAACTGTTGGGTGTGAAAGTAGAGTTTCAAAGTTATCTATGCCTAAAAGTGTGTGTGCTACTCCAGTGTCGCGAACAAAAACTTTAGGAGACTTAACTAAGCGTTTGCCAATGTTTTTATGCCATGGAATAAGTCTCCTGACCAATAAAAGGTCTACTAGTAGATCAAGGTAGTTAGTGATTGTTTTAGCATCTACCCCTAGGTTACGTGCAAGTTTGCTGGCGTTGATTATGCTGGACTGCTCATAAGATAACATGGTCCAAAATCGCCTGAGTGTTTCTGAAGGAATTCGTGGACCAAACTGAGGAATATCTCTTTCTAAATATGTTCTGATAAAGTTTTGCCTCCATTGATTACTGTGTTTCTCAGACTTCGCTAAAAAGCTATCTGGGAAACCACCTCTTGACCAAAGCATATCTTGGTGGGTCTGTTGGACCTCAATCAAATTGAGGGGATCTAAATTAAGATAAGCAATACGTCCAGCTAAGCTTTCTCCAGACTGTCTGAGCAGGTCAATCGAGGCCGAGCCCAATAGCAAATAGGAACCTGCGGTAATTCCTGACCGCCTGTTTTGATCAATCAAGCCTCGGAGAATCTGAAAAATTTCCGGTAGCCGATGCACTTCATCGAGTATAACGAGTTTATCTCGATGCTGTTGAAGATATAGTTCAGGATTTGTGAGTTTGGCTATGTCGCTTGGAGCCTCTAGGTCCAGATAGATGGTATCCTTGGCTATGATGGATTGATTGGCTAGGGTAGTTTTTCCCACCTGACGAGGCCCAAGGAGAGCCACGGCTGGAAAAGAGGCTAATAGTTCTGCTAATTCTTGAGATTTATACCGATCAATCATCCTTGTAAATTAGGAATGTTATTCCTGATTTACAAGGTTAATAATATATAAAAAACTGCCCACTCCTTACGAGTGGACAGCCCAAAACAACACCAATCAATAATTTTGTCAAATGATGTATTAGCGAGCAGCTCGGCTGTTCTTGGAAATCACCAGGTATTTAGAGATTTGCCAGAAGGACTCTGGATCTGTGATTTCGAGAACCTTAGTGCTTTCGTCATCTCCCGGAAGTATCTGGTAAGATCCGCTTGGGTGGTTGCTCACCAGAGAAAGCGTGGTAGCCTGAATTTTAAGCTGGCTGACTTTTCTGCGGTCTAGCTCCATAAACTCGGTCTTATCCGCATCATCTTGTAAAGCCACGCTTCTGCCGATGAAGCCTAAGAATCCACCCTCTTTGTCTACCACACCCTTAGCTTGTAGGTCTTCAAAAGTGCCAACGGCTAAGTAACTTTTGTTTAATTCATCATTCAGTGCGGTCAGTTGAGTTACCTCAAGTTCTTTTTCACCGATGATTTCGACTTTGGCATTTAGGGTCTTGTTAAGGGAGTCCTTTTGATCCGCTAATAAAGCGAGTGCCTCATCTTTCGCAACCAACTCAGTTTTTAAGTCACCGATGACCGTTTGTCGGGCTGTTAAATCTGCCTGAAGTGCGTTGATACGTTTTTCGAATACACCCAATTTGAGATCGGTGCTTTTGATTTTATCAGAGAGGGTCTTGATGTTTTCATTTGATCTAATGATCAAGTCATCAATCATGGCAATCTCTCTCATAATGTTCTCCTTCTTTCCGCTGTTTAGTGGCTCCTGACTTTGTCCATGGACTAGGTTCTCCTTTTCTACAATGGCTCCGATCTGATCTTCGACTTCTGTGATCAGTCCCATAACTTCTTCAAATGCGGATTCCTTACGAATCACCTCCTTTTCCAATTTTGCAAATTGGCCTTCCAGTACTTCTTTTTGCTTGTTAGTGGACGAGATTCCGAACCACATGGCGATGGTGAGTGCTCCGAGCAATACCATGCTCACTTTTAATGTTTGTTTCATCTTCCTTAGGTTTTAATGTTAAATAATGGATTAAAAAATATGCTGAATCAGGCTCTTAGAGACAGATTCCTGTGACGCATAGCGGAAGGTTTGGATTGGTGGTTTTGAGAATAGGTTTGTGATGATTCTCGCTTATATAACGAGAAACTTAGTTGATATTGTGAAGATGAACTAGAAAATTAGTTATTATTTCTTTTCAGTTGAAAAGTGAGGTTATAAGCCTGGTTTCCTAGGCTTCAGCCAGCCCCGGTCTACTGCATATATAATTAACTCGGTAGGTGATTTAAGGCCAAGTTTTTTTAGAATGTTCTTGCGGTGTGAGTTTACAGTGTGAATGCTTACGGCCAGGTGATCGGCAATTTCTGAAGAGGGAAGCCCACGACCGATATACTTGATGATCTGCATTTCACGTTCGGACAACTCGGAATCACCATTAAGCTGTAAGTCGTTCACCAGGTCAAGCACTTTCTGACAAAAGAAATTACCTCCCTTTTGCACAACCGATAGAGCCGTTTGCATTTCTTCAACCGAGCAACTTTTGGTGAGGAATCCATCAACCCCTGCTTTGATTTGCTTGTTGATAACCACGGCATCATCGTCTTCGGAGATCACCAGAATTCTCAAATTCGGATGTTCTTTTTTAAGCCTGCTTGTGATGGTGTCTTGCACCATGAACTCACCTAAGTATTCTAGTATGAGGAGGTCAGGCTGATGGCGCTGGATTTGATCAGATAGATTTTTCTCTGTATTGAATAGAATTACCTCACTAATCTCATCGCTGTTCTCTAGGATGATCTTAATGCCGGTACTGGAAAGAAACTGAGGGTCATAAATGGCCGCCTTCTTCACACTATTTTTATTTAGACTGATTCTAATATAGGGCAAAAATAATAATAGACTTGAGCTTAATTACTCATAATCGGATTTTTTTAGGTCGCTCTACTTCCTTTTCTCCCTTCTACCCATTTCGAAAGAGTGCTCACTCGAATTTTAGGGCCCGAAATCTTGTACCGATGGCTTAAGATTAGACTCAATTATCTTTATTTTTGAAGCCAATAAAAATCGAACTCCCATCATTTTTTGACTATGGCCAAAACGAAAGAGGCGAAGGAAACCCCACTGATGAAACAGTACAATGCCATCAAGGCAAAGCACCCAGGGGCGCTACTTTTGTTTCGTGTAGGAGACTTTTACGAGACCTTTGGGGAGGATGCCATTAAGGCCAGCAATGTGCTCAATATTGTACTCACTAAACGGGCCAATGGAGCCGCGAGCCACATAGAATTGGCGGGCTTTCCGCACCACTCTTTGGATACCTACTTACCAAAGTTGGTTAGGGCTGGTAATAGGGTGGCCATCTGCGATCAATTAGAAGACCCCAAGTCGGTTAAGGGAATTGTCAAGCGGGGGGTAACAGAGTTAGTAACACCTGGCCTGTCTTTCAATGACAACGTCCTCGATCAGAAACGAAATAATTATCTTGCCTCGCTGAGCTTTGGCAAAGATGAAATTGGAGCCGCATTCCTCGACTTGTCGACTGGAGAGTTCCTTACCGCTCAGGGCAAACCTGGATACATCGATAAACTGATTCAAGGACTGAATCCTTCAGAGTTTATCTTCTCAAGGGCGCAGAAAGGGGAATTTGAATCCCACTACGAAGACAGCTTCAATACCTATCACTTAGATGACTGGGTATATGCCTTCGACTATGGATATGAGAAGCTGACCAATCACTTTTCTACCAAGTCCCTTAAAGGTTTTGGCATTGAAGAGATGAATTTGGCCATTCCAGCGGCAGGAGCAGTACTCTATTATCTGGAGGACACAGAACATAAAGAAATAGGTCACATTGCTTCGATCAGTAGACTCGAAGAAGACAAATACGTCTGGTTGGATAAGTTCACGATTAGAAACCTCGAGCTCATTTATCCTCAACAGGATGGTGGTATTCCACTGATTCAAATCCTAGATAAAACTTTGACTCCAATGGGGTCCAGAATGCTCAAGCGCTGGATGGTTTTACCCTTGAAGGAGTTAGAGAAGATAGAGGAAAGACTGTCCATAGTTGATGCCTTCCATGCCGATAACGATTTGACTGAGAGTATTGCCGAGGCAATGGACGGTATTGGCGATTTGGAAAGACTGATTTCCAAGGTGGCTGTGGGGCGTATTAACCCTCGCGAGCTTAATCAGTTGAGAAGCGCTCTGGAAAGGCTAATTCCTATCAAAGAGTCCTTGTCTAAGTCTTCACATAAGTCACTTCAAGCCCTTGCTAAGCAGTTGGATGAATGCGAAGAACTACTCAAGCGAATCACCAAAGAGCTCAAAGAAGATGCTCCTATGCTGGTGCATCAGGGAGGTATTATCGCAGAAGGGGTCGATGAGGAATTGGATGAACTCAGGTCTATCGCTTTTAGCGGGAAGGATTATCTGGTCCAGATTCAGCAAAGAGAGAGTGAAGCCACGGGTATTACTTCTTTGAAGATTGCTTACAATAAGGTTTTTGGATACTACTTGGAAGTCAGCAATGCACATAAGGATAAAGTACCCGAAGAGTGGATCAGAAAGCAGACGCTAGTTAATGCCGAACGATACATCACTCAGGAGCTCAAAACCTATGAGGAAAAGATCATCAATGCGGAAGATCAATACAAGGTAATAGAGCAGCGACTCTTCCTTGATCTTGTGGCCTTTGCAGGTGATTTCACAACTAAGGTTCAGAAAAACGCTCACGTCATTGCGACCATCGATTGTCTGGTCTCCTTCGCCAATATTGCAAAGCTGAACAACTATTGCCGCCCTGAGCTCAATGATAAGATGATCATTGATATTCAGGAAGGCCGACACCCTGTTATCGAGAAACAGCTACCGGTTGGAGAATCCTACGTACCGAATGATGTTTCTCTAGATGACCATACACACCAGATATTAATCATCACCGGTCCGAATATGGCTGGTAAGTCTGCTTTGCTTAGGCAGACTGCCTTGATTGTACTGATGGCGCAGATGGGCTCTTATGTGCCTGCTACCAAGGCTAAATTGGGTATTACGGATAAAGTCTTTACACGTGTAGGGGCCTCCGATAATCTTTCAAAAGGTGAATCTACCTTTATGGTAGAAATGACCGAAACGGCCAGTATTCTGAATAACCTTTCAGAAAGAAGCCTGGTGTTGATGGATGAAATAGGCAGAGGAACCAGTACCTATGATGGTATTTCCATTGCCTGGTCTATTGTCGAATACCTGCATAACCATGACAAATTCAAGGCAAAGACTTTATTCGCTACTCACTATCATGAGTTAAATCAACTGGAAGAAGACTTTCCAGCGATTAAAAACTTCAATGTTTCTGTCAAAGAAGTGGGTAACAAAGTGATCTTTATGCGCAAGCTAAAGGAGGGGGGAAGTGAGCATAGTTTTGGTATCCATGTGGCGCAAATGGCAGGAATGCCGAATCCCGTGGTAATTCGTGCTGCCGAAATCATGAGCCATCTGGAAAAAGACAAGATTAGAAACCAGACAGAGGATAAGTTGAAGGAAGTTCCCAAAAACAACTTCCAACTCAACCTCTTTGAGGCCGATCCTACATTCAACGAAATCAAAGAGATTTTGGAGACTCTGGATATCAATACAATTTCACCTGTAGAGGCATTGTTAAAGCTCAATGAGATTAAGGGTAAATTGAAGGAGTAATTTTTTTCAAAAGCCGTTGCAAATTAAAAGCCCTTCACTAAATTTGCAGTCCGTTTCGCAACAAGCGCGAAATTTGAAGTACTGAAATAAGCGAGAGTAGCTCAGCTGGTAGAGCACGACCTTGCCAAGGTCGGGGTCGCGGGTTCGAATCCCGTCTCCCGCTCATAAGTCGGAAGACGCATTAATTGAATGCTTAATGGCTTATCGCACTTACATGAACATGTAGGTCGCGGTTCGTCCCGAAGCTTCGGGACCGTCTCCCGCTCATAATTGAAGAAGCGTGATCGCGATCACGCTTTTTTAGTTTAGAGCCATTCATATTGGGTCGGTATTTAACCGGCTTGTCTGCCGTAGGCAGGAGTGGTGGAACCTGTCTGCCGACAGGCAGGTTGGTAGACAAAAGGTTTACAAAATGTTCTTTGTATATGCCATAGATAGCCAAGTTAGAACTTACACTTATGTAGGTTTGACAGATAATATTGAAAGGCGTCTCGAACAGCATAACAAAGGTTACAATAAGACGACAAAGGCATATAGGCCATTTAAGTTGTTTTATCAAGAGCAATTCGAAACGAGAATTGAGGCAAGGCAAAGAGAAAAGTATTTGAAGTCAGGTGTTGGCAGAGAGTACTTAAAGAAACTAAAGACTACTCAGTAGTCAATGCCGGAGTGGTGGAATTGGTAGACACGCAAGACTTAAAATCTTGTGCTCTTCTGAGCGTATGGGTTCAAGTCCCATCTCTGGTACATAAGCTCTTCTGAGAAATCGGAAGGGCTTATTTTTTGCCAAAAATCTATTCACCTGCTATGGATTCATCGAAAGCAGGTCTGGTACGTTTAAAGCCCGGACATGTCGGGGCTTTAAACGTATAATGATTTTTGGGTTCAACATAGGTACGATAAATACATGTCCACTTGCTCTAAATTTTTCTGCTGTCAATAATGCGTTTTCACCAAAACTTTTATTGACTCATCAAGACAGTTTAATGGCTTTTCCTGGTTGTTCATCGATTATCCACCTCGAGGATAGGGGAGATTGCGTTCAGACAATTATTCAATTGAAAATATGGGAGCAAACTTCAAAATCTTCTTGCGATCTCTTCTAAGAGATAGGGTGCACAGTGCTATTAACCTAATAGGTCTGTCATTAGGTTTTATTTCTTTTATAATTATTCAGCTCTATGTAGTCGGGGAGAATAGTTATGATAAGTTTTATCAGAATTCAGAAAATATATACCGAATTCATAGTAGAAAGACTCAGGGGAATCAACCACAACCATGGAAATCTTCGACCTCTGTAAACCTTATTGAGTATTTAAGGCAGAACTATGATCATATAGTAGAAGCGACTCGAGTCCATAAGTTTGACCAAAATAGGGTGCTGCTTCAGGTAGAGGGTAAGAACAATCAGCGTCTTGTTTTTGATAATTATCAAGGGTATCATGTAGACGGTACTTTCTTCAATGTTTTTCCGACAGAAATGATTTCTGGAAATGCCAAAAACTGTCTCATCGAGCCTTTTTCAATCGTGTTGACCAAAAAGCTTGCTCTGGCTCTATTTGGTTCAGAAGATGTAGTTGGAAAGACCTTGACATTAGTCGATGATGAAGATCATGAGATGTTGGTTACTGGCCTAATCGAAGATTTACTAAGTAATACCCATTTGCCCTATGACTATTTAGTCAGCCTGTCCACTTTTCAAGCACAACATCCAGATTGGAATTGGCTGGATGCCTGGTACTGGGATTACTTTCATAGTTATGTAGTTCTCGACCCACGAACCAACACACAGGAGTTCGAAGAATCTTTCAACGCAAGCATTGCATCATTGGGCTCTGAACAATTCGAAAGAATGAACTTTTCAATGGAGTATTCCATGATGCAAGTACAAGACATTCATCTCAACTCTAACTTAAGTAATGAGTTTGTCAATAATGGGAATGCCAGTACGGTAAGCTTATTAAACGGGATCTCTTATTTCATCTTACTAATTGCATGGGTTAACTATGTTAACCTCACCACTGCCAAGTCAATAAATAGAGCCAAAGAGATTGGAATTAAAAAGACTATGGGAGCCTCCAGAGGCTCACTGATTTTTCAGCTAGTAAAGGAATCTTTTGTATTTAATACGCTTTCACTGCTTCTAGCATCATTAACAATGCTGGTGTTCTACACTCAGATTTCAGAGCTTCTTCCTGTTGAAGTTATGGAAACAGGAGAGATCAGTGCCTTTATCATTGGTAAGTTTGCTATGATATTTATCCTCGGAGCATTGATTTCGGCTATTTATCCTTCACTACTCATAAGTAAACTTGACATTACGCTTGCTGCAAAAAGTGCCTTCAAGAGTTCGAAAGAAGGCCAGTTGGTTAGAAAAGGGCTTGTTGTATTTCAGTTTACCATAACCGCTACTATGATTGTGGGAGCCTATATTATTTATGAACAAATCTCCTACCTTCTCAATAGAGATATGGGATTTGAGCCAGAACAGGTATTGGTAATTAATGAGCCAAATCAGACAACCAACTATGATATCAAATACCAATCTTTTACGAACACCCTTCTTCATAATCCCAAAATAGAGGCGATTACCTCAGTGGGTACCATTCCAGGAGTTTATAACAACAGCCTAGAAAGGTTTAGGTTGAAACACCAGGCAAATGAGGAAGCTGAGCCACTAAAATTTCATTTGGTTGACTACAACTTCGAAGAAGTATTTGAATTGAATTTACTCGGAGGTAGAACTTTTGATAGAAGCAGAGAGCATGAGGGTGATAGAGTGGCAATTATGAATGAATCTGCGATCAGGTTATTAGGGTATGATAAACCATTAGAAGCCATAGAAAGTGAATTGGTTCACATAACATATAGTCAAAGAGAAATACCTTTGAAGTTGATAGGAGTGGTAAATGACTATTATCAAAGTCCAATGGAAGAGCCAAGCCCAATGATTTTCATGTTGGATGAACAAGCTTATTGGATGTCTTCTGATTACTTCTGCTTAAAGCTCAGTACGGAAGAGGTTTCTAATACCATTGATTTTATTGAATCAGAATATGATAAGTTCTTTCCTGATGATAAGCTGAATTATTGGTTTCTTGACAGAACTTATAACGAAGCTTACTCTTCTCATTTGGCTTTTCAAAAAGTGTTTAGCCTCTTTTCTCTCCTTGGTATTCTGGTTGCCAACCTTGGGCTCATAGGCTTAACGGTATTTACCATTAATCAAGAAAAAAGAGAGCTGAGCATAAGAAAAGTTTTAGGGGCAAATTTTAGTGTATTATATACATACTTTTCATTTAAGTTTTTGAAACTAGTCCTTTTGGGATCGATCATTGGCTTACCAATAAGCTATTACCTTTTTAGCCAATGGTTAAATGACTATTCAAGCAGAATTGATCTCGATATCATCTTCTTTGGTCTGCCAATAGCCTTAATCCTTTTCGTTGCGTTAGTCATTATTTCGGGTACTATAGTGAAAGCCATACAAGCAAATCCTATTAAAAACCTCCGGTCAGAATAATCGCACAAGGAGAAGAACTCGGGCAAGGATTATTTAGTAATGTTTTAAGTGAAATGTAATATATATACCAACCTTGACACTCTTCCTTCGGCACCCAGATTTCTAGCGGCCTGTTAATGACCTATCTATTTGCAAATAAGTGCTTTATAGAAAGTGTCCTTTTGGATTAATAAACTTTCATGATTAAGAAATCAAAGTCGTCAAGCTAGAAAAATCGAGAGTTGATATGTTTTCATAGACAAGAGGTTGTAGGGATCCGGTTTGTCTTACTCATCTCTTAGAACAGTCACAGGATTTAACCTTGCAACGTTCAAAGAGGTCAGCATTACTAACAATGTTACCAATACCAGAAGTGAGCACAGGGGAATTAGCAATAGGACTGGGCTGTTATCTGCTCTGGAGGCAAAGGAACTTAACCAATACTCTACGTAATAAAAGGCAATAGGCAATACAAAAAGCCCTGAGATCAAGACAACCAACAAATACCTACGAACCATTAAGATTAGAAGACTTGTCAAACTGGACCCCAGTACTTTCCTGACACCAATTTCTTTGCGCCTCAATGCTGCGTGGTAAATGGTGATTCCTGTCAAGCCTGTGAGAGAAAGGACGATTGCCAAAAAACTAAAAGTAAGAATGAGCTGCTTGAAATTTCTTTCAGACTGATACTGCTCTTCAAAGAGTTCATTTGAGAAATGATAGGAGAAATTATTTTCTGGGAAGATGCTATAATAGCTTTCCTCTAGGTTTTTCAGTTGTTCGAAGATGTTTGGGCCATTGACCTTTGCCAAAAAGAAGTCATTAGTTGTATGTTGAAAGAACACATGGTCGTAAATGAATACCATAGGAGCAAGGCTTTGTTGAAATCCGACTGTTTTAATATCTGAGACGACAGCTACTACTACAGCTCCCGATGAATAACCAACTTTCTTCCCAATAGCCTCTGCAGGTGTCCAATTATACCCCTCCGCAGTTTTTTTAGTCAGTATGACCCTAGGGATTTGCTCGGGAAATTGTGGTCCTGAAGGAATATTTCCAGCTAATACTTCCATATCAATGACACTAAAGAACTCTGGAAATATGTTCACAAGGTTGACTCGCTGAAAAACACTGCTATCACCATTAATCGATCGGAGGTTACCTTCCCATCCTTTATTCTTTCCCGGTGCAAGTGTAGAGAAAGTTGCTGCTTCTACTCCGGTGGAATTGGCAAGTACTCTCTTAAAACGTTCAGCTCGCAGTTGGTCATCATCGAAGCTAGTGATTGGGCCATCTATCACTAGAAGCGACTTGGTGTCGAAACCAGGATCTAATGAGACCATATAAGAGACCTGTCGGTCGATTGTAAGGGTAAGTACAATTAGAAACAAAGAAGTGGCAAATTGAAATCCAATCATGACATCATTAGACCAACCTTTTTTGGCACCGAGGACTACCTGATTTTGGATTTCTCTCGAAGCCATTATGGATGGATATAGTGCTGAAATAAAGCTGCCCAGAATTATTATAAATGTGGACGAAGCCTCGAGCCGAAAATACGGTAGAGAAAGACCAAAGGACTGGTAAGAAAAAGCTGGGGCTATAAATGTCGCTAACAGAAAAGACATAGCAACAGACAATGCACAGATAAAGAAATATTCAGTAAAGAACATAATACGGAGACTATAGATATCCGCCCCTAGGGATCTTCTAACCATAATTTCCTTTAGCCTCTCAGGTATTCTAGAAGACTGAATGTTTATAAAGTTGATCCATCCGATGATTGCGATGATTATGGCCAGGAACCTTAACACCTGAACTTGCAGAATACTTGAAGAAGGCACCATCTCTCCGTCCGCATCGGAATGAAGATGAATGTCTCTCACATGGATCAATCCAAAATCAAAGTATTCATTTGGCAGGTCATCAGCTTTTATGTCGAATCTCTCATAATACTGAGCTCTGAATGAACTGATTAGCTTGTCTAAATCAGTATTTTCATTGAATTCATAATAGGTATAAAAGGAGTAACCACCCCAATTCATACCATCCTGATAGAAATCCGGGATTAGTTCCTGCAGCACATCGAGCGCACCGATTGCATCGAGTTTGATCGAACTGTTTTCAGGAAAATCCTGATAAACTCCTTGCACCACCATGTTTTTAGAACCGTTGTAACGAAGGGTTTTTCCTAATACATCTGAGGTAGAACCAAAAAGTTCATTTGCCGTGGATTGAGAGATTAGCAAACTATTCAAGTCATTAATTATAGGGTTTCCTTGAAGCATATTAACTCCCAGGAAATCAATAACATTTTCATCACACCAGCCAATTCTTTGAAGTTTTGTTGACCTAGTACCAGGGTTACTGAGTAATACATTTTCTCGACTATTTATCCTGACAAAAGACTTGATTTCAGGGTTTTGTGATTGGAAAAAAGGAGCGAAAGGGGCGGGTGAGGTGGCAGAATGAACGTTTCTTCCCGACTCACCATAAATATCGAAGTTCATCCTGTATTTATATTCGGCACTCGGAATTGAGGTATCATAGTCTTGCTCAATTTTTACGTAATTGAATATGACTATTGAAAACAACAAGCTCAGTACCAAACTGAGAATCGAAATTGCTGATGCCAACTTGTTCCTTCTCAGTACCCGGAAGGACATTCTTAATCCGTTGATCAATAGAATTAGTTCACCTTTTAGTTTGCCCATAGTGTTCCCAGTTAGATTCTTTTTTGATAGATATATTTGACATAGGGTTTCCATGATTTTCCCTCGTCATGAGTAGACTCCACGATCAATTGATTTGACTCATCATTCAGTTTAGAGTATGTAAGTCGAAAGGCCAATGACTCCCGTGAGGGTGAAATGAACCTGGAGTCAGAACTTAGGTTGTTTACGGAAACCCTATCTTCGTCCACCTTACCCACATAGGTGTCCATAGTGCCGAATTCTTTGTCAATGGTGAATATTTTGACCTTTCCCGAGCTCTTGTCTATGCCGAAGGTGTTTTGCATGGTGAGTGTCCATTCACCCATATCAGTGAAGACTTTTTCTACAACGTATGTGCTGTCAAAAATGGGCGTAAAAGAGGCTTTACCCAATCCGCTTTGTAACCAACTTTCTTTGTCACTAGGTAAATAGGCATAGACTGTATAGTCTCCAAGTAGGTAAAAGAATGGCTCTGTTTGTTCTTTGGGTTTCTCAATAAAAAAGTGACATAAGGTCAGTAAAATGAGAGTTTTTATAAGTAGACCGCTTTTCATAAGATTGATTTATCTATCGACAATGCTTCGAAAAATTTTGGACAATCCTCGCAGAGGCTTCTTCTATGCTAGGAAAGCTCTTTGGGTTTTTAACCGATTTAATAGATAGATGCGAAAGCTCGACTGCGAATTATGAAATGTTGAATATCACAGTGATGACTCTAGCAGTCTACCTTCCACTTCAAATCACTTTATATTTTATACGAATCCTCTTTAATAATAAGGCACTCGAGTTGCTGAATTACTCATATTTATAGCCATACGACATGATAATACGGACGATTGATTTGGTTTCAATTCATGATAAGTCAAAAGTTCTTATGTGATCACAGCCTAATTGTCTTGCGTTATCACACTACTCACACAGTTAATAAATCTCCTCAGGTTTTAGGTGTGGTTAGAAACAATCAATGTCAACGGGCAAACTGTGTATTTCAATGGGTCAAATAGGTTATTCACTTTGTTACATCAGCCTGAATTCAGATTAGGGCGTTTTAACGTGGATGAGAAAGAGCATTTTTTTTATTCTGACTGTTCTAAGTGCCGCTTTATCTGCTCAGGTCGATACCATAGGCATTCAATCGAGACTCGACCTTGACATGCTAGATACAGGGTTGAAAAAATATGTGGTCTATATGGAGAATGTACAGTCGAATCAATTGCTCGGCTTGGCAATATGGGAAAGAGAAACCACTAAAAGGATCGTGGAGGGGAAAGGAAAAATTTATGTAAAACAGAGGTGGAAAAGCCAAGATTCATCATGGAGGAAAGAACTGCATTCAATCAATGATGGAACTACATTCCTTCCCGAATATCATTTTACAAGTTCAGATAACGGCATTGAGGCCTTCGGATTTACAAAAAGCGATATTGTCGGGCTTGACAGTGTAAAAAATAACAGTAGAAAGGACTTCTATCTCAAATTGGAACTTCCAACCTACAATTGGGAGCTGGATATGGAAATACTTGAAACACTGATGTATGATGTTAACAAGGCTTATGTGATCCAGTTTTACCACCCTGGGAGTAAAACGCCTCCAAAGTACCATGAATACAAAGTGATCGGAGATGAAGGGGTTGCGGTTTTAGGGTCTAGTCATGATTGCTGGAAAGTACAGATTGAGTATTCAAACATCAATAATGCGGTCTTTTGGATCTCTAAAAGTTCTAATCAGATTTTAAGAATGGAAGAGATATATGGCCCCATAAAAAGATATAAGTACAGAATTTTTTGATTATACCTCCCAAAGCGTTCAAAAGATGAAGCATAAGAAGTCACTTCTAAAACTAGGTGCCATTCAGACCATGCTGATGGCTATCTACCATTTTTTTATACCCATTCAATTTCAATGGAGAGAATATCTGGATGAAGGAATTCCAACGATCAACTGGGCACTATTCACGATCAATAATTACTTCAGTTTTATTCTCCTTGTTTTAGGGTTTTCATTAATGTATCACTTGACTAACAAGCATCACAATAGTGAAGTATTGAAAACGCTATCATGGATTTTACTACTTTTTTGGGGTTTTAACACAGTTTATCAGATAGTGGAACCAATGCCTCTTCCTGCAAGGCTGGGTTGGTTGAGCTGGACTTTAGTTGGTATTTCGGCCTTAAACTCAGGACTATTTGTATTGGCACTCCTGGTTTCAAGAAAGGAGCATTCAGTCTAGGCGCTTTCCATTTTTTATAACCAGAAATACATCTTTTGTATTGGCAATTTTGTCTAATGGATTGCTGTTAAGTAAGACCAGGTCAGCAATTTTTCCTATTGCCACTTGACCGTAGCCATCGAGTTTGAACACTTCTGCTGGATTAATGGTAGCCGCTCGCAACGCATCAAGGTTACTTAACCCAGCTTTCTCTACTAATAAGATCAGTTCGTCATGAAGGTTGGTAGCACCACTCTCTCTTTCGATCATATAATCTGTCCCGGCCAACACCATTATACCCGCCTCATAAATTTTTCGCGTAAGCGCATACACTGTTTTTAACCTAGAGTCCTGATTATCTCCAATTTGTTCGGATCTGATCTTGGATACGAGCAATGTAGCATCTAGAGCTACATTGTTTTGTTTCATGGCATCAATAAGGTTTATGACTGGTTGACTGTTCAGGTCTTCAGGTATGTAATTGCGATTGTTGTTCTGATCTAAATGATAGGTCTGGGCAACTTTTTCATCAAGTACAGTCAATAAACGTTCGCTGTGTGATACAGATACAACACCACTAGTGACAACTTCTATGGGTGTTGCTGGGTAAACTGTGGCATGAGCGTAGACGATCATGTCCCTTTCACTGGCCTTATCAGTGATCTTATTGAGTTTTTCTGCCGTTAAATCAGCATATACTTTAATTCCATTTAGTCCGAAAGCCTTAGCCTCATCTAGGTATTGATCAATTTTTTCTGTGGAGTCAATAGATCGTAACCAAGCAGTTGTTCCTGGAGTAGTCCTATGCGCTGACATTAACGCTCGTCTGTCATTATTCATCCAGCTTTTACCTGCAAAAATGGCACTGGTATAAATCGTGGGAATTTCAAGATTTTCGTCTTTCTGCCATTCGTTGATCATGACTGCATCTCCTCCCATATCCCTAACCATGGTAACCCCATCTTTTAGGGCTTTTTCTAACTGACTTATCAAGACATTAGGAGGGCCCGCTGTCGTATGGACGTGACAATCCATTAGCCCTGGAATGAGGTATTTGCCTGTTCCATCAATCACAGGAAAGTCATCTTCGGCTTGATGGCCAATATCGTCTATTTGAGTAATTCGACCTTCTGAAATCTTAACACTCTGATTTGGTACAACTGATCCCTTCTCTAGATCTACAATGGAAATGTTGGAAATGATAAGTCCATTGATATCTTGAGCTTGACCACACGCAAAGACACTGAGGAGTAATAGAACTGTAAGTAAACGTTTCATGGCGGTAAATTTATTGTCAGTTCATACGAGGATTTTTACTAACCAGTGAAATTCTGTTCGGATCAATGGCTTAACTACTTACCTCATATGCCAAATCACATAAATTTTCCTGCTAAACTATAACCCCTTAATTCTGTAATTCAGTGGTCGAAGTGTGACGTTTGGCGATAGAATCACCTAAAGAGGGCTTGATATTGTAGCTTTGTAGGTGTGGAGAGCTATCAGTACAAAAAGCACAGATTGGAAAGGTTATTTTCAAGTCACAAGTGGCTAATATTCAATTATTGGATAATCTCCCTGCTCATACTTGCATTTCGGAAGGACAGTGCTCATCTCCATTGGCATGAAGTACTCTTATCAATAAACTATGTCAGTCTGGTCATTGTAATTAGCTATTATCTTTTCCCGAAGTTTTATGAAAAGGGTAAGGTCGGTGCATTTGTTCTGTGGGTAATCGTTGGAATATTTGTGGTGGGATACTTTGAGGAGATTGTAATAGAGCAGCTTATTTATTATGATCCACAGGCCTATCCAATTGCCAATCCGGGGTCAATTTTTGTTCAAAATGGCATTCCGGCTTTTGTATTTATAGTCTTGAAACTGATGATTTATTTCAGAGATAAACAGCTCACCATTAACAGGCTGGAAAGAGAAAAGTCACAAAGTCAACTTCAGTTTTTAAGATCTCAGATTAACCCACATATTTTATTTAACAACCTCAATAATATCTACTCACTTTCTGAGCAAAAGGACCCTAGGACCTCGGAGATTATACTGAAGCTGTCGGACCTAATGCGGTATGTGATTTATGAGAGTGCTGAAGATAGAGTTTTGCTTTCCAGAGAATTGGCCCATTTAAAGGGCTATGTGGAACTGCAAAAAATTCAGATTGAGGGAAGGGGTATAGTCAACTTTGAGATAGAAGGCGATTGTGAAGGTTATACCATAGCCCCAATGCTGTTGGTTCCATTCGTAGAAAATTGTTTTAAGCATAGTATGGGTTCTCAAATCAATGATATTATTATTTCGGTAAAGATTCTTATCTCTGGAAACCGACTATTTTTTGAAACGAAAAACTCATTCTCGGCAATGGAAGGTAGCGACCTGAGCCCAAGCGGTATTGGATTAAAGAATACACAAGAGCGTCTAGACATGCTCTATCAAGGGAAGTATCAACTAGATATTAGTGATGATAACGATCTGTATGTAGTAAAACTGGAATTAGATTTAGTTTGATGGAATTCAACTGTATAATTATAGAAGATCAGTTACAAGCGCAGAAAATACTTCAACGCCATATTGCTAGTGTTCCGCACTTGACACTATTGTCAACCTTTAACAATGCCATAGAAGCTATGACTTTTCTTCAAAATAGTGGGGAAAAAATAGATGTCGTCTTCTTGGACATTAATCTACCAAAGTTGAACGGTTTAGAGCTCTTGAGAAACCATCAGCCTGAAGCACATATCATTATTACTACAGCCTATAAAGAGTACGCAATTGAGGGTTTCGAACTTAATGTTCACGACTATCTTTTAAAGCCAATTTCTTTTGAAAGATTTTTCAAGTCCATCTCGAGGTTACAGAACAACAAAGAAGAAATTAGTACAGCCAGGAAGGAGGATTATGAACAATCGAAGTTCATTTTTGCCAAGGACGGTCATGACATAATCAAGATTTACTTAGCAAGTATTCAATTTGTGACTGCAGACGGAGATTTCACCAAGCTTTACCTAGGCAACAGGACCCTTCTTTTAGGCTATAGTCTAAAGTTCTGGCAGGAGGTGTTGCCGAATGATCAGTTTTTCAGGTGTCATAAATCGTATATCGTGAATATTGCCGCTATTGATCGTATATCAGGAAATAATATTCTTATTGGTAAAGAGATCATTCCAGTGGGTAGAACGAGTAAGGATATGCTCATGAAGAAAATTAAACTGATATAAGTAGAGAGATGTGTACTCACTGCTCTCTCTCGAAGCGTAAAGAATAAATGATCATTAGAGACCTTTTTAGCCCCTCTCAGCCTAGTATCAACTATGAGTCCAAAGGGTTTGTGTCTTATGAGGAAATAGCTCCCGACCATTTACTACAAGAGTATATCTACTGTTATTGGCGACTAAGAACTATTAGAAAGCTCGATCATGATTTCACATATAGGGTAGTGTCAGACGGCTGTGTCGATATCCTTTTAGAGCTTTCTAAGCCTGAAGACATATACATTACTGGTTTTTCTTCGAACTACCTGCAGTATTCTCTAGGGCATGAGTTCGACTATGTTGGCGTTCGGTTTTTACCCACTGGTTTCCCTCTGCTATTTAATTTACCGGCTTCTGAATTGACCAATAATTTTTTTAGCCTTGGAGAGATTCTTCCAGACCTATCAAAGGATATCGCTAACACTATTTCTCCGAATAAGCACCTTTATGAATATAAAGAAACGTTTGACAGGCACTTTATGAGCGGACTGTCGAAAAATGACTTAGTGGTGGAGCCGGATCCTAGAGTGATGAAGGCTATGATCGAGATTTTAAAATCGGGCGGAAATAAAGATATCAATGCCTTGGATACAGGGTTGAGCGGTCGTCAATTGAGAAGACGATTTCAATTTTACTTTGGCGACTCACCAAAGACCTTCAGCCAGGTTGTTAGGTTTCAAAATATCTTGAAGGCCAAACCCTCTTTGGAAAGCTTGAAGCAAAACAGAATTTTTTATGACCTAGGTTACTATGACCAAGCACACTTCATTAAAGAGTTCAAAAATTTTTACGGAGTGACGCCTTCAAAGGCGTTTGGCCGTACAGATTGACATTTAGATAATGCAATGGTGCAGTTCGTCAGCTTGAGTTTAACATGGCGATAGTTATAACGTAAAACTCTTACGCTTCTTAAATTCAGAGCTCATGAAAAAATCAAGGTTACTTGTTTGTATACTCCTAGTCACTACTGGCATTTTTTCTTTAGGTACGCAAGAATTGCGAAAGAAAGTACCAGTGCTCAATGTAGGTACTTTTCATATGCGCATGACTCCAGATAAAAATGCTGTTGCTTTCAATGAAGAAGATCAGAAAGTTCTTGAGGAGACTCGGCAGCTAAGCAGATTGATTGCGAAGTTCAACCCAACAATCATTTGTGTGGAGATTGAACCTAATAGGCATGAAGAGATAAATAGGAAATACCGACAGTTTCTTAGCTCAAGCGAACATGACAGTGATCTAGGCGAGGTAAGTTTTATTGCTTTTGAGGTTGGCAAATTAACGGGAGTTGATTCCATTTATGGAATCAATCACCTAATGGCCTATGATTACATGATAAACAGTAAGATAGATAATACGCTAGACCCTAAGATGTATAATGCCTATTCAAACGATCCACTCCTTTCAGCTCCAGGTGTCGTTGCCAAGCTAAATCAGATGACTACGATTGAAAAAATTCAAAGCATTAACACACCCGAGTTTATGGATTTTTTGATAAATGAGAATGCTGATATTCTGACACATATTGGTACAGATAGCAAATTTGAGGGTGCCGATGAGGCTGCCAAGTTCTATCAGCGTAATCTAAGAATGTATTCAAATCTCAATCGGATTCAGGTAGATGAACAAGACAGAATATTCATTCTAATGGGTGGAACCCATACGGCCTTTTTCAATACTTTTTTAAGAAGAAGTCCAAAATATCAGCTGGTGGATGTCAGCTCCTACCTACGTTAGTTTTTGTCCGTTTTATACAATGGCGCTTAAGTCGTTTCTAAGAAGTTTGTATCAAATCAAACTTTAAAACAATGAGACGATTATCAGTAATTATTCTCTTTGCGACCGGTATAGTTGCTGGTTGCTATGCTCAAAACAATGTTGAATCTAAAAAACAATTTGCCATGAAAATGAATGCCGGAATCATCACAGAAAAAATTCAAGAGACTAAAGCTTTTTACCAAGAAAAGCTTGGGTTTGGAGTGACGTTTGAAAATGAATTCTATTTACTTATGCATACGCCTGGACATGAGGCCCAGCTGAGTTTCCTTTTACCTGAACATCCGACCCAACAACCTTTATTTCAGCCAAAATTTATGGGTGAGGGGATGTACCTGACCATAGAGGTTGATGATGTGGATGAATTGTATAACAAACTGAAGTCTGAAGGTGTGAAGATTGAAATTGATATCAGGGATGAGCCTTGGGGAGACAGACACTTTGCTATTAAAGACCCAAATGGAATAGGGATCGATTTAGTAAAGTACACAGCTCAGAATTAGTCAGTGAGACATCATTGAAAATGGCCGATTCTATATCGGCCATTTCTACAAGTCTTAACCTAATCTGCCAATCATAGGTAGGTCCATCTCTTTAAAAAGTAGTTCATTGACCTTCTTTGAAAACTGCGACAAACTCCATCTCAACTTTGAGTTGGGGTATGAATAACCTTTCTACCTGCACCCATGTGGAAGTGGGGAAGATACCACCTCTGTAAAATGCTTTTCTTACAGGTATGTGCTTTTTGAATTCGTCAATGTCTGTTGTATAGATGTTCTCCTTTACAATTGCAGCTGGTGTAATCCCATAGTGTATTAGAGTTTCGTTCACGTATTCGTAAATCTTCTTCATCTGTGCTGCCATGTCAGCGCTTTGACCATCTACAGTACCAGATATGTAAAGGGTGTTACCTACTTTGATCGCATGGGTATAACCGATCATATTCTCGACTTCCTCATGACCCGGTATATGGTATTCTTTTCTTTCTTGCGAAAAGGCCGAGGTCGTTGCTAGACCAAAAATTAAGAGAAGTGTTAGTAGCGTTTGTTTCATTTGATAGTTCATTTGGTTACGAATTACAATACGCTAGAAATAAGCGCCTTATGAACATCACCCCGTTAAATACCCAACTTTACCTTCGAACTGCTGATAAGAGGAGTCGAAAGGGCAGAACTTGATGCTTGTCGAGTCATACACTTAAAGTCTTATGCTCTTCTGAGCGTATGGGACTGTCTACCGACAAGTAGGTCTGGTACAAGATCATCCAGACAAAAACTTTTTTCAAGGAACTGGTCTCCTTTCATAGTCTCGTGCTAAAGAAGAAGCTCATGGGGTTGAATATCTCCCGTCTCAGATATCAGTGCTATGTAGCAGGAAGGTTTCTCAATTTTGCCATCGGATATCCATTCTAGAGATTCGATCTTCGTTTTTCAAAGTGTGGAAAAAAATCCCCTTTGCTTGAGTAGCATCTCTACACAAATCCTATCAAAATCCCATCGAAATACCTTATTGAGTGCCGTTAGCCTGTTTTTAGCACTGTGGCATGGTTCTTACGCTATAGAGAGTGAACCAAACAAAAAAAAGAGATATGAATAATACAGCAAAAATAATTACAGGAGTTTTAGCAGGAACAGCAGCAGGTTTAATTACAGGAATTTTGACTGCGCCAGACAGTGGAAAGAATACCAGAAAGAAATTAGTCAATAAGACACAAGATATGGCTGCCGATGCAAAGGAAGAGCTTAATAAGAAATTGGAAAGTGTAAAAGATTCTTACAACGATATTTTGGAAGAGTCAGCGAAACGCACCATTAACGGTGTGAAATCGACTAAAGAAACACTTAAAGTATAATCACTGCTCAGGTTAATCGACAATAAAGGCCCTGCATTCAGCAAGGCTTTTATTTTGTCTAAACCTCACAAACTAGTTCACGACACATCACTCAAAACATAATCAAATGCCATTAATCGGAAAGCTTATAAAAACTGCCATCAATGTGGGTAGTAGAATTGTAGATAAAGATCAAAACCCATCTAAAACACAGAAGCGTGTGTTGCTCAGTCTTATCGATAAAGCCAAAGACACTGATTTCGGTCTGAAGTATGACTTCGCTGAGATTCAGTGGCATAAAAAGCCAGCTGAAGTGTTTAGAAACCAAGTGCCTACTTTCGACTATGATCGAATGAAAAAAGCTTGGTGGCACCGTACCATTGAGGGAGAAGAGAATGTAACATGGCCTGGATCTCCGGACTATTTTGCACTAAGCTCGGGAACCACCGGTAGCGAGAGTAAAAGAATTCCGGTGACCTCAGATATGATCCAAGCGATCCGAGACACTGGAGTCAAGCAAGTTTTGAGCCTCTCAAATCATGAGCTTCCCGAGGAATTTTTTGAGAAGGAAATCATGATGTTGGGCAGTAGCACTGACCTGACTGAGCGTGATGGTCACTATGAGGGAGAAATAAGCGGTATTAGTGCCAGCAACATTCCTTTTTGGTTTAAGGGATACTATAAACCAGGAGATGAAATTGCGGCCATTGACGACTGGGATGAAAGAGTCCAAATGATAGCTGAAAGAGCTAAAGATTGGGACATTGGTGCAATATCTGGCATTCCATCCTGGATTGAGCTGATGTTGAAGAAAGTGATTGAGCATAATAAGCTCGATAATATACACGACATATGGCCTAATCTTATGGTCTATACATCAGGCGGAGTAGCCTTTGATGCGTATCAAAAAAGTTTTGAAGAGCACCTGGCTCGGCCATTGCTTTATTTAGATACTTACTTGGCTTCAGAAGGATTTATCGCCTATCAAAGCAGACCCAACGAGAATATGGCCATGCAGTTGGCCTATGAAAGCGACATATATTTCGAATTCATTCCATTTGAAGAGCAATACTTCGATGAGAACGGAAGCCCACTCGAAGATGCTCCGGCACTGACGCTTGCGGAGGTCGAAGAAGGTGTAGACTACGCCTTACTTATTTCGACTGTTTCTGGCGCGTGGCGATATAGCATTGGCGACACGATCCAATTCACAGATAAGAGTAGAGCTGAAATTAAGATTACAGGAAGAACCAAGCACTTTTTGAATGTTGTAGGTTCACAGCTTTCGGTAGCCAAAATGAATGATGGCGTGCAACACCTCGAAGAAAAGTTCGACATCTCAATTCCTGAATTTACCGTTGGAGCGATTAAGGAGAACGGAGATTTTTATCACCAATGGTTTCTAGGCACTGACGATCATTCGAAAGTAGAAGAAGAACAACTCATCGAAGCACTCGACAATAAGTTTAAGGAATTAAATAAGAACTATGGTGTAGCGAGAGGAAAGGCCCTGAAAGGAGTGAAGATTAAAGCAATACCATCATCTCTTTTTCACGACTGGAGCGAAAAGAATAAGAAGAAGGGCGGTCAGATCAAGACTGCTAGAATGATGTCCGAAGAAGGGTTGAAAGAATTCGAAAGCTTTATCCAGGATAAAATCTAGAAACGTTAATCAACGGGCTAAAAAAGGGCCTGATCATTTGATCAGGCCCTTTTTATTTGAGGTTCTTCTTAAGCTATTCGGCTACTTCTTGTAAAGTCTTCTCTCCTTGAATGATTTCCATTATTTGTTCAGGAGATGGGTAAAGCTTTTTAATTTTTTGCTTATACTTCTCAGACAAACCGGCATGGTTTAAAATAAAGTTCTTGGTTCGAATGATCTCATCGCCTAAGCCATGTTGAATAGCAATTCGATCCGCTCTATTCTCGGCACGCTTGACGAAACCTTTGGAAAAAATATAGCCCAATCCAAATGCAATAAGGCCCAGCATAGTTCGGTTCTCGTAGTCCATCACATGACCCAGCTCATGGCCAAACCAACCTTTAAGCACATCTTCTGGTAAGTCAGTTATGGATAGCTTTTCTTTACCCAAATCGATCTTTTTGTTTACATAGATTATATATGCTCTGTCGTCACCTACTTGCAGCACAGAACTTATCATAGGTTGAGCTTTCATAATAGAGCTACCCGCTCTTCTGGTGTATTTGAAAACTATTTTCTTGGTCTGAAGCGAAGGATAGTGCTTCAAAGCATTTAGTGCTGGACTTGATAATTCTTCTGGTATCGTTTTTCGCCACGAGTAGGCTGATAGATTTCTCATAATGCTTGTTTTGTTTTTACGCTTGGTCGATCAGTGAATAAGGTGGATTAGTTCCATCCACCTATGCGAGCTATTCTTCGCTCCTCACGACTTGCTTTTACCAAAGCTCTGAGCAGTACAAAACTGACAATGAGTAAAGCTGCCTCCAAGAAGGTCCAGTTAAGTACAAAACCGCTATTCAGGCCGTTGAGTAGAAAACTATAGATTCTACCAAAGAGGAAACCACTCATGTAGAGAATGATGAGCCCCAAGGCCGACTTTCTCATGTTAATGGCGCCATAGGCTAGAAAGATGGCAAAAGCCAAATTAAGTCCTCCGTAAATGGATCGTATTGAGTTCAGTGCACTATCATCTAAGGCCTCAACCTTCAGATAGCTCATCACCATTTCTGGAGCCGTAATGGCTCCTACTCCCACGGTGAGGAATATGAGTGATACAAAAATGATAAACCCTGATGTTACTGTTTTTATAAGTTTCATGTCAATGTTTTTAAAGTGAACAGTGTCAATAACACTGTATGATTTGTCTATTTTGAGATACCCCTGATCATTCCGTTAAAAACGAAATAGTGGAAGGGTAATACGGCTAACCAGTAAAGTCGCCCGAAAAGACCGTGTGGTCTGAAGGTTGCCGTTTGATAAAGCTTTTGATCCTTATCAATTTTGAATTCGAGCCAAGCTTCGCCTGGAAGCTTCATTTCTGCATAGAGCAGAAGTCGTTTGTTAGCCTTGTCGGCCACTAGTACACGCCAGAAATCCAATGAGTCTCCGTTGAAAATTTCTACTGGATTTGTTCTACCTCTTCTCAGGCCAACTCCGCCAATGAGTTTGTCTAGGTAGCCTCTTAGTTTCCACAACCAGTTGCCATAGTACCAACCTGTATCACCACCCAGTGCCCATATGTTAGATTGAACTTTATCAACATCTTTGATGGCAATGGACTTTTCATCCTTAAAGCATCCGAATTCCGGAACTTCTATAAGATCATCGTAGTCACTGTAGAAAGACCTTTCGGCTCCACTGTCTTTCCAGCTAGACACCACGTGATTTTGCTTAATTCGAGTGAAGGCCCTCTCGATAGCCTCATCAAATGGGATGAGGTCAATGGACAAGGCTTTCATCAAATCGTTTGGCTTACAAACCACAGATACGCTCATGCTATCCACAAGGCTACTGGCTAGACTGTAGCTTGTAGAGGTAACAAAGTATAACCAATAGGAACTGAGCCTAGGTGTCAATACTGGTACGGTGTAAATCCATCTTTTCAGTTTTCTGACCTTGGCAAACCTCAAAAGCATTTGCTTGTAGGTCATGATTTCTTCACCCCCTATATCATATACCTGATCGAAAACTTGCTCATTGAGCATGCCTCTACTCAGAATTTCCAACACATTTCTAACCGCTATGGGTTGTGATTCCGTCTTCAACCATTTGGGGGCAACCATCACCGGAAGTTTCTCAACCAGGTCTCGCATGATTTCAAAAGAAGCGCTGCCCGATCCTAGAATAATTCCAGCCCTAAATGCCGTAAAGTGATATTCGCCCTGTTGTATGATTTCTTCCGTCTTCAGCCTTGATGAAAGGTGCTTGGAGAGGTGTTCATCATTTGCGATGCCGCCCAAATACACCACATGTTTGACACTTGTAGGTGCCATAGCTTCGACAAAATTCTCGGCAATTTGAGCTTCAGTATCTTCAAACTTTTTGTTTCCACCAGACATGGAGTGCATTAAGTAAAACGCACCATCAATGTCGTTAGGAATTTTACTTAAGCTCGAAACATCCAGAAAGTCTACTTCAATTACTGATACAGCTGCATGATCTTTCAATGGATGATTGAAAGTTTTCCGTTTTCTCACACAACAGACTACCTCATAGTCCTCTTTGATCAAAGCATGAAGTAGCCTCTTGCCGATATATCCGTTTGCACCTGTGAGTAATATTTTCAAAGCTTACGACTTGTCTAAATTCTGTTTGTACTCAACACTATTCTCTGCCCTATGTTTATTCCAGAGGTCTCTTAGTCTGATCACATAGTATACTAATACGATCAACCAGAGCCACTGAATGTAACGTGTATCTAACTGAATAAATCGGTAGAATACAGTGGCCGATGCGGCAATATTTATAGCATAAAGCAACATGGCACTCCATCGTGCTTTCCATAAGTAGGGCATTGCATTTAGGATACCTATACTTAAGGTGATTGCCATCCACATGAAAAGGTCGTTTTCGAGAAATTCAAGGGATGCGAATATGAATAGTCCGCCCATTCCGCGTGTAAGGGAGTAACTGTGGTCTTTGGTTTGATTCATTGTTATAGTTTAGGGCTAAAAAACCCTGCCTTTCGACAGGGTCTCGTTGATTCAATTGTTATTAGTCTTCTATTGCTGAAGCTAGGGCTTCTAAATTTGGAATGATAATGAATTCGACTCTTCTATTTTTTGCCATATCAGAAGCCTTTTCATTTGGTACAATAGGATCGTACTTACTTTTACCGGCTGCCATCAACTTTTCTGGCGATACGCCATAATCATTTGTCAGCTTTTCGATTACCGCAATGGATCGATCTACCGACAAATCCCAGTTGTTATCTTGACCGACTACTGGAATCGGATCTGTATGTCCTGCTACGGCAATTTCTACATCAGCTCTTTTGAAGATAGGAGCCAACTCTTTTAAGAAACGATCACCCATTCCATTGATGTAGGTACTTCCTTGCTTGAAGAGAATCGCTTCATCCATGCTGAGTTTTACATGACCGTCTTCTACTGTAACAATCCTGAAATCCGTATTGAAGACTTCAAGGTCTTTGGCAATTTCGTTCAATTGCTGCTGTGTTGCCACGAGTTTTTGAGTGGCTGCATTTAATGTCATATTTGATTGCGCCAACTCAGCTTCTTTCGCTTCTAGTTGTGCTTTGTAGTATAATTTCTCTTTGTTGAGCTTCTCTATCTCTTCAATTGAAACTTCTGCAGCTTGAATTAATTGCAAGCTGTCGTTTTTCAATCTTTCGATATCATTTTGCGCACTCATGTATTTCTGATTTGATACACATGAAGCCATTATTAATGCTATCGGCAGAGCCCAAATAAGAGGTTTCATTTTTTTTAATCTGTTCATTTTTTATCCTTTCTTTTTCTTGTTTCGACTTTTCTGGTGAAAAATTCGTGCCGTTGCCAACAAAATGCCTGAAAGCAGCTTACTATAGATATGGTGTGTAAATAATTCCCCAAATTCGGGGAATATAGTCACTGAAATAGGTCCATTATGAAGGAAGGCATGACAGCTTTAATTGTTGATGACGAAGAGGATATCGGTTTGATGGTCTCTGTGTTTTTGAAAAAAGCAGGAATCAAGACTACCTACCTAAGTAGAGTTACACCTGCTTTTAAGCGAGTTGAAGAAGAAACATTCGACTTCTATTTTTTGGATTTGAATTTGCCCGATGGAACAGGGTTTGACTTGTTGCCGACCATAAGGCAAAAGGACGCTCAAGCCAAGGTCATCATTATTAGTGCTTACGATGGTCACTTGGAAACTTCCAAAGCAAAAGAGTTTGAAGTAACGGCCTTCGTCAAAAAACCATTCACAAAGAAAGATATACTTGAAGCCATTGAATTATGAGTAAAGAAAGAATTCTAATTATAGATGACGATCCGGATATCTGTCTTCTATTGAAAAAATACTTGGCCAAAAAGGGCTACGAGACCTTTGTAGCAGAAGATGGCAAACAAGGTGAAAAGTGGCTCAAGGATAATAATGCTGACTTGGTCTTGTGTGATTTTAAATTGCCTGATTATACGGGCCTTGAAATGCTGCAAAAAATCAAAATCATCGATACAAGAATTCAGGTGGTCATCATTACTGGCTACTCTGATGTTCGTATTGCAGTCGAAGCGTTAAAGAAGGGTGCGTATGAATATGTGACGAAACCACTGTATCCGGATGAGATTCTGATCACTATTGAGAATGCGCTTAACGCAAGGAGAGATCAAGAAGAGGTAGCCATTCAACCGATAAAAAAGAAGTCTGTATCGGCACCAGCGCCAGAAGAATTCGTGAATGGCGTGAGCCCCGCTTCTCAGACGGTGATCAAGCATATCGACCTGATCGCACCAACAGATATGTCCGTAATCGTTTTAGGCGAGACAGGTACTGGAAAGGAATATGTGGCAAAAGCCATTCATAATAGAAGTAAGAGAGCCGGCATGCCCTTTGTCGCCTTAGACTGTGGTGCGCTTCCAAAAGAACTGGCTGGCAGCGAATTGTTCGGTCATATCAAGGGAGCCTTTACAGGCGCTATCAATGATAAAAGAGGTTGCTTTGAGGCGGCCAATGGGGGTACATTATTCCTAGACGAGTTAGGTAATCTCTCTTATGACAATCAGGTAAAACTCTTACGCGTACTACAGGAAAGGAGAGTCAAACCTATCGGTAGTAACAAGGAAGTGGCTGTAGATGTAAGGGTAATTGTCGCTACGAATGAAAACCTCAAAGAGGCAGTAGCAAGAGATGAATTTAGGGAAGATATATATCATCGCTTAAATGAGTTCAAGATCGAGCTCTCTCCACTCAGAGAGCGACCAGATGATATTGAGGTTTTTGCTGAGCACTTTTTACAGTCCGCCAATGCACAATTGGGCAAATCAATCGCAGGCTTTGAGCCGAAGACCATGGAGGTACTAAAAGCCTATACTTGGCATGGTAATCTGAGGGAATTGAAAAACGTAGTGAAGCGTTCGGTGCTATTGTGCCAAGATCAATTGATTGGGCCTATGCATTTACCACAAGAAATACTGAGTCCGGATACTGATGATGTCGGTTCTATGGCTGTTTCATTTAACGGAGAGTTACCCAAAGATTTGAAGTCTGTGGCAGAAGAGGCAGAGAAAAAAGCCATACTCGCTGTCTTAAGACATACCAATAATAATAAGAGTCAAACAGCTGATTTTTTGAAAGTAGATCGTAAAACGCTCTACAATAAACTAAAGGCCTACGAGATAAATATTTAGAGCATGGTGAATATACCGAATACAGAGAGTTTACTGACCAGTGTATTAAATAGTGCACCGTATGGGATCATGACCTTTAAGTCGATTCGGAATAAGGAAGGAGTAATTGAAGACTTTGAATTCTTGACCGTTAATAAGTCTGCTGTCCAAATGGTGAGTATCGCGGCCGATGAACTCGTTGGGAATACTATGATGAATAAGCTGCCTGGAAATAAAGATGCTGGCTTATTCGACAAATATTGTGATGTAGTCAATACAGGTAATCCTTTGTCTCTCGATCAGCATTATGAAGGAGAACACTTTGATAATTGGTTTAGAATTCAAGCCGAAAAACTTGAGGATGGCTTTGTAGTGAGTTTTCTTGACATCACCGAGTTTAAGGGTAGGACGGTGGCTCTAGAAAGAAGTGAGTCACGTTATAAAAAACTCTTTTATGAGTCCATGGATGCAATTTTCATTGCGAACAATGAACTACTCTTCTTAGAAATCAATGATGCCATGGTTAACATCTTCGGATATACCATTGACCAGTTGAGGGCGATCACTTTAAAAGATCTATTCAAAGACGAAAATGATTTTTTGAGATTTAACCAAGAGTTTTATAAACACGACAAGGTAGAAGAATTTGAGGCTGAATTGGTGTCTTCAAATAATAAACCGGTCCATTGTGTTATCAACTTGATCAATCTCTCGCCAGATGAAGATCGGATCAATAGCTATCAGGGAGTAATCAAGGACATATCCAGAAAAAAGCGCGCTGATCAGGAAATACTTTGGGCGGAGAAGCTATCAATGACGGGAAAAATTGCCCGAAGTATAGCGCATGAAGTGAGAAACCCACTGACCAATCTAAGTCTGGCTTTAGAGCAATTGAAAGACGAAGTTCCAGAAGAGGTTGAAGATGCTGAGCTGTATTTCAATATTATCAAAAGGAATGCCGATAGAATTGGTACACTGGTAACAGAGTTGCTAGATTCTTCTAAGCCGAAATCTTTACAACTAAAAGAGCAGCCTCTAAATGAGGTGGTCAAAGAAACTGTAGCCTTGGTAGCTGACAGAATTAAGCTCCAGAACATGAAGATGAATGAGTCCTATGATGCAGACTTGCCAGACATTGCACTAGATCACGATCAGATCAAAATTGCCTTGTTGAATATCTTTATCAACGCCATTGAAGCGATGAAACCAGATCGTGGAGAACTATCGATCAGTACTTACAAAGAAGAAGGTTCGGTGGTACTTGCTGTTACGGATAATGGTAAAGGAATTCCAAAGGAAAACCTTGGTAAACTGTTCGAACCATTTTTTACGGCAAAGAAAGGTGGAATGGGTTTGGGCTTAACCACTTTCCAAAATATCATTCAAAGTCACTTAGGCAGCGTTAAGGTGACTAGTGAGCTTGGCCTTGGAACAACTTTTTATATTTCATTTCCCCAATAGCCTATGAGACGGTTCTTAACACTCATTTTTCTTATGATTACGATGGGCCTGAATGCCCAAGATGTGAAAGTCGAGCAAGAATTTCGAGTATTTGCAGATGATGTACCCAAGGATGCTATTGAATGGCTGGAAGAGGCCTTTGGTTCCCTAAAAAGAGTAAAGTGGTACTTCGAAGAGAGCAAGGATGATGAAACATACGAAGCCAAATTCAAATTGAAAGGTAAGCGATACAGTGTTGAGTTTGATGAGGATGGTGACATTGAGGATGTTGAAGTGGTGAAGCCTTGGAGAAAGCTTAATGAGGGACTGAAAGTAAAGCTTGAAAAGAGCCTTAAAGCCTATAAAAAATTTAAGCTCAGAAAAATTCAAGAACAATGGACAGCTGAAAAAAGTGATGACTTGATCAAAGCCATAAAAACCAATGATTTATCAGCGATTACTGTTCGCTACGAGATTGAATTTCGAGCCGAGATTGAGAATGTTTTGGGTTATTGGGAAGGACTCTTTAAAGATTCTGGAGAGCTCATCAAAAGAAGAAGAATACAGACTAGGCCGACCGATAACTTTGATTTTTAATGAAAAGACTCCTGTTGATCGGTTTACTGTTATTGCCATTTGGTTTGAACGCTCAGTCCGTTGTATCATCGGGTTTCTTACCAGAGGTCAACATTTCGCACCGTTGGAACCAATGGCGCATTACAGGTCAGGTTGAGTCTATGCAACAGGTATGGCGGAAAGAGAATGGTTCTGACCTAATTGGTAATTATGAATACATAAGAACAGATTTAACGACTGCTTTAAGCTACAAACTCAATCCAGACTGGTCACTTGGGGCAGGCTATTTACTACGGTTTACTGATCAGCAGCTGGTACATAGGTTTTTACAACAGATTTCTTCAGCCATTCCACTGACTGGCGTCAGAATAGGACATCGCTTGAGAACAGACCAGACCTTCTTTGAAGAAGAGTCAACCGAATATAGATTTCGTTACCGTTTCTCCTCAGAACTACCCTTAAAGGGCCTTTCGATCAATGATAATGAATGGTACCTAATTGTTTCTGCAGAAATGATTGCGAGTACCCAAAGTAGTCAGTGGGATTACGAGCAACGTTTTGTGAGTAGCTTAGGATATTACTTCAACTCTAAGAATAAGGTTGAAACGGGCATAGACTATCGCTTAGATAGGTTTGTAAACGACATCCCAAGGCATAGAATCTGGTGGACGATCAGCTACTTTTTGAATCTTTAAAGCGCTCTGATCAAACCATGATTTCCTTGAGACATGATGCTACACGATCTTACTAGTAATGGATAAGATCCTTTTAAGAAAAAACCTCTTCATGTCGGTGAAGAGGTTTTGTTTTTTGAGCTTCTTAAAAGGATTATACTTTTTTCGCTGCTCCACGGACAAGTGAGACTATTAGTAGTACTAAGAATACAAAAAAGATAATCTTAGAGATGTAAGCTGCTCCAGCGGCAATACCTCCAAAGCCAAAAATTGCTGCTACTACTGCTATTACAAGAAATGTTAGTGACCATCGTATCATATCGTTTGGGTTTAAGTTAAAACTGATTTCACCCTTAGATATGAGAATTCTATGCCAATTCGGTGGCGGCTTCTTTTTTATGCTCCTCTACATGAATCGAGAGAGAAGACCTTAGGCAAGTTAAATACAAGTGTATAAGACATTCCCCGAGTATGGGGAAAAATTTGCGCTCTTTTAGAGTAAAATCCCCCTTTAAACGGCCTGAGACGTTTGGAATGCTTTTGGCAACTCTATTAAGCGAAATAAGTGTAGAACGGAAAAAAAGATAAATATGGAAAACGGAATAGCAACAAAAGTACATTCAGATAAAATTCAAAGACCCTTCGTTAAACTGGGTTATACAAAACTAGAGACTGCAGAGATTGTAGAATCGCTGAACAAATTATTGGCGAACTATAGCGTGCACTATCAAAAGCTCAGAAACTTTCATTGGAACGTAAAAGGGGCAGACTTTTTTGATATCCATGAGAAGTTTGAAGAACAGTACAATAGCGCCAAAGTAGCCATTGATGACATTGCAGAGCGAATCAGAGTATTCGGGCAAACGCCATTAAGTACCATGCGGGATTATTTAGAAACCTCGGAAATCAAAGAATCAGGTTCGGATCTAACAGGTATGGAAATGGTCTCAGAAATCTTGAAAGATTATAGTATTCTCTTAGAATACATGTTCAATGTAGTGAACGCAGCACTCGATAATGGTGACAGTGGGACGGTAGATATGATGAATACATTCATCAAGAAGACAGAGAAAAATCATTGGATGCTAACAGCATTTTCTAAAAAATAGTGTTGTGTGTTTTGAGTTATCTCCGTTTAGTGCGGAGGAGATTGACCGTGGTGGGCACTCGCCCACCACTTTTTTTGTGTAGAAAATACCCAAAGTGTAGTGATTTCTCCACATCATGGTTCGGGTGAAAAGGTCACACCCTTGAAAAAATGCCCCTATGCTACGATTCACAATTTGGTATGATGTTTTCTTCCTTTTTGCCGATAGCTAAAAAAGTTATGAAGCGATTTATTCAAGGAAATTGGGATCAGATAAAATCCAGGTTAAGCGCCAAATATGATTCATTGACTGAGAGTGACCTAAGGTATCAAGATGGGTCAGAAGAAGAGCTCTTGAGAAATTTGCGGTTCAAATTAAACATGGACCAATCAGAGTTGATGTCAGAATTGAGAAAAATAATTACAAGATCTAAATAAAAAAATATGAATTTTGACCTGTCACAGGCCTTATCAATAGTACAGAATAAGTTGGAGGGATGGCTAGAGAAAATCACCGCCCTGCTACCAAATATTGTTGTCTCCCTCTTAGTGATGGTGCTTTTTTACTTCCTCTCAAGAGGAGTAAGAGTACTGTCTAGAAAGTTGCTCAGCAGGCTGGTAGACCAAGAGACCATAGTAAGTCTGTTTTCTACAATTCTATCCTTCCTAACGCTCGGTACGGGATTAATTATTGCTCTTAATTTGCTTCACTTAAGCCAGGCAGTCACTTCCTTACTCGCGGGTGCGGGTATCATTGGTTTGGCCATTGGTTTTGCCTTTCAGGATATATCGGCAAACTTCATTTCCGGGGTTATTATGGCCTTTAAACGCCCTATCAGCGTTGGCGATATCATTGAAACCAACAGCTACATGGGCTTTGTAAGAGAAATTCAACTGAGAGCTACGATCATCGAAACCTTTACCGGATTGCATGTCATCATTCCAAATCGGATGATTTTTCAAAACCCGATGACAAACTATACTAAAACATTTAGAAGAAGGGTTGATTTGCACGTTGGCGTCTCATATGCTGAAGATCTTGACAAGGTGAAGGAAATCACTGAAAAGGCGGTGGCTTCAAATCCCTATCTGACTGATGAAAAGGACATTCGTTTCGTTTTTGAGGAGTTTGCAGACTCTTCCGTTAACTTCAGAGTAATGTTCTGGGTGAACTATTCTCCTCAAAACCCAAATTACCTTGAGGCCAGAAGTGATGCTATTATTGCCATTAAGAAGGCCTTCAACGAGCATGATATTACCATTCCTTTCCCTATCAGAACATTGGATTTTGGTATTAAGGGTGGACAGACGCTGAATGAGCAAATTGATTCATCAGGTACTAAGCTTATTCCTATGAAGGCGTCCAAATAAGCCATCTAGCGTTATAAAGAAATCATCCATCAATACTCTTGGCTAAATAATGTTTGGAGGGTAGAAGATGTTCGGTCTCTTATCCTTGAATGAAGGAAGCCTCACGCAGTTTTAAAAAAAATGTACTCATCTCCATCTTTTAGCTGGTATGACTTTTGACTAAATGAAATTGAAACTAAAACCTATACAATATGAAAACTTGTAAAAAACTTACAATTACCCTCTTCCTTTTGATACTTATTGGTTCATCAGGATTTGCCCAGAATAATAATTCCATCGGACTTCGGTTTGGAGGAACAAGCGGCATTACTTACAAGCATAATTCTTCGTTCGAAGCAATTCTTGGCTTTTGGGGTAATGGTATTAGTATCACAGCACTCAAAGAAAAGAGTAAACAAGCATTCGATGCTGTAGGTCTTAATTGGTATTATGGTTTTGGTGGTCACGTAGCCTTTTTTAATGACAATGATCCGAGCAATGATTTTGGGCGTGGTAACAGGACTTACCTTTCCAATGAGATGGCCTTTGGTGTCGATGCAATATTTGGACTTGAATACCACTTACCAGAAATACCATTTGCGATCAGCCTTGGGTTTAAGCCGTTTTTGGAAATAGATACAGACGGAAGGTTTTATGGAGCACCAGATCCAGGTTTTGGAATAAAATTTAAGTTCTAGTAACACTTCACTCACAATGAAAGTCAAAGGCCACCCCGATTAATCGGGGTGGCCTTATTTTATGTATCACTCAATCGAGAGATACTCATAAGAAGGGCGTTATGTTTTGGATTTCAACAGCCTTTTGTTGGTTGGAAGGTTCATGTCATTAGAACCAATGTTGCATCCCCTCTACACAATAACTTTTGACTGGGGAGATTTTTCTACAATAATCTAGGTCAATCGATCAATACGGGTCATTTGGGCAGTGGCATGAGTATTGGTCTTAGAGGTTTAAAGAATTAACCAAAAAATAAATAATATGAAAACTCTTAAAACCTTAAAATTTGCTCTTATCGGAGTATTAGCATTAACATTTAGCTCGTGTGGCAACGATGATGAAGTGGATGGTTCTGGCCAGGCTTCTATTGAAGTAACTGATGCACCCATTGATAACACTGAAGTACAAGGAGTCTTTGTGACCATTACGGACGTGAAAATTAATGGCCAGTCGGCATCGTCATTTGATGGCAAGACAACAGTTGACTTGTTAGCCCTTCAAAATGGTAGAACGGAAATTTTGGCTAACGAAGAATTGGATGCTGGAACTTATAACAGTATCACTTTTACATTAGACTTGGCAACAGATGCCTCAGGCAATACACCAGGGTCTTATGTGATGACCAGCTCGGGGAAGCAAGCACTGGAAATGGAAGGTCAAAGCGAAGTAGATTTAATAGCTACAGGTTCGTATAACATTTTGGCCAACAGTTCTAATGCCCTAGTGGTAGACTTTGACCTAAGGAAAATGATTCAGGAAGAAACTAATGGAGCTGATGATTATACCTTCGTAACAAGAGCAGAAGCAAATGCTGCTTTGAGACTAGTTGAAAAAAGAGTTACAGGATCTATTGTGGGTCAGGTGGACATGGACGATTTTGATGATGCTGACAAGGTGATTGTTTATGCATACAAAGAAGGTACTTTCAATAGAGAGACAGAAACAAGTGGACAAGGTTCTAGTAACGTTATGTTCGCAAATGCAGTAAGTAGTACAGCCATTGCTGAAGGTGCAATCTCTGATAGATTCGAACTTAACTTTATGGAAGCGGGCAATTATGAGCTAGTTTACGCAGCCTATTCAGAAAACACCTTGACTGGTGAATTAGAGTTCGAAAGCTTTATAGAGACTTCTGCTGGTGCAGAGGGAGAGATAACAGATGTGGTAGCTGTTGAGGCTAACGTTCAACTGAATCTTTCACTGATTTTTAGTGCAATGATTGACTAATGATTAGTGTCTTCATATGACAAACAAGTGGGCTCTTTAGCCCACTTTTTCATAATCTTCATCCAAAAAAATCCTATGAAAGATATCCTTAGAATGCTCGCAGTTTTGGTATTGGGTTTTTTGCTTCTCTCTTATGCGAGAAAACAAACGGTTCCAATAGCCACTCCCTCAGAAATTGAGGTTACTCGTACTATTGAGGTTGCAATGAACTCATTGGAAACCTTGGAACGTAAAATGGCAACCACATATAGTTCAAATACTGATAGTCTTATTAAGACAAGAAAAAAGGATTTGAACTTAGCTGCCTTGTCTGTCGAAAACGCGGGTAATGCTGAGTTGTTGGTTCTTCAACAAGACTGCCAGGAAATCAACCAGTGGATTGAGGCTACACTAAAGTCTCTCGATAGCTTGGGTTTAGTAAGGAAGATCAACGCAGGTGGCAAAATCAAATAATACGAAGTCAAAATCACTAATTATGAAGAATTATATAAAATCAACATTAATTTTTTCCCTGTGCTTATTCATATTTAGCTGCTCGGGAGAAAAGAAATCGAATTTTGAAAAAGAAAGAGCTGACTTTAAAGAGAGCTTTGAAAAAGGTATAAATAGCATTGATGAAAAAATTTCTGAAATTGATGATGAGCTTGAAAGTGCAGGAGGCGATGTGGCCGAGAGTTTAAGAGAAACTAGAGATAAACTGGTAGAGAAAAGGTCAGAACTCCAAAGAGGCCTTGAAAGGCTCGAAAGATCGACTGAGGCCGCTTGGGAAGGTACCAAGGACTGGGCCGAAGATGCCTATGAATCAATGGAAGAGTTCTTTGAAGATCTCCAATCCTGATTTGACAAATCAAACACCTAAAAAGGTATGAATCTTCATTGGATTCATACCTTTTTTGTTTTGATAAGACTTAGCAAATTTTCATTGATTTAGCGGAACAGCCTGATATTATCACAAAAAAACCCTCTCGAAATGAGAAGGTCATTATTGTTTCTGCTTTTCTATAAGAGCACCTGGCCCAACAAAGACAGTACAAAGAGTACCACAAATAGAAAAAACAAAAACTTTGCGATTTTGGATGTGGCCGAAGCAACGCCTCTAAAGCCGAATAGCGCAGCAATGACTGCTACAATAAAAAAAACTAGTGCCCAGTAAAGCATAATATAAATTTTTTAAAGTGAAACATTATTGAACCTGATACTATGTGTATCTACACTTTTAACTCCAAATTGTGAGCCACCTTCTGAAGTCTGTTCTATAGACTTGAAATGGATATTAGCCCAAATTTGAGTGTGTAATAATTCCCCGTGTTGAGGACTTTTTGGACAACCAGCTAGCCATGTGCTCCAAAAACCCAATGAGGGGCTAATTAATTATCTGGCAGGATATTAGCCGTTGTGTTAATATGAAACTCTCCATACAAAAGGCCACCTATATCTTACTCTTTGTCATAGCTTCTGCCATGATTGCTATCCACGCGGGAAACATTCTAAAACCTATGGTTTTTGCGGTTCTGGCAGCTACTATTTATCTCAAGCCAGCCCAATGGATAGAAAAAAGAGGACTTGGTAGAGCAGCATCTGTATTATTGACCCTTTTACTTGGTACAGTCATTCTGACCGGTTTTGGCTATTTATTGGCAAATGAGACCGTTCAAGTCATGACTACCTTGAAAACAGAATTGAATATTGATAAGCCCTCTCAAGTGATTGCCGAAGAGCTTAATAGTCAGCTTAATAGTGAGTGGCTCTATTTAGATAAAAATGAAGTTTCAGACACTTTCAGAAAATGGTTAGGAGATGTTGGGGTGCCATTTATTAGCAACACTTTCAAGTCTACGGGGTACATAATAAGCAATGCTGCTTTGTCAATGATTTATACATTTTTCATTCTACTTTATAGAAGAGGAATAGTTGAATCAATATTAAAGATTTGGTCAAATTCAGAAGAGAGTGATCAATCAATCATTATAAACAGAATTCTCAAAACAGGTCAACAGTACGTTGGTGGTTTGGCAGCATTAATTGTCCTTTTGTCCATTCTATATGCGATTACATTTTGGGCATTTGGATTGGAATACGCCATCGTTTTCGCGGTAATTGCTGCTACTTTGGCTGTAATACCCTATATAGGTACTACGCTGGGAGCCTCATTGCCCGTTGTATACGCTTATTTATCATATGAAAATCACTATATAGCCTTAGGTTTAATTGCTTGTATAATGACCATTCAAATGCTGGAGGGGAATTTTTTGACGCCAAAGATTGTAGGAGGATCAATGAAGCTAAATCCTTTCGTTTCCTTATTGGCGGTGGTGTTTGGTAATTTTATTTGGGGGCTAGCAGGAATGATCTTGTTCCTTCCGCTTGCCGCTATGTTGAAGATAGTATTGATGGAGACAAATAGCCTGCATCCAATTGGAGAGTTGATGGGTCAAAATCTTATAAAACCAGAACAAAAGGATGAATAACGGTATACTGCTTACAAGATTATTAGAAGTACTCTATCTAATTTCAACGTTCCTTTGTCTTAGTATGGTTATCGCTCATCAACTGCGTATTTCTCACTGGCTTGTGAGAATGTTTGATTTTCCTGTCAAGCAGATGGTGATTATTCAGTTGGCACTCTCATTCATCATGTACCTATCTGTATTTGATGGTTCCCTGCTACTTCATATAATACCAATGATTACAGGGTTTGTTTGTGTAGCGCTTCTGAGTTATACCATTTGGCCATATACCATCCTTCATCCGAAGGATATTAAAAGCACCTCTGCTGAGCATGGAGAATCCATAAAGTTTTTGTCGGCCAATGTGTATATGGAAAACGATCAATATACCCGGCTCTTCAAATTGGTTGAAAAAGAAGATCCAGATTGTTTACTGTTATTAGAAACGGATGCTAATTGGTCGAACGCGGCACTGGGTTTAGATCAGAAATACCCATTTCAAATCAAATACCCACTGGCAAACACCTATGGCTTATTATTCTACAGTAAGTTGAAAATCATTGATCATGAAATACGGTTCCTATTGAAGGATGATATTCCTTCTATCAGGGCCGTCTTGCAGACGAATGAGGGCAAGGAAATAATCTACTATGGTCTGCACCCTGAGCCACCTTCCCCAACTGAAAGCGATACTTCAACACCCAGAGATATCGAGTTATTGAAGATTGCCAAAGAAGTGAAAGCTATTGATAAGCCGATCGTCTGTGCAGGCGATTTCAATGACGTGGCCTGGTCTCATACCTCTAGGTTGTTTCGTAGGTATAGTGGTTTATTAGACCCAAGAATTGGCAGAGGCAGTTTTAGTACCTTTCATACAAAGTTGCCATTTTTCAGATGGCCTTTGGATCATTTTTTCCTTTCGGCACATTTTACACTCAACCAAATGGCCGTACTTCCTTCCATAGGTTCAGATCATTTTCCCATTCTCATTGACGTAAATCTCAACCTGTTTGAACAGCAGGAAAAACCATCACCCGAAGCGGATGATATAGATGAGGTGAAAGAGGTGCTTTCCAAAAGCACGGACGTTGAGCAATAAAAAAGGCAGTGAATTTCACTGCCTTTCATGTTGATTGTCTATTCTGATTACGAACCAAATCCATGTTTTGACTGATGCCTGTCGCGAATAGAATTGCTATGATTGTCAAACTTATTCGTTTTAAAACTAGCCTCTTCAAATGTATTCGGTGTTACAGATGAAGCATCCGAGTTTTCACCAGGCTCGTTTGACTGCATTTGATTCACATAAGGTTTCACCCCGTAAAAGGCATACACCTTCATTAGTAAATCAATATGGTTAAAGTCCTTCCAATCTGTTGGGTCGATCGCTGGTGCTTCTAATAAACGGTCTTTATCTACATCGAGAATTACTTTATTTTCCTCTCTGGTATCGAGCTTAAAGCAGGCTAGTGGAATAGGTAATTCCTTGCTGCCAAGTCCCAATGTATGGCTTACGCTAAGAATCGCGTATGCTACTTTATCTTGATTGACATCTACTACAATGTCTTTAATTGAGCCGATCGATTCGTGTGCGGCATTCACCACATAACTATTCGAAAGGTCTTCTACTGTCATTAATCTATTGTCATTTTTCATATCTTATTTATTTTTTAGTGTTAAACATTATTTATTGTTGAAGCCTAAGAGCTTCTTGAGTCCTTCTGTTGGTACCACAAAGAGTGAGAAGTTGAACAGTAGGCTTGGATCTACTTCATTTTTCACCAAACTGTCATTGTTAAAACTGTTTTCTTCTGACACACGCAGGTTGATATTATAGGAATAACCTACTCCTGCTTTGAGCCAAACAAAGTCATAGAGTTCGCGCTCATAGTTCACCTCGAGCGCAATATCAGACCGCCTTAGTTCTGCTGTCTCAAAATTGCTGAGGGGTTCAAATTTGCCATTGATTACATAAGATCCTCCGTCAATAGCATAGCCCATATAGAGACGGCTTTTATCATTGAAGTCTCTGCGAAATTTGAAATTGGCGGGTAGCTTGGCTTCAATTCCCCATTTGTCATTTAATTTTTTGTTCCATAGAAATACTGGATAGATGCTTGGTCGCCCCAGCGTATAGTTCAAGTAAAGACCTACACCATGAGCTAAATTTTTGTGTGGATTCCATCCGTACATTGCTGCCACGGAGTATCTGATAAAACTGGTAAATCGGTTGTCATCAATGTTTGAGAGATTACCGTTAAGGGCCAGATCCATCCTTGCGGAAAGGAAGTGTTTTTTGTCCAGTGCGGTGTTATAGTAGAAAGTCATTTCTCTACTTTTGAGCGTCACTTTTTCGATCTGCTTAAGTAAGCTGGATTCTAACTGCGATGGTTGTTCGAAGTTGTACCTTCGCTCTTGATAATCAATCCCAAAAAGAAGTGTTGTTTTCGGTTTTAGGATGATTGGTATTTTCAACTGAAACTGAAAGGATGAGACACCATCAATGGTGGCTTCATCACCTACAAAACCTCCAGATATGGGTATTGATCTTAGATCGGCACCTGATAACCTTTGATAGTTAAACTCCATTCCTTTCGGTAATGGCATGCCAGGTACGGTTGCTGACGGAATAGTATCGTTAGCGCGTTGATAACCCCCTTGGGCCATGGCATTAACACTACAGCAGAATATGAGTAATATGGTTTTTATATATCTTTTCATTGTGCGTATTTTTAGAATAAGAACCCTGCTCTAACCAATAGTGTGTTATCGTCAGATGTCTCATTGATACCGTAGTGCGCTGAGAAAACCAGGCGCTCGTAAAAATGTAAGTAGGCTCCAGGACCGTAAGTTCTTTGCCAGTTATTGGATTCGCTTACATCATCAGCCCATACTTTACCGTGATCTATAAACCCGATCAGCCCAAAATCACCATTAAGAATGACGCTGTGAATATTCACTAGGCTCAATCTGATTTCTGTATTTTGATATACGCTTCCTTTTCCTGCGAAACGAGTTCTTCTAAAACCTCTTAGGTTTTCCTGTCCACCTAGAAAGTTGGATTGATAGAAAAGGTAGTTACCCACGTTAGTGCTCACACCAGTTCTACTGGCTATGGTCATTCTGAACGACCATTCAGGTGTATAGTAGAGAGATAATTCTGAGCTTACTCTACCAAAATCAATATCATTACCATCGATCTCATTCCAGTAAGCGAACTCATTTCTCCAACTAATTCCTTTACTCGGATGCACAGGGTGATCCTTAAGTGTAAAGTCAGTAAAGAATTTGGCTCCGAACATGTGTTTTGTCTCGGTGGATACAAGTTCAGGGTTGATGGTTGGCTCACCTAAAATGGTGTTGGGTTCATCATTTACGCGGACGGATCGGTAGGCAGGACCGAAGCCTAAAGAGAATGCACGACTGACACGTTTGACAATCTGTGTAGAAAAGTTAATCTGAGCCAGCTGGACGCGGTAGAAATCTATGTCTCTTACATTTTTAGTGCTGTTGCCTTGTCCAAAGTAGTTGAATGCAAACTTATCGTTATTACCATCAGCGCGAATGGCTATATCCCAATTGTGCCCTAGTGCTGAATAGATGTTTCCTTCATACCCTATGTTGAAACCTGAGGTTCGTGTGGCAAAATTAAAGTCAAGCAAGTGATCGGATCCTGGGTTTCTACGAAAGCCTTGATCTTCCCAGTAGATGCCCGCTCCTAAAAACAAACCGTCATCTGGGTTGAACTCGAAGGAAACTCTTGGACCTAAATAATCTATGTCATAATAGTCTCTGTTGAATTCATTGATCCAATCTTTTTGAGAAGACTTAATTCTGGTTTCGGCACTTGATTCAATATTATCCCTGTCCGAAGTATTATCATAAATGATAGTCTTCTTGCTCATTCCTTTGACCTGAGATTCATCATTAAAGATGTCCTCATCTGGTCCTCCTACAATTCTGACCTTTATACCGGAATTGACTTGACCAGATATTCTAAAATCGTCCTGACCGTCCAACCCGTATAATTGAATTTCTTCAGTCTCATTAGAGAAAAATGTCCTCTCATAAAGCTTCTGTTCTAAGTCTCCGTCTTTTTCAGTTTTAAAGACGGTCACCTTAGTTCGTTGATCATCAAGTCTTTCAACTAAGAATCGTTCGTGCTTATCACTCCCAAAAATTCTTACTTCTCTAGAGAGGTTGTAATATAATTCTGTGGCATATTTCACTAGGTCATTACGTCTAGCTTTGAGTTTGCTGACTATCTGATCACCTGAAATATCTTTTACTTCTTTCGGTAATTGATTAATGGCTTTTTCTATTACCTCGTCTGGCAATTGATCCTGTATATATTGTGCAGTCTCAACCCAATCATCTAGGGTAAGTTCATTTAAAAAGTTATGGTCTAAGTCTCTGGCCGCCCAATTGAAGCCTTTGAGATCTCCAATTTCATACCCGAAATGAGTCATACGTCTGATAAAAAATCTGGACGTCACTATGCGAGGAATAAGTCCTTCCATTTTGACGAACACCTGATCACGATCTCTTGGTACGGCTCTAAAAATTGAGCCTTTATCTTCTTTTTCATATTCAGCCCATCTCCATTGATCGTTATGCCTATCCCAGTCACCAATCAATACATCTAGTAGTCGTGTTTTTGCAAAGGATTTTTGATCGACCTCATTGTCATTGTCTTCGATGATGTGCTCATACATTTTATCAGTACCCACGATATTTTCTGAATTCCCGAACCGATCGAAACCAGACAGATCTTCGTCTGGCCGTATTTCAATCATAAAAGGTTTGTCACCATATGCTTTGGCAAAGTCACCCAATGGAGCACTTTTAGGCACATACACTAATTTGGGTTTGGTATGGTAGACACCGACTGCATCGGCCAACACTGGTACTGCTAGAAATCCATAAGGATGCGCAGTACTGATCTGATCCTTTAAAGCATTGTCTACCCACGTTCCTCGAAATGCGCTGGGTAACTTGTCTCCTGGAAACTTGTCTACTGTGCGCAGATTATATTGTATACCATTACTGTCTTGAAGACGTACTGACTTTGTCTGGAAGCCGCCACCAAGCTTTAAAATCTCAAGGCCTCCTTTATAGGAGTTTACATCAAATACGGGTGCTGTAATGGGTGTTATCCATTCCTTTCTATAATGTTTACCCATAAAGAATTTCCCGATAGCCCCGTTGGAGAAGTTTACGTTAGCGGCTGCTGTGGCAGTCGAATCAGGTTTGAGTTGCTTAACGTTTTGAGCCAGCGCGGGTGTCGCGCTGACATTTATAATAATAAGTAGGACAAAAATTTTATAGTGTTGCATGCCTCTACTACTGCAAACACTATGGCATAAATCGAAATCGTCATTTTTCGATCTTCAGAGACTTTTTGAAATGAATCTGTATGACTTTTGGGGAATTGACGACCCAATTCTCAAAGTGAAATGGGTAATTAATTCCACACTTCATTTTATTCTAAGTGCTTGAGGGCCCAAATTTTAGCACGGATGGGCTTTACACATATGGTATGAGAATTGGCTCTTAATGGAGTATGAAACAGTCAAAACACATTGTGGAACAAGTCAGGTCTTTCTTGATCCAACTATATAAAGAAAGAGAAAAAGAACAGACACCCTTCCACTCCATTGACAAGACTTGGAGCCTTATGAAGGCTGCAGAGAAAATTGGCTCCGAGGAAGGCCTCAACGACCAACAATGTTTCGAAGTCATTATAGCTGCTGCCTTCATACATACGGGTCAGTGGGAGCCTGGAGAAACTCATTTACAAAAGGCAATTCAAGACTTAGAAGATTTTGAAAAAGGTCTTGATGAAAGTTTTGACACTGCTCCTATACAATCATTAATGAAGTCTGTAGAGGACGATTCGGATGATAAAACTCTCCAAGAAGAAGTGTTTTATGACGCCTACTATGAATACCTAGGAAAGAAAAAACTCATCCGTCAGCTGCAATTTAAGACAGTAGAGGAAGATGCGGAAGAGAGTGTACTCAATGCACTAAGAGAGGGGTATGAATTAATTACGAACCATAAATATAGAACTGAGTATGCCATCAAAAACTTGGCAAAGAGAAAAGCGAAGAATAGCCAGAAGCTTCTGGCGCGAATTCAAAAAGAGGAAGGAAAAGAAAAGAAAGCAAAAAGAAAAAGCAGAAAACTAGGTCGGGGTATCGAGACCATGTACCGCACTGTTTATAGAAACCATATCAATCTGAGTTCTATAGCAGATCAAAAGGCAAACCTGATCATTCGTGTTAACACGATTATTCTTTCCATCATTATCACCCTTGGGGGTACGGGTTATACCTTCTTTGAAGAAGGATTCTTTAAGTACAGCCGATTTACAATACCAGTAATGATTTTTGTAGCAGGTTCTCTTGCTGCGGTAATTTTTGCCATTCTATCTGCAAGACCTAAAGTCACCAATAAAGAGGTGAATAAAAAGCGACTGCTGGGCAAAGAGAGTAGTATTCTATTCTTTGGAAATTTCACTGCTCTCAAGAAAACAGATTTTGTAAGGGAGATGGGCTTATTCAGGCAGAATGATGATAGGGTGTATGATAGCATGTCTGTGGACATCTATTTCCTCGGTCTTGTACTTGATAAAAAGTACAAGCTGGTGACTTACTCTTACAATGTTTTTATGGCTGGACTAACATTGAGTGTACTGACATTCATGACCCTCTTCATGTTTTTTCAATACAGCTAAAATCAATCGAATTATAAAATTTAAAACATTAAGAAAATGAAAATGAGAAACATATTACAATCAACACTTATAGCACTCACCCTACTTTTGAGCCAAGGAGCTTTCGCACAAGATGGCTTCGATAGAGGCAAGGTGAATGAAGCAATTGCTGAATTTCAAGAAGTAGATCCAAAGATTAATCGATTTTTCGAGACATCGTATGGTTATGCAGTATTCCCTTCTATAGGGAAAGGTGCTATCGGTATCGGTGGTGCTGCTGGAAAAGGATTGGTCTTTAAGAACGGTGCCGTTCAAGGCGGATCTAAAATGAAACAAGTAACTATCGGTTTTCAGTTTGGAGGCAAATCCTACGGAGAGGTAATCTTCTTTGAGAATGCTGACGCATACAACCGATTTATCAGTAACGAATTTCAGTTTGCTGCTCAGGCTTCTGCAGTAGCATTGAAATCAGGAATTTCAGCTGACGCTAAATACACTGACGGAGTAGCCGTATTCACTTTAGCCAACGGTGGCCTGATGTATGAGGCATCGATCGGTGGACAGAAGTTCAAATTTGTACCCGCCAGCGAGCTATAAGAATTATCCCAAATGTTTCACCCATAAACCCACTATTATGAAAAATATCGTAGTACCTATAGATTTTACAAAGCAATCAGTAACAGCTCTTGAGAATGCCATTCACATGGCAGAACGCCTTGAGATGGGTATCATTTTGATGCACTCGTTAGAGCTACCAGCAGGATTTTCAACTTCTCCAGTCGTTGGGGCCAATTATCAAAACCTACATGTCCAACGTGATGCTGCCCAAGAGAGGCTCCATGATTTGATTAAGGAAGTTGCCATTGATTCCAATATGAATTGCACAACTAAAGTCACTTATGGTAATCTTTCACATGCCATCAAGCGCATCACAGAGGAGCATGAAATAGGATTAGTGGTGATGGCATCTTCTGGAAAAAGTGGTTTTTTGGAAAACCTAACTGGCTCTCAGAGTTATAATGTTGCCAAACACGTTGACTGTCCAGTTGTGGTACTGCCAGAAGAGGCAAAGATAATGAGTATGAAACACATTGCATTGGCTGGTGATTACTCTGAGGCTTATGATCCATCGGTATTTGAACAACTCATTAATATTGCCAAACACTTCTTCTCACACATTCACGTAGTGCACGTGGCGGATGAAGCCGCTTTGGAAGATGAGCAAATCGATATTGCCAAAAGTCTGCATTTGTACCTAAAGGATGTTTCGCACAGCTTCCATTTCAAATCGTATGACCAAGTCAAGGATGGTTTAATTGACTTCTGTGTTCAGAATCAGGTGGATCTACTAGCAATGGTGCCAAGACAGCATGGCTTGCTGGATTGGTTTATGCAGAGTAGTACGACCAAAGAGCTGATCGAAGATATGCCGCTCCCACTCATGATGTTACAGGATTAAGGTTATTAACACCTAAAAAAGGGCAGCCAATTGGCTGCCCTTTTTTACTTGATAATAGAAACAGCTTATTCATCTCTCAAAGAGTTTACTGGATTCATCTTCGAAATACTCAGTGTTCGGGAGAAGATCGTAGTGATAGCTACTAGAAAGACGAGGATCGCTGGTCCCGCAAAGAGCCAGAAAGTAATGTCAATGCGATAGCTATAGCTATTGAGCCAACTTCCGACAATGTAATAAGTGATAGGTAAGGCAATCATAGAGGCAATACCAATTAGCCAAATGAAGTCCCGAGAGATGAGTGTAATGATCTGACTGACACTTGCTCCAAGCACTTTGCGAATCCCAATTTCTTTCTTGCGTTTGGCAACGGTAAAAGAGGAGAGGCCCAGTAGACCAAGGCAAGTAATGAGCAAAGCAAAAATGCTCAGGACGCTAAAAACTGTTTGAAATTGCTGATCAGACTTGAAGTGCTCGTCAAACTTTTGATCCAAAAAGAAGAACTCAAAAGGGCTATCGAAGTGGGTGTCATATAGCGATTCAATTTCGGCTAGTTGAGTGGTGATGTCTCCAGCTTCTGTTCTAATACTGACAAAACCACCGAAATTATTATGACGAAATATCATGGGGATATAGCCTCCTTTGACTCCTGTTTGATGGAAATTCTTTAATACCCCAATGATTGTATGCTCATTTCCCCAAAGATCTATTTTCTGATTAATCGCATCTTTGGGATCCGAAATTCCCCAAAGTTTAACCGCTTCTTCATTTACTACTACTTCTCTTTCGCTGGCATCCTCTCTGAAATTTTCACCTGCTAATAGCTCAAATTCCATGGTGGGTATAAAGCGACTATCTATGAAATAGAGGAAGAAATTGAAGTTGTGTTCTTCTACCGCATTCACTAGGTTGATACCTGTTGTACTGCCCATCATACTAGTGGGCTGGCCAGGTACAGTGGTCGACAAGGCCACAGATTTGAATGAACTATTATCCAAAAGTTCGTTTCTGAAAAGCTTGAAATTTGCTATTTCCGGAGTTGTTGGAGGGGCGGATACAACCACGACTTGCTCTGAATTCAGCCCCAGATCTTTGGACTGCATATGATCCAATTGTCGGGAAGATGTTGAGGTTTGTATCAAGAGAAAAATGGCAATGGCGAATTGAAAAACGACTAACCCTTTTCTTAGTAAGATGCCCCGACTTGAGTGAGAAAACCTTCCTTTTAATACCGCCACGGGCTTGAAGGAGGACAAAATAAAGGCTGGGAAACTCCCAGCTACCAAGGTGCTGAAAAGAATTAGTCCTGTAAAGACAGCCCAAAAAAGACCGTTGTCAAACAAGGAAAAGGTCATTGGCAAACCGGCCGTTGCTTTAAAATCTGGCAATAAGAGATATAGGGTAATCAATGAAAGAATAGCTGAGAGGCCATTGATCACCAATGACTCAATGAAAAACCGGACTTTTAATTGATTACTAGTAGAGCCGATTACCTTCCGAATGCCGACTTCTTTGGCTCTATCCATAGACTTGGCAGTAGCAAGGTTGATATAGTTTACTATCGCAATCGTAATTACCAATAGTGCCACGGACAATAGAAAATAGACGATTGTAGCATTACCGTTTGCTTCCAGCTCATAGGACTTGTGAGAGTATAAATGAATGTCCTGCATTCTCTGAGCGATTACACGCTCGTTTTCTATTTTATCTTCTTTCACTAAACGATCAGAAAGTCGTTGGACTGATTGATTAAATGTGTCGAACTGATCGGCACTCGTAAGTAGAAGATAAGAGAATGTATCGTTGCTATTCCATGGACTATCACGTTTGGCCAATGTCTCCTTCATGGTAACATAAGAGAAGAGCATGTCGAATTTCAAGTGTGAATTGGCTGGGCTGTCTTTGACGATACCTACTACTTTTAAATCTCCACCGATAACGGAGGCCCACATGGTTTTTCCTACAATGTCTGTTGTGCCGAAGTACCTCAAAGCCGCGGATTCGGTGAGTATCATATCTCGTTGGCTTTTTAAGGCCGTATTAGGATTTCCTTGAATCAATGGATATCCAAAAAGGCTCAAAAAACTTGGGTCCACGGCAAAGATTCTGGAGGCTCTAAAGGTCGATTCATCAACCTTGAGAACTGACTCGGACATGCGGAAGGCCCTAGTGAATTCTTCGACCTCGGGGAATTCTTCCTTCATCATTGGACCGAGCAAATGATAAGATTCTGCATCTTGATCTATTAAGGCTCCGCCATCCATATAGTCGGTGGTAATGCGGGCTATGCGGTCTGCTTTTGGATTATAGCTTTCATAGCTCAATTCAAAATGGACGTAGAATAGAATTAAGAGTGCCACAGAGATGCCTGCCGTTAGACCGATAACGTTAATGCCCGTGTACATTTTCTCACGAGCAATGATTCTTAAAATGGTTTTAAAGTTGTTTTTGAGCATTCCAATGTTGTTTAATTGTTGAGTTCCGCCAATCATTTTGATCAAGGCAGGACGCATAAGCTTGACCACCTGCCATACAAATTGTCTTTTGGCTTTTTTAGCAGAGTATCGTTGGATATCGTCTAGAAATCTCTCCTCTAAATCACCCTCGATTTCTTCGGCATACTGAGGCCTTAGGAATTTTCGCAGTAACCATATAGGCCATTGTGGCGGATGGTGATTGGGGTTTTTCGTCATGAGAGACTGCCAATTTCCAAATCCGGCATTTCGTTCCACATGCGTGTGCGCAGGTCTCTCATTTCTCTAAGCACCTTTTGACCTAAGGGTGTAGCCGCATAAATGCGTTTGCGTTTGCCGCCTCTTTTTTGGGTTACTTCTCCCCATTTAGAAGTGAGAAAACCTTTCTCCTCCATGCGTTTCAGAGCGGTCTGTATAGCGCCCATACTTTGTCGCTCATTGAGGCAACTCTCCAAATAGCGATCGATTTCGTTTCCATAAGCATCTTCCTTTAAGATGACCACACTCATAAGGACTAGCTCTTGGAACTCACCAAGTTTATGCTTCTTCATGGCAAATTATTTTATTCTAATTGAAGTAAATATAGGAAAGCGATTATTATTATACTAATTGAAGTTTTAATAAAAGTGCCAAATGAATGGCACCTAATAATTACTTGTCTAATGCTTTTTTGTGCTTCGCTATTTTTAGCCCAAAGAGAAGTCGCAATACCTTAACTCGTTTGATAATCAACTCATAGGTGAGCAGGCAGCTGATCCCCGTGAATAGAATCAACAGTATGAACTGAGCAAAGATTGGTATGGCCAATGGAAAAATGAGTAATGAGCCAAGGTATAAGGCGGCCATGTGTATGATGTAGACAGGGTATACGGCTTCGCTTAGATAACTCAATGCTTTGCTCGGTTTGTTTAAATAGGCAAAGCCAATTCCTAATACAGCAAAGACCCATAAATTCGACTCAACTGATTTGAGGTAGTTTGGTCCCATTAGCTCGAAATTGAAAAGCCTGTATAAGTACATGCCGAAGGCAAGGGTAAGGAATACCCATTTCCACTTGATAAGCGTTTTTGTAAAGGTTTCTCCAGCATAGATGAAACAGTACCCAAAGAAAAAAGCGAGAAACCCGATAAATAGGCCATGAGAGTTCATAGCATAGGTCTCAAAACTCATTGGGTTAATCACTATGGATTCAATGACAAAGGGAATGATTACCACCAATAGCCCCAAGGGGTTCTTGAAAAGTGATACTAGCAGTTTGTGAAACTTACCGCCCTCATTTCTCTTTAGGTAATAGAAGAAAGGCGAAAGAACCACCACATACATCAAAATATTACCGAGGAACCATAGGTGTGCAGGGTTAGCTTCATAAGACAATGGAAGCTCATAATGAGTTTGCCAAACTAGAAAGTGGAGCGGAACGATGGCGACAATTCCGAATACATATGGAATTAGAATGCGCTGTCCTCGTTCTTTCATGAGTTGGCTCCAACTCCGCTTACGCATGGCAAAGGCTACTCCCATTCCCGATACAAAAAAGAGCAGGGGAATACGCCAAACGTTGAGTGCCGACATCGGTATCCAGATAGAGTCCATAGGCTCATCGCTCAAAATAAAACCAATAAGTCCTCCCCAAGATTGAAAGCCAATGGCGATATGGTAAATGAGAAGAAGACCAATGGCAATAACTCTTAGCCAGTCGATATCATACCTTCTCTGGTAGTCTGTCGTATTGATCTCCATTACCCTTGATAGTTAGTAATAAGAGCTACTATTTCTTTTCGTGCCTTTTCAATCTCGACATAGTCAAGCTTGAGACCCAATGGTGCTAATTCACGCTTCATTTGGTCATAGATTGGCTTTACTTGCTCAAAGGGTGCTTGGGCAGATTCGAGAGCAGTACTACCGTAGCTATTTCGCGTATTGATGTCAACACCATTTTCAAGCAAAGCTCTTACGATTTCTGTTCTTCCGAAAAAAGCCGCTGAATGTAAAGGCGTTGATCCATCGGCCGTAGTCACTGATAAATCTGCCCCTCCTTCTATAAGTGCTTTGGCGATTTCAGTCTTTCCAAAAGTGATAGCGATGTTCAGGGCGGTTGAACCAAAATCATCCTTTTGATTTAAATCAGTTCCAGCCTTTATATGTTGCTCTATCAAGTTTAGCTTTCCGGTAAAGGCTGCTTCAAAGAGTGTTTGCCTTGGTGCACTGACTACTTCTTCTTCGTTATTTCCCTTCTTCTCACTGTTGCATGACTGGAGAGAAAAGCCAATTGTTAATAGTAAAATAGCTACTATAGCTTTTAAAAAATTTGTCTTTTTGTATTTCATGATAAACGTGTTTGAGTTCTATTTTTTCTGATAATACAAAGGTCCTCAAATGTTTCTGGGTGGGCTATATTGGAATGTTGCGGATTATATCAGCTATGCTAAAAACTTAGAAATTATGACCTTTGGCTATAAACTATGACGCAAACACTGGATTAGCACTAATTTTAAGGGGTTTGGAATTGGTAACTATCCTGCTCTTTTTTGTATAGTTATTAAATGTGCAAACTGACGATATGTCAAACTTCTTAAACATAGAGAGCGACTTTCTCGATAGGACCATTTCAACGATTGAAGAGAACCTGTCCGATCAAGATTTTGGCGTTTCTGAATTGGCAGAAAGTTTGGACATGAGCCGCTCTAACCTACTCCGAAAGGTTCAGAAACTGACGAACCTTTCCGTTAGTGTTTTGATCAGGCAAACCCGATTGCATCATGCACAGGATTTTTTAAGAAGCGATGAGTTTACGGTCTCCGAGGTTTCCTACAAAGTCGGATTCAACAGTGTATCCTACTTCACAAAATGCTATCGAGAGCATTATGGCTATCCTCCAGGTGAGGAAAAGTCAAGGTTTCTAGCATCGAAATCAGAAGCTACGGTAGGTGACACACGAAATAAAAGCTCAAAAAAGTGGCTTTGGCCCATTGCAATAGTTTGTGCAGTTGTACTGACCATTATCTTTTTCCCAAACCAGAAGCCAGCTGAAAATCGCAATCAGGAGAAATCGATAGCCGTTCTGCCTTTTAAAAATGATAGTAACGATTCCAGCAATATCTACTTTGTTAATGGTATGATGGAAGCGGTGCTGAATAATTTACAGAAGATTGAAAACCTCAGAGTTATCAGTAGAACCTCAGTAGAGAGTTATCGCGATAAGGCAGTATCAATTGCTGAAATAGCCGATAAACTTGATGCCGATTATATTGTGGAAGGAAGCGGTCAAAAAGTAGGGGATGAAATCCTGTTAACGATCCAACTGATCGAGGCGCCAAAAGATGATCATCTCTGGTCGCAGCAGTATCAAAGGTTATCCAATAACGTGTTCGACCTTCAGGCAGAGGTTGCTAAGGATATTGCCCAACAGATTGAGGTTTATATCTCACCCGATGAAATAAGACGGATCGAAAAATTACCTACCGAAAATGCTTTGGCCTATGATTACTTTCTCAGAGGCTTGGCCATTATGAACAAACTCTTTGGTGCCGATCTATACCAGGCTTTGGAATACTTTGAAAAGTCAGTCGAAGAAGATCCTAATTTTGCCCTTGGCTATGCCAATATGGCGATTTGCTACTATTACATAGACCTTTATGCAGCTCAGAAACAGTTTACCAAACAACTCAATGAGCTTTCAGATCGGTCCCTTTTCCTGGACCCCGAACTTTTTGCTAGCCAAGTGGCTAAAGGCCTTTTTTACATGCAAGATGCTCAGTATCCTCTGGCAGTGGAATACTTTGAAAAGGCCTTGACCTATAGCCCAAGTTCGGTGAGCGCTAATAATTTCTTGTCTGAGATTTATAATGTGTACATGCCTAACACAAGAAGGTATTTGACCCATGCACTAAAAGTCTTTAAGCTTGATAGAACGAATGCCGACTCTACAATGACGAGTATTTCGTTTTTGCATCTTAGCAATGCTTTAGCGCAGACTGGTTTTTTCGATGAGGCAGAAATTATTGTGAAGAGATCAATCAGCTTGGACAGTACGAATCTATTTTCACAGTATTTATATCCATACATCAAAATGGCTCAGGGCAATGATTTGCCCACAACGGTCGATCTATTGAAAGATGTTTTGAGAAAGGACACTACGCGTCTTGATATCATCCAAGAGGTAGCCAAGGTCTATTACACCATGGAAAAGTATGAGGAGGCTGCATATTTCTACGATATATTCAACACCATCAAAAAGACTTATGGTCTTAGCATCTTTGAAGGTGAAGCATTAAAAATTGCCTTTGTTTACGACCAACTCGGCCGGGAAGAGGAGGCGAAAGAACAAATAGAGACTTATTATGAGTTTGCTCAAAATGACAATTCCATCTACAAAGACTTAATCATGTCGAGCTACTATGCTTATTTGGGAGATGTCGAAAAGGCTATCGAATACCTAAAGAAATTCTCGGAGCAACGCGATTACTATTATTGGTTGGTAATGTTGATGAAGGATGACCCTATTATGAAGCGACTAGAGGTACATCCTGACTATGCACCGACTATGCAGAAAATCGATGATCAGTTTTGGGAGAGCCATAGGGAAATCAGAAAAATGCTCGAGAAAGAAGGCTTACTCGATAGTCGGAATCTTAGAAAAGCCTCTTCTTACTGATCAAAAATGCTACTTCTCTACATTCAATACCATTACCGGAAGTTCCGAATGGTTCACTACATATTCAGTTATATCACCTCTTAAGATGCGCTGCAATTGATTGGGTTGAAAGGATAGCAATAATATCATATCTGCCCCATAGTGCATAGAGGCTCTGAGGATTCCCTTTTTTCGACTCTTATCAGAGACTACCTTAAAATCACAATTTTCAAAATTATGCTTGTTCTGAAAAGAAGCAATGCGCTTATCTAATTCATAGCTTGTACTAAAAAAGGAGGGCGTATTGATATGCAGGAACTCCAGACGCGCATCGAAAAACTGCTGGATCTCTTTCAACTGATGAGCGGACTGTTCATAGTTATTTGTAAAATCGGTCGGTACCAGAATCTTTTTTATTCGTCTGTCCTGCGAGGGGTTATTAACAACCAGCACAGGTTTCTTCGCTAATCTGACGATACGCTCGTTGTGATTGATACCGAAAGCGCTATCGATTTTGTATTCCGTATGCCCTCCTACAATCAAAAGGTCGTAATTCTCATTGTGAATGTGCTCAGCCACTTTATCGGGTAAGTCGTCTACTTTTAGCCTGAGCTTTAAGTCAAAATTTTCCGATTTGTACTCATTGGTCAACCGCTCTAGACGTAGTTGATTGCTTTGCAGAATATCCTGAAGGAATTGTTTCCCACTGCTCCCAAGGCTTTCATATTCACCCGCCTCGTTCATTTGGACGGATAACGCTGCCTGTACAATATGGAAAACATCAACCTCACCTTTAGATATTTCGGCTATTTGACAGGCCATCTCCAGAGAGTGACGAGATTTTTGAGAAAAATCTACAGGAACGAGAATCTGATTGAACATACAAACCTTAGTTACAAATAATGACTAGGAATCAATTTCGATTTCTTTGACCACATTACCAACAATTGGCAAATAGCCTATTGGTTTATTAAGAGGCAGAGCGTCATGGGAAGCGGTATAATTTCCTTAATTTCAGATATTACATCATTTCATCAGGCATTTAGTCTAGTGTGTCAAAAAGTAAATGGTCAAAAACACTCAATCCTAATTACTGTTAGCTGGTCTTAGAAAGAGGTGGGTCTTTAAGAAGTAGGCCGAATACTCCGGAGGCTTTTCACAACGGGTTAACAATCTCCTAGACTGCTTCTGTGTATTGAATTCAATGCACCGCTAAACTTAAAAATGAGACACTATGAAAATTGCCGTATTATCCAGAAATCCACAATTGTATTCTACGAGTCGCTTGGTTGAAGCCATTACCGCAAAAGGGCATGAAGCTCTCGTGATAGACCACTTGAAATGTGATATTATTATGGATGAAGTAGGACCGTCCATCCACTACAAAGGAGAGCAGTTGACAGATATAGATGCCGTCATTCCAAGAATTGGAGCTTCAGTCACTTTCTATGGTACAGCCGTGGTTAGACAATTCGAGATGATGAATGTTTTTTCTGCTGTCGAATCATTGGCCATTACCAGATCGAGAGATAAATTAAGGAGTCTTCAAATCCTCTCCAGTGTAGGTGTGAGAATGCCTAAAACAGCTTTTACAAACTTTGCGAAGGGAGAAAATAAGGTACTTAAGCATATCGGAAGTGCTCCTGTAGTCATCAAACTCCTTGAGGGTACTCAGGGTTTAGGCGTTGTGCTAGCGGAGACTGATAAGGCTGCTACTTCTGTGGTAGAGGCGTTTGAAAGCCTTAAAACTCGCGTAATTTTACAGCAGTTCATTGCAGAAGCAGGAGGGGCAGACATAAGGGCATTTGTGGTCAATGGAGAAGTTGTCGGATCTATGAAAAGACAAGGCAAAGAAGGTGAGTTTCGCTCTAACCTTCACAGAGGAGGTCACGCCAATATTATTAAATTGTCAAGGGCAGAAAAATCGACTGCCTTGCTTGCTGCAAAAAGTATGGGTTTAGCAATTGCTGGTGTAGACATGCTACAATCAAAATCTGGTCCTATGGTGTTGGAAGTTAATTCTTCGCCAGGTCTGGAGGGCATTGAAAAAGCCACGAATGTTGATATTGCGGGTAAAATAGTTGACTTTATAGAAGTGTCTGCCAAGAAAAAGAGACGAAGAAATAAGGCCTAAGAAATTCATATGATCATCAATAACGTAGAGACCTTACCTGGTCAAACAAATAGAATAACAGTCAATGTAGCCAAGCTACCCTCTCACTCACCCATTGATATTTCTATTACCATTGCGCGAGCAGAAAAGCCTGGTCCCGTATTGTTGTTATCTGCGGGCTTACATGGCGATGAAATCAACGGGATTGAAACAGTAAGAAGAATCATCGATCAAGATATCCATATACCAGAGATCGGAACGGTCATTTGTATTCCTATCATTAATATTTATGGCTTCATTCACTTTTCAAGATCCTTACCTGATGGAAAAGATATGAATAGGTCGTTTCCAGGAAATAAAAATGGATCTTTGGCTTCAAGAGTTGCTTATTATTTGATGCGAGATATCGTTCCTATGATAGACTATGGAGTAGATTTTCATACGGGCGGTGCCGATCGGACTAACTACCCTCAAGTAAGATGTTTGACCAAAGATCCTATCAATGCCGACTTGGCTAAAGCTTTTCATGCCCCTTTCACTTTGAACTCACCCTATCGACCAAAATCTTTCAGGCAATCTGCTGCCAAGCTTGGTAAAAAGATACTAGTCTTTGAAGGAGGTGAGTCAGGCCGATTTGATGAATTTGCGATTCAGGAAGGTATCAATGGAACACAACGATTGATGCATCACTTAGGCATGGCGGCTAAGCCAATGACTGATCCTGGTTATGAGAACAAGATGATCAACCATTCCTCTTGGGTTAGAGCAAGGTCATCAGGCCTTTTCCAGACTTTAGTACAGAGCGGAGAGTATGTAAAAAAGAATCAATTGGTGGGTCATATTACCGATCCTTTTGGAGAATTCAGTGTAGCCTTAAAAGCGCCTTCGGAAGGGTACATTATTGGATTACAGAATAACCCAATTCTGCATATGGGAGATGCAGTCATGCATATTGGTAGAACAACTATTGATTAGTCACTAGACGATTGATAACAGAGTGAGAACTTCCTTTCTGAAATATTTTCTATCAATTCTAACTGTTCTTTGCTGCACAGACCTCACTGGTCAAACGGCAATAGAAGCTTTGAGGGCTAAAATGCACGCTAAGACAGTCTCAGCTGCTCAGTCGGTAGAGGCAATTCAAAGAAATAAGGATTCACTTTACTTTAAACCCAAAACCAGTATTGAAGAACTCGCTATTCTCGAGTTGAAAAATACCATTGAATCAATGGCCAAACGCTATAGGTTTAACGGTGAGGTATTGGTGTGTCAGAGCAATCGCATTTTGACGCATTCTTCATTTGGCTTTGCCAACCCTTTCCAAAAAGAGAACTTAGAAAAAGGCTACAGGTTTCAGTTGGCATCGATCAGCAAGCAGTTTACGGCAGTAGCTATCTTAGAGTTGATTGCCAAAGGCAAACTCTCATTAGATGATTCTTTTTCTCAATACTTTCCTGAATTCAAATTTAAAGAGATCACCATTGAGCATTTGCTTACACATGGATCGGGTTTGCCAGACTATTTTTGGTATTTAGAAAATACCTGGAAGTCTGATTTGGGGCCGAAAAATGAAGATATCATACCATTGATTAATCGATACATTTCGTCTACAGATTTTGCACCTGGTACCGATCATGCTTATTCAAATACTGGATATGCTTTACTAGCACTCTTAGTAGAGGACATTACAGGTACACCATTTAAGGACTATATGTCAAGGCAATACTTTAAACCTCTGAATATGACTAAAACCAGTTTTGTACGTGGTGGTTTAACGTTGACGGGATACGATAGGGATAGTGTTACAAAACTATATCTGCCGATTCAATCCAGCCTGTCTAATGCAGTTTTTGGAGACAAGGGCATTTATTCCTCGGCTTGGGACTTGAACCGGTGGTTCATCGCGCTGAAGGAAGGGAGAATACTGAATCAAAAATGGATAGACCTTATGTTCTATCCTAAAGACTTTGAGAAGACTTCAAAAAGCTACGGTATGGGTTTTAAGCTTGAGTGGTCAAAATTCAGACTATTGAAAGTTTTCCATAATGGTTTATGGGAAGGCTTTCGAAACGGGATCGCCTACTTTCCCAAGAAGGATTTACAAATCATTGTGCTTAGTCATACTTCCGTTGTGGGAAAGAATATTTTTGAGGAACAAATTCATGAGGCCGCGTTGAAAGCGATCGATAAGTTGCCTCCTGTGGAAGCCAAAGTAATCCCAAAAAGATAAAGAGATGTTGAACAAGGTTATTGACATTTCGGGAAGACCAATAAGTACAAGGTTAGTGTTCATTTTGAGTCTGATGATATTAGCCACTTTTATGTCAAGGGCTCAAAAGAACAATGATGCCAATATGCTTACGTGGTACCAATATAAAGGAGATGTAGACTTGGGTAATCGTTTCTCGGTTGTCTTGGATTTTCAGCACCGAAGGCAAGACTTTGTCAATTACAGCAGTCAGCAAGTGCTGAGACCTGGGCTGGCATATACCTTAAAGTCTGATGTGAAATTTACCTTGGGTACTGCTGTTTTCTGGCATAATATCAATGGAGAAAACCCTGTTTATAGACCTGAAGTAAGGCCTTATACTTTTGCTGAATGGAAACAACCATTGGGCAAAATTCAAGTGACGCACCGTTTTCGTTTTGAGCTGAGATACAATCGAAAAACTGCGGGTAGTGAAGTGCTGAGCGGTTATAATTTTAATTATCGAGCAGGGCATAAATTGGGTCTTGCCATACCGATTCAAAGTGAAAAGATTGATGATTTGAAGCTGGAAGTATATGATGAGGTACTAATCAATTTCGGGGAGAGAATTACAAGAAACTATCTAGATCAGAATAGAATCTATGCAGGAATTAAAGGAAGGTTAACGGCTAAATCTACTTTCAAGCTTGGCTATATGTATATATTCGTTCCTTCCGGTAGTTCTATCGACTTTGTGACGCAACACATTTTAGTGTTGGGGATCGGGCATAGATGGTAAAAATTCGATAAGGCTTTGTGTAGAACACAAATTGGAATCACTAAATTTCCACTATGGATATAGAGCAAATTATAGTCGATCTCGAAAAATGGTTCGCAGATCATTTGGTCACTTTACTCATCTCCCTTGGGGTTGTCGTTCTTTATCTGATAAGTAGAAAAGTTATCAGAACTTTAGTTATCAGACATGGTGAAAAGCATGGTTTTGATAAGTCAAGAATGCTCTATATCAAGAAAATCACAGGTCTGGCGAATACCTTGTTATTCGGTGCTTTGTTAGGAGTTACTTGGGAAATTTCCCTTTCTGGTCTGTCATTTTATTTTGCCAGTATTTTCACAGTAGTAGGTGTGGCGTTGTTCGCCCACTGGTCCATTTTAAGTAACCTTACTGCCTCTGTTGTGTTGTTTTTCTTCTTTCCGTACAAGATAGGTTCTTACATCCGCATACAGGATGGTGATAACTCTGTAGAAGGATTGATTGTAGATATCAAAATGTTCTACATCCATGTAGAATTGGAAGATGGTCGTATGGCAGCTTATCCTAATAACCTTGCCATTCAGAAACCATCGTTTCAAAAGAAGGCCTAGCCTAAATCCACTTTTTCCGTTTGAAATAGTAGAGCATACCTAAGGCAACGGTAATCATGACGCCCCAGAAAATCGGATAGGCATAATGGTATTGCAGCTCCGGTAAATATTCGAAGTTGGTTCCATAGATACCAGCAATGAAGGTCAAAGGAATGAAGACCACCGAAAAGATGGTGAGTACTTTCATTACATCATTCAATCGATTAGATACCGTAGTTTGGTAAATATTCAATTGGTCAGATAGAATATCACTGTATGTTTCTACTGACTCAGCTGTGAGGCTGGCCAGCCCTTCAAGGTCTTTCAAAAAAGGTTGTGTTCTTTTATGAATTAAGGCAGAGTCAGATTTACTAAAGTGGATACAAGCCTCGCGTGCTGGTCGAATGACTTTTCGGAGATAGCTCATCTCTCGTTTATAATCGGTTATTTTTAGAATCGTATCCGAGGAGGCATCGCTTCCTAAAATTTGACTTTCAAGATGTTCAATTTTATCTCCAAAACGCTCGATGATATGGATATAGTGGTCTATTACCGTATCTAACATGACATAACACAAATAGTCAGCACCTCTTTCGCGAATCTTTGCACCTTCCTTACGTAGTCTATTCCTAATAGGGTCAAAGACATCTCCAAGCTCTTCTTGAAAAGTTAAAATATAGTTCTTGCCAACAACGAAGGTGAGTTGTTCCGAATCAACATAGTCTCGTACTTTATCATATTTCAACATCTTAACTGCTATGAAGAAATAATCGTCATAATCAGTAAATGTGGGTCGCTGACCCGTGTTCAGAACATCCTCGATGAGTAAATTATGTAGGTCAAAATGACCGCCTATTTCGGTAATAAGTTCTTCATTATGTAGCCCGCAAACGTTAATCCAGGATACTGTTCCACTATCTTTTAATCCTTCTAAGGCCGTTTCATTTTCAAAATGCTTTTCAGAAATCGCTTTATTGGTATAGTCAATAAGGTGAATAGAGGTTTCCTTGAGGCGCTGCTTGCCGATAAACACCGGTGTACCAGGTGCAGCACCAATTTTCTTAGATCTATCTTTTAAAAATCTTGCCATAGGGACTTTGAATGGGCATGGATGAATTAGGTCAATATAGAAATATCCATTGATATAGCCTTTTTCCAGAGTTTATGAATTATCGGAAATATTCGATTGCAGTTCATTAGATTTTTTCCCTGTGATGACTCGTTTGTCTCTACTGAGACGAGAAGAAACCTTAATCCAAAAAGGGCTTAATAGTAGTGTCAGCGATATTACAGAAATAATGACCTGATAAGCAAAGTCAGCAATGATTCCGCTACCATAAGCTAAAGCACCAAGTACGAAACTGAACTCTCCAATTTGGGAGAGTAACGCGCCAAGGTAAAAACTCTCACCCCAAGGTATTTTGTACATTCTGGCCGTTAAGGCGGTGATTAGATTATTGGTAATAAAGACCACGCCAACAAGAAGACTGATTAAACCGATGTTGTTCCAAATAAACTCTAAGTCGATTAGGAGTCCGACAGAAATAAAGAACAAGGCCAAAAAGATAACCTTGAGAGGGTATAAGCTATGATGAAAGCATTCGGTGGTCTTAGAAGAGGCTACCAGCATACCAGCAACAAAGGCCCCTAAGGCAGTTGATAAACCGAAGAAACCGGTGATAGCAGCAAAGCCAAAACATAGGCCGAAGGCAAAGAAAACCTGAATCTCATGATCATTTTTTAGGAGCTTGTCAAAGGGCAGCTTAATCTCGCCCTTTTTATATAACCATATGACAAATAGTATAATAAGCAGAGCTCCTACTGATTGTAAGACCACATCTTTGGCGTGAATTTCACCACCGGACATATAGCCTAATATGATCATCATTGGTACAATGAGAACGTCTTGAACCAGTAGAATACCGAGTGCGTTTTGCCCAACTCTGGTTTCCATTTCATTTCTTTCTTCCAAGATTCTAAGCACTACTGCCGTGCTACTCAGACTGATTACAAACCCAAGAGTAACCACACGCGCCAAGGGCCAGTCAAGGAAGTAGCCAATGATCCATATGGCAAAAACACTGGCCAAAATTTGGATAAGCGTACCCGTCAATGAAAACTTCCAGTTTGCAATAAGCTTAGGTAGAGAAATCTCCATACCTATAAAGAATAGTAGAAGAACCAGCCCTAAAGAACCTAGTTGATCGATGAGGCTGCTGTCACCTGCGATATTGGTGACGGAAGGGCCCAATATTACCCCAGTGATGATATAAATGATCACATGAGGTTGTTTAATTAGCCTCAGAAGAAACCCAATACCAACTACTCCAAGTGAAATGATTACAAATTTCATTAAGAACGGATTGCTCTCAGTGGATAGCAGTATTGTGAGATTGTGAAAGTACATGCTTGAATTTAACATATCTTTTTATGCTTTTTTGATGGGCTCTAAGTAACCAAATGAATTGGGCATGTATAATACCCCAACGCTCAAATGATTGGTGTTATCCATACATAAGATGCTTGTAGTTTCTTAAGATTTGAGGAAATGTGTTTGCATAGCATAACCTCCCTTTCAAGGGTCAAAACTGTCAGTAGAGATAAATCAGATTTCTTAGCCCATTTTTTGTCGTAACTCAATATGGCATTGCCTGAATTATCAGGTCTTTTTTAACCATTGAAGAGCCTATGAAAATGAAATTCAAACTGGTTGTGGTCATTACCATCATGACGTTATACAATGGCTTGGCGCAAGATCAGGAGAACAATCTTGTTCATCTCCTAAACCATACCGTTGGCGGCAAATGGATTTCAACAAATGAAAAGAACAGCGGGAAGCCTGAAGACTTTCGAAGTTTTATGATGGAGTTTGCTCAAATGGCCGATGAACAATCCGTTTGGGGCGACATTATCGGAATTAAGAACAACGGAGACACCCTTCATTTGATGGAGGTTTGGAATTTTATCAACCCAGCAAAGAAAGAAATTCTACTAGTCCAGAGAACTTCATGGGGAGAGACCAGCATTGGCAACATTGTGCCTTATGAAGGCAAACATCTGGATATTCAATTTAAATCTACCACCGCTCAAGGTCAGGAGTATTTTGTAAGAGACATTCACTATGTCATAGGCGAAGATGAAATGAAAGCAGAGACTTTTCAGAAAATGGCATTGAATGACAAGTGGGTGGCAACAGGGACATCAACATGGAAGAGAATTAAATAATGAATAGTATGAAACAAAGTGTAAATAGACTACTCAAAATGTGCTTGGTACTGCTGATTTTTCAAGGCATAGCGATAGCACAAGAAAAGGAAAGTCCGCTTGAACCTTTGGCCTTCTATATTGGAGAGTGGGGTCCACCAAGCAACGATGACTTTTTGAAAGCCAATCCACAATACAAGGATCTAAGAGTAATTTCATTCAAGTGGGGCCAGAATAAAAAAGTGATTTGGTCCACGACAGGGATCGCTACACCAGGGGCTGAAAAGACCAATTCGGAGGGCATCATTACATTTAACCCACTCAATGAGAAATTGGTATGGTTAGAATACCAACATGAAAATGAGATCCTATTTGAGGGAGAATACACCGTCTTGGCAGATGGAAATATACAGAGAACGTATGCCGTTTATTATCCCGAAGGTTATACCCAAATTCCATATCCCGAGCTAGAAGGATGGGTACGAAACTTTAGAGAAACCTTCGTCCGTGTTTCAGACGATTTGATCGATTGGAAAACTGAAGCACTGGTTAGAGGCAAGTGGCAAATGCATGGACCAAAAGGCAAAAAATTTCAGGCCGAACGTAAGAAGTAGATAACGGCAAATTCAATGCAAAGAGACTGTCTTATGCCTTATACTTGGCTAAATGGCTGATGACTCCTTCTCTGTAGTTCGCTCCAATGGGTATCTCCTGAATGCCCACATCTAAATCTCTACTAGTATAGCTGCGTACTTTTTTAAGGTTTACAATGTAGGACTTATGAGCTCTTTTGAACTGGGGGTCAGGTAAGACCCCTTCTAAATGACTAAGCTTCTGATAACAAATCAGCGTTCGTTTGTCGCAATAGACCTTAACATAATTACTCAGACCCTGTATATAGCAGATTTCACTCAGATAGACCTGTACCATTTTGGAGTTTACCTTCAAGTAAATGTACGGGGCAGACTCTTTGGTAATTTTATCAACCAACAAAACGCGATTGAGTGCTATCAGAAATCGTTCCTGTGAAATTGGCTTGAGCAAATAATCCACTACGTCAATTTCAAAGGCGTCAATTGCATATTCCCTGTGGGCAGTGGTCACAATCACCTTAGGAGGGTTCGCTAAGCTTTTGATAAAGGCTAAACCATCGATGTGAGGCATTTGGATGTCAAGAAATATCAAGTCAATCGCTTTAGATTGGAGAAGGGAATTCGCCTCAACAGCATTGATGCATTTGCCAACTATCTGAATTTGATCAAAAGGTGCCAAATACCTTTCAATAATTTCCTGGGCGATCGGTTCGTCATCAATGATGAGGCAATTTATACTCATAGCGTTTCCTTTAGTAGTAGCCTTACATGATACTCTTGTCCTACATGCTGGCAACTGAGTTCATGCTTTTCGGGGAAGAGTAAGTCTAATCTTTTACTGACATTCTTAATCCCCAGGCCTTTATTTTCAGAGGTTTCGCGATCAAGCTCAAAAACCTTGTTTCTCACTTCGAAATCAAGGATTTCATTATCGCAACTCACTTTAATGCTCAGCCATCCATCTTTTGAGGCCGTATTAACACCGTGTTTGAAAGCATTTTCAACAAAGGGTAGCAAGATGAGCGGAGGGATCTTTATAAAGTCCGTATCTCCTTCCACCTGAATGTCCACCTCAAACCGATTTCCAAATCTAATTTGCTCTAGGGCTACATAACTTTCTATTTGCTCGAGCTCTTTTGAAACCGTCACTGCAGCTTTGTCCGCTTCATACAAAATATAGCTCATCAGTTCCGAAAGTCTCAAGACTACTTCCGGTGTCTTTTCAGATTTGTTCAATGCCAGTCCGTATAAACTATTAAGGGTATTGAAGAAGAAGTGAGGGTTTATCTGTGACCTTAAGTAATTGAGCTCAGCTGCTAGTTTTTCTTTCTCAAATGATTCAGCTTTTTGTTCAGCGCTTTTCCACTTGGTCAGGACAGTGAGGCCTATCAAAAACATAAATGGAATCAGAATGATGATACCTCCCTGAACGAAGTTGACCAAACCCCAGAATTGGCTTGGCTCTTCAAAACCTAACACGGCCACTTCTACATAAGCATACATCACTACCCTGTGGATCAAACTACCCAAGAGCAATGAAATCAGGGTATAGGATATATACTTGGGGTAGTTGCTTTGGAGTAAGTACTTAGGCAGAAGCCAGGAGTAGTTGATATATACCACAACAAGCCTACCGGGTAGAAAGCCCAATTCGAGATAAAAGCCTCTTCGAAATTCTTCAGAATAGGCACCTTCAATAAAAGTGAAGATGAGGGTGTTAAAAACCCAAAAAAGAACATGAAGCGCTAATTCCTTCTTATTTCTCACAGCCAAGGATAACTATTTTAAACCATATTCCTTCATGCGTTGCAAGACTCTGGTTTTTTCAGACTCACTGGTAGCCTTCGTAAGGGCGCTATTGAAAAACGCTTTTGTCTTCTCTAAATCACCAAGCCAACCGTAACAAATGGCCCTTCGAAAATCTACTTGGTAGTTAGTCGGATAATTGTCTTCCGCTATACTGAGCACTTCAAGGGCTTTTTCGGGACTATTGTGATGTCCAACTGTCTCAGCAGCAACAAATATCATGTCGTTGACATCGCCCAGTTGTTTGGCTAGGCTCAAAGCCTCTTCAGACGCTTCTTTTTGACCAAGTGATGCGAGAATTCTCGACTTGATGAATACATTTTCAAACCTTTCCTCTATCCTAATGGACAGATTGATCCATTGTAAGGCCTCTTCAAGGTTGACATCATGAAGCCAACAGAAAAGTGCTGCTTCTCGGGAACCTCGCCAAGTAAATCTTGGAAGGGTTCTCAACTCATCTCTAATGACGGCCAAGGTTGTGGCCGTTTCATCCACCTCAATCTCCAGTCGTACTTTGAGGCCTGCCCATGACATAAAAAGATCTGTGGTATTTTCATTTTTTAAGTCAAACCCGTAATGCAGGTATTCGCGAAAAGGAGCTTTCTCCGTGTTGACTTCAATTCTGAGCAAATCTTCTGTCGCTTGATAATAGAAGCTACCCCATTGCGTATGGTTTTTAGAAAGAATAATGATGAATTTGTCGGCTTCTGGAATCATATGGAGACCATATTTACCAGCTGGTACCGCTGATCCGTTGACCTTAACAGCATCCATAAAGGTGATTACGGTAGACTCTTCGGCACCCGCTCGCCATACTTGCCCAAAGGGAATAAGCCCTCCCCAAATGACCCTGTTGCGTACCCCCGGTTGATGATACATTACTGAAATGGTCGTAATCCCAATTTCCTGAGATACTTGAGCTCGCTTGCTACTCTTGGGATAAGTAATGTTGTCATGTTTGATAACATCTCTGAACTCCCACTGAGCATTCAGCGATACGCTGAAGAGCATGAATAGTGGTAAAAGAAATGCGATGAACTTGGGGGGAGCAAAGGAATAAGGAGTCTTCATATGGCAGAGTTTCTAAGGGTCAGCAGATAAAAAGTCGTTTTCGGTATTGTGAGGATCGTTAATCCTCACGAGACAATGTGGTGTTGGGTTAAGGTTTTATTCCAACTGATAGAAATTCTATGTGAAACTGCTGTGTGGCCATCTAATGATCTTAATGCACCTATTTCAGGTGTTGAATTGACAGAACTGAGTAGTGCTTGAAAATTTTTCAAACTATTTACTCAACAAAAGTGAAAATAATTATTACTTTTACTTTCGTTAAGTAAATGTATTTCTTATGTCTGATCACTCACTTGGAGAATTTGAAGAGCTCGTTTTGCTGATGGTTGCGGCCTATAACCGTGAGGCCTATGGCGTGCTTATTCTTGAAAACCTAGAAGAAAAGCTCAGTAGAAAAGTCAATATCAGTGCAGTGCACATGGCTTTGAAGCGGATTGAGAAAAAGGGCTTTGTTGAGTCGTCTTATGGCGGTATTACGAACGAGCGAGGTGGTAGGCGAAAGAAGTATTATGCAATAACGGCCCTAGGAAAGAAGACACTCGATCGACAGTATGAATTGAGAACTAGTATTTACAAGCAAATCCCTAATATTTCATTTGGTCAATGAAACCTCAGCCACCAAAGCGTTCACTCAAATTTCTACGATGGTTTTGTAGAGAAGACTACTTGGAGGAAGTAGAGGGAGATCTTGTGGAGCTCTTTGAAAAGCGTTTTGAAGTCGCTCCATCAAAAGCAAGAAGGGCATTTACCTGGAGTGTTATCAAATACTTCAGGCCAGCATTTATAAAGTCATTTCAAAAATTCAACAACTCAAATACAACATCCATGTTTAAAAACTACCTGAAGGTTTCCTGGAGAAACCTAAAACGTCAACCTTTTTTTACTGCCCTCAATACCTTTGGCCTAGCCATAGGAATGGCAGGCGCTCTACTCATTTCGCTTTTCATATTTGATGAGCTGAGCTATGATAAAATGTTTGCCGATGCCGATCGGATTTACAGAGCAAACATTGATAATAAGATTGCTGGTGAGACGAACAAGTATGCCGCAGTCTCTGGTCCTTTAGCCGAAGTCATGAAAAGGGATTATCCTCACTTAGAGACGATAACCAGGTTCAAGCATACCGGCAGCAAGCTCATCCGACAACTGAATGCCGATCAAAATGTGAAAGAAGACAATGTAGTCGGGGCGGACCCCGCTTTCTTCAATATGTTTGGTCTGGACCTGATCATTGGGGATAAACGATCGGCATTGGCAGAAGCCAATTCTCTTGTGCTCTCACGTTCGGCTGCAGAAAAGCACTTCGGTTTGAATAATGCGCTCGGTCAGCAAATGCTACTGGACAATGATGAGGTTTACATTGTAACGGGGGTAATAGAGGATTTACCAAAGAACTCATTCCTCAAAGATTATGGTCTGTTTTTGTCTATTACAAGCTTCGATGATCATGATAGCCCAGCCTGGAACGACTGGAATTACCCAACCTTTATCAAGCTGAAAGAAGGAGCGCTCGAATCAGATCTTCAAGACTATCTGGCCACTGTGAAGGACAGGTACCTGCTGCCTTGGGCCATGAAGTCATTTCCTGGGTTGACCATGGAAAGCGTCAAAGAGCAAGAGGAATCTGGAAACTATATGATATTTGATGCCACTGCATTGACAGATGTGCATTTGAAGTCTCCAAACCTTTCGGGTGATTTCAACTTAAATGGAGATATTCAGAACATTTACATACTGTTCTTCATTGGGCTATTTCTAATTCTATTGGCATGTGTCAATTTTATGAATTTGTCCACTGCTCGATCATTGAAAAGGGCTAAGGAGGTTGGGATCAGAAAGACATTAGGGTCTTACCGATCGGCAATAATTGGACAGTTTTTAACGGAGGGAACACTCGTTACCTTTTTTTCCCTGGTTCTTGCGATAGGTATGGCTTCTCTGGCGATGCCTTACTTTAATGCGCTTGCTGGTAAGTCCATGACTTTACCATTTGATCAACTTTCATTCTGGTTAATTCTATTGGGAGCTACGTTGGTTCTTGGACTTTTTTCGGGAAGCTATCCAGCTTTTCTCATGTCCAAATTTTCGCCATTGAAAGGTTTAAAGGGAGCAGAACAGACAGTAGGTGGCGCAAATACTAGAAGACTACTTGTCATCATTCAGTTTGCCGTGTCAGTGTTTCTAATTGCCAGCACTTTGGTCGTTTTTAGGCAGCTTAGCTTTATTCAGGGCAAAGACCTGGGTTTTCAGAAGGATCAGATCTTGGTGTTGAACGATGTGAGTGCAGTGGGAGAACAAGTCGAGACTTTTAAAGAAGAAATCAATCGCCTGGCACAAGTTGAACGCACTTCATTGAGCAGCTACCTGCCCACACCATCGGATAGAAGTGGCGTGACTTATTTTCCCGAGGGAGAAGTCTTCCAAGCCAATTCCGCAATCATTATTGATCAATGGCATATTGATTTTGACTACGTACCAACACTTAACCTTGAGCTAATATCAGGTAGGAATTTCAATAAAGCATTGACGACAGATTCAATGGGTGTCATACTGAATGAATCGGCAGTGAAAATGCTTGGAAAGTCTCCTGAAGAAGTATTAGGAATGAGAATCACGGACGATTTCAGAAACCCGGACGAATCTAAAATGGCTTTCTACACAGTGATTGGCGTAGTGAAGAACTTTCACTTTGAAACCATGAGGAATAATATTGACGCCTTAAGTCTGATTATTGGCAAAAGAGAGGCCAATCGGATGATGGTTAAGCTCAATGCCTCGGATTTTTCAGAGACCATTGAACAAATTGATGACTTATGGGGAGAAATGGCACCTGGACAACCTTTCGATTACTACTTTATGGACGATTCTTTTGATGAGGTATATAAAGCAGAACAACGTTTGGGTAGCATCTTTATCACCTTCACAACGCTTTCCATTTTCATTGCCTGCCTTGGACTTTTCGGTTTGGCGGCTTTCAATGCCGAAAGACGAGCAAAGGAAATTGGTATTCGAAAAGTACTTGGGGCCTCGGTGACACAGATCACCTTGAGACTTTCTTCAGAGTTTTTGAAGCTGGTAAGCATAGGCATTCTCGTTTCAATACCGCTTGCCTGGTTTGCCATGGACCGCTGGTTACAAGATTTTACCTATAGAGTAGAAATGGGTTGGGTAGTATTTGTCATTGCAGCGGCTACAGCTGTGCTGATATCCATATTAACGGTTAGTCATCAGAGTATGAAGGCGGCTTTGAGCAACCCTGTTAAGTCTTTAAGGTCTGAGTAAATTAAAGGGAGCCTCTCTGTGAGAGGCTCTTTCTTGTTATTGGCAACCAGTGGACCCCGAAAATGTATCAAGACTTACGTTCTCGTATATCACGCGCAAATCTGCTACACTCCCTGATGCTGCCGTGTAGATATTGAACCCTACCTGTAATGTGGGTGGAAGATCGGGTCGGTCATAGGTAGCAGCCAGATTCCAGGTATTGGCACCAACAGCTCTTTGGTACAGGCGGAAAGTCGATCCGTCACGACAGATTCTAAGTTCATGATCAGTGGCTCCATCAGAGATCGGCTCAAAGGGGGAAGCACTGTTGTTCGTGTTTTTTGTCTCATAGCCGAGCCCTTGAGGGGTATTTCCTGAGACAATGTGAACATAGTCTTCGCCTGATCTGTTATCGGCACTTCGGGCCATCAGACCCCCAAGACATATGTTACAGTCAACAGCCGCATTGGCATCGCTGGTTTTTCTCACCGAGACTGTAGCAGTAAATGTAAAATTGCCCGTCACATTTTGGTAAGCAAGTCCGCCCTGGTTACCCTCAAACCAAAGGGCATTTTGAGCCATGGTAAGGTTGAGCCTGGTGTCTGTGTTTTCCGAAATGCCTACAGCCATCGGATTGAACAGATCCCAGTTTGCTGAAAATGCCGTAGTGGTTTGGGTGGCGGCTCCAGTGAAATCGATGTTATTCTGCGCTGAGCCATTGACATTTACTGTCCGACCGACAGGATTAAACGCAAAACCATCCTTGGATGGAATTACGGTATAAGCGCCATTCTCAACCTCCAGACTGTAGCTGCCACTTTGGGATGTATTGATAGTGGTAGAACCGATATCAACCGTGGCTGCACTTTGAATGCCAGAGAGAGCTCCTGAAATAACGATTGAATCGGGATCGGGAGTTTCTGAATCATCGCTCCCGCTAGAACAGGCTACGAGTAGAAGAAATGTCAATAGGTAAATGCTCTTTTTCATACACTTAATGCCTTAGTGTGAGAATAAAGATGCGAAAAATTTAGATAGTTTCTGAGGTGAGGCTCATGCCAACCCAATCTCTAAGTCCTTAATTTTTAGGCGGTTATTACTTATCGTCTAACTGAATTTCACCATCAAGCTGAAGGGCTACTACTGTCACCTGGGCATCTAATGCAGCTTCAGGTACTTCGAAATAGAGTAGCCCGGCTTTATTGCTCCAGTAGGGTTTGTTATGCACCTGTTGACTGAGTTTTGTGCCCTGCCCGACTACACGGATACGATTGACTTTGTTCTTCAGACCTCGGATCACAATGGGTCCATTAGGTTTATGTGCTAGAAATACATAAAGCGTTTTCTTGTCCTTCGATAGTGTGGTTGGACCATAGAAGTAGTCCAACGGAATGCCTGCTTGAGTTCCGTAAATGGCTTCTTTATGTTTATTCGTCCACCTGCCGAGTTCTGTGAGAATTGCTGCTTGTTCTTCTGGAATAGTGCCATCCGCTTTAGGTCCGATATCCAAGAGTAAGTTTCCCCCGAGCCTAAGACAATCAACGAATATGCGGATGATCTGATTGGGCGTTTTATAGTTAGTGTCATTGTGTTGAAAGCCCCATGAGTCATTCATGGTCATGCACAATTCCCAGAAAGGGCTTTCTGGCTTCATTAGCGGAACGCCTTGTTCTGGCGTGGCATAGTCCCCGTTTTCACTTAGCCGAGCATTGATAATTGTATTGGGGTTTTTAGCCAGGAGCATCGCTCTGGTTTCTTTGGCTTTCCACTCTTCCGCCTTGTGTTCCCAATCACCATCGAACCACCAGAGGTCTGGGTTGTAAGCCTCGGATAACTCACTCAATTGTCCTTGATAATAGGAGAGGAAGTTCTCCCAACGTTCGGGCTCGTCAGCAATTTTGTATCGTTTTTCCGTATTGGTAAAATGTGTATACAAGTCACTTGACCAATCGGGAAGGGAGTAATAAAGACCAACTTTCAGGTTTTCCTTTCGAATTGCTTTGACAAATGGAGTGATTAAATCTTTACCAGCCTTTGAGTGTTTCACAGCATTGAAATTTCCCAATGCAGTATTCCAAAGCGAAAAACCATCGTGGTGCTTTGTCGTGATTACAGCATACTGTACTCCGCTAGACTTAATCAGTTTTGCCCATTCTTTTGGCTTGTAGTTTTCTGCTCCAAAGCCTTCCGCCTGTTTGATATAGTCTTCATGTGAGATATAACCATTGTAAAAAGACCATGATTCGTCTATGCCATTGACGGCATAAATTCCCCAGTGAATAAAGATACCCAGTTTCGCATCGCCAAACCATTCCATTTTCTTTTCTTCAGAGTTTCCTTGAGCATAGCTGAGTGAGGGCAGGATTAAGCCTAATGCAATGAATAATGAGAATGACTGTTTGAATAGTTGTCTAATGGAGCGTGCCATGTCTGAATTTAAGGACTTATTTCAAATTGCTATTCGTGGATAGTCATGAGGTAGTTTCATTTTGATACATCTTAAGATTTTGTACCTTAAAAATTCGCATCATCAGCGTGGTTAATGAAGGAAACGAGCAGTGATATCATCAAGGAAAAATTAAAAGCCCAAACCGCGTTTTTCAAAACTGGTTCGACTCGATCGGTCGAAAGTCGAAAGAGGTCCTTGAAGAAACTTAGAGTTGCCATTTTATCACAGCAAGATGTCATTGCTAAGGCATTGTTTAATGACTTGAGAAAGTCGCCTCAAGAAGCCTTCATCACTGAGATTGGCCTTGTAATTAAAGAAATAGACCTTCACCTTAAGAAATTAGGAAAATGGTCTAAAGCCAAGAGCGTTCGAACACCATTATACCTTCTTCCATCATCCAGCTATTTGAAGCATGAACCCAGAGGAGTTGTGCTCATTGTTGCTCCATGGAATTATCCCTTTCAGTTAATTATGACACCCCTTATTGGGGCTATTTCAGCGGGGAATTGCGTTATGCTTAAGCCATCAGAATTTTCTCCTAACACCAATGCTGCAATGGAGGATATTATAAGGGAAGTCTTTGAACCTGGCCATGTAACGATGGTTCATGGGGGTAAGCCCACCAATCAAGCCTTATTCTCCGAAAAGTTTGATATGATCTTCTTTACCGGCAGTACAATGTTAGGTAAGGTCGTTGCCAAAGCCGCGGCAGAGACGCTAACACCGACAGTTCTGGAGCTTGGAGGAAAAAGTCCTTGTATTGTTGATGAAAGCGCTGACTTGGATGTAGCAGCAAAGAAGATTGCTTGGGGAAAGACTGTGAACCTTGGTCAGACCTGTATTGCTCCAGATTATCTTTTGGTGCATGAAAGTATTAAGACGGAATTGACTTCCAAGATCATCAAAAATTGGCAGGAGTTTTTTGGCAGCGATCCACAGCAGAGTGAATTTCTTCCTAGAATGATCACGTCAGCTGCCTTCGACCGAGTATCAGGTTATTTGAGCCAGGGGAAAGTGATTTACGGAGGTGAAAGCGATAGAGATAACAAGTACATCAGCCCAACTTTGATGGAAGATGTCGACTTGGATGGTACCATAATGAGTGATGAGATTTTTGGCCCCATCTTGCCTTTAATTACTTATTCGAATATCAATGAAGCCATTGACTTTGTGAATAGTAAAGACCAACCGCTGGCCTACTATTACTTTGGAAAAAGCTCGAATGCCAAGAGCCTCCTTAATGAGAATACCTCAGGAGGAGTTTGTATCAATGATGTCCTCATACACATTTCTAATCACACACTGCCTTTTGGTGGTGTGGGTCCAAGTGGTATTGGGCGTTACCATGGTAAATTTAGTTTTGAGGCCTTTTCAAATGCTAGGGCTATTATGAAATCCCCAACTTGGATAGATGTTCCTTTCCGATACCCTCCCTTCAAATATTTTTCCATTGTTAAACGGATTCTGTCCTAGGTAATTTGCTTGACTTTTGAATCCACAGAGAAGGTATTGCTTGGGATATTCTATTATCTTGTAAGCTTGACTTTTACGCGCGCTTATGGAGTTTTTGGGAGTTCCTCTCTTCGATAATGATATCTATAAAATGATCTTTCGGTTTGCACTGAATTTTACCTTCATCAGTGTGATCATTCGAGGGCTTTACTACCGACATGCCCGGAGAACGGAATACGTTTTTACCTTTTATATGGTGAGCATAGTGATTTTCTTTCTATGCTTTACACTACAAAATTTTACACTTGATTTAGGAATGGCCTTGGGTCTCTTTGCCATTTTCGGGATCATTCGCTACCGCACCTTAACCATTGACATTAAGGAGATGACCTACCTCTTCGTGGTGATTGGAGTCTCTGTGATCAATGCTTTGGCGAATAGAAATATGAGCTATGCCGAGGTGATCGGTGCGAATGTGGCTATTGTTGGGGCCATCTATGTGATCGAAAAGTATGTACTGTCGAAAGCCAGAGTCGAACAAAGGAGTGTTACTTACAATGATTTAGAAAGACTAAAGCCCGAAAACTACGATAGCCTTGTGGTTGATTTAAAGGAGAAAACTGGTCTTGATATTACGGAGGTATCTGTTTTAAAAACAGACTTGGCCAATGGCGTCTGTACCTTGAATATTTTTTACCGAGTTCAATCGAGATGATCAAGTTTCGAATTCTTCTCACCGCCTTTTTGGTTTGTTTTTTCACTGTTTCTGCCTTCGGCCAAAGTGGAGGACGAGTAAGCGATGTTGAGGTATGGTTGAAAGCAGGAGGGAAAGTAGATCTTACGGATAAATGGGAAATCGCCTTTGAAGAGCAGATTCGGTTCGATGATGATGTAAATGCACTCAAGAATTTCCACACAGAAATTCAACTGACTTTTAAGCCGATCGAGGCATTGAGTCTTCATGCCGTTTCAAGATACATTACAAGAAATGACAATAGCGGAAGCATTCAAGGCTTTGAAGATCTGTTTCGCTACCAATTCGGAGCTAGTTATAAGCATGACCTGGGTCAACTTAGAATGAAATACAGGGCCTTATATCAACACCGGAATGAGGTTGGTATTTCGGAAGCTCAGGGTGATATTCCTGAAAAATTCTTAAGGCTTAGGACAAGTGCAGAATACAAGATTAAGGACTGGAAATACGATCCGCAAGTAAGAGTTGAGTATTTCAATGCACTAAACGATGAGGTAGGCACGAACAATCAAATTCGTTTTGGTTTCGGCACAGAACGAGATTATAAGAAATTCGGTGAGTTAGGCTTTTTCTATCTTTTTGAGAGTTCTTTAGGACTCAATATCAAGCAGCTAACCCATATACTTTCATTCAAGTATACTTATACCTTTTGAGCTACCACCCTTGAATCTGTGAGTCCATCCAAACGGTACGTTGCCTTAACCAGTTTTTGACGTAGTCGATTTCTTCTTCAAGGCTATTTCCTACAAAGCTGTTGAATGGCAGGGCAATGCCGAAAACCGGCCACTGAGCAAAATTACGGTTTGCAGCACCGTTTGACTCTAAGTAGGTCACCCAGTCATCGATTTTTGCATTAATGGCGGTCAGGCCCAGTTCATTACTTCTAAGCGCTGTCCATCTGGTTTTGACGGCACTTCTGAATTTTGGATCACCGAGTAGTTTATCCCACCAAAAATGTACAAGCCATAAATCTTGAGGATTTCGATCATTGAATTCGTAAATCCACTCGCTGGTGGCACTTCTGCCATCATTGCCAAAGGCCAAATTGAAATCCCAAACAGGGCCCATAGCCAGCTTACCATTCTGGTACTTATGCATGTAAGTACTTAACCGGTAGGCATCAGGGTTGGCACTGAGTTCGTTCAGGATGAAGAAATCGACAAAACTGCCGACATCTATATAATTTTCATAGTCACGCGTTGCTCCTGAATAGTCTTCTTGGATAAGGGCCTCTTCGAAGTCGCTGATGTATTGCTGAATATAGTTTTTCTGTGCATCATTAATGTTTTCGGCTCGTGGGTACTCATACATAAAGTACGTCTCTATTCCTCTTTTAGATCCATAGGGTTCGAAAGGGTGAATATTACCATTAGGACTGTAAGGTGACCTGAACCCCAGGTTTTCAGTATACAAAGCATCACCCGGCCAATCTGAGTTATCGGTATCTCCACTGGTCTTGTCGATTTTTAAAATGTACCCACCGGTAAGTTCAGCACCAGAGGTTACCGTCTGATCCATCGGTTCTATGGTCAACCGATCGCCATCACGTTTGATTTTTTCCATAAAGGCATACACGCCTCTATAACTGTTGTTAAGGTTAAGTTCGACAAGCTGTGTTTTTGCAGCCCATCGGCCAATGTCGTTGGACAAATCATAGAGCAGGACGTTTCTCAACAGCGTCTTGTCGCTATACGGGCCATGCAGCACCCAATCTTCCTCTTTACCAAAATCTAAAATCTCTAAGGAGATATCTTCGCCATTTTGATCCCAAAATTCAATGCCATAGGATAGTTTCGGAAAAAGCCTTCTGGAAGTTGAACCCCGTAATTCAATACCAATTGGATTCGAGAAAACGGATTGTTGGTTGACGAACACTTGTAAAGTGCCACTTACCTTCGGCTCATCAACGATGGTGTTTCCTTCGGAACTAATGACGAAATATGGGATTTCACTGCCCTCTGGGAGCACTAGATCTGGATCAGTCGGTATATCTGTTCCACCTTCTTTGTCTTTGCATGAGATAATGATCAGGGAGCAAATGAGAATCAGAGCAGTAGAAGATTTGTGTAGGCGCATCGGGTTTTGGCTATCGGCTTATGTGATATTTATACGTCAGAGGAAATTAGCAAAAATTATACCTCGTTATGGTTTTTAACGTGCTAATCACTAATCGAAACCTCTAAATTTCCACTTTGTTCTAACGCTTATCTTTTGAACTCAAGTATATTTGAGCCTCAACAGAAAATGACATGAGAAAAAAGATAATCGCAGGAAACTGGAAAATGAATAAATCTTTAGAAGACGGATTGGCGCTTGCTTCTGAAGTCACCAATATGGCCGCGGATGAAGTGCCTTCTGAAGTGACCATGATCATGTGCACACCGGCTATTCATTTATCGGCTGTTTCGGGAATTGTAAAGGATGTTGCGAATGTCTCTGTTGGAGCCCAAAATATGAGCGAACATGAGTCTGGAGCTTACACTGGAGATTTATCAGCTGAGATGGTTATTTCTGCTGGTGCTTCATTTGTCATTATCGGTCACAGCGAACGTAGAGAGTATCATTTCGAGACCAATCAGCAGCTTGCTGATCGTGTAAAGTTAGCTTTGAACAAAGGCATTACACCAATCTTTTGCTGCGGAGAATCTTTAGAAACGCGAGAGGCCAACGAGCATGTCGGTTTTGTGAATAATCAATTGAAAGAAAGCCTTTTTGAACTCTCCGCTGAAGAAATGAAGAAAGTGGTGATCGCCTATGAGCCAATTTGGGCGATAGGTACCGGAGTCACAGCCAGTTCGGCTCAGGCGCAAGAAATGCACTTGAGTATTAGAGAATCACTGGCAGGGCAATTTGGTCAGGAGGTCGCTGACGACATATCAATCCTTTATGGAGGTAGCATGAAGCCGGCAAACGCTCAGGAGCTTCTGGCACAACCTGATGTTGATGGTGGTCTGATAGGTGGAGCATCGTTAAAAGCCCGTGATTTCGTTGATATCGCTAAATCCTACTAATGGATTTCATTCAAATCAATGTTCATTGTGATCCTCCGTTTAGAGATATTCTTACAGCAGAGATGGGTTACCTTGAATATGATTCCTTTGTCGAAACAGAGGTAGGTTTCGAAGCCTACATTTCAGAAGAGAAATTCAGCCATCCAGCTTTGCAAACCCTATTTAATGATTACAGGAAGCAAACCAGAATTTGGTACGAGCTGAAGAAGATACCGAAGGTCAACTGGAACGAAGAATGGGAAAAGAACTACGATCCCATTCTGGTGGACGATAAAATTTACGTTCGAGCTACTTTTCACGAATCCAAACCCGAATACCCATACGAAATAGTGATAGTACCAAAGATGTCTTTTGGTACGGGTCATCATGAGACAACCCACCAGTTACTGGCACTACAATTAGAAGTTGACCACAAAGACAAGAAGGTGCTGGATGTTGGTTCGGGTACCGGTATTCTGGCCATTATGGCCGATAAACTGGGAGCCAAGTCTGTTGCCGCTACTGATATTGACGAGTGGTGTATAGAAAACTCAATTGAAAATTTTGGGCTAAATGATGTGGTACCAACTTTTGTTAAGAAGGGTACTATCCATGAGTTGAAACTCAATGAGCAATACGACATCGTTTTAGCCAATATCAATACCAATGTTTTGCTCAATGAAATTCCCGTTTATGGCGATTTACTGGTTGATGGGGGCTATTTGTTCCTAAGTGGTTTCTACGAAAAAGACATGTCACAAATATTAGATTTGACCTCAAACCACGGTTTGAAAGAAGTGAAGCACACCACCCGTAAAAACTGGGTAGGTCTGGTGCTTCAGAAAGTCAACTAAGTTTTCACTATTCTGGCGAAATCTTCGTTCATTTAATAGGTCAAGACAGACAGCAACACTTTATGATCAAGGGTCAAAGAGTAATTATAGCACTCCTTTCACTGATTATACTGAGTACTTTGGTACGTGCGCAGAATAGTCCCCTTGACTCCATTCCGCTTAGCCCTGATATTGAAGCAATCATAAAAGCGGACGACCCCGCTAAGTTTCCGCCTCAGTACGCCTTCTTTATTCAAAACTATCAGAACAGTGGTTTTTCAACAGAGATGAAGAAAGACCTATTGATAGGCTTGAGAAAGCTTGATAGTCTTAACATACGTGTACGCTATGATTTGAGAGAGTTTCTGGAAATTCTTCAGCTCGCGAAAGAAGAGCATAACTTTGATCAGCAGGGGATGAAAGATCTGACCTATGCCATGCGAAAAGCAACTGAGCAATATGATCGTGTAAAGATTCAATCCTATATAGAAACACTACACACCTTTATGGCTGAAAAGGCCATTTACAAAGATCGTTATCAATCGATCACATTGAAGAATGCCTCTTATGAAGTGCTCTATAATGAAGAGAGTTTTGATCAGCCACAAGAAATTGTTTATACAGCTGCCAAATCTGTTTCGGTAGAGGAATTGAAGGCCAGGGCCAGAGGTGAATACAATGAACCCGAGCCGCCTCCTACTGATAAAATGAATGATGCCCTACCAGAGATGTACCCGGAAATGGGCGCGGTCATCCACCTAAAAAAAGGAGATCTGGTATTTGCCAGTAGTCAAGATACTTTTGAAATCACTGGTGCCGAAGGCTATTTCCTTTTTGATAAAAAGGTGTTTCGCGGTCAGGATGGTATTGTAGACTGGTCAAACCTGGGCATGGCTCCAGAACAGATGAAAGCTCGATTGAGTAACTACGAGTTTGGCATTAACCAGCGTGAGTTTAAGTTCGAAAATGTACTCTTCAGTCAGCCTGAAAAGATAAAGGCACCTGTTGAAGGAGAACTAAGCCTCAACATAAGACCATCACGAACTGAACGAGGTACCTATCCAAGGTTTACATCATACAACGCGGATACGCCCATCAAGGGATTGGGCTCGGAGAAACTGACGTTTACTGGGGGGATCACTTATGAAGGCCCTAACTTTTATTCTCGATCGGCCTACGAAGAGACTTCTACGGTTATTGGGACACTAGATGGTAAAATGAGGTTTAGGTCCAGGAGCAAAGACTTCGTATTTAATGTTGAAGACTCCATTTTAACTTCGGAGGATGCCGAACTCACCATCTATCATGAAGGAGATTCGATTTTTCATCCAGCGATAGAATTCACATATGACTATAAGGCCGACTTGATGGAAGTCGAGACGAGTGTGCAGGGATATAAGACCACACCATTTCGCTCATCCTTTTATAATGTTGACATTTCTGGCGATATGCTTACCTGGGATCTCAATGCTGATTCTTTGGATCTCACGATCAACTCAGCACGAGCTGATGTCCCCTTGATGATTGAATCAAAGGACTTCTACAGTAATCAGAAATTTCAGGATATGGCCCAGATTTTCAGCTTTCATCCGCTGATCATGGCGGTGAATATGGCCAAAACTTATGGAGGTTCTTTTTATACGAGCCAAATGGCGAGAGATAAGAATCTCGATGAAGGTCTAGTAAAGAAAACGATGGAGCTTTTGATGGCGCGTGGTATGGTCAAGTATGACAGAACCAGTGGCCGTGTTGAGGTTTTGGAAAAGGGTTATCACTATGAGGAATCGGGTAGTAAAAACCCTTATTACGATGACATTCTTATCCCGTCAATTATCGGAAATGCCCCTAATGCTACGTTGAATTTTAAGGATTCAGTGTTGACCGTCAGAGGCGTTCAGCGCTTCTTAGTCAGTGATTCATTGGATGTAGTTATTGCCCCTAATGATGGTCAAATCAAGATTTTGAAGAATAGAGATATTGAATTCAATGGGGCTTTAGACGCAGGAAATTTCCAATTCAACGGCTACGGCTTCAAGTTTAAGTACGATAGCTTCTATGTGGACATGGAAAAGATCGACTTCATTAGGTTACAGGTAGAAGTCGCTGAAGGTAGACGAGAGGCACTCAGCAACCAATTGGTAAGTACATCAGGTAAAATTCAAATCAATGAACCTGATAATAAAACGGGTTTGAGGTCATTACCAGAGTATCCAATCTTCACTTCTTTCGAAAGTGCTAATGTCTATTTTGGTGGAGACGATGTACTTAAAGGCGCCTATGATAGCACCGTTTACTTTGATATTCCGCCTTTTGAGATCGATAGTGTAGCTGATGAGGACCCCTCCAAATACGAATTTCAGGGTGTTTTTTCTACGGATGGTATGCTTCCAGACTTTGAAGAAGGCTTAAGGCTTATGCCTGATAAGAGCTTTGGTTTTGTACACGCGATTCCTGACAGTGGTTATAACCTGTACCGAACAGGAGGCCGATTGTTTGGGGAGGTGAAATTGGATAAGCAAGGGATTACAACTCCAGGCCAAATGGACTATCTGACTGGCTCATTTGATACAGAGTTATCCACACTATTCTTAGACTCATTGGTTGCTCCAAAAGGAATAAAAGCGGTTTTGCAAGAAGGCTTTGTAGATACTGTTTCTTATCCTTCAATGGAAGTAGAGGCTTATAATATGAATTGGCTGACCAAAAGAGACAGTATGGTTTTAACCAATCTAGACATCAATAAACCCTTCCAGATTTTCGATAAAAAGGCACAATTGAAAGGAGAAATGACCTTGCGGAAAGCAGGGCTCTATGGTAAGGGAGAGATGGACATAGATGGCGCTAAACTGATGTCCGACTCGATGGCCTTTCAGAATAAGTCATTTATCGCAGCACATTCGAGCCTTACCTTGAAGGCTCCTAATTCCAGAAAGCCTATTCTGAGTACCACGGATGCTCGTGTCGATTTTGACGTAGCCAATGAGTTAGCCAATATTGGTCCTGAAGTTGCAGGAACAGCAGCACTCGAATTTCCTCTGGCGCAGTTCAAAACATCCATTCCATCTGCCATATGGGATGTAAAGGGCAACATGGTGACGATGAGCAAGCCAGAAGATGTACCGATTGAGCAATCCTTCTTTTATTCCACCAACAAACGCCTAGATTCCTTGGCCTTTAGTGGAACCGATGGCTTCTATGATATTGCCAAAAAAGAACTCAATGTAAAGGGTATCCCTTTCATCAAAGTGGCGGATGCAAAGATTACACCGGAAGGCAGTGAGTTGACCATTCTGGAGAACTCGAGAATTGAGAAGTTAGAGAATGCTGTGATCCTAATTGATACAGCCAATGCTTACCACAGACTTTTTAATGCTGAGATTGAAATTCTTTCCAGAACCAGTTTTAGAGGTAGAGGCACCTATGAATTGGTGACCGTACAAGACACTTTCGCGATTGAATTTGATCAATTCCGTTTTGTGGAGAATGACGAGGTACACGGTCCACATACTATGTCTAGTGGTGTTGTAAGCCCAGCAAGTAACATTCGGATTTCTCCAGGCTTCATTTATCAGGGAGAGGTGACCATGTTTGCCTACAAGAAGGCACTTAAACTGGAAGGAGCCGTTAAGTTGGAATTGGCAAAAATCAAAGAGCGAAATATCTGGATTGAATATGCTTCTGATGATGACATCGAGGAGGTAATCATTCCCTTTGACCAAGCCTTGACCAGTGATGGACTACCTTTGAATGCAGGGATTCATTTCGATGCCAAACAAGAGCCTTACATGTCTTTTATCACGGAGAAACGTGATCCGGGAGATGACGATTTCTTTGTGCCAAGGGGAGGCAATCTGTTCTATGATGCAGATGAAGAAGCTTATCGCATTGAAAATCCACAGAAATCTCAAAGCCCCGATATCTATCTAGCCGGAAGCATGTTCTCTTATAATGAGTATACTCAAGATGTAAGCTTTGAGGGCAAACTCAATTTCCTCTCGGGAGAGCGAAATCAAAATATTCAAGCAGCGGGTAAGGGTTCAGGCAATCTTGATTCAGCTAACTATGAATTAGACGCCACCATGACTTTCTCATTTGGCTTGCCCATGGAGGGTCTGGCCGCCATGGGACAAAACCTCAAGGAAATGGGTGAGCAACTGGGTGTGCCTCGTGCGCATCAAGATCGGTCCGATATGATTTATCGTGTGGCGGAATTTATCGGTAATGACGCAACGATCGCTTGGGACAGAAGCTATGAGACGGTTCCTATTCCTTTGGCCGCGGCAACCGAGACAGGCGAATTGATCAAGGACCTGGTGATTTCAAATGTTCATTTGAAATGGTCTAAACAGAGCAAAGCTTTCTATAGTGTAGGAAAAATAGGCGTTTCCAACGTTTCAAATATCGATCTAAATATGGAACTCGATGGTTTCATAGAAATAAGAAAGACTCCAGAAGGAGACATTATCACCGTACTTTTAGAGATGACGGATGGCACATGGTATCACTTCAATTATGATGGTTTCAGCTTTGGTTCTTTCTCTTCTAATGAGCTATATAATGCCACGGTGATGAATAGCAATAACGGCAAGACCAAAATAGGGTCTTTCAAAGTGTATATGACCACGATCGAAGAGATTACCCGATGGGCCATTGACTTTAAAAAGCTATATTATGGTATTGATGAACCTTACCGTTTAGTAATGGCCAATGATTCTAATCAGTCCCTTAAGAAGAAGACTACCATCGAAGGGGACGGTTTCTAGTCGAGAAGCAATCATGAAGAAGTACATCCTATTCCTCTTAATGTTTTCACTCACCTCTATGAGTTATGCCCAAGAGTATGACTTCTTAGACGATGGGCTTGTTCGAATTCCTATGACAGCTTTTGAAGGACCGATAAAGCTCACAGCGCCTGCGTTTCTTTATGACGGCACGGCTATTAAGAGTAAGAACCTCTCAGATTACATGTTTAAGCCTGAATTGAAGATAAGTTTCTTCGGGGTAAAGGAAGGAACTTGGAAGTTAAAGGCCATTGTATTCGAGAAGGAAGAGGATCAAGTAAAAATTGAACAGAAAAGAAGGCAATACAATCGTAGGAATAGTGAAGATCCTCTATTGAATAAGCCTTCACCAGAGATCGAAACAGTGGATCTTTCTGGTGAAGCTTTGAAGTTAAGCGACTTCCAAGGAAAACTCGTCATCCTTAATTTTTGGTTTATTGGCTGCAAACCTTGCATTATGGAAATGCCAGAACTAAATGAGTTGGTGGAAGAATATAAGGGAGAAGACATCGTCTTTTTGGCTGTTGCGCTTGACAATGCCTCATCCATCAAAGAGTTTTTAACCAAGGAGAAATTTGATTATCGAATTATTCCAGAAGGCAGATCTATTGCCAATGACTATGACGTTTACGCCTACCCGACTCATCTCATTATTGATACTGAAGGTAAAGTGATCTTTTCACAAACAGGTTACTCCAGTAATCTGAAGAAGACACTGAAAAAACAGATCAAGGATTTATTGAAGTGAGCATAGTTTCTGATGGGCAGCCCTGCATTTTGAAGCTTTTGGATTAAATTGCTGCAAATAGAAATGCATGAGCCAGATTAACGACTACATCACCAATAATAAAGATCGATTTCTAGATGAGCTGTTGGATTTGTTGAGGATCCCCTCAGTAAGTGCCGATAGTAAGTTCAAAGATGATGTCCGAAAAGCGGCAAGTTTTCTGGAAGAAAAACTGATCTCTGCTGGAGCCGATAACGTAGAAATTTGTGAAACAGGTGGGCATCCAATCGTTTATGGTGAAAAGATGGTTGATCCATCGGCACCGACTGTTTTAGTTTATGGTCATTATGATGTTCAACCAGCGGACCCTTATGAACTGTGGGATTCACCACCTTTCGAGCCGGTAATTAAGGAAACGGCACTTCATCCTGATGGCGCCATTTTTGCCCGGGGTGCATGTGATGATAAAGGTCAAATGTATATGCACATCAAAGCCTTTGAAGCAATGATGGCCACCAATACGCTCGGCTGTAATGTGAAATTTATTATTGAAGGTGAAGAAGAAGTCGGATCGGATAATTTGGAAGACTTCTTGGCGGATAATAAAGAGAAATTAGAGGCTGACATCGTATTAGTTTCTGATACAGGAATCATCGCGAATGATGTTCCATCCATCACCGTAGGCCTTAGGGGGCTGAGTTATGTCGAAGTGGAAGTCACTGGCCCCAATAGGGATTTACATTCGGGTCTATATGGAGGTGCAGTACCCAATCCGATCAATATCCTTTCAGAAATGATCGCTTCTCTCAAGGACGAAAATCAACGGATCAATGTCCTCGGTTTTTACAATGATGTAGTGGAGTTGACTTCTGTAGAAAGAGCCGCGCTAGCTCGAGCACCATTCAACTTGGAAGAATTTAAGAGCTCAATTGGACTGAGTGATATTGAAGGAGAGTCAGGTTATAATTCAATGGAACGTACTTCCATTCGTCCAACTTTGGATGTCAACGGCATTTGGGGTGGTTATACTGGGGAGGGGGCCAAAACGGTGATTCCTTCCAAGGCCCATGCAAAGATTTCTATGAGATTGGTTCCTAATCAGGATCCTGAAAAAATCACGAAGCTGTTTGAAGAGCATTTTAAAAGTATAGCACCAAAGTCGGTGAGTGTCAAGGTGACTCCTCATCACGGTGGTCAGCCTGCGGTGACTCCGACAGATTCTCCGGCTTATCTGGCTGCTGCCAAGGCCATGGAAGCGACTTTTGGCAAGGAGCCTGTTCCGTTTAGAGGAGGAGGCAGTATCCCGATTGTTGCGCTCTTTGAGCAAATTTTGGGCGCTAAAACAGTGTTAATGGGCTTCGGCTTGGATTCAGATGCGATTCATTCACCAAACGAGCACTATGGCTTATTTAACTATTATAAGGGGATAGAGACTATCCCACTATTCTATCAGAATTATGCTGAAATGAAGTAGGGTGAATTTCAATGAAGTGTATTGAATCAAAACATCATTGAATTCGTTCTGTAAAAAGCCTATGAAAAAGTCGCTCATCTTATTAATTGTCCTCTTCGTGAGTTTCAGTGCCTCAGCTCAGTTGAGGAAAACTACCGAATGGTCTTTTGACGCCTCCAAAAAAGAGGTAAAGGTAGGAGATGAAATCGAATTGATTTTCAATGTGAGGATCATTGATGACTGGTACCTCTATTCAAGTGACATTGGTGAAGACGTAGGGCCTATGCCAACCGAAATCGTCTTTGAAGACAGCCTTTCATTCGAGCTGATTGGCGATCTCATACCGATTGATGCCAAAAAGAAATTTGATAAGATTTGGGAAGCTGACGTGACCTATTTTGAAGGTACTGCGGAGTTTAGGCAACGTATCAGAGTTTTAAAGAATGACTTAAACCTGCGCGGTGAACTGTCCTTTCAGACTTGTACAGACTTAACAGGTCTTTGTATTCCTGGGTTTCAAGACGTTGATTTTAACTTTATAAAGGTTGTTGACGGGGGTGGGAATCAAAGGCCGGGACCCGGTAGTTCTGGAATTCAGAATCATGCGAAATGGACTTTTGAGACATCTCAAAGCGATGTGAAGACTGGCGATGTAATCGAGCTTATTTTGAAAGCTAAAATTGACGCGGACTGGTACTTATACTCAAGCGATAATGAAGAAGGTGGCCCGATTTCCACGGAAATCTCTTTTGAGCCCAGCTCTACTTTCGAAGTGATTGGTGATTTGATACCAATAGACCCTAAACAGAAATATGATGAGACATTTGGAATGGATGTCAGCTATTTCAATGACTATGCAGAGTTTAGGCAGAAGATAAAAGTACTTCAACCCAATCTGGATGTTAGGGGTGAAGTATCTTACCAAACCTGTTCTGATATTACCTTATCGTGTGTGCTTGGCACAGCAGACTTACAATTTGATTTCAAGAAGGTTTACGGGGAGGATCAAGCTCCTACCGGTGACTACAGCGATCTTTTAGAAGCCGATGGAGGAGCTTCACTTTGGGGCTTCTTTATTGCTGCATTTTTGTTCGGTTTGGCCGCTTTGTTGACGCCATGCGTATTTCCAATGATACCCATGACGGTGGCCTTCTTTACCAATAATTCCCAGTCAAGATCCCAAGCCAAGGTTAAAGCGCTGAGTTATGGCATTTCTATTATTGCTATCTACATATTGATCGGACTAATTTTCACCAGTTTCTTTGGAGTAGGCTTAGCTAATGATCTGGCAACCGGTGCGGTAGCAAACATCATATTCTTCTTGGTATTTGTGATTTTTGCCATTTCCTTTTTTGGCTATTTTGAGATTAATCTACCAACTAGTTTCGTCAATAGGATGGATAAAAAGGCAGAGAAGGGCGGGTTTCTGGGTGTTTTCTTTATGGCCTTTACCCTTGTGTTAGTTTCCTTTTCCTGCACAGGTCCAATAGTTGGAACGGTTTTAATTCAGTCCTTTCAGGGTGAGGTTATCAAGCCTGTAGTGGGCATGCTTGGATTTTCTTCGGCATTCGCGATTCCATTTACATTATTCGCATTCTTCCCAGGGCTTTTGAAGGATTTACCAAAGTCTGGTGGCTGGCTCAATTCAGTAAAAGTGGTACTGGGCTTCATTGAAATCGCCTTGGGCTTCAAGTTCTTGAGTGTAGCGGATCAGGCGTACCACTGGGGCCTTCTAGATAGAGAGGTTTATATCGCCATTTGGTTTGTATTGGCCATTCTATTGGCATTGTACCTATTCGGGGTCATTCGATTTCCTCACGATTCAAAAGGCCAACGCATTAAACCTATTGCGCTTGTTGTTGCCATCAGCAGTATTGCCTTTGCGGTATATCTTTTTCAAGGTTTTGGCAATGCACCACTTACGGCTTTGGCAGGCTACCTTCCACCAGAAAAGACCACGGACTTTTCATTTCAGCAGGCATTAGGCTTGGTTGAACCTGAGGAAAAGCATGATGTCACGCCAGACGGTTTTGATGGAGAAGTTAGGCATGCGGATTTTCTTGAATTGCCACATGGGCTTAAAGGATTCTTTGACTATGATCAGGCAATTGCCTTCGCGAAAGAAGTCGGAAAACCGCTGTTTATTGATTTCACTGGTCATGGCTGTGTGAATTGCCGTAAGATGGAACAATATGTTTGGTCAGACCCTGAAGTATTGAAACGCCTCAATGAAGACTTTGTGGTGGTAGCCATTTATGTCGATGATAAGACCGAATTACCTGAGTCAGAATGGTACACTTCAACTTTTGATGGAAAAGTCAAAAAGACGATCGGAAAGCAGAATTTTGATTTTCAGATTGTCAAGTTCAATGGCAATGCACAACCTTATTACGTATTGCTCGACAACAACGAGCAACCTTTAGTAACTCCGAAAGCCTATGATCCTAGCGTTGAAAGTTTCGTCAAATTTTTAGATGTGGCTAAGGAGGAATTCAATAGGCGACAATGACATTAAGATGAGTGAACAGCGGCAAACCTATACATTGCCCGTTAAGGGAATGACCTGTGCTGCCTGTGCCACTAGCATTGAGAAAACGCTTAACAAACAAGCAGGTGTAGCTTCAGCCGAAGTTAATTATGCGACAAATACCGTTCTTATCAGTCTCTCTGAGCAGGTCAAGCTGTCAAATCTGAAAAAAGCCGTAAGAAAGTCGGGTTATGACCTTCTTCTGGAAGGAAGTGATGCTAAAGCCAAAGATTCCGACCTAACCCAGCTCAAAAAGCAATTATATCTGGCGCTTCCTATTACAGCCATCATAGTAGTGCTTTCCATGTTTATAGGCCCCTTTGCCTACAAGAATTATGTGCTTTTGGTCTTAACACTACCGGTACTATTTTGGTCAGGTCTTCGGTTTTACGGTAGCGCGATAAGACAACTGGCCAGACTCAGTGTCAATATGGACACACTGATTGCTACAGGCACCGGAGCTGCATTTCTATTTAGTCTGGTAGTGACCATCTTCCCAGAATGGTTGACTGATCAGGGTCAGGCAGCACATGTCTATTATGAGTCCGCTGCCGTGATTGTGAGTTTTATTCTGCTCGGCAAATATCTGGAAGAGCGTGCCAAAAGCAAGACATCCTCTGCCATTGAGAAGCTGTATAGCCTGAACGTTAAAACGGTCACCAAGCTTGAAGGCAATCAGCAAAAGACCGTCAAGATAGAGGAGGTCGTTTTTGGGGACATACTTTTGATCAAAGCAGGAGAAAGAATTCCTGTGGATGGGATGGTTATCGAAGGTCTTTCAACCATTGATGAGAGTATGCTAACTGGTGAACCGGTACCTGTCGATAAGACTGAAGAGGATGCTGTAAAAGCCGGAACATTTAACCAAACCGGAACACTTAAGATTAGTGCGGAGAAATTAGGTGCTGAAACCATTCTGGGCCAAATCATTAAAATGGTGAGTGAAGCGATGGGCTCGAAAGCACCAGCACAGAAACTAGCGGATAAGATCGCAGGTGTTTTTATACCGATCGTTTTGTTGTTGGCTGTAGCGACATTCTGTATCTGGTATTTCTTAGTTCCGGATTCATCACTCACCCTGGCCTTTGTAAATACCTTTAATGTTTTAATCATCGCCTGTCCTTGCGCCTTGGGTTTGGCCACGCCTACAGCTTTGATGGTGGGTATTGGTAAGGCCGCTTCCAGAGGAATCTTGATCAAGAATGCGGTTGCGCTAGAAAAGGCGAGACGTCTTGAGAGGCTCTTTCTTGATAAGACAGGCACAATTTCCAAAGGCAAATTGGAAGTCGTGGCATCTCAACTATTTTTCCCAGATGAGGAGAAACTTGAGCTATTAAGTATTCTAAATGGGATCGAGTCAAGTTCTAATCACCCCATTGCCCAAGCGATCGTTGATTACCTGAATGATACTTATCAACTCTTTCCGTTTCAAATAGCCAATGTCAAAACCTTGCCTGGTGTTGGTTTGAGTACGGCATTAGACGGAGTCAATTTTGAAGTTTCCGGTCTTGATAAAACCAGTGTTAAGAAGTTATCATCTGAACAATTTCAATTAGTAGAAGCCTACAAAGCAAAAGGTTACTCTATCGTGCTCTTTTGGCGAGATGGTGAGCCGAAAGCAGTATTTGGCTTAAAAGATACATTGAAGAGTAGCTCGATAGGGATAATATCCGATCTACAGAAAAAGGGAGTGATTGTAGAAATCCTATCAGGGGATCATGAATCAGCGGTAGCCAGTGTTGCTTACGCGGTAGGAATCGATCGTTATCAGGCCGGATTGATGCCCGCTGACAAGGCGAGGGTTGTTGAAGCAGGACAAAAAATCGGTATCACCGGCTTTGCTGGCGATGGCATCAATGATGCGCCAGCCTTGGCTCAAGCCGACCTAAGCATTGCGATGAGTACAGGAACAGATATTGCCATGGAGAGTGCGGATGTTACATTAATGGCAGGCGATCTTGGTAAAATCGCTGATTTGATAAAAATATCTGCTCAGACCGTCCAAACAATGAATCAGAACCTTTTCTGGGCTTTTGTCTACAATATGATTGCCATTCCAATAGCTGCTGGTGTCTTAATTCCCGTCAACGGATTCATGCTTAACCCTATGATTGCTGGTGCAGCCATGGCCTTTTCATCATTAAGTGTAGTGCTAAATAGCCTTAGGTTAAAAGCGATCAAATAGTACCTCTCAAATTTTTTTCAACCAATTACACCTAAAATGTGTTATTTTAGCGTTTAAAGGCAAAAATTAGTCCATGAACAAACGCTTAACCGCATTAGCTGCGGTATGTATTGTAGCTATAATTGTTACAGTCTATTTCATTTCTAAACCCAAACTAGTACTCGATGAAAGCGAGGTCTTCCCTGAAGAACTTGCCGAGGAATTTTTTGAGGAAGAACCCCTGTTTAAGTTTGGTATTCCAGTCGAGCTATTTGACATCGAAGAGGGTAGAATAAAGCGTAATCAGACTTTTGCAGATATCTTACTGCCTTATAACATCAGTCGCCAGGATATCTACACGATGGACAAGATTTCAAAAAAGGTCTTTAGTGTAAGGAATTTTGTGCCGAAAAGAAGGTATAGCATTTTCTATAATACCGACTCACTCAATAAGAAAAAAGCGGCATACTTTATCTATGAGCCAAACGAGGTAGAATATGTGGTCTATCAGTTGACAGATTCACTAGCCGTTTTCAAAGAAGAGCGTAAAGTAGAAATTGTTGAACGTACAATGGCTGGTGTCATTACGGAAACGCTGGATCATTCTATTAGATCAGAAGGAGGCTCTGCTGCACTTGTAAGTGCTATGGCAGATGTCTACGGATGGCAGATTGAAATGAAAATGCTGCGTAAAGGAGATTGGTTTAAACTCATCTATGAAGACAGAATGGTTGATGGGCAATCGGTAGGTATTGGTAATATCATTGGTGCAGAGTTCAATCATATGAAGAATACCTATATGGCCTATAGCTATGATGATGGCAACGGGGTAGATTTCTTTGATGAAAATGGAGAAAGTGTTCAAAAGGCATTTTTGAGATGGCCAGTAGAGTTTTCCAGAATTTCCTCCAGATATAGCAGAAGTAGGTATCTAAAGATGTACGGACGTAGTCAGCCACATTTAGGAACTGATTTTGCAGCAGGTGTAGGAACTCCCATCAAAGCGGCAAGTGATGGCGTAATTGTAGCTCGTGCCTTCACGAAACCAAATGGCAACTATATTAAGATTAAACACAATGGTACTTACACTACTGGCTACTTGCATATGAGTAAGTTCGGAAAGTTTAAAAAAGGACAGCGTGTCAGGAAAGGAGATATTATTGGTTACGTGGGAGCCACAGGGTATGTGACCGGTCCACACTTGTGTTTTAGGTTCTGGAAAAATGGTAAACAAGTTGATTTTTTAACACAAAAGCTACCTGCTGAAAAACCATTGAAAGGTGATGAATTGCTTCTCTTTGAAGTTGCCGCTGAATTAACCAATAAGAGACTGGACGATATTCCGACCACTTGGGCCGATAAGACCATTTCGGCCAGCAACGAGTAATCTTTAAGAAAACATAATTTGACGCAGGGCATTCGTCCTGCTTTTTTTTCGTTTATTCGAATGGATGAGACTCCTTATCTCCTTTTTCCTAATCACATTTTGCTTTAGCTCAGTTGGGCAGAGTGTTGGCTTGGTCCTCAGTGGAGGAGGAGCCAAGGGAATAGCCCACATTGGTGTGATCAAGGCCCTGGAGGAAAACGATATTCCGATTGACTACATTGTCGGTACATCAATGGGAGCTGTTGTAGGTGCCTTTTATGCGGCAGGTTATAGTCCTGCAGAAATCGAAGCCTTGGTGCTCAATCCTTCTTTTCAAAATTGGATCAATGGCACTTCGACTGAGAAGTATCAGTATAACTACACAAAATCAGAGGACAACGCCTCTTGGTTGTCTCTTGATCTCTTGTTAAACCCAGATAATGGCCCAACGATTAATACACCTTTGGCCAATGACATTGTGCTCAATTTTGTGCTCAATGAGTATCTGACACAAGCGGCTCAGCATGCCAATTTTGATTTTGATAAGCTGCTGATCCCTTATCGGGCTGTAGCGGCAGAAGTTTTTACCCAGGAAACGATCGCGATTGACACCGGGTCATTAATGCAGGCGGTTAGATCGTCTATGGCGGTACCGCTCTTTTACAGGCCTATTAAGTATCAGAACAAGTACCTGTTTGATGGCGGGATTTATGACAACTTTCCCGTAGATATCATGGAGAATGATTTCGCCCCCGATCTAATCATTGGTTCTAATGTAGCCACAAAAAAGAGCTCTGAATATCCTTTTGATGAGGATGAGGAGCTTATAAGTGATGCTTTATTATACATGTTCCTCGACAAGACAGACTCGACTCTACTGGGTGAAAATAATGTCTATATCGAGCCTCAGGTCTTTCAATTTAGCGCGACTGATTTTGATAAGGCAGAGTTTTTTGTTGATGCTGGATATGAGGCTGCCCAGGAGCAGATTGAAAAACTAAAAGCAAAGTTGAATATTGGGGCAAATACCTCAATAGCAAACAGAAGAGCCAAGTTTAAAGCAGGGCTTGAAGACTATAATTTTGGAGCTCTCCGATTGTTTGGTTTCGATAAGCAACAGGAGGGTTTTGTTCGGAAACTGATTGATTTTGAAGAGGGGTCAAAATCTCTGGAGGAAATCAGAGAAGCCTATTTTCAACTGGTCTCCGAGCCTTATTTCAAAAACGTTTATCCCACCTTCGCTTATGATGATAATGCTGAGCATTATGTGATCGAACTCTATTTAAAGCCAACCGCAAAGAATGCACTTTCTCTGGATTTTGGTGGTAATCTTTCAACAAGGCAAGTCAGCACTTTGCAACTGGGAATGACGCTAAATTCCTTTCGAAAAAAGCTCAATACATACAAGGTAAGGCTATCCACTGGACGCTTTTATGAAGGCGTTAGTCTAGCGACAAGGTTCAATATCAACCCGAAGAATCGCTTCTTTATTGAGCCTGCATTTACTTTTAATCATTGGGACTATTTAAGTACTGAAGACGTGTTTGATCGATCGGCTGAACCTGTTATTCTCAACCGAATAGACCGTAAGGTAGGGCTCACTGCGGGGATGGGTTTGGGTCAAAGAAGTGTTGTAACAGCCAGTGTCAATGGGATTAGAAACTCAGATGAATTTGCTAACATTACGGGGCTATCTTCCACTGATTTTCTAGACGAACTGGAGCTTACCGCATTTAATGCTGAGTTGGCATATGAAAGGAATAGCTTGAATAAAAAACAGTTCCCCACTATAGGGACTCGCTTTTACGCTTCAATGAAGTATTTCAACGGGTCTTCTGACTATCGATCTGGAACCACTTCGGTTCTTTATGACCCCAATAACTTGACACCCACGTCAAATGATAGAAGATGGTTTTCCTTCAAAGTAGCGTTTGATGAATATACAGAGGTATCAAAAAAGTACACCTTTGGCTGGGTATTCCAGAGTGAATACTCCAGTATTAATGCACTTGACAACTATAGGAGTACTCTGCTTTACCTGCCCTCATTCGGGCCTCTTTTTGACTCGCAGACCTACTTTCTAGAGAACTATATAGCGCCTGGGTATATAGCACTTGGAATGAAACACATTCTGAATATTCGAAAGAAGCTAGACTTCAGGTTTGAGTTGTATGCGTTCAGTTCGTTTAAAAGCATTACTACTAACCCAAGTCAACAGGCCGTTTTGAATGATGGATTTGAGACCCCATCTTTTCAGGGAATGGCCGCGCTGATCTATAATACGCCACCTGGCCCTTTGTCTCTCAGATTGAATTATATTGAGAATAACAATGTCCAGTTTGGACTGATGTTGTCATTTGGTTATCTTATATTTAACCGAAAATCATACGAATAACATGATTTTGCCTCAATCATTGCTTAGAATCAACTGAAATGCGGATTTTTAATTATTATTGAATTGCGTTAGCAGACGCTTCACCTATGAGGCAATATTTTACACTACTTTTCTTATTCATTTTAACGCTTGGAGCATCAGCGCAGACCACTGTGCAGTGGGCTTCGAGGGTGGCTGAAGTATCGTCTGAGTTTACCGAGTTGGGCCACTCGTCAAGACAGGCCCTTGACAAGCCTAATATTCTGCCAAGCGGTGGCGATAACCCGAACGCCTGGCGACCCTATAAGCCCAATACTACTGAGTACATTAAAGTCGAGTTCGATTTACCCATGCCAATAGAGCAAATTGCCATTGGTGAAACTTACAATCCTGGATCTATTTCAAAAGTATATGCCTACGACCCTGATGGTAAGGAATACTTGGTTTTCGAACAGCAACCTGGTCCTGTAAGAGAGCAATACAGAATGTTCCGGATCTTCTTTGAAAAGACTACCTACAATGTCAAATCCGTGAAGCTGGTTATGGAAGGCTCGGCTATCGATGGCTTTTCTGACATTGACTGTATAGGAATATCGAATGATAAGGAACCTATTGAAGCTAGGATCAACTTGATGCCTGATATCAATACTAAGCTTCAGGTTTATCGACTAAATGACTTGATTAATAGTGATAAGCGTGAAATCAAACCTCTTTTGACAAAGGATGGCAAGACGCTTTATTACAGCCGCAGAGGGCATCAAAACAATGTAGGTGGCCTGGATGACCTGGAAGATATCTGGTACTCGGATTTCGATAATATCACGCAAGATTGGAGTCTTGGCCTTAACATTGGAGAGCCCCTCAACAATCTTGACCCCAATTTTATTAGTGGCTTTCTTCAGGAAGACGAAGAGTATATTGTATTAGGAAATGAATACCTCTCAGGTCGTATGAACTATGGAATTTCTAAAAGCCGAAGGCTGAATAAAACCACCTGGACCTATCCTCAAAATATGAGGATTTACAATGACCTCAACGTGCATGAAAACGTGAACTTCTGGTTAACGACAGATAGTGAAGTACTGATCATTTCGGAAGAAGGTCGGGGCACCGAAGGGCTACGAGACTTGTATGTTAGCTTCTTGCAAAGAGATGGACTCTGGACAGAGCCGATCCACATGGGAGAAACCTTGAATACAGCTGGGGAGGAAGAAGGGCCGTTTCTAATGCCGGATAAAAAGACATTGATCTTCTCTTCTAATGGACATAGTGGTTATGGTCGGAAAGACCTTTTTATGACCAGAAGACTCGACAACTCCTGGCAAAGTTGGACCGAACCGGAGAATTTGGGACCAGTGATCAATTCGGAGGAGGACGATATGTTCCTGTTCTTACCAAAGGATGGTTCATTTGGTTATTTCTGCCGAGAAGTTGAAGGGAATGACCTCGATATCCACTCACTTACACTTCCTTTAGTGACGAGACAGCTCAGATTAGTTACACTTTGTGGCAAGATTGTAGATCCGGAAACTAGGGAGCCATTAGACTCTGAAGTGGTGTTTTCTCGATTAAGAGATGGCGTGGAAGTAGGTCGCGTGAGAACAGATCTGGGAGGTAATTACTGTATTGAATTACCAGCGGATGAAATTTATAGCTATAAGGCCGTAATTCCTGGATTTATACCAGTCGGCTCCACCATCGATCTTTTGGATGTTTCTGATTTGAATATCTATGCAGTCAATTTAGATAGGCTTGATATAGATAGTACACAACTTGAGGCAGGTAGACCGATTGAAGTGCCTGAAGATGTTGTCAGAGCTGTTGCCATTACTTTGGCACTTCCAGAATTGAAGAGAGATACTTTTGAAGTACTAAATGCTCAGCGCAGAGAATTGGGTCTGCCTGAACTGAGCCCCAATGCCATATTGAGTGATATACAAGCCCCAACGCTGGATGCGCAGCCTCAGATAGTAAGAGCGGCACCAAAACAATACTTCATTATCCGGAATGTATTCTTTGATTTTGATCTGGCCGTGCTCAAAAAGGAGTCCTGGACTGAGATCAGAACTTTGGTTGAATTCATGAATGACTACCCGAATGCTATTGTTGAACTTGTTGGTCACACCGATTCCTATGGTACGGATGAGTACAATATAAACCTATCACGAAGGAGGGTACAAGCTGTGAAAAAGGGAGTGACTACTTTGGGTATAGACCCCAAACGCCTGCGGATAAAGTGGGTCGGGGAGTCATCACCAATTGCCTCTAACAGAACCCGAGCGGGTCGGGCATTCAATAGAAGGGTAGAATTTCAAATAATAGAGTTGGAGTAATTTATTTAGTCTGACTCAGTTTTTTACGCTTCACCAACTTCACATACTGCGTTAAGTATTTGTTCTTAACCTCTTCCTTAATCAGATCGTATTTCAATATTTTGTTTATGACTAATTGCATAAGTTTTTCATTTCTTTTAGATGGATAGCGGTCATAAGCCACATTAATCATTTCCATCGCTTTTGTATATTCTTCTTGTTTGAAGAGCCGGACTGCTTCGTTAAAATATTGTAGTCCTGATAGCTCTTTAATGGTTATGCTATTGTAACCATCCACCAAATCCCATTCATCACTTCCTTCGCCTACTGTAGTGAGTGCTCTTATATTACGTGGGTCAAGCCCTTCTTGTTCCATTGAAGTGCTTATTTCTTGCTCCAAGCGCATCAAACCATCTTCCGGAAGTGTAGACTCCATGATGATTAACCTCCCTTCAACTTCGACTTGTGCATACACGTGATTGGTTAACTCTATGATGTTGTATTCAAAACCAAAGTGATCGAGAATCAGCGCATAAAGGGCCGTACCTGTTAAGCATCCAAACTCACCCTTCATCAGCGTTTCATCCATGGTCGCCATTTTGCTATAATCTACCAGGCTATTCTTGTGAACCCTATAGAAAATAGACCTGAGAAAGCTTAAATCACTCTTTTTTCGCGATCTAATCCGTTCTAGTTTATGGATAATCTGATCGTAATTACTTGCTAGAGCCTTTGTTTCTACTGCTTGATTCTTAAGCTTTTCACCTATAATAAACTGATGGATGGGATGTTCTGAGGGTGATGAGCCAGGCTTACTCTGGACATATATCTCTCCCATACCGACATGCGAAATGCCAGAAATGAGCATGATCAATATGAATTTTATTGCCTTCAATAACCTGTCTTTTAAAGCTGATTAAGTCGTCCATGTAAAACTCAGATAAAACTAAGTTAACATTAAGTTAACATTAAAACAAATTTTGGCCATTATGCTGGACTTATAGGATGTCAACAACATATTCAAGTATCTCTTCATAACATTGAGATAACATATAGTTTATCCTTGCGCAAAGATTGATTTTTACACTTATTGCGCCCTTAACAGTCCCATGAGTACAAGGTCAGTTGCTAAGTCCGTCCGAGGTTATAGGAAGATCCATCGATATCTTGGACTCTCGATTTCCATTTTACTAATCACAAGTGCTATAACAGGGATTCTGTTAGGCTGGAAGAAGAATGTTGATTTGCTGCAACCACCTACACAGAAGGGCGAGCAACTAGATTATGCCCAGTATCAACCGGTTGAGTCTTTGGCTAATGTTGCGGCAAGTGCGGTAGATTCCTTAGGTCTTGACAGAACGAATATCGATCGTGTAGAGTATCGACCGACTAAAGGCATAGCCAAAGTGATTTTTGATACCGGATCTTGGGAGGTCCAAGTAGATGCTACCAACCTGAAAGTTCTCTCAGTTGCCAAACGCCATTCTGATTGGATTGAACGGCTTCATGATGGTTCCATCATCTCTGATCTCTTTAAACTGGTTTCTATGAACTTTTTAGGTTTCGGTCTGCTATTTCTCATTGTTACCGGAATTTGGCTTTGGTGGGGTCCTAAGAAAATCAGGGCAATCAAGAAAGGTGGCTAATGTTAATTATTGTTGAAGAATCGATTCTTTAGCATCGCTACACTTTATTATTAGCTAACTTCGTTTTTCGTAACACACGTTTTGATATGAAAAAGGTCGGTAAAGTACTCTTAATATTTTTTGGTTTCCTCATCCTCGCTGTACTCTTGATCCCCGTTTTTTTTAAAGGTAAGATTAAGGAGTTGGTCATCAGTGAATTTGAGAAGAGCACTGAGGCAGAACTCTATTTTGGCGACTTTAGCTTGAGTCTACTCAAAAATTTCCCGGATTTTACTCTAGGGCTTTCGGATATGGGGATTATCGGCAAAGGAATCTTTGAGGGAGATACACTCATGAGTGTAGGGAACCTAAGCGCTTCTGTTGACCTAAATGAAGTACTATTTGGTGAAACGATCAGTTTAAAGTCTATCGATTTAGATCAACCGAGCATTACTATCATTAGCTTAGCCGATGGCACAGCTAACTATGACATTGCTAAGGCTTCGGATGAGACAGCGGTAGAGACTTCGAATGAGGAATCAGCTGCGGTAAGTTTTGGTATTAAGTCTTTCAGCATCGAAGATGGAGAATTCGTCTATTACGATCAGGGCATTCAGTATTTCATGCAAATGGACAATATTAATGTCGAAGGTTCAGGTGATTTTGAAGCAGACATATTCGACTTGATCAGTAAAGGGAGCCTTGATCTGGTGGACATGAACTATGAGGGTACGGACTATGTCACGGACAAAACCGTAAATCTCGATGTGGTGCTGTCCATGGACTTACCGAACTCTAAGTACACCTTCAAAGAAAATGAGATCAGCATTAATTCCTTTCCACTAGCCGTTGACGGATACTTCTCATTATTGGAAGATGGCTTTGGAATGGACCTGAAATTCAAGGCGCCCAGATCCGAATTCAAGCAGTTACTATCACTCATTCCGGGAGTTTATACGGAATCATTTGAAGACTTAAAATCACAAGGAACACTGACTTTCTCTGGGAATGTGACTGGAGAGTACAATGAAAATTCTATGCCTGCTTTTGGTTTGAACCTGAAGGTGAATGATGGTCTTTTTCAGTACCCCGATCTACCAGATGCTATCAAAAATGTGCAGATGAACCTTTCTGTACAGAATACAACGGGTGTCATAGAAGATACAAGAGTGGACTTAAGTCAACTTCATCTAGAAATGGGATCGAATCCATTGGACGCCCGGCTCGTTATCGAAAATTTAAAAGACTATCGCCTTGATGCCAATGTAAAAGGAAATCTAAACCTGAATGAACTGGCCAATTACTTTCCGATGGAAGGTTATGAGTTGAGTGGAACACTAAACCTGGATGCAGAGGCCAATGGTGTATATGACAGCATTCGCAACATCATTCCACAAATGAACCTGAATATCGATTTGGCCGATGGTCGAATCAAAACACCGGATATCCCAAGCCCGATTGAGGATTTCATCATCAAGGCACAAGTGGCTAACCAAAGTGGTCAGTTGAAGGATACAAGAATTCAAGTAGATAATGTCTCTCTTCAGTTGGACGGGCAGCCTTTTAAGGGTGCAATGACGCTAAAAAATCCAGAAAATTTTGAGTGGGATGTGAATGTAGAAGGTAACCTAGACCTCGAAAAGTTGATGAAACTCTATCCAATGGAAGGGATGAGCCTCAAGGGTCAAATCTCGACAGACCTTTCAAGTAAAGGGAAAATGAGCGATTTAGAAGCTAAACGCTATTCCAGGATTCCAACAAAAGGAAATCTATCATTAACCGGATTTGACTACAAAGGTGATGCGATCGACCAGCCGATTACCATCAGCAAGATGACGGCTTCATTTACAAACGACAAAATGAGCCTTACCGAATATGACGGTACCGCAGGCTCCACGAGTTATTCACTAAGCGGAGAAATTACGAACTACTTGGGTTTTGCCCTTAACGATGAAGTGCTTCGAGGATCGCTTACGGCCGAGGCCGACCAACTGATCATCAGCGAATGGATGACAGAAGCCGAAGCAGAAGAAGGTGAAACCGTTTCTGAGGCGATGGAAGTGGTGAGAATTCCAGAAAACGTCCAGTTTAACATGAATGCTGCTGTGGACCGAGTGACCTACAATAGCCTTCAAATGGACGATATGAAAGGCAAGCTTGTCGTGAAAGATGGTACTATCAATCTTAACGATGCTGGCTTTAAAGCCATGAATGGTACTGTTGGACTTACCGGAGAGTATGATAGTAGACCGGAGCAACCGACCTTCGATTTCAAGATTGGTGCGAAAGAGATATCCATTCCTTCATCATTCCAGTCCATTGACATGGTGCAAAAGATGGCTCCAGTTACTGAAAAAATGACTGGACTCTTTTCGACAGATTTCAATATCAATGGGGCCTTAGGTGCTGATATGATGCCCGACTATTCAACCCTGACAGGCGGAGGTCTCATTCAAATATTACAGGCTAGCTTAGGTCAGTCTGATTTAATGGCCGGACTCAGCTCTGTGACCAAATTGGCAAAAGTTTCCACTGCCACTTTGGACAAACTAAAAATGCAGGCCGAGATTAAAGAGGGCCGCTTGTACATCAAGCCATTTGATGTAAACCTAGGGGACTATAAAACAACCATTGCCGGTAGTACCGGTATTGATGGAACTGTTGATTACCTGCTTAAGATGAATGTACCTGCAGGCCAGGTGGGATCGCAATTGAATTCCTTAGTTTCCTCCTTGACAGGAAGCAACCAAAGTTTAGCCGGTAACAATCTTATTTTGAATATTGGTATGGGAGGACTCTTTACCCAACCCGAGTTTGCTTTGAAGTCGGTCTCTTCAGCGGACGGAAATACTGTAAAGGAAACCGTGACCGCTACTGTGGAAGCGAAAGTGGAAGAAAAGAAAGAAGAGGTTAAGGAAGAAATTGAAAGTAAAGTAGAAGTGGCGAAAGACTCTGCGAATAAGGTGGTCGAAGCACAAAAGGACTCACTGAAAGCGAAAGTAGATACCCTTGTTCAAGCCAAGAAGGATACAATAGCCACACTGGCCGCAGACAAACTAGGTTTAAAGAAAGACAGTGTGAGTAAGGTGGTTGACGGTGCAAAAGAAGCCTTGAAAGGCCTCTTCAAGAAAAAGAAGAAAAAGAAGGATAATTAGGTCTTTATGATCCTGTCATGTTTTCTGAACCTATTCTAGGTGGTAAAGATCCCTCCTTTGTCGGGATGACTAGAGAATTTGTGAATTGCTCAAGTCATTCCTAGTGCTCATCTAGCGGAAGTTTTGACTATTGGGTTTCTATATTGAAGTTTATGAGCCATTGATGATCGATATCACCTTACTCTAAATAGCTTTCTCTTATCACCAGAGACTTCTTGCAGTTTGTTGTTCTTAATAACGTATTTCTTGGCGTGAAAACTGGTATTCCCCTTACTTGATTCTACAAGAACTACTCTGATATTGTTACTCTTTAACTCAGTAATAGAGTGTTTGACAGGAATATACCCTATCCATTTTACTTCCAAACTTATCAAGTCATTATTTTTCAATTTCAATGCACCTTTATCGTTGCATCTAAATGTCCTTTGTCTTCCGTTTTTATATATGACATGTACAGTAGCTGGTACAGTTTGTTGATTATCTACATTATCGCGGGAAATCACTTCTAAGTTGATTGAAGAGTTTTCATCACTTTCAAGATATTCCAGAGTTGATGAATTGGTCTCGGCAGTATCTGAATGCAGCACCAATTTCTTTCCTATTAGTTCGAATTCCCCGCTTGTCCCAAGCGATATCATATGATTGAATTCTGCGTATCCGAATCGATTATTTTTTTTCAGAACCAGTTTTGAATTGATGTTAGGCTTACCACTGAATGTATATGTTCCTAGGGCCAAATCACCAGTAGACCCACAACTGAATGTTGTAAGCAAAATGATGAGGCAGCTTGAGATAGTATTCTTGAGATTAACTAACATGGATCCTGTACCAATTGAACAATTATAATGATTTAATACCCTATGTATTGCCTTTTGATTTTCTATCCATAGTTGTAGTCTTTAATATTTCAAGATGACTAGCCTTAATCGTTTCCGAAAAATAAATTAGCACGTCATTTCGAGTGAAAGGAGAAATCTTAACCACTATCATAAAGGAGATTCCGGGTCAAGCCCAGATAGCGTATAAGATGGGAGGTCTCCGTCAGACCGCTATAAGCGGTCAGGCGGTTGTTTAACCGCTCTGTGTACTCAGCAAAAAGGAGAACGGTCAAGATTATTCCTCCTTTGTCGGGATGACTTGCTTGAGGGTTAGGTCTAAGCCTTCCAGCCGTTTTCAGCTACCTGGTGAATGCTGCTTTCCACTTTAAGTCGCATCTCAGCTTTGTACTGCTGAAGGTTTTCAGCAATGGCCTCATCAAAGCTTCCGATAATCTGAGCGGCTAGAATACCCGCGTTTTTGGCACCATCCAGCGCCACTGTGGCAACAGGCACACCGCCTGGCATTTGTAAGATAGAGAGAACAGAATCCCAACCATCAATAGAATTACTTGATTTTACGGGAACACCAATCACAGGCAAAGTGGTCAAGGAGGCCACCATACCGGGAAGGTGAGCTGCACCGCCTGCACCGGCAATGATTGCCTTTAGCCCTTTACTTCTCGCATTTTGAGCGTACTCAAACATCCGTTCAGGTGTTCTGTGAGCAGATACAATGGTCAACTCAAAGTCAACCCCTAATTCTTCCAAAACATTGGCGGCTTGACGCATTACAGGGAGATCAGATTGACTGCCCATGATTATTCCTACAACTGGCTGGCTCATGCTTTTACTTTTAGTTGTGATTTCACGAAGTTAACTTTTTCCTTTAATCGATCGGTATCCTTATCTGTAATGGTAATATGACCCATCTTACGGAAAGGCTTCGTGAGTTTCTTACCATAGAGATGCACATGAACCCCATCGGTGTTCAATACTTCGTCCATTCCTTCGTATAGCGCCTCACCCGTAAAACCGGCTTCACCGAGCACATTCAACATGGCTGATGGTAGTACAAGGTCTGTGTCACCCAATGGCCAATTCAGTATTGCCCTCAGGTGCTGTTCAAACTGAGAGGTCACGTTACCTTCGATTGACTGATGACCACTATTGTGTGTACGTGGAGCGATTTCGTTAACCAGAAGTTTTCCGTCTTTAGTCAGGAACATTTCTATGGCCAGCAAGCCTACCATATCTAGTTTCTGAATTAGGTCCTTTGCCAGTGCTTGTGCTTCTTCTTCGGCTTTAGCATCTATTTCAGCTGGTGAGAAAAGATATTCAACCAGATTATGCTCTGGGTGAAAGACCATCTCGACAGTTGGAAAGGTGGTGATGTCTCCCGCTTCGTTTCGGGCGACAATTACTGAGAGCTCTTTTTCATAGTCGACTAGCTTCTCGATAAAGCCATGCGCCTCAAAGGCCTGATCCATGGCCTCTTCATCTCTGACCATCTGAACACCTCGACCATCATAGCCGCCAGTGGCGAGTTTATTCACGAAGGGAAGAAATTCTGTATGCTGAGCAACTTCGGCTTTGCCACTTACCTCGATAAATTCTGAAGTAGGAATGCCATGTTCTTGATAGAATTGTTTCTGGTGCAGCTTATTTTGGATCAACTCAATGATATGGGGTTGCGGATAGACCTTCTTGCCTTCAGCCGCGAGCTGCGCAAGTGCCTTGGTATTGACGTTCTCAATTTCAATAGTGATCAGGTCCTTGTCTTTGCCGAAGTTGTAGACGGCATCAAAATCCGTCAGTGCACCCACTTGAAAAGTAGTTGCAATATTTTTACAGGGAGCGTTGACGTCTGGATCTATGACGTGGATGTCGAGGTTAAAATCTATGGCCGACTGGATCATCATGCGGCCAAGTTGACCACCTCCAAGCACACCAATTTTTAGGTTAGGATCGAATGACATAGGGTATTACTAGAAAGGGCCAAAGTTAATCAAATATGGCAAAGTTATCACTGACGATAAGCCGCCTTATTTGACTCAATCGGGAATCTGAATTCCCATTTTCTGCATGAGCTTGGTGGCGTTAAAACTTTTGCAAATTCCGGGTGTAAGCGTATAATCAAATTTGATTTCATCCCCGATAATCTCGCTATTGAAACTATAGTTTTTCACTCCCTGTAGTTCATTGGTGATGTTGCCAAGCTCAATATCATGGGTAGAGACAAAGCCAAAGGCATAGGCTTGGTTCAGTTGCTTAATCAAGGCCAAAGCACCCTTATGTCGGTCCTCAGAATTGGTGCCCTTGAGTACTTCGTCAATCATAAAGAGCACCGGGGTCTTATCATCGATTGAGGCCAAGAGCTGTTTGAGTCTTTTAAGTTCTGCATAGAAAGAAGATACATTTTCCTCCAAATCATCTTGACTTCGCATGCTCGTGAAAATCTGGAGGTCGCTCACCGTCATTTCTTCAGCACACACTGGGGCTCCCATTAAACCTAATGTACAGTTGACACCTACTGTTCTAAGGAAGGTGCTTTTGCCACTCATGTTGGATCCAGTAATCAGACAAATACCTCCTTTACCATGGAATTCGAAATCATTGGTCACTCGGTTCTTAGCATTGATCAAAGGATGCCCCAGTTTCGATGCCTTGATGTCGAAATGGTCATTGCTGATGCTTGGGTAAGTAAAATCTGGATTCGTATAGGCAAAGCCCGCTATACTGATCAGGGCGTCAAGTTCTCCGATGGTTTTGAACCATTTTTCAATATCAGCTTGGTTCCTTTGTTTCCAGGTATTGACCCTTATGTACCAATAAAGGTCTAGCAGAAGTAAAACATCGAATATAATGTAAAGCGTATTCACTCTATTCTGAAGGTTGTCAAGAATCAATTGAAGTTCCTTGATAATCTTGGAAGCCTTGACATTGTCATGTTCGACTGTGGCTTTGAGTGCTTTCAGCTGACTGCTTTTAAAATCAACTCTTTCAATCATATCAATATGATGGCGCAGAGAGTTAAGTGATTTATAGCCCGTTTCGGTCTTCTTGCTAATCGCCTGCACTTTGTTAAAAAGTCCTGCGAGAATACCCATGTTCACAAAGGCCAAGAGTATCGGAACTCCAGATTGCAAATAACCAAGGCCACTTATAATGATGGTGGCGACTGTGGCAAGGGGCATGATGGCCAAGGCCACTTTGTAAAATGTAGCACTTTTTATCTGCGAGTCTTCTTTCAGCCAATTCAACAGCGGTTGATGATTTATTTCTACGCTTTCTCCCACCATACCGTAGGCCTGGAATTGTTGTCTAAACTCTATATCCGTTGACAGCTCCTTAACACTTTCCTGTCTGTCGAGAATCGCTTTGGTCTCTGCTTTATTACTCAGCCATTTGGCCAAAATGTTTTCACCAATGAAGGTGGAGGTACGGTTGAGCAACTGAAATAAAGAGTGTTTACCGAAGACATCGAGATCTTCATGGTAAGGATGGGTGGCTTGATAGAACTTGTTTCCTTCCTGAAGTCCATTAAAATCATTTTGAAGCCTTTTTATCTCATCACTGTTTATCTGCTCCATTGCCGCAGATAGTTTCATTTTGAAACGCAATTGGGAGTGCGTCTTCAACAGGGCTAAGTAAACTGCTGTAGCAATTAAGAGTACAATACCGGCAGCCTCACCATTCTTATCATTGACAAGTACTATGATGAGTACTAGGGAGAATACAAATAACAGGACCCTTACCCATGATAAGGAAGTGTAACGGGACTTGGCCTCAGATGCTTCTTTTTGGAATTCAGCTTGTCTTTTTTCGAAGGTACTTTGGATAGAATCTTTCAATGAATCAGAAGTTTGCTCCATGTGCTTACGGATAAATCAGCAGATGGATTTAGAGGTGCGCTAAGCTAACAAAATGATGCATGCTTTCTATTTAGAATTTCTTTATATCTTGGGCTTTTACTGAAAATACTGTCTGTGGCAATAGAAGAAAGTGAGTTGCTCGAAGCCTTTTCAAATGGCGATAATGCAGCTTTCGAAAAACTCTTTAATATGTACTATGAACCTGCTTGCAGGTACGTTATCCGGATTATTCGGGATAGCGATACTACCGAAGAGATTGTTCAGGCCACATTTGTGAACTTATGGGAAAAGCGATCGATGATTCGATCTGACATAAGTTTTAAATCCTACGTTTTCCGAGCGGCCTACAATACGGCTTTGAATTACATCAAGCACCGCAAGGTGGTTTCTACCTACGTTTCTAAGAAACAGGATCGTATTGTGGAGATTCAAAGGGAGTTTGTGAGTCACCAACCCGATTTTGAACTTCAAAAACGGATCAAGGACGCTTTAGAAGATTTGCCACCGCAATGTCAACGGGTTTTTAGGCTTAGCCGAGAGGAAGGCTTGAAATACCATGAGATTGCTGAAGAGCTGGGAATCTCCAAGAAAACGGTAGAAGTGCACATGGGAAAGGCCCTGAAGCTGTTGAGAGCTAGTTTAAAGGACTACTTAGTCTTTTTTCTGCCGATTATCACATTGCTATAGGGGTGTCTATGAGGTTGGTTGTTAAGTTTGTGAATAGAAAAAAATAGGTGATGGAAGAGCTGATGGTCAAATATTTGGCTAATGAGTTAAGCGAAGAAGAGAGATCAGAGTTTGAGAAACAACTCGTTGATAACGAGGATTTAAAAATTGAACTCGAAGATTATCTCAATTTGTGGGCTGAGGGAGAGCAGTCTGATGATTTGTCATTTGATAAATCACAGGCATGGAATGCCGTTGCTGATCAGATAAAACCACAAACTAGAATTGTCTCAATCGAACGAAGACCGAAGTATACGTTCTTAAAAATAGCCGCGACTTTATTGATCGTGCTTACTGCCGGATACTTCTTATCCGAAACCGGTAGAAATGGTGTGAATAGTCTTATTGGTATTTCTTCATTGACTGAAGTTACGACTGAGGCTGAAATGAAGGAAGTGACATTACCAGATGGTTCTATTGTAAAGTTGAATGCTAATTCAAAATTGGCATATGCCAAAGGTTTTGGAGAAACTCATAGAAATGTAACACTAGATGGTGGGGCTAACTTCGATGTAGAAAGAATCGAAAGCCTACCTTTTGTTATTGGCGCAAGCAAAGGCAAAGTGGAAGTGTTGGGCACAAGTTTTGACGTCAAGGCATACCCCGGAAAAAGTGTAGAGCTAAATGTGACTGAGGGTACGGTCAAGTTTTCTTCTGTAGAAAAAGAAGAACAGGCTGAGGTTGTAAATGCAGGTGAGATGGCAATGCTTTCTGAAGATGGGGCGTCCATTGAAAAAGACATTGTTGTTGACCAAAACTATGCGGCCTGGTGGACAAGAAAGCTTGTTTTTGAAAAAACTCCGTTTGAAAAAGTAATTAAGAACTTGGAGGAAACTTATTGGGTTAAGATCGATTACAGTGATGCTTTGCACAACTGTGAACTGACCGCGACTTACGAAAATAAGTCTTTGGATAGTGTTTTGGATTTAATACAAGTGACCTTCGTTAATAGCCAATTAAAAGTCGTTCGCACCAAAGAAAATCAGATAAAATTAGAAGGAAAGGCATGCGCTAATTAAATTGGTGCATGGTCAGGAGCTTTTTAGTTTCTATTCTATTCCTAACATCCTATCAACTTTCAGCACAAGAGTCTAGTGAATCTGTGCTGGATGACGTTATTACCATACAGTTTAATGGAACGTCCATACCGGCTTCTCTTAGGCAACTAGGCAAGCTTTCTGAGGTCAATTTTTCTTACAATAGTAACATCATTCCCAGAGATGTTAAGATCTCAAAAGCGTATAGACAAACAACTGTCAGGACTATCCTTACAGAAATTCTTTCCGAGGCCAGTCTTTATTTTCGAGAGGTAGGCAACACTGTCATTATTCTAAAAAGAGTATACAGTGAGCGTAAGATCATTGGCCAGGTCATCGATATTGAGACGAGAGCACCACTGCATTATGTGAATGTATTCATAGAGAGAAGTACCCTAGGAGCCGCCACCGACAGCGAAGGTAACTTTGAAATTGACGATATCCCGGATATCGGCTTTAACCTCATAGTGTCCTATGTGGGTTACAAAACGAAGGTAATTCCCTTCAACTACAAGCATGACGTAGATAATTCCAAGTATATCATAGAAATGCAGATAGACCCTGTGGTGCTCGAAAGTATTCAGGTGGTGGGAAAGGCTAGGAAGAGATTTAAGAGAGATGATCGGGAGCTTCTTAAGCGTTTTAGGAGAGAGTTTCTTGGTAGGTCTGATAATGCCAAGAAGTGTGTGATTGTCAATCCTGAGGTACTGAACTTTCAGTACTTAGATGAGGATGATAATTATAAAGTCACTGCTGATGATATCCTCTATGTAGAAAATCGCGCTCTAGGTTATCGTATTGGCTATCTACTCGAAGAGTTTCGTTTTCAGAATGGCTTAAAGCTAAATATCGGAAGTGCCAAATTTCAGGAGTTAGAAACAAAATCTCGAAAGCGCTATAATAAGTGGGAGATTGAACGTGAAAAAGCGTACAATGGCTCCGTTCAGCATTTTTTAAACGCCATGATCAATGACAAGCTTGACGAGGAGGGTTTTGAACTCAATTTGGTTCAATATGATTCTGTCACATCTGAGTATACCACACCGCTCAATCCTCCTCCCGCCAATGAAATTTTGACCCTAGAAAAAACCGACAAAGAGTTTTTATACACCCTTCATGCGAAATCAGATGTTGAGGTTACCTATAAAGGCGAATTTGAAGCCAATGCTTATAAGAAGCTTTATAGAAGTACCTCAAAAAGTGGTAATTATAAATACACTGACAAAAAAGTTAGGACTTCCATCTCTCTCACTGATAGTCAAAGTCTGTCGAGTTATCAGACCTTTGGTTTTGATGTAACCGATGTTGATCTTTTTCAAAAGTCGATCATCTTTTTTATAAACTATGATACTGAGATTGGATATCCAGGACAGTTCAAAAACCCTCGCGAAGTGCTCTTTGGAGGCTGGTGGCGTTGGGGCGCTTTTTCAGACTGGCTACCTCTGAATTATAAGCCTGACTAAGAAAAGATATTATAAGTCAGCAATGCCGAAAGATAGGCCACGGCAGTCATGTAAACCATTTGGATGATGGGCCATTTCCACCCCTTAGTTTCCCGATATACTACGGCTATAGTGCTCATACATTGCATGGCAAAGGCATAGAATACCATTAGCGAAAAGCCCAGCGCCATAGTGTACATGGGTTTTCCAGTTTTTGGATTGATCTCCTTGCTTAGTTTTTCCTTGATTGTCAGTTCGTCATCTTCGTTAGCGCCAATGCTGTAAATGGTAGACATTGTGCCTACGAATACTTCGCGTGCAGCAAAAGAAGTGATGAGAGCAATGCCAATCTTCCAATCATAGCCTAGCGGCTCAATGGCGGGTTCTATCACTTTGCCAAATGATCCTGCTAGTGAATGCTCGAGTTTATAGGCATTCAGGGCGATTTCATAATCTGCGTTCGTGACATCTGCAGGTAGTTCCTGCCGCACATAAGTATCTGCATTCTTGAAGTTATCACTAAAGCCGTAAGAGGCTAAAACCCAAAGTAAAATAGAGATAGCAATAATTACTTTTCCTGCCTCAACTACGAAGGTTTTAGACTTTTCAAAAATTGTGAGGCCCACATTTTTCCACTGAGGAATTTTATAGCCCGGAAGCTCCATTACAAAGTAGCCTTTGTGCTTTGTCTTTAAAATGAACTTCATGGCCAATGCTGATAAAATTGCAGCAAAGAAGCCGAGTAGGTATAAGCCTGTTAACACGAGGCCTTTGAGGTTGAATAAGCCGAAAACATAATCATCAGGCACTACCAAGGCGATTAGCAAAGTATATACCGGAAGCCGTGCCGAACAACTCATGAAAGGTGTCACAAAAATCGTGATCAAACGGTCCTTCCAGTTCTCAATATTTCTAGTGGCCATAATGGCCGGAATAGCACATGCCATGCCCGAAACCAATGGCACAACGCTTTTTCCATTAAGGCCAAAGTTTCGCATTACACGATCCATAAGAAAGACCGCTCTAGACATATAGCCAGACTCTTCGAGAAGTGAAATAAAACCAAATAGTATGGCAATTTGTGGGATAAAGACCAGCACACCCGCTAAACCGGCAATGATTCCATCAGTGAGCAAGTCGTTGACGACACCTTCAGGCAAAGCGCCCTTAACCCAGTCGCTAAAACTAGCCAAAGAGCCTTCAATTAAGTCCATTGGCCCTTCAGCCCAGGCAAAGATCGCTTGGAAAATTAGCGTTAGTAGGGCAAGGAAAATCAGGTAGCCAAAGACTTTGTGCGTGGTTATTCTATCTATCCTTTGTGAAAGCGTTGCTTTTTTGGCATCATTGGATTGTTTGATGTTTCGGTCTACGATGTCCGAAATCAGTGCATACCTGCCCAAAGTTTCTTGTGATTGCGTAGGCACATCGTAGAAACCATTTTCTTTCTTAATCTCTTCAATTCTTTGTCTCTCGGACTCTGCCAGAAACTTCAACCTGACACTTTGCTGAGCATATTGAAAGGCTTGATAGTCCTCATGAAGGGTGAACTCACCTTTAATGTCATCAATAGTCTGCTCAGCCAAGCCTTTTACTTGATAGAACGGTTTCTTGGACTGAACAAGAGGCTGAATCAGTACATTTTTTAAGACCTCGACTCCGTCTCCAGTATGGGAATTCGTTGGGATAATCTTGACTCCCAAATCAATTGATAAGCCTCTAAGGTCAATTTTCAGCTGTCTTCTCTCAGCTACATCCATCATATTGAGCACCAGAACCATCGGAATGTTCAGATCACGGATTTGAGTGAAGAGCAGTAGGTTTCTTTTGAGATTTGAGGCGTCAGCTACAACGATAATGACATCTGGGTGCTGATCATGACCCTTGTCCAAAAGCACCTCCTGAACGATTTGCTCATCGAGTGTTTTTGGGTAGATGCTATAGGTTCCAGGAAGATCAATTAACTCTGCTTGTTGGCCATTGGGCAGTTTCATCCTGCCAGATTTTTTATCAACCGTTACACCAGGAAAGTTTCCAGTCTTTTGTTTAAGGCCTGTCAATAAATTGAACAGTGTAGATTTCCCAGAATTAGGGTTTCCTACAAGTGCTATTTTAAGGTTTTTGCTGGTTGACATCTTATGCTTCTTCAAGAAGGATACTTGAAGCTTCAATTTTGCGAAGTGAGAGTTGGTAGCCCGCAACTTCTATGGCAATTGGATCGCCAAAAGGAGCTATAAGTTGGAGTGAGATTTCGGCTCCTGGTAAGCAGCCCATTTCCATGAGCTTTATCGATAGTACGTCATCGGTAAAACCTTTGATAATCCCCTTTTCGTGGATTTTGAGATGGGTTAGATTCCTCAATCTTTATTTAGATTAATTATAAAGAGCGCAATTTAGCAGTGAAGCTTGGCTTTACAAAGTGATAATTATCTTTTGTCTGGACTCAGTATCCAATCAGAGTGTCTTAATGACTGCCATTTGACCTGAGTGAGATCCGTTTGGCTATCTATCAACCGGACATTGGGCCCTTGGTTCAAACGTGTAAAGGCATCAACCCGAATTTCAACATCTCCTAAGCCCTCTTCTTGATAGTGTTTTTCGAGATATTGGGCAAACTGCCAAATCATATCTGGTTTTCCCACTATAGCTCCAGATTGCTTTCTTGTAAGAAACTTACTAGGGGTAACGGTCCAGGTGGAGTCTAGTGTTGTGGAGTTTACTTTAAAAGTCGTGTTGCCTGATTTATACCGAAGCATCATTCTCCAGGCCAATCTGTGGCCCTCCTCTGTATAGAATACGTCACCTTTATACAAATGGTGCCTCAAGGGAAGGTAAAGTTGTAGAATGAAATAACACAGAAAGAGAAATGCTATGGACAACCTCCTCATGGTAATTTGAGGTACGTTGAGGGAATCAAAATTGACAATAGGTTTCTTTTTGAAGAATATCTTCCTGATCAATTCGGGCTCAAAGAAGAATACAGATAAGCCAATCATCAAATAGGGAAAAATGCCTATTTGAAATACCACCGAGTTAAACAGATGGAAGAATATAGAGATAATAAATGCAGCTCTTCGGGTTTTCTTATAAAGGAAAAAGTAGATGATCAAACCATCGAATGCGATTCCCCCAATCACGACCGCCTTTTGTAGCCATGGTTCTTGAAGCAGGCTACCAATAAGCCAGTAGTCGCTCTTGCCTAGAAAATTCATGGCAATAAAGTCGCCTTCGAGCCACCCTGGATAAAATTTGTGTAGAGAGGCAAAGGTGTAGACAATCCACATTTGCAGAATGAAAATGCTAATGCACCAGCGGGGACAAGTGGTTGAAACTATGGCATTTTTTCTTTTTGCATCAATAGAGGCATAAGCATGAGCCGGCAAAAAGAGCATAAAGACGCAAAGAAGAATGAGGAAGTAGTAGTGATTATTGTAAGCGGACTTCTGCATCCAGTAGACCAAAGTCCAAAGCAGAGTAAAGCCTGCTATTCCGATGCGATAGTAAAAGCCAAACATGACCATCAACCCACAGATAGCCATTAACCCAAAGTGGATGTACATGGCATAACCATCAGGTGCTTGTAGCCACTCAAAGCCAATGATGGTGAAGTTAAATTCAGGCTCGATCAGAACTTTTCTTACCCAGCCGGTGAGTATTGCTCCGAAAGATTCTGCAAACAGCAGAAACCCAAAAATGATTCTGAAAAGAATCAAGGGGGCATTATCTACAGGTTGAAATTGCTTTCTTATCCAGATCAAATCGCTCAAATTTGAATCAATTCATCTAATTTACGGTTATAAAACCATGTCCGAAAAGAAAAAGAAGTCTATTGAAAAGCCAGTTCAAAAGAAGGTTCTTAAACAACCGAAAGAGAACGAATTGAATCTTGATGATAATCAGGAGCTTGACTTTGGCGGATTTCCAAAGGATGTTTCTTTAAAAAGAAATATAGGCTGTGGCGGCTAACTACTCCGAATAAAAGACTCTTTTTACGCGACCACTAATGTTGGTCAAAACTTCATAAGGTATTGTATTTCCCCATTCGGCAAGTTGACTCACGGTTGGATTACTACCAAAAATCACCACTTCATCACCTACTGTTACTGATAAGTCGGTAACATCGATCATGGTCATGTCCATACAGATGTTTCCCACCGTTTTGGCTCTTTGACCATTGACTAAAACATATGCATTGCCATTGCCAAAATATCTAAGGTAGCCATCGGCATAACCAATAGCGATGGTGGCAATAACCATATCATTAACTGCTTTCCCTTTTCGGCCGTAACCTATGGTTTCTCCCGCCTTTACGGTTCGAACTTGTGAGATTACTGTTTTCAAGGTGGCGGTATTTTGAAGTTTGTCTGCGTGTAAGTCACTCACCTCAATGCCATGTAGTCCAATGCCCAGTCTCACCATATTTTCTTGAAATGCATTATGCCGAACGATCCCTCCGGAGTTCAAAATATGTCTTATTGGCCTATGATTAAGGGCTGTTTCAATCCGATTGGCATATTCACGGAATAAGCTGACTTGCTCTTGTGTAAAGCCCTCATGTGTCTTTTCTTCGGAAGCTGCTAAGTGTGAAAAGACACTTTTTATTTTGATGTGAGGGTTGTTTTGAATCTTTTGGATTAAGGCGTCAATATCACCCTCATTGAAACCCAAGCGATTCATACCAGTGTTGAGTATGAGGTGTGCCGGTAAAACCTTGTTCACAAATCGATAGGCTTTAAGAAATGCCTCAAGTTGTTCCAGACTATAGATTTCAGGTTCAAGATCATACTCGATCAGCTTGTAAGGGTCATCTTGCGAAGCATTCATCACCATAATGGGCAACTTAACTCCATCTTGTCGCAACATTACCCCTTCATCGGCATAGGCAACGGCCAAATAGTCGACTTTATGGAATTCCAGCAGCTTACTAATTTCTGAACTACCCGCCCCATAGGCTAGCGCTTTGACCACAACCATCACTTTGGTTTCAGGCTTGAGCAAAGATCTATAGAAATTGAGGTTGTGCGTCACCGCATCTAAATTGATCTCAAGAACGGTCTTATGGCCTTTATCAGCCAAGGCCATTGAAATTCTTTCGAAGGCGAACTGGCGTGCTCCCTTTATAAGGATCAACTCTTTCTGAAACTGAGTTTGAGAGAAAGACTCAAGAAAACTCCCTGTGTCTTTATAAAACTCAGTAGGTAGGCTAAAGGCCTCTTTGTTTGCCGATAGTTGAGGACCTATGGCGATCAACTTGTCTATACCCTTCTGAAGAAGGAGCTTATTGAGCTCATGGTAAAATTGGAGTGACGCCTTATTTTGAATAAAGTCTGATAGAATGATCGATCTCTTGGTCAACTGTCTTTGTTGGTCCATAAAGTCCAGCGCTTTATTCAAGCCCTCCAAGTCATTATTATAGGTGTCATCAATGAGATAGGTATTGTTAATGCCCCGCTTCAGCTCTAAGCGCATCTTGATCGGGTTGATCATAGAGATGCCCTTTTGTATTTGAGCTTCTGTAAGTCCTATGTAAAGTGCGCAGATGATGCTATGAATTAGGTTTTCTAAAGACGCTTGATCTCTAAATTCGGAATCGAAAGAATAATGGTTGTTCCTAAAATAAACCTCAAGGTTTTGATGGTCGGTGATCTTGACTTGCGCAGTCGAATTGCTACCAGGGCTGGTGGACCAGCTAACTTTCTCCCCTGTGAAAGATGAGTTTATGGCGGCAGATACTTTGGTATGCTCTGTCCGAAAGATGAGTGCTTTGCTCTTCTCAAAGAGTTTTAGTTTCTCAGATATCTTTTGGTCTTCAGAGTCAAAGAATTCATCGTGGGCGGTGCCGATATTGGTGAAAATACCAATGGAAGGAGATAGCACTGATGCCAACTTAGCCATCTCATTGGGTTTTGATATTCCCGCTTCGAAAACACCAATATCATGCTTTTCAGAAAGTGGCCAAATAGAAAGTGGAACCCCAATTTGCGAGTTATAGCTTTTAGGGCTTTTGATCACATCATGCCTTACGGAAAGTATGGTCGATAACCATTCCTTTACTATGGTCTTACCATTGCTTCCCGTAATGCCGATGACTTCTTTGGTGAAGGCTTTCCTTTTTGTTCTAGCAATGGCTTGAACAGCAGCAACCGAAGATTCTACCTTAAGTATGTTGCAATCAGGGATAGGGCTGATGTCTCTCTCGACAATGAAATTTTTGATGCCCTTGGTAGAGAGCTCGGAAATAAAGTCATGACCTTCATGGTTAGGTCCTGATATGGCGATGAAAAGTTCGTTCGGCAAACCTTTGGCAGACCTACTATCCAGAGATAAATCGACAATGTCAACTTCAACTCCCTTACTCAATATCGAGGCGTCAATGATTTTGGCTATAGCTCCAATTTTCAATTCAAAAGGGATTAAAAGAGTTTAGCTCCATTTGGAACGGGAATATCTACCGTAGAGAGTACAACGTCTCCATTTTCATCCGGAAATCCAGTAATTAATATTTCAGACATTAATTTTCCAATCTGCTTGGGCGGAAAATTTGTAACACAAATCACCTGTTTGCCAATTAGATCGTCTATGTCATAGTGCTTTGTGATTTGGGCACTTGATTTTTTCACACCAATCTCGGCCCCAAGATCTACGTGAACAATATATGCAGGATGTCGTGCTTCAGGGTAGTCCTCTGCTTTGACTATGGTCCCAATATTCAATGAAACCTTTTCAAAATCTTGCCATGTAATAGTGCTCATAAGTACGTTGGGAAGAAGATAATCGATATTTACCAAACAAAAATTTGGCCTTGGCGTTAAGCTAGTTACAAAATTTTGTTATTTTTATGGCCCTTAAAAGAGTAAACTATGCTGAAAAAGGTCACAGTATTGGTAACAACTTGCTTTATAGGATTGTGTTTCACTAGTGTAGCGGCATTCGCTCAAGAAGGTGGTGAAGAAGATCCAGAAGAAGAAGTAATCGTTAACACCGATTCTTCTAGCACTGAAATATTGTTAGAAGAGGGCAAGCCTGAACCAGTTGGTGATATATTGAGAGGTCAGCCCGAAGATAGCCCTACAACGACTCCCAAGCCCATTATCATTGATCGTGTGGCTCCAAAGTTAGTTACTCCTCCAGTGAATAATTCTGAAAAGGTGAAAACGAAAGACGGAAAATCTGACGTTTCATTTAATATTTTCTATTACCTGTTCTACAAGTTCAAGCACGTAGACGGCTGATCCGTTATCCTAATATTCTCCGTTTGTAATTATTATTTGCAATACCGTTGCAAAAACCTATACTTTTGCTCCATGCTTAGGGGCCCTTTGTCAATTTTTCTGATTTTTCTTCTCGCGGCAGGCATTTCGAATGCCCAAACCCACTGTGTTTATGATATTAAGGGAAGAGTGATTTCCGCTGAAAGTGGTAAAGGAATCCCATTTGCTACAATAGAGATTACCGCAGATAGTGGTAAGCAGGTTTTAGTGAATAAGTCTGATGGAAGCTTCGAGGTTCTGAGTATATGCCAGCCAGAGGTGTCTATACTTGTTAGGTTTATCGGGTTTCAGACTTTTGAGGAGAAGATGGTCCTGAAGAGTGGTCAGAACGATATTGAAATCAAGTTACTGGTTGACGTAAAGAATCTCGGGGAAGTGACCGTGGAAGAAGAGAAGGTTGCAGATATAGTGACCATCCAGCGTAGTGAAATCAATAAAGAGGCACTGACCAAATCTGCAGGAGCCTCCTTAGGCGAGACCTTAACCGAGATCACAGGAGTCAATATGCTGCAGACGGGCCCAACTATTGCAAAGCCAGTCATTCATGGGCTTCATAGCAATCGTATCCTGATTCTGAACAATGGTATAAGGCAAGAAGGACAGAAATGGGGGCAAGAACATGCTCCTGAAATTGATCCCTTTGTAGCCAACAATTTAAGATTAATCAAAGGAGCTGCCGCAGTGAAGTATGGTTCTGATGCTATTGGTGGGGTCATTTTGGTCAACCCTGCAGAGTTGCCTAACAGCCCCTCGTTTTCAGGCAGGGTGAATGCACTAGGGGCTTCGAATAGCAGGTTGTATGCCACCTCTGCTCTTTTCGAGGGAGGTATAAAAGGTTTGGATGGTTTCGGATGGCGCGTTCAAGGTACTTTTAAAAAAGGAGGAGATGCTCAGGCGGCTGACTATCGCCTTACGAATACGGGTACTGAAGAACAAAATTTTTCCTTGGGCTTTGGCTATCATAAAGAGAATGCAGGCCTTGAGATTTTCTACAGTAGCTTCGATGCGGAATTAGGTGTGCTGAGAAGTGCGCATATTGGGAACCTGACAGATTTGCAATTGGCTATCAATAGTGATAGGCCCTTGTTTATCGAAGACTTCAGTTATGATATTAATAATCCATTTCAGGCGGTCAAGCATCAATTGTTGAAGGCAAATGGTCATGTTGAGTACAAGGATCTTGGTGATTTTTCCATACAGTATGGCCTTCAAAAGAATCAGAGAGAGGAGTTTGATATAAGAAGAGCAGGCAGATCTACTATTCCTGCGCTTTCGTTAGACCTAGTAACACATACGCTCGATGTTGACTTAGATATGGAGGTAAGAGGAAACTGGAAGTGGGATGTTGGTGCCAGTTTCTTATATCAGGTGAACGAGAATAATCCTGAAACGGGCATTCGTCCCTTGATTCCAGATTTTGAAAATTGGACCGCTGGTGCGCACGTCATTGGGCGCTTTATTAAAACAGCCTATGAACTAGAATTTGGTGTTCGATATGATTACAGGCATTATTTGGTAAAGCGTTTTGATCGGAATAATAACCTTTTGAAACCTGAATTTGATTTTAATAATGTGACTGGCTCTGTTGGAGCTGTATTCTTTTTGTCGAATGAATGGACCTTACGGTCGAACGTAGGGACAGCATGGAGGGCTCCGCACGTAAATGAGCTCTACAGTGAAGGGCTTCATCATGGGGCTGCTGCAATTGAAGAAGGCAATGATCAGTTAGTTTCCGAAAAGTCTGTCAAGTGGATCAATAGCTTAGAAAAATATACCGATCGGTATAGTTTAAATATTTCAGCTTACTACAACCTAATTACCGACTATATATACCTAAGGCCCGAAAGTGTAGCGCTGACGATACGAGGAGCGTTCCCTGTATTTGCCTATCGTCAGACTGACGCACTACTCTATGGCTTAGATACTGATTTTGAATATCGATTTTCAGATCGTTTAGAGGCTACAACTAAGTTATCCTTAATCAGAGCGAAAGACAGGCTCTTGGATAGTCCGCTGATTAACATACCAACTAGCCAATTGGAAGGAGCGTTCGTTTACAATTTTACTGAGGGGAGGCTCCAAAAACCATTTTTATCTGCTGGATTCAGAGCAGTGGCCAGACAGCGTAATGCGCCTAGGGTCGTAACGATCTCCGAGGTGCTGGAAGCAAGGAACAATGATGTTGATCTATTCGCGAGTGATCCATCAATCTTCGATTTTGTCGCACCACCTGATGGTTATGTCAATTTTAACCTCAGTGGCGGCTTTGACTTGAAATTTCAAAATGACCATAGACTGAACGTCTTTATGTCAATTGATAATTTATTCAATAATAGCTACAGGGATTACTTAAATCGCTTCAGATACTATGCAGATGATTTGGGAAGGAACGTGAGCCTTAAGCTTAGTTATAGCTTCTAATTAGCTATTTAACCAGACTCTCAATGTCTTTGAGTGTAAGGTTTCCTTCGTAGTACGCACGGCCAAAAATCACTCCTTTTACACCGATATCTTCGAGACGTTTGATGTCATCAACGGATCTTACACCACCACTGGCAAGGAAAAATATATCAGGAAACTTTTCTACCAGGCGTTCATACAATTCAAAATTTGGCCCCTCTTGAATGCCATCCTTGTCGACATCAGAACACTTGACGTACTTAATGCCCCGCATATAGAAATAGTCGATGTGATCGTCAAGTTCAGTTCTAGTATTTTTTTGCCAACCGCGTATCGCGATTTTGCCCTTCTTAGAATCTGCGCCCAAGGTGATTTTTTCACGACCATAAGAGAGCATCCATGAAGAGAACAATTCTTTTTTATCCACGGCTATTGAGGCTGCCGTAATGGAAGTGGCACCATACTCATATGCCTTGCTAATGTCTCCATCTGTTGAAATACCACCACTGAAGTCAATTTTCAGACCTGTGTATCCCGCGATTGATTCTAATATGTGGTAGTTGATTGGACTGCCTTTGAGTGCTCCATCCAAATCCACTATATGTATCTTTTGAATTCCGTACTCTTCAAATTGCTTCGCGATATCTACTGGACTGTTTTTATAGACCTTTTCACTCTTGTAGTCTCCTTGTTTGAGCCTAGTAAGCTTTCCGTCAATAATAGAGATAGAAGGTATAATTTGAATCATAGTGTCTCAGAAAAATCAATGGGGTTAAACTAGTAAAATTTAAGCTCACGAGCGGAGTGCAGAGTTTAAATTTTTGTTATAACCGAAGCTTATGAAAATACGAAAAATTAACGAATCCCCCAAGAAGGGCTCGAATCTTATTCTGGTTGGGCGTTCGTGATGAGTTTAAAGCCAGAGCCATGTAAGGTCATGATTTGAACGGATGGATCTACTTTCAAGTGCTTGCGCAGTTTTGCAATGTAGACGTCCATACTTCTGGCGTTGAAGTAACTATCATCCCTCCAGATCATCTTTAATGCAGTGGATCTATCCAAAGGCTGGTTGATATGTAAACAGAGCAACCTTAGAAGTTCAGACTCCTTGGACGTCAATTTTGTCTGATTATCGTTTTCAATTAGAAGCTGTTTATCGTAGTCGAAATGAAAGGCACCAAAATCAAAGTCTTTTTGGTCAGAAAACTGAGGGTTTTTCTCTCCCGTCCTTCTTAGAATAGCTTGAATTCTAAGGAGAAGTTCTTCCATGCTGAATGGCTTTGTGATGTAGTCATCGGCACCAATCTTGAACCCTTCAATCGTATCTTCTTTCATTGACTTGGCTGTAAGGAACATAATGGGTGTAACTGAGTCATTACGCCTGATTTCCTTCGCCATAGAAAAACCATCTTTTTTGGGAAGCATGATGTCGAATAGGCATAAGTCGAACGGCTCGCTTTTGAAGGCATTCAAGCCCTCTTCGCCATCTCGGCATAGACGAGTTTCATACCCTTTCAGGGAAAGGTATTCGTTCAATATTTGACCCAGGTTTGGATCGTCTTCTACCAATAATAATTTGAAACTAGCCATTGTTAAAGGGTAAGTAGATTTTAAATGTGCTTCCTTGTCCAACTTCACTTTTCACATTGATCGTGCCATGATGCAAGCCAACGATGTTTTTAACATATGATAATCCTAAACCAAAGCCTTTGACATCATGTACATTGCCAGTTGAAACTCGATAGAATTTATCAAAAATTTTCTCTATTGACTCTTTTGACATGCCAATCCCCTTGTCAGAGATCTTTAGAATGATACCAGTTGAAATGTTATCAGTTCTGATATGGATTTCAGGAGCTCCAGCAGAGTACTTATTGGCATTGTCCAATAGGTTGTAGATGATATTGGTCAGATGAACCTTATCAGCTTCGACCAATGGGTTAGAGGCAAGTAACTGACTGGTGATTTGTCCACCTCTCTTCTCAACGAGGATATTAATATTGACTAAAGCCTTTTCTATGATGTCATGGAGGTCGGCTTGCTCGAATTTGAGTTTGAAGTCTTTTTTATCCAGACTTGCGATCTGTAATACTTTTTCTACCTGAAGACCCAAACGTTTGTTCTCATCTCTGATTACTTGAACGTAGCGATCGACAATAGCCTTATTGCCCTTGATATCATCGTCCTGCAAGGCTTCAGTAGCCAATGAAACAGTGGCAATAGGTGTTTTGAATTCGTGGGTCATGTTATTCACGAAGTCGTTCTTGATCTCAGATAACTTCTTTTGCCTTAGGATAACCATGATTGCATAGGCAAAACATGCGATTACAATGATCAACAAGAGCCCGGATGCCGATAGGGGAACTATAGCCTGCTGCATAAGGTATCTTTTCTTACCAGGAAAATCTATAGCCAGATAAAACTCTTTTTCATTTAAATCGGTAGGGAAAAGATTTACGGCCAGGTCAGAATTCTTAATGCCTTCTTCATCACTTTTAAATTCTGCATTCAGTAGTTTCACTTCATTGGTAGGTTCATGCAGAATACCATAATTGTAAGGAATGTCTAAGCCTCTGTTTGCGAGTTCTTCAGACAGTAAAGTGTCAAGAACGTCAGGGTTTACTCTTGCAAAGAGGTTGTTGCTTCCCGCGAGATGATTAAACCAGCTTTGTTTCATCATCTCGATCCGTCTATTCATTTGACGCTCCATTTCAATTTGTCTAGCGCGAGAATTGGCAAGCTGGTTGGGGTTAAATCCGGGTGTTTGCATTAGTGATTCGAAACCAAACTCAAATACCACTTGACCAGTGGTTTCATCAACTAACTGGAAGGTACCTGACATGAATTCTTCTGAGGGAGGAATCTCGCCTTGTGGCATTCCTTCGCTGTTACTTACCAGGGTATTCATGGTGTCGAAAGGCACATTCCTTTGGGGTAATGGGCGGACCCCAGTGTTCATCCCACGTTGCAGAAAACTAATGTCATTTTCAATGGCCAGGCGCTGGGTAACCTGTATCAGGGCATCATTCACATTTTGGTTGAAGCGTTCCTTATTCACCTTGTTCACCTCAGTAATCCAATAGTACTGAAAGGCCACGAGTCCCAGAAGGGCGCAGCTTAGTAAACCAATCAACCAACGAATCCGCACACGGCTCATGCTTCAAAAGTACTCTAATTAATAGCCTCGAGATGCATGGTTAACAATTATTAACATCGTTTAACTACCCTTTAACATCCTTTTGCAGTACTTCTAAATATGTTTGTATCAATACTTTAAAAGGAATCAAATTATGAATTGGTCAAAACAACTTAAAAAGATGATCTCCCCAATCGCACTGGCAGTGTTGATTTTTATTGGGGTAGATCAAAGCGCCTTGGCGCAAGATGAAAACATCAAAGAAAGTCAGTCAGTCTCTATTTCTAGTACGGAAGATGGCAAGGTAAAACTCAAAGTTATTATCAAGAAAGGTAATGACGAGACGACTTTCGAAAAGACATATGATTCACATGAGGAGATGCAAAACGATCCTGATTTAGAAAAATATGGAATCAATATTGACTCTTTTGGGTTTGGAAAAGGTTTTGGGGGTCAGCCTAAATTCTTCTTCCATAATGGCCCGGGCAAGAGTTTTTGGAACCATGATGACTTCGATATGGATTCTCTGAGAAGTAGCATTAGAGGTATGATGAGAGGCTTTGGGCCGGGTTCCTTCTCTTTTGGCTTTGACGATGATGCTTTTGATATGGATTCATTGATGCAACGTTTCAATTTCAAAAATGACAATGGCAGGTTCTTCTTCAATGGAGAAGAAATGAACGATATTGATTCGTTGAGAGATGCACTTAGAGATAAGTTTGGCAACATGATGTTTGACTTTGATTTTGGCGATTGGGATGATGATGCCTTCGGCTCATTTAGCTTTGGTAATGATGACGATGATGTACGTGTTATTTCCAGGGTAAAGGTTTTCATTCGGTCTGCCCGAGATGAGGATAAGGAGGCTGCAGGTACGGATGATATGGAGGGCTTGGAGTTGAGAGATATCAACTTCTACCCGAACCCAAGCGATGGCCGTTTTGATGTAGAGCTAGAAACTGGAAGCGATGCCGCCATTCAAGTGTCAATCATCGATCCTGATGGCAATGAGGTCTATAACAGAACGGGGTCCCCTAGAGATGGCAGATATGATTTTCGTGTAGACCTAAGCGATCAGCGTAAAGGGATTTATATTATGAAGGTGGTTCAAAACAACAAGGCCCTTACAAAAAGGGTGATTATAGAATAGCATTTATACTTTCATTTTGGTTGAGGAGAGGAAGTTGTCAGAAAGCTTCCTCTTTTTCTTTTTATAGCCCTTATATTTGGCCTTCAATTTATTGCAATGCTTTTAGAGAACGACAGATACAAGGTTCAGGGAGTCGATTTGATTGATTTAGCCAATGAATATGGTACTCCGCTTTATGTGTATGATGCTGAAAAAATCAAGCATCAGTTTGACCGACTTAACAATGCTTTTAGTGGTGTTAAACTCAAGGTCAAATACGCCACTAAATCACTGACTAATCTGTCTATTCTGAAGCTATTGAAAAGCTACGGCTCAGAATTAGACTGTGTTTCCATTCAAGAAGTGAAGTTAGGTTTAAGAGCCGGTTTTGAGCCTGAACAAATACTCTATACACCGAATTGTGTTTCATTTGAAGAAATCAAAGAGGCCGTTGAGATTGGTGTGATGATTAACCTGGACAACATCTCGCTTCTTGAGCAATTTGGTCACGAGTATCATGGTTCGGTACCGGTTTGCATTCGACTGAACCCGCATATCATGGCGGGTGGTAACAAGAAGATCTCTACGGGTCATGCAGATTCAAAATTTGGCATCTCCATTTACCAAATGACTCACATCTTGCGTGTGGTGAAAACCTACAACCTGAATGTAGTGGGACTCCATATGCATACGGGGTCTGATATTCTGGATTCAGAAGTATTTTTGAGAGCTGCGGATATCTTATACGATGCGGCTAAAAACTTCGAAAACCTTCAGTTTATAGACTTCGGAAGTGGTTTTAAGGTGGCCTATAAAGAAGGAGATATTACAACGGATATTGAAGATTTAGGCAAGAAGTTAAGTGCCTCCTTTCAAGACTTCTGCCGGGAGTATGGGAGAGAACTAGAAATGTGGTTTGAACCTGGAAAGTTCTTGGTAAGTGAGTCAGGAATGTTTCTAGTAAAAACGAATGTAGTCAAGACTACTCCAGCAACAGTATTTGCGGGAGTTGATTCAGGAATGAATCACCTGATCAGGCCCATGATGTACGATGCCTACCATGAGATCGTAAACCTATCTAATCCTACAGGCACCCAAAGGGTCTATACTATAGTCGGTTATATCTGCGAAACGGATACTTTCGGTTTGGATCGTAAACTTGGCGAGGTTAAGGAAGGTGATATCCTTGCTTTTAAAAATGCTGGCGCTTATGCCTTCAGTATGGCATCCAATTACAATTCTCGTTTGAGACCTGCGGAAGTGCTGATCTATGAAGGCAAGGCCCACCTCATTAGAAAGAGAGAGGTTTTCGAAGACCTTACAAGAAACTTGGTAGAGATTGATATTTAATCAAACTGTCTTAAGGACTTTGCTTGTTGCTATTGATAAATCAGTATTTTAGCATAGCAAAAACTAGCTATAGACTAAGCGTTACACTCATGAAAAAATCAGTTCAAATCGTTATTCTTCTAGGCATTATGATGGCTTCCTTCAGCTTCAAAGATCAGGATGCGGCCTTAAAAAAGAGCATGGAAGACGGGAAAGGTACCTATAATGCTGTATGTATTGCTTGTCATATGGATAGTGGTCAGGGTATTCCGAATGTGTTCCCTCCATTAGCCAAATCCGACTACCTGATGGAAGATGTCGATAGGGCCATTGAGAGTTTGATCAAGGGTTTGTCGGGTGAAATCACAGTTAACGAGGTAAAATACAATCAGGTAATGCCAGCAAGTGGATTAAACGACAAGGATATTGCTGACGTTCTAAACTATGTCATGAATTCTTGGGGTAACAAGGCCAAGTCTACGCTTACTGCGGCTAAAGTTGCTAAGGTGAGAGCCAGCTTGAAATAGGTTCCTATAATAATCTTTATGTAGCGCAGTTAATAAAGGGAATGATGTACAGACTGTCTGTAAAATCCATCAAAAACATCATGAAGAAATTATTAGCTGCTTTTTTCTGTTTAATGCTTTGTGCCAATGGCTGCAAAAGCCCTGAAGAGGACACGAATCCACAGCTTGACAATCAAGAATTTTCAACACTGTTTACAGATCGGCAGTCTCTGGGTGAAATCCAGATTCCTGACCTGAATGAAGCTTCTGGCTTGGCCAGTAGTAGGTCGAACTCCTTGTACATTTGGTCTCACAATGATAGTGGAGGAGATCCACTTCTATACTTAATGACGCAAGCTGGTGCTGATTCAGGTCGTTTTGTTTTAGATGGTGCTCAAAATATTGATTGGGAGGATTTGGCTATCGGTCCCGGTCCGACCGTTGGTGAGCAGTACCTTTATGCAGCTGATATTGGAGATAATCGTGCTGTGAGAGATAACTATACGATCTACCGAGTTCCAGAACCTGATCTGACAGTACAGGATATTCCCGCTACATCCACCCTATCGGGTGTGGAAGCTATATCTTATGTTTATGACGATGGGAATGCGCGTGATGCAGAAGCCATCATGGTTGACCCAGCAACAAGTGATATCTATATCATCTCCAAAAGAGAAGCCAGTGTCATTCTTTATACACTGCCATTTCCGCAGAATACAGCTCAGTTGGATACGGCTGACAGGCTCAGGGTATTACCTTTTACCATGGTTACCGCGGCCGACATATCACCCAACGGGAATGAGGTGCTTATCAAGAACTATTTAAACGTTTACCACTGGTCTAAGTCAGGGTCTGAAAGCATTTCAGACTTACTTGGGACTACACCTGCCAGATTATCCTATACGGTAGAGCCTCAAGGTGAAGCTATAGCATGGCACAGTGATAATGGGACATACTTTACCCTTAGCGAAACGGGGAATAATGAGCCGGTGATCCTGTATAACTACAACCGCAACTAATTAGCTAGCGCTAATGGTATTGAGCGTAGCCGTAAATGCATTGTAATATGACCTACCAATAGGAATCTTTTTCTCACCCAGGTACACAAAGTTGGTATCAATGGCCGTCACAGCATCAACTAACACCACAAATGACTTGTGTACTCTCAAAAACCTGTCTTTCGGCAATTTGTCGGTGATTTCTTTTAAGGACTTTCTGATTGTATAGTCTCTACCATCATCAGCGTGAATGGTAATATGGTTACCATCGGCCTCAATCCAGTGGAGGTTTTCATACTTAATTTTTTCCAGTAGACTCTTCTTCTTGACAAAGATGGAATCATTGCTGTAGGTCGTTGGGTTCGCAGCTATCAATCGATCAGCACTGCCATTGGCTGCTAATCTGTTCTTATTGAAAAGCGCTACTTCAATAGCTGCATAAACATCGTCTTTGGTGAATGGCTTTACAATGAACCCAAGAGGTTGCGTATGCTTGGCTCTGTTAATGGTTTCCTTGTCGGAATATGAAGTGATGTATACAAAGGGTACTTTGTATTGTTCTTTTATAATGGATCCAAGCTCGATTCCGTCTTGATCTCCTTTAATCTTTACATCTAGTAGTACTAAATCCGGTCTGGAGCTCTTTATGGCCTTGATGGCTTGGTTGGCTGAGTTCGCTAATTCAGTATCGTCATAACCGAAAATACTCAACATTTCTTGCAGGTTTTCCGCAATAAATGGCTCATCTTCAACGATCAAGATGCGTGGACTTTGGCTGTATGGTTGTTCCATATCAGTAATTTTGGTTTAGGTGAATATCTGAAATTAATATTTTAATTGGCCTAATACCATTAAAATAGTATTTTAAAAATACTGAATTTCATATCTCTACGGGTAATTTGTGATGGAAAACATTTTTAAAGATACTTTAAACGATTTTGCGGATGCGAAGGTAAGAGACATGGATTTAGCGTCCGTTGTTTCCAACCTGAGTGAATCGGTGTGGTCCATCAACTTGACGACTGAGCCTTATGAAATACACTATCACAATGATCCTTTCGATCAATTTGGAGCGAATGAGGGTGATCAGCCTCCCCCTAAAACTATTGAAGACTGGCAAAAATTAATACACCCTGAAGATCGTGATAGGGTGCTGGAGGAGGTAGTAAATGCCTTGGGAACCGGCTCTGCAAGCTATGCTTATAGGATCAAAAGAAACGGCAACGGCTACAAATATTTTAGAGACCGTGTAAGTGTACTTTTCGAAGAAGGTAAGCCGATACGACTTGATGGAATCAGCATAGATATCGATAGTATTAGAAGGTCTCGCATGAACCTTGAGCTCAGTCAGCAAAGGCTTAAGAGTATTGTTGATGCACTTCCTGATCCAGTCTTCATTTCGACTAAAGACGAAGGAAAAATCATTTTTGCCAATGAGATACTCTTCAGTGTATATGAAATGAACCCTTCAGATTTTCTGGGTAAAAAGGCAGTGCAGTTCTACGAGAATTTTGAAGGAAGAAAATCATACATAAAACACCTCAGAAAGGATGGTCATGTTCAAAACCATGAACTCCTGTTAAAGAATAGAAAAGGAGAGTCCTTTTGGGTAAGTGCTTCAACAATGCCTTTGGATTTTCAAAGCCAGAACTGTTTCATTACCATTCTTCAAGACGTGACGGTTCGTAAAAACCTGGAGAGGGAGATCAAGGAAAGCAATGCAAGGTATCAGCTGGCTGTAGAAGGTACCAATGATGTCATCTGGGAGTATGACTTTAGATCAAAGCATTCTTACCTGTCCCCACAGTTTTGGGCGGGCATGGAATTGGAGCCTGAAGACAATCCGTTAACAGATGAATTGATAGGTAAATATTTGTATGAAGAAGACAGAAAAGGATTTTTAGATACTCTTTCTGAAGCATATGCCAATCAAGAAGGAGATTTGACCCTGGAGATTCGTTTTGTTGCAAATGAGGGGCGTATCATTTGGGTGCTTTTTAAGGCTCGGATTCTTTATGATAAAAATGGCAAGCCTCAACGTGGGGTTGGCTCGCTATCTAATATAACCTCCTTAAAAGAGGCACAATCACAGCTTAAGGAAAGTGAGGCTAAATACAAGCTGATTTCCGAGAACTCAAGTGATTGTATCTGTCTTCAAAAAATCAGCGGGGAATTCGTCTTTGTCAGTCCTTCTTCGACAGAAGTATTAGGCTACTCACCTGATGAACTTAAGGATGTAAATCTTTCCGATTTCGTTCATGAAGACTATCAACCATTAATGAGACAAAAAGTGGTTGATGTAGTCAAGGGGATAGATAAAACAGGCTCAATTGTTTACAAAGCCTATAGCAAAGGAGCCAAACCAGAGTGGCTGGAAACTATAGTAGGTGCCATTTTTGATGACGAAACCGGGCGCGCTATTTACATACAGACTTCTACAAGGAATGTAACAGAACGGATCGAGGCTCAAACCAAGCTTAAGGAAAGTCAAGAGCGCTACAAACTCATCACTGAGAATTCTAACGATATTGTTTCCTTGATGGATCCGACAGGTAAATACCTTTTCTTGTCACCATCTATAAGGGATAAAATGGGCTATGACCCTGATGAAATGCTGGGTAGAAATACTCTGGAATTTATTCATCCAGATGATCAGGGTATGGTGGCCGATGTTATTGGAGAGGTCGTTAAGCACAAAACGAAAGAAGATGCTGTCACCTTTAGGTTGAAGCACAAATCAGGCAACTGGAGATGGATAAAGGCCACAGGAGGTGTCATCTTAGACGATAGCGGCAATGTGATCTATATCCGATCTAACAAAACAGATATTACGGAGAGCAAGCTGACGGAAGATAAGCTTAAACAGCAGGAAGAGCAGTACAAATTGGTTTCGGAGAACTCAGGAGACGTTATCGCACTACACGACCTATACGGACAGCTGACCTTTGTATCGCCATCCTGCTACCGAATGCTAGGCTTGACGATCGAAGAAACGATGGCCATCAAGGACTTTGCCGGGCTTGTTCATCCTGAGGAAAGGGAGAAAATCCGAGATGCCTTCATCGATACTATCAAAAATACGAGGAAAGACACCATATCTTCGATTAGATTGAAACAGGCCAATGGCGAGTATTTGTGGGTTGGTGTGTCGCTTTCGGCCGTGCTTGATGAAAATGGGCGAACGAAGTTTGTTCAGACCTCAACGAGGGATATTTCGGAGATCATGAAGGTGATCGAAAAGGAGCGCCAGTTGAATAAACTGAAATCAAGCTTTATCTCAATGGCCTCCCATGAGTTTAGGACACCCCTTACGACTATCCAATCCAGTAACGAGTTGATCAGTATGTATCTGGATAGTACACAAGAACCCGTTGATACCAAGCTTTCTAAACATGTATTGAGGATTCGAACAGAGCTCGAACGCCTGAACTCTCTCTTGAAAGACGTATTTACGCTCGGTAGACTCGATGTCGGTAAGGCCAGATTGAATAAGGACATCACTTCGCTTACGGGCATTGTGAAACAGGTGATTTTAGAAAATTCGGTGTCTTATAAGGATAGGAAAGTCGTCATTCATACCGAGGGAGCGGAGCGGCAGGTAAAACTGGACAGTCAGCTGATCAGTCACGTGCTCTCCAATTTGATTAATAATGCCCTTAAGTATTCTCAGGGCGCAGAAGACCCTGAAGTGACAATATTCTATGAGGCTGATGAGATTCAATTGCAAGTGAGAGACTTCGGAATAGGTATTCCCAAAAAGGATCAAGAAGGGCTCTTTGAATCATTCTCACGTGCCTCAAATGTCGGAGACATTGAGGGTACCGGTCTTGGGCTTGTAATCGTCAAACAATTCGTGGAGATGCATGGTGGTACAATCACCTATGAATCAAAAGTCAATAAAGGCACAACCTTCACCGTTGTTATTCCTGATTTAGACTAGAAATAGAATCCAAACTTCACTAAGGGCAAGAAGGCTTCTTCTGACTTTGCGAATAATATGTTCACAGCAAAAGTGCTGAAGGGCGTTAGGTAAATACCCCCGCCATAACCATGGTGAAGGGTATCAGAGTCTTCACCATCTACCCATACGCGTCCTAAGTCGTTGAAAAGGATCAAACCAACTTTAGAAGGTAATATGTAGTTATTCCATTCAAACAGATCCACTCTTAGATCCAGTTGATGTGAAAAACTGCTCTCTCCGGCAAAACGAAATCTTCTAAAACCTCTTAGCGTATTGAAGCCATCAAGTCTACTTGCTTGGAAAAACTCGAAGTCTCCAAAACTTCGTTGGTAATTCACTCTTGTGGCGATTGAAGTTCTGCTGAAAGCTCCCAGTGCCCAGCGGAAAGTCAAATCTGAGTTCCACTGTGTGCTATTATTCGAGTTATCGTTCAATCCCCCATTGTAGGTCACTTCTGTATTGAAGGTAATACCTCTTTTGGGGACAATCGCATTGTCCTTAGTGTCAAAGTGAAGCCCAATACTCCCCCCAGCATATTCTTTGACATCAAATAGCCCATTTGGATTGAGACCGTTATTAACAAAGTCATTGATAAAACGATCCGGGCTTCTCTGAATGTCTATGCTTTGGTAACGGGCACCTAGGTTGATATGGGCCTTGTCTCCCAAATTGATGTTGATCGATGGGTTAACTACAAACTCTGTGAATCGGGTACGATAGAAAGTGAGGTCAATGTCATCGTCATAGATCGATTCATTACCTAAGCCAAAGAAGTTGTTTACAAAATTCGGGGCTTTGATACTTGCATCGAGCAGAAAGTCTGCCTTGCCAATGGCATCGGTAAATTCTCCGCTATACTCAAGATTGTATGAAGAAGTGGCCAAAGCATAATTGGCTGTGAAGCTTTGACTGGAAGCAAACGGTTCTTTTCTAAACCCATCTTTTCTGAACATGAACCCCGCTCCTAGAAACAAGCCGTCATCAGGGTTGAAGTTAAAGGATAGCAATGGCATCCGTACATCAAAGTCAAACTCTTCCATGTTATACCGGTTGATGGCCGGGTCTGAATCTGATCTTAAGTCTTTGGTCTCCTTGCCAGCTGTAAGCTGAGTGCCGGTTTGTGTATCATAGACTATCGTCTTCTTTTTTCCCTTGTTCACGGTGCTTTCATCAGTGATGATATCATCACCCTCTCCAGCAATTATTCGCACTAAAATGCCCTTATTGGTATTTCCTTTTACCTCAAATTCGTCTTCTCCACCGAAACCAAATAGTCTTATTTCATCCGTGACTGAGCTATTGAAAGTTCTTTGATACAGCACTTCATCTCTTTTCCCCTTTCTAGAGATTTTGTACATGGTCACTTTGGTATGCTCATCGTCAACTCGCTCCACAACAAAGTATTCTCGTTTATCGCTGCCTCGGACATCTACACCTTTGGAAATAAACTTGTAATAGTCGGCTGCCCATTCCGGGAATCTATCCCTTCTGTTTTTGAGCTTGCGAATGATTTCTTCCCCACGCAGATCATAGATTTCTTTCGGCCAGGACTTAATAGCCGATTCTATTACCTCATCTGTCAGCGCTGCTTTCAATTCATTGGCCTGTTTTAGCCAATCTTCCAATGAGGGCTCGGTCATGAAGTAACGATCGAACCAACGGATTCGGTAAAAACCGTAGGATGGTGTATAGCTAATGTTTTCTTCGAAACCTTTGAAAGCAGGTTGCGCCCATTTAGATGCTGCGAGCTTTTTAAAAGCACCTTCTCCTGCAAAAAATACCTGGTCACGGTCACGAGGAACAGGTTGATAGATGTTTTTATCGTCTTTCTTGTCATACTCAATCCATCGCCATTGATCGTCATGTCGATCCCAATCACCAAGCCACATATCGAATAGTCGATTGCGAACCACAAAGTCTTCGTCCACCTTGTTGTCATTATCTTTTCTTAGCTTGATGTACAGGTCCGGGCTTGAAATAACATCATCTCCTGCACCGAACATCTCTTCTTTGACCTGTTTCTTATTGACTCGCTCTTCAAAAAGGGCCAGTGAGTTGGCTAATTCTCTGCGGTATATCCCAAAACGTGGATCATCCGGTATAAAAACGATTTTAGGATTAGCATGGAAAATACCAGCCGCATCTGCCAATGCAGGAACGACTAATGGGGCATAGGGGTGAGATGCTGAAATACCATCCTGTACTACACTTTTGATAAATGTATTTCGCAGTTCCGGAGGTAAGGTCAAAGCAGGGTTTTTGTCCATGGATCGCAAGACATATTGCTTTCCATCTTCCGCTTCAAGCCTAAGAGAGGTTGTTTGGTGACCACCACCTTTTTTGAGAATACGCAATCCTCCCTTTTCTGTGGCAATATCAAAGATCGGGAACCTCATTTCCGTAGCCCATTCTTTTCGGTAGTTTTCCCCAAGCAGAGATTTGTGAAACTTCGATCTTCCTATATACTTCTTGCTAGCCGAAAATAGCGTATCCTGACCTGCAAAAGATATTCGGCTAAACCTTGCCATTAAGTCTTCCGGAGCAGGAGCAAAGGGTCTTTGAGAGATCACATCTGTGTATAGTTCTTTTACATTGCCTTGATCTGGAGTAAAGAAACTCAGTTTGGTCTGACCGTTAGCAAAGTAATCCAGACGCGCATAACCCATTGTATTGGAGGCAAACTGTGCATCGCCTTTTTGCTTTACGCGAGCATTGTTCTTAGCACCAGCACCACTTACAACAAAATGCATCCCTTCCTTTTCAATATGTTCAAGTGCATGCTCATGTCCCGCCACATGTACAATGTCAGGATGCTGAGACATTAATTGCACCATGCCATCTCTAAATCGCTTGTATTGTGGGTGTGGAGTATCTTGAATATTGCCAAACCACTTTCTGTATAGGGGGTAAATCGATCCAATAATGGGCAGCGGAATATATGAGATTGGTTTTGGGATACTTTTAGAGGCGGTTAATGGGAAAATGTGGTCTTTGGCACTAAAGACTCCTCCGTGAATGCCATAGGTATACATAGGATGATGAGACGCTACTATTACTTTTTTGTGCGCATTCCTCAAGAGGGCATCCTGAAATAGAGCTGCCACATCTGTGAGATTGTTAACTCCACACGCCTCGGTGGGTTTCTTACCCTTGTGCAGAAACCACTGAGTGTCCATTGTGATAAGTGTGATTTTGTCAGTGAGCTCCACCTCAAATGGACCTGGGCATCCGCCAGTCGGTAGCCAAACATCAGTACTGTCAAGTGCATTTTCAACGTACTCTTCCTGTATGTTGAGCCATTCTAAACCGTAAGCCCTTCCTTGTGCCCAGTCATGATTTCCCGGGATGAATACTCTTCTTCCTTTAAAATCTCTGACAGCCTCTATTTGTCCGTCAATTGCAATTTCAGCCTCACCTCTCAATGGATGTCCAACTGGTGGCAAACCTTTCGGGTAAATGTTATCTCCCAGATAGATAACAGCGCCTTTATCTCCAATTTTAGCAAGCTCATCTTTCAACTTTGTGAGTACAGGATTCTCATAAGGTTCTCCTGCATCACCGACTAGAAATACAGAGTAAACAGGGTCTTGCTGGAAGGCATAAGAATTACCAACTATGCAGATAAGTATTAGGAAGGTGAGGAGATATCGGTTCATTTGTATTGAGGTAAGGATATGCTTCTAAACTCGTATTTCAACAAAAAAATTCATTGAGCTTAATACTGAGTATTAATGAAGATAACAATTAGGCCTGATAGGCACGGTATAAATGCTTAATTACTAACGAATTTTAAAATGGTGCCACCCTCGCCTTCCACCTCATTCGAAATAAACAAGTCGCCATTCGGCATGAAGGCAATGCCTTCAGGTTGAGGAAATAGGCTGCCTTTCAATTTTGTCAAGTGCTTGGGTTTTCCTTCAGCATCAAATACCAAGAGCGATCGCTGGACAAAAGAGAGCACATAGACTTCTCCAGTTGTGGGGTGAACAGCTACTGCAGAAGGTTTGAACTTAAATTTACTACCTACGACTCGTTTTAGCTCTTTGTCTTGGATGACATGGCGAGGAGTTTTTTGAAAACTTTCGGTAGGTAAATGGAAGCTATAAATCGCCTTTCCTTTGACGTCAACACCTTTTATATCCCCATCTTCCTTTAAGGCAATAAGCAGGTGATCGGTATGCGGATCATGTCCCAAACCTTCCACATTATTCCCAGAGTCAAATGGAGTTTTTATTTCTTCCACCACGCCCTCCATGTGTACGTTGAAACGGTAGAGTTTGCCATTACTTTTTATTGCATATATATAATCGCCAACACGCTCGATGCCCTCGAAATCGCCATCCCCATGAAACCTTACCCTATGCACCACTTTTCTAGATTCAAGGTCATACACGTACATTCTTCCTTGCTCATCATTAAGCATGGCCAGCTGATTATCTTCATAGAATGACAATGCTGAAACTTCCTCCAGATACTCAGGAAGAATGTATATTTCATCAGGGTCCATCAAATCATAGGCAAAGACACTATCTGCCTGTGCAAAAGACTTGGAATAAATTGCTAACGAGAATAAAATAAAGACGATCCTTAACGTTTCTTTCATGGCTTATGGAACAAAAATACGCATGTAATGATTCATAGTAAGTAGAATGATGTCGGTAATAACTAAATCGTTCATTGTATGTAATTTAAAATGAGCCCATTATATTTATAAGCTTTATATCCAATTCTGTGGCAGGCAATAATATTTTAGTAGAGATCGAAGAATACGCAAAAGGTATCTTGAAAAACGAGATTCCAAAAAAGTTTGTGTACCACGATGACTACCATACCGAACGTGTAGTCAAGGCTGCAGAAATGATCGGTCGCGAAAGTGGCCTCTCAGATGATGAAGTCGAAATGGTGACCATTGCGGCTTGGTTTCATGATACTGGATATAAACAGGGCTGTGCAAATCATGAGACTACGAGTTGTGAGATTGCAAAGGCTTATTTAGAGTCAAAATCATACCCAGCCGAACAGATTGCCACAATTGTTGGCTGCATTGAGGCAACAAAAATGCCTCAAAATCCAAAGAGTCTTATTGAGCAGGTTTTATGCGATGCAGACCTACATCACCTCGCGTGCAATGACTATCAAATGATGTCAGAAAAGATGCACAAAGAGGTAGAGATGATGAAGGAGGAAACCATTGACACAGAGACCTGGAATGAGATGAACTTTGAATTCTTCAAGGATCATGAGTTTTTCACCCCTTATGCTAAGACAAAATTGCAGCCGATAAAAGACCAAAACCTAGCCTCGATAAAGAAAGCTCATAAAAAGGCTAAGAAGGATAAAAAATATGTAGAGCAACTGGAAGCCAAGATTCTAAAACTTGAGGGAAAGGTTGCGCTTAAACCTGACAGGGGTGTTGAAACAATGTTCCGTACCACCTCCAAAAATCACCTGGAACTCAGTGCTATGGCAGACAATAAGGCCAATATCATGATTTCGGTAAACACAATCATTTTGTCGGTGGTGGTGTCTGTTCTTATTAGAAAGCTTTACGAATACCCAAACCTTGTCGTGCCGACCATCATGTTAGTAGTGGTTTGTTTGGCGGCCATTGTATTGGCGATTTTGGCGACTCGACCTAATGTGTCTTCGGGTGTCTTCACCGATGATGACGTCTTGGGCAGAAAAACTAACCTCCTTTTCTTCGGAAACTTTCACAAAATGCGACTGGATCGTTACGAGTGGGGTATGAAAGAAATGATGAAAGATGGCGAATATCTCTATGGCAGTATGATCAAGGACATCTACTTCCTGGGTGTTGTGCTGGGCAAGAAGTATAAGCTGCTGAGGCTTTGCTATACCACATTTATGATCGGTTTTGTATTGTCCATCGTGGCTTTCGTAGTGGCGATGCTCATGTTTCCACCGCAGGAACAAACTGGCTTTTACACTTTTTAGAAAAAGCTTAGCTTAGTTAGCCTAAGTCCAAGGCTATGCTAAAGAATTACTTTTTAATCGTTCTCCGTACCATTCGAAAAAATCCTGGTTACGCAGGGGTCAATATTCTTGGCTTGACACTGGGTATTACGGCCTTCTTGATGATCGTACTAGTGGTCAGGTATGAGCTGAGCTACGATAAATTTCATTCAGAAACAGAGAAGATCTTTCGGATCAATAATGAGCTTCGATTATCAAGTGGTAACTACAAGTACCCAACCACCGCTTCTGCCTTTGGCCCAGCCCTATTGAATGAAATGCCTGAGGTCAATGCTTTTACACGCCTTGGTGGAGCGGGTCAGCAAATTATCATTGAAGTCGAAACGGAGTTGTTCAAAGAAGAAGACCACTTCTTTGCCGATAGTACCTTCCTTGAGTTCTTCAATTTTCAATTATTAAGGGGTGACAGATCTGAGGTGCTTGATAATCCGAATACGGCTGTTTTTACCGAAACAGCAGCCATGAGATATTTCGGTACGCTGGATGTCATTGGTAAAGAATTCAAGGTAAAGGGGAACAACGAAATCAACTATGTGGTAACGGGTCTTTTGAAGGACGTTCCTCAGAACTCCCATATTCAATTCCAGATTCTGCTATCCATAGAGACACTCAGAAGCCTGGGCAACGGCTTAAATAACTGGAACGGTCAGGGCTTCTACACTTTCATCAAGTTGACCGATCCGATTCACGCTTCAAAGGTGATGGCCACCATGCTCGACTTGAGGGATAAGAATGTGAATAAGGAGCAGCAAAATATTGTCAACCCCGATTTGACGGCTTTTGAAGACATCCATCTAAAGTCAAATCTGAGGAATGAAATTGTACCCAATGGCAGCATGGATGTAGTCTATATCTTTTCAGCCATTGCAGTTTTTGTATTGTTGATCGCAGGAATCAACTATATGAACCTGGCCACTGCACGATCGGCGCGAAGAGCCCAAGAGGTAGGTATTCGAAAAGTATTAGGAGCCTATAAAAAACAATTAGTCAGTCAGTTCCTAAGCGAGTCGATCATGCTCACATTAATCGCAACGCTACTTTCGGTAGGAATAGTGGCCTTACTCTTGGGACCATTCGGAACGTATATAAATAAGTCCTTGACCTTGGACATGCTCCTGGACTTAGAGGTGATAGGACTACTGGGTGGCGTCCTCTTAATCATTGGTTTTGGGTCGGGAATTTACCCTGCATTGTTTCTTTCGGCATTTAGGCCTGCTATTGTTTTAAAAGGGAAGCTCGTTCCGGGAATGGGAAGCTCGGGTTTCTTTAGAAAGGCCCTGGTTGTTTTTCAGTTTGTGATCTCCATTGTGATGATGATTGGTACCACTATGGTTTACAATCAGCTTAGCTTCATGAAAAATAAGTCTTTGGGTTTTCAGAAGGAGAACATTCTGGTGGTTTCAAACACGAATCAGGCGATCACTCCTCAGCTAAATACCTTTAAGAATGAGCTGGTGAGTCATCCCAATGTAGAGGCAGTCACTGCCACGCTGAGCAAACCTGGAGGGCTCAGACCAATAATGTTCGTCAAGTCGGAAACAGTGATCGATGACGAAGGTGGGCTTAACCTGGCCGGAATTAATATCGACTTCGACTACATGAGTACCATGGAAATTGAGATCGTGGATGGTAGAGACTTTGACTCGAATACACCGACTGACTCGACTGCCGCAATTATTGTTAACCGGCAGGCGGCACGTGAACTCAACTTAGAAGATCCTGTGGGTAAGATGATAGAAGTTCAAAACTTTCAAGGACAGTGGGAGCGTAAGCGAATTATTGGAATGATTGACAACATCAATTTCGAGCCACTGCAACGAAAAACAGAGTCCTGTTTTTATGCGAACTTTCTGCCCAATTATCAGCACTTGTTCATCAAGTTGGGAGATGTGGATGCCTCAGAAACGATACGACATGTAGAAGAACTTTGGGCCAAATTTGCTCCAGCTCAACCCTTCGAATACTCTTTTCTAGACGAAGATCTGAATGCCCTATATAGTTCAGAAGAAGAGCTCAGTCAGATCATTATCTATTTTGCCTTCTTGGCGATCGGCATAGCCTGTCTTGGTTTATTCGGTTTGGCTTCCTTCTCCACTGAACAAAGAGTCAAAGAAATTGGTGTTAGAAAGGTTTTGGGGGCTTCATTGGGGCAAGTGCTGTTTTTGCTTTCCAAGGATTTTGCCACGCTGATTGTACTGGCAATCTTGATTGCTTCGCCAGCGGCTTATTATTTAACCAACTGGTGGCTGCAAAACTTTGCCTTTGCGGTTGACATCACAGTGACTACTTTTCTAGTGGCTGGTTTGGGGGCTTTGGTCATAGCTTTGCTCACCGTGAGTTACAAAACCTGTATGGCAGCGATATCTAATCCTGTGAAGGCTTTGAGGTCAGAATAAGAGTGTCATAATCGAACAAGGGTGATCGAAAGTGTACATATTTCAAGTGGGTATTCTTCGCCTAAAGCCTAAAATCAATATATTCGCTATTGGCATATAAATTGGTAAATGCATTGAGGTCAAAACATTAATCAAGAGAAATGATAAAACTACAAGACATTGATAAATACATCGATTCTAAATATCAGAGAACCTTTATTCTTAAGGGGATCGATTTGGAAATCGAGCAGGGGGAATTCGTAACCATTATGGGCCCCAGTGGAGCAGGTAAGTCTACTTTGATGAATATCATCGGTATGTTGGATGAACCTTCTCAAGGTGAGTACTACTTCTTCGATGAACCCATCCACAAAATGAAGGAACGTAAGCGTTCTGAACTCCATAAACATCATATCGGCTTTGTATTTCAAGCCTATCACTTGATTGATGAATTGACGGTTTATGAAAACATAGAAACGCCTCTTTTGTATAAAGGTGTGAAGTCATCAGAGAGAAAAAGTCTAGTGGCAGAAATGCTGGATCGTTTCCAAATGGTGGCGAAGAAAGACCTATTTCCAGAGCAGCTCTCCGGTGGTCAGCAGCAATTAGTGGGTGTTGCAAGGGCGTTAATTGGTCAGCCTAAGCTATTACTTGCCGATGAACCGACAGGAAACTTACACTCTGATCAGGCTGAAGAAATCATGGAGCTTTTCCAAAAGTTAAATGAAGAGGGTATGACCATTATTCAGGTGACGCACTCTAAAGACAATGCGGCTTACGGAAAGCGTACCATCAACTTAGTAGATGGTGGTCTTGATAGAGACGATAGGCACTAAGATTTAGCACTGAAGAATATTTTAAAGCCACTCCAATGATGGGGTGGTTTTTTTTATGACTTGGTGGGGTAACCACTTTGATCGAACTGCTCCTTAGTCTTATAAAGCTGCCACCAAGGAGTGCCGGGCGAAGCATGGTGTTCATAGTGATAACCAAAGAAGTAACAGGTCAAAAATGCCCATAAATGGTTGAGTTTTTGACTGCGTGATTTGTGAATATTTTCTGCATTGTGATGGCCTCTGTGCGGAAGGTATGTCCCAAAATAGAACAATTGAAAGGTGGCCAATACACCAGGGAGCATCCAGATCAGAATGAGGTTTTCAACGGGTAAAAATAGTTTGAGCAGGTTGAAAGTGATGGCCATTAAGACAATCTGCTGCCAGGTGATATACTGTTTCAGAAAGCTGAAATACCAAGGAAAGAAGCTGCCATTATGATAGTCAGGGTCCTTATCTGTAGCTACAAACTTATGGTGCTCATGATGCTTTGGAAACAGACGATGATAAAAATTGTAGGAGAATAGTAGGGCCGTCACTTGCCCAAAAGCTTTGTTAACCGCCTTGTTCTTCGAGACCGTTCCATGCATAGCATCATGTGCTGTAATGAAAAGCCCTGTATACAAATGGGTTTGTACCAGTATTGAGATATAGAGTATTGGTGACTGGTAGTCAATGGTCCACTGTAAACCGAACACTAAGCTCGTAAACCATAGTGCAATAATGGCCAATGCAATGATTACCCCAAGATGTGGCTTTGACTTACTCACGCTCGAATTTACGTATTAAAGTTTTTGAAGATGGCCTTTGATGTCTTCCATTAGCCACATCGGAGTGGAAGTAGCACCACAGATACCAACGCTTTCGTTCATGCCGAACCACTCGGCTTTTACATCTTCAATAGACGATACGAAATAGGTGCGTTTATTCTGTTCCTTGCACACTTTGTAGAGGACTTTACCATTAGAGGACTTGGTACCGCTTACAAAAACAATCACATCAAAATTGGTCGCGAAATTTCTCAATTCCTTGTCTCGGTTTGAAACTTGACGACAGATGGTGTCATTTGTCTTCACAGAAATACCATTTTCACGAAGTATCTCATTGATTTCGTAGAATTTATCGGTGCTCTTTGTAGTCTGACTATAGAGGGTGATTTCTCTCGGCAACTCTTCTAGATCAAGCTCTTCAAGATCTTGGAATACTACGGCATTGTTATTGGTTTGACCTAGCAAGCCAACCACTTCTGCATGGCCATGCTTGCCATAAATGTATATGGTCTCTTCTTTATCGTAAGAGTTCTTGATCCTGTTTTGAAGCTTCAAGACTACTGGGCAAGAAGCATCGATCAGTTCAATATTGTTCTCTAGTGCTAATTGATAAGTACTTGGTGGCTCTCCGTGGGCACGGATCAGTACTTTGCTGTCCTTAATGTGCTGGAGTTGTTCATGGTTGATAATCTCCAAACCTTTCTGCTCAAGCCGTTTGACCTCCTCGTCATTATGGACAATGTCCCCAAGGCAATATAATTGACCATCCTCCTTCAATATATCTTCCGCCATTTCTATAGCATACACTACGCCAAAACAGAAGCCAGAATTGATGTCAATATCAACGTTGAGGTTGAACATAAAGAAATAACCTTGAGATGCGAATTATGTTTGCGATCGAATATTAATTCTATGCTAAATACGAGTTGAAATCTCGTTTTGGATTTTTAACCCGCTTTAAGCGCTTGCTGAAAATACGTTTCGAGCAGAATGCTCATCTTCCTTGAATTGGGGATTCTAATGCGTTGTTCCTTGATTTTGGCCGAAGGACAATTCTTGATTTTCTTGAAAAGCTTGAGGTAATACTTGTAAGCGAGCAATACACCAGTTTGTGCTCCCTTTGGTAGTTTTTTTATGCCGATCAATGCGTCATCAAAGTCCTTTTGAATGTCTGCTTCAATGACCTCTTTACTCTGTTGAGAGAAGGTTTCAAAGTCGACACCCGGGAAGTATACTCGGCCACGATCTTCAAAATCACTTTTGATATCCCGAATAAAATTCACTTTCTGGAATGCCGAACCCAGACTTTTGGCAGGAGGTAGCAGTTCCTGATACATGTCCTTGTCGCCTTCACAAAAAACTTGCAGACACATCAAACCAACAACCTCGGCAGAGCCATAGATATATTCCTCGTAGCCGGCTTTGTCATAGGTGGTTTCGTCCAAATCCATTTCCATGCTGTGCAAGAAAGCCTCAATCAGGGCATGATCCAGATTGTATTCGTTGACCACCATCTGAAAAGAGTGGAGGACGGGGTTGAGGCTTATGCCTTCCTCAATGGCCTGATAGGTATCTTTTTTGAATCGGGCAAGCAATTCAGCCTTGTCATGATCATGAAAGGTGTCTACGATTTCATCGGCATAACGCACAAAACCATAGATGGCATAAATAGGGTAATGGAATTTCTTACCAAGCGTTTTAATACCCAAAGTAAATGAAGTGCTGTAGCGCTGTGTGATAAGCTTGCTGCACTCAAGGGTCGTCTGATCAAATAATTCCATCATTTAAAAGTAACTAATAAAAGTAGTTCTGGTTTAAAACATATCTTTCTCGACCTCATCGGCCACGACTATTCCAGAGATGAGACTTGGGGGAACCCCTGGACCTGGTACCGTCAATTGCCCTGTGTAATAGAGATTTTTGAGTTTTTTAGACTTTAAGGATGGCTTTAATATGGCTGTTTGGGTTAAGGTGTTTGCCAAGCCGTAGGCATTGCCTTTGAAGGAATTATAGTCCTTTATAAAGTCTCGATGAGCAAAGCTTCTTTTGTATATAATGTGCTCGCTAATGGATTGCCCAGTATGCTCTTCCATTCTCTTCACAATCATATCGAAGTACTTCTCCCTGATCTCCTCAGTTTCTTCCAAGCCAGGTGCCACAGGAATAAGTAGGAATAAGTTTTCACAGCCTTCAGGTGCAACAGTGTCATCTGTCTTAGAAGTCAACGAGGCATAGAAAAGTGGTTTTTCCGGCCATTTCGGATCAGTATAAATATCGTGGGCGTGAGGCGTAAAGTCTGTATCAAAGAAAAGGTTGTGATGTAAAAGTCCGTCAAGCTTCTTATTCAGACCAACATAATAGAGGAGGGAAGAAGGTGCCATAACACGTTTTTGCCAGTATTGGTCTGAATAGTTGCGTGTTCCCTGATCTAACAATTTGGTTTCTACATGATGGTAATCTGCACCAGCAATGATCACATCTGCTGATATTTCTCCGTGATTTGTAGTCACGGAAGTGGCTTTCCCGTTTTGATGATTGATTTTCTGCACCTCATGATCGGTAAGCAGGGTTACTCCCATTTCTTCGGCAAGAGAGCCCAGAGCCTCTACAATCTTGTGCATTCCACCTTTGGGATACCAGGTGCCTAATGACATATCTGCATAATTCATTAAGCTATATAGGGCAGGCGTGTTTTCAGGAAGAGCCCCCAGAAATAATACAGGAAACTCCATTAGCTGTATAAGCTTGGGGTGCTTGAAGAACTTGCGTACATGTTTGCTCATGGATTGGAAAACGTCCATTCGTATGACATCAACCAGAAGTTTCAGACTGGCAAATTCAGTCAAAGACCTACCCGGTTTATAGACGAGCTTATTGATACCAACTTCGTACTTGTATGCGGCTTGTTTTAGGAAGGCTCGAAGTTGTGAGCCTGCTCCTGTTTCGATGGACTCAAATAAAGCCTCGAGCTCAGACATTTGAGCGGGGATCGGCATGAAATCACCCCCTTCGTAAATCACTTGATAGCTTGGGTCAAGCCGGATGAGTTCATAGTAGTCTGAAACTGACTTACCGAATTTGTTGAAGAAGGACTCAAAAACATCTGGCATCCAGTACCAACTCGGACCCATATCAAAAGAAAAGCCCGACTCACTAAAGTGTCGAGCTCTACCCCCAATGGTAGTATTTTTCTCTAAAACAGTAACATCAAAATTCTTTGATGCCAGATTGATGGCCGCAGATAATCCTGCAAAACCTGAACCTATAACCAGCGCCTTCTTTTTATGCATGAGGGCTAAACTAGCCTTAGGCTCTATATGTTCGTAGCTTTTCTTTTAATTGTTTTCTGGCGATGTGGATTCTATTCTTTACAGTGCCAATAGGAATCTCTAATCTGTCTGCGATTTCATGATACTTAAAACCTCTGAAGTACATCATAAATGGAGTCTTATAAACTTCGTCTAATCTGTCAATGGCCTCATTAATATCCTTTAGTGCAAAGTTACCAGCCGCTTTATTTTCGATACGCGTGTCACTAGAATTGATAAAATGAAGGTTATCAGTGGTATCAATGAAAGTACCTCTCCTTACCATTCTTTGATAGTTGGTAATAAAAGTGTTTTTCATAATAGTATAAAGCCATGCCTTTAGGTTTGTTCCTTCAGAAAACTTGTCTCTATTATTATAAGCCTTCATCAAGGTTTCTTGAAGTAAGTCATTCGCATCGTCAGTATCTTTTGTCAATTTCATGGCAAAAGGTTTTAAAGACTTGGTCATCTGAGATAATGAGTAACTGAATTCTAAAGTAGTCATAGCTTAGAGATTTTTGTTAAACAAATATTGAGAAACATTAAACAAGAACCAAACAATTTTGTGTAATTATTTAGGTGTAACGTTAAACAAAAATATAGGTTACGAGAAAAATGACCCTTTTTATGATGTTTAAGCTGTTAATGTGTTAAACAAAAGGAATGAATTCGGTTATCTGAAAAGTTGAACAAAGTCAGGTCGTTTCAATAAAAACGAGAAGTGTTTAACAAAATGTAAAGATAATTTGACTTTACTTGCCCACGGGCTGGGATACATTTTCCTCTATGAATGAGATCAAATGATTAGGGTTGGCGATTTGAACGATGTTATCATTCAAATCAAGGTCTTGACCGATGATTTGGCCACCCGAAACTAAAATGGTTGTTTCAGGAAACCGTTCAGACAGGTTATTGACGTAGTCCTGAGGAGATATATTAGCATCTCTAGAGGTGATAATGGTTAGCAGGTAATCAGGCTTGTAGAGTTCATGCGCTACATGAAGATCATGGAAAGGCATGTCCTGCCCTAAATATATACTCTTACAATCCCTGGCTCTTACTAAGAAGTTTGCAAATAGGAGACTTAGCTCATGCAATTCTTTCTCAGGCAAAAACATCATATACTTTTTAGCATTGACATCTACCGAAGGGTATTGACCATCTATAGCAACGATGAGTTTTTGTCTAATCAAATGAGAAATGAAATGCTCTTGGGCAGGGTTGATAGAATCTGTCATCCACATGATGCCAATTTTTGACAAGAAAGGGTAGATGATATTGAGCATGGTTCTTTCGAATCCATGTTTCAACGTATTGGATGAAATTATCTTTTCAAAGCGTTGTTCGTCCAGATCAATCATTGATAGCGTTAGAGCGTAGATTTGATCCGCATGACTAGTAGTTTTCTCAGTAACCATCAAAACCGCCTCTGACATCTCTTCTCGAGACATATCGGCAATCTTTGAAATCTTATAGCCATTCTCTTTGAGTAGAGAGACGTTCAGGACTAGTTTAAGGTCCTCTTGATCGTAATATCGGATATTGGTATCGGTGCGCTTTGGGTTGATCAGACTATATCGCTGCTCCCAAATACGCAAAGTGTGGGCCTTTATGCCTGATAGATGTTCTAAATCTTTTATCGAATACTTTGCCACGCTTATATCTTTTCTCCTTCGTCCTTAAAGTATCTTTTTGGTATAAAAAACAACCCAAAAGAAACAGCATCATCCTTTTCTTTCGTCCGGTGATGAGCTCTATGTGCTTTAGTAATGGCTTTTAAATATTTTGTTTTGGGACGACCAAGCCATTTTAGTCTCTTGTGGATCAATACATCATGTAATATAAAGTATAACATGCCGTATAGACTGATACCACAACCAATCCAAAACCGATAATCGAAACTGCCAACGCCTAAAAATATCAAGACAATGGCCGAGCCTCCGAAGAGCAATGTGAACAGATCATTTAGTTCAAAAAAGCCTTTCGTATGTTCATGATGTGTCTTATGAATTTTCCATAATACACCATGCATAACATATTTATGCACCCACCATGAAAACGCCTCCATAATTCCAAAACCCAGTAGGGTCCATGCAATTGCTTCAATCATTGTTCTGCTCCCTAACTCGATGTTGTACAGATTGTTTAAGGAATTTTCAAATAAAATTTAAAACTATGAAAAAGCCTACTTGTATATATAAAAGCCTAATAGTCAGTGAATTGTTTGAATTAGGCATAAGCTTTTGAAATAAAACATGCAGGACGGCACTGACTAAAAACCATGCGGCATAATTCTGAAGAGGAATTGCCGCTGATTCCCATGACCAAAAGTCATAAGCGATCGCCACGGGCTCTATAAAGTAATCTATGGCTGTCATCAGTCCAGCACCCATCACCACACGGGCAATGAGGCTGCTGAATAGAGTTTTACTTAATTGAGCAGTTGCATAGATTAGCACTACCCAGTTTAGCCCAATGGCTAATGGCACATCAAGTACTTTATACCCCAGGGTCTCACCATAGCTATAGGTTCCAAAGATTTGCCCTGTGCTTACCCCTATTACCTCAATAAAGAAACCGATCAGAAAGGTGAGTATAATAAATAGACCATACTTCAGTCCTTTTTCGGACTCAAAGTGTAATACGATAGCAGCTGTCGCCAATAAGTTAAAAGGGGTCAACCACTGAAATAACTCACGGGTTTCATCGACAGCTAATCCAATGGCTCCGGCCACATGCATGGCCAGCATGAGTCGAAAGGCATTCTTTTGGTTTACAAAGGGGAGGCTATCAATTTTGTCTAGCATAGCCTTCAAAACTTAGTCGATTGGTAAATGTTTGAACTCATAAACCTTAGATTTGCCACAAATATATTGTGATGATTCTTTATAACGTAACAGTTGCTATAGATAAGAAAGTAGAGGCGGAGTGGATTACCTGGATGAAGGAGGTTCATATCCCTGAGGTGATGGAGACGAATCAGTTCGAGGAACACAAGTTCTTTAAGGTACTGAATACGGAAGACCCTCAATCATCATCTTATAGTGTGCAGTACTTTGCCGCTGATATGAAGAATATTCAAATGTATATGGCAGCTTTCGCTCCGGAATTGCAACAAAAGGCCTTGTTGAAATTTCCAAACCAAATGGCAGCGTTTAGAACGCTACTTCAGTCTGTTTGATAGTTTTGAATTTGTTCTTCTGTTAATGTGCAGTTGATCCATTCTCCATCTAGATCGGCCCCAAGTTTTTTGTAAAAGTTAATGGCGGGCTCGTTCCAGTCCAGTACTTGCCATCGTACCTGTTTTGAGTCGGTACGTTTTGCCTCTAGCACAATGGCGTCAAGGAGCATTTTGCCATAGCCTTTGCCTCTTTCGGAATCGCGTACTACCAAATCTTCCAGGTAAAGTGCTTTACCCTTCCAGGTAGAATACCTGTAATAGTAAATAGCAGTACCGACAATGTTTCCTCTTTCTTCGGCAACGAAGAATTCAAAAACAGGCTTGTCTCCGAAGCCATCTTCTCTCATGCGTTCAACAGAGTTGGCCACTTCATGAGGGGCCTTTTCATAGATAGCCAACTCCATGACCAAGTCAAAAACTGCTTCTAAATCTGCAGGAGTACCTTTTCTAACAAGCATTCAATCTGATTTTGAAGCTAAGATAAGCCCTTCTTCGAAAGTTTATGGCCTGTAACTCCCGAACACTCAATTCCCATCCCTTTGCCGTGTTATATTTCTTGTTGAATAAAAAGTAGCTAATACCAAAAAAAATCACGGATCGAATTAGATAGGCTGACCCTAAGGAACTGTTGGTCTCTCTTCTTATAATTTCGTTTAATGCAATGTTGCCGGCTTGTGAGGCTAAGAACTTTGCATTAACAAGTTTAATCATTTTGACTTCATTGAACTCAACCCTCTTTTTATCAACTACTATATGATCGGAATAGACGTAGAGCTTTCCCTTCACAGTATTACCATCTTTTAGTTTGCACTTGATGGTTTGCCCTGTTCTCATCAAACCATCTCTCTTTGAGTCCTCTTTGGATATTATCAGGACATTGTTTGGGTTAAAGGCCTGCTGTGCCTGAGCGGTAGTCAGTCCAAGCAGCATAATTGATACAAATACTATTGACTTATAAATTGAGGTTTTCATTCTGGTGTGTTCAATCTAGAAGAAGATTCTGCGCTCTATTACTTTCAACGGTGGGAGAGTGATTAAGAAACGAATTGCTTACCTAATTAGGAGCACTGACCCCCTTCTTTCTTGCATGGCATTATATCCGTTGGCGTCAATTGACCATGCAGCAAAATAGGTGTACTTGCCAGTAGGGACAGGTACCCCGTTCAGTCGACCATCCCAACGCTCCTGAGCATTTTGAGTCGAGAAGATCAACTCGCCCCAGGTGTTATAGATGTTCATTCGAAATACTACATCGCAAGGGGTGGTGGGTCCAAAGGTATCGTTCATATTATCTCCGTTGGGGCTAAAGGCGGTGGGAAATTTGATCTTGGGGATGGCGTCTTCTACTGTTTGAGAGGCTGTAGTGGAACAGCCATTTGCATCGATGACTGTGAGTTGATAGGTGCCTTGGGTCAGACCAGAAATGAATGAATTGGTTTCAAAACCATCACTCCAAGTATATGTATATGGGCCTGTACCTCCAGTAACGATGGCTTCAAGGCTACCATCATTGCCCCCTGGGCAAGACACCAAGGTTGAGTAGATTTCAGTAATGACAAGCGCTTCGGGTTCAGTGATAGATAAGTCTAGGTTCAGCATACAGCCGTTGGCATCATAAACCTCAACAGTATAGTCTCCACTCTGCATGCTACTCAAGGAAGCTTGATTGAGGTTTGGATCATGACTCCATATATATCGGTAAGGGGCCACACCTCCGGAAACAACCACTTCTGCTACGCCAGACGCTTCTCCCGAGCATAATACGTTTTGGACACTTACCCAACCTGTTAGGGGTCGGGGTTCTGCAATGATAAAGTCTAAAGTCAGCACACAATTGTTAGCATCAAAAACCTCAACAGAATAAACGCCACCTGGCGTGTTGCTCAACGAAGCTTGATTCAAGTTAGGATCATGGCTCCATACATACCGGTAGGGGGCTATGCCTCCTGAAGCAATGACTTCTGCTGCGCCCGTGGCTTCTCCGGAACACAATACGTCTTGAACACTTACTGAACCAGCCAGGGTTCGGGATTTTGCAATGGTAAAATCCAAAGTCAGCAAGCAGTTGTTGGCATCATATACCTCAAGAGAATAATCTCCTTCTGATAGGTCATCCACTTGAGGTTGATTAATGGAAGCGTCATGGCTCCATACATATCTGTACGGAGCTGTACCCCCCGAAACTACGGCTTGAGCCGTGCCATTTGTTTCTCCAGAGCATAATATGTCTTGAGTACTAATTGAGCCCGTTAAGGGTTGAGGTGCTGTAATGCTAAAGTCCAGAGTCAAAATACAATTGTTGTCATCATATACCTCAACAACATAGTCGCCACTGGACATGTTGGTCAGTGAAGCTTGATTGAGATCAGGGTCATTACTCCACACATATCGGTACGGGCCATTGCCTCCGGAAACAATGACTTCTGCTGCGCCTGTGGCTTCTCCGGAACACAATACATTTTGAACACTCACGGAACCAGTTAGGGCCTGAGGTTGAGTAATGACGAAAGGAACATTTACAGTACAGCCACGGCTTGTGATGTCAACAGAATAAGATCCGGCACTAAGGCTAGTGACGGCATTATCTACTACAATGGCATTGTTATCGACATTCCATTGATATGAAAATGGTGATAACCCGGAAACCTCTGATATTGTAACACTACCATCAGATTGGCCATGGCATTTGACGTTTTCAATCACGAGTACAGGCACAATCCCTCCTACAATCTCAATGGGTAGACTAATGTCAAATTCTTTATTGAGGGGTGAGGTGACTCTTAGGCTCGCTTCCGCATCAGCATTGCTTGGTCCCCATTCAACCTGTATATCAGGCGTTCCCTGACCTTCTGATATTTGTCCACCGGTGACGGTCCAGAAATAGTTGTAGCCATCAAAAGGTGTAGCTGAATAATTGAAAGGCCCCGGTTCAGAACATATGATTTGAGGTCCTATAAGTTCTAATGGGGGCAGAATGTCAATTTCGGTTGTTCCGGTAATGGATGCTTCGGAAGGATCCTCTAAACCACCAAATTCAATAATAAATCCTCTAGGTGCAAATTCTCCACCAGCCCCTTGGTTTCTCAAGTCATTCCATTTGCCTGGAGGACTAGACCAATCTTTCATATGTGCATAATCTTCTTCACCAAGGTTATTGGGTTCAGAAGCATCCCAGTTGGTGAATCCATCGGTGAGTTTTCTTCCCAGTCCACCATTTTCCAAGCCCTCGGGGCCAGTTACCCAGCGCCAGTCCCCTTCGCTGACCTCGTCATTGGCTCCAATCCAGGAAGTACCACTTACCCGGTCTACCACAAATTGGTTTTCACCTGAAGTGGTGACGGTCGCTAAATAGCCTCTTAACCCAAATAGTGTCTGATTAGCTGCCAGTGCCGCGGCATCTTGCCAGGTAATGTTGGGTGCGGGGAAAAACTCGTAGAAATGGCCTGTATCTGGATAGTAATCGAGATTGGATAAGGATACCGTAATGGTCTTAATGCCATTGGAATTATCTATTGCGCTGGTAGTGAAAATGATACGGCTAAGGGCCAGTTGGTAGGTAGCCAGATTGCTGTTTCCGGTTAGCGTCAATATGCCATTTCCACTGTCAAAGACACCGACTATTCCATCGGCCTCTGTATAGCTTAACAGGTCAATACCCGGTTCATAGTTTTGTGAAATGGATATTTGGAGCCCTTTTAATGCGGTGGTATCTGGACCTTGCAGGCTTACGATTTCATCAATACTTAGGGAGTTTCCTGAAATGAGTGCATACGAATCGGATGCGTTTAGTCTAGCATGATCTTGTGCCTGAAGGTGCGCAGGAAACAGGGTCCATATAGACCAAATAAAGGGTAGTATGATTGACGGAAATGACCATTTCCGTAAAGATGATAACATAGGCTGGAATGTTAGTCATTGCGTTGTTTGCAATGATTTTAAACCGCCAGCCTGATGCAATAATGAGGAATTTGGCTCATTTTGCCAAAATATAGTAAGCGAATTGCGCTATCGAATGAGTCTGATTACTCCCTTTTTTTCTCCGGAGATGTTTTGGCCATTGGCTTGGACTGTCCAAACTGCGAAATAACTGTATTTGCCAGATGGTACGGCCACACCATTGAGTATACCATTCCACTGTCTTTGGGCATCCTGGGTGGAAAAGATCACCTCGCCCCATTTATTATACACCTCCATATTGAAGATGACAGCACAAGGAGTGGTAGGCCCGAAAGTGTCATTCATTTGATCACCATTGGGGCTGAATGCTGAAGGGAAGTTGATTTTTGGTATCGCTTCATCTACTTGATGAGTGGCTGAGGTAGAGCAGCCATTGTCATCGGTAACGGTCACTCGATAAGTGCCCTTGGCAAAACCTGTTGCCAGAGATGAGGTCTCAGTGCTACTCTGCCAAGTGAAACTGTAGGGTGCTACTCCACCCGTAACCACGGCCTCTAAGGTTCCGTCATTTCCTCCCGGGCAGGAAACGAGTGTTGAAATGACTTCGGTGATAATCAGTGCTTCTGGTTCATTTACTTCGAAATCAAGCGTTAAAACACAGTTATTTTCATCGTAGATGTCCACTGAATAATCACCTTTTGGAATGTTGTTCAAAATGGCTTGATTGACCGAAGGGTTATGGCTCCATACGTACCGATAAGAACCGGTTCCTCCGGTAATTAAGGCTTCAGCGATTCCCGTGGCTTCTCCGAAACACAGTACATCCTGTACATTGATTGAGCCCATCAAGGGCTGAGGTTCAGTAATCGTAAAAGGGACATTGATGGTACAGCCCGTACTGCTGATATTAACAGAATAGGTTCCAGCGCTGAGGCCTGTTACAGTATTATCATTCACGACTGCGGTATTGTCCACATTCCATTGATAGGAGAAGGGAGCTAAGCCTATGACGTTCGATATGGTTATCTGACCATCAGATCCTTCGAAGCATTTGACATTTTCAATATCAAAGGTGGGGACGATCTCTTCACGCAGAGCTATGGAGAGGATAGGCGAATCTCCATCACAGATATCCGTGGCGGTGGTGGTAGACTCCGTGAAGTAGAGTTGACCCGTGCCTGGGCCATCCCATAAAACGGTAATCTCGTTGGTGCCTTCACCACCTACTATGGTTCCGTTCGTAATATGCCAATCATAATTGGAACCTGTGGTTAAAGGTGTAGAGTAAGTTTGAGTCGAAACTAAATCGGTAAAGCAAATGACATCAGGGCCAATGGGAAGTGGAGGTTCGAGCTGTACATTCACCTTGACTGGTAAGTCGAATACTGTTTCACAAATGACCGCAGAAATGACTTTCAATGAGACGCTGGCATTGGCATTCGTTCCACCCCAGTCCACTAATAGGTTGGGAGTCCCCTGACCAGAAGTGATTGTTCCACCGGTGACGGTCCACTCATAGGCATAACCAAAAAGGTCAGGTGCAGTATAGGCAACCTCCATTAAATTGGGGCATACGGAAGTGGAGCCGATTACATCTAGGGTTTGGGAAAAGTCTAAAGTTGTAGTGCCGGTGATGGAAGAGAAGACATCCGGATCGCCCGCTTGTCCGCCATATTCTACGATATATCCAGTAGGCGCATATTGACCTCCACCTCCGGGGTCGGCCAGGTCGTTCCATTTGCCTGGAGGACTAGACCAGTCCATCATATGGGCAAAATGCTCTGGACCAAGGTTGTTAGGTTCCCCCACTTCCCAATTTGTAAATCCATCTGAGAGCAGCCTTCCCTCTCCATTATTTTGCAATGCCTCAGGACCAGTTACCCATCTCCATACCCCCTCTACGGCAGCATCGCTGGCGCCTATCCATGCGGTACCACTAACCCTATCCAAGATAAATTGATTTTCTCCTGTTGTGGTGATGGTGGCCAGATATCCATTGAGACCGAACAGGGTTTTACTTGCAGCTTCGGCAGCAGCAATGGTCCATAGAATTCCAGGATCGGAGAAGAACTTATAGAAATGGCCAGTTTCAGGGTAATAGTCCAGATTAGATAGGGACAAAGTAATCGCTTTAACACCTGATGAATTATCGGTTGCGCTGGAGCTAAATAATATACGACTCAAAGCGAGGTTATAAGCATCCAGGTCAGCATTACCGGATAGCGTTAGAATGCCATTGGTACTGTCGAATACACCGATAATTCCATCGGCATCAGTATAACTCAACTGGTCGCTGGCAGGGTCATAACTTTGAGAAATGGATACCTGAATACCATCCAAAAGGTCTGTGCCAGTACCATCAATAGTTACAAAGGAGTTCAGCGCCAAGGGTTGGCTTAGATCGAAGCAATACTTTTCGTTGGCCCTAACGACCGGTATGGTTTGCGCCTCCAGACATTGGTTCACAAACGCTAAAATGATTACAGCGTAGATTGTGATTTTTAGAAATGGCGCGCGTCTAGCCAAATTTCATAAAAATTAATTTCGCCCAAAGTATGGACTTTAGGCTATGTGACCTCGGTTATTAGTCTATAAGGTCAAAACCGGTATAAGGTATAAGTACCTCAGGCACTTTGATCCCGTTAGCCGATTGGTTGTTTTCTAATATAGCTGCCATAATTCTAGGCAGGGCCAATGCACTTCCATTTAATGTATGGAGTAAAACAGATTTCTTGTTTTCGTCCTTGTATCGAAGCTTTAATCTGTTGGCCTGAAAGGTCTCGAAATTCGAAACGGAACTTACTTCCAGCCACTTTTCCTGAGCCGCAGAGTACACCTCGAAGTCGTAGGTAAGCACGGAAGTGAACCCTAGGTCACCACTACAAAGTCTTAGTGTTCTGAAGGGAAGTTCAAGCTTTTTCAAAATACCGGAAACGTGATCGCACATTTCCTGCAAGGCATCATAAGACTCCTCAGGTTTTCTGATTTGAACGATTTCTACCTTGTCAAATTGATGTAGTCTGTTGAGGCCACGGACATGAGCTCCCCAGCTGCCCGCTTCGCGTCTAAAGCAAGGGGTAAAGCCTGCATGCTTTACAGGCAATGCATCCTCACCTAAGATAACATCCCGATAAAGGTTGGTGATCGGCACTTCTGCTGTTGGAATCAGATACATATTCTCTGACCCAATATGATACATCTGTCCTTCCTTGTCCGGAAGTTGCCCGGTACCATAACCTGAAGCCTCATTCACCACAATAGGTGGTTGTACTTCGGCATAGCCTGCGGCTACTGCTTCATCAAGGAAGAAGTTTACTAAGGCTCTCTGCAAACGAGCCCCCTTTCCTTTGTAGACAGGGAAGCCTGCGCCTGTAATCTTTATGCCCAGATCGAAGTCAATGATGTCGTACTTCTTAATCAAATCCCAGTGAGGTTGAGCACTATCGTCTAGCGTTGGGAAATCCCCGAAACGATCGATTTCTTCATTGTCCTCATCACTTTTACCAACTGGCACTGAATCGTGTGGGATGTTGGGGATGTTGTAAAGCGCTTGCTTTAGTTTTTCCTGATAGGCGTTCAGTTGCTCACTCAATTCCTTGTTCAATCCTTTAAGTTCGGCTGTACGGGACTTTATTACTTCCGCTTCGTCACGTTTGCCCTCCTTCATCAAAGCACCAATTTGCTTTGCAATGCTATTGGCCTCGGCAAGATTGCTATCCAAAGTTTGTTGCGTTTTCTTTCGATCCTCATCAAGCGCTATGACTTCGTTCAATACAGTCTCAGCATTGTCAATACCCCTTTTTTCGAGTCCTTTGACATATCTTTCCTTTTCGGCAATGATGTTGGCTACTTGTAGCATTTTTCTTGTGGATTTGAGGCGACAAATTAAGCGAATTCCATTCAATAATATGCTGAAAAACGGGTTATAACCTTGGATAGCGCATAAAAATAAACGTCAATCTTTGACAGTTTGGATTGTTTAGTCTAATATTGTGCAATCCTAAGATGATGAGAGGGATGTCCAACGTTCATCTCGAACAACTATCACTAAACTATAATTCATTTTTATAATCCTCACTTGAGAGGATTCCAACCCAATTATTTATATGTACACCATTGACGAATTGAAGCTCATGCTTCTTTCTGAGCTAAAAGAAATAGCTGAGAAAATGGGGGTAAAAAACTTCAAAAAGCTGAACAAGCAAGATATCATCTATGCTATCCTAGATCAGCAAGCCATCACCCCAGAAGATAAACTACCCACAAAAACAGAAGAGTCCGCAGAAGCTGCTGAAACAGAGAAGGAAGAAAAACCTAAGGCTGCCAAGTCTGAAAAGCCTAAGCGTAGACCAAAAAGAGAAAATGTAACTGAAACTGCCGCTGATAAAAAGGAAGAGGCTTCAGAAGAGAAAGCGGATGAGGAAAAGTCTGAAAAACCTCAGCGCAAGGATAAGAGATCTGACAAAAGAGAGCCAAGACAAGATGGCGAGAAAGGCGGAGAAGAGAGAAAAGACAGAGATCAAAGAAGAAACAAGCGTCAGGAATACAACCAGAACATCAAAGACTTTGATGGACTGATTGAAAGCGAAGGTGTGTTAGAAATGATGCAAGACGGCTACGGCTTCTTGAGATCTTCTGACTACAACTACCTGGCGAGCCCTGATGATATTTATGTATCTCCATCTCAGATCAAACTATTTGGTCTAAAGACGGGCGATACGGTGAAAGGCCAAATCAGACCTCCAAAAGAGGGTGAAAAGTATTTCGCGCTATTAAGAGTTGAGTCTGTAAACGGTAAGACCACTGAAGAAATTAGGGATAGGGTTCCTTTTGAGTACTTAACGCCACTTTTCCCAGAGGAAATGATTAAGCTAAGTACCAAGCCGAGCATGATGTCTACTAGAATTCTAGACATGTTTGCACCGATCGGTAAGGGACAAAGGGGAATGATTGTCGCCCAGCCTAAAACGGGTAAGACGGTTCTCTTGAAAGAAATTGCAAATGCGATCGCTGAAAATCACCCTGAATGTTATTTGATCATCCTATTGATTGATGAGCGTCCTGAGGAAGTTACCGATATGGCTAGAAGCGTAAAAGCGGAAGTCATCTCATCTACTTTTGATGAGCAGGCCGATCGTCACGTGAAGGTTTCTAACATCGTGTTAGAAAAAGCCAAGCGTATGGTAGAATGTGGTCATGACGTAGTGATACTGCTTGATTCTATCACGCGACTTGCCAGGGCTTACAACACAGTAGTACCTTCATCAGGAAAGATTCTATCAGGTGGTGTGGACGCGAATGCATTACACAAGCCTAAGCGTTTCTTCGGGGCAGCCCGTAATGTTGAAAATGGTGGATCACTTTCCATTATCGCAACTGCATTGATCGAAACAGGGTCTAAAATGGACGAGGTAATCTTTGAAGAATTCAAAGGTACAGGTAACATGGAACTGCAATTGGATAGAAAACTATCTAACAAACGTGTTTACCCTGCGATTGATGTGCCAGCATCTGGCACACGTAGAGAAGACCTATTGATGAGCAAAGAAGAACTTCAACGTGTATGGATTCTGCGTAAGTTTATGAGTGATATGAACTCTGTCGAGGCCATGGAATTCTTATTGGACAGAATGAAAGGTACCCGCAGCAACGATGAATTCTTAATCTCAATGAACAATTAAGAGAAGTAATAAAAGACGAGTTAAAAAGGCGATTCATACGAATGGCCTTTTTTGTTTTCAAGAGCTTATTCAACTTTCATTACTTCTTGATTACCAAGCCCTTAAAAGTGTTACTTCTTTCTTCAAAGGCTAGTGCATTTACTATCAGTTTCTTGACTTAAGGTTGGCTCATACCCAAGAAAGTCAAACCATTGAATTATCATTATCAAAATACCTTATTCAAAAAATATAAAGTAATTGCTTTTTATAGTTGAAATAAATTGCATTACATTTACAGCGTGCTGGCAAAAGGACTAATTCCTAACCTTTTCCAGTATGTGTTTTATGAATACCGTGGTACCCAATGGTACCAATCTCTCCATTCTTTTTAGATCTTACCTAGTTTTTTCACTCCTGTTATTATGCGGTTTTGCCAATAGGACTCATGGGCAAACGACTATAGACTTTGATGAGAACCTTGGTCAATTATTCTTCAATGAGTCCCTTCCAGTCTCTTTTGGTGAGGGAAGCAACACCTTGAACTTTGCTTTAGCTGGTAGTGGAACGACTATAGTTGCTAATAGTACTGGACAGATGAGAATCACTACATTCTCTGGGGATATTAATGACTATAGTGTTACAATCACCCGAACTGATGGAGCAAATTTCGGTCTTCAGTTAATAGAAGTAAACAACTCTCTCACTTTTATAACCGAAAACTTTGATTATCTAATTACGGGCCGTAATGATGGGTCGGTTGTTGCGTCAGCCACTTTCGAAACTTCGCCAACCGGGTCTCATTCTTTTGATTTGTCAGCTATCAGTGACTTTGATAATATTGATGAATTCATAATTACTTTTAATGCATCTAGGGTACCTGCTCAATGGGAGTTTTTGGACATTACCATTTTAGATCCATTAACAAACACTGCTCCCACAGCAACTCCTCCCACTGCGCCTATAGTCAATAAAAATGATACCAATGTGGCTCTGGCCGATGATATTCAAGTATCAGATTCCGATGGAGATGATCAAACAGTAACCTTCACTGTAACAGGTGGTACGGTCACTTTGGGCGCTACTGGTATTACTTTTGGTGGAAATGGCAATGGATCAGCGAGTTTTACGGCAGCCGGAACTTTAGCCGATATAAATGCTGCCTTGGATGCCGCTACATTTACACCTATCCCTGGTGTAAGTGGTACGAATGCTGGAACGATATCCTTTACCACTAATGATGGAACAGAGTCTTCGGCAGCAGCACAAGTTTCTTTTGATATCTTAAACACTGTTCCCACAGCTACTGCCCCCACTGCGCCTGTTGTCAATGAAAATGATACCAATGTGGCCCTGGCCGATGATATTCAAGTATCAGATTCCGATGGAGATGATCAAACGGTGACCTTCACCGTGACAGGTGGCACGGTCAATTTAGGATCTACTGGTATTACTTTTGGAGGGGATGGTAATGGATCTGCGAGTTTTACCGCAGCCGGGACTTTGGCAGACATAAATACAGCCTTAGATGCCGCTACTTTTACGCCTACTCCTGGTGTAAGTGGTACGAATGCTGGAACGATATCCTTTACCACTAATGATGGAACTGAGTCTTCGGCCGCAGCGGAAGTCACCTTCAATATTATCACAGAGGGTACTGTTACAGTAACCTTTGATGAAGAACTTGGCAGTTTAGCGGATGGTAACCATCCGATATCCGCCAATGATGGAACTAATACCTTCAACTTTTTATCAGAAGGAACTTCCAGTGGAGGTGCCGCAGGCAATGGCTCTCTATTTCAAAGAAATGGATCTATGGAGGTGGCTGTCCTTAATACTTCAGTAAGCAGCTATGAGATGACGGTTACTCGGGTTGATGGGGCAAGTTTTGACCTTGAATCACTAACCTTGGAGAACTCCTTTAGTTTTTCTCCAGCAGTGGGTCAAATCACAGGTCAGAGGGACGGAGTAAATGTTGCATCAGCTAATTTTTCGTTGAGTAATGATCCTAATGATCCCACTCAAACTAGTCTTTTGGATTTATCGGGCAATGACGATTTTAATAACATAGATACATTCATTATTGACTTTTCTGGTTCACTTTCAGTACCTGCTACCTGGAAAATCCATGATATTTCTTTTATCGAGTTAAATGTAGCTCCAACCGTTAGTGCCCCATCTGTACCAACAGTAAGTGAGGATGATACCAATGTGGAATTGGCCGATGATATTCAGGTGTCAGATTTAAATGGAGATGACCAAACCGTGAGTTTTACCGTTAGTGGAGGTACAGTCACTTTGGGTACTGCGGGGATTACATTTGGAGGTAACGGCAATGGGTCAGCGAGCTTTACTGCAGCAGGAACTTTAGCAGCAATAAATACAGCATTAGATGCCACTACCTTTACACCTAATCCTGATTTGAGTGGTGCTAATGCCGGATCGATATCTTTCACAGCGAATGACGGTATTATAGTTTCGGATGCTGCAACAGTGACCTTTGATATTGTCGCTGTCAATGATGCTCCTACATTTACCCAATTAACTGCTGCGGTGGAAACCACTAACGAGGATACGGGAGTAGAGATCACATTTGCGGAGATAGCCGCTCAGGCTAACGCAGCGGACATTGATGGCACAGTCGATGCTTTTGTAGTTCAAAGCCTTAGTAGTGGAACCCTCCTAATCGATGGGGCACCTTTTGCCTCAGGTACCAATGATGAAATCACGGCTACCAAAAGCGCGACTTGGACACCAGCCTTGGATGCCAGCGGAACGCTCAATGCTTTTACCATTACAGCACAAGATAACGAAGGAGCAGAAAGTACGGAAGGTGCCATTCAGGCAACGGTCAATGTCACTGCGGTCAATGATGAGCCTAGCTTTGCATTAATTGGTTCTCCCAACCAGACCATTTCTCAAAATGCCGGGACTCAGACCGTTTCGAGTTTTGCAACTGACCTTAATGATGGAGAATCGGGTACCATTCAGGTGTTGACTTTTCATGTATCTAATGACAACAGCGGAATTTTTAATACTCAACCTGCTATTGATGGGACTACCGGTAATCTAACTTTTACACCAAATGCTTCAAGCTTTGGTAAGGCTACAGTCACTGTGAGCTTATCAGATGATGGTGGAACTGACAATGGAGGAGATGACACCTCTCCTGAACAGACCTTTGACATTTTTGTAACCCCAGATAATATCAAGATCAACGAGGTACATGCCTCGGCCGCTACAGATGAAGAATTCATAGAAATTTTTAATACAAACAATAATGCCACATCATTAGCCGGACTTGTGGTAGTTTGGTTTAATGGGGGAGATGATTTGGCTTATAAAGACTTTGACTTGACAGGCTCCACCAATTCAAACGGTTTCTATGTAATTGGCGAGACAGAATTTTCTAGTAAAGATCAAGACTGGGGGACCACGTCATTGCAAAATGGTCCTGATGCTGTTGCGCTGTATGTTGGCAGTCAAAGTGATTTTACGGCATCATCTCCTGTTACTCGGGATGGGTTAGTTGGTTTTATCGTATATGGGGATACAGATGATGCAGCTTTAAGGGCAGCTTTTGGAGGTGGTGACCTTTGGGTTGCGGGTGACGCTGATAATTCCATCTCTCGATTGCCAGATGGTATTGGCGATTTTGTTGCGCAGGCTGCAACACCCCAATTGCAAAATGATGTAACTGCCCCTGTCGACCCGTTGGTGACTACACCATCTGGTGCAGTCACGGTGAATGCCGCCTCCCAAACGATCAGTGGAACTCACAGCGAAAATGACGTGGAAGTCCATGCCTATGCAGACAATGATAATGATGGAGTAGCAGACAATGCCACTTCACTAGGTTCAGCTACGGTGAGCAGCAATGCTTGGAGCTTTAGTGTAAACATCACAGCTGATGCTATTAATAACTTTGTGGTTCGCGCGGTGGATGTTGTAGGCAATGCATCGGGTGATGTAGATGTACCTACTATTACAGAGGATAGTACAAGTCCGACAGTGACCAGCGTAAGTTCATCCACTTCAGATGGCGGCTATAAACAAGGCGATGTGATTGTCTTAACGGTAAACTTTAATGAGCTGGTAAATGTGACAGGTATGCCCCAGTTAGCTCTGGAAACTGGAGTTACTGACCAGAATGCTGAGTATGCTTCAGGTGATGGTACCACTGTTTTAACCTTTAACTATACGGTACAAGCAGGCGATGTTAGTAATGATTTGGACTATATATCCACCACTTCATTGTCACTAAATGGAGCGACTATTACAGACGCTGCAGGTAATGTGGCTGTACTGACATTACCAGAACCTGGTGAAGACAATTCTTTGAGTGCCAATTCAGCACTTAGGGTAGATGGTATAGCACCATCAATCATGAGCTTTACCCGCAAGACACCAAGCGGTGAAATAACCAATGCAGATGAGGTTACATTCCTGGTAACTTTTAGCGAAGATGTCACAGGAGTTGACATGAGTGATTTTGAAGTTGTAGGCCCGACAGGTGCTACGATTGCAGTTTCACAAGTAACAGCATCGACCTATGATGTGACAGTTTCTGGTGGTGATTTGCCCAATTTGGATGGTACGGTAGACCTGAACTTGGGCGGTGCACCATCGATTACCGATGTCGTAGGAAATGATCTCCCAAATACTCAACCGGCTACCGATGAGACCTATACCCTTGACAATACGGCTCCTACAGTGACAAGATTAGCTCCTTTCGATAACTCGCTCCCTTCACAAGTAGGTATTGGACGAGCCATTTTTATAGACATATTTTTTAGCGAAGCAGTAGAGGTTACAGGTCAAGCAGATGGATCAGATATTATTTTAGGGAGTATTACACTTGAAACGGGTACAACAGACAGAAGCATTGAAGTACGGTATGACAATATTGGTGTTTTTATTGATTATCAAGTTCAAGAGGGAGATATAAGCAGTGACCTGAGCTATGTATCCGCCAATTCATTTTTCTTGGATGATGGAGCGACTATTACAGACGCTGCAGGTAACGCTGCTATACTTATCTTACCTGAACCTGGGCAAGATAATTCCTTGAGTGCCAATTCAAATACTGCCGTAGATGGTGTTAGACCAACAATCACTAGCATTGCACGTAAGGCCCCAACGAGTGAAAGCACCAATGCGGATGAGGTTACCTTTCTAGCGACTTTTAGCGAAGATGTGACGGATGTTGATATAAGCGACTTTGAAGTTACAGGGCCAACAGGTGCCACGATAACCGTTACGCAATTGACAGCATCAACCTATGATGTAATGGTTTCTGGTGGTGATATGGCTGCCCTGAATGGCACGGTTGGCCTGAACTTGGTAAGCGAACCAAGCATTGATGATAATGTGGGAAATGATCTAACGGATATTCTACCAGCCACAGATGAAACCTACACCCTTGACAATGCGGGGCCAAGCATTAGTTCCTCAGATCCAATCAATGGCGCCACAGATTTTGGTATCGCTGATGACATCACCATTACTTTCAATGAGGATATCTTCTTTGGAACGGGTAATATCGAGATCATTGACTTAGGAGATAATTCTAGCACGGTGATCATAGATGTGACTTCACCGGGTGCTCAGGCCTCGATTAGCGATGGAGTGCTCACGCTAGATCCAAGCATTGGCCTGGAGCTGAATACCAATTACGCGGTGCAAATTGCTTCCACCGCCATTGACGATTTGGTCGGTAATAGCTATGCAGGTATTACAGATAATACCACGCTCAATTTCACAACGGTGAATACTGCAGTTGCTTTTACCAGTACGAGTTCTAGCGGTGCAGAGAGTGTCAGTAGTGCCGATCTTGAAGTAACCTTGAATGCTATCAGCACGACAGATGTAACGGTTGATTATACTGTATCGGGTACTGCTACCGGCAGTCGCACGGATTATACATTGGCCAATGGTTCCTTGACCATTAGTGCAGGTTCACTTACAGAGAATATCACGATTGCTAATATTATCGATGATGTTTTGGATGAGACAGAAGAGACTGTGATTGTGACTTTGAGTAATCCAAGCAACGCAGGTTTGGGTACCAATCAAGTGCATACCTACACAATCAACGATGATGACCCAACACCAACAATAGCTTTTGATGTGGTTAATAGCAATGGAGCAGAATCTCTTAGTTCAGCCATTTTAGCAGTGTCACTGAGTGAATTAAGTGGACAGGATGTAACGGTTGATTATACTGTATCGGGTACTGCTACGGGCAGTGGCACGGATTATACACTAGCCAATGGTACATTGACCGTTAGCGTGAGTTCACTGACAGAAAATATCACAATATCAGATATTATCGATGATGTTTTGGACGAGACAGAAGAGACTGTGATTGTGACTTTGAGTAATCCAAGCAATGCAGGTTTGGGTACTAATCAAGTGCATACCTACACCATCAACGATGATGACCCAACACCAACGATAGCCTTTGATGTAGCCAATAGCAATGGAGCAGAATCTATTAGTTCAGCTGATTTAGCAGTGTCACTAAGTGCAGAAAGTGGTCAGGATGTAACGATCGACTATGTAGTAACCGGTACAGCAACAGGTTCTGGAATAGACTATACATTAGCCAATGGCACATTAACGATTAATGCAGGTTCCTTAACTGAGCCTATTACGGTTGCTGATATTATTGGGGATGAGCTGGATGAAGATGATGAAACAGTCATCGTCACTTTATCGAATCCAACCAATGCCAATTTAGGGACTAATCAGGTACATACCTACACCATACAGGACGATGATGATACGCCAACGATAGCTTTTACCAGTACGACAAGTGACAGAGCAGAAAGTGTGAGTAGCGAGAATATTGAAGTGACATTAAGTGCTGTTAGCGGTAGAGATGTCACTGTAGATTATACTGTATCGGGTACTGCTACTAGTAGCACAGATTTTACATTGGTAGATGGTACATTGACTTTTAGTGCGGGTAGCATCAGTGAGACAATAACCATAGCCAGTATAGTAGATGATGCCATACTGGAAGCTAATGAAACTGTAATTATTACGCTTTCTAGTCCTTCGAATGCCGATTTAGGAGTAAATACAGTGCATACTTATACGATTACAGATAATGATGCCGCCTCAGTAATGATCTCCGATGTAAGCAGCAATGAAGATGATGGAACGATCACTGTTACGGCTACTCTAGACAATGCAGTCCAAGGAGGTTTTACGGTAGATGTAAGCACGGCAGATGGTACAGCTACTACAGCAGATAGTGACTATACAGCAATAGCAAACCAGACCTTGACCTTTGCGGGAACAGCTGGAGAGACACAGAGCTTTACGGTAACACCAACAGCCGATACCAAGCTGGAGGCAGATGAGACAATCACGATTAGTCAGGGCAACCTGGCAGGAACTACATTGACTGTTGACATCACAGATGGAGCTACAATCACCATAGCGAATGACGATGCCGCCTCGGTAACGATAGCAGAAGTTAGTAGCAATGAGAATGATGGTGCGATTACAGTCACGGCTACCCTGGACAATGCTGTTGATGGAGGCTTTACAGTAGATGTAAGCACTGCAGATGGCTCAGCCACTATAGCCGACAATGACTATACAGCAATAGCAAACCAGACCTTGATTTTTGCAGGAACCGCTGGGGAGACGCAAACCTTTACAGTAACACCATTAGGAGATAGTAACCCAGAAGGCAATGAAACTATCCAAATCAATCAGAGCAACCTGGCAGGAACCACATTAGCAGTAGACATCAGTGCTATGGGTACGGTGACAATACTCGATGATGATGCGGTTCAGTTTTCGATAGATGATCCAAGTATTACAGAAGGTGATGATGGTGCAGCAACATTAAGCTATACCGTCAGCTTGAACACTGCTGCTCCAGAGACAGTATCTGTTGATGTTTCCACATCGGATGGTACGGCTACTGCAGGTTCTGACTACACAGCACTTGGTACTACTACCTTGACGTTTACACCTGGCCAGACCAGCAAGACAGTAGAGGTAAGTATTACTGGGGACGAAATATTAGAAGGTAACGAGACGGTTAATGTAAATCTTACCAATGCGACAGGACTATCTGTAATAGTAGATGCAGAAGGGGTAGGAACGATCACCAATGACGATGAAGCCTCAGTAACGATAGCAGATGCAAGTGGTAATGAAGATGATGGAACGATCACTGTCACTGCTACTTTGGACAATGCAGTACAGGGAGGCTTTACGGTAGATGTAGGCACAGCTGATGGCACAGCGACATTAGCAGACAGTGACTATACTGCAATAGCAAACCAGACTTTAATTTTTGCAGGAACAGCCGGAGAGACACAGACCTTTACGGTAACACCGACAGCAGATACCAAGCTGGAGGCCGATGAGACGATCACGATTAGTCAAAGCAACTTGGCAGGAACTACATTGAGTGTTGACATCTCAGATGGCGCGACAATCACCATCGCCAATGACGATGCCGCCTCAGTAACGATAGCAGATGTAAGTGGTAATGAAGATGATGGAACAATCACTGTCACGGCTACTCTAGACAAGGCAGTCGAAGGAGGTTTTACGGTAGATGTAAGCACAGCTGATGGCTCGGCTACTACAGCAGATAGTGACTATACAGCAGTTACAGCTCAAACCTTAACCTTTACAGGAACAGTTGGGGAGACACAGACCTTTACGGTAACACCAACAGCTGACACCAAGCTTGAGGCAGATGAGACAATCACGATTAGTCAGGGCAACTTGGCAAGCACTGCGTTGACTGTTGACATCACAGATGGAGCAACAATCACCATTGCCAATGATGATGCAGCATCGGTAACGATAGCCGATGTAAGCAGCAACGAGGACGATGGAACGATCACTGTCACCGCCACACTCGATAATGCAGTACAGGGAGGTTTTACGGTAGATGTAAGCACTGCTGATGGCTCGGCTACTATAGCAGATAGTGACTATACAGCAGTTACCGCTCAAACCTTAACCTTTACAGGAACAGCCGGAGAGACGCAAACCTTTATGGTGGCACCGACAGCTGATACCAAGCTTGAGGCAGATGAGACAATCACGATTAGTCAGAGCAACCTGGCAGGAACTACATTGACTGTTGACATCACCGACCAAGCTTCGGTCAGTATCACTAATGACGATGCCGCCTCAGTGACAATAGCCGATGTGGGCGGTGCCGAAGATGGAACGATTACGGTCACCGCTACACTCGATAATGCAGTCCAAGGAGGCTTTAGTGTAGATGTGAGTACAGCTGATCGCTCAGCCACTACAGCAGACAATGACTATACTGCAATAGCAAATCAGACTTTAACTTTTGCAGGAACCGCTGGGGAGACGCAAACCTTTACGGTAACACCGACAGCCGATACCAAGCTGGAGTCAGGTGAGACGCTTACGATTAGCCAGAGCAACCTGGCAGGAACTACACTGCCTGTTGACATCACAGATGGAGCTACAATCACCATAGCCAATGACGATGCCGCCTCAGTGACAATAGCCGATGTTAGTAGCAATGAGAATGACGGTGCAATTACAGTCACGGCTACCCTGGATAATGCTGTTGATGGAGGCTTTAGTGTAGATGTAAGCACGGCAGATGGCTCAGCCACTATAGCAGACAATGACTATACAGCAGTTACGGCTGAGACCTTGACCTTTGCAGGAACAGTCGGGGAGACGCAAACCTTTACAGTAACACCATTAGGAGATAGTAACCCAGAAGGCAATGAAACTGTCCTGATCAATCAGAGCAACTTGGCAGGAACCACATTAGCAGTAGATATCAGTGCTATTGGTACGGTGATTATCCTGGATGATGATGATGGTACGGCTCCTTCAGGATATTCAGTGTCTATGGATGATGCATTGATTAATGCGACTGAAGCAACAGCTACAACCTTCACTTTTGCTGGGGCAGAAGAAGGCGCTACCTATAACTACACAGTTTCTTCTGACGAGGGAGGAGCCGATGTAACAGGTACTGGAACCATTACCACGGCTACAGACCAGATTACGCTAGCTGATCTTTCCGGCCTGAACGATGGTACGCTGACGCTATCAGTTACCCTGACAGACCCATCAGGCAATGTTGGAGTAGCAGCCACTGATGGTGCAAGCAAAGATGCGGCAGCCCCATCGGCACCGGTGGTAAGCAGTATAACTGATGACACTGGTAACAATGGAGCTGATCAGATTACTAGTGACAATATGCCAGATGTTAATGGTATAGCAGAAGCCAATAGCACAGTAGAAGTTTTTGTGGATGGTGTAAGTGTAGGAACCACCAATGCAGATGCTGATGGCAACTGGACCATGGTCTATAATGGAGATAGTCCAAGAGAGGACGGTTCATTTGATGTCACAGCCAAAGCTACAGATGCAGCAGGTAACACCAGTACAATCAGTCCTGTCTTGAGTGTGACGGTCGATGCTACCGCACCAGCTATGCCAGAAGTGACAATTGCCACTACAGACAGTGGCTTAAATGGTGCCGATGGAATAACGAATGATAATACGCTAAACTTTGGCGGAGTTGCAGAATCTGGAAGTGTCTTAGAAATCTTTATAGATGGCGTAAGCATTGGTACGACAAATGCCAGTATTGATGGAGATTGGTCTTTTGACCATACAGCAACTACTCTAGCTGACGCTGCTTATTCGATAACGGCTAAGGCTACAGATGCTGCAGGGAACATCAGTGCAGAAAGCAATGCATTGAATGTCACAGTAGATACTGCTGCGCCAGATCAACCTGTTGTGGATTTGGCTACCTCAAGTGATTCAGGTATAAGCAGTACCGATAACGTGACGAATGATGCCACCCCTACCATAGAGGGTACGGCAGAAGCCAATGCAACGGTTGAAGTCTCTATAGATGGTACAAGCATTGGAACCACAATAGCAGATGATAACGGTAATTGGACATTGACCCCAGGTAAAGACCTGATTGAGGGAGTATTGGTGATATCAGCCAAGGCTACCGATGCAGCAGGTAATGAGGGACTAGATAGTGATCCTTTAGAGATCACAATTGACTTGAGTCTCACTGTACCTACACTTGCTCCATTAGACGATGCAGTGGACGTATTGCCAAACACAGACTTGACCATGGCTTTTGGAGAAAACATGAACAAAGGCATCGGAAGTATTACCATTAGGCAAGTGAGTGACAATACTGTATTGGAAACCATAGATGTGACTAGTAGTAAGGTGAGCATTTCAGGAAATGATGTTACAATCAATCCAGATAACCTAATACTGCCACCGAGCACAGAATTTTATGTGAATATCGATGCAGGAGCTTTGACCGATGATGCAGGTAACGACTATGCTGGCATCAGTAATGCCACAGATTGGAGTTTCACCACCATTGCAGCATCTGTTGTGAGTAGTGTAGGTGTTCCAGTAGGTGGTACTTATGGCATAGGAGATAATCTGGACTTTACGGTGAACATGTTGACACCAGTAACAGCGACAGGTACAGCTACCATTCCAGTAACAATAGGCAGTAGTACGGTGAATGCCACTCAGGTAGGCACTGTAAGCAATAGCAGCAGCATCCTATTCCGCTATACGGTGATAGAAGATGAGCTGGACGCAGACGGTATAGCAGTAGGCGCAGCCATCAACCTGAATGGTGGAACGATGAAAGATGAGTTCGATGTGGATGCTGTCGTGGACCTTAATGGTGTAGGTGCAACCAATGCAGTACTTGTCGATGGGGTCAGGCCAATTCCTACCATTAGCAATGCCAATACAACAGATCCGGTCAATGGAGTTTATATGGTCTTTGTAGAATTTGATGAACCAGTAGCAGGCTTTAGTGCTTCAGACCTTACTGTAAGCAATGGTAGCTCATCAAACTTCACAACGATATCCAATGACACGAAATGGAGCTTTGACATTACACCAACAGCAGATGGAACGGTAAGCGTAAGCCTGGCGGCAGGTGTTGCCACAGACAATGCTGGTAATGCTAGTGCTGAAGGAACCGTAGTAACCAAGACTTTTGACGGTACAGCTCCTGAAGTAAGCAGTATCACCAGAAAAGATGCCGATCAATTAAACACAGCTACGACCTCGGCAGACTTCAGAGTAGTCTTCTCAGAAGATGTACTCGGTGTTGACCTGACTGACTTTGAGGTAGCCTTGACAGGTACTACAGGTGCACTGAATTCAGTGAATCAGGTAGATGCGAAAACCTATGATGTGAATGTCAATGGTATTTCAGGACAAGGAACCATAGGACTGAATCTAAAAGATGATGATAGCATCCTAGATAATGCAGCCAACAAACTTGGCGGCACAGGTACAGGCAATGGTGACTTCGCTGGAGATGTCTATACGACCAATTTCTTACCAACCGATATCATCAGTACGCCATCTAGCATAGCAGAGAATAATGCCATAGGAGATATAGTAGGAGCACTAACTAGTACAGATGCAGACACAGAAGATAGTCATACCTACACATTAGTGTCTGGTACTGGCGATACTGACAATGCAAGCTTCATAATAGATGGTACCAACCTGAAGGCAGCAGCATTCTTTGACTTTGAGAGCAAAGACAGCTATAGCATTCGAGTTAAGACAGATGATGGTAATGGCGGAAGCTTTGAGAAAGCGCTAACTATAACGATAGACAATGTGCTTGAGCCATCGATTTTTGTGACGGGTGATGGAGCATTTGATATATCTGCCTTAGGCCTAAGCCAAACCCGTACACTGACAGTGACCAATGATGGAGAGAAGCCTGTAGAAGTGAGGGTTACCTCCACTCCAGCAGGCTTTAGTGTACTACCAGGATCACTAGTGCTACGGACAGGAACAAGTGCTGAGGTTACAGTCACCTTTATGCCAACAGCTGTTGGGAACTTTGGAGGCAATATCATCTTCAACCATGAAGGTGGAAATCAGGCCCACCCAGTTTCAGGAGAGGGCGCAATAATTACCTCAGTTGACGATGGCATTATCAATGCCACTGACATAGTGATGTACCCGAACCCAGCCAGTAGGCGATTGACCATAGATCTATCGGCACTAAGTAGAAGTAAGCTGGATATAGAGATTGTCAATACCACAGGCGTTTCGATGTTCAGTAAGAAAGACCATACTGATCAGCAGTTGACCTTAAATGTGTCAGGCTATGAGATGGGTATTTACATTGTCCAGTTTAGTAATGGGCAGTCAGTGGTGAGAAAGAAAGTAATGATTAAACGATAGAAGAGATAGCAATGAAAATTCAAAAATATATATCAATGGTGTTTGTGCTGGCAGTATTACTGGTTTCAGCCTGCAAAAGTGATGATGGAGCTCCAACTGCAACAGAGCTTGCCTTTGAAAGGTTGGCTGGGAGTTGGAGTATGGGTACTCAAGGCAGTATAGTGCTTGATGGAGAAGACGTCAGTTCGAACTATCCTGGCTTCACCCTATCGTTTGCTGATGGTACCTACCAGACGACTAATGGTGGAGATCTCTTCAGGGCCAGTGGCACCTGGCGATGGACAGGAGATACTGGCAGATTGCTTATCCTTGATACGGGTGAAGAGGTAACTATTAACAACTTAACATTAACAGAATTTGAGTTTTCCTTCTTCCATGCCGGCACCACTCCGGTAAGAGCAGGCATTCAAGGAAATTATACAGTTTCAGTTTCAAAATAGAAGGGTATGAGAGTGTATTGGATATATCAATTTTTACCATTCATAACGATGCTGAAACAGAATATCCGCTTGAATTTTTTCGACTAGTACATAATAATAATCATGTTTCACTGACTTGTGTTAACATGTGTTTTGGTGAATGGAGGCCAAGCTCATTTTGAGTTTGGCCTCGCTTTTTCAAAAGCAGCGAATCCTCTTAGAAGTACTTATTTAAACTGAATTGCAAGAAACTATCCCTGCGAATAAAGTTTAGAAATTCATTTTGATCAACATCGTCAAACAGCCTCATCTCAACTTCGGCCTTCCAGGAGTTACCGAGCCTTCGACTGCCTTCGATACTCCACAACTTTGTGCTTTTGTCAAGGTCGAAAACTCCTCCTATAAGGAATTCGGTACTCTGCGTGTCGTTGAAAGCGAAGCGTGTTCCTGCAAACAAGTCGTTATCCAAACTGCTAAACGAAAGCAAGCCTCTGTCATCATGCAGGTATTCGGCAACAATACCGATGTCCAGGCCTGTACTGGCGACATCAAAAAAGCTGTATTCTATACCGGCAGCCAGTGCCCACATATCTTGAAAGTCACTTTTCCTGGCAATGCTTTCCACCTTCCATAATACTGGTCCCGTAGTCGCTTGAATGTCAATCCCTATTTGTTCTATTATCCCATAGAACAATTGAAAATCACCTCCCGTAGTCTGACGAAAGAATGGCTCTCTTCCGGTGCCATTGAAGTAAGATAAACCAATGTCAAAGGGTCCTGTAAAGGCTGACCACCGCGCGGCAAAACTTGGTCTCGTTTCCTCCGCGTCAGACTCGAACGCCACATCATCATTGTCAATGATAAAAGAGGTTCTCAAACGTCCTCTTTCTCCGGGGAATACTCTTTTCCGAAAGTAAGGCAGGTAAAAAAGATCAAATGTTCCTATGGATGAAGCATAAGAAAATTGAACCATAGCTTCACCGAGCTTTTCTTCACCATCGAAGCTTTCGACAAAATCTGTTTGGTTGATAATGTCAACTAGGTGTACAGCCTCTGTTTTACCCCAAAAGACTTTCTTAAACCCAATACTGAGTTCCCAATTGTTCTTTACGGTTTGATAGTAGAGCTCTCGAACATCGAAATGCGTTCTTCTGCTGTCTCTATCAAATCGACCGAAACCAATGAACTTGATGCGATTGTCGCCTCCATTCCATTCATATAAGTATTCAGGTTGAATGACTAGCGATGGAAAACTATTTTTCTGTCCACCATAAAGACCGTCTTCAAAGAAGTAGCGGTAATCCGCACCAATGTAACCCGAGAATTCCTGGTAGACACTCTCGTCTTTTTGAGCCCATGCCGGAAGGGATAACAAGAGGCATAGGGAACCGATGGAAAACGTCTTTCTCCATCGGTTATTCATAGGCTTGGAATTGATTATTCTTAATATCATGCCCAATGGCTTAGCGACTTGCTCTCTGAAGACTGTTCTGAGAGAAGTCAGATTCTTTTAGATTAAGGTCGAATTGATAATCTTCGAACTTGAGAAGCGTCTTTTTCCCTGTTTGATGATTTATCATGTTCATTTCACCTGCTCGCCAATGCTTCTCTTCGTACACTTTGTATTTTCCATAGGTAAGTGTTTTCAGTAATGCATTTTTACGATCATAGAAATCCATTTTTTCAAGGCGATAGTTGTCTTTGTTGTACCAAACCACCTGTCTGGCGTAACCTGATTTTGGGTCAACTGGACCTCTCTCTACTACATAAGCGCTTACACCGTTGATTTCTTCCTCTCTCAAAAATTTGTAGGTGTACTTTTCAACTTCTTGAGAAGACAAATCTTCATAAGCGAATTCACTTCCCATAAAAGGACCTGATTTGTTGTTAGAAGAGATCCTTTTCACCCTCTTAAGGGCTGGCAAGTAGAGCCATTGATCATCAGAGCCTTCCTTATGCGTAAAAGTCAGGGTCGCGGTGCCTTTGACATCTCTTGGACTATCAAAAACGATCAGCGATTTATCTCCGTCTTCAGTCAACTCCAATGTCTGATTACTCATGTATCGTGTACTTTCCTGACCTTGCTTGTTGGTCAAAATCATAGTGAGCTTGGTGACTGAACTACCAAACCCTTGATCGTATGCATCAGCAGCCTTGGCTACTTCAATGCCTTTTTCCTCTGCAGACTGACCTTGCAAGCCAATGGCAATGAACAGTCCTACTATGGTTAATAATATGTTTTTCATCTGTTTACTATTTTCTTGATTTTGAATTAAGTAGCTGGAATAGCACTTATGTCTCCAGTGCTTTCTATTGAGCTTGTATCTTTTAAGTCTTGAGTCCTTTTTACTGGCGAAAGCATCAGCAATGCAGGAAGCATTAAGAAGTCCAGCACCAAGGCCATAATGATAATGATGGTGGTAATCTTAGCCATGTCTGAATTGAGGCCAAAATTGGATTGCGCCAGTACCAGGAAGCCAGCAACCAACACAAATGTTGTTACCAACAACGCTTGTCCTACAGTAGAAAAAGCATACCGTACTGAGTCCTCTGGACTTTTGCCTAATTCTCTTCTTGCTCTTAGATATTTTGAAAGAAAGTGAACGGTGTCATCCACGATAATACCCAGCGTCATTCCAAATACGATTGAAATACCAGTATTGATATAACCGTAAAAGAGGCCCCAAATTCCCAAGCCGATAATGACTGGGGTGATATTTGGTATAAGACTTAGGAAGCCGAATTTCCCACTTCGAATAGCAAAGGCCAGAACAAATGATATTAAAAGAAGGGCAACGGCTGTTCCGCTGATCATACTCATAATCTGTCTTTCCGACAAATGAGCAAACATCATAGTGCTACTCACACCTTCTGCCCTCATATGGCTAGGAGCGTTTTCTTCAAGCCAATTGGTAGCCTTGTCACTAAGGCTAAGCATGCTTTGTGTCGGGATGTTTTTGATGGTTACAATTACCCTCGTCTCAGATTTGTCCACGTTGACTTGATTATTCAAGTCAAGCCCAAACGGTAATGACATTTCATATAAAAGCAGGTATTGAGCGGCCTCTTCCCGATTGTCTGGCATCTTGTAATAGGAGAGATCGTCTCCGTGCATGGACTTGTTCACCTGTTCCATCACCTCTGTGAATGAGTTTACATGAACAACTTCTTCGTTGGTATAGAGCCAATCTTCAAAGGCCTTTAATCTATTAAGGTATTCAGGATCATTAATGCCGCCTTCTTCTTTAGCCGCTATAGAGAATTCCACTGTATAGATGCCTGTCAGGTTATCTGAGATGTAATCCGTATCTGACCTGAAGGGAACTTCTTTGCTGAAGTATTTGATGAATTCATCATTCAACTCATTTTTGAAGACTAGGAAAGAAGATGTGATGATAAGCAATGCTGATACACCGATCACCGGTCGCTTGTTCGCAATAACAAATTCGGCCAAACGCTCGAGAAAAGGGCTTTTTCCACCTTCAGCAGTTCTTTGTTTTACTTTTACTGGAAGGATTGCCAGCAAGGCGGGCAGCGTTAATGTTGAATAGAGGAATGCAGCTACCATACCCACGGCAGTTAGGTTTCCGAGATCATGAAAAGGAGGTGAGTCTGAAAAGTTCATAGATAAGAATCCTATGACAGTGGTGAGACTTGTGATAAACACTGGCATAAAATTCAGCCTTAATGACTCCACAATGGCGGCTCTTTTCTCAATTCCCTTTCGCATTTGCTGAATTATAGTGATCAATACATGAATACTATCTGCAACAGCAAGTGTGAGAATTATATTGATGAATGCCCCTGACGGTGGTGTAAGACCAATGCCCATGTAAGCACCAAAACCCATAGCGGTCATTATCGAAAGGACAATGACTATTAGAGTGGAAAAGGTACCTGAGAATGTTCTGGTAGTTAAAAGAATGGTGATGATAACAATTAGAAACATCAAAGGAGTCAAAGTTTGAAAGTCACCATTTGCAGCCTCAAAAAAGGCACTGTTTAACATGACCATTCCAGAAAGGTAGGTGTCGAGGTTAGGGTATTTCGCCTCTAATTTGGCCACCATATCCCTGGCAAAGGCGGTTACTTCGGCACTTTCTCCATTATCTATCTCTGGCAGTCTGACGGTGACATTCACCGCTGTCACACTTCCATTCTCATTGATAAGTCTGTGGACAAGCCTCGGGTCTTCGGTAGCGATTTTCTTGAATTCCGCCAGTTCTTCATCGGACTTACTCGCGGCATCCTCTATTAAATCTTCTACAAACAAGTCGTCCTCTACCGCCCTCGTATATTGGAAGTTGGTTATGGCATCTACTCTGCTGGAGTATGGTGTCTGCCATGACTCTGCTGTCAATTCTTCAATGGCTGTAAGCGTCTCTTGCGTAAACACCTGCCCATCTTTTGGTGAAATGACTATAAAGACGTTATCGTCTTTCGTATACTTATTTTGGAGGCCGTCATAGGCCAACATTTGTGGGTTGTCTTCACTAAAGAAGACATGGTAGTCACTATTGAAGCCCATTTGGCCTCCGGCTCCAAAAGCCATTGCGAGAAGGATTGTACCAATTAGCACAGGCCATCTAAACTTGACTACTGTTCTACCCCATCGCTCACCGAATTGACGCGAGCCTTCTTTGAGGTTTTCAATGTTTTTTTTCATCTGGGTAAATTTTGATTTCTATTGGTTGTGCGAAATGACGTCACTCGGTCATGATAGGGGACAGCCATTCGAAAAATATTTCGGTTATTAAGATATTCGATGAACGTAAAATACGATTGAAGTATATTTTAGTTCCCAAATAGTTCGAAATTCGAAATATATTTTCAAAAAAAATTAGGAAGTGGCCTCTGCCTTCAGTTTAAAGTCGAGGTTTTGGGTAGCTTTTTGCATCAGAAAAATGAATTGCTGTCGCTCTTCGTCTGAGAATCCATCCAGGATGTGTTGGCCGAACATATTCATCATGGATTCTAGCATTTCGTAAAGTTCCTTTCCGTATTTACTTAAACCAATTCTGATGATTCTTCTGTCTTCCTCGGAGTAGAAACGCATTAAATAGCCTTTATTGACCAGTTTATCTACGATTCCAGTTGCCGTGCTCATAGGAACTCCTGTGAAGTCTGCGACTTCTTTCATGATAAGTGACTTATGCTTACCAAGCAATACAACCAAACCGAACTCTCTTTTCGATAAATCTTTCGATACTTCAATACACGAATTATCTACTTCTTGCATCTTCATAAGCATTGCCTCAAGGGCATCTGTGAATTGCTTTACGTTCTTTTCGCTGGTTTTCATTTTTGTTCTCCTAACAACTAGACAACGTCACAAATTTACTTCGGGTTCCGGAGCAAATCAAACCGTCAGTCAGATTAACTACTATATTTCAGAATATGTTCGAATACAATTGTAGGGTCTTTATCTTTCGCATGACCATTGGTTCCAAACAATAGCATGATATCCAGTGTTGCCCTTTTGAATTTTCTTAATTTCGTTTTTCGGTTCTTGGCTTAATCTACTTACCAGACAATACTACAGTCTGACTACCCTATGAATTTCATACCTAAATCGCTTCTCAAAAAGCTCTACACCCGTGGTAGTCTGACCAAAGTGGATCAAGGCTTCACATTTAATATCAAGAACCGATTGATCGATGTACACTTTCAGGGCCTAAAAGCAATAGAGGTTGCAGGCAATGAGATATCACAAGATCTCGTATTCGCAGACTTAGGAGATGGCGAATGGGTATCGGTAAATCAAATCAATACCCAAAATGGGTTCGGCCTTAAGCTTGGTAAAAGCTTTGACGTGCTTGTGAAATCACAGCTTAATGGCCAGGCTAATTTGGAACTTGACTTTAAGTTTGACACCAAGCCCTTTGGCACATTGAGCTTTGGAGTGAATGATCAGGTAAATGAGTTTCAGAAAGAACGAGAGATTAAGATTCCTAGAAATCATGACGATGACTACAGTCGTGAGGCAATGGCCGAAAGACTCGACTTCGTAAAATCCTTCACGGGAAATGATCCAGAACATATACATGAGTTGATTGATGATACATCTGTTTATCAAGGCAATATTGAACACCTGACCGGGTTTGCCCAGGTACCTCTTGGAATCGCTGGGCCAATCAGAATAAATGGTGAACATGCCCAAGGAGACTTTCTTATCCCTTTAGCAACAACGGAAGGGACATTAGTGGCTTCCTACAATAAAGGGATCAAACTTGTTAATGAGTCAGGAGGTGTGAACTGTCGAGTTGTAAAGGACGGAATGCAACGCGCACCTGTCTTTATTTTCGATAATGTGAATAGGGCAGTTGACTTCAGTCAATGGATCGAAACCGTTACTGACGATTTAAAATCAGAGGCAGAATCGGGTTCAAGGCACTTGAAATATCAAAATGTCGAAGTCTATCAGGCAGGGAATAATGTATTTCTGAGGTTCAACTTCTTTACCGGAGATGCCGCTGGGCAGAATATGGTGAATAAAGCTACATTCCAGATTTGTCAGTGGATTTTGGAATCCTTTGAAGGGATCAAGCACTTCTTTTTGGAATCCAACATGGCGAGTGATAAAAAGCATTCCTTTATCAACTCTTTGAACTCAAGAGGAAAGCGAGTTATTGCTGAGATAACCTTTACAGAAAAATTGCTGGTCCAAAACTTTGGTGTTGATGCACACCAATTACAAAAGCACTTAGGGGTGGCGAACCTTGGGGGCATGATGGCTGGCGTTAACAATAACGGATTACACACCGCCAATGCCTTGGCAGCGATGTTCATTGCCATGGGACAAGATGTAGCTAATTTGGCCGAGAGTACGGCAGGATTTTTACATTCTGAGGTCACCGCAGATAACAGCCTTTATGGTACCATCACCTTGCCATCTCTCATCGTGGGAACGGTAGGTGGAGGGACTGGACTTCCAACGCAAAGAGACTGTTTGGAGATGATCGGTTGTTATGGAGCCGGTAAAGCCAAAAAATTGGCTGAAATCATTGCTGGAGTGGTCTTGGCTGGCGAAATTTCCCTAGCTGCCGCTATCTCTTCATTAGATTGGGTAGCAGCACATGAAGATTTAGGAAGAAACTCAATTCCATAGTAAGCTGAAAGTATCAGTCATCATACCAACCTATAATGAAGAGACTTGTATCGGTGCTCTGCTAGATAGTTTGGATAAGCTTGAGCCCAAACCTTATGAGGTGATTGTTGTGGATGGGGGTAGCGATGACAACACCACCGCCTTAGCTCAAAGGCAAAACGTTCACTTAATCAGATCTTCTAAACGTGGTAGAGCAGCCCAGATGCACTGTGGAGCACTTGAAGCCAATGGCGATATTCTCTGCTTTTTACACGCAGATACTTTTGCTCCGAAGAACCTGGTACAGATTGTCGAAGAAACCCTAAGTGACAATCGTATAAAACTGGCTGGTTTTCGAAGTATCATGACAGGAACTTGCCACCAGCGAATGACCACCTGGCATAATAGGATCAAAACATATTATGCCCCCTTTATTTACAACCCTTACCGAACTATTTTTAAAGGCCTAAGACTGTTGTTCGGAGATCAATTACTCTTTTGCCGAAAGACTGATTATCTCTCCTCAGGAGGATTTAATCCAGAAATGATGATTTTGGAAGAAGCTGACCTGTGTATCAAAATGAATCGCATTGGCAGAATCCGGCAGATCAAAACTAAAGTGTATTCTTCGGACAGAAGAGTGGCCAAATGGGGAGTAATAAAGTCCAACATCATATTCGTGGCGATCACTAGCCTTTGGGCACTTGGCGTCTCCAACAAAAGACTAGCTCGATTCTACGGCAACGTACGCTAGCAACTCTTTCTAGGCCATCTATTGCACAAGTAGTATATCACATGAATATGGTAATTGTGGTGTCCCATATACTTCGTAAGACTTCCTTTGCTTAATTATTTCGTTGGTAACTGTAACGAATTGTGATTTCCAAAGTCTGTTAGTACAACAGCCGAATCAAAATCTCAAAAACTATGGTCAGAAACTATCTGAAAATCGCCTTACGTTCTCTTCTAAAGAACAAAGTCTACGCCTTTCTGAACATTTTTGGACTCACAGTAGGCATCACTTGCTCATTATTAATCTTCCTTTATGTACAAGATGAAGTAACCTACGACAGTAATCATTCACAAGCCGATAATATCTATCGCGTTTCATGCGAGTATTTTCTACCAAATGATGGAGGTTCTGAGAAATGGGCACCAATTTCAGCCTATGTAGCCCAATATTTTGTCAGCGATTATCCTGAGATTTTGGAATCAGTAAGGTTTCAAAGAAACACCAATGTAGTTGTGCAAAAGACTGGTCAGACGGAGCTTTTCTATGAATCTGTTGTTTATGCAGATTCTAATGTCTTTAATGTTTTTGACTATGATTTGCTTGAGGGGAATCCTTTGACTGCCTTAAAAGAGCCTAACACTACAGTAGTATCCGAGGCCACTGCGCTTAAATATTTTGGTAGAACGAATATCGTAGGAGAGACTTTGGAGCTACCCGACAACCAATACCTGCTGACAGTCACAGGCGTCTTGGATAAAATACCGAGCAATACCCACCTTAAGTTTGATATGTTAGTGTCCTTTGAGACACTAAGAGCAGCAGGAAGGGTCAGTCCCACCTGGTGGAACTTCAATACCCATACTTATTTAAAAACTACCCCGGGTGTAGATCCAGTAGCGCTTGAAAAAAAGATAAAGCGTATTTCTGCCGAGTACATTCTAAACCAAGAAACTGGCTCTGGCTATAGACAAGAATATTTCCTGACCTCCTTGAATGATATTCACTTGAGGTCTAATGTGAGAGCCGAGTTTGAAACCAATAGTCAGGAGGCCTATGTTTATATTTTCTCATCTGTGGGAATTTTTATCCTCATCATTGCATGTATCAACTTTATGAATTTGGCGACTGCAAGATCAGTCAATAGGGCAAAAGAAGTTGGCGTGAGGAAAGTAGTGGGTGCATTTAGAAAGCACTTGATTGCCCAATTTCTAAGCGAATCGATCTTCATCGCCTTTGTGTCTCTAGTCTTGTCTGTTGCGCTTACGCTGTTGGCGCTTCCACAATTAAATGCCTTCACAGGAAAGGCCTTAGTATTTAATCCCCTTGAAAATGTTCTTTTGGGTGCGGCATTGATCGGCATAACGCTCTTTGTAGGTCTCGTTTCTGGTAGTTATCCTGCATTTGTATTATCGGCATTTAAACCGACCGAAACCCTAAAAGGTAGCTTTAAGACATCCTCAAAGGGAATCATCTTAAGGAAAGGACTAGTGGTTATGCAGTTCTTGATTTCCATAGGTCTTATTATCTCCACATTGATCGTGTTTAACCAACTCAATTACATGAGAGATTTGGAACTGGGCTTTGAAAAAGAGCGCGTCATTTTTGTTCCATCACGTTTTGGCGCAGGAACTGATCAGGGTTTTCAGGTACTGAAAGACAGGTTGGAGCAATTTTCAGAAGTGAGTCAAGTCTCACTCTCTTCACGTGTTCCGGGAAGAGAAATGGGAAATAATGTCGTACGCTTGGGTTGGGACCAAAGTGCAGATTGGAGTGATATGCGCTTTATTACCGTTGATTATGACTTTATCAATACATATGACCTGGAACTTGTTGCTGGACGAGGATTTGATGAATCATTTGGTACAGACTTAAATGAGGCCTTTATTTTAAATGAAACCGGTGTCAATAGGCTAGGCTTTGCAAGCCCTGAAGATGCCATTGGCAAGCAACTCGCCTGGCGGAATAGGCAGGGCAGGGTCATCGGAGTGTTGAAAGATTTCTATTTCATGTCTGTTCAGAATGAAATTGAACCCTTTATTATGCCAATGCAACAAGGAACCCCAGGGTATCTTTCTGCGAAAGTTGAGACGGCAAATTTTGCCAATGTCATCGAACGTATCGAGTCTACCTTCAAAGAGGTAATGCCTGGCAGAATATTTGAGTACTCTTTTCTCAATCAGGACTTTGATCAGCAATACAAAAACGAAGAGAGCTTTAGTAAGGTATTTACCTTCTTTGCCATTATAGCCATCCTAATCGCTTGTTTAGGACTCTATGGTTTGGCAGCTTTCACAGCGCAGCAAAAAGTGAAGGAAATTGGCATTAGAAAGGTCTTAGGTGCGTCTGCATTCGGTATGGTTTTTCTGCTATCCAAAGATTTCGTTAAGCTGGTTTCTATTTCGTTTCTGATTGCAGCCCCTGCGGCTTATTTCTTAATGGATGGTTGGCTCAAAGATTTTGCGGAGCGCGTCAATGTAGGTGCAGTGACATTTCTGATTGCCGCAGGAGTATCCCTTTCTATAGCCATATTGACGGTAAGTTATCAGTCAATAAAAGCGGCTGTAACCAATCCAATAAAGGCACTGAGGTACGAATAGCAGCCAAAGCGTCCATTGATTTTAGGATAGTATTGTGAAGTGTCATCCACCGTGATACTATTCTAAAAATCTCCACTACTTTTACTTGTCAAAAGTCATTGGCATTTTTTGTTCTACTACGCAGCCTTTTTTGATAACAGGCTGTAAAGGGAGCATAAGGGCTACATTTGACCAAGATCGAAAAACTATTGGAAGCGATTATTCTAGGCTGCAAGGAGAATGATAGGCAGAGCCAAAAGGAATTGTATAGCAATTTCTATAGCTATGCCATGAGCATTTGCCTGCGCTACACCGGAGGTGAAGCGGACGCTGTGGAGGTGCTTAATGATGGTTTTTTGAAGGTCTTTAAAAACATTGAAAAGTTTGATGAGACTAAGCCTTTTAAGCCTTGGTTACGCAGAATTCTAGTGAATGCATGTATTGACCATATAAAAAAGAATGCCAAGCACAACCATCTGGCCGATATATCGGAAGCACAGGTGGAAGAAACAGACCAAGTGGCTCCAGATCATGATATGGACTATCAGGAGATATTGGAGAAAATTGGACAATTGTCCCCAGCCTATAGAGCAGTTTTCAACTTGTACGTCATTGACGGATACAAGCATCATGAGATTGCTGAACAGTTGGGGATTACGACAAGTACTTCGAAAGCGAATTTGACGCGAGCAAAGGCAGCCCTAAGGTCCTTGCTTAGTAAGGAGGTGTACAATTATGGATGAGGCGAAGAACGGAGATAGATTAGAACAGCTTGTAAGGGAAGCAGCAGAGGGAGCTCAATTTGAGTTTAACCCATCGGCATGGAGTGCGATGGAGCAAAAGCTTGATGCGCCTAAGAAAGGTTTCTTCTGGTGGAAGCTATGGGGTGGACTGGGATTATTGGCAATTATAGTTTTGCTGATCATCTACATTCCGGGTGGTGCAAAGGAAGGTGAAACCACCTCAGATTCTGCTTTGACCGAAAATGCTATTCAAAAAGACAATCCAGAAAGTACCGATCAGAAAAATTCGGAAAGTGTAAACCCAGAGGGTGATAAAGCTGACAAGAGTGAAAAGACATTGGCTGAACCTCAAGAGGGAAATGAGCCGAATCAAGAGGAGAAAAACACCGATACACCTTCAAGCGAACCAGCCAATTCTGCGACCGCTGCAGCGAGTAGAGGTATAACCACAGATCAAAATCAGGTTGCTGAAACTGAGGTGACAACAGATAAGACGAGTGTAAAAGATAAAACTAGTTTGAACTTGCGCAATTCGGGTCAAGAAACCGCGCTCGCCACAACCCAATCATCTGCAGATGTGAGTAAAATCAACAGATCGGTAAGCTCTGTTACAACGAAACAAACGGAGAAATCAACTTCGGCAGTGACTTATTTTGATCCTGAGCAGCCTATTGGTGCTTTGGACAGTATAGGAGAGCAACAAGCCCAACTATACGAGTTAGGTATGGAAACCATAGCACCGAGGTGGGTACCTAGCGTCTTTCTATTCGATCTGTCATTAAAGCCCATGACTTTAGACACTAGTAACTACCAAACAGCCGACTTAGATAGTCTGCAGGCATTCAAAAGATGGTCGTTTGGTGCTTTGGTTTCTTTAGACTTAAGCGCAACAGGTTTAGAGGGCTTTACCGATCCGGGTACCATGATTGGGTTGCTGGCTGAATACAGGTTTTCCAGAAACTGGAGTATTCAATCTGGTTTAAGCTATTCTGTTAAGAACTATAGTGCCTTGGGTGAAGAATATGATACATCCACCTGGCCTGGAGGGCGTTCGGATAATCTGGTAAGTGCGCTGGCCAGATGTTTGGTGATTGATATACCGATCAACGTGCGGAGATACTTTGCTGCTAAAAATGGTAATCAATGGTTCATTAGCACTGGATTATCCACATACCTCATGTTGAGAGAGGATTACGAGTACGAGTACACTCGACCCAGTCCAAATTGGGCACCAAATGGTCAGGTCAGAGGCGAGAACAACCACTTCTTTGGCATTGCCAATTTCAGTGTGGGCTATGAAACCCCAATTAACAAGAAATTAGGTCTTGCCATTGAGCCATTCATGAAGCTACCATTGACTGGTATAGGCCAGGGAAGAGTGAAGTTTTTGAGCTTTGGTGCCAATGTGGCCATCAAATTAAGATAATTACTAGCAAGTCGATTGAGTCGAAGAGGTCCTCATTTCATGAGGGCCTTTTCATTTTACAGGTATTCATTAGCTTAGCATCAAGCTGAACTGTCTTATGAATTTCAAACCTGCTATATCGATATGGGCTTAAGCGCGATCAGAAGACTGGGCCTCATTAAAAGAATAATTTATAAAGGCTGGTATTGGGATGCGAAAAACAAAATCAAGCGCATTCAGCCCTTAATCTCCAAAGGTGAAACAATTGCAGACATAGGTTCAGGTTACGGTACGGTGACAGATTTACTGCGAAAGGAGGGTTATGATGTCACCCCGGTGGACGTCAAGGATCACTCTATCAAACAAGACTTAAAACCTATTTGCTATGATGGCACCACCTTACCATTTGTCGACAATAGCTTCGATCAGTCACTATTGTTAACTGTTTTGCATCATACGCCAAATCCTCAGGCGATAATATCCGAGGTAGCAAGAGTAAGTAATGAGATCATCATCATCGAAGATGTATACCGAAACAAGATCCAACAATACCTCACTTACTTTGCTGATAGTCTGTTCAACTTTGAGTTCAAAGGACACCCACATACTAACAATACTCGAGAGGGCTGGGAGGCCATATGCAGATTGCTAAACTTGAATTTGAAAGTGATTCGTTCCGATCGTTTCTTACTTTTCTTCCGGCAAGAAACCTATCTGGTCACACACAATATTCAAAGTGATTGACCTTTGAGAAAGGCTTGCAAACGTGAGCGTTTAAAAGTATCATTTCACAAGCTTCTTTCTATTGAATTTGCTTTCTTAGGTAGATGAATTGGGGATTTTTAGGTTTCGGAAGAATAGCAAGAAAGTTTTTAGAAAGTCTTAATGCAGTAGATGGTGAAGTGGCCTATGCTTTTGCTTCGAGGTCTAATGCTGAAGCATTGCAGGAGGAATTCCCGAATGTTAAGGTTTACGATACTTACGAAGCCTTATTGGCCGATCCTCAAGTAGATATTGTTTATATCAGTACCACCCATAATTTTCACTGTCAAAATGCAATTGATGCACTCCAGGCGGGTAAGCATGTGCTTTGCGAAAAACCAATGGGGATTTCTAGCGATGAGATCAGTCGGATGACTCAAGTGGCTAAGCAAAGCGGAAAGTTCTTGATGGAAGCAATGTGGATGCGCTTTCTCCCAGCTTACCGAAAAGCGATCGAGGTGGTCAAGTCAGGAGAAATAGGAGAGGTTAAGTATATGACCGCAAGCTTCGGGTTTCGATCCGAAGATAAACTCACTCAGGATGGTCGTCTCTTAAACCCTGATTTAGCGGGGGGAGCCCTTTACGATGTTGGTGTTTATCCATTGACCATCGTTTCGGATCTTTTTGGCTGGGAGCCTAGAGACTTCAAAGCACACGCCATCAAGTCCAGTACAGGTGTTGATGAAACCATTCAGATACAGTTTGATTTTGGGAATGACCGGATGGCTCAGGTGCTGGGTAGTATAGCCCTTCATACCAACAAAGAAGCCTGTATTTATGGAGAAAAGGGATTTGTCAGAATGCCTATGTTTTGGAAAGGCGAATCTTATGAGATTGTAAAAGGAGATGAAACTCAGGTCTTTGAACTGCCTATGACCAGCACGGGCTATGCACACGAAATTATCGAAGTAAGAGACTGTATTCTTCAAGGAAAAACAGAATCAGACTTATTTACCCTTAACGATAGCTTAATGAGTGCCAGGTTGGTAGAACGTATTCTTTCAACCATCTTCAATTAGAAAAGTAAAGGACATGTCAAAAGGATTTTTAATCGATCAGGATGGGGTTATCTACGTAGAAGATCAGATGATACCGGGTGCGGATATCTTTGTGAAATCGCTACAAGACAATAACATCCCATTCACTTTTATGACCAATAATAGTCAGCGTACCCCATTGGATGCAGTGCGTAAGCTGGAGAAAATGGGGATTCATGTGGAGGAGAAAAATGTCTATACAAGTGCGATGGCCACTGCTCACTTCATGGCACAACAGTTTCCCAATGGAACGGCCTATGTTCTGGGCGAAGGAGGCTTGATCTCCAGCCTTCATGAAAATGGACTTACACTAGTGCAAAATGATCCCGACTTCGTAGTGGTGGGTGAAGGGATCAATTTTACCTTGGAGATGGTGCGTAAAGCCATCGATTTTATTTTGGAAGGGGCTAAATTCATTGCAACAAATCTAGATGCTTCACCCCGAAAGAAAGGCTGGAATAATCTGGGGATTGCTTCTATAGTCGCTATGATTGAAGCGGCAACAGGCAAAAAAGCATTTTCTGTGGGCAAGCCCAGTCCGGTTATGATGCGACAAGCCAGAAAGTATATTGGCCTGGCGACAGATGAAGTGACCGTTATCGGTGATACCCTCTCAACAGACATTCAAGGCGGTGTACAAGTGGGTTATAAGACAATCCTCACACTCAGTGGAATGTCTAGTCGCGATCAACTAAATGATTTTCCTTTCAAGCCTGATTTGGTAGTCGAGTCCATCGCTGATTTGACATTGGACAGCATTCCCTGGTAAGAAGATTGGTCTTTCGGATCGTCATTTCGACCCTTGGAATTAGTATATTTCTATCATGTACTTTTTAGGCTATGATGTGGGAAGCAGCTCGATAAAAGCGGCTTTAGTAAATGCCAAAACGCATGAGGCTGTTCATGTGGTAAAGTATCCTGATCATGAAATGCCGATCGATTCGCCCCAGAAGGGTTGGGCTGAACAGAACCCCGAGGATTGGTGGAAAAACCTTCAAATGGCTACTAAGCAATTGCTTTCCGAGGCCGGGGTTGATGGAAAAGAGGTTCAATCAATCGGTATCGCTTATCAAATGCATGGGTTGGTATTGGTTGATGAAAAGATGGAAGTACTTCGCCCTGCTATTATTTGGTGTGATAGCAGAGCAACAGCATCGGCAGATGGAGCGGTTTCGATGTTGGGTGAAGAATACTGTCTCAGTCATTTACTTAATCTTCCGGGCAATTTCACTGCTTCAAAGCTCAAGTGGGTCGAAGCCAATGAGCCTGAAATATATAAGCGAATACATAAATTCATGTTGCCAGGTGACTTTATCGCCATGAAGATGACAGACCGCATGAACACAACCATCGGAGGCCTTTCCGAGGGTGTTTTTTGGGATTTTGAGTCCAATAGGTTTTCAACGGAACTTATGAATTCACTAGGCCTACCAGATCGATTGGTACCAACTGTTGTTGACACCATTGGGCATCAAGGCACATTGAGTGAATCAGCTTCAAAAATACTCGGACTCAAGGCAGGTACACCGATTAGCTACAGAGCTGGTGACCAGCCCAACAATGCCATGTCGCTTAATGTCTTGAAGGCTGGAGAGGTAGCGGCAACTGCAGGTACCTCAGGTGTGATTTATGGTGTCACCAATGAGGCTATCCATGATATAAAATCCCGCGTAAACGGGTTTGCCCACGTCAATCATACGATAGATCACGCGAGCATTGGTATCTTGCTCTGCATTAACGGCACCGGTATCCAGTACAGCTGGGTACGCAGGATGCTCGATACCACTGAGAAGTCGTATGAAACAATAGAACAGGAGGCGGCTCAAATTCCTGTAGGATCCGATGGCCTCATTTGCCTTCCCTTCGGCAATGGAGCAGAAAGAATTTTTGAAAACAAAGAGATCGGTTCCCACCTAATGGGTATTGATTTCAACCGACATAATAAAGCCCACATCTATCGTGCGACATTGGAGGGGATCGCTTTTGCTTTCGCCTATGGCGCCAACCTTATGAAGCAAATGGGTATGGAGATCAGAACCATGAAAGTGGGTAACGATAACTTGTTCCAATCCTCAATTTTTTCAGAGACTTTGGCAACTACCCTGGACTGCACTATTGAAGTATTTGATACAACAGGTGCCGCTGGTGCTGCCAAGGCATCTGGTGTCGGGGCGGGTCATCTAGCTGAGTTGAAAGAAGCAATGGGCAAGCAAGACAAGATCAAAACAATAGAACCTGCTGAGCATAGTGGGACATATGAGAAGGCCTATGACCTATGGGTCAAAAAATTAGAAACGCAATTAAAATAGATTTCAACTATGGGGATTATCACTGGTGATCAAGAATTTTTTAAGGGAATAGGGTCCATTCCGTTTGAGGGAAAAGACTCAGATAATCCCTTTGCCTTCAAGTATTACAATGCCGATCAGGAAGTGGCTGGTAAGTCTATGAAAGAGCATTTTCGTTTTGCGGTAGCCTGGTGGCATACCCTCTGCGGAACGGGTGGAGATCCATTTGGCCCAGGCACCAAAGTATTTCCGTGGAATGCTTCAAGTGACCCAATTCAAAGAGCGAAAGACAAGATGGATGCGGGCTTCGAGTTCATTACCAAAATGGGGGTTCCTTATTATTGCTTTCATGATTTTGACTTAATAGACGAGGGACCAACGCTGGCTGAGTCCGAGAAACGGCTAAGTATCATATCTGATTATGCTTTGGAGAAGCAAAGGGCATCTGGCGTCAAGGTGCTTTGGGGTACTGCCAACCTCTTTTCCAATCCAAGATACATGAATGGGGCAGCCACTAATCCGGACTTTAAGGTAGTAGCCTATGCGGGTGCACAGGTAAAGAATGCGTTGGATGTTACCATCAAGTTGGGAGGTGAAAACTACGTATTCTGGGGAGGAAGAGAAGGCTACATGTCACTGCTCAATACCAATATGAAGGCAGAACTTGATCATATGGCGCAATTTCTCCATATGGCGAGAGACTACGCACGAGGTCAGGGCTTTAAAGGTAATTTCTTCATTGAGCCTAAGCCGGCAGAGCCGTCTAAGCATCAATACGATTTTGATGCAGCTACAGTAATTGGCTTTCTGAGACAGTATGATCTCATGGATGATTTTAAGTTGAACCTTGAGGTTAATCATGCTACACTCGCACAGCACACTTTCGAACATGAAATGCAGGTAGCAGCGGATGTAGGTTTGCTGGGGAGTATGGATGCCAACAGGGGAGATTATCAGAATGGCTGGGATACCGATCAGTTTCCTAACAACCTCAATGAATTGGCGCAAGCCATGATTGTGTTCCTGAAAGCAGGAGGACTCCAGGGTGGAGGCATCAATTTCGATGCAAAAACGAGAAGGAACTCAACTGATCTCGAAGACATCTTTTTGGCTCACATTGGAGGTATGGATGTTTTTGCAAGGGCATTGATCATTGCGGATAAAATTCTCTCAGAAAGCAAATACAATCAGATGCTGGCCGATCGATATGCATCGTTTAACCAAGCTCAGGGTCAGGAGTTTGAGCAAGGGAAACTTTCGCTGAATGACTTACATCAAATAGCAGCGACTAATGGAGAGTTGCCACTGACAAGTGGGAAACAGGAGCTCTTCGAAAATATTATCAATCAGTATATCTAGGACCATTGGTTTCCTAGTGATTTAACTCTAGCTTTATCAAGAGGATTGGAGTACATGTATATACTTGTACATGATTATTAAGTAAACGATTAGAAATTTTGTAGCCTTGGAACTTAAAAGCCATGGTCAGTACCTAAGCTTAGACTCTTTTATGGGAGGGGCTATTCGCGAGTTGACCCTTTCTATAGATGGAATTACAAAGACTGTTATCAGCCCTCAGGAGGGCTATCATTATCAGTCTTCATTACTGTTCCCATTTCCCAATCGATTGGCATCAGGCAGTTTTGAATTCGAAGGGAAGAACTACCAATTTCCCTTAAACGATTTCGGTTTACCCAATGCACTTCATGGTATGCTCCATGATCGTACATTTGAAGTAAAGTCTCTGGGAGATAGTCATATAGAATTGGTACATATATATAAGGGTGAGCTGCCATACTACCCCTTTCCTTGTGAGATAAATCTTCGTTATGAATTGATTTCTGGAGGTTTATCCGTCAAGGTCACTATTCTCAATACAGGTTCTTCAGCACTACCTTGTGTTTTTGGTTGGCACCCCTATTTCAATTTGCCTGATGACAATGAATTGGGCTCACTTCACATGCATGGAGTGGATTTGATAGAAGTAGATGAGCATATGATTCCAACAGGGAAAATGACGCCATATCGTACCCTCGAGGAAGGGGCTGAGATTTCAGAATTGAAGCTTGACAACTGCTTCAAGTTTGTCAAAAAAGAAGATAGAAACTATACCCATCTGATTTATCCGGATAAAAGCTTACTTGAAGTATGGCAAGATGATCAGCACCCCTATGTTCAAGTATTCACCCCTGATGATAGGCGAACGATTGCCATTGAACCAATGACAGGTAATATCAATGCACTAAATACCAAAGAAGGCCTCAGTCTAGTTGAACCTCAGCAATCTTTGGTATTGTGTTTTGGTGTTTCGCTTTCCGCTCCAAAATAGTACTAATCATGGATAACCATGATCGGCATGGGAATATCCAGAATCATCTTTCTAGTATGGCTTGCGTGCCTTAGTCTATCCAAAAAGCTATGGTGTTTAGAGATCATGGCGATCATTTCAACATTGGCCTCCTTGGCGAATTCCAAAAGTCCTTCTTCCACATCATCAAATTTCCTGAAGTGAAATGAATGGTTGATATGCTTTAAGTACTTGTCCATACTTCTGGCAATATCTATTTGCTCCTTAACCAATACATCTCCTTTGTCGATATGAATGACATGCAGTTGTGCTAGAAAAGCCTTGACAATATCTACTACTAGGTGGATCGCGTCATGGTCGGGAACATTGCGATAGTCACCGGCCAAAGCAATGTGCTTCATTCTGCTAACATTTGCGTCTTCAGGCAATGCAATGACAGGAATTTCAACATGCTTAATCACATGGTAGGCATTGCTTCCGATCAGCGCCTTTGCGATTCCACTTGCACCGTGAGTTCCCATCACAATCAGTGCGATCTCTTCATCCTTAGAAAGTTCATTGATGCTTTCATGAAGAGAACCATACTGAATAATACTGCGATGAGGAACCTTTGATAAAGAGGGAGTTTTGTCTATAAGTTCTTCGATCCTATTCCGTGAGCTTTTCTCCAACTCTTCGAAATCATAACCAATGTTTCCTACGGGCACTCCCTCGGCTAGCCCGATCGGTACAATGACAGAATGAAATAGAAGAACCTCCATTTGCATTCTTTCTGCAATTTGTACGGCATTCGATAAGGCGTTTTTTGAACATTCGGAAAAATCAACGGGTACTAATAGCTTTTTCATCGTTACCTCCTTTAAGTCTGTTAAATGATATAATGAAACTACTCCGACTTATAGCTTTAAGGGCTGATCGCTATCAGATAGACACATGATTATCATCATGTTTTAATAGAACCACTGCATGAAACCAATGAGATGTATCTAATCTTTGTGAAATTTCTTGTCATTGGCAAGGGGCATGGTTTATTCAGAGAATCCTTTCTGCACAATTATATCTAGTATAAGGTTTTCAATTGATATAGAGGATTATTATATTTTAATCTAAACAATAAACTAAATATGAAAAATTCTATTAAACTCAGCCTAATAATTGGAACGTTCTTAACTATTGCTTCTGTATCCTTTGCTCAAAATGTCATCCCTGGTATTGATAATTTAAGATATGGTCCCCCAAAGGGAAGCGACTTGCCTACTATTGAAGAGTGGCAATGTAATGACGTAACTACAACAACATGGATATGGATACCTATAGCAGGATCCTTTGTATCGTTACCAATGTTAGTAGAAACAACAACTCAAGAATGTGGTTGGGCATGTATTCAAAACTGTTGATATGTGATTAAGAATACTTGCACACTGCTAGAAAGACTAGAAAGCCTCATCATTTGCTGAGGCTTTTTTGATTGTAAGTTTTTGAGAAAAGTCTGAATACTCCAGTTGCTAATTGGAAAGAGGGTAATGAAAATCGATTTTTGAGTACAAAAAAAGGCACTAATTCATTAGTGCCTTTCTGAGTAGCGGGAGCAAGACTCGAACTTGCGACCTTCGGGTTATGAGCCCGAAGATATATGATTCAATATGAATCAAAATGTGACCAAATATGCCAATAATAGCGTTTTAGCTAATAAGTAATAGTTATATAAAGCCACTTTTAACCATATAAATTCAAAAAATGTTGTACCTATGTTGTACCTATTCTGCTTTCTTTTTCGTATCTTAAAGTACCAAATTCGAAGCATATGGCCTCTATTAAGGCAGTACTTAGACGGAACAAACAGAGAAAAGATGGGACTATTCCTGTCGCTATACGTATTACGAAGGATCGAAAGACTCGTTTTATTTTTACTGGACAATATGTTTTGGAGAAGGACTGGAATGATGACTCGCAGGTGAATATGATTCGTAAGTCGCATCCCAATGCGAAGCGATTGAATAACTTGATCAGGACAAAAATCTCTGAAGCCAATGACAGCATTTTACAAGCCGATACTGCAGATGAAAACATTTCTGTTGAGCAAATTAAGAATCGTGTAAAAAGGTCGAGAGCGAACACTGATTTCTTTGATGTCGCGAATGAGAGGATAAAGGCTTACAGGGCAAAGGGCACATTTTCAGTCGCTCAGGCTGAAGAGTCGATTTGTAATAATCTAAAAAGATTCATTAAGAAGGAAGAGCTTTCATTTCAAGAGATTACTGTTGGTTTTTTGGAGAGGTTTAAAACTTTCTGTTCTGCCGAAAGAAAGCAGAAAACAAGAACTGTAACCAACCAATTGATTTTCATAAGGACTATTTTCAACATTGCCTTATCCGAAGGCATGGTAGACCAGAAGGCTTATCCGTTTGCAGGTGAAAAAATAAAGATTCGCATCAAATCTGGGTTAAAGATTGGTTTGACCCAAGAAGAGATTGAAGCAATTCTCTGTTTAGATTTGGAGCCAGGGACACCTATTTGGCATACACGGAATGTTTGGTTGTTCTCATTCTATTTTGCTGGGGTTCGAATTTCTGATGTGCTCAAACTTAAATGGTCTGATTTCAAAGACGGGCGATTGTATTACCTCATGAATAAGAATGAGAAACCCGTCTCGTTGAAAGTGCCAGAGCGAGCTCAAATAATTCTGGATGCATATAAAGGTGATCGAGAATTCAAGGATGATTATATATTCCCTGACTTGAAACTCGCCAACCAGGAGGATCAGCGGGATGTCTTTGTTAAATCACGTAATGCTACGAGCCGTTTCAATAAATATCTCAAAAGGATTGCTGAGAAAGCTGGTATAGAGAAGAACCTATCCAATCACATTTCTCGACATTCCTTTGGCAATATAGCAGGCGATAAAATCAATCCCCTGATGCTGCAAAAGCTCTACCGTCATTCTAGTTTGAAAACCACAATTGGTTATCAAGGGAATTTCATTCACAAGGAAGCCGATGATGCGTTGGATCAAGTAGTAGGGTTCTAAATCTTGGATTCATAAGTTCATCTGTGACTTTTGAATCTGGATGTAAGCTTTTGAGTTTGAAAGTAAATATGAAAGTACTTCCGAGGAAATTATTAGCTTTGGTTAAACCCATTTAGAAACTCCGGTGAATGTAATCTGTTTAGAAGAGGAAGCATTTCACAGCCTTATTGAGGAGGTTGTGAAGAGAATGTCGGCAAAGGTATCAATAGTCGAACAAGAGGCAGATTGGAAGTGGATTTCAGATGTTCAAGCAATGGAGCTTTTGAAGATCAAGTCTAAGACCACACTTCAGGAATTACGAGATAATGGTGAGGTCAGGTTTTCTCAACCACGTAAGAAGATCATTCTTTATGATAGGGATTCTATTAATGAGTATTTAGAACGGCACGCTAGAGAAACATTTTAGATGGACGAGACCAAATATTTAAAAGGATTTAATGACGGTTATTTCACAGCCAAAACGATGCCTGATATACGACAATCGATGACGTTTAAGAATGTTGATGGTCCAACAGATTATCAGCTCGGGTTTGAAGACGGTCAAAAGGAGTATAAAATGGAAAAAGAGCGAGGCTTGTCTAAAGATGATTTCTCCAGGGATGACCAAAAAAGGAACTTGGACTTAGATCGTTGATTTAACCACCCTACTCTCAAATATGCTTTGTTTTCGATTTTAAGCTTCGTTCACTGCCTTTCATTCTTCGAGCTGTAAAATGTTACGGATAGAGACTAAGGCTATTGAGCGAGCCTTATTTGCTAGATACAGAATTGTCCAAGCTCTCATTGTTGCTTGAATGCTGGATACCTGAAACCTTCATTCCCTGATAGCAAAACAACTGACTTACCGTACCAACGGATTAAAATTATAGGCATAGAGCTTCAGTCCAGGCATTTGGATCTAGTGAGAAAGACTGTTTGGTTGGATAGGTGTAGTGACTATTCGTGTTTTTGGTCTATATGTCTTCCGAGACTTTCGAGTTTGAGCTCTAATTCATCATCTTTATTATATAGATTCTTTAAGAATGTATTAGTGTCAGACTTTAATGTCCGGGCCGGTTTTCTGCCATTTTTTTGATTTTTCTGTGCTGTATATCTTATCAGATCAAAGCTCAGAAAGACTTTGATGCCCGTTATCATACCAAGCCGGTTCTTTGTGTAATTATAACTTAAGTACCCTTCCCTGGCCGCATCCTTCAGGTACCGATAAACTTGTCTGACTGACCTACCGATATGTTTAGCGATGGTACCTTGGGTCAATTGGAGCACCCTGCCCTTTCCAGCCCAACCTAGGAGCAATGCCAGCATGCACCTGGTGCCGGGCATAAGCCTGGCATCTTTAATAAAGCTTTGTTTCAAAGGTAGAATAAATGCCCCATTGTCATCTGGTCTTTCGATAAAGTATCTCCTGGGCAAGTTCGAGCCCTGCCATAAAAGTGATTGGAGTTCTGAGGGCATGTGTGTGGTGATGTTGATCAGAGAGTTTTGAAGAATTGCATTGGTCATGATTGTTGTAGCCCGCCAGATAAAAACTTGTGAATAAGGATGCAAAAATCCTTTGCAGAGTCAGAAATGACTTGCATTCGATTCGTCAGGGAGGTACCATGAGTATATAAGTTTTAGAGGTTCCCCCTCGTATCTAAAGACCCCCGCTGCAACGGGGGTTTTTGTTTAGGTCTTTAAAAAGGTGCAAGCTCCTCCTTGATAGTGGGTTGAAATTGGTGAGAAACCTGAGCAGTTTCCCGGAAAGTACCCTGCCCGATTCGAGCAGAGACTATTCACAATACTACAATGTACAAGTTTGCACAAGGTTATGCACAGTTTTAGATGATTGTTAAGGTGTCCAGTATAGCCCAAATTATATAGGAGAGCACATGTACATTCTGTACACCCTACTCTGAGTTTTGTTCCTACCACAGGGTTTCAGTGGTTTGGGTGAACAGTTTTCGATGCAACTGAACATGTTCAGTGCAATGTGCAAAAGTTTCTGGCATAGGGATGAACACGCAGACGCGTTGTACAAGTGGTGAACAATGGACATACATATTATGCCCTTTAAGATGTGTTCATTTGGACGTTCAATGCTGACCAACTGAACTGTACATCACTCAACAGTGCTTATGCAGTTTAATCGAAAATTAGTTTTGACAACTCACTTCTAAGCCACAGAAACCCTTGAATATGGAAGGAAAGTCTGATAGGCTCTGTTCGATGTCTAATTCTGTACAGAGGTGTTCACAATGACTAAATCGAAATTCAATCAATCAGAAGCACAACGGATAACCGGTAAATCCAGGACTACAATTAATAAACACATGAAAGGGGGTAAGCTTTCATTCGAGTTGGATCATGAAGGGAATAAGGTTATCCAAGCCGCTGAGTTGATCCGTGTGTATGGTGAGGAGAATTGTGATTTTGACTCTGCTATTGGTGGAACGAGAAAACGGACCGTAAGCCCAAAGCCCCAACTATCGGAGGGCAGGGGAGTGATGGAGGGCATGATCCCCATGGTACTTCATGATAAAATCACCGAACAATACGAGGCGCACATCAAAACCATCGAGAAGGCGCTTGAAAAGGCACAAGAGGTACCCAAACTTTTGGAGGATAAAAGGAAGAGAGAAAATGATGTCAGTCCTTGGAAAAAGACCGTGGCCGCATTGGAAGGGCAGGCGGCTAATAAGGATAGTTTGCTGGAAGAAGAAAAAAAACGCAGGCTGAGACTATTCAAGAAGTACCGGGCCATGGAAAAAGAATTAAAGGAATTCAAGGAAGCATCCAGAGAGAAGAGAGGAAGTAAATGGAAACTCTTTGGCTCAAAGAACAATGGGGCATAACGGGGTCAGAAGGGTGTCAGGTATTGCACAAAGGGACCATTTAAGGTTCAAACGACCTGGTAAATGTACTGCCTTAAAGACCCCTAAAGAATTCTTCGAGAGATATTTGGTGAATCTCAGCTATACGCAGGAGGGTGGTCATTTTAAAGTCTTTTCCTGATTCCAATCGCCAATACTGCTTTCCTTCTATACCGTGATCGAGGGCGAACTTCTCATAACTAGAATAACCTGCTTTAACTCTTAAATCTTTAATGCGCTTTCCTATTTCGATTAAACCATTGTTTGCGCCTTCTTCTTGCATAAGGAAAAGGTCATGAAAGCTTCAGAAATTAATTACGTCACACATGACGCTATTCGATTTTATCATTATCTTTACGTCATATATGACGTAAATGAAAGCTCAGTTCTTAATCATAGCTTTAGCCACCCTATCTGGATTTTCGAATTTGACTGTCCATGGCCAATCAGGTAAGGGTAATGAAGTCGCTGCAGAAGTCCCATTTGAAATGCAGACTGACAAGAGTGTGAGGTTTACTGAGCGTTATGCCTCGGCACTTTCTGCTGACAGTACAATAGTTATTCTTTTTAATGGTGATAGTGAGTTTTTTGCTAACCTTATTCGTGATGCAGCAATCTTAGCTGAGAAGCGTGGAATTGAAGTGAAAAAGATGGTGATAGGCAAACCACATGAGGATCATCCACAGAGTTTCGTTATCTATGAAGCAGGGCAGCCCATATACAATCGTATAAAGGCGGATAGTCTGGCCGGACTAATGGTGTATGAGGCATTGCTAACAAAGCACAAACGCTAATTCCAGGTTTTTGGAATGCCTTTAAATCCGCCAGTTGGGTCCAGACTCGGAGTGGGTGAGGGTATGTGATTTGTTGTGTCTGTTCCTTGGGCACTTTCAAAGACCTGTTTAAGGCTTACAGTAGTGATTGGTGTTTCATCCAGTGTACTTGCAAAGGATACTTTGTCATTATTACCCACCTTGTCCTTACCTGCTCTTGCTGCCGTTAACAGAGCCATTTCTTCTGGGCTGAAGTCTAGCGCTTCGTCCATTTCAGTAGCAAGCCTGGAGTCAACCTTATTAGCCAGAATGTCGCTTTGGACCTGACCTTGATTGGTGGATTCCAGTTGCCTAATGGCTGCTGCCAAACTCTGGGAATGTGGATTGGTCTGTGTTTCGTGTCTAAGCTTTTTAGCTTCTTCCAGGTTTTGTTCTAGCCTGTAGAGTTCAATACGTTCGTGGTTGATCCTTTCGTTAACTGTTTCTGTATTGGCCTGGTCAGCTTTGATTTCAGCTTGTTGCAGGAGCAGTATATGATCGGGGTTTGAAAGATTGAGCTTTTCGGTTTGAAGTAATTCTTGTAGCCGTTCAAGTGCTTGAATGCGCACTTTTACATCTTTTATTTCTTGTTCCAGTACCTTGATGTGTTCATCCAGCAGGTTGAGTAAGAGGCGTAACTCATAGTCCAGGGTTTTCTCTTTCTTTTCACTTCGCAATTTTTCTTCTGTATGAGAGGCATTGGTAGCAATAATGCCGGTGTTGTCCGCTTCACCTTTTACTGTAAGGTTGTGTCGGTTAACCTTTTCTTTTTCCTCGCGTTCTTTTGCTTCTACATCCCGGATTTGCACAACTGTATCCTCAATCACTTCACCTTGGTCCATTTTACACCCAGGCCGGTAAAGATTTGGTTAAAGCGATCCTTTATGCCTGTTTTTGGAAGAGAGTGGTTGAATCTTTGGGCCAGTTCTGATAGGATAGTACTATGCCTGATGAAGTAACCAATGAATTGTTGTATGAAGTCCTGAAGTCGATCCAGTCTCAGGTTGCGATTGTACGTGAAGATACCGAAAGCATAAAGAGCAGGCTTTCACAAGTAGATACTAAGCTGGCTACTTTACACACTGATATAGCGCATCAATCGGACAGAATGGACCGGGTGGAGAGCAGGCTGGGACGGGTTGAAACCAGACTGAATTTCGGTGACCAACCACAATAGTCAGATGTATTTTCTGGACAAGTGATAACGCCTGTTGTATAAGATTGGTATGTCAACTATTCCCAAAGAAAAGCTTGGTAAAGTTATAGATGCCTTGATTGACTCTTCAGTAGAGCTTCATCATGTAGAAATCAAGATCAAGGGTCTACAGAACTCCATAGATGAATTGTCCACCAAATTGTTTTTTCACTATACCGATTCCGGTGAAGGGGATGAATAGCAGTTGGTTTGAAAACTGTTTGATTTAGGTACTATGAGTACCTGTTTTATGTATTTTTTAAACTAATCCCTTGAATTGGTTTAAAATATGTGAGATATTGGTACCATGAGTACCGAAAAAGGGACTAAAATAAACCAGTTGCTAACCACATTTCCGGGCGAGAAGGTATTTGTTTCATCATGGCTGGTGCGGAGAGGGTATAGTTTAGAGCTGCAAAAACGCTATAAAAAAAGTGGTTGGCTGAAGTCGATCGGACATGGCGCGTTAATACGTTCAGGAGATCATGTGACGGTTGAAGATGGTATTCGTTCGTTACAGTTTCAGCTTGGAATGACCATCCATCCCGGAGGAAAAAGTGCTCTTTCAATGCAAGGGAAATCCCATTATTTAGAATTTTCAAGAAGCAAGCTCGATATCTTTGGAGGGACTAATGAGAAACTTCCCAGTTGGTTTCTTAAGCATGATTGGGGCTTAACCATTCGCTATCACAGCTCCACATTTCTGCCTCCTAAAATGGGGCTAACCACGATAGCAGCAGGAAGGCAAGAACTGGGAGTTTCTAATTTGGCAAGAGCCATGATGGAATGTCTGTATTTAGCACCTGAAAAACAGGAACTGATGGAGTGCTATGAGTTGATGGAATCATTAAATGCCCTCAATCCGAAGCAAGTGCAGCCCTTATTGGAAGAGTGCAAATCGATAAAGGTGAAGCGCTTGTTCCTCTATATGGCTGAAAAGGCGGACCACAAATGGATGAAATACCTGAGCATGAATAACATTGATTTGGGAAGTGGAAAAAGAAGTTTAGTTGAGGGAGGGGTCTATAACCACAAGTATATGATCACCTTGCCCAGAGCCCTAGAAGAGCATGGCTAGAGAACCATACAAGAATCAAGTATCCCTTCTACTTGTGGTTTTGCCAGAAGTAGCAAAAGAACCGTGTTTTGCCCTACATGGCGGTACGGCCATTAACTTATTCGTCCGAGAGATGCCGCGTCTCTCAGTAGATATTGACCTAACATACATTCCTTTGGAAGATCGCGAAACTTCATTGCAAAACATTGGAGATGCCTTGGAAAATATCCAAAAACGAATTGAGAAGGTAATTAGCAAGGTTCAGATTGAGTTAAATAGGAAAACATCTAAACTACAGATTTCGCAAGAGGGCGCTCAAATAAAGCTGGAGGTTAATCAAACTAACAGGGGAGTGTTAGTCGATCCATCGGAAATGGCGCTATGTGGATTGGCACAAGAGGAGTTTGAGGCTTTTTGTGTTATGCCAATCGTTTCGTTGGGGCAACTCTATGGAGGCAAAGTTTGTGCAGCGCTCGACAGACAGCATCCCAGGGATTTATTTGATGTAAAATACCTCTTGGACAATGAGGGCTTTACTGATGAGGTCAAAGAGGGTTTTTTATTATTTTTATTATGTAGCAACCGGCCTATTCATGTTTTGCTGAACCCCAATCTTCAAGACCAGAGGAGAGCTATGGAAAATCAGTTTGAAGGTATGACCGAGGAACCTTTTAGCTACGAGCAGTACGAGGAGACGAGAATCAGGCTAATAAAAACCATTCAAGGTTCATTGACTGAAATGGACAAGGCCTTTTTACTTGGAGTAAAAGAGTTGGCACCCGATTGGAGTATCTATGACTTCGAACGATTTCCGGGTGTGCAATGGAAAATGCGGAACCTGGAAAAGCTTAAGACGGAAAACCCTAATGCGCATTTAGAATTATTAGCTAAGCTGAATAAAGTCCTAGGTCGAGAAGGATAGACTGACCATAATTTCATTAACCTAACCCAAAATTCTATACATCTTTGAATGGAAGAAATGGTTTTGTTGGGAAAGAAGATTATCTAATGAGCAAAAATCTACATATCAAGAATATGGTTTGCCAACGTTGCATCATGACGGTGGAGTCAGACCTGAAATCTTTAGGTATTCCTTACACTGAGGTTCACCTCGGCCAAGTTAATTTGAAAGCCCCACTCACGATCAATGAGAAAAACTTATTGGTAGAAAGGCTTGTAAAACAGGGATTTGAGTTGCTTGAGGAGGGAAATAGTTCACTAATAGACAAGGTAAAGACGGTGATTATCGATATGATCCATCATCGGCAGGAGTTGCCAAGAATCAATTATTCAGAATATATATCGGAACAGGTTCATAAAGACTATAGCTATTTGAGTAAGCTATTTTCCTCTGTAGAGGGAATTACCATTGAGAAATTCATCATCAAACAAAAAATCGAAAAGGTGAAAGAGCTATTGTCCTATGGCGAAAAGGCTTTCAAAGAGATAGCCTTCGATCTTGATTACAGCAGTGTACAACATCTTTCTAATCAATTTAAAAAAGAGACAGGAATGACTCCCAGTCAGTTTAAACAAATGAGTAGGCCCGAACGAAAGCCACTCGATTCCCTATAGTTGAAATCTTGTTAAGCTTAGCCCAAATTATGTAATAGAAGTATCTGTTCAAGTTCGGAGATTTGCAGTATCACAAAGAAAATAGGTCAGAAATGGATACAGCAATATTATCAAAAACAGACAGAGGAGATAGCCCTGCGGGTGGTATTAAAGAGTCTTACCCGGTAACGGGCATGACCTGTGCGGCTTGTGCCGCCAGTGTAGAATCAATCTTAAAGCATACCGAAGGAGTAACCGAGGCCAGTGTTAACTTTGCCTCAGGTTCAGTACTTGTAGAGTATGAAGATGTTTTAGAGCCTTCAGATTTGAGAGAAGCCCTTCAATCGGTCGGTTATGATTTGATCATAAATGTTGAAGATCCAGCTGAGGTTCAGCGGGAATTGCAGCATAAGCACTATCAAGATATAAAATGGAGGACTATATGGTCGGCCATTTTAACGCTACCAGTATTTGTGCTGGGAATGTTCTTTATGAGTTGGGTACCAGGCCAGTGGATTTCTATGGCCTTTACAATTCCCATCCTTTTCTGGTTTGGAAGAAGCTTTTACATCAATGCCTGGAAACAGGCACGCCATAAGAAGGCCAACATGGATACTCTGGTTGCCCTCAGTACTGGAATTGCTTTTATATTCAGCGTTTTCAATACCATTTTTCCTGATTTCTGGCATGTCAGAGGGATTCATCCCCATGTCTATTATGAAGCTGCTACGGTAATTATCACCTTCATTTCACTCGGTAAACTACTAGAAGAAAGAGCCAAGTCCAATACTTCATCAGCCATAAAGAAACTTATCGGTTTGCAACCGAAGACCCTGAAGGTGATACAAAACGGTGAAGAGGTAGAAATGCCAATTGCTGCGGTCCAAAAAGGCTTCACTATTGTAGTAAGACCAGGAGAAAAGATACCCGTTGATGGAGCGGTAGTTAGAGGCAGTTCCTTTGTGGATGAAAGTATGATAACCGGTGAGCCTGTTCCGGTTGAAAAAGTGGTGGGCTCAGAAGTCTTTGCCGGTACGGTGAACCAGAAGGGCAGCTTTCAGTTTACGGCCAAAAAGGTAGGTGATGAAACGCTGCTTTCTCAAATCATCAAAATGGTGCAGGAAGCCCAAGGTAGTAAAGCACCAGTACAAAAGTTGGTCGATAAGATAGCAGGTATCTTTGTGCCTATAGTGATTATTGTATCTATTGCAACGTTCAGTACCTGGATGCTGACTGGTGGCGATGACGCCTTTACTCACGCCTTACTTACATCAGTTGCCGTACTCGTTATAGCCTGTCCCTGTGCATTAGGACTAGCCACTCCAACGGCTATTATGGTTGGGATAGGTAAAGGAGCTGAAAACAATATTCTTATAAAAGATGCAGAAAGCCTGGAGCTTGGTCATAAGACCAATGCTATAGTGCTTGACAAAACGGGTACAATAACAAAAGGCAAACCTATCGTAACAGCTTGGCACTGGGAGAATGAGAATAACTACTATAAAGAGATGCTTTTGGCGATTGAAACACAGTCGGAACACCCCTTGGCCGATGCCGTGGTAGTAAAATTAAAGGAGGAAGGTTTCAAACCAGAGGCTATTGAGTCCTTTCAGAGCATTACTGGAATGGGTGTTGAGGCCCAATCTGTTGAAGGGGAAGTATTTTATGTAGGGAATCAACGTCTGTTAGCGAGCAAGAAGATCTCTGTTTCGACTGTTCAGGCAGATCAATCAAGTCATTGGAGAAGTCAAGGCAAAACCGTCATTTTCTTTGCAAGCAGTAGGAGTGTGCTCGCCATTTTGGCCATAGCTGATGAAATCAAAGAAAGTTCTGCTAAGGCAATTAAATCACTTCAGAACAGGGGTATAAGGGTCTATATGCTGACAGGTGACAATGAGCAAACAGCTAAAGCCGTGGCTGACAAGGTTGGTATTGAAAACTACAAAGCAGAAGTAATGCCCTCTGAGAAAGCAGAATTTGTAAAAGCATTGCAAGAGCAGGGTAAGGTCGTGGCAATGGTCGGTGACGGAATCAACGATTCACATGCGCTGGCCCAGGCTGATGTGAGCATTGCCATGGGGAAAGGTTCAGACATAGCCATGGACGTAGCCAAGATGACGCTCATTACTTCAGACCTGCTTGCAATTCCCAAGGCATTGAAGTTGTCAAGAAAAACAGTTCAAGGTATAAGGCAAAACCTGTTCTGGGCCTTTATCTACAACATTATCGGTATTCCTATTGCTGCTGGGGTGTTATACAGCTACAATGGGTTTTTGCTCGACCCTATGATTGCCGGGGCCGCTATGGCTTTTAGCTCGGTCTCTGTTGTGGCAAACAGCCTGAGGCTGAAAACAGCCAAATTATAGTAAACATAAACCATCAAAACAGATCAAAATGAATACGTTAAAGTTTAAATCAAATATCAATTGTACAGGATGCTTGTCAAAGGTCACTCCATTTTTGGAGAAAGAAGAGAGTATTGAAAAATGGGAGGTTGATCTTGAAAACCCAAATAAGTTACTGACTATAGAGGGTAGTAGAGTCTCCGAGGAAAAAGTAATCTCTATCCTTAGCAAGGTTGGGTTCGATGCTCAACCCATTAGATAAGTTACAGCCCGAAGAAAAATATCTAAGCAAATACTAATGAGATTCGTATTGCTGGATGTTTAGAATAAGTGCAGGAGTGTTGACCTTTTTCTAAGCTCGTTCTTGTCGTGCAAGCAATGGCGTTTTACCGCTGAACTCGAAGAAGGTCACATCCTTTTAAAGTAAAAAAGCAGGAACTCTGTAAACAGAAGCTTCTAGTACCTGCGAAAAAGAATATGAAAAGCACATTGATGGTAATGTTATCAGAGTGGTCTACTTCCTGCTTTTCCCTCTTCATATAAGGCCTGCCCAGGACAAAACTTCATACATCATAGTCGCAATGCTGTAACGACTATCAAGGGTTGGCTTAATACTTTTGAATTCAAGGAAAATCAACATCCCTCCTTGTTTTTAAAATGGAGAAAACGCACATAGTGATTTGTCAGAAAAGGCAAAGAAGCTTCAAGAATTGGACTTATTTATTGATCACACTCCTCCTGGCTTTTGGAGAGTTAAAAGCACAGACAACTTTTTCCCTTACTCCTGATCAAAGCTTCAAAGTAGCAGGTACATCCACCTTGCATGATTGGGAAATGGTGTCAGATGAAGCTCTAGGCAACGCGAAAATCGTGTTGACAGATGGCCAGATCACCAGCATCCAATTACTTACTGTCGATTTGCCGGCTAATTCATTAAAGAGTGGTAAAAAGGCTATGGATAAGAATGCCTACAAAGCACTTGATACAAAGGAGTATCCTAACATACATTTTGAATTGACTGAGTTTGAGACGTTGACAGATCAGCGAATAAAAGCGAAAGGCCGGCTTACTATAGCGGGGACAATTCAAGAGGTGCTGCTCGATGTCAGTTACGAGATTTCTGAAAATGCTATCCTTTTTGAGGCAGAGTTTCCCATCACTTTCACACAATTTAAAATAGAGCCTCCGAAGGCCCTGTTAGGAACCATTAAAACGGGTGATGAGCTACAAATTTCCTTTCGAACAACCTTTAAATCAGTAAACTAAAATTTGAGCAATTATGAAAAAAATGAATATCGGTAATCAATTGATGTTGTTGGCCTTTATGTTATTGGCATCAACTACTATATATGCACAGCAACCTGCTTTACAGTACTTTCGATCCAATGACAAAGGAGGTCTCAATGTATTCGAAACCCCTAAAAAAGATACCATAAAATTCGAAGGGTTAAAAGTTCGAATAGGGGGTGATTTTGCCTTACAATTTCAAGGTCTTTCCCAGTCAAATGATATGGTAGGTGACATTTTGGTAGACCTTTCATCTAATTTTAATCTTCCTACGGCCAACTTAAATATTGATGTTCAATTGGCCGATGGATTGCGGATGCATTTACGAAACTACTTATCCTCCAGAAATCACAATGAAGGATGGGTAAAAGGAGGGTATCTGCAATTGGATAAGCTGGATTTCATTCAGGAAGGTTTTTTAAGTGAGTTTATGAAATTCGCCACCTTAAGATTTGGTATGGACGAAATTAATTATGGAGATACCCACTTTCGAAGATCCGATAACGCACGGGCTATATTCAATCCTTTTGTTGGAAATTATATTATGGACGCTTTTACAACCGAACCCTTTGCAGAGTTAACACTGCAAAAGTCAGGTTTGATTGGTGTAGTTGGAGTAAGTAATGGCCGCTTAAATCAAGACCCCATTTCAGGCGATGATGGAATCGCCTTTTTTGCTAAGCTAGGGTACGACAATCAAATAAATGAAGACCTAAGAATTAGGTTAACAGGCTCAGTTTACAGCAGTTCAGATAAAAGTACCAGAGACTATTTGTACAATGGTGATCGGGCCGGGGCTCGCTATTACAGTGTGCTTGAGGGAGTCAATGATACCCGTGTCAGTGCATTCCTGCCGCGATTAAACCCAGGATTTGGTTATCAGACTGCCTATCAAATTAATCCATTTGTAAAAATGAGAGGGCTTGAATTTTTCGGAGTATTTGAAGTGGCCAACAATGGTGATGATACCGTAGGTGGAGGATACACCCAGCTGGGAGCAGAGGCCATTTACCGCTTTGGTATTACTGAGCAGCTCTATATCGGTGGACGTTACAATTCGGTAACCGGTGAATCTTCGGATGCTACCCCTTCAGTAGATATCAACAGACTAAACATTGGTGGTGGCTGGTATATGACCAAAAATGTGTTGACTAAACTCGAATATGTGAGCCAGAAATATGATGGAAATGGGTTTAACGGCTCTAAATTTCAAGGAGCAGAATTTGATGGTATTGTAATCGAAGCCGTAATCAGCTTTTAAGAAAATGTTATAAGTGTCGACCTAAGAGATGATCGACACTTTTTCATTACGCTTATGTTCACTTGTATATGAAACGGCTTCAGTACAGCAAAAAAATACTCGATAAAGTAAGCTTTGACAGGGAATTGCTTGGCAAGGAATACAATAAAGCATTGAAGTTACTCTCAAAAGACGAAGCAATTACACTCAAACTCTGGTACTATTCAAAATTTGGAAACGGAATTGGGAAATGACCAAGTGATTCGCGCATGACGTTATTCTATACATTTCTATTGACAACAATTCCGTTTTTTTCAGGTCCTGGAAATTGTACAGAGATACAATGGCATGTTACAGGTAAAAGTAAAGTGGAAATATCTGGTACCACTAATGTGAGTGATTTTCATTGCCTCTCTGTCAATTATGAGGGACAAGACACTATGGAAGAATCCTGTCCACTCAGGGATGGCTCGTCATCCCTGAGTGGACAAATAATCATGAAATCAGTGGGTTTTGATTGTCACAAACCCAGCATGAACAAAGATTTTGCTAAAACAATAAAGGCAAATGAATTTCCTGAAATAGGAATCAGGTTTGTCGAGCTTAAGAAAAGCCTGTTGGACAAAAAAGTACTTTTTGGGAAAGTAGAAATTACACTTGCTGGAAAATCCAAGACATATTCCGTTTCGTGTGTGGTGAAAGAAGATGGTGAGAATACTAAGCAGTTGGATGGCAATCAGGTTTTTCGCTTTTCAGACTTTGGATTGCAAGCTCCCAAGAAGTTGTTTGGAGTAATTCGAACAAGCGATTCGATTATCGTAAGTTTTCAGTTGGATTTAAAAAAATGTAAGAGCTGTGATTGAAGCGGTTTAAATGAATAGAAGACCTTCGACTGATGCTCACATCTGTTGATTATCGACCTGAACAACGTTAGACTTTATAAAAACCAAAATCTTATACATCTAAAACCAAATATTGAACAAAGCCAGTAGGCCATTTTCTATACATTTGCGTTAGTTAAAATGACAACTCATTTGAGTTAATGAAAAAAATCAGTCGCATATTGCTCGTAATTCTGTTGATTACCATTTCCATGGGAGTGACGATTAACAAGCACTTCTGTGGAGAAATGTTGGAGAGCATAGCGATCTATCAACAAGTCGACTCCTGCTGCGAAGGAGCTGATATGCCTAAAGGCTGTTGTCATGATGAACAGGAAGCATACCAGCTGGATGAATATCAGGTTAACAGCTTTAATTTCATTTTTAAGGCTCCTCAGCTTGTAAACCCTATCGCATTTGCTGATTTGCAAATGCTGTTCAGGGTTATGCAAATAGATCATTCTGATTCTTTTTACACTGCAGAACCGCCTCCATTAGCTGAATCCGACCTGCTGGTAGAGATTCAGACATTCCTTCTTTAATACACGCCTCTTTGGGTGATTACAGGTAGCCACAAATGTGAGTTGTGCCTTGACGCCCCTCGATTGACTAGTTCATAGTATCAATTAAAAAGGCCATGTTAAATAAAACAATCAAATTCTTTTTAGAGAATAAGCTGGTAACAGTATTGCTGTTACTCATATTCATCGGCTGGGGAGTTTCCACTGCGCCATTCAATTGGAAGATGGATTTCTTTCCCAGAGACCCGGTGGCGGTAGACGCCATACCGGATATTGGTGAAAACCAGCAAATCGTATTTACCACCTGGATGGGGCGGTCTCCTCAAGATATTGAAGACCAGATCTCTTATCCATTGACCACGGCACTCCTGGGGATTCCAGGGGTTAAAACAATCCGTAGTAACTCTATTTTCGGACTGTCGAGTATCTATATCATTTTTGAAGAAGATATAGAATTTTACTGGAGTAGATCCAGAATTCTGGAGAAGTTAAACTCCCTACCGGCAGGGATTTTGCCCAATGGCGTTCAACCAGCACTTGGACCGGATGCAACAGCATTGGGTCAGATCTTCTGGTACACACTGGAAGGGCGAAATCCGGAGACTGGAGAGCCCACCGGGGGCTGGGACCCACAAGAGCTTCGCACCATTCAGGACTATTATGTAGGCTATTCTCTCACTTCGGCAAAGGGTGTTTCTGAAGTTGCGGCTATCGGAGGATTTATCAAAGAGTATCAGGTCGATATAGACCCTGTAGCCATGAAAGAGAACAATGTCACTGTTTCTCAGATTATGAACGCAGTCAGGAAGAGCAACCTCGATGTCGGGGCCCGAACCATTGAATTCAATAGAGCGGAATACTTGGTAAGGGGGCTCGGATATATTGAAAACCTGGAAGACTTAGAGAAGGCGGTAGTGGTAGCCAATGATAACACTCCCATTCGCATTAAAGATGTGGCAGTAGTCAATTTTGGGCCTGCCACAAGGCGCGGTGGTTTAGATAAGGAGGGTGCTGAAGCTACCGGAGCTGTAGTGGTATCCAGGTACGGAGCCAACCCACTGGAAGTCATTGAAAACGTCAAGGAAAAGATAAAGGAAATAGCTCCCGGACTTCCTTCCAAAACATTGGCAGACGGTACAGTGTCTAAGGTGACCATTGTCCCGTTTTACGATCGTACGGGGCTGATCAAAGAAACCCTGGGTACCTTGGAAAAGGCGCTAACCGAAGAAATTCTGATTAGTATCATTGTGGTGATCATTGTGGTGATGAACCTTCGTGCCTCAGTGATCATCTCTACACTTCTTCCTTTAGGTGTATTGATGACATTTATTGTCATGAGGTATGCCGGGGTAGATGCAAACATTGTGGCACTTTCGGGTATTGCCATTGCGATTGGAGTCATGGTGGATGTGGGGGTAGTTTTCACGGAAAACATTATTCGGCACCTTGATAAGCCTGAAAATAAAGGCATATCCAACAAAGAAAAGTTGGAGGTGATCTATCGAGCGACTACAGAAGTAGCTACCGCTGTGATTACAGCCCTCACCACTACGGTAGTGAGTTTTCTACCCGTTTTTGCTATGGAGGCGGCAGAAGGCAAACTCTTTAAGCCGTTGGCCTTTACTAAAACCTTTGCTATGCTTGCTGCCCTGTTTATAGGCCTGGCGGTTATCCCAGCTTTAGCACATTGGTTGTTTTCCATTAGGTTAGGCAAAGAACGGACCGTAAGAATTTGGAACACAGCACTTATTGCTCTCGGAATCTTCATACTCATTTACTCATCCAGTTGGATGGGAATTATTTTGATACTACTAGGGGCGAATAAGGTATCGGAAAAATGGATATCCAAAAAATGGCGGTGGGTCTCCGAGTACCTTAATGTTGCCATTATCATCGTATCACTTGCCATTTTACTAACACGAGAGTGGTTACCCTTAGGTGCACAAAACAGCTTGCTGACCAACTTTACTTTTGTGGGTGCGGTGATTGTTTTGGTGCTTGGATCTTTGCTGCTCCTGGTAAAATTTTATACCCCAATTCTGAGATGGTGTCTCAACAATAAATGGAAATTCCTGGCACTCCCGGTTTTCGTGCTGTTGTTCGGGATACTCTCATGGACAGGGTTTGAAAGTATGTTTGGTTGGGCAGGCCATACAGCTGAAAAAGCAGGTTGGGAGGTTCGTCAAACAAGTCTTTGGCAATCACTTAACAAAAACTTCCCGGGCACTGGTAAAGAATTTATGCCAGCGCTCGATGAGGGTTCATATTTATTGATGCCCACCACTATGGCTCATTCCGGAGTAGAGGAAAATGTTGATGTCATCCGAAAAGTAGATGCCTATGTATCCGCTATTCCAGAGGTAGATCAGGTAGTGGGCAAGTGGGGTCGCGTCAACTCAGCATTAGACCCTGCACCCATTTCCATGTTTGAGAATACCATCAATTATTTGCCCGAGTATATGGTGAATGAAAATGGCAACCGTATGCGGTTTAAGGTAGACAAGGAAGGGGCCTATGTATTAAAGGATGGTAGTTCTTATAATCCAGAGAACGGTTTTAAAAAGGTTTCCAAAGAAGAGCTGGTTGAAGATAAAAACGGTGAATATTTCCGGCAATGGCGACCAGAGATTCAGTCTCCAAATGATATTTGGGATGAGATCATCAGAGTGGCCAAAGTACCTGGTATGACTTCGGCTCCAAAACTGCAGCCAATTCAAACACGGCTCATTATGCTTTCAACAGGCATGCGGGCGCCAATAGGTATCAAGGTTTATGGGCCTGACCTACAAACCATAGAGACCGTTGGTTTGGAGTTAGAGCGTATTCTCCAGCAGGTACCCAGTGTTCAGGCTTCATCGGTATTTGCCGATCGAATTGTTGGAAAACCGTATCTCGAATTCAAAGTGGATCGAGACGAAATAGCACGCTATGGCCTTACGGTAGAAGACTTTCAAAAGTCAGTGGAAGTGGCCATTGGGGGTGTAAAACTTACGTCTACTGTAGAGGGCAGAGAGAGATTTCCCGTACGTGTACGCTATGCCCGTGAATTCCGGGACAATCCAGAGGACATGAAGAAGGTCTTAATCCCCACGCCATCCGGTACTCAGGTTCCTTTAGGTGAACTGGCTAAAGTCACTTATAGACGTGGACCGCAGGTGATCAAAAGTGAAGATACTTTCCTGGTAGGCTATGTGATCTTTGACAAAAAAGAAGGCACTGCAGAGGTTGATGTAGTCGAAGAAGCACAACGATTTATAGATGCTAAGATCGCATCCGGTGAATTTACAGTACCGGCTGGGGTCAATTTCAAGTTTACTGGAAACTATGAAAACCAGATCAGAGCAACCAAAAGACTGGCTATAGTAGTACCAGTATGTCTTTTGGCAATTTTTCTGATTCTGTACTTTCAGTTCGGAAATGTTTCTACCACTGCTATGGTATTCTCAGGAGTATTTGTGGCGTTTTCAGGAGGCTTTTTGCTGATCTGGCTATATGGACAGGAATGGTTTCTCAATTTTTCCATGGTGGGAATTAACATGAGAGACCTCTTTCAGGTAGATACAGTCAATCTAAGTGTAGCGGTATGGGTGGGATTCATAGCCTTGTTTGGAGTAGCCTCAGACAATGGTGTGATTATGGCTACTTATCTTAAGCAAATCTTCGAGGAGCGAAAACCGTCCGATGTTGCCGCTGTGAAAGAAGCTGTGCTTCATGCGGGTAAGCTAAGAATCAGACCGGCTATTATGACCACAGCCACAACACTGATAGCCTTACTTCCGATTTTCACCTCAACTGGTAAAGGATCTGATATTATGGTGCCTATGGCGATCCCCACGTTTGGAGGAATGTTGGTTCAGGCCATCACCGTGTTCGTTGTGCCCGTGCTCTACTGCATGTGGCAAGAGGGCAGAGTGAAGCGATTAATGAGAAAGGAGGCCTAAGATGAATATGAAAAAGAACCTACTACAATTATTCGTTTTGTTCACACTCATGCTTTCGCCCAATGTGGTGAATGCCCAAAGCGAACTGGATAGTTACGTGCAAATTGCGGGAGAAAACAACCCTCAGCTTAAATCCTTGTTTCAGCAGTATATGGCAGCCCTGGAACGATTGCCACAGGCCAAATCATTGCCTGACCCTACGGTTGCATTTGGAGTTTTTGTAAGTCCGGTCGAAACCCGGGTTGGTGCTCAAAGGGCCAATATTTCGATTTCGCAAATGTTCCCATGGTTTGGCCAATTGAAAGCGCAGGAAAGCGTTGTGGCCGATCTTGCCAAAGCAAGATACCAAGAGTTCGAAGATGCAAAGAATAAGCTGCAGTTCGAAGTAAGGTCTACTTACAACAACTTGTACGTCTTGCACTCGGCAATTGATATTACTCAGGAGAATATCGTACTACTGAACAGCTTCAAAGAATTGGCCAAGGTCAGGTTTGAATCAGGTAAAGGGAGTTTTGTCAACGTCTTGAGAATAGACATGGAAGTGTTGGAGTTGGATTCACAACTTGAATTACTCAGAGACAGTGAGACTCCCATTCTTTCCAGATTCAAAGAACTGCTCAACACTGAGCTTCCTTCGGTGATTGCCTTTCCGGATACACTTTGGAGCGATGACTTGGAGACTGATCGTGCCTTTTTGAATGACTCTCTTCTGGCAAATAACCCAGTCCTGAGTAAGTATGATTATGAGATGTCATCATTGACTAATCAGGCCAGAGTGGCAGAGTTAAAGGGAAAGCCGTCATTCAGTGTTGGGTTGAGCTATATAAATATTGCCAAGCGTGATGGCGTGGATGTTTCAGGCAATGGAAGAGACGCCATTGCCTTGCCTCAGGTAGGTATCAGAATACCCCTTTACCGCAAGAAATATCAGGCTATGGTTAAGGAGAAGCAGATTTTGAGAGAGTCTGTGCGATTGCAAAAGGATAATACAATCAATCGCTTGCAGACCAATCTTGAAGAGTGGATAAAGGACTATCGCGATGCAGTAAGGCGCGAAGAGCTATACGAGCAATTGAGTGGGATAGCCCGTCAGTCGCTGAATTTACTGGTATCGGAATATACCACGGAAGGGTCAGACTTCGAGGAAGTACTGAGAATGGATCGCCAACTACTGAAATATGAGTTGGAACTGGAAAAAGCAAGGGCCGACAGAAATACGACTGTAGCCTACATCAATTACTTAATCGGAAAATAAATCAAGTGTCATGACAATATTAAGCATCACTAAAAACCGAAATATCTGGGTGGGCATCGGCTTTCTCATAGTAGGTATACTCCTTGGTTGGTTGATCTTCGGAGGCAGTGGTGGTAGCTCGCAGACGAGTGAGCCGGCCAGCCTAATTGCAGACGATCACGAACATGAAGGTGGTTCTATATGGACTTGTTCAATGCACCCGCAAATTCGAGAAGATGAGCCTGGTTCGTGCCCCATATGTGGTATGGACCTGATACCTCTTGAGACAAGTGCAGATGATGATGAAGGGCCGACCAGCATCATTATGTCGGCCAGAGCCATGAAGATTGCTGAAGTTGAAACTACAGTGATCGAGTCAAAAGCACCCTACAACGAACTCTACTTGCCTGGAAAAATTAAGGCAGATGAAACCCGGATCGCAGAATTGACGGCCAGGTTTCCAGGGAGGATTGAAGACTTAACAATCAATTTCACAGGACAGAAGGTGAACAAAGGAGAGGTACTGGCATCGGTGTATTCACCCGATTTGGTAACCGCTCAAAAAGAGCTCTTTGAAGCCAAAAAACTCAAAGAAAGCAACCCAGAGTTCTATCAGGCCGCAATAACGAAACTCTCCTTGTGGGACCTGACCAAAGGACAGATCAGTGCAATTGAAAAATCTGGGGAGGTACAATATTACTTTGACATACTTTCTCCTATTACCGGCACTGTGACCATGCGTCATGTAAGTAAGGGAGACTATGTAAAGGAAGGTTCGTTGCTATTTGAAGTGACTGACCTGAGCCGAGTTTGGGTAATGTTTGACGCTTATGAAAGTGACCTGCCGTGGGTGAAAATGAGCGATAAGATCAATTTCACGGTGAAGTCCATCCCTGGCAGAGAGTTTACAGGTAAGGTGTCTTTTATAGACCCTGTAATAGACCCAAAAGCACGGGTAGCTAAGGTGAGAGCAGAGTTAAACAACCCAAGCGATCTGCTTAAACCCGATATGTTTGTGAAGGGAATTTTAAAAGCAATGCTCTCTGGTAATGCCATGGCCGTGACCGTACCTAAGTCGGCTATTCTTTGGACAGGTAAAAAAGCAGTTGTCTATGTGAGAAACCTGGAGTCAGAAAAAAGCATGTTCGACTACCGGGAGATCGTATTGGGAGAAGAAGCCGGAGATTATTATGTAGTTAAAGAAGGGCTTAACCCAGGAGAGATGGTAGCCACCAATGGAGTCTTCAAGATAGATGCAGCTGCTCAGCTTTTGGGTAAATCCAGTATGATGAACCCTGATGGTGGCAAAGTGTCGATGGCGCATGATCATGGAGCAATGGAAGGAGGAGATGCTGGTAAAGAGGAAGAGAAGGTTGACCATTCTCAACATGACATGGGAGCAATGGAGACCATGACTGTAGATGATGCTTTCAAAAAGCAATTGGCAGCTGTTTTTGATCAGTATCTTCTCATGAAAGACGCCTTTGTTGCAACGGATGCAGGCAAGGTGAAGAAGGAGGCAGAAAAGATTTCTACCAGCCTTGAAAAAGTAGATATGAGTCTGTTGAAAGGGGATGCTCATTTAAAGTGGATGGAGATTTTAAAGAAGATTGAAACCCCACTCAAAACCATATCTACCAGTGACGACATAGCAGCACAACGCATGGTTTTGGGAACCTTAAGCGATGCGTTCTTCGAAGGTATTAAAACCTTTGCCATTACAGGGCTGAACGCCTTTTACCAGTACTGTCCAATGGCCAATGATAACAAGGGGGCATACTGGTTGAGTGTAACCCAGGAGATCAATAATCCTTATTTCGGTGATGCCATGCTCCGTTGTGGAGAAACAAAAGAAACGATCAAGTAAGTGATCGGTAATGATAAGGCAGTATAAAATTAAGCAATATGAAAAGGCCAACGAAAATTCTGATCACGGGGATTTTGGCAGTTTTGACTGTCGCTGCCTGTGAGAGCTCGGATGACACTCCCGATGATGTGGGAGTAGAGATCCAAGGTACTTACACCGGCACAATTAGTCGGATTGAAAGTAACGGTGTGAGTAGCGATTCCTTTACAGGAACTGCTACGGTCACATTGATAGGAGACCGTGAAATAGAGGTTCATTGTTATGGTCTCGATCTGGATACTACCCTGGTATTGAATTATTATGAGCATCAAGATGAGGTCAATGTATGCCTGACCGGAGATGCTTTTGAGAACATGTATGGTCATAGGCTCGGAGCCGGCCATGCTGGAGGTATGATGGGTGATATGCACGATGGAGAGTCGGAATGGGAGCACCACATGGAAGATGAACATCAAGAGGACGATGAGCATTTTGGTGGATTTGGGATGACTGACCATTCATTCGGGTTTGACTTCAGAATGACGAATGAAGGCAATCCTTACACCTTGAGGTTTCAAGGGCAAAAATAATAATTAAGTAAATGGTGCAGGAAGGCTCAGCGATGAAAGAGTATCCTGCACCCTTAAAAAGAAAACATGAAAGACTGTTGTAAAACCGGGAATGAGCCCCAGCCTTCGAGATGGAAAATATGGACGAGTAGGGTGGTTTGGGGTCTCGTCCTGGTAATAGTCATAGGAGTTGTAATCATACAAGTTTTGAATCAATAAAAATTAAGAAAATGAGAAAGTCTATCATAATTATGGCACTGGCTTTAGTGAGCTGGTCCGTTTATGCACAACACGACCATGCCAACATGCATGGTAAGCAGGAAGAGGGTCAGGAAGTTAAGCGCTATGATACCGATAAGAAGTTCCAGGATCAGTTGGGAGGGCTTTACGAATCTAGCTTGATTCTGACAGAAGCCTTTGTTTCGTCAGATCCAGCATTGGTCAAGCGTAAAGCTGTAGATATAAAAAAGGCCATGGGAAAAGTGGATATGAAACTGCTGAAAGGGCAGGCCCATATGGATTGGATGAAGTACAGCACACTGATGAATAGCAGTATTATCGTTTTTGAAAAAGCTGAATCCCTTGCTGAGCAAAGAGAGGCCTATGCCACTTTCAGCGCCAACCTTTATAAAAGCTTAAAAGCATTCGGTAGCAATGGTAAAGAGGCATATTATCAACATTGCCCTATGGCACTCAATAATACAGGTGCTTATTGGCTCAGCGATAAAGCTGAGATTAGAAACCCATATTTCGGTGATGCTATGATGAAATGTGGTAGTACCAAGGAAAAAATCAACGATTAGTGAATTGGTTGTCCCGCAGGTGTTGAGGGTAATAAAGTGATCAAGTCGTGGTAGACTGACCTCACCCTGCGGGTACTAAAACCCTTTGTTATGGATAAGCAATCAATAATTAGTTTGAGCATACTGGGAATCTTTATGCTAGCCATAATCGGTTACCAGGTTTACAGGACTCTTCCTACACATCAAGTGTTGGAAGAGGGGAGGCATGTTGAAAATGAGTTGGTGTGCATGGTCAATGATGCTTATATGGGTATAGCACAAATCCCTGTTGAAGTAGAAGACAAGACTTATTATGGTTGTTGCGAAATGTGCGAAGCCAAATTAAAAGACAGCCTTCATTACAGGTATGCCATTGACCCCTATACTGGTGAAAAGGTGGATAAGGCTAAGGCCTACATTGTGCTGAAAAGCTCGTCAGATATTGGCATCCATTATTTTAAATCTGAGGAAAACTATCAGGCCTATGCCAGGAAACAAGAAGGCAAATAGCAGACCGGTTATCTCTTCTTTTCTGAAGCGAATCATTCGGTACGAACTGCCTCTTTTGACGGCAGGCATTCTGATCTATGGCGTGTTATTCTACGCCATAGATCATCATTTTTATGGGCCAATACTCTCAAACTTCGTGTTGCTCTTTGCCTTTTTTAAAATCATCTATATTCTGATTTACACTTTCAAAAGGCTGACAGCTCACCTGCGCGAATGCTGTTCGTTTTATGACCTGGTAGCTGTTTACGGCATTGTTATAGGCCTCATTGTATTTTCATTTGCGGCAGATTACTACTGCCTTCAGAATTGTCTTTCGGGAGCGTTTTCAGGAATTGAGGCCAATAACGGCCAGCCGGGGCAGGCCTTTGATTTCATCTATTTCAGCGTGGTGACCTTTGCTACTATAGGATTTGGAGATATCACGCCAGTATTGATGAAGGCCAAACTACTTGTGGTGCTGGAAATAGCCACCAGTTTTATAATGATATTTTTCGTGATTTCGAATTTTGATAAAATACACCAGCCTAAAGAAGGTTGATACTAATTTAATTAACTCTACTATGAAAAAGATAAACCTATTATTACTGTCGCTATTGGCTGTAACCTTAATTGCTTGTGGTAACAATAAAAAGCAGAAAGAAGCCGAAGCAGACCATGATCATGCAACAGCACAAACCACCTCTCCTGGCAAATCAAAAAGCCCGGCTAGTCAGGCCATGACCAATATTGGTGATACTCATGTACACATAGAATACCATGCCCCAAGTGTCAGAGGCAGACAGATCTTCGGTGGACTGGTGGCCTACAACGAAGTTTGGGTAACGGGGGCACATAGTGCTACTTCCATCAATTTCCCGAACGATGTTAGCTTAAATGGCAACAAGGTACCCAAGGGCAAATACGCTTTTTTCACCATTCCAGGAGAATCAGAATGGACCATCATCATCAATGAAAACTATGAGCAGCACCTGGCAGATGACTACGACCAGGAGTTGGATGTTACAAGGTTCACCGTCAAACCTGAAAAGCTCGCGGAAACCCAAGAACAATTGCTTTATGAGGTGAAACCCACCGGAGATAAAGAAGGAACCATATCTATTTCATGGGCAGACGTAAAAGTGTCATTCAATGTGAAGGAACTATGAACCGGGGCCCGATAAACTTGGTGTTCTTACTGGTGTTTTTGTTGATAGCTTGTTCGCCCAAAAAAGAAAAGTCCTTTTTTGACAAGCTTGAGTTAAGGACCATGGATAACAAAATCCTCACAGTAGCCGATTTGGAGGGCAAGCCTGCCTTTATCAATTTTTGGGCCACGTGGTGTAAACCCTGCCTTCAGGAAATGCCATCTATTGAAAATGCCAAAAGCATTCTGGAAAAGGAGGGCTATCAGTTCATTGCCGTTTCTAATGAGGACAAAGACAGAATACAAAGTTTTGTAGACAGAAGTGAGTACACCTTTGAATTCGCTCAATTTGCAGTAGGGCTCGAAGCCCTGAATATATATTCGCTTCCCACTTCCTATGTTGTTGATGGCCAGGGCAACCTGGTCTATGAGCATGTGGGAGCTGAATATTGGGATAGCGATAAAAATCTTAAAATACTCAAATCACACCTTAAAAATTAATGCCATGAGAGCAAAAGTGTATTTTTTCATGATGGCCATTTTGGGACTATGGTCTTGCCAAAACCCTGAGAATAAAGGACCAATTGTATCCGCCATTCAAACACCGGCTGCCTTATCTAGTGAAGAACCAAACCTGTTTACAGACCAGAGGGGTGATGTTTATTTATCCTGGATAGAGAAATCTGAAGAGCAGGCCAAACTGCTTTTTTCCAAGCTGGAGTCAGGGGCCTGGTCGGCATCAAATGTGATCAGCAAGGGTAATAATTGGTTCGTGAATTGGGCTGATTTTCCCTCGTTCATAGCACAAGATCAGTTAATGGCGGCACACTGGCTACAAAAACGCGATGAGGGAACCTACGACTATGATGTAAGGATGGTGATTTCCAATAATAGCGGACAAAGCTGGAATGACTCCTTTGTGCCCCATACTGATGGTGTAAGTGCAGAACATGGTTTTGTGAGCTTGCTCCCGATGGAGGGTGATAGAATATTTGCTACCTGGTTGGATGGTCGCAATACCAAAGGAGGAAGCCACGGGAATCATTCAGGAGGTGGCGCAATGACTTTGAGGGCTGCGATTTTTGATAATGAAGGAATCCCCCTGGAAGAATGGGAATTAGATGACCGGGTTTGCGATTGTTGCCAAACTTCAGCGGCTTTGACGACCAATGGACCAGTGGTGGTTTATCGCAATCGAACCGAGGATGAAATAAGAGATATGTCGATTGTGCGTTGGGTTGATGGTAGTTGGACAAGTCCTGAGATTATCTACAACGACAATTGGAACATTGCAGGCTGCCCGGTCAATGGGCCGGCAATAACCGCTAATGTGAATGCCGTGGCAGTGGCCTGGTTCACGGCAAGTGGTGGACAGCCGAGAGTAAAGTTGGCTTTATCCAGTGACGCGGGAGCCACATTTCTACCAGCGGTAACCTTACGTGAGGGAGCCACTAACGGACGTGTAGGTATTGCTATGTTGGCAGATCAATCGCTGGTCGTAAGTTGGATGGAAACTGAAGGAGAGTTAGCCAAGGTTGTATTGGGGCATTACACCAGTCAGGGAGCATTAAAGGAAAAATTGACTGTTGCAGAGTCAACTTCTTCACGAAACAGTGGTTTTCCGGTCATTACCAGCTCGGGAAATACGGTTTATATGGCCTGGACCGAAACGGGTGAAAACTCCAGGATCAGAACTGCAAATATCCAGTTTTAACAGACCAAAGACACTAACCTTGGGAGACTACATGAAGATCTGAAGCTATTTTTAGTAGGAGCTGTATGCATTTGGTGCATAGGCAGCACCGTCACCCAGACACTTTAATACTGAATGTAATTGGCGAAATATTTACCCAGTGTTGTAGAGAATTTGTCACTTATGCTTTGGACTTACTTACAAAAGCGCCATGAAATAGCTTGAATTGCAAAACTTTTATTTTGGCTCGAATTGGCATGTTCATTTCTTTTAATCGGACCTATAGAGATAAAAACATTTGGGAAGCAGCCATTATTCAGAATACCAGCATTTTGCATTAAGACCGTTCGATCATCAACAGCATGATTTTATGATGTGTCTGAGTTGTAAGATACGAACTAGCAGAAAAGCGTTAAGGGGAAAAAGTAAATAACTCTGAGAAAAAGTAAAGTTTCAATCAAAAGGAAATAAATCAAAAATGAAAAGAGCTACGATCGCTTTTATTTTGACATTGTTCATTGCGCAGACCACCTTTGCCCAGGTTGGAACTAACGGGCAGGACAGAAAAGAAGAAGGTAGACCGGTTAAGGAATACAAGCTTATCATAGAGAAAAATGAAATGAGGCTTGGTGGCATCACTGCTGATGCGATGACTATAAATGGCGGTATTCCAGGCCCTTCATTAGAGTTTACAGAAGGTGACCTTGCCATAATCAATGTTACCAATAAGATGGATGTAGAAACCTCGGTCCATTGGCATGGACTGATACTTCCAAATTTTTATGACGGTGTTCCTTATTTAACAACACCACCGATAGAGCCGGGAGAGACTTTTCAGTACAGAATTCCTCTCAACCAGGCGGGGACGTATTGGTATCACTCTCATACTTTACTACAAGAACAAAAGGGGGTTTACGGTTCAATAGTGATTCAACCAAAAGAAAAGACGTTGGACTATGATAAAGATTTAGTCGTGGTGCTATCTGACTGGACGAATGAAAAACCAATGAATGTATTACGAAACCTCAAAAGAGGAAACGAATGGTATCAGGTAAAAAAGAACACAGCGGTACCGCTGAGCAGGGTCATAGGAGAAGGTGCCTTAGGGGCTCAACTTAAGTTTTGGCGTGACCGAATGGAGGGTGCAGATATCGCAGATATTTATTATCCTGCGTTTTTGACTAATGGCAAAAAACTGGCGGAATATCCTGGATTTCAGCCTGGAGAAAAAGTAAGGCTACGTTTTATAAACGCTTCAGCTTCTACTTATTATTGGATGGACTTTGGAGGTGGAAACCCAATGGTGATTTCAAGTGACGGCATTGATGTCCAACCCGTATCTAAGAGTCGATTTCTCTTTGGAATTGCTGAAACCTATGATGTCATCGTCACTATTCCCGAGGGAACTCTAGAAATTATAGCCACGGCACAAGATGGTTCTGGTCACACCTCAATCCGTTTGGGAAGAGGAACACTTTATCCTGCAAGCGTGGTCGGAAGACCTGACAAAATAGAGATGATGAAGCAGATGGCTAAGATGGATATGAAGATGGGTGCATCGGCAATGGTTGGAAATAGCAAGAAAAAAACCCCCGAATTTTTGATGCAGAAGTACGGTATGAGTATGGATATGAAAGGTGACCAGATGGAAATGGGTTCGATGTCTGAGGACCATAGCGAAGCATCACATCAGGTGAACAACAAAATGCTTTTGATGCAAAAAGATAGTACGGATTTTGACTACAGCACTCGTAAAACCTATTTCAACTATGATTTTTTGAAAGCGCAGGCAAGCACCTCTTTTAAGGCAGGTCTGCCTGTAAATGAAATTCTATTGAATCTAAGCGGAAATATGCAGCGATACGTTTGGAGTACGAACGGTGTACCACTGTCTGAAACTGACAAAATTAAAATTAGCGGTGGAGAAGTAACAAGAATTACACTTAATAACCTCACCATGATGCATCATCCCATGCACCTCCATGGTCATTACTTTCGGGTGATTAATGAAAATGGGGATCGCTCGCCCTTAAAGCATACGGTCAATGTGCCGCCAATGCAAAAAATTGTTATCGAGTTTTATAATGAAGAATATGGTGATTGGTTCTTTCACTGCCATATTCTATATCACATGATGGGAGGCATGGCACGTGTGTTCAGTTATGAGACGCCCCGCGATGAGAGATTAAAACGATTCCCCATACAAAAACTTATTGATGAGACGGACCATTATTATTCTTGGGGATTGGCGCGAGCTGGCTCAAACTTTACTGAGCTTAATTTAGTGTCAAGCAATATCCGTAATGAATTTTCGCTCAGAGCTGAGTTGGATTATGATCGAAATACGGAAATAGAGGTAAATTATAATAGGTATTTGAATGATTGGATTCGCATTTATGCAGGCGTTAATACAGAAACTGAAATCCCCGATTCTTATGAGGAATTCAATACCGTAGGGCTGGTTGGAGTTAAATATTTTACACCCTACATGTTTAATGTAGATGTGAGTCTAGACCATCAATTACGCCCTAGAATTCGCTTAGACAGAGAGTTATTAATTTTTCCAAGAATTTTTCTTGAAGGAGAATATGAGCATCGAGCCGATCTTGGTTTGGTCAATGATTTAGAAAATGACAGTTCTTACGAAGGTGAAACTCAATGGCTCGTTGGAGTTTCTTATATACTTTCACGCAACTTTTCAATTCAAGGAAACTATAACAACCGCTTTGGTTGGGGGGGTGGATTGTTGGTGAGATTTTAGAACCTTTAGCAAGATAAATTATCCATACCTGGTGCTTGATTGTTACTTAAACACCACCGAGAACTCAAGATGTATTTGGTCAGAAAGAGTTTGTGACAAAAGTTACAAGGCAACTCCTCTCTGTTCCATTAATGTTTAGCATTCAATTAAATACGAAAACCATATGAAGTATTACCACGAAAAGATTTTGGAAAATGTGTCCTTTGATGAAGCCATCGAGAAAATAACGTCTTCTCTTAAAAGTGAAGGGTTTGGCATTCTCACAGAGATAGATGTACAGGCTACGATGAAGAAAAAGCTGGATGAGGATTTCAGACCTTACAGGATACTGGGAGCCTGCAACCCTCCTTACGCTTTCAAAGCACTTCAGGCCGAAGAAAAAATTGGTACTATGCTGCCTTGCAATGTAATTGTTCAACAGGTGGAAAAAGGTATAGAAGTAGCTGCCGTTGATCCTATGGCATCCATGCTGGCAGTAGAAAATTCAAAATTAGAGAGTATTGCCAGCGAAATACAAAGAAAGTTGAAGAACGCAATCAATAATCTCTAACGGTTAATTATGATTAAGGAAGAGAGCAGAGCCATGTATAACTATAAATAAAGTATGGAAACAGCATGAGATTCCCAAGGGATACTGCCCCGTAACTTTTGAAGAACTGGTCTTATGATGGCTTACAAAATTATTCAAGAAGTGGAAGAGGACGGCATTTTAGAAAAATCTGTCATAAACCTGATGTCTACGGTCTACTCCACAAATGACAAAAAAGTTAAAAGAGGTTGCAAAAAAGTCTAATCCGAATCATAAATTCAATACTCGAACGAAACTATGTCTGATTACAAAAAAGATAGCTTAACCCTGGCCGGTGCTGTTGCACTAGGTACAGGTGTGATGATTGGTGCTGGTATTTTCGCCCTGCTGGGGCAGGTGGCCGAATTATCCGGAGTGTGGTTTCCATTTGCTTTTATAGTAGGGGCTATCATTTCGGCTTTTAGTGCCTACTCATACATCAAGGTTTCAAATACTTACCCATCAGCTGGTGGCATCGCCATGATCTTGAAAAAAGCTTACGGTAAGAGCACTATTACTGCCAGTGCTTCTTTACTTATGGCATTGAGCATGATTATCAACGAAAGCCTGGTGGCCAGAACTTTTGGGACTTATACTCTTCAGCTATTTGATGTGGATGACAATACGTTTCTGGTGCCGATATTGGGTGTTGTACTTCTGGTAGTTGCCTTCCTTGTTAATATTTCCGGGAACAATTTCATTGGCAAATCATCTATGGCCATGGCAGTTATCAAGATCGGTGGGATAGCTGTCTTCGCGATTGGAGGGCTATGGGCCACGGGATTTTCATTTGAACAGACTTTTTCATCTCAGCAATCAGAAGATTATTCAGTAGCCAGTTATCTGGGCGCTCTTGCACTGTCAATACTTGCCTTCAAAGGGTTTACTACCATCACCAACAGTGGGGGAGAAGTGGAAAATCCTCATAAAAATGTCGGTCGGGCAATTATCATTTCATTGTTCATCTGTTTGGTTATTTATCTTTTGGTAGCCTTTGCAGTTTCGGCCAACCTGTCTATTCAGGAGATTATAGAAGCCAAGGATTATGCCCTGGCAGAGGCTGCCAAGCCAGCCTTCGGTCAATATGGATTGTGGTTTACAGTAGGTATAGCAATAGTCGCTACTGTTTCTGGTATCATTGCCAGTATTTTTGCGGTGTCCAGGATGACTGCAATGCTCACGGATATGGACCTTATTCCCCATAGCCACTTAGGTATGTCAGGACGAATTCAAAAGCATATGCTCGTTTACATTGTAGTGATTGCCATTATACTGACCATCTTCTTCGACCTGGGCCGAATCGCTTCGCTTGGAGCTATTTTCTATTTGGTGATGGACATAGCGATACATTACGGTGTGCTTCGATATCTACGAGAAGATGTGGGTGCAAAAGCTTCCATTGTCTTTACAGCTATAGTTCTCGACTTAATAGTCCTCGGTGCTTTTTTATGGGTCAAAGGAAACAGTGATATTACAATTGTTTTGACTGCAATGATCATGATATTAATTGTGTTTTTCGCTGAGAAATTATTCTTGAGAACCCAACAGCTATCCTAATGAATTAAAAAAAAGTTCAGGTATATGTGACGAGATGTTCCCAAAACTGATGTAAGTCATAAAAAGTAGACCTACAAATTAGTATTTTTGTTTAGTGATATCCTCAGAGCCTCTCAGAGCCTCTCTGAGTAGGACAACAGAAAAAGTCATGATCAACCAATTGAACAAGATAAAACTTGGAATAGCCTTGAGTTTGGTGCTCAGCTTTTCAGGTATGTTCATTTGTGATGCTCTATGTGATGTAGGCATTATCGAGTTTTCTGCGGTTCATGATCATTTTCAAAAGGGCGCAGATCATCATTCTCAGGATCATGAAGGAGATCATCACCATACACAACCCATGGTGTCCGATCACCACCACGATCAGTCATCAGGTCATGATCATGATGGCTCTGAAGAAGATGAGTGTTGTGAGAATTTAACTACTCCATTTTTCGATCAACTCATAAAGCACAAGGCACAGTCTTTTGACTTCAATAAGGTTGAAAAAATAACCCTTGTTACTCACTATGATGGTTATGAGGCCTTCATTTACAATAGCCGAAAGGTAGATAATTTATTTCTCTATTCTAACCTACCGCCCCCACTTCCGGGCGATCAAATACGGATAAGGTTCCAGTCATTTTTGCTTTAAAATGTGAGCACATGCCCATTTAGCGATCAGCACGTCCAGGTGCTGACACTGCAATGTCGTCATGTGTCATTTCTATTTGGTGTGGTCTCGTCTGACCAGGCCATCAATTAACTCACGTTTTAATCGATCTAAAAGCAAAAGTGATGAAATCAATCAGTTTACATATAAAGAATATGGTTTGTCCCAGGTGCATTTTCGTCATAGAAAATGAATTGAAGGAGTTAGGAGCTAATGTGTTGAGCATTGAGTTGGGTCATGCCACCATCACTGCTCCGGTGTCACTGACTTTGCCCACAATTGAGTCAAGGCTGGAGCAATTCGGTTTCGAATTGCTGGAAAACAAAGAAGACATGCTGGTAGAGGAGATCAAGATTGCTATTGGTCACTACGCTCAACTGCAAGAGGAATCATCTACTGAGGTGACCCTGTCAGAATTTCTATCCAGAGAATTGGGCAAAAACTATAACTATCTCAGTAAGCTCTTTTCTAAACACGAGTCTCAGACAATAGAAAGACGTTTTATTGAGATTCGGATTGAAAGAGTGAAACAGCTTCTGGATTATGAAGAGCTCACGTTAAGTGAGATTGCCATTAAACTGGGTTATAGCAGTGTTCATTATTTATCCAACCAGTTCAAAAAGATTACGGGCCGTTCTGTATCTGAATACAAAGATCATGTCAAATCACTGCATCACCGGTACAGTTCATTGTCTCAGGCATTGAATGACTTAAAGTCTAAGGGGTTTGTTCATGATTTCAGTAGGGAAGACAGTCAATTGCACTGTCAACAACTAGGAACACTTTACGATCCAAGGAGTCTGAAGATGGAAGAAGTTTACAGGTTTAAAGAAGCCACCAGTCGACATGGTAAGTCAGCGGTCTTTGCCATTGATACAGGTAATAATGTTAAAGGTGTTTTGATTGAAAGCAATTTATGAACGTTTGAGGCAAAGCAAGTGCGGAATAGTGCATATCAAAAACAAAATTTTATACAGGGTTGGGTATCTACCGGCATAATTTGCTTAACAAAACTACGTCTCCCTGGTTTCAAACTGATTTGACCGGGGTTTGGCTGAAACAATAGAGCAACTTAACCAATAAGACTATGCAAAAAAGATTAATGATTTTTCTGTGCCTATCCTTCGTTGTGTTTTTTTCAACGAACGTTCAGGCGCAAAGGAGTGAGAAAAAAGCCGTGGAACAAGTATTGAAAGCTTACAAAGACGGTATTGAAAAATTAAGTACTGAAGGTCTTTCAGATCTTTTCACGAAGGATTCAGAGGTTTTTGAATCCGGGGGAGTCGAGGGCAATTTTACTCATTACCTTGAGCATCATTTAGGACCTGAGCTAGGTCATTTTAAATCCTTTGACTTCTCTGATCATAAAATTGAAACCAAAATTGATCTGCCCTACGCATTTACTACTGAAACCTATATATACACCATTGTTTTGGCAGAAGGGGATAGAACCATCCAACGTAAAGGAGTAGCCACTTCGGTGCTCAAAAAAATTGATGGGAATTGGAAAATTATGAAAACACATACCTCCGCCCGAAACGCTAAGTAACGGGACACGAATTGTCGTAGATAACTGATATTATGCAATTAGTACCTGAGTGGGCACCAAACATACATCCTTTGGTAGTCCACTTTCCCATCGCCTTGTTGTCACTAGCTGTGGTTGTTTCTTTGGTTGAAGTGTTTTTCAAACCAGAGTGGGTCAACCGCTCCAGGCTATGGTTGTATATCCTGGGCAGTCTTGGTTTGGTAGTGACTTTGCTCAGCGGCAGAGCAGCAGCGGATTCTGTCAGTCCACCCTTTAGCGCTGAAATGACCTTGAGCAGTCATTCCGACAGTGCTTACACCGCACTATGGTATTTCCTGGCTTTCACTCTCATTCAATTGGTCCTGCCCAGATTTATGAAGGTGGACAAAACCTGGGTTAGACTTGTCTATTTTTTGATTGCTTGTTTCGGTTTATATCTATTGATCACAACCGGAGAATTAGGTGCAAAACTGGTTTATAAATATGGAGTAGGAACTCCTTGATTAAATACGAAATAATAGAAAAGAACATGAGAAATAACCCCTTTACATATTTGTTAATGTTAATGATGGTCTTGTCGTTGGGTGCTTGCAGTCAGTCTGGAAAAGAAGCAAAAGAAACAGACAATACTGAAGTGCAGGCAAGAGGTCAGGAAGAATCTTCTGCCGATCATGATCATCATGCAGCAGCCTTGAGCAAAGAAGAAACTACCATTTGGAAACCCAGCGGAGAGGGAGAGGAATTGATTGGCAGGGATTTTCATTTTATCGCAGGTAATGTAGACCAAGTGAGACCTGAGGTATTGTTTGAAGGTGGAGAAGATATTTTGCAGTTGACTACAAAAGATGTTCGACAAGCTGCTTTCGTCTTTCACAATAAAATGGGCAATGTTGGTATTGCTGTGACACTCAAACGCTCGAATTTTGAAGGCAATCTGAAGATCATACATCATGCTCAAGACGGTAACACCTATGAGTTTGTCTCAATAGATGAGAAAGACATGAGCCTGGGCCGTTATGTTGAAGGTAAAGAAGATCTTTTTGATAGAAAAAAGTTTGAGGCTGATCAAAGTGATTGGATAACCATCAGGGTATCTGCGGCTGGCACCCATTTCAAAGGGTACCTGGGAGATGAAAATATAACCCATGGCCATGGGGATGAGTTAGAGGCAGGCTATGTAGGTATTATGCTTGAAGGTACTGGATCAGTCAGTATTAAATCGATTGAGGTTACACCTCTGGAAGCAGAATAGGACTTTTTCTTTTAAAAAATTATTCAAGTGGCTTGATATAAATTCACCTAAACACGAGGAGGGAGCAATATTACCGATGGTGGGTTATGCTCCCAGGGGAGTTGAGTAATCAACTCCCTTTTTTGTTAAAATATCATACATCATAAACATAATAATTACCCTGTTTTAGGGATCCTGAGCCTACTTTTAGACATGATCAAAAGCAAAATTTATCATGTCATTCACTAAGTTTTTTCACCTGATTGTGGCGATTTCTACACTGTCGCTACTAGCATTTACCAGCTCTAATCTGGATAATTCTGATGATCAAAATTCTACATGGAAAGCCCCGAAGGAAGCCGATGAATTAAAGAATCCTTTGGCGGAGAACGGGGCAGAACTCATAAAGGGCAAGAAACTTTATAATCAGATGTGCGCGGTTTGCCATGGAGCAAAAGGCAAGGGTGATGGAGTAGCTGGAGCAGCGCTCAACCCCAAACCTACGAACTTCACAATGGCAAATGTGCAGGCCCAAACAGATGGAGCCCTTTTCTGGAAGCTTTCGGAAGGCAGAACCCCTATGGCTTCTTACAAAAACACTTTGAAAGAGGATCAGCGATGGCAGCTGGTCAATTACCTCAGAACTTTTAAAAAATGATGATATGAAGCACTTTTTACTCCTACTTCTGGTGTTGATGAGTGGAACCATAGTAGCACAGACTACAGCTAGTTCCTTTTCACCAAAGCCAGGCAATAGCCGCTATATGATCAGAGGCTATGCCGATGCAAATTTTATTTCCGGTGAGGGGGAGACCTCTTTTGGAAACGCTAGGTTTGTTCCACTCTTTATCTATAAACAATCAGACCGCTTACTTTTTGAAGGGGAACTTGAGTTTGAAATTGAAGATGGTGAGGTAGAGATGGCCATTGAATACGCCAACTTCTACTATCAGCTTAGCCCTAACATAACCGTTAGAATGGGGAAGATTCTAGTACCATTTGGTACCTTTTTTGATCGCTTGCACCCCTCCTGGATCAACAAAATGCCCACGGTTCCTTTAGGTTATGGACACGATGGGATTTTGCCTACGTCAGATCTGGGGATAGAATTAAGGGGGGCAGGTTTTTTAGGAGGTATGAGAACGAACTATTCGCTTTACCTCACAAATGGCCCTAGAATAGAAGATGGCGAAGATGAGGCAGAAGAGGTGGGTATGATTGTGCCCGAATCGGATATTGACAATAATAAAAATAAGGCCGTTGGCGGTCGTTTTGGTCTATTCCCTTTTGCCGATCAATCACTTGAATTGGGTTTTTCCGCACAGTCCGCCAAGCTGGGAAACGAGGGCTCAGAACTGGAAGATGTAGGGGCCTTTTTATACGCCTTTGACTGGACATATGTAAAGAACATTTCTGCAATTGGAGGGCGGCTCGACATGAGAGGACAGTTGAATTTCGTGAATGTAGATAACCGTATCTATGAGGTAATTGAGGACGGAAATCTGGAAACCTTTGATTTTGATAATGAATCCAGAACCTCATTTTATCAGCTCGCCTATCGTCCAACATTTGGTAGTCAATTTCTTCAAAATTTAGAGTTGGTGGGAAGATATTCCCGTATGACAACCCCGGAAGAGGCCCCTTGGGAGTCGGAAAGCACCCAGTGGACGTTTGGTTTGAATTATTGGGTGGACTGGAGATCGGCCATAAAAATTGCCTTTCAATCTGATGAGGTCGAAGGAGGGCATGACAGCTCGGGATTGACTAAAACCGACCTGTTTTTTCTTCAATGGACCATAGGATTTTAATAGAATGATCATGAAAAGAAATAATATTTTACTGACGCTATCATTCATCATTTTCGCAGGCATGATGATCGTTGCCGGATGTGCAGCGCCTGCACATATTTCTGAAAAAAGCGGGGCACAGTTGTGGGGAGAGGCATGCGGACGCTGTCACAATACTGCCTCACCGAGTACATTCAGTGATGTTGATTGGGACATTGCCGTAAAGCATATGCAATTCAGGGCACAGATTTCAGAAGAAGAAGTTAATAAGATTGTCGAATTCTTGAAGTCGGCAAATTAATGGAGGCTTTAAGGTTGATTAGTAGAGTAACTGGTTTGGTGCTGGCATTTGCCAGCATCTCTCCGGTTAATGCTCAACAGGTTAACGGAGAAGCGATATATAATGGGTACTGTGTGGCCTGCCATAGTATTGGCAGTGGCAATTTGGTTGGGCCTGACCTCAGGGGAGTCAATAGCCGATATGACCAAGGCTGGTTGGTGAGCTTCATCAAATCCTCTCAAACTATGGTGGCCAACGGTGATGAAAAGGCCATCGCAGTATTCAACCAATTCAATAATATACCCATGCCCGACCAAGCATTGAGTGATGATGAGATCAAGGGATTATTGTCATTCATTGCTGTTCGTACTGAGACTCTGGACAAAGAAGAAAAAGCGGCCAATCAAGTGGCAGGACCAGTGGAGAAGCCCCCAGCCGACCCCGGACTTGCCCCGGCCGCCTCCAAACAACCAGACCCTTATTTACCCTTTATGTGGGTGATCGGAGGATTGTTTTTTGCCACCATTACACTACTCATTACTTTAATTATGGTACTACTCTACTTAAAACGATTGGTTTAATATCTCCAAGTCGCTTAATGAAAAGAAGTGATGAAATTTTAAAGATACTGTTATGAGTAAACATATGATATGGATGATTATAGGGTGTACACTCCCTCTATTGTTCCTCTTTTTTGCACCCGCTTTGGGTATTACGGGAGATTACTCATTGGTAATTTTCATCGTGGCCATGTTTGCGGTGCATTTGCTCATCCCTCATCATGGGGGACATGGGCATCAACATCAGAATGACGATTCATCAACCTCAAAAAATCAGGATCATGAACACCATAAACATTAGGAAGTTCGGTTTTGCATTTGGCCTTACTGGTGCACTGCTGTATTTAGGCTGCATTATTGTGATGTCATTGGCAGGACGAGAGGGTACGGTTCAGTTTTTCAATAGCCTTATTCATGGTATCGATACTGCAGCCATCATCAGAATGGAAATCCCTTGGTGGAAAGCCTTGATTGGCCTTGTTGAGACCTTTATCCTTGCCTGGCTGATTGGAGCGTGCATTGCAGGGTTTTATAACGTAGCCATGAAAAAGTGAACATGCAATATGTCTGGATCTCCTGGTCTACTATCATTTTAACCCTTTGGTTTGTCTTTGGTGCCTATTGGTCAGGCTTGTTCGAACACCTTTACTGGCAAAAATCAGAGAAAGTTAATCCTGAGACCTACAGCTATGGATGATCACTGCGCCATAGATGAACAGGTTTGCCTGCCTGACAATGAGTTACCAAGAGTAGTTGTGATAGGAGGAGGATTTGCCGGGCTGGCACTGGTGAAATCACTCAAAGCACTTGAGGTACAAGTGGTGCTGATTGATCGAAATAACTTCCACCAATTCCAACCGCTTTTATACCAGGTAGCTACCAGTAGCTTGGAACCGGATAGCATCGTTTTTCCTTTCCGGAAACAACTGATTGATTATAAAAACGTGATATTCCGCTATGCCGAAGTGCTGGAAATTCAGGCCTCAAAAAGCCGGGTAATTACCAACAAAGGGATTATAGATTATGATTACCTGGTGATAGCGACTGGTACCAGGACCAATTTCTACGGACTTGGAGAAATTGAGGCTTATGGTCTTGGTATGAAAAGTATTCAGGACTCTCTCAACATTCGTCATATGATGATCCAGAATCTGGAACAAGCGGCTATTACTTGCGATGATATGGAAAGAGATACACTCACCAATTTTGTCATTGTAGGAGGTGGGCCGGCTGGTGTAGAAATGGCTGGGGCTCTGGCTGAATTTAAAAAGTATATCCTGCCCAAAGATTATCCGGAATATAATGCAGATATCATGGACATTTATCTCCTGGAGGCTGCTGATAAGCTTTTAGGAGCCATGTCTGAAAAAGCCTCAAGTGAATCATTTAGGTACTTAACCAGGATGGGGGTTAAAGTCTTGTTCAATGAAGCAGTAGAACACTATGATGGATCAATTGTTTCGACCAGCGCTGGGACTGAATTACGAGCTCGCAATCTGATTTGGACGGCTGGCGTTGAAGGGGCCTTGCCGAGAGGTATTCGTAAGGATAGTTTCGTACATGGAAACAGGCTGCGTGTAAATGAAACCTTGAATGTTCACGGATATGCCAATGTATTCGCCATAGGTGATATAGCTTCAATGGCTACTGAGGACTCACCAAGAGGGCATCCACAAGTAGCTCAGGTAGCCTTACAGCAGGGTAAATACTTAGGTAAGGTAATGAAACATGTGATTTCGGGAAGGAATTATCAAAAACCATTTCGATATAAGGACAAAGGCTCATTAGCTACCATTGGTAAGAGAAGAGCCGTGGCAGATTTAGGAAAATTCAGATTTGCCGGATATCTGGCCTGGATACTGTGGTCGGTAGTTCACCTTTTTTCTATCAGCGGTTTCAGAAATAAGTTGATGGTTGGGCTTAATTGGGCCTGGAATTACATGACTTTTGACAAAGGGAATCGCTTAATCATCAGCCACTTTGAGCACAAAGCGGTGAAGGCCGAAGTAATAAAGGAGAAGATGGCAGATGAATGAACTAAAACTAAGTAAGAAATTCTTCAGCTTGATGGCCTGTTTGTTTGTAGTGGCCATTGGTTATGGTGTTTTGCTGCCCGTACTTCCTTATTTCATTGAAAGGCTCGCTGCAAACACAGCTTATCAAGGTGATATTTCTTTTCACTTCGGAATTCTTACGGCCATTTACCCAGTCACTCTGGTGTTTACAGCACCCTTTTGGGGCCGCATTTCAGACCGTGTTGGCCCCAGAGCATTGATCATATTTGGCTTGAGTGGTTTTGTACTCATGCAGCTCGGAATTGCATTTAGTTCAAGTTTAGCTATGCTCTATACCGCTCGAATTACCGGCAGTTTGCTCTCATCATTTCTGGTACCGGTCATCAATGCGCACATTGCCGATATGACCAACGAGGCACAGCGTACCAAAGCATTGGCTTGGTCGGGTACTGCTGTAAGTGCGGGCGTGATCATGGGCCCCGGACTGAGTGGCTATTTGATTGGAAGCGATCTGCATATACGTTTGGCAAAAATACATTGGCTCATTGAGCGATTTAGTTTGCCGTTCCTGGTACTGGCTCTCTTAGGCTTATCAGTGATGATAATCACCCTGCTTTTTTTGAAAAACAGTGAGCGAAGGCCGGCAGTACAAAGAAATAGAAAACCAATGCATTTGTTCCCGAAAGGCAAGTGGAAAAGCCTCAAGGATTTACTTATCATTTCATTGGTACTACAAGTTGGCATTACCCTATTCGAGACTGTTTTTGCACTATTCATTAAAGATTCAGCTGGCTTTTCGGTCACCTTTATCGGTACAAGCTTATTAGTCTGTGGCCTCGTGATGGCTTTATTCCAACCTGCCGTAGCCAGATGGGGTACTTTGTTCATCAAAGACCCCAAAAAACAAATGGCTTTAGGTATGCTCATAGCAGGTATGGTATTGCCAGTCTTTGCTGTGACACAGGTCAAGTGGATGATCTTGTTATTCATTGCATTATTTGGTCTGGGCTCTTCACTGGTAGTACCTAATTTGCTGGCTTTCATATCAAAGAAAGATCCTCAATCTTCCGGCTGGGCATTCGGTATGCAATCCTCATTCAGTGGCATTGGCCAAATGCTTGGACCTTTGGCAGGAACCGCATTGTATACCATCAATGGTCAAATTCCATTTATAATGGTAGGAGCATTTTTGTTGATCACCTCGTTAGTTCAATGGAAAAAACTATTGGCTGTGAGCGCATTAAAACCCACCAAACCACATGGAGCCTCATAGCCATATATACAATTATTTAAGCCCGTTTTTGGTCTGGCTCATTCTGTCAGCAGGTATAGGTGTCTTAAAAGGCAGTCATGATTTAAAGCGATTCCTAAAGATGGGCTACTCTACATAACAATTTTGTACTTCAGATAAATTATGAAAAAAACCAAAGTAGCAATAAACGGATACGGAGTTATAGGCAAACGGGTAGCTGATGCTGTGGCGCTACAAAATGACATGGAGTTAGTCGGGATTTGTGATATGGCTGCAGATTGGCGTATTAAAATGGCGGTAGGAAAGGGATTCCCAGTATTTGCTCTTTACGATGTATATAAACCAAAAATGATAGACTCAGGTATTCCGGTCAAAGGAAACCTTAAGGATTTGATAACACGGTCGGAGATCATCATCGATTGTACTCCGAAAGGAGCAGTTAAGAGGAATATTGGGCTGTATCAAAGTGCTGGGCTGAAGTTTATTCTTCAGGGTGGTGAGAAGCATGAGCTAACAGGTCACTCTTTCAGTGCGGAAAATAACTATACCTCTGCAATAGATAGAAGTTCTACACGGGTGGTCTCCTGTAATACCACTTCCATTCTTAGAACACTTACACCAATAAAAAATGCGGGCTTATTAAAAAGGGCCAGGGGTACTCTTTTGAGAAGAGCCACGGACCCCTGGGAGAGCCACTTAGGGGGAATAATGAACACCCTGGTTCCCGAAAAGGATATTCCCAGCCATCAGGGACCAGATGTACAAACGGTAGATTCGGATATTGATGTAATTACCACAGCAGTAAAAGTGCCTCAAACCTTAAGTCACTTACATTACTGGAATGTACAGCTAACCAGAAAAGCAGATAAACAAGAAATTCTGGATGCATTCAAAGAATCGACCCGAATCCAAATGATCCGGTATGAAGACGGACTATCAGCGAACAATGCCATTAAAGAGTGTATGATGGCCAAAGGCAGGCCTTACGGAGATATGTATGAGGTAGCCCTATGGGAGGATATGTTGAAAACAGAAGGAGATGAACTGTTTTATGCTTATGTGGTAGATAATCAGGCGATTGTTATTCCCGAAACCATCGATGCCATCCGTGCCCTCACGGGAATGGAAACTTCTGCCGAAATCTCCATTGAAAAGACCAATACAAGCCTTGGGATTCTTTGAAAGGAAAAAGATGTTTGACAACGAAATAAAAACTCTCAGCTCTCTTAATACCTATCTGAAAAAACTGGTAGAAGGCAGGCTTTGGCTAAAAGTGGTTATTGCCCTGTTTGCAGGTGTAGGTTTTGGCCTTCTGCTCAGCCCTCAAAACGGCTGGGTAGGTAATGAGACTGCGGATACACTGGGGAATTACCTGGCTCTGCCGGGAACGCTGTTTCTCAAGCTGGTACAAATGATTATGATCCCTCTGATCATTGCCTCCATTATAACCGGTATAGCCAGCAACAACAAAGAGAGTCTAAAAAAGCTTGGAGGAGGCGTACTCATATACTTCATTGCCACTACGAGCATATCGGTGGCAATAGGTGCTGGTTTGGCAATACTTTTTCAACCAGGGCGCTATCTTCATCAACAATCAGTGGCAGATCATCAGGTTGCTTCCGAAAACCAAGTTCCGGAAGCCTCATTTGGTTTGAATAGCATTCCTGACGCCATTTCTAACTTACTCCCTGAAAATCCGCTGGCCTCTATGGTCAGTGGAGAAATGCTGAGCATAGTCATATTTACAATTATCATAGGTGTTGCAGTTCTTTCGTTGCCACATGAATTATTGAGACCTGTCAAACTCTTATTAAGCGCTATTCAGGAGATTTGTATGACCGTAGTGAGATGGGCAATGTTGTTGGTGCCTGTTGCAGTGTTTGGTCTCATGGCCCAACTCACTTCCAGTGTTGGCCTGAGCTCACTAACCGGGCTCGGTTACTATGTTTTAGTTGTATTACTCGGCTTACTCATGCTGGTGATTATTTATCTTCTACTAGTGGGGCTTTTGTCAAAAGCCAACCCATTTCAATTCTTGAAAAAAATTATTGATGTCCAATTGTTGGCATTTTCTACCACCAGTTCAGCAGCCGTGATGCCCTTGTCACTTAAAACGGCAGAAGAGAAGCTGAATGTCGATAAAACCATAAGCAATTTTATCATTCCTATTGGTGCCACAGTCAATATGGATGGGACAGCACTGTACCAAACCATAACCACCCTTTTTATAGCACAAGCCTATGGCCTTGAAATGAGTCTCCTTAATATAATTATAGTGGTGATTACCATTGTAGCGGCCTCTATAGGTACACCGGCTATTCCAGGTGGTGGAGTGGTCATACTAGCCTCAGTTTTGGGCAATGCCGGTATCCCGGCAGAGGGGATCATCATCATCATTGGAGTGGAGAGGTTATTGGGAATGTTTCGTACAGCAGTAAATGTTACTGGTGATTTAGCCGCCTGCAAGGTGTTCAACAGATGGTATGCTTCAACTGAGACAAAGAATAGCAATGATACATGAGCTGGTAGGTCATATTGAAAACATTAAAGGTTATTTCCTGGAAGACAAGCGTATCATCAATTTTGTAGCCTATAGGCCAGGCAATACCGACTTGGAAATGATTGGTGAAAAAGTAGCTTTTTTGTCTCAAAATACTCAGGTGAAACCCGAGTCCCATGACAGCATTTGTGAAGCAATCATGCGGCTAGGCATAGATCAGATTATTTCTAAAGGGAATCCTTCACTAGTGACTAACATAGCTAAGGAAATATCCGAAAAGGAACAAATGACTGACTTTGCATCAAAATACTGTGCCGCTCATTGGCCTTATCACTATCCCCTTTTTAACAATCACTCAGTTAAGGTACTAGGGACAATTTGTGGAACAAGTCATGGGTTAACAGATTATGAGACCTATTGTCGACAGATGCATAGATTGAAGTCTGCCTATAAGATGCATGCTCTCAATTTTTTTGAAGTCAGCAAACTCTTTTGGATTTACCAGCACCATTTGACCGACTCTTTAAATTTAATTAATGACTGCTATGAACAACGCGATTCGAATGGGCCTGATGACCTTCATGTTTCTTTTAAATATTCAGGCATTGGCTCAAAAATCATATAAGTCAAAGGCGGGGCTACTTATTGCAAAGGCCGAGAATGACTATGTGATAACCAGTCATAGCTTTAAGCGGGTAACTGTTTCTCTTGATTACGATAAGGCTGAAGTAGAAATACGATTTATGCCTGAAGCCTCAGTCGAGGACAGTACTTTTTTTAGGGATGAGCCCATAGAATTGAAGGCGAGCCTGTCAATTCCCAGTATTAAGACACAGCCTCATCCGGATCAACGTTTTTTCACAAGGGGTAAATTGCATTATAAAAACAAGACATATACACTCCATGGGACTGGAGAACTGAAGCACCACCCCGGAGGAGAAACCTACACCTGCACTCTTATGTTACAGCTGAAACTCTCGAAATCGGAAAGCCTGTTGCTACCCGGAATAGGACAAGTTATAGAATTCCTTCTTCATCAAACCGTTCTTGACCGGGACTTTTGAGTATTGATTTTTTTAAAGTATCCGTGCTTGTAATAGCCCAATTGGGAGAGTCAAAATGAATCACAATTTCACACATTGAAGTCGGAATATTGTAAACATTCGATGGGGTCTTATTCTATCTTTATTTGTAAAATAAATGAACCAAAATCTGTTCGAAACGGTGCTTGAAAGACGTTTAACAGGTTTCCGGAGTGCTCAAAACACATTAACATGAAAAATATACTCGTCCCTACAGACTTTTCAGATTGCGCGCGAGTAGCCGAGCGAATTGGATTAGAAATAGCCAAAAAGGCAAATGCAGAGATACACTTTTTACACCTGATCAAGACTCCTGTTGATTGGGTTAAACTACCCTTAGAGAAAGAAGATCGTTACCCTAAAACCAAAGCGGAGATAGCTCATGCGGAAGTCGAACTTCACAAGCTTGCTAGTTTGGCTGAAGATTTGGGGCTGAAGACAAAGGTGTTTTTGGTATTCAACAAAGGCCGGGAGGAAATTGACCACCATATCTTGCAGCATAATCACGACTTTATTGTCATGGGTTCCCACGGTGCAGGAGGCCTGAGAAAGGTTGTTGGTTCCAATACACAGCGTGTGGTCAGAAACGCCCATTGCCCTGTGCTAGTCATTAAACCTGAGGTCAAGGAGTTCAGCGTAAAAAACATTGTATTTGCCTCCAGCTTTGAGGAGGATGTACACGCTCAATTTATGAAAGTGATTGAGTTTGCTGATTTAATGGGGGCCAATATCCATTTGCTCAATGTCAATATCCCAGATCACTTTGTATACACCGAAACTGCTGAGGCGAGGATGAAAGCATTTTTGGAGCAATGCCCCAGGGGTACCTGTTCCATCAATATCTATAATTCTTGGAGAGAGGAGGCCGGTATCAAGCAGTTTGCAGGCAAGATTGATGCTGATGTTATTTCACTGATAACTCATGGCAAGTCCGGCTTCCTTAAGATGCTGGAACCCGGTGTTTCAGAAAACCTAGTCAACCAATCAGAACTACCCGTATTGGTTGTGAACATTAAAGCTAAATGAAAAGAGTAAGGGAGTTGATAATCAGTAGTGCTGAGTTATTTGCCAATGAAATTGTGCTGAAACGGCAAGAGTTTACACAAGACAACGGAGCCTACTTCACAATGAGGTACTATAGCGCTAAATTATAACCAAAAGTATTGACCTAACCCGAAATTATAAATACCAGAAATATGGACAATCACGATCATAAAAATAGCCATGACCACTCAGATCATGATCATCACGACCACCAGTCTCATAAGATGAGCCACAAAGAAGAAGCCAAGCATGATCATGGGGAAATGGATCAAGGAGGGCATGGTGGTCATATGGGGCACAATCCCGGACATGGAGAAATGGGACATGACCATCACAGGATGATGATCGAAGATTTCAAAAAACGGTTTTGGGTATCGCTGGTACTTACAGTTCCTATACTGGCCTTTTCACCCATGATCCAGGGATTTTTTGGTTACGAATGGCTACTGCCAGGTAATCCATATATCCTGTTTGCCTTGTCCTCGATTGTCTATTTCTGGGGCGGTTGGCCATTTCTCAAAGGCTTCTACAGTGAGGTAAAAGCTAAAGGGCCTGGTATGATGACCCTGATCTCCATGGCCATCAGTGTCGCCTATTTCTATAGCTCGGCCACGGTTTTTGGACTTCCTGGAGAGGACTTTTTTTGGGAGTTGGCAACGCTGATAGATATCATGTTACTGGGCCACTGGCTCGAAATGAAATCTGTATTAGGTGCGTCTAAAGCACTACAGTTGCTTGTGAGTATGATGCCCTCAGAAGCACACAGAGTTAAAGGCGACCATGTAGAGGATGTGCGATTAGAAGATCTTGAGCCTGGAGATATCATTTTGATAAAGCCTGGTGAAAAAGTACCCGCAGATGGAGTCATTGTAGAGGGGGAAAGCTATTTAAATGAATCCATGCTTACAGGAGAGTCCAAACCTGTGAAGAAAGGACTGGATATAAAGGTTATCGGGGGCTCAATAAACGGTAATGGTTCATTAAAAGTCAAGGTAGAACATACTGGCAAAGACAGTTATCTCAATAAGGTCATTACTCTAGTGCAGGAAGCGCAAAAGTCTAAATCAAAAATGCAAAATCTGTCGGATCGGGCCGCCAAGTGGCTCACCTATGTTGCTTTGGCTATAGGCTTTGGCACTTTGGCAGTGTGGCTGATGCTGGATTTTCCATTTGTGTATGCATTAGAAAGAATGGTTACCGTAATGATCATAGCCTGCCCTCATGCTCTCGGATTGGCAATCCCTTTGGTGGTGGCCATCTCCACAGCTATTTCAGCCCAAAACGGCCTGCTTATCCGTAACAGAACCGCTTTTGAAGAAGCAAGGAAAATTTCTGCATTGGTTTTTGATAAAACCGGTACCTTGACCAAAGGAGACTTTGGAGTCACACGTATTGAATCGGTGCAGGATGACTTTTCTGAAAACGAGATCCTCCGGCTTTCTAGTGCATTAGAACAGAGCTCGGAGCATCCTATTGCGGTGGGCATAATAAAGAAGGCCAAGGAACAGGAGATCACTATTCCCAAGCCCGAAAATTTTAACGCTATTACCGGCAAGGGTGTGGAGGCATCGGTTGAGGGGAAAGGTATCAAAGTGGTAAGTCCTGGATATTTGAAAGAATCCGGTATGGATCTTCCCGAAGGTGCCTACGGAAGTGCCGCTGAAACAGTCGTGTTCGTGATTGTTAATGATGTTTTGGCAGGATATATTGCCCTGGCCGATGAGATAAGAGAGGAAAGTGCGGAGGCTATCAGGATATTTAAAAAGAATAATATCAAGGTGATGATGGCCACGGGCGATAATGATACTGTGGCTCATGCGGTGAGTAATGAATTGGGGCTTGATGGATATTATGCGGAAGTATTGCCCCATCAGAAGGTAGAGATTGTAAAAGAACTACAAGAAGGAGGAGAGTTTGTGGCCATGACGGGTGATGGTGTGAATGATGCCCCAGCACTGGCGCAGGCAGATGTAGGCATTGCTGTTGGGTCAGGCACAGATGTGGCAGCAGAAACAGCGGATATTATCCTGGTTAACAGTAACCCCCAGGATATTGCTAGTCTGATACTCTTTGGTAAAGCTACCTACAATAAAATGATCCAAAACCTGGTCTGGGCCACTGGTTATAATGCATTTGCCATTCCATTGGCTGCAGGGGTACTGTACTCTACCGGATTTGTGTTGGGGCCAGCCGTTGGAGCCGTATTTATGAGTTTGAGTACCATCATCGTAGCAATTAATGCACAATTGCTTAAAGGCAAATTGATCAGAAGTGAAAAATAGAAAGTCTATACGCTTACTAGTTTCAAGACAAGTTTTAAGCCCTGCTAAAAACAACATTCACTAAATAAATACACCATGCATTTTAATCATATTCACTATGATCTGGGTTGCCGAAATTGCAAGAACATACGCCCCAACGGTATGACCATGCTTCAATCCGAAGAAGTCATTGAGCACATGTCACGAGAAGCACTCATTGCCGAAATGGATAATTTCCATGGGATTCAATGTGAACGCTGTGGAGCAGAGGGGGATTGGTTAGTGTTTAGAATTAGTTTGAATGAAGATGATGAGGTTCGCGACCAGTTCAAGATCAATATTTTTAAAGAGAACGGACGAATCTCCGGTAAGCCGGAGGATGGTTTTTTCTCACCTGCCCAGATTGAGATTGCTTTTCAGATAATCAAAGACGAAATCAAGGCATTGAAAGGACAGGAATATGTAGAAAGGCAGGATGGGACTGCCTTCATTATGGTTGATTTCATAAAAGAGGAACCCTACAGTAGAGTGTCGATTTTCGACCTTGATGGATTTACTCTCAGAGAAGTAGAACAGTTTATTAATGTTTTGTCAGCCGGAGTATAGAAGTGTCCGCCTCGATTGGGATACTCATGATAGTTTTAAAGCAATCCGGTACTTGAAGAATAGCACCAAAACAAATTAGAGTTCTTGTCTTATGAGTCTTCTTAATGGCAATCCTTTAGTAATCTTTTTAGAGTCTATAAAGGGAAAGAGCCGTGCAGGGATTGGCATCACCATTATGTTGTCAGTGGCCATTGCTATGGTCTGGGCCAACTCATCTTATGGTGTTTTCTATAGAGAATTCATCCATACCGAAATAGCCATCAAAGTCAATAATTTCGAGCTTTCCGAACCACTTTTGATTTGGGTCAACGATGGTTTGATGGCCGTTTTCTTTCTTTTCGTTGGCTTGGAACTCAAACGTGAAATCCTGGGAGGGAAACTATCGAATTTTCGTTTAGCCATACTGCCTGTGGGAGCAGCGGTTGGCGGTATGCTTGTGCCCGCATTGCTTTATTCAGTATTCAATTTTGGGGGAGTTGGTGAAAATGGTTGGGGCGTACCCATGGCCACAGATATTGCCTTTGCCCTTGGAGTACTTTCTCTTTTTGGTAAGAGAGTCCCGACAGAGCTCAAAGTATTCCTGGTAGCGCTTGCCATTGTTGATGATTTAGGAGCTGTTTTGGTTATTGCGGTGTTCTACACCTCGGGTATTTCAGAGATGGATTTGCTCCATGGATTTTTGTTTTTTCTACTACTTATGGGTGGAAACCTTATTGGTATTCGAAAGGCTTGGTTTTACGGACTTATCGGCATAGGTGGTGTATGGTTGGCTTTCTTTTTTTCGGGGGTTCACCCAACTATTGCAGGTATTCTCATCGCTTTCGCCATCCCGGGCAGGGTGAAGATCAAAGAAGAAGACTTCCTTAAAAACCTGAATTTACTTCATCGGGAGTTTTTGGTTACCAGACCAATACCAGGCAGTTTTATTTCAGAAAGGCAATTAGAGATTTTGGAAGAAATAAAGACAAGATCCAATGATGCAGAAACACCCCTGCAGAAAATTGAATATGGGCTGTCACCAATTGTGGGCTTTCTTATTCTGCCGCTTTTTGCTTTGGTGAATGCCGGAATCCATATTCATGGTAACCTATCGGAAATTCTTACTCATCCCATAGGGCTGGGAATAGGCCTGGGCCTTATAGGGGGTAAATTCATTGGCATTGCCGGAGCTTCCTGGTTAATGGTAAAACTGGGCTGGGCCCAACTTCAAGACAGCATTACCTGGGGACAAATTTATGCAGTAGCCTTGATTGCAGGCATAGGTTTTACCATGTCACTTTTTATTACAGAGCTCGCATTTGATAATGAGGAATATGCCTATTATGCAAAACTGAGTGTCCTCTTTGCCTCTACACTGGCGGGTATTTTGGGGTCTGTGTGGTTACATAAAACCACAAGAATCAAAAAAGCCTAAGTCGCATAATTTCACACATTTAAGGGGTAATTCTGTACCCTGGTTCTACTTGCCTCATGCTAAATTGACTTTCAAAGAAATCAACAACCTAAATTCAAAATTATGCATTGGGGATATAGTTTTTGGGGAATGCACTTAGTGTGGTGGATTGTCTGGATAGTACTGCTTATATGGATATTTGTGACCCCCTGGGATGTGCCAGGTCAAAGAAAACAGCCGGATAGCCCTTTGGATATTTTGAAAAAGCGTTATGCTAGCGGAGAAATTGGACAGGAGCAATTCGAGAGGATGAAAGAGGATTTGGAAAAACAATGAACTAAGGACATTGAGAAGGAAGAAGATGGGTTTATCCGTAATAAAAGCATCTGGTGAGCATGAGGTTTTTGAAGAGGGCAAACTGCGTCAATCCCTGAATAGAGCAGGTGCTACCCCTGAGCTTGTTACACAGATTCTGAAAGAAGTAGCAGGTCAGTTTAATGGGGTAGTGAGCACGCGCAAAATCTATAGGTTGGCCTTTAATTTACTCAAGGCACATTCCCGCAAATTGGCAGGCAAATATCATCTGAAACGAGCCATCATGGAATTAGGTCCGTCTGGTTATCCTTTTGAACGATACGTTGGGGAAATCCTGAAGGCACAAGGATACCAAACCCAGGTAGGGGTAATGGTACAGGGTAAATGCGTAATGCACGAGGTAGATGTGATCGCTGAAAAAGATGATCATCATTTTATGATCGAATGCAAATTCCACAATCACCCCGGTACCAAATCAGATGTCAAAGTGCCACTCTATATACGTTCACGGTTTGAAGATGTAAGGAACCAGTGGATACATATGCCTGGTCATAAAGCCAAGTTTCACCAGGGCTGGGTAGTGACAAATACAAAGTTCACTAAAGACGCCATAGACTACGGAAAATGTAGTGGCATGAACCTGATAGGGTGGGACTATCCTATGAATGGAAGCCTGAATGAACGGATTAACCTTTCGGGTTTACACCCTCTAACCTGCTTGACGTCACTGACAAAAAAGGAAAAGGCAAGGCTTCTCAAGGAGTCAATAGTGCTTTGCAAAGAAATCTGCGAGCATCCGGAAGTACTGTCAGTTCTGGATTTATCCGCTAAGCGTACCGAAAGTGTACTCCATGAAGCGCATGGAATATGTATGGAATTCAATTCAAAAGACCAATGAAAAGGATCATACTCTGTATATCGACCCTCTGCTTATTAAGCCTACTGGTAGGGTGTAATGTCTATAGGAAAGTAACTGTAAACGGTGATAGAAGTTTTGATTATTCTGAATACAGTTCCTTCGCCTGGTTACCGTCTGCCGACAGTACAAAGAACAATGCCTATGATAATTCTACTATTAGAAATAATACAAGGCTTTTCTTTAACCACTGCATGAGACAACGTGCTTATGAGATAGATACACTAGCTCCAGACCTCCTTTTTAAGTTGGAGTGGGTCAACATTCCCAAGGCTTTTGATTATGCGGAGATTGGTTCAGTTCCTACCTGGAAACAAGACTTCATCGATAACTGGTATCATAATGATTTTAAGGCCCTCGATGAAGAGGATATCGATTACGAAATAAAGACAAAGGAATTTGCCTATGGGGCTATTATACTCAACATTTTCAATAGAGAAGAAAAACGGCTTATATGGAGAGGAGTGGCCGAAGGAAATATATATGATGCTGAAAAGATCTATGATGATCTTCATCCAGCAGTTCATCGGTTGATGAAGAAATTCCCAATTAAGGTAAAGAAGAAATAGCCAGAGAATTCAGTGGAGAGAAAAGACAAGCCAATGGAGTATATTCCGAAATACCTATATAAAAAACAGCTTTTGAGGCCGGTGAAACTAGGGATTCTGTTTTCAGTGATAGGAGAATTCTTTATCTTTCTTTTATGGGGAGTGTGGCTTTACCCCGAAGGTAATATCCTGCATAAATTCCTTTGGACTGTTGTCTTTTGTGGTTTGGGTATGGGAGCGACCACTGGTGTTTTGATCAGCTGGTGGGTTGAAGGGAAGTATTGGGGGCGATCGGCTATTTTTGCTTGTGCACTCATTTCCTTTGTCATTTTAGGGTTGTTCTGCAATTTTGTATGCTTCAGTCTTGACATGCACTTCAACTATTTTGGAGCTGCTGCCACTCCCGGCCTTTTTATAATCAATGGTATGTTCATGTCTGCATTGGGGGGGCTCTTGATTGGCTGGCTTAACTTTTCGTATCGGGGGATCAAACTACTCGAAAAATACGGGTTGTAATAAGGGTTCTCCTATGGACATCAAAGACGGACTGATTCCAATATGTAGAATGAAACGTTTGACTTAGGTGGGTAATGACTAGCAAAACAAGTAAGTCGGTTTATTTATTCATAGCTATTACAGGCTTTATCCTGAGCTTTCTCTGGGAGAATCAGCACTTTACGTTGTATGCGAATTACGCCCAATGGATGGAGCAGGTTTATTTTGTGCTCTGTTCATTGGCGGATGTACTATTAATCTTTCTGGTTTACTTTTTAGTTGCTTTAATTTTCAGAAATCCGTATTGGATACATCACTTGGCAGCAGCCCAAATCCTAACCACTTTACTCATTAGTGCCTTGGTATCTTTCTTGGCCGAAAAAATTGCCCTGTATATGAATTGGTGGACATACACAGATCAAATGCCATTGGTACCCTTTCTGAATATTGGTCTTTCTCCCTTTCTAGCCATTACTTTACTGCCTGTACTTACCTTTCTATTTTCCAGGAAAATAAATCAGATTTTCTAGCCTAACTTTCTTGGCTAACATGTCTGTGCTTAGTCTTATCAGGTAGAATCTTCTATTTAAGCACTTACTTAAATGTTGTTTTTCTTTAAATTTGTATTTAAGTAGTTGCTTAAATAATTAATTATGTCTGAACGCTGTATTAGAGTTTTAGCCGATCCTGTTCAAATCAAGGACTGTAAAGCCAGAATTGAGGAGATTCAAACCCCAATTTCTGAGATTGCCAAAATCCTAAACCTCTCTGGAAATGAAGTGAGGTTGAAGATTCTTTACTTGCTTGATTCTGAAGAAAAGATGTGCCCTTGCGATTTAAGTGATGTATTAGGTATGTCGGTTCCAGCTATTTCACAACACTTAAGAAAGTTGAAAGATGGCGGTTTAGTCATAGATAATAAGGTTGGCCAAACGGTTTTTTACCAGTTGGTTGATCACAGTATTTCAATACTCAAGCCCATTCTTACACTTCTCTCATGTCAAATAACAAAGGAGGTTCAAGATGAAAAATAAAAACTCTGGCAATGAGGTGGCAAGTGCTGGTGTATTGACGGCTGTAGTTTCCTCACTTTGCTGTATTACACCTGTTTTTGCACTAATCTCAGGTACTAGTGGAATTGCGGCTACATTCTCCTGGATGGAGCCTTACAGACCTTTCTTGATTGGTCTTACCATTTTAGTTTTAGCGTTTGCATGGTATCAGAAATTGAAACCTCATACAGCTGAGGAGGTGGCTTGTGCCTGTGATGATGATAAACCTTCTTTTTGGCAATCGAGATCGTTTTTGAGTATTGTTACTGTATTTGCAGCAGTGATGCTTTCATTCCCAAGTTATGCCCATGTGTTCTATCCTGAGAATGAGGCTGCTGTGGTGCTCACTCCTACCTCTCAGGTTCAAACAGTGAGTTTCCAAATTGAAGGAATGACCTGTAGCGGCTGTGAGGCACATGTAAAACATGCAGCAGGCGAGGTAGATGGTGTAATCGAAACAATGGCTTCCTATGCCGATGGAACTGCTAAAGTCGAGTTTGACGCATCCAAAACGAATAAAGAGGATATTATAGCGGCCATTAAGACGACTGGTTATAAGGTTACACCTGTAGAAGAATAGTTATGGCATCGGAGGTTTTATTACAATCAGTTATTACTTGCCCGAATTGTGGCCATTCCAACGAGGAAACGATGCCAACCGATTCATGTCAATTCTTTTATCAATGTGATGGCTGCAATGAAGTGCTAAAGCCACTTGAAGGAGATTGTTGCATATTTTGCTCTTACGGATCGGTCAAGTGTCCGCCAATACAACAAGGAATGTATAGATGTTAATAATGTGTAATGCTTGAGAAAAAACTGGAACATCGAAACATCAAACCCACTGCTGTGCGCCTATTGGTGCTAAAAGCATTAGTGGAATCGAGTGCTGCAGTAAGTTTGAACGACCTAGAGGCGAAGTTTGAACGGGCTGACAAAGCTACCCTTTACAGAACACTCAAAACCTTTGAGGACAAAAAGCTAATACATAGCATAGATGATGGAAGTGGGGCCACAAAATACGCACTCTGTGCAGAAGGATGTGAATGCGAGCCACAAGATCAACACATCCATTTTCATTGTGTGAAATGTAATGAAACCTATTGCCTGACACAGTCTAAAATACCCCAAACAAATATCCCTGTAGGTTTCAGGGCATCAAGCGCCAGCATGGTCTACAAAGGTACTTGTCCAAATTGTCTCTGAACTTTGCAAACAGGTTGCATTGGTTTTTCATTAGAATTGCATGGTGAAAGTTCTCGCACTCATATTATCTGTTTTTCTTCTGGGCTTGTCTCTGGTACCCTGTGCGGATGAGCCTGTAATTGATAATATTGAGATTTCATATCAGGATGCCAGCGGGGGTCACGATCACAACGGTTCAGAGGACTTTTGCTCACCCCTGTGTATCTGCCATTGCTGTCATTCACACCTTGTCGTTTATCAATTCATGATGAGTTATTTAGAGGGGTTTAAATTTCAAGGCCATAAAGGAGATTATACTACGCCATTGGTCAGTGGATATCTCTCCTCCCCTTTCCAGCCACCACAGGTTTAATATCGACTTTCTAAAGGGATACAGATACACTATCCCCAGATCTGTTTCGGATACCGAAACAGGAATTCACATCAGATATTAAATCAATCTATTTATGATTAACAAAATCATTTCTTTATCAATAAAGAACAAATTCATTGTGGGCTTGCTTACGCTGGCTCTTATCGGAGTAGGCATCTACTCCATGTCAACTGTTAACCTGGGATCAGTCCCGGATATCACCAATAACCAGGTACAGGTGATGACCGTTTCGCCTAATCTGGCTACTGAGGATATTGAACAATTTGTAACCTATCCCGTGGAGCTTGCCATGGGAAACCTTCCTGGCGTAGAAGAAATTCGTTCTATTTCCAGGTTTGGGCTATCAGTAGTTACCATCGTTTTTGAGGATGATATGGGCACCTATCTTCCACGTCAGTTGGTACAAGAGAAGCTCAACGAGTTGCAGGAAACAATACCGGAGAAATTTGGTAGCCCAACAATGGGACCTATTTCAACTGGTCTTGGTCAGATTTATGAATATACCATTCAACCAAAAGAAGGGTTTGAGGCTAAGTACTCCCCAACAGAGCTTCGCACTATCCAGGATTGGATAGTTAGGAGGCAGCTCACTTTATTGGATGGAGTGGTTGAGGTTAATTCTTTTGGTGGTTATATCAAACAGTACGAAGTAGCCATCAATCCTGACAAACTCAACGCTCAGAACGTGAGTATATCGCAAGTTTATGAAGCTTTAGGAAGGAATAATGTCAATACCGGTGGAGCCTATATCGAAAAGAACAAGATGTCCAACTTTATACGAGGTGAAGGACTTATTCGCTCCCTGGACGATATTCGAAAAATTGTAATCAAAACTGAAAGCGGTATTCCTGTCACCATTGGGGATGTGGCTTCTAAAGTACATTTTGGCCATCAGGTAAGATATGGCGCATTTACTCAAGATGGTAAGGAAGCAGTCGGAGGCATCATTATGATGCTAAAGGGTGCTAACCCTAATGCGGTTATTCAGAACGTAAAAGCCCGTATGGAGGAAGTGGCCAAATCACTTCCTGAAGGATTAGAGATTAACACGATCATTGATAGGAGTGCGCTTATTGCCCGAACGACTGACACTGTAAAAACCAACCTGATAGAAGGGGCTTTGATTGTCATTTTTGCTTTAGTGATCTTGCTGGGAAGTCTGCGAGGCGGAATCATTACAGCCACCACTATTCCCCTTTCGTTGCTGTTCGCTTTTATCTTAATGAAGCAGTTCAATGTATGGGCAAACCTGATGAGTTTAGGAGCCATTGACTTTGGGATCATCATTGATGGAGCAGTCATAATCATAGAGGGCACTGTGTACGAAATTCAAAAAAGGATCAGGTCTGGAAAGCTTGGCTTTAATCAGAAGGTAATGGATGACTTGGCCTCTGAAGCCGGGAGCACCATGATGAGCTCCGCCTTCTTTGGTCAAATCATTATCCTCATTGTTTTTGCACCGATACTCTTTCTCACCGGAGTTGAGGGTAAAATGTTCCAGCCTATGGCCTATACCTTCGGCTTTGCTATGATCGGAGCCATTGTACTTTGCCTCACTTATGTACCCATGATGTCGGCATTGCTTATGAAACCTGTTCAGAACAAGAAAAACTGGTTTGGACGTTTCGAACGATCGCTGGAGTATGTCAGTGATAAGTTAATTGGGGGTATCAATCGCCTTTATCTTCCATTGCTGAAAAGTGCCTTAAGATTTAAAGCCATAGTAATCATAGCTGCCCTTGTGCTACTTGTCCTGGCAGGATTTACTTTTTCACGAATGGGTGGAGAATTCGTTCCTCAATTGGACGAAGGAGATATCGCCATGCAAGCGTTGATCCGGCCAGGTAGTTCGCTTACCGAATCCAAGGAGGTTTCGATTAAGATAGAGAACATCCTGATGGCAAACTTTCCTGAGATAAAAACGGTAACGGCCCGTATCGGAGTGGCTGACATTCCTACTGACCCTATGCCCATGGACATAGCGGATATGTACCTCATTTTGGAAAAGGATAAGGACAAATGGGTGTCCGCTGAGAACAAAGATGAGTTGATTGAAAACATCAAGAATAAGTTGGATCAACAACTCGTAGGCGTTAACCTGGTATTTACTCAACCTGTCGAACTGCGCTTCAATGAATTGCTGGAGGGAGTAAGAGAAGATATTGCTGTCAAGCTGTACGGTGAGGACCTGGAGGTTCTGGCTACCAAGGTACAAGAGATGGCCGATATCATTTCGACTGTACCTGGTGCTGGAGATATTAGTCCGGAACGCACTTCCGGCCTTCCTCAAATGACCGTCCATTACAATCGAAATAAAGTAGCACAGTATGGATTGGACATTCAAAAGTTGAACGAGTATGTGAGTGCTGCTTTTGCCGGTGGTGTGGCCGGGGTTGTTTTTGAGGGGGAGAAACGCTTTGATCTGGTCATCCGCTTTGATGATGCCCACCGAAAAAGTATTGATGACCTGAAAACCTTGTTTATTGACTTGCCTGATGGAACACAGATTCCCATCAAAGAAGTAGCGGATATCAGCTATGTGCCAGGTCCTATGCAGATTTCGCGTGATAACACCTACAGGAGGACTTATGTGGGGGTAAATACACGAGGCAGAGATGTAGAATCGGTTGTGAATGATATACAGGCAAGGCTGGATGCAGAGCTGGAACTTCCGCCTGGCTATTACATTACTTATGGAGGTGAGTTTGAGAACCTGGAAAGAGCCAAGAGCAGGCTGGCCATAGTGGTGCCTATTGCACTCTTTCTCATTTTCGTACTCCTTTATTTCGCCCTGGGTTCATTTTCCCAATCAATCATGATCTATATAGCCATTCCACTGGCAGCCATCGGGGGGGTATTTGCCCTTTGGTTGAGAGACATGCCCTTCAGTATTTCGGCCGGGGTTGGCTTCATAGTATTGTTTGGGGTGGCGGTACTTAACGGATTGGTATTGATTAACCGCTTCAATTCATTAAAAGAGGAAGGTGTGAACAGCATCCGAGAACGAATTTTAACAGGAACAAAAGAACGGATCAGACCCATTATGTTAACAGCAACCACAGATATTTTCGGGTTTCTACCGATGGCCTTCTCAGGTTCGGCAGGTGCCGAAGTGCAGCGGCCATTAGCTACCGTAGTGATTGGAGGAATGCTTTCGGCAACATTGCTCACGCTTGTTGTACTGCCAGTGCTTTACACCTTCGTAGAGAGGCGAAGTGACAAAAAGAAAGGGCTTCGGACTCCTAATACCAATATTATTCTTGTATTGCTCGTTGTGGGCGGACTTATTGGAGTGCCATCACCGGCCAGTGCTCAGGAAGCTAAACAGGTCAATACCCTGGAAGAGGCTATCTCCATTGGCCTGGCCAATAACGGTAGCGTTTTGGTAGCCAAAACGAAAATTGCGATAGAGAAGCAAGGATCTAAATCATCCTTCAATCCTGGAAAAACCAGCCTGGGTTTTCAGCTTGGTCAGTACAACAGCTTTGAAAATGACTTTAGTTTCAGTATTGGTCAAAATTTTGAATTTCCCGCGGTGTACTCAAATCAGAAAAAGCTCGCTGGAGAAAGAACAAAAGGAAGTCAGCAATTCCTTGCAGTGACTGAAAACGAATTGAAGCGCAATATCCGTCAGGTATGGTACCAATTGGCCTATTTGGAGGCAAAGGAAAATCTTCTTCTCTACCAGGATTCCATTTATGCCAGGTTTGTTCGTACCGCTACCTTAAGGTATGAAACTCAGGAAGCGAATTACCTGCAGAAGGTCAGCGCGGAAACGGGGGCCATGGAAATTCAAAACCAGTTGAGATTGTTAACAGCCGACATGGCCATTCAGCAAAAACAACTTCAGGTGTTGCTAAACGACAGCACCGAATTGTCCTTCCACCCCACTGGCCTGCGAGAAAGGGAGTTTATTGCTCCACTAAGTAGTTCATCACTGATAAACAATCCACTGTTAGGACTAACCAGACAAGAGGTTGCCATAGCCAATGCTGAGCGGGCGGTTCAATCTTCCAAGAGGTTGCCGGACCTGTTTATTGGTTATTTCAATCAGTCGTTGATCGGAACCCCCAATGTTGACGGAAGCGTGGCGGGAGCATCTGATAGATTCGATGGCCTGGAATTTGGCATCTCACTCCCTCTTTTTTATGGTGCTTATAAATCGAAAGTTAAATCTGCGGAGCTAAACAGAGAAATGGCGCAAATAAGAGCAGACTACTACTACACGGGTCTTCAGGGACAATACAGTCAAGGGTTGCAGGAAGTCATAAAGTTTCAAAGTAGCCTGGCCTACTATAAGGAAAAGGCGATACCTCAGGCCGATTTAATGATCAAGAACGCCCAAAAAAGCTTTGAAAGTGGGGCCATTGATTATGTGGAATACTTTCAAAGTCTGAATCAGGCACTTGATATTAAATTCAATTACCTCATCGCTATAAATGGGTTCAATCAGGCCCTCATCCACCTGGAATACCTCATCGGTCAATAGTTTCAATAATGAAAACATCAGAAAAAATGAAAAATACGATCATATATATAGTTACCCTTCTTGTAGCAATGACCTTTTTCACTGCCTGTATGGGCGAAGGAAATGATGCGACAACAGTCGAGAATCAAAAAGGAATGAATGAAGAGGAGAAGGACTCTGAAGAAGGGGAATTACATTTGTCTTCACTTAAGTTTAATAGTTTAGGTATCAAATTAGACACTCTTTCGGTCAGGCCTCTTTCCGGACTGGTGGAGGCTAATGGCCAGTTGGAAGTCCCCCCCCAACATGAGGCCACTGTTACAGCCGTTTTGGGTGCAAATGTTGTGACTATCGATGTGATAGAGGGGGACAAAGTTCGTAAGGGACAGGTTTTAGCAAACTTATCACATCCTAACCTGACTCAGCTTCAAACCAATTATATAAAAGCCCTTAGCCAGATGCAGTACCTGGAAAAGGAAATGAAAAGGCAAAAAAAGTTGTATGAAGAAAAAGTGGGCTCCGGCAAAACTTATCAACAAACTCTGGCAGATTATCAAAGCACCAAGGGAGAGGTAGAAGGACTTGAAGTTCAACTGAATCAAGTTGGCTTAAATGCTTTGGAAGTAAGAAATGAGGGAGTTCGTCAAAATGTACCGGTTACCAGTCCAATTGATGGATACATCGAAAAAGTCAAGGTTCAGATTGGTCAGTTTGTAGATCCTCAATCAGAAATGTTCCTGATTGTCAACACAGATCATATTCATGCAGACCTCATGGTTTTTGAGAAGGATGTTCATAAAGTCAAAAAGGGTCAGGACATCTTCTTCACAGTTGAGTCCGTACCAGGGGCCATGCTTTCAGCAAAGATTTATTCTGTTGGAAAACAGTTTGAGCAAAACCCAAAGGCTGTTCATGTTCATGCAGAAATTGAGGAGAAGCGGGACTTTCTTATTCCTGGCATGTATATCAATGGCAAGATTCATACAGAAACTAAATCAGTTTTTGCCTTGCCAGAGGCGGCTATTATAGAGGAAGAAGGTAAACCATATATTTTCATGGCCACCTCACATCAGGAAGACGGGGAAACAGAATGGGCTTTTAAAGCGGTTGAGATACGGACGGGTCTTATTGACGATGGCTGGATTGAAATCAAGCTTTTGGAACCTTTGCCAAAAGGGGCCCTTGTAGCCTGGAACAATGCTTACTACCTCATTTCAGAAATGAAGAAAAGTGAGACTTCACATGAACATTAGATGATTGTTAATGTCCTCCCTTGCAGTGAATCCTTATGTCTAATGGGGAGGATAAGTTTTTTGTACCCCATTAAAAGATGCTAACGATGGATAATAAGTTTAAACAATTATTGACGCTGAAAAAGCTGCGCTCAACGGCCTTGAGACTCTTGATACTGGAAACGCTCGCAGCTCAGGAAGCCACTACCAGTCTTTTTTACCTAAGAAAGGTGGTAGCAAAATCTCAAAGGGTTTCACTCTATCGTACGCTGAAAATTTTCCAGGAAAGTGGTTTGGTACATAGCATTAATGATGGCACAAGATTCCCTACATATGGGTTGAACTATGACCTGAAAGATTTCAGCCTTTATCAGGGTGACCATCCTCACTTTCATTGTAATGTATGTGAGCTTACTTATTGTTTACCCCGACTCAGGACTCCGGATATCAAGCTGCCGAGGGGGTATAAAAATAAGAAGACCAGCCTGTTGCTAAATGGAATTTGCCCGGAGTGTTTAACCGAAACTATATAGAATTATGGGTAAACTAAAAATAAAAATACCTCTGCTGCTTCCTGAAGTACCTGATGAAAAAGATCAATGCGTTTATAAACTCATCCAAAAGCTCCAGGAAAAGAAAGGCATGGAAAAAGTGCATGTGGCTGATGAAACCGACAATGGTGTACCACAGCTCTGCTTTCACTATGATCCTGAGGTGATATCAATCCACAATATCCAAAAACTGGCGGAGCAAACCGGAGCGGAAATCACCAAAAAATTTGGTCATAAACTCATAGAAGTTGAGGGGATACGGCACACTCGCCATGCCCGTAGCATAGAGCGAAACCTTAGTAACAAAGCGGTCATTCTGGAAGCCTCTGTCTCGGCTTCAGGCATGGTGCGTTTGGAATTTGATACCGCTCAGACCGATGAGGCTGAAATACTAAAAACCTTGCGAAAAGAAGGCCTGGACATTCCCGATACACAGGTTAGTGCCGAGCGATTTCTGCGGCAAGCCAGCAAATCTGAACCGTATGAGTCAGAAGAAAAAGAGCATGATCATGAGAGAGGTGAAGATCACGATCACTCACACGGGGGTATTTTCGGTAAAAATACCGAACTGATCTTTTCTGTTATTTGCGGGGTATTGCTAGGCATTGGGTTTGGGCTTTCTTATGTGGAAACGGTCCCTTCATGGGTGAGCCTGTCACTTTATATAGGTGCATATTTCTTTGGCGGATATTTCACGGCTAAAGAGGCCATTCAAACAGTCGCCAAAGGTGGTTTTGAGATAGATTTCCTAATGTTGGTAGCAGCCATCGGTGCGGCTATTCTTGGTGAATGGGCAGAAGGGGCCCTTTTGCTCTTCCTGTTCAGCATGGGCCATGCCCTGGAGCATTATGCCATGAACAAGGCCCGTAAATCTATTGCTGCTTTGGCAGAATTGGCCCCCAAAACGGCCTTGCTCAAGAGAAATGGCAAAACAAAAGAAGTAGGTATAGAGGAACTGAGCATTGGAGACATCATCGTAGTGAAGCCTAATAGCAAAATTTCTGCCGATGGGGTGGTCGTCAGCGGTACAAGTAGCGTTAACCAGGCCCCCATAACAGGGGAAAGTGTACCGGTAGATAAAGCACCGGTGGATGATCCCGATAAAGACTGGTCAAAGGAAAAAGACATCAAAGACGAGCACCGCGCTTTTTCCGGTACGATCAATGGTAACAACACACTGGAAATAAAGGTGATCAAAGTAGCGAAGGACTCTACACTCTCCCGCCTTGTGAAACTGGTCAATGAAGCCCAAACCCAGAAATCACCTACCCAGCAACTTACCGACAAATTTGAGAAATATTTTGTACCTGCTGTATTAGTACTAGTGGTGTTGCTCCATTTCGCTTTTCTGGTCATTGACGAAACTTTTAGCGAAAGCTTCTACCGCGCCATGGCCGTGCTGGTTGCTGCCAGCCCTTGCGCGCTGGCTATTGCCACTCCGAGTGCGGTGCTCAGTGGAGTAGCCAGGGCTGCCAAAAGTGGGGTGCTTATCAAAGGTGGCCGTCCACTGGAGGACTTAGGCGTACTTACCGCCCTGGCTTTTGATAAGACCGGAACACTAACGGAAGGTAAGCCTAAGTTAACCGAAGTGGTGGCCCTGGGTGAGGTGAATGAAGAGGAATTATTGAAAATAGCAGTGGCGGTAGAGAATCTCAGTGACCATCCATTGGCTAAGGCCGTAGTGCATGACGGGAAACAGCGACTGAAGGGTGCTGACATACCGGAGGCGAAAGACCTTGAGGCCGTGCTTGGGAAAGGGATCAAAGCCACACTGGGAAGTGACAAAGTTTACGTTGGCAACCTGGAGTTGTTTGAGTCGCTGGATGATAAGAAGCCATCAAAGGAAACAGAAGAAAAAGTAAAATCCTTAGAGTCTGATGGCAATACCACCATGCTCATCCGGCAGAATGACAATTACATAGGCATCATCGCCCTGATGGATACGCCAAGAGAAGAAGCGAAAAATACCTTAGAGCAACTGAAGAAGATCGGCATCAAACGCATGATTATGCTCACCGGTGACAACCAGAAAGTGGCCGATGCAGTAGCCAAAGAAATAGGCCTTACAGATGCCTGGGGCAGCCTGCTGCCGGAAGAAAAAGTAGAAGCTATTCAAAAACTTAAGGAAAAGGAATCTAAAGTAGCGATGGTGGGCGATGGCGTAAATGATGCCCCGGCCATGGCCAACAGCACAGTGGGCATTGCCATGGGTGCGGCAGGAAGTGATGTGGCCCTTGAAACAGCCGACATTGCCCTGATGGCCGATAAGCTGGAAACATTGCCCTTCGCTATTGGGCTAAGCAGGAAGGCCAAAGGCATTATCAAGCAAAACCTGTGGATGAGCCTGGGAATAGTAGCCTTATTGATTCCAGCTACGGTTTTCGGATTCGCCAATATTGGTGTTGCAGTGCTTATTCATGAAGGTTCTACGCTGGTGGTAGTATTTAATGCCTTGAGGTTGTTGGCTTATAAAAAGTGAGAAATTGAGTAAAATCACATTCATAATCAGCAAAATGGACTCTCCTTCTGAAATCTTCAGGTGGTCACATTTGAGGCCTGATTTTCCGAAAACACGAACATGAGTGCATGGTCGAATTATTAATATAAGTTTATAATCATGAGTTTTTATCAAATATTTTTACCCATTGCGACCCTACTCTACCTCCTGCTGGTTTTTGTTCTTAGGTCAGTGATTCTTTGGAAGCAGACAGGGGTAAATCCATTTGTTTTTGGAAAATCGGAAAAAGCCCATGACTATATCGGAAGGGTTTATAAACTGATGGTACTGTTCACATGGGTGTCTATCGGATGCTATTCGTTTTTTCCAAGTGTTTATGATTATTTACAACCAATCGACTATTTGGAAAATGAGCTGCTCAGGTTTTCAGGTCTTATGCTTCTGATTATTTCATTTATCTGGACAAGTATCGCACAATACCAAATGTCAAAATCATGGCGGATTGGTATTGACTACAATGAGAAGACAAAACTGATCAGCAAGGGACTGTTCAAATATTCGCGTAACCCAATATTTCTAGGGGTACTCATCTCCTATTTGGGAACATTTCTGATCATTCCGAATATTTTGAGTTTTTCAATTATGCTAACGACTTATGTGACCATACAAACTCAGGTTCGATTGGAAGAGGAATATTTAGAAACCGTACAAAAAGGCGATTATGTAGAATACAAAAAGAACACTCGAAGATGGCTTTGATATTCAAGAGCACTTTCATCATAAGTCAAATGGACTGCCCCTCGGAGGAGCAAATGATCCGCATGAAGTTAGAGCCTCTCAGCCAGGTAAAGCATCTGGAATTCGATATTCCTGCACGCAAGCTCGAAGTGTTCCATATGGGTGATGTCTATCCGATACATCAAGCGATTGGTGAACTAAAGCTTAATGACCAATTAGAAGATACTGTAGAAACAGAATTGCCGACAGCTGCAAATGAAGACCAACAACGGACAATCCTATGGTGGGTATTAGGTATCAACTTTGGGTTTTTTGTTATTGAGATGACTACCGGATGGATTTCAAGGTCTATGGGACTGATAGCTGACTCCTTGGATATGCTGGCAGATTCTATTGTTTATGGGCTGAGCCTCGTAGCAGTTGGGGCGGCTTTATCGCGCAAGAAAAGAGTAGCGAAGATTAGCGGCTACTTTCAGATGGGTTTGGCCTTGATAGGTTTTTCTGAAGTATTACGAAGGTTTTTTAGTGACAGTGCAACGCCTTTGTTTCAGTGGATGATTATCGTTTCACTTCTGGCTTTAGCTGGCAATATGATTTCACTTTGGCTCATTAATAAAGCCAAGAGTAAGGAAGCTCATATGCAGGCTAGTGCCATATTTACCTCCAATGATATCATCGTCAACGGAGGGGTGATACTTGCCGGCATAATGGTTTATTTTCTGGAAAGCAAATGGCCGGATTTGATAATAGGTGGGATCGTATTTGCTTTTGTATTGAGAGGTGCCGTAAGAATTTTGAATCTTTCAAAATAGTAGGGAGCTTACTCACAACCATTTACATGCAATGAAACTAAGGTAGGTTACAAACTGTTTGAGTAGGTCAACCTGTAGGAAGGGGTCAGGTCAAAACCGAAAGGTCACTTTGCTAACCACATTAAAGTACAGGATGAAAGCTTTGTGAGTTGGAAGACTGCTAACGGCCTTTGCTTTCTTAATTGTAGTTAAGCTAAGAGAAGATCGTTTAAAGTATTTTATTTTCCATAAGATAAATTATCACACTTAGAAGAGTTCAATTTGATTCAATTAAGGGTTGTGTTCATAAGTGGAATGTGTTTAGTTTCTTGCCTTGATTATAAATGCTGTGGGGCGAACATGAAACAGACTGATTTAGTGTACTATATAATAGATATTTTGAGAAGACTCAAGCAAGATGTGAGGGTTATACGCCATCAGCAGAGTCTTATCCTTGAATTTATAGGAATGGCGGAAGTAGAGTCTAAAGGTTCGAAGCCAAGTGCTCGGCTTATCAGTGAGACTGCAAAATATCGTAAGAATATATAGATAACAGCAGGAATGCCGCCAGTGAGCTCACTCTTTATCCATTCCGGGATCAACCGGGTTTATCAAATTTGAACTTGACCTCTCAAAATCCTGATCAAGTTCCGGTGCCTCTTTGGTTTGGTCGGTATTGCTCTTCTCATTGAAGTTTGAATCCAGGTGATCGAGAGAAAGCAGCTTCTCTGCGGCCTCCCGGCTGCCACCAAAGTCTTTGTAGTATTCCGTTTCTAACTGAGTTTCGAATACCATGAGTTCTTTTTGAGCTTCATTGTTCAGCCGATTGAGCTCATTCTGATAAGCCTCCTTCTGCATAAATTCTGGTCCAACGAACTGCTTTTCGGCCATTTGGCGTTGAACATCCTGCATAAGTTCTTGTCTTTTTGTTTCTACCTCCTTGTCTATTTCCTGCTTCAGATAGTCCAGGCTTTGTTGTTGGTTTTCTTTACTACTTGCCATATGTAAGTCGCTTTGATAGAATAAAATCATGTTTGATATCAGCGCCCCATTGAATCCTTTGCAAATCAATGTGGTTCGACTGTTTTTGAAGAGAGTCAACGAATTGATACCCTTTTCTCAGTGCGAAAATGTTGATTGGAGCGATGATCAGATTGCCTCTAGGGTGGTGGTTTATCAAAGAATTATAAACCTCGGAGAAGGATGCCCTGAAAAAGCAGCCCTTGAATATTGTCGCTTGCTGATCGGTCTCCAGACAGAAGAATTGCTCAAGACCGTAAAATCCACTAGGAGTGTTCATTAGAGACGTTCATTGTTTCGGGAAATGTTCGTTAAAATACTGAAAGATAGAAGTGGCTTCGTCTACAGTGAAATGACTGTTTGCCGCCTTATCCGGATGAATTTGTTGGTATAGTTTATTGCGATAACTCCTAAAACTGTTCCCATTTAATGTATGTATGGAATTTGAGAAGTCGCTGTAAAATCTCCCCCCTATTCTATGAACATCGAAAGCTTTGAACTTGCCGTTTATGGGCGAAAAGTGAAGTTCAAAGGCATCGATGAAACGGTCTTTGGCTGATGCTTTATTCGAGTTTTTATGAGCTTCCTGGCGAAACCGTGACCTCTTGTTGTGATAAGCGGGCTCCGTGGTTTTGAACATATCCGAAATGGAGTTCATCAGTCGCTTAGGTATCGTGCCTATAAGCTTAAACTGTATTGTAAGAGAAGTGTTAAATCGGTTGATCCACTTGTCACCAATGAGCATGATAACAAGTGGAAAACTCAGGACAAGTAACATCAGAATCACTAGGTTAGGCATGACTAAAATGTGTTTCGGTAACTCGAGTCGCGAAATTCCTGGTAAAATATTGAGATACCAACAGCAATCAAGACGATACCCAACCGAGTGTCATTACCAAATTCTAAGATGGCCCAACCAGACAGACAGAAGATACTTGGTTCCATATATGTTTCAATAAACCCTGCAGATATTCTGTTTGTACGCAATTGGATTGCCCAGATTAATACAGATCTCCCCTTTCGGTTAGGAGATTCATCATCAACCCAGTCTGCAAAAAGGCGCAATAGTATTGTTGATAAACCGGCCAGACCGAATAGTAAAATATAGTAACCCAATGCACTGCCGGAAGGCTGCCAGATCAGGCTAAAAATGGTCTGCCAGGTCATGTCCATACCAGAGAATAATTTCCAGAACAGAAAAGACAATCCTTTGAATGTGTCAATGAAGGTGCTGAATGACTGATTGTTAATGGCAATGAAGAAGATCAGTGTATGCAGGTATAAATAAGACCCAAACGCATGTTTACCAGGTTTTCTTCGTAAGATCAGTCGACCAGAGGTGGCGAGCACCTCAATTAGGTAGCTAAATAAATCCGCTATGAGTGCCCAGAAAAAGCCGGAGAAATTGAAGCTCTGTATTTTAATGGCTTCCCCAAGTAGGCGCCATCCTCTCCATGTGCGCAGGTACTCCAACATTTTGGCATTGGAGTACCTGCGAATGATATGAACGCTATGAGTATCCATATTCCTGGATTAAAGAGTAGCCTTTGTTTTGACAACAGCTTTTCTCTCGCCAAAAAACCTGGACCAAAACCTGGAGGCAGCTAGGGACAATTCGTCCTTTTGCATGTCGACACTAAAAACAAGTGTGATCTCAAGGTGACTTAGGTCATCTGGCAATGGCACATCCTCAAGAAGTTTGGCCTTGAGCAATTCATAGTCTTCACCGTAGAGTAATGAGGGATTTTTCAAATACTTGTCCTCAGCCATGTCGAGCACTTCACTTTCCGATATCAGATCACTCAAACAATAAACCCTGGTGATCCTGGTAGTATCCAAGTATCCCAGGCTGTGCATAAACGGTCTGTAGAAGTGTGTTTGCTGATGATTATCATCAGAGTCTATAAAGTTGATCAGGCTGAATCTCAATTCCCTAAGAAACTCTCTCTGTTCTTCTATGCGCTTTTTCCTGTTTGAGATGAGCCAATGTCCACTAGGCTCGAGGCTGTGATTAGTTACCTCAGGTATGGATTGTTGACCAATCACCGAGACAAAGACGTTAATTTCTTCCCCGTAGTAATTGACTGAATCGATGCCTATGGTCTCAGCCAGGAAATCAAATACTTCCTGGCTACTGATCTTTTGATCCTTGGCCCCAGACATCGATTTGTCTGGCAAAAACAGATAATCCTGTGCGAATGATGTATGGAAAGTAAAGACCATTAGTAAAGTAACAATTGTGGTAGCTCCTTCCATACCCTTTCTACCGCGCCTTAAGCCTCTCTCGTAGCTGTCCTGAATTTGGGCTAATGCTTGCTTTTCCTTCTCTGCAAAGTCCTTAACTACATTGGCCCTGTCAGTTTCGGCATTGTTGAGCTGCTCTCGGAGGCTCTTCACATCGTTTTCCTGGGCGCGAAGAGTCGTTTTGTAGTTTTTCTTAGCCTTGGCAGTGATCTCCTGAACGATTTTTGCGCGTTGTTTCTCAAGCTTGGACTTTGCGTTCAACAATCGACTTCGATGAGCTCGAAGCTCTTTGGCAAGGACAATGAGGTCATGACTGAACTTGTTGAGATTGTATACATAAGAAACGATAACACTAATGGCAAATAAGAGGTACAAGAGCGTTCCGGTCAGTGCCAGGTTATCATCAAGCGTAGCTCTGAGTACCAGTATGACCGTACACAGTATGATACCAATACCAATACATACTTTGGCCAGCCTAGTCTTCTTTTTTTGCGTCAGAAATTTACCAGCCAGGTGTCCCATCATGGCAATGAAACAGGACAGAGCGAGCCCCATAAGCATGGCAAAGATTGGTGGAATGTCATAGAGTGTCTCTATGGGCTCCCAGGTGAAGGGAGAATCAGTACCAATAATGCCGATGCTGATAATAACAGAAGGAACCACCTTCTCAAAAAATGATCTGCGTATTTTTGCTATGCCTCTTGAATCAATCTCAGCTTCAACATCATTGATTCTATCGTCAGTTTCTTCAACCTCACGATCAACGTTCTCAACTTTACTATCAATGGCGTTGATGTCATGTGCTCTGTCTGTGTAAAGTTGCTCCTTCTCATTCTCAATGAATGACTCCTTACCGTCTTGGATAATGGTCAGTTTTTTGATGGCCTCATCTAACCTCGGTTTTAAGTTCAGTATGAGTTTATCATACTTTTCCAATACGATGTTAAGGCCTTGGGCGAAGCGCGTTCTCAACTGCGTATTAATATTTTTCAGTGACAGTTTGTTTCGGGCAGCTTCAAAAGCCCTTTTCCTCCATGTCTGTAAGCCATCAACATGGTAGTTCGGGTCGCTGATGACTTTCAAGTCATCATCTTCAATCTTTCTCCTTGAGAAGATTGAAGAAATCCATTTAATAATCTTCATAGTCGTAGTTTAAGTCCCATTGACATTGTCAAATAGGAACTTCAAACGACAACATTTTTGGTTTGAAAAGCAAAGTTAAATATCTGAAATACAGATAGTTAAAGAGATATTTTGAATTCAAATCATGTCTTTTGAATCCAATGAATTCATTATTAAATATTTTGAACTCAATTGAATTTAATTAAATTCAATAATTCAATATTTAATTCAAAAACATTGACTGATAAGGAACAACTTGAATATGCCTTGGCTGATTTTGAAGATTATAAATCTAGAATCGACCAAACCAAGTTTAAATACGTAGGGTTTCTCACCTGGCTCCAGGAAGATCGAGGAGTTAAGGGGTTTAGCGGAGGTAACCTTTCTAATTTAAGATCGAGTTTTAGGACTTGGATCGGTAAGGCTGCCAAGGGTAAGCTTGCCATCGAGGTGGATTCGCTCGATTGTGTTGTTAAGGCGCGGAAATTTGTTTTCGAAGCAAAATGCTATTTAGATAAGCAAGGGAAAGATGAATTTTCAGATAAGACCTGGTACTTCTATTTTTTCTATTTGTCTGGCAGAGTGACCGGGGAACACCCCAAACTGGGTCGGGCGATATTATGTACTCAGAAGTTTGGAAAGTGTACCTTTAAAAATGTTGGTCTGGCAGATGATCCTAACAGTGACGACTACATAGGTGATTACAAAAAACTCAAGGACAATAAAGTCCTGGTGTTTGACCTTAATAGCAATGGTGAAAGGAATCTACATATTAAAACTCCCTACAAAACCAATGATGATGATATTCAAGTTGGTAGCTATAATGTTTTTGATGGGGAACGTCTTTATTCCGGCACTGTAATTTTAGAACAAATTCGCCACGATAGTGCAGATTTTTCATCAAAGCAAGAAGATGATATAGACACCGAATTAACAGCAAAGCTTATGTCGCATATCCGGAATAGAGAAGACTTTGATGAGGTAAATAGTACAATCTTGGAATTTCTTTCAATCAAAAGATACAATTACAGCCTATTACCTCAAGCTCACAGGACATTAGATTCGCTGCAAGTTTTCATGGATGGTTATTCTCCATTTAAAAGAATAGAGGAAAGGTTTCTGGAAGGTCTGAAGCCTAGGGTGTTCATAGCTTCACAAACAATTTCGAAGCGGACCGATGGTATTGAGGTACAAGTGGATGGGGAGAGATTGAAAAGAATTACCTCAGACCTGGAAGAAAAGTTAGGGTCTAAATATGAGTTCAGAAGCTCTTATAAAGTGGACAAAGAAATGGCCAAGAAATATGGGATTTACAAAGCTCAGGCTGCAGTGTCATTGGAAAATCTGAAATTTATAAGGAATTGTCGCTTCTGTATTTTCTACTTTCCGGCCAAAAAAGAGATATCATTCTCAACAGTCCAAATTGGTTGGGCCCTTTCTTCAACCAAGCACATAATTGTAGTCTACAAAAATGGTAATATCTCTAAACGTTTGGAGCAGTTTAGTGACCAAAAAAACAAGAGTGGAGAAAACGCAATATTCTCAATTAAGAAAATAGGATATGACCATCTTGAGTTAGAGCAAACAAGAATATACGATGAAATTGAACGCTTTTTGGAGGTTAATTCTTGACATAAGTTTCAAATGAACATATACTCCTGATTTTGATTAAAGCATGTTGAAACTTTGCTTTAGTAGTTAGGAGGGATGTATGGAGGGGAAATCCAATAGACCAGCAAGTCAATTGAATCAATTGGTTCAAGCCTTCTCGCTTGCTGATCATAATAATGACGAACAAGAGTTAATCGCCATTATTCAACTATTAGAATCATATAAATGGGATGTAGACGATTTATCACTCTTTTTGAAATTGGAGCATCATTATTGTATTGAACCAACTGATCGCAATCGGGTAGAAGATTTATTCAAGGAAGTTATGGCTGGTAGGCCAGACCCAAACCTTACCGACAATGAAAAAATGGAGCGGGTTATAGCAATGGCCAATTCACCTCTAGTGGCTTATGATTACAACCAAATGAAGGCAATAGTTGAAAACCTCAGCTTAAATGATGTGATGCTGTAAATGTGGTCATCTTTCAGATCTTTAAACCTTAGAGTTAGTGTCAAATCACTAACCCCTCTTTTGTGGAAATCCCACTTTTAGATAGTTGAGTCCTTCCTCAAATGTCTCACCTGTTTGAACAATATAAGCCTCTGGTTTGAACCCATACTTCGATTTACCTCCGGTGGCCAACGTGGTAAAGTCTTTTGGCTTTACCTGATACATAAATTGTTCCGAAAATGAGGCGCCAGCTCCGACATTGCCAGGGTTTATTTGCAAGGCTTGCATTTGAATTAGGTCCTCAGCTATGGTTTTAGCGGCAAACTCATTGGTGTCAATGTCAGTATTAGCATGAAATATCTTAGTAGACATGTTGCCCATTAATGATTTGGTGCGAGCCTGTGCATTAGTCCCCATTGAGAAATAATAGTTATTAATGTTCTGGGTTAGGTACACGGTGCTTACCAAAGAGGACCGAGCTGTAGTAGCAAATAATGTATCGTATTCGGGCAATACAAAGAACTGGCTCTCGTCAATCCATAAGAATGTAGGCCGAAAATTCTTGTCCTCAAAAGTCCTCCTTTCCATGGCTTGCTGCCAGACGTATTTGAAGATTGCCTGTGCTAGTATACCTGATAATAAATGCTGTTTTGTTGGGAAATTCAGGATGATGATCTTACCCTCTTGATAGGTCATTTCCGGGTAAATCTCTTCACTAACTCCCTGTGTGAAATGCTTTTGAAGCAGGCCAGTTCCGAATGGTTCTACTAAGCCAAGGAAGGACTCCTGAATGATGCTTTTTGTACGTTCAGAAAGCCTGGCAAATTCCCTGAAAAAATACCCCTCAACCATACGATAAACATCCAGCTCCAGAGCGTCATATTCATCCATTCTTTCAAAGGCCAGCGAGAGGCAATCAAGACAATAATTATCAGCTCTCCATCTATTGATTTGAGCCACGGCCTGACTTACCTCATCCTTAGAACTTTCTGAATCGTTGATGACTCGTATCCGGTCTCTGTATTGAGTTACCTGCCCCTCTGTCAAAGCTTCTGCAACTACCCTTCTCATATTCGGGATTGTGATTTCTTTTTCGGCAAATTTCAAAAGATCTATGGTACGTGATAACAGCCTTCTGACCGAGTCATCCCAGAACCGCTCATCGTTAGCACTCCCATCACCACCTGCCATAAAGTTTTTGCCAATCTGATGCATAGCCATAACCATGTTTACCATGTTAATGGTTTGTCCCGCTCCTTCTCCATCACGTATCATTTCATAGGCCAAAGGGTTGAACTCAAAGTCACCATCCATCTCAAAGATTACCAGGTCATCTAACCTGCCTGTTGCTTTTGCATAAGCTTGCCAGGCATTCTTTTCATCAGGTTTTGCGCAGAGGACTAATCCGCCATAACCATAGTCCAAATAAGCCTCGGCAATGTGCCTGCCCGAACCACTCGATTTACCAGAGCCGGTAGCGCCAAAAATCTGAATGCCTTCGCATGCATCGCGCACGTAAAATTCATAAGCGGGATGGCCTGGCCAATGAAACAAGCGATCATTCAACACTTCGTCTACAGCTCTCTGATTACGTTTCCTGGATCCAAACATGATTTTGAGTTTTTTACTGAGTCCAAAGGATGAAAAATTATGTGTAAAAGAAAATGAATTTGCAACTATAAGTTGAAGCTAATTGGGTAGAATCATTACCTTTATCAAAAGGTCTTAGCCTCGTAAGACGAGATGTCTACGTAACTTTTGTCAATTCCAGAGGGTACTTAAAGATAACTAATAATCGAATGCTATCCATAGAGTCTAGCAAGAATGCCGAATCCGCTGTCCGGTACTTTCGAGAGTCACTCTCGGTGGAGGACTATTACTCTGAAAAGGCAGAGATCACTGGGCGCTGGCATGGTAAGGGGTCCGAAAGACTAGCTATTGGTGGAGATGTAAGAAAGCGAGATTTTGAAGCTTTGCTCTATAATGTCAATCCCAAGACTGGGGATAGGTTGACCGCTCGAAATTCGGTGAATCGAAGACCCATGTACGACTTCACTTTTAGCTGTCCCAAGAGTGTCAGTGTCGCCTATGCTATGACAAAAGATGGAGAGATTCTTGAGGCACATCGGTTGGCTACACTCAAAGCCATGAAGGCAGTGGAAAAAGATGTTCAAACTCAAGTGGGTACTGGGAAGGGAAAGCATTATGTAGGTACCGGGAATATCATGTTCGCTGAATTTATTCATGAAACCTCCAGGCCTTTAGAACACGAGAAGGAAGAAGGAAAACTTTACATTCCAGACCCTCAGTTACATTCTCATATGACCGTGGTCAATGCTACGTTTTTCGAAGGCCAAAATCGATGGAGGGCGGTGGAGCTAGGCAACGTTAAGGCTCATGGCGATTACTATGAATCCCTTTATCATAGTTATCTGGGAAAGCACTTGAAGGATGCGGGGTATGCCCTTCAAAAGGAAGGGAAAAGATGGGAGCTTGCGTGTGTTCCCAAAGAGGTCAGAAACAAGTATTCCGGGCGCACTCTTGAGATTGAAAAAGAGGCTGAAAGATTGGGAGTCAAAACGGCCCGTACAAAGGCACTTTTAGGGCGCAGAACTCGTAATGATAAGAACAAGTCTGTACTGGATAGTGAGCTCCCGGGTATCTGGAAAGATAGGCTTTCACTTAGTGAATATTACAGCATTGTGAATGCTAAGAATGCTTCAGGCAGACAAGGAGAAAATGTTAATCTACAGAACCCTCACCTTACTCTTGAGAAGGCTGTAGATTTGGCGCTTGCTCATAGACTTGAGCGACAGTCAGCTGCTGCTGAGAAAAAAGTACTTTCATTTGCCAATGACCTGACTTCCGGTGATTTTTTGCCCCATGAGGTTCAGGCTGAACTGGATGGGCGGCAGAATATTATTGGTACAGACAGACGTACAGTAAAGTTCATTACCACCAGAGAGATTCTTCAAGAAGAGGAAAAGCTAATCGAGAGAAGTGCTTTTGGTAAGTCAACTAAGGTTAGTATTAATCCTGACTATCAATTCAAAAGTAAGGTGCTCAATGATGGGCAAAAGGAGGCAATTCGACATGTTTTGGAAAGTGGTGATCAAATCATCATGATCTCAGGCGATGCAGGTACTGGTAAGACCACTCTTTTAAAAGAGGTCAAAACTGGTATTGAAGAGGCTGGTAGTAAGCTTTTTGCTTTTGCGCCTACTTCTGATGCTTCCAGGGGACAACTACAGCACAAAGGCTTCGAAGGAGCAGAAACCATTGCCAAACTGCTTGCCGATCAAGAGCTTCAAAACCAAATGATTAATCAATATATGCTTGTGGATGAATCTGGCTTGGTTAGCGTACCCCAAATGAACCGGATACTTGATGTGGCTGAAGCTCAAAACTGCAGAGTAATACTCTCCGGTGATTATAAACAGCATTCTTCTGTAGAAAGAGGCGATGCGACACGAATTATGGAGAATCATGCCGACCTGCCAGTGGCCCGAGTAAAGGAAATTGTGAGGCAGCGAGAGCAAGAAGCGTACAAAAAAGCCATAGAGGCCATCGCACAGGGAATTGCCATCAAAGATGACCCTGACAGGAGAGTGAACGAAGTGCAATGTGCTTTTGACCAACTTGATCAAACAGGGAGTATAAACGAAGTAGAAAACCTGGAGGAGAGACATGAACAAATCGCGAATGATTATGTTTTAGCTACCGAAAATTCTACTCAAGACGCAATTTTGGTAGCCCCTACACATGGTGAAGGCAAAGACATCACGGAAGTTATCAGGCAAAAGCTCAAAGAAACCGGTCGTCTTTCTGGGGAGGAAAGAACATTCAAACGCCTCCAAAGTCTTCATTTGACAGAAAGTGAAAAGCAGTTGGAGGCTTATTACGAGGCCGGACATGTTGTGGAGTTTCATCAAAATGTACCCGGCTTCAAAGCAGGCACAAGACAAGTAGTTGAGGGCAAAGACCAGAATGGGCAAGTATTGGTAAAACCAAATGATATAGCTACTCCCGCCAGCTTGCCTATGGAAGAACATAAGAAATTTCAACTCTTTAAAGAGGAGCCCCTCAATCTATCTGTGGGCGACCGCATTAGGATTACCAAAAACATAAAAAGTGTCGAGGGTCATCATTTGTCCAACGGTCAGGTATATGATTTAAAATCCTTCTCTGATGATGGCCATATAATGCTTTCCAATGGCCAAACGCTTCATAAGGATGCTGGACATTTCAACAGCGGCTATTATCAGACTTCTTATGCCGCTCAAGGCAAAGACGCCAAGACTGTAATTGTGGCACAAAGCTCCAGAAGTTTTGGAGCCAGTAGCGATAAGCAATTTTATGTCTCTATAAGTCGCGGGGTAGAGGATTGTAGGATTTACACCGATGATAAGGAAGCGCTGCGAGAAGCAATCGCCAGACCGGGTGACCGGCCAAGCGCCATGGAATTGGCCTCTGAAGCTGATCGTCAGAAAAGTGAAAGTCAGAGTCATTCCCAATACCAGCGCTTGGTAAGACAGTTTTATGATCAGCAAATTCAACCCTCTCAAAAAACCATAGAACCAAATCATGGCAGAAGAAAACCTGACGAACCAATGGAAAGACCAGGGTTCAACCACGAAAAGTAGTGTCCCGGATTTTGGGGCTAGTGAATTTACCTCTTCCGGTAAAGACGATCCGGCTGTGCCCACTAGTAAGTATTATGGAATCGATCTGAAGTCTCCTTACCTTGCCACATTAAAGTTCATACATAGGAATGGCGAATTGTTTTTCCTTCCCTATGCCTTGCAACCCATTGTTAGCTATTCTCCCGGGGAGCAATTGGGAGAGATTCAGATCACCACAATGAACTATGAAATAAGCATAAGAGGAAGGAATCTCATTCGGCTCGCAGAGTGGATTGGCACATTCAAGGTAAGGTGGGTTAAGGAAAGTAATACGGGTACAGACGATAATTCAGAAGACCTGTTTGTAAAAGAAATCATTATCAACAAGCTAAGTGACTAGCATTAAAGCTAAAACACACTTTTCAACAAAATCTGGCTTGGGTAGGTTTGGTAAGATTTTTTTGAAAGGTGTGTGTTTCAGGCAAAAGCGCTTTTGATAAGCTTGGCTGCAGACTAGCCTTGGCGGGGCTTTTCAAATGGGCTTTTAGGGAAAAAGGTCAAAAGAGGTCGAGTTGAATTCTTTGGCCCTTGTTATTCTGTTTAGATTGGGGTGGTGCAGACCAAATTCGTGACTGCTCTTTTTCTATTGGCAAGATGCCCAAACCATTTTGGTTGATTTGCCAGCCGCCATACCATTCCATGGAAAGGCTGTTCATCCAGGCCACTTCGCCACGAAGGCCATTAAGGAAGAAGTTAATCACAGCCATTTTTGCACAAGTATTGGAAAGCTCTGCCCCATAGAAAAAATTATCAGGATTCAGTTTGGCAAAAGCTAGCAACATACGGCCAGAACCACATGCAGGATCAAAAGCAGTTTTAAGGTGAATGCTGTTCTTACTTCCTTGCATTTTTGCCATCATTTCACATACAGGTTCAGGGGTGAAGTATTCACCATTTTTGCCATTGGAGATAGTTTGCATGTAATATTCCCCAAGAGGATCGGCATAAGGCGCTTCATAAACCTGAAGCTGAATTAACCCAATAATTTTGGCAAAGTCCTCGAGTTCTTGATGCCCATATTTGTTGCTTATTTCTAGGTACCGGTTTTCGTTTTCAGCATCTTTTACAGTGAGACAGGATTGTATGTTGATCTGGTGAAAGCCGCAAATAGCCATTGATACTAAATCATTAAAAACGGATGAGATACTATGCCTTCTTCCGAGTCGATCAAATACTGAGATCATTTCTTCAAAATGTTCGGTCAATGGTCACTCCATATTGAGGAGGCTGTCAATTTTAGCCTTTTGATTGTGGCAGGAAAAAAGAGGTACGGACCAAAGTGGGGCCGTACCTCATTGCCTAAGTGAGGGAGCTTAGGTTATTGCTGACTTTGGTCGTCTTCCTGTTTGGGAACACGAAGAGTGATTTTCCCATCAAGGGGAAGACTGTCTAATACAATGTTGAACCCTTCGCCATCTTGGTTGGCCCAAGCTGCGCCAATACGACTCCAACTCGATTTTCCTTCAGCATAATTTTTCACATTGTATGCCACGTAGTCTGGTTGCTTGCTTTGTGTTTGGTCAGTCATTTCATAATCTCCTTTTGTTAAAAGTTTCTGACAGTTTTAATGTTGACCATCGGATTGAATGAGCACTCAAATAAAGCGAGAAGCTGCTTGCAGCTGGTGAACTTCAGTGAGCGAGCATTTGAATGCGAATGCCGATAGGTTAAACATGGCTGCTCAGAGAATTTTTCAAAAGCAAATCCGTTTGAAATCGGCATGCACAATCGAGCAAAATCCTACAGACTAAAGTGGTGCCTGTTCAATTGAATTGGCAACGACTGAAGCTTCGTTTTTGACCAATGTTTGTCCGTCCGGGCCTGTAATCTCAAACGGGCGATATGATAGTTCGCCTTGAACCTTGATACGCGAGCCAGACTTTAGGCTTTTGACTTTGCTCAAACCCTTTTTGCTAAAAACGAGGATGTTATGCCAAACCACCTCTTTTTTCTGCCAAACATCATTTGCATCCTTATAAGAGCCCTGTGTGGCCAACGAAAAGGCTGCAAACAGTTTGTCCTCTTTTTCAATCATTCTGGCCTCAGAGCCCATATTGCCGATGAGGTTCACTTCATTTTCACTGCTCATTATTTTCTCCTTATGGTTGTATGGTCAGGAATACTTCTACCAACAATACATGAAGTTTTTAAGCAAAAAATGGAATGTAGATTGCCATGGTATGTCGGTGGCCGGCTTGCTGTTGAAAAGAGAAAAAGAACTTACCTGTGTCTGTGTCTGTGTCTGGGTCAGAGTTCAAATAGAATGTCAGGGCTGGGGTTGAGCCACATGGGTTCAGAGCGCAGTAGTTGCTTCTTCTTACCAAAGGTTATGCTTTGGCTGGTCAACCAGGCATTCAGATCTTTATGATGGGGGTACAGGTGGCCCATGACTGCTATGCGGAAAAAGCGATCTGAGAAATGTGTAAACTCATCAGAAAAAACCTTTTCAAACTGTTTGCCGGCATAGTCATTATCAGACCAAAGTAGAGCTTCTGTATAAGTCCCTTCTTTGATAAAATCTGCGGCCTGTCTATACAAATTCACGGAATTGGTGATAATACAGTCATTTTGGGATGTATTGGTGTTGTCAATGGTGAGTTTTGAAAGAAAATCGAAGACACCTTCAAATACATCTACTGTATTAGTGTTTCCAGTTCCGGCAACGAAAGTGATGTCTTTATTTCCAATCATTGTTTTAAAACCGTGAGGGTTGCGAACATCATAGCCCCCTGCCCTCGTCTGTATGCCAAGGCCGAAAATGCGTTTCTTGGATTTCTTGTGTAAGAAGAAAACTTGCCTTAAATATTTTTGGGCAAGATCATGTGGTATTTGTCTTTTGGTCAGATATTGAAATAAGACTGCGCTGTAAATGGGTTTAACAGTGAGCAATTTATAAGGTGAATCGTCTTTCCCTTTGGATTGAATCATTCGCTTGAAAGTGTGATGCTTTGGAGGTCCGCTTAAACTTTCAAACCATTTTAAGGTGGCAGACACACTGTGATCTTTATACTGTGATTTCAGATACATTTGACCAAAACGTATCAGGTCCCCACCCTGCTCCAATTCTCCGAAGTCTTTCCAGATATCGAACCTGGTGGAGATATGAAAAGAGGGCTCTTTTTCCTGTGGGCGTAGGGGTGAACAATACCACAAATCATGACCCTTTGACTTTTTGGGGTCTGGCTCAAATCCAAGCTGTTTGAGCAGGCTTTCAATGGTGAAACGCTCTTTGACTTGTTTGATGTTCATTGAATAATTTCTCCCCTTCAGGTTGGTAACATTCTAATGTGAGTTAATCACTTCAGTTAAACTTTCAATTAGCGTACATTGCATTCGATAATTGTCAATATAGATTTCACTCTATCTATGATTGTAGTTATCTTACAAGAATTACTATAATACCTCTAAAGTGAGTCCAAATGCCTATTGATATAGCCCATATTACAAAAGAAATCTTACTACAATATCAGGATGAAGACGAACCCAAAAGACCCTGGATAGTAGGCTTCAGTGGTGGTAAGGACTCAACCATGTTGCTGCAATTGGTTTGGATTACGGTGAGCAGGTTGCCGGCTGAAATGAGAAATCGCGAGATCTATGTAGTTTGTAATAACACCTTGGTGGAGAACCCGAAAATCCTGAAATATACAGAAGAGGTGCTTCAGGATATTGAAAAGGCTTCAGTGTCACAAGGTATGCCGATATATGTGGTTCGTACTATACCTAAGCTTGAAGAGAGCTTTTGGGTCAACTTGATCGGTAAAGGATACCCCGCCCCGAACAATGCATTTAGATGGTGTACAGAGCGACTAAAGATCAACCCTACTACAGCTTTCATAAAAGACAAGATCAGCGAGATAGGAGAGGCGATCATTCTTTTAGGTACTAGAAAAGATGAAAGCTCCTCAAGGGCTAAAAGTATACAAAAACATCAGGTAAAAGGGGAGCGCTTACGAAAACACATTCTACCCAATGCGTTCGTATTTGCACCAATCGAAGATGTGCTTACTAATGAAGTATGGGCATACCTCAACCAAGTACCCTCTCCATGGGGTTCTGACAATAAACAGCTACAAGCATTATATAGAAATGCCAATAGCGGAGACTGTCCTATTGTTATTGATGATACCACTCCCTCTTGTGGTAATAGCCGTTTTGGGTGTTGGGTTTGCACTGTGGTTAAGAAAGATAAATCGATGGAAGCCCTTATCGAGAATGGTGAAGATTGGATGGAGCCACTCATGGATATAAGGGATATCCTGGTTACCTATAGAAATGAGCCGGACTGGAGAGAGTCGAGAAGGCGTAATGGATCAACAGGAGAAGGTATCCTTGGCCCTTATACGCCTGCTAAAAGAGCTTATATTTTGAAATTACTGTTAGAAGCCCAAAAGGAAATCAATGCAGGTGGGCACGACTATCAATTGATTAACTATCAGGAATTAGTGGCCATACAAGTGACATGGTACAGGGACAGTATTTTTAAATACAGCGTTTCTGACATTTACAATGAAATTTTCGGCACTGATTTTCAAAGTGGAGACTTCAATGATCACCTGATATTTGAGAAAGAAGTTTTGAAGGAGTCCTGTGCAAATAACCCTGAACATTTTGGGCTGATTAACGAGTTGCTTGAGCTTCAAAGTTCAAAGACCATCCTGATGAATAATAAAGGGTTGCACAATGATTTGGAGAGAAGGCTTGAGCAGTTTGTGAAGAAGGAGGAAGAAAAATGATTATTGATGAAATCAAACTGCGGAATTATCGCATCTATTATGGAGATAACAAATTAAAACTAAGAACTCACAGCAACAAGAATATCTCCATTGTATCGGGTAATAACGGCTATGGTAAAACTTCCCTATTGACCAGTCTGGTATGGTGTCTATATGGGAAGTTAATGATTGACGTAGATGATCGGTATAGAAGAGAAATTTACGAAGCAGGCGGCTATAAAAAATATTGTCAGAAAACGCTCAACAGAAAGGCTTGGTCTGAGAAGGACAAACACCATGAGCAGTTGATGCTCGATTTTAAGCAAGCAGAAGGGCATGAGAAAATAGAGATAGGTGAGCGACTGAAAGGACTAACAGAATTCAGTGTTTCCATAGTGATCTCGGATATATTCATACCATCTATCCTCTGTCAGCACGTAGAAATCACCAGATCTTATGATGTTTCTACACACCAAGAAAAAATGGAGATTTTAATTGATGGAAGAGAGAATGAGCTGACCAGACAAGTGGGTTCAGATATTTTCATCAATGATTTTGTCTTGCCCAAAGAGATCGCCAAGTTTTTCTTTTTCGATGCAGAAAAGATCGTTTCGCTTGCAGACATACATTCCATAGAAGACAAAAGGAATTTGAGCAAGGCATATGCTGAAGTCTTGGGTATCAAGAAATACGTTGATTTAAAAAGTAACCTTGAGAATGTTAGAGCACGACTTCGCAAGAAAGTTGCCAGCCCCGAGGACAAAGCAAAACTCAGGGCGCTTTCAAAAGATGTCGAAAAGAATAGAAAGCTCATAGAGATATGCGATACCAGGATATTTGAATTAGAAGAAAGCATTACTCAGAACAAGAGCCATTCGGAACGCTACCAGGAGAAGCTGATTCGTGAGGGTAGTGCTATGACGGTGGAGGACCTGAAAGACCTTAGGTCTATGAAAGACCACTTGTCTGAAGAAGGTAGACGGATCAAGCAACAACTAAAGGAGTTAATTGATCTGGCTCCCTTCGCGATTGCTGCCAAAAAATTAAAACAGGTCAAGATACAGGCAGAACAAGAAGACCTCCAGCGCCAACAGGGGCTTTCTAAATCCTTTATTGAGACTAAACTGTCTGCCTTCGAGGCCGCACTGGGTGCTCAAAGAAGTGAGTTGGGACTTTCTGAAAAAGGAGAGCAATTGGTCACCGAACTAATGAGAGATCAATTTGAGATATCTCAAACAAGCGGTGAAAAGCCCTTGCTGGATTTCGATCGAAATGGTCAGAACCGTTTTTATGCTGTTTTCGATAATCTGTCCAATGCGTACAGCAAAGCCTTCAGAAAATTGAGCCGTGATCTGAAAAAGCAGCAGAGTGCTTTTAGCATGATCGTTAACAAGCTCAGCAATGCAGAGTCTAAAGAAAAAGACCCTGTTATCGTTGCATATCGAAGAAATAAGACTCGCCTGGACAGAACAATTCATAAGGAAGAAAATGAACTGATTACTGAAAAGGCGAAAAGGATCTCTCTACACAATGAATTGAGTAACCATGCTAAGGTCCTTGCAGAACTAGAGAAGAATATTCAGGTGGAGGAGTTGGATCGTGAGAAAGACTTGGTAGCAGAGAGGTTGGTTAAAGAGTTAGAAGATTTTATCGCTACACTCAAAGCAAAGAAAAAAGATTCACTGGAAGAAAGACTTCAATCAGAACTCAATCGCTTGATGCACAAGGCTGATTTCGTAAAAAGGGTGGAAGTGATTATCGATGGTGACCTGATCGAAATAGAATTGTACAGCCCAAGTGATAAGCTTATACCTAAAGATAGCTTGTCTATGGGTGAAAGGCAATTATATGCTACGGCCTTATTGAAAGCTCTGGTAGACGAATCCAATGTTAAGTTTCCTTTGTTCATTGACAGCCCTTTGCAAAAGTTTGATCGTGGCCATGCGGAAAATGTCATAAGAGAGTTTTACCCGGAAGTATCAGACCAAGTGGTATTATTTCCCCTATTAGAAGGTGAGTTGAGTGAGAAAGAATATGATTGGCTCAAACCTAATACAAGCCATGCTTATCTTATTGACAATGTCAATTTAGACCAGTCCAGATTTTTAGAGATTCTGCCCAACGATCTATTTACCAAATACAACCAAATGCACGCCAATGTTCACTAGTATTAAGACATCAAGAGAGAATAAAGCGCTAGTAACCGAGTTAACCAGAAAAATGAATCTGGGTGCGGAAAATGTTGTGGCCCGCTTAGCATTGGCCTATTCTTTGTCTAAAGATGAGCGTTTAGAACTTTCAGGTATTCAAGACTCCCAAGGCAAAGAGTACAGTCGTAAAGTACTGTTGGGTGAATATGATGAAGTCTACATAGCTATGCTCTGTGTGCATTATGACTTATATAAGACAGATAAGGACATTGCGCGCTACATAAAGCTTCACATAGACCATGGTTTGACGCTGTTGAATGATGAGTTCAATCAAAAAGGTACCGGAAGTGGGCTTGAGTTTCTGATTCAGAAGATAGATGGGGGATTAAACTCCTTATAGTCATGAGTACTTAGATTCTTACTCATACCAGTTACCACCCCGTGCTCTTTTTTAGATTATGTTAAAAGATGTTCAATTCAAGTCTATTTATGCCACTGGCCATAACGAGCCAAGTGATTTCTTTATAGATGGGTTAAAGAACAGTATCAATTTTGACCTTGGACTTGGATATTTCAGGTCCACAGGTTTCAAAGTCCTTTCAGTGGGGTTTGCTAGGTTTTTGCTCAATGGAGGCAAAATGCGTTTTATCATAAACGACAGCCTCACACTAAAAGATAAGGGTGCAATTATTGAAGGTCAGCTAAATCTGACGAATGAACAATATGAGCAAGAGTTACTTGGCGATTTTGAGCTTTTAGCCACTACGCTGTCCAAACGAGATAGGCACTTTTTCGACTGTCTCTCTTGGTTAATAGCTTCGGATCGTTTGCAAATCATTGCTGTAAAACCCAAAAAAAATAAGGTTGGGATAGTTCATCACAAGTTCGGAATCTTTTCGGATAGTAGTGGTAACCAAGTAGCATTCAATGGCTCAGTCAATTTTTCACAATATGCTCTGAAGCACAATGTCGAAACATTATGGACAGAATACTCTTGGCGGTCTGAAGGAATTTCCAAGGAACGTATTGAAGAAATGATTCGGTTATTTGAGGAGACATGGAATGGAGATTCTGATGTGGTGAGAAAGATTCCGATAGAGGAGGTAAAGACTGCTGTCTACAATAAGTTCCCCAAGAAGACTTTGAAAGAGCTGGTTGAACAAGAATGCCAACTTGCTGAGGAAATTATCAAAGAATATGAGCTGCGTGGTTCAGACCCCCATAAGATTGAGGATATTCTAAGAGATCTTACCGCTAAGCCAAGGTCCAAGTCAAAGAGAATTAAAAGTGAAGCGGAAGACGTAAATAAATGGAAACACCAGGATGAAGCTGTAGCTGTGTTTCTCAAGAAAAAAAGGGGCGTTTTAAACATGGCTACGGGAACAGGTAAGACTAGGACTGCCCTTCGAATTGCGGATCACTTAATCAGAGAAGACAGTGTAGATTCCATTATCATATCATGTGATGGAATTGACTTACTCGACCAGTGGTACGGTGAAATACTGAACCTTATCTTCTCAAAAGAATTGGCCTGGTGGGTAGTAAGGCAGTACAAAGGTTTACATGAGGCTGAAGGTTTTAGAGCTAATCCGATTCGAAAGATTTTACTCGTTTCAAGGCCTAAATTACACCTCTCTATGAAAGGCCTAAACGCTATGGAAGCATCCAGAACGTTGCTGATTCACGATGAGGTCCATAAGCTTGGTAGTCCGGGAAACAGGCGTGAATTGGCAGGACTTTCAGATAATATTCCATATAGGTTAGGACTGAGTGCCACTACTGAGAGGGAATACGATCAAGAAGGAACAGAATTTATCATAAGTCATATTGGACCAATAATCAAACAGTTCGATTTAGATATGGCTATAAAGAAAGGGATTCTAGTACCTTTCAACTATCACCCTTTGTCCTACTCATTGACCCAAGAGGACAAGAGTAGCCTACAGGGCGTATTTGCACGGAAAGCAGCACTGGATAAGGCCGGTACACCCATGAGTGATAAAGATTACTGGATGAGTTTGGCTAGAGTTTATAAGACAGCTGAAGGTAAGATACCCGTGTTTCATGAATTCCTTAGGAAAAATCCTTATATTCTTGATAAGTGTATAATATTTGTTGAAAACAAAGCCTATGGAGAGGAAATATTGAATATAGTGCATGGGTTTACAACTGAATTTCATAGCTACTTTGACGATGATCACTCCTCTGTATTGAGTAAATTTTCATCTGGAGAAATTGAATGTGTTTTGACATGTCACCGTCTGTCTGAAGGTATTGATATACCCTCACTCAATAATGTGATTCTATTATCATCCGATAGAGCAAGACTTGAGACAATTCAGCGAATTGGACGCTGTTTAAGAACGGATAAGAAAAACCCAGGTAAAGTGGCCAATGTGGTTGATTTTATAAGGACAAAAGACAAGGCGACTGCAACTCTTAACTCCGATGATGAAAGGGCTCAGTTCCTCACGGGGCTATCAAAAATTAGGCCTGATAAAGTGAAATGAGTTTATGATAGACGAGATAATAATTAAGTCCATACAGGAAGCAGTAAGAGACGCTAAACAACCTGAAGAGCTATCCGAAAAAATTGTTGCTTGGCTACAAGGAGCAGCAGCCAATTCTACTGAATTGAGCGATATCAATCGCTATTCACAGCGATGTGATCTCTGCTTTGAAACCGTCAAATTATCAAAAAATTTATCCAATTAGTGGCTACTAGCTTAAAAATATTGGGTTGGAAATCTGAAGGTCTTCGTTGTCCTGATCATAGTATTTCTTTTGAAGCTGAAAATGGACAAGTTCATAAGATTTCCCTGATCCAGATGCCAAATGGTACTGGAAAAACCACTACACTTAAGTTGTTGAGGGCGGCATTGGCTGGGCCTCAATTTTGGGATGAACATTTTGATCGATCAGTTGACTTCCGAAAGTCAGAGGCTATAAGTGAGGGAGAGTTTGAATTAAGACTTCTTCACAATGACAGATTCCTAACTATCAAACTGCTCTTTGACTTCCATCAGCCCGATTCCATTCCTGAATACAAAACCATATTAAATAAAGGAGTTGAGGATGGGTTTAAATTACCATCAGAATTGATCCCCTTTTTGAAGCCAGAATTTGTACGACTTTTGGTCTTTGATGGGGAGTATGCCAACGACCTACTCGATTCAAAAAAGTCCAACGCTCAACAGGCCATTGACAATTTGTATAGGCTGCCTTTGCTTGAGCAAATGAGCGACCGAATTGAAGATTATTGGAAGGCACTTGCTGATGCTGCAGGTTCCAGTGGTGGAGAAAAGGAAAAAACCCAAAGGGATAATAGGGTAAAGGCGCTCACGGAGAGACTGAAGGAAGTTAAAAAACAAAAGGAAAAAGACGATTCTGAAATAAGAAGAGTGAACAGTCAATTGGAGGAGCTTGATTCTCAGTTTTCAGAGGAAATAAAGAAATATGAGAATGATCATGAACAACTGAATAAAGCAAATGATGAGTACAAAGAGGCATCTACGCTGCTGGCTAATAAAACAAGATTGCTTGCTATAACATTGAAGAACCCGGCTGAGCTTTCGCAAGAATTTGATGAGAGTATCTTAGACTTAAAGGAAAGCTTTGATAGAGTGAAATTGCCTGGTTTGGCTGCCAAAGAGTTTTTTGAAGAGATAGCAGACGAGGATGAGTGTATTTGTGGTCGAGAAATTACAGATAATGTTAGGAGTGCGATCAAATCTAGAGCGAATAAATATTTAGGCTCTGAAGAAGTTTCAACACTCAACACAATGAAGTCTGAAATTAAAGACAGAACGTCCGAAAATGCCTCCCTATCATCTGGTCTATTGCACACGCGTTTAAGCGAAGTTATTGACTCCCAAAATGCTCAGAACTCCGCCAAGTTGAAGGTAGACGCGATTAAGAATTCTGTCGGAGCGAAAGATCCAAGAATTCAAAAAATTCAGGATCAGATTAAGACGCTTACATCAAGCTTGACGACTTTGGAAGTTAAGTACGAAAAGTATTTGGATAAAAAAACAAAAACGGACAAGTCATGGAATTTGGAAGTACTAGCAGAGAGACTTGAGGATGCCAAAGAAAAATTGGCAGAGACTACCGGTACAATTGATCAGAAGATTAAAAAAGATGTACTCCAGGGCATTTTGGTAGACGCACATGCTCGGGCAAAAGAATTGCTATCGGAGAATGTTTGCGATCAAGTTAATGACCGTATTTCTGAATTAATGCCACATAATAACATTAGAGTCAACGAAATCGAAAATTCCTTAAAACTGATAAATAAATCAGGAGGCAGTGCGGGAGAAAACCTAACCATTGGTTATGCCTATCTTTCAACTCTTTTGACTAATACTGAGCATCGATTACCCTCCGTTGTAGATAGCCCTACTGGTGCGATTGATCTTGCAATTAGAAAAGAAATAGGAGGGTTAATTCCTAAGCTAGGAGACCAGTTTATCTGCTTTATTATTTCAAGTGAACGTAATGGTTTCGTAAAGCACTTAGTTAGGAGGAGTACTGAAGGCCCGTACTTTTTGACAATGTTCAGGAAGGGTAACACTGAAATAGATGGCGAGGCTCAAAAACAGGCATTATTATATGAATCCGTAGATGGTATGTGCGTAGTTGGGAAGGAATATTTTGATCAGTTTCACACAGACGATCTCGACTAAGTATGGCATTTAGAATACCAAATACGGCCAAAACATGGTTTAAACATATTAAATCAAAACAGGGAAGCAATACTGGGTTTGAGCTTGATTTTGACATACACTACTTCTGTTTGATGGCCGGGTTACACACTCAACGCAAGGAAGATTTGACAGCGAGTGAAACAACGGAGATAGTCCAATATTTTCCAAGTGACTATAAGAAGGATAGGCACCTTATTATTGCCCTCTTTTTAAAGAAAGAGCTGGAACAGTTAGGAGTTTCGTTGAAAGAACGAAAGCTTTTAAACAATCAATTGAAAATTTTAATAAGTACTACGTCTGCAACGCGATTAAGCGATCAAGGAATGAGGGAATTGAACAAATATGCCAATGGGGGTTTCAGGGTACTTCAAGAGCACTTCTTGGAGCCACCGAGAACTTTGGAGAACTTCTTGATTACTTTTAACAAGCTTTTTACCAAAAGTGAACCCTAATTAACGCCAATAGGTGATTGGCTTTGCAAGATGATGAAGTCAAAACCCAAACTTGAGTTGATCTGGATCCTCAAAGTCCATTCTATCGAAGCCTGACTCATCATCATCTTTGATTCCTCCAATTCGTTTTAAGTCTAATAACATGTTGTTTAAACGCTCAGGAAAACCGGTATTTGGAAATGCATTAATAATGGGAGGTAATAGTTCTTTCATTCGATGGTATTCATTAGCCGCAGACTCATCAGGAATTTCATCTTGGGCGTGAATAAGCCAACCAGCGCACATTGAATACCCGTAATATTGATCGCCTAAGTCATAAGTTAATTGGTCACAAGCATCATAAAGTACCTCTTTGGGGTCACCACCCAATTTATGAATTCGGTGAGCCAATAGCTTAAAGTCTTCTAAAAGTGATTGACCACAGGCATATGCGTAGTAAAAAGCAGCTTTTGAGGCTACTTCACAATCTGGGTCAAGCATTAGCTCTAAAAACAGGTCAGTGTCAAGCGAACTATCACCATCGTCATAACCAGAATAGCTCCTAATTTCCTCCTCACCCCCCCCGTATAACATATGGATGAAAGACTCCTTGACTCCAATTTCTTTTGCACTATTGTCATATTTGACCAGTTGACGCATCCAGAATTCATAGGCTTCGGGTTTTTCCTTCCAATCAAAACTTTTTAATAGCGAGAACAGCAGCTCTGGGATCTCGGATACATGTGCATTCTCATTCATGTCCATCGCAATGAGCTTATCAAGATGAATATCCAGCCATTCAAACTCAAGGATTTCATTTACGGTAACTTGCTTAATGATGGCATCTGAAAGAAGCTTGCCAGCCGGTAAATTGAAGCAATCTTCAAATTTTACAGACTGGAAGAGCCTTTTCAATACATTGACATTTTCAGGCAAGCCTAAAAACCAACTTAGAGCACTTTGGCCAGCATCAGTATTAATGGCTTCGTGTAATTCCTGAACTATGCCATTTTCGTCTCCACAGTTAAAAATCCTGCTCCAGTCCCTGAAAACAACTCCTATTGCATAATTCAAATCATGGGTATAATAAAAGTCGATAAGGGGTCCCTGCTCTGAGTCATAGGCCGTCAAAATCGCACTTTCCTGCCAACGGTTCAATTCCATGTCTGATTGGAATTTCATTGGCATCTTGATAATGGGTATCGATCTTCCCAACTCAAAAAATATGGGTGCCAATTGGCTCAAACCAGCATAAAGATCTACTTCTTTTATCCCCCTTCTCCTGGCTTTGGCAATAAGGCTTGCCTTGGCCAAACCAGATTGTGTTATGTCTTTTGGAGTTTCCCTGCCTGAATATTGCTCTGCCGCAATGCGAAGATAAAATGGGTCAAATAGTAAGGGGCTGATCTCATTGAATTTTACATTGAAAGCACGGGCGTATAACTCTTTTGCCTTGGAAATCTCATCCTGATCATATCTACCAATCTGAACAATACCGAGGTTTGAAGAATCTTTCAGTGGTTCGGTGGTTAATCTTTTAATGCTGGGATGATTCAGCTTTGCAGATTCGGCTACGTAGGTTAGGTTGCCTGCTTCATCTATTAAGAGGTTTTCCAATGACGATGATGTAGTGCTAATTACAATTGCAATATGGTCCAGTTTTAGCCGCTGGCACTCATAGTTGATTTCCAAAGCTTTTTGGTAAGTCATCTCATTCCAACCATCCACAAAAAGGAAAACCCTTTTGTTCAGCGTTTGACCGATATTGTTAACCCTGTTAATCCATTGGTGCGTCCGCATATGTTCCCCGAAGCACCAGTCAAAATCTTCATTGATAGACTGAAAAAGTCCGCTATTCAGTCCAATTGCCGGATAAAAGAGCACAGGGTGCCCTTCAGATAATAGGCGTTCTGCGCTATTGCACATAAAACAGGTTTTACCGTGTTGTGGAGGTCCGACCAACAAAATCAGGTTTCTTCTTTTTTCTGAGCCAATAAGCTTCTCGTGTAACTCGTCATATTGTTTTTTGCGTTCTACAAAGAGGCTGGGGATGTATTTTTTCCCGCTTTCAGCGAAACTACCCTTCAATAGGCTCATCCTGAATTCCTGCTGTCCCTTACAAAATGCATTGAGATTTTCTTTGGAGAGAGATATCAGGTACTCAAGAGCTTCTCGCCTGTAAGCGATGGCATCTCCTGTGGGTTGAAACCCTGATTTCACATAATGATGGTCTTTAGGTATTGTTGAAAAACTGAGAGCTTCCCCCGAAACTGAATCGAAGATTTTTGATTCAGAGCCATTAGTAAGTATAGTGAAAGGAGCAATACCATCATGAAGTGACCTGGCATAAGAGAGAGCTTGCAGTTCATCACCGGTTTTCAGTGAGTGGTCATCTTTTTTAACCTCTACTAACAACAGGTTTTTGTTCGCTGCATTTTTGACCAATACATCCGCACGAGAATTAATTTTGTGCGTTCCCCTCCCTAAAACAAGAGTAATGGTTTTCTCTACGAAGATTTCATCCTTGGATACTCCAATATCCTTTAACCATTCATAAACTACCTTGGTCCTTATGTCATCTTCCGATAAATGCATCCGCTGCTACTAATTGCTGTATTTTTCGAATTTAAAAAGTCTTGAATAAAATGATAAATAAATGGAATACCATGATGAGAGAGGTAAATGAGTCCATTCTGAATAATTAATTGAGAAATACTAAATTGTGAGCATTGATAAAGGCAGGATTCAGGAATTTAACTCTGAAAAACCAAAATATTACACAATAAAAGTGAAATGTTGAGTAATGGTTTACCAATGATCAGTGTAGAATGGGATGATTTAATAAATAATCAATTAGGTGGATGAAGGAGAAAGTAGATGATATGAACGTAAGTCCGTCCAAGCGGATATACAAATCAATTATACCCGACTATCATTTCGAGCTTGGTCTTTGTGAATTGATAGATAATGCCATCGATAATTGGATTTTTGAAGGCAAGCAGCAAGCCCTAGAAGTGCTCATTGATCTTGATTATGATCAAGGTGTTATCTATGTGAAAGACAATAGTGGAGGGATAAGAAAAGAAGACATGGCTCTGGTTGTCAGTCCAGGTTATTCCAGAAGTTCTAATCACGATGAACTAATAGGAATTTTTGGTGTTGGCTCAAAAAGGGCAGCTGTGGCATTAGCCGAAGATATTAGAATATCTTCCAGGCACGGTGCGGATGAAACATTCCAAGTACAGTATGGAGAAGAGTGGATCAAAGACCTGGATAATTGGGCATTGGAACTCTACAGAGTTGATAGTATTGACCCAGGTACAACCCTAATAGAATTGTCGAGGCTGAGGGAACGACTTGAAGAAGAGGATGAGGATGAGCTTCGGCACCACCTGAGTTGTACTTACGCACTTTTTTTAGAAGATGGAAACTTTAACCTCCTTCTGAATGAGAAAAAAATTGAGCCAAAAAACTTTGAAAAGTGGTCCTACCCACCAGGCTTTGAGCCTCGCAGATACGTAGGAGATGTTGAATTTAAAACAGGTGAAACTGTAAAGTTTGAAATCATCGGAGGTTTGACTCAATCAAAAGAGCCTTCTGGAGGAGAGTATGGGGCTTATTTTTACTGTAACAATAGGCTTATCTCACGAGCTTATAAAGGTGAGGAAGTGGGCTTTAAAATCGCAAGAATAGGACGTCCTCATAATGCGGCATCATTGGCAAGAACGATAATCAAGCTCCATGGTTCTCCAGATATGATGCCATGGAATAGTAGTAAGTCACAAATTGATACAAAGCACCCTACTTTTAAAGAAATCATTACCCATGTTGAAAAGGTACTAGTTACCTATGCCACAATGTCTAAGAGGTGGAGCACCGGAGGTGGCTGGGATGAGCATGTGTTTAAATATTCAACTGGTGAAATCAAAACTGAATCAATAGACAAGCTCAATTCAACCACGCGCATTCGCACTCCAGTTATTCCTAGAAATAGAATCAGAAAGTATTCAGATCAAATCAAGTTCAACAATAAGCAGTTGGGTAGAGATAAGCCTTGGACCAAAGGAGCCTATGAGGGTATTATTGCAGTTCAAGAACTTCCTAGGTTGAAGCTGGATCAGAATAATCGCCTTAGCCTGATTATTTTGGACCATACTTTAGAAATCGCATTCAAAGACTATTTGATCCATGAGAAACAGATTCAAATGTCTGATAATGATTTGCAAAAACTCATGAGGAATCGGCCAAGTGTTCATGCAAGGGTTAAGAAGATGGTTAATCTTAAGAAGGGTACCTGGGAGAGGATCGAGTATTATTATCAGTTACGCTGTGACCTTATTCATAAAAAATCCTCTGCAGATATTAGAGATGATGACCTTCAAATTTTTAGAGAAACTGTAGAGTACATATTAACTGAGCTCATGCGTATTAACTTTGCTAAACAGTAGGTTTCACTGTCACAGGCGAATTTTCGATAGGAAACGAAGCAAATTGGAAAATCGGTTGGGTCATAGCCTTTTCTTTTTGACTTGGCAATTTCGTAGTTTGAAGCATGTCAGTATATTTTCACGGTAGTTTTGGACTAAATAGGGTCTATATGTCAGGTGTGCTTAAAGCCTTAGTTACCAATTCTGGGGCAAGTGCTGCTGAGGTAGCATCTCCATTTGGTTTTGGGGCACCTTTTACAAATAAATACAAGACCTGGCTTCAGAAAACCGGGTTGATAAAAGGGAAGGTGCTAACACCTTATGGTGAAGTTGTCTTTAAAATTGACCCAAAATTAGAATCAGCCATTACGCAGTGGTTCATGCATCATCAATTGATTAAGAACCCGATAGATGCAGAGGCATGGTATTTTTTTATCATGGAGTTTCTCCCTCAACATGATTCCTTTTCAAGAACTCAGTTAGAGACTGCTTTAGAAATGAAATTAATGAGCCATAGCGTAGAACATTTCTCTAAAGGGCGCCCTATGAACCGGGTAATTTCTAAGAAACTCATTGACTGCTATTTACTGGAGGAAGGATTAGGTGGGCTTGGCTTGCTTAAACAGTCAAAGGACAATGAGTTTGTCCGCCAAAATCCTAAGAATTCTTTAGGTCCTTGGAATTCCCCCCAATCTCTGTTAACGGAATATTAAACATGCATGGCCCTGAGGCTTTCGACTACGTTTTGTATTTGTTTGCTGGCTTTATTTATGTCCTCCTTTGATGTGAATCGTCCTAAGCTTATCCGCAAGCTTGAATATGCCTCTTGAGTACTTAAGCCCATAGCTACCAGGACATGAGAGGGCTCTACTTTGGTTGAGCTACAGGCGGAACCGTTTGATAGTGCTATTTGGTCGAGGCCAGCCATAATCGCATCGGCATCCGTGTTTGCAAAACGAATGTTGGTGATATTATAGAGTCTGTTGCTCTGGCTTCCATTGATCTTGCTCCCCGGTATCGCCAATAGTAGCTCTTCCAGGTAATCACGTAGTTGGGAAATGCGCTTCATGTCTGACTGCATCTCACTTAAAGAGAGGGCCGATGCAGCTCCTAACCCAACAATACCTGGTACATTCAGTGTTCCGCTTCTCAAAGCTCTTTCATGCCCCCCTCCGTGGAGGAGCGCTTCAGGTTTGACCTTATACGGTCTTTTGTTTCTCACAAACAAAGCCCCTACTCCTTTAGGACCGTAAAATTTGTGAGCAGAAAAAGCCATTAAATCAATGTCTATTTCTCTTACATCAATGGGTGCTTTACCTACAGCTTGTGTAGCATCAGTCATAAAAAAAGAACCGTTTTCATGGGTGAATTGGGCGATCTCTCTGATGGGTTGCATAACCCCTGTTTCATTATTGACCATCATTGTGCAGACCAGTATAGTATCGGACCTAAGTTGATTTTTGAGATCATCAATACTGATCAATCCGTTGCTATCTACTTCCAAATAAGATAACTCGAAACCCTTCTTTTGAAGATGCTCACAAGTGTCAAGAACAGCTGGGTGTTCCGTGGTTGCGGTTATTATATGCTTCCCCCTGTCACAATAGTTTTCAGCTACTCCTTTGATAGCCATGTTGATGGCTTCAGTTGCTCCTGAAGTGAATACTATTTCGTTATCCTCGCTTCCTATAAGTTGAGCAACACTAGCGCGTGCATTCTTTATCTCTTGGTTGATTGCTACTCCAAATGCGTGGTTACTAGCTGCATTGGCATATTGATCTTTCAGAAAAGGCATCATTGTATCTAGTACCCTCGGGTCAATTGGGGTAGTGGAGTTATAGTCTAGATAGATTAGCTCTTTCATTTAATGTTCAAATGTACCTTAAATCACGGGCGCACTAAAATAGGAGATCATATTTAACATGTAAAGCGGCTATCAGTCCCTTCATTGCTCAAGTTTATTCGGTGGTAAATCGTGTTTGACCTTAGTGAGAGGACACTTTTACCGAAGTATGTCTGAGAGGATGAGAATGAAGTTTGTTGTACCTATGTTGTACCCATTGAATAGAAAAAGGAGTTAGATTTCTCTAACTCCTTGGTTTTCAGTGTAGCGGGAGCAGGACTCGAACCTGCGACCTTCGGGTTATGAGCCCGACGAGCTACCAACTGCTCCATCCCGCGATATATCAACCTCAGACGAATTCTGAAGTGGGCTACAAATGTAGGTGACAAATCCATTCGAAACAAGTACCTTTGCGACTTAATTTTTGAGTAAATGAGCGATCAACCCCATAAGGCTGGTTTTGTGAGTATCATAGGTAAGCCTAATGTCGGTAAGTCTACCTTGATGAATGCCCTGGTGGGGGAAAGACTATCGATCATCACCTCAAAAGCCCAGACCACAAGGCATCGAATTATGGGTGTTTTGAGCGGGGATGACTTCCAAATCATTTATTCTGATACTCCTGGTATTTTGAAGCCTGAGTACAAGCTTCATGATTCTATGATGAGCTTTGTCAATAGCTCATTTGAAGATGCTGATGTAATCCTCTTTGTCGCTGATTTGTATGAAAAATTTGAGGATGAAAAGCAGATCAACTTCTTAAAAGAGAAAAAGGTGCCAGTGATCCTAGTGATGAATAAGATTGACCTATCCAAGGGGAGTCAAGCCGAAGATAAAGCGGCTTATTGGCAGGAGTTGTTCGACTTTGATGATGTTATTCTGGTATCCGCTCTAGAAAAGGAAAATATTGAAGATCTATTTCAGACCATCATAGAGCACCTTCCGGAGCATCCGGAATACTTTCCAAAAGACACGCTGACCGATAAGCCCGAACGCTTCTTTGTGGATGAAATCATCAGAGAAAAAATCTTTCTTAACTATAAAAAGGAAGTCCCTTATAGCTGTCAGGTAGTGACGAGTGAGTTCAAGGAAGACGAGAAAATCATTCGAATCCGTGCTGAAATTTATGTTGAGCGCAAAAGTCAAAAAGGCATAATTATCGGCCATAAAGGAGATGCTATTAAAAAGGTAGGAATAGAGGCGAGAAAAGACCTGGAGACTTTTTTCGGAAAGCAAGTGCATTTAGAGACCTTTGTGAAAGTAGAGCAGGACTGGAGAAAGAAAGAGATGAAACTGAAAGGCTTCGGATACTCAAATTGAAGAATTACAACTTTAGATATACGATTGCCTCGTTTTGATAAGTGTCATTCGTAAATCAAGGATCAAAAATCTAATATAGAGATGGCAAATATTGTAGCGATAGTAGGAAGACCAAATGTTGGTAAATCGACTTTTTTTAATCGATTAGTTGAAAGAAGACAGGCCATCATGGATAATGAAAGTGGGGTTACCCGTGACCGTCATTATGGTTATGGGGAATGGACAGGAAAGCACTTTACAGTAATAGACACTGGAGGCTACGTTACGGGTTCAGAAGATGTATTTGAAGGTGCCATTCGTGAGCAAGTTGAAGAAGCTATGAATGAGGCGTCCGTCATTATTTTCATGGCGGATTGTCACGATGGCCTTACGGGTTTGGATCAAGATTTTGCCAAAATCGTCAGGGGTCTTAAGAAGCCTGTAGTGATAGCGGCTAACAAAGCCGATACGGCAGACTGGACTTATCAATCAAGTGAGTTTTATGGCTTGGGCTTAGGAGAGGTTTTTCCAATATCTTCTTCCAGCGGTAGCGGAACAGGGGAGTTGCTTGATGAGGTCGTAAAACATTTTGAAGATGATGGCAATGAAAATCCCGAAGACGGCATACCAAGAATTGCGATTCTTGGTCGTCCAAACGCTGGAAAATCGTCCTTCATGAATGCGATTCTCGGAAAGGAAAGAACCATTGTCACCGATGTAGCGGGTACTACACGTGACTCAATTAATACACATTACACTCTTTTTGGCAAGGACTTTATTTTGACAGATACAGCCGGTGTTCGAAAGAAATCCAGAGTGCATGAAGACATAGAGTTTTACTCCGTCATGCGCGCACTTCAAGCCTTGCAGGATTCTGATGTCTGTGTGATTATGGTAGACTGTACCAGAGGTCTGGAAGCTCAGGACATGAACTTGATCAGCTTGGCTTTGAAGTATAAGAAAGGCATAATGCTTATGTTGAATAAGTGGGACTTGATCGAGAAGGACTCGAATACGATGAACAAGTTCAAAGCGGAGTTAGAAGAGAAGTTGGGTCATTTGAACTGGATTCCTAAGATTTTCACCTCGGTGACTGAGAAGCAGAGAATATTTCAGGCCATTGAAATGGCAGTTCAAGTGTATGAAAACAGGATTCGAAAGATTTCAACTTCTCAATTGAATGATGCGCTTTTACCAGCCATTGAGCACTATCCTCCACCAGCACTTAAGGGTAAACATATCAAAATCAAATATGTGACTCAGTTGCCAACGCATTCACCTACGATTGCTTTCTTCTGCAACCTTCCCCAATATATTAAAGCGCCATATGAGCGTTATTTGGAGAATAATATCAGAGAGAAATTCGAGTTTGATGGCGTGCCGATAAAACTCGTTTTCAGAAAGAAGTAGTCAATTGAGAGAAGCACTAATAGATAGGGTGCCGCCTAGCGCACTTGACTATTGCCAACAACTCTGGTCGGATTTCCCGTTTGATTTCAAATTAAAGAAATCAAGAAGCTCGAAGCTTGGCGATTACCGATATGATCCTAGGGAAAGATCCCATACAGTCACTGTAAATTTGGACCTTAACCCTTACCAATTTTTAATAACATACGTTCATGAGGTAGCCCATCGGGTCGTACATAAGCCACGAGGAAGGCAGAAGCCTCATGGGCAAGAATGGAAAGTATGTTTTCAAAAACTCATGCTACCCTTACTTAGGCCTGAGGTTTTCCCCGATGATATATTGAGGGTATTGGCGAACCATATGAAAAATCCGAAGGCAAGTAGTTCCGCGGATCCGAGGTTGATGGCTGTACTTTCAAAGTATGATGAAACAGAATCCAATGGACCTACCTTGAAGGAGTTGGAAATTGACACTGAGTTTCTTTTCAGGAAAAGAACTTTCCGAAAACTTCAGGAAAAACGTACACGAGCTGTTTGTCTTGAGCTTAGGAGCCAAAGGAGATATTTAATCCCTATGGTTGCTGAAGTTGAAGTTATTGGCTAACCACCCCCAACCCCTCCTTGGAAAGGAGGGGTCAAGGGTGGTTGTTTTCCACTTTTAATTCAGGTTAAAATATTCCATCAGAAAATATACCTAACTCCGCTCGTCCGATTAGGTGTCAGGGGTGGTAAAACCACTTTTAATCTTGTCGAGCACTGCCATAGTTGCTTGAAAGACATCCTCATTTTCGATTCTAACAATTTTAAAACCCAGTTCTCGTAGCTCCGTGTCTCTTTTCTGATCATAATCAAGCCCTGCTGCTGTGAAGTGCACGTCTCCATCTAGTTCCACTATAAGTTTTTCAGAGGGGCAATAGAAATCGACTATGTAGTTGTTAATACTGTGCTGCCTTCGAAATTTTCGTCCGGCTAACTGCCTTTTAGAAAGTAAAGTCCATAGGGTAGCTTCTGCAGAAGTACCATTGTTCCTTAGGTGTTTCCTCTTTTCTTTTAGTGCGAGTTTGTTATGGATTGTTTTCATTGGTGCGTTCGATTCAATTTAATGAATGTATTAACCACCCCCAACCCCTCCTTATAAAGGAGGGGAGCGGAACTTGTCTTTTAAGCCAGTTCTGGCATAATTACTATGTTGCTAGAGGGTAACCCAGTTATTGGTTCTAGATATTTTGCAGTGAACAGATTCAATATGGGGCCAGGGGTGGTGGTTAAAGTAGGTCAATTCTCTTACTTATGATATCATCAATCTTCTCAAAGAATAGCAGAGGCTTTAAGGTCCTCCAGTTCACGATGTCCAGTTCTCCACCAAAATTCAGGTAACTATCGATGTTATAGTTTTTCATTTCTTCCTGCACGAAGTCACGAAAATTGACGCCAGTAATCCAGCCGTCTTCCATATCCTCGAACCACTCTTCGTAGTAGCTATCATCCGATCCGTGGAAGTTGAGGATGTTTTCCCCAATGAGAATATACTTTTGAATGCCATATCTGGTAAAGTGATCGATGATATTACGCTTGAGGTACATAATGTCATTGTTGATGGCATCATTCCACTCTCCGATAAACTCTATGATGATAAAACCACGATCGTAGTCTGTGAAGAGAATCTTAATGTAGAGGGTTTCAGAACCCATGAAGTCCCAGTGTGGGTCTATATAATAGCCATAGATATTCTCTGAGTAGAGGTTGAAATTGTATTCCTTGCCATTATAAGGTGAGTTGGGGTCTTCGGCTACATTGTAATGCTTCAGCCAGTTATAATAGGGTTCAATGTTATGCATCAGCTAAACAGTCTGAATGTGTAACCATTTGACTGGATTGTTAGGTGACTCCTGATTCAAAATGACTTCGAAACTGAGTTCATCATCATTTTCATTTGGGCCTAATACTGAAACCGTTGCACCAGGACTAGTCTTAAATTTATTGGCTAATTGAAGGCATTCAAAAACAAGTTCAGGACTAGTCCTTGCTGGTAACTCTAATGAAATATTTGCCTGAAATTGTTCTGGGAATTTTTCATACCTAGCGAGCCTCTGGATGTCGAAGACCAGTCCATTTTCTTTCTGGAACTTGTATAGAAATGACTGGAACTTCTCTTTACGTGCTACCTCGTAGTTAATGGTAAGATGGACTATTTTCATGATTCATCACGCTTGATAAAGTCGATGACTTTTCTCACCGATCCATGCTCTTTCAATAGTTGTTCTGCAACCTTATAGTTTACTTGGAGCATTTCCATGACCATTTTTGCTCCCCGATCGACCAGTTTGTTGTTAGAAAGTTGCATGTCAACCATGCGGTTTCCTTTGACTCTGCCCAATTGGATCATAACCGAAGTAGAGATCATATTAAGTACCAGCTTTTGAGCCGTACCAGCTTTCATTCGTGTACTACCGGTTACGAATTCAGGCCCCACGATTGGTTCTATTGGAAATTCCGCCTCCCATGCTAATGGACTATCGGGATTGCACGTGATACAACCTGTTAGAATGCCATGTTCTTTTGCTTTTTTTATACCCCCGATGACATAGGGAGTCGTGCCAGAAGCTGCAATTCCAATAACAGTATCCTTATGGTTAATCATATGCTCTTGCAAGTCTTTCCAGGCTTGTTTGGTATCATCTTCTGCAAATTCTACTGCCTTACGGATGGCACCATCACCACCAGCAATAAGGCCGACAACAACACCATGTTCAACGCCATAAGTTGGAGGGCACTCAGAAGCATCGACTACTCCTAATCTTCCACTGGTACCAGCACCGATATAGAATATCCGACCGCCTTTCTGCATACGAGGTACTATCTCCAGCACCAAACCTTCAATTTGAGGAATGACTTTCTGAACGGTCTTTGCAACCGTCTGGTCCTCCTGATTGATGTTGGTTAGGAGGTCCTTAACAGACATTTGCTCAAGGTGGTCGTGATTGGATTCTGATTCCGTAATGTTCATGATTCAGTTATTCTGAGTTTATTAAACTTACGTCATTTGACGATATTAGAGAAAGGTAATGTTTAAAGTCAAACGAAATTTTATTGAAAAACGCGGTAGGTGGTTATTCTATGGTTTTCCAGCTTTATTCTTTGTCATTCTATTCATCTCTTCATATGAAAAGTGGCATTTCACGAGCTCATTTGGAGTGACCTACTTCGTTTTGTTCGGATTTGCGTCTTTGGTTTTTATTCATCAGGTTATGAGAAATAGCCTTCTTGGGTGGTGGCTTTGCATGCTACTTTATGCTGTCTATCTAAGGTACATCCTTTACGAATTGAAAGATTCATATGATTTGTTAATTGTTAAGACAACCCCGAGTACTATCTGGTTTGGGGTAATAATCTTGATACTATATCTCTTATTGGGTCTAATGTATCGGTTGATTAGGCCTAAAAATAGATTAATTTAATAGAGATCGTACTTATTGGTGAAATAGTGTCAGGCCAGCGATCGGCTGTTGGGTAATGTGTTTTATTTGAAGGCCTTTGTTCATGGCAACATCTCTGAGGATATTACCAAAGTAATATGCCACGGAACCTGTGAAGTGGATAGGTAGTTTTTTATGTCCCTCGTATTTCATCACGTTTTTCGTGATAAAAAGTTCGAAGCCTGTTGCCACTAGTTGATACATATATGGATCAGAAATGTGTTTACCTATGAACTTGGCGAAACTGGCTAGAAACCTTCCGGGCATGGGCTCTTGATACATTTTGCTAAGAAAACCATCTTTGGTAAGCTCAAACTCTTCTTTGAAAAGGATGCGCAGGTGTTTCGGCATATCTTTTCGGTAATAGTCTGTCACCATTATCTTACCCAAATATGTTCCTCCACCTTCATCTGCTATGGCCCAGCCTAAGGAAGGGATATTGTCAGTTATCTTTTTACCGTCATAAAGGCAGGAGTTGGTGCCAGTGCCAATGATACAGGCAATGCCTGGTTGATCTCCACAGAGTGATCGGGCCGCAGCGAGCAAATCGTGATTGACATCAATTTCGGCATGCGGATAATAGCGCTTTAAGAGACTAGCTATTTTCTCGCGATTGTGTCCAGAGGAGCAGCCAGTACCGTAGTAATAGATATGATCAATCTTCTCAGGTATTTGACTATGTAGATCCTGAATCTCCTTGAGCATTTCATCTTCCGTCTGATAATAAGGGTTGATACCAGCGGTCTTTGCCTGAGAAATATCTCCTTCTTCACTTATAACACGCCAGTCTGTTTTAGTAAAACCACTATCGGCAATCAGTATCTTCATTGGAAAGGGAAGTCTATAAGGTATAGTTTACCCCAGCCAATTTATAAGTGTAATAGGAGCTTTCCAATTCAGGAACACTTTCGTTTGTCTTGGTTAATCTATTGACACAACTCTGGGCCATCAAGAATTCAAAATTCTCAAATCAGATTCCACTTGGCGTATTTGAAGAAGCAATGAGCTCTTTTTTTGAACTTATTCGTCTTAGATGAAATACTCTCTCGCCTAACTGGCCAAGGGGTACAAATCCATTCACGGCTTCTTCTGTCCGGGTAATTCTCATCTCGTTTTTGTTTTTCATCTGAGCCAACACGCTGAATTTCCGACCTTCTATAGTTTCGTAGACAATAAGAAACTGATTTTCATACGTTCTGACTTTGTAGTGCTTTACTCTTTCTCCCATTACTTGGATTTCAGTTGACTTATCATTCAGATCGATTCCTAACAAGACGTCTAAAGTTTGTCGGCTTTCAGTATTGTCCACCCACATCCCAGCTAGATTCGCAATACCGTCCCTGAAATATAATGGTTCCGGCTGTGTGGAAGCGCAGCAGTTGAGCATTAGGCAAAGCGGAATGAACAGCGTTAGTTTTAATATTTTCATAGACTTGAATTTGACTTCAATGTCTACAGTCTATCCATTCAATTATTTGAATTTCGATCATTGATCCGGACTCTTCGATGACCGGCAACTCATTTCGATGAATGAATTGGCGATCCAAATAATCTTACTTCTTATCCTTAAGGACATTGTTTATCTTCCGACAAACCAGAGATTATGAAAACGAGAATACTATTGGCGATTTTTGGCCTTAGCCTAATTAATATGGCCTGTGAAACTACCCGCAAGGAGTTATCTGATGACGAGTTAATGTCAAAAGCGAAGGAGCTGGTGCAGCAATATATTATCGTGGATGGTCATGTGGATTTGCCTTATCGAATGGAGCAGGGTGGATTTATGGTACAACAGAAAGTGCTGAATGTATCTGTCGGTGCTTCTGATGGAAATTTCGATTTCCCAAGAGCAAAAGAAGGTGGCCTTGATGCACCTTTTATGTCTATTTATATTCCTGCCCAATACCAGCAAGTGCCTGGGTACGCCAAAAAGTTTGCAGATTCTCTGATTAATATGACCAAGCAATTGGCGGATACCTATCCAGATGAATTTGCTATCGCCTATTCACCTGACGATGTCGAACAGCATTTCAAAGCAGGGAAAATTTCCCTTCCAATGGGTATGGAAAATGGTGCGCCACTTGAAGGAGATATTGCTTTAGTAGAATACTTTCAAAAGGCAGGGATAAGGTATGTGACGCTGACACATGGAAGGGATAATAAGATTTGTGACTCATCTTATGATACCACAAGAACTCATGGAGGTCTGAGTGAGTATGGCCGTCAAGTTATTTCCGAAATGAATCGTGTCGGCATTATGGTTGATATTTCCCATGTCTCTGACGATACGTTTTGGCAAGTAATGGAACTGAGTAAGGCACCGGCAATAGCTTCTCACTCTTCCGTCCGTCACTTCACACCAGGTTTTGAGCGAAACATGAATGACGAAATGATCAAAAAACTAGGAGAGAACGATGGGGTGATCATGATCAATTTCGGTTCTAGTTTTTTGGATGGGGAGTATAGAGCAAGAAGAGCGGCATATGATGAGCATGTGATCAATTGGTTGGCAGACAATGAATTGACCAGAGATGATCCGAAGGCCAAGACTTATATAGAGGAGTACACTAAGAATAACGATCCATGGAGCAATGTCCAGAAAGTGGCTGACCACATCGATCGCGTGGTGGAGCTCACAGGTGGTACGGATAATGTGGGCTTCGGATCGGATTTTGATGGCGTAGGTGATTCACTACCCACTGGGCTAAAGGATGTCTCTACCTATCCAAACCTTATCTACGAGCTGTTGAAACGTGGTTATTCAGATGAAGATATAGCTAAAATGTGCTATAAGAATGTCTTTAGGGTTTGGAGAGAAGTGGAGGAAATCGCTTCTCGTTCCTAATATTGAAATGAGACAGATAAAAGCTTCAGAGAAGGCATTCATATGCTGTTTGCTTGAAAAGGCTGGTAGAGACATTAGTATTCCTGACTGTGTAATTTCACTTAAAGATGGAGAGATGGGCTCATTGTCATTTGACACAAAGGGGGCCGAAAGAAGGCAGGGAAAGATTGTATCAGGTGTTTTTAAAGATAAGGATGGTGTGATTGTCGATTTTGAATTGACAGTAGACGTACATGGAAGGCTGTTTGAATTAGATCTCTTTAAGACAAATTACAATCCGCTAATCTCATTACCTGAGCCAAGTGAGATTACCTTTTGTTAGGTATATGACGAGTTTCTTATAACTAATTGACTAATACTCCAATCACCTTGAATCTCTCAAACACAGATTCAGTATGAGGGGCATCGGGCAGTTCATCAGTCAAGTCCTGGCCAGCCCAGTGCTCGTAGTGCTTGCCATTTTTCCAGAGCTTAGAATGAGTTACATCGTAGATTTTACCCTGGTAAGCCACCCAAATATCATCCTTGTCCTGGCCATTGCGCAAGGCCAGTTGTGCTTTAGTATAGGATTTAGTTGGATTCACTCTTTTGCTTCATTAAAAGCCTGATTTCTTCGTCACTCGTATAGAAGGCAAAGTCTAATAATTGTGGACCCAAATGATGATCAATGGCAATTCTATCTGCACCTTTCTCGAATTTGGAACGTGCCTTTTTCGATAAAGACCAACCTACTAAGGTGGTAAGTGTTCTGAAGTAGCCAAGATTATCGTATTGGATAAAGTGGGCCATTTCGTGAGCCAGTGCAGAGACTTGCTGGTTTAAGCTGAGGCGTTCCATGAACGAACCATTTTCGATCTTGATCTTGTAGATTTTACCTTTTCGAGATTTCACAAAGTTCCACATCGAAAAGCTGGCTTCTACTGGTGCCCCAGGCATTTTTTTGACAATGATCTGCACCTTTCGATCCCGTAGTAGAGGGTAATGCGAAAGCGCAAGTAGGGTGGCTAGTTCGAAGTTGTCTCCATTCTTGTAAGTCACTTTTCCACCGATTGCCTCTCTTAGCGAGTCGAGTTTGGGCGCCCAGGTAGCTTCGTCATAATATTCTGGAAAAGCAGGGTTCTGCTGAGCCGATACGTCCAGATGTCCAAAAAAAGAGCTGAGCAAGAGGGAGGTGGTAATGGTGAAAATAAGTCTCAAATCTGATGATTTTAGTTTCATCTGGTAACGTAATAAGTGTGATCTCTTAATAAAGTATAAAGGAACTTTACGGTAGGGAGCTCACTTTGGATATTATATTTCTCCTTGATTTTTCTTTCAACCAATTCTATGGGTCTCTTGGCAGCATCATGTTTGAATGCCCTAAGGGCATCTTTTATCAGTTGAACTTCAGCATCGCTAATATTTGCTGCTTCAAATATTTGTGGCTCGTAGTCTTCATCCACCACATCCATGAGAACCTTATTCTGGACATTGGTAGCAGTGATTTTCTTGATTTTAACCACCGTGGTACCGGCCAACAAGTCACCCACACGCTGACCATTTTTTGTAAGAATAATGAATAGTACTCCTAAGCCGACTATAAAGAAGTCGACTGGCTCCATCAGCCACCTTAGAAAGTAGGATGCAAACGAGGGTGTACTACCGTCCAGTTTAACGACTTTAATACTCAGTGCCATTTTACCTACGGTCTGTCCATTGATGAATACCTCGGATAAGAGGCGATACAAATAGACAATCAAGCCAAGCAGCCCGCCCATGGCTAAGCTTTGTCCAATATTCAGCAAATCAAGTATATAGGCGATTAAAGCATAAACACTGGATATGATGACAGCATCAATAAAGAAAGCCAAGAGTCGTTCACCTATTCCAGCCAGTGGGTATTCCAGTTGAATGTTTTGAGTCGTTTGAATGCTGACAGCTTGCATATGTAGTATTATTGCATAATTTTTGGCTGAAATACGAATCTATGAGGGAGTCCGCTTTTGTGAAGGCAAATATAAGTAAATGGGAAGAGTTCGAAAGTCTCATTGCTGCCAATGCAAAAAAGGATCCTGATCAGCTAGCTGACCTGTTTATCCAGCTTACAGATGACCTCTCCTACGCCAAGACCCACTACCCAAAATCAGATATCACGATTTACCTGAACAACCTTTCTACTAAGGTGCATCAGTACATTTACAGGAATAAGAAGGAACGCAAAAATCGGTTTGTTGAATTCTGGAAATACGAGCTTCCTTTAATTTTTTGGGAGCATCGAAAGGAGTTCAGAATCTCTTTATTGGTCTTCCTGGGAGCTTGCGTAGTGGGTGCGTTTTCTGCGGCATATGACAATGACTTTGTTCGACTCATTTTAGGCGATGGATATGTCAACATGACTTTGAGTAATATTGATAATGGAGTGCCACTAGGTGTTTATGGAAAGATGGCGCAGACAGACATGTTCGTCTTGATCACCATTAATAATATCAAAGTATCCTTTTTTGCATTTGCTCTGGGAATTATCGCTTCTCTGGGAACGGCATTTGCTCTTTTTCAAAATGGTGTAATGCTGGGTTCTTTTCAGTATTTCTTTTTTTCCAAAGGGTTATTATTGACTTCAGTTTTGACCATTTGGATTCATGGAACCATTGAAATTATATCCATTATCATGGCAGGTGGGGCAGGCCTGATTATGGGAAATTCTATGCTTTTCCCAGGCACCTACAGCAGAATGGAGTCTTTGAGAAGGGGAGCGCTTACTGGGGCTAAAGTGGTTCTAGGTTTAGTCCCCGTGTTTATTTTGGCTGGCTTCTTAGAATCATACATCACTAGGCTGTTTGATATGCCCAATGCGATCAAGGCAACAATCATTCTTGGCTCGCTGGCCTTCATGATTTATTACATTATCTTATACCCTAGAAAGTTATTCAAAAATGGGATTCAACAGTAAACTCGAATTTTATAAAAAGCGTCAATTCAGTGATAAACTGAATGCTACATTCTCATTCCTTAGAGAAAATGCAGGGCCATATTTGAAAGCACAGCTCTTAATTGCAGGGCCTGTATTGATACTTGTTAGCATATTGATGAATGAAGTGTCGGGAGGCCTCATCGCACTTGCCATGGATCCCGAATCAATCAGTGCGAATGATATTATTGATATGCTTGGTGCCTATGGGCTGTCAATCATATCTATTTTGGTTACACTGGCACTTATTCCGGCTGTCACCTATGGGTATATGATCCAGTATCAGACGCATGAGCCAAAAGATATCTCTATGAGTGGTATCATGAAGGGCTTCTCCAGTCGATTCTTCAACTTCTTAGGCTACAATATTCTTTACTTTTTGGCTATAACATTCATCAGCTTTATCGTTGGATTCATCTTTTCATTAATAGCGGTTGCGGCAGGTGCCTTATCACTACTTTTTGGTTTTATAGCCATGGTTGGGGTGCTGATATTTATGGTAGTTCTTTTTCTGGGAACACCCATCATTGCCTTCGAGAAAAGCAATCCCATTGATGCTTTTGGACGAGTGTTTACCCTAGCAAAAGGAAAATGGATGAGCACTTTTGGACTAGTTGTGGTGGTTGGCCTGGTAGGCTACATTATTAATTTCGTTTTTGCACTCCCTAGAGGTATAGTCACCGGTTTTGAGGCCTTCACTATGATTCAGGAAGAGGGTGATATACAGGGTTTGAATGACTTAATCACAAATGATCCCTTGAGTATTCTGTTTTCCGTTTTTGAGTCTTTTGGTACTATAATGTTGTATACATTGGTATATATCGCACTGGCATTTCAATTCTTCAATTTGGTTGAGAGAAGAGAATCACGTGGGTTGATGACAAAAATTGAGGGAATGGATACTGAGGGCGAGGAAGCATCAGATGAAGACTATTAGTATTCTCCTTATAAGTCTTTTTACATGCTTCTCAACTTCTGTGCAGGAGCAAGATAGTTCCAGAACACAAATTGAAATCCGACAATTCGATCAGGAAAAACTGTCCAATTATCAACAGGACAGCCAATTCCAATATGATCTTCCACAAGTGGAGAGGGAGGGGCTTTTAGAGCGGGCTTGGCGGTGGATTCGAGAGTGGTATGCGAACCTTATAGGTAATGGCGCTACAGCCAATATTGTTGATATTCTTTTTAGAATAGCCCTTGTTGTTGCCTTTGTATACTTCATTATCAAGATTTTCGGTGTTGAAATAACCACGGTGTTTAAGCCATCCAAGGCTAAGAAATTACCCTATCAGGTCAGTGAAGAGCAACTTATGGGGATTGACTTCGAAACCGAAATTGCTCAGGCCATCCAGCAGAAGCAGTGGCGTTTCGCAATTCGACTTACTTATTTGCATGCCTTGAAATTACTTGCCGATGCCGAATGGTTAACCGTAAAGAAAGGGAAGACTAACAGGGACTACCTCTACGAACTTTCCGGTAAACGGATTGAAAATGACTTTGAGCGACTGAGCTTTATTTTTGACTATACCTGGTATGGTCATTTTGAAGCCAATGATGTTATTCTGGGACAGGCCAAGGACCATTTCGATAAAATTCAGGAGGCAAAACGTTTAGGATGAAGGACAAAAAGTACGTCATATTCCTAGTCGCACTCATCGCCCTTTATGTGGTCTCTGAAATGAGGAAATCTGGTCAGGTCAATTGGAGTTCTACCTATCACGAAGAGCACAAAATCCCTTTTGGTGCTTTTGCAATGCATGACTTGATGTCGGACATGTTCGATCAGGCGCCTCCCAAATCTGAATACAAGACCCTTTACGAGCTAGCTGTGGAGGATTCTACCATGGGGAATCCTTTAATCATAGCCGATGGAGTGGCAATGGACAATAATGACTTCAATGCATTAATGCGTCACATTGACTTAGGAGGAACCGCACTAATTAGTGCCAGAAATATCCAAGGTCCTTTGGCTGATTCTCTTGGCTTTATCGTCAGGATGGAAGATGCTGAGTTAGCCTATGATTTTCGAGCAATACAAGAGGCCCTCTCGGGTGAATTGGAAGAAACAATCACCTTAAACCTAACTGATAATGAGACAAAGGAGTTCTCATACTCTACTATCGCGACTACCTCTTATTTCTCCCAAATTGAAAAAGAGAATTTTGATGTGTTAGCGGTTAATGCTACTAATTCTCCTGTGCTGATCTCTTACAAGGGTATGAAGGGCAGTCTCTATGTTTCTACAATTCCTCTGGTTTTCACGAATTATTTCATATTGGGAGAAGAAACATCACAATTCGCTGCTGCAATGCTCAGTCTGTTTCCGGAAGATGAGCTTGTTGTTCATAACGAATATTATCAATTAGGAAGAAGGGAAGTTCAATCTCCACTGCGTGTTATCCTCAGTAACCCTTCTTTGAAATGGGCATTCTTCATTCTATTGTTCACAGTATTCATCTTCATGTTCTTTGAATCAAAGCGTAGGCAACGCATTATTCCGCTTATAACACCGCTTAAGAATATGTCAGTTGAGTTTGTGGAAACACTTGGTAGATTGTACTACAGGCAAAAGGATCACCGGAAATTAGCGGTAAAACGCGTTCAGTATTGGAAAGACTACGTTAGAGTACATTTTAACCTAAAGACCGATCATTTTGGCGATAGATTCAACACAGATTTATCGAGTAAATCAGGTCAGCCATTGAAGTCGATCGAGGCTTTGATGGAGTTAGTGAAGCGCATTGAAGAAGGTGCAGTTATCAGTGAGGATGAGTTAATAAAATTGGAAAAGGGCCTTAATGGTTTTTACGGAATAGAATAATATGGAAAATCAGGAATCATTTGAGAGCAGGGTAGACCTGTCGAAACTTAAAGAAGGCGTTGAGCAAATAAGGGAACAGATCGGTAAAGTGATCGTGGGTCAAAAACAAATGGTCGACTTGATCATTACTGCTGTTTTGGCCGATGGACATATTTTGCTTGAGGGTGTTCCCGGAGTCGCCAAGACACTGGCCTCTAAGCTTGTGGCAAAGAGCATGTCAGTCGACTTCTCTCGAGTTCAATTTACACCAGACTTAATGCCGTCAGACGTCATTGGAACCAGTGTTTTCAATATGAAGACTTCTGAATTTGACTTCAAGAAAGGTCCGATTTTCTCCAATATTGTACTAATCGATGAGATCAATAGAGCACCTGCCAAGACCCAAGCTGCGCTCTTTGAGGTAATGGAAGAACGTCAGGTTACTGTGGATGGTAAGACCTATCAGATGGAGGCTCCTTATTTGGTATTGGCGACCCAGAACCCGGTGGAGCAGGAGGGTACTTATAGGCTTCCTGAAGCTCAACTCGACAGGTTTCTTTTTAAAATTGAAATAGACTACCCAAGTCTTGCGGACGAAACGGAGATACTCCTTCGAGCGGCAAACAGAAAGGGAGAACAGACAGCTGAGATAACTCCAGTGATTTCTGCTCAGGACATTGCTGCTTACCGTGAGACTTTGTCCGAGATAATTGTAGACGAAAAGCTGTTAGGCTACATCGCTGAAATCGTTAATCAAACAAGAAGTGATCAGTCTATCTACTTGGGTGCATCTCCAAGAGCTTCGTTAGCGCTCTTGAATGGTTCAAGGGCTTTTGCAGCCATCCAGGGTCGGGACTTTGTGACACCAGAAGACATTCAATTTTTAGCTGCTCCTGTGTTAAAGCATAGAATTTTGCTGACCCCGGAGAAGGAAATGGAAGGTGTGTCTGCTACAGAAGTAATTCAGCAGTTAGTGGCTAAAACAGAGGTGCCGCGTTAATGAACTCGGTTCGTTCATTCTATATCACCAATAGGTTTTTCTATGCTGCAGGTACCTTGGTTTTCCTGTTCATCATTGGCTTTGCCTTGCCATGGATTGCTGTAGTAGCGGAGGTTATTTTCTACCTCTCCTTAGCCTGTCTGTTGATAGATACGCTGTTGCTGTTTCGTATTAATGATGGTATCGAGTTGGAGCGTTTGTGTACAGAGAAATTTTCCAATGGGGATGATAACCCTGTAAGACTAATTATCGAGAATAGGTATCCGATCTCCTTGCATTTGCGGGTGATTGATGAATTGCCTGAACAACTTCAAATCAGGGATCAGCAGTTCGATTTGGACTTGGGTTCGGGGGAAGTCAAAGAGATTAACTACAAAGTAAGGCCGGTTAAAAGGGGAGAGTACCAGTTTGGCTTTGCCAATGTCTTTGTTTCCACCTTTTTGGGTATTGTACGAAGGCGCTATCAGTTGGGAGAAGAGCAAACTGTTGCGGTGTATCCGTCCTTTATTCAAATGAGAAAATATGAGCTCCTGGCTATTTCAAATCAACTTCAGGAGTTTGGCGTTAAGAAGATCAGGCGTATCGGAAATAACATGGAATTTGAGCAGATCAAAAACTATGTTTCGGGCGATGACTACCGTAAAGTAAACTGGAAAGCAACAGCCCGAAAAGGCCATTTGATGGTCAACCAATATCAGGATGAACGATCACAGCAAGTGTACTCTGTTATTGATAAGGGCCGGGTGATGCAAATGCCTTTTGAAGGATTAAGTCTTCTCGACTACGCGATCAATTCGAGTCTAGTGATTTCAAATATTGCACTTAAAAAGGGTGATAAGGCCGGGATCGTCACGTTTCAGCAAAAGGTCAACTCCATATTGCCGGCATCTTCCCGGAATATGCAGTTAAACCTTATTCTCGAGCACCTGTATAAGCAAAAGACTGGATACAAAGAGACCGATTACTCTAAGCTCTACATTGCGCTAAAGCGAAAAGTTACCCAACGTTCTCTCGTTTTATTGTATACCAATTTTGAGTCGCTTTCGGCTTTAAAAAGGCAGTTGCCATTCTTGAGAAGAATAAGGCAACAACATCTGTTGGTTTGCATTTTCTTTCAGAATACAGAGGTGGAAAAAGTCATTCATAAGAAGGCCGAAGACTTAGAGGAGGTCTATATGAAGGGAATTGCTGAGCAACTGGCTTTTGAAAAGAAGCTGATTGTCAAGGAGCTTCAGGCACATGGTATTCATACCATTTTAACACCACCTAAAGAATTGAGCGTAAATACAATCAATAAGTACCTTGAACTCAAATCAAGAGGTTTGATATGAAAAACAAGAAGCGTTGGTTTGTTGCAGTTCCTGTGATCTTCATCATTGCCATGCTTTGGCACACCTTTTCACAGCCAGGTCTCAATGATTTCATCTCCAATTTTGAGGAGGTCGACCTATATCGAAATGAAAATAACACAGGCCCTGTGGAGCGTGTTTACATTGTGACGACTACAGATAGTATTTGGAATGAAATGGAGCGCTATGCAGGTCTAATGCCCTATAGCAAGTTGGGCACAACCAGTGTTTACTTTTTTCTTAAAGACAAGCCTTACCCTCAAAAAGCCCAAAGTGGAAGAGTAAGTTTTGATCCGAGCTATGAGCAGTATTGCTTGGCGAGCTATCAGAAAAACAGTTTCGGTGCTACTTCTTTTGCCATGTTCCCTTTTAAGAAATAGGCGTTCTCTATTGGCAATCTGACTTGTAAGCACTACCCAACTTCATACCCAGTCAAGTAGGGTTAACATAGAATAGCGCGTACTATAGATACTATCGCATTCATAGTCGATATTTTATTGTTAGTCATTTAAAGAGAAAGTGCTTAAAAGATCATTTTTATTTTAATGACCCAGTAGAAACCCTTATTCAGATGGAATAAGGGTTTTTCGTTTTACTTATTTCTTAAATAAGTTTACCCTGAGCCTTGATCCATCGCTCGGGAAAGTCTCCCCGCGTAGCGCCTTTGTAATCCTCATAGCTACAAGGGATATAAGCGCGATCCATCATCTTCGTACCGTAATTGACTAGCATCCACCATTTATCGGAGAGGTTGCTCTTGTAGAAAGTCATAGTGTCATCGGTACCCTCAAAGCTAACAGTGTATTTGGTGTAGTTGTCCGAGTTAAACTGGCCGGTGTCACGCCTGTTGTAATACCCCTCGATAAAGTACCAGATCATGGTGGCCATTACCGAGGCAGTTTTCAGAGCGTCATCGTCTAAGGAAGGGTAGTACTCATGAAAGCCCACGGAAGTCATCTTCTCATTTATACCTGCATACCAACTGAGTTGACAAGCCTCTTCTCCTGATAGACCAAAAGGCTGGGCCTTAGGATTTCCCGGTGCATCTGAGGAGCGAATTGCTGAAATATCGAAAGTGAGCATATCAGCCATTCTAATGAGTGGTTCTGCCTGCTTGATATCATACCTTATTTCTCCCAATCTCAAAGACTCAAAATAAAGTTTGTCAAGGGCCTTGAGCATAGCAGCATCTATCAGGTAAGTCTGATGTGCTAGGTGGCTATAATTAAGTAAGAAGTTAGGTTGGTGTAGGAGCAAAGCATTTAGAAAGTTAGCTGATGACTCAGCCTCTTCTTCCATATCTATAAACGCATCTACATTGGCGACTGAGATGAGTTTATTAGCGGTTTCATAGGCTTTGAATTGTCCCAGTGCCAAATCTTGGTTGCCCCCGATCATGATCGGTAATACGCGTTGACTCAGTAAGAACTCACAAATCTCTCTTATCCTTGCTTGTGTTTGTTCTTCGTCTTCACCGAGTTGGATATTTCCCAGGTCAGCAATACGATAGGCTGCGGTACTACGCTTAAGCGCAAAGAGCTTCGCACGAATTAAATCTGCCTCACCTCTTGAATTGATACCTATGATGGCCAAATCCATTTTAGAAATATCGAAGTCTTCGTCTTGTAAGTGGTTAACACTTTTGCCAAAGGCATTTGCTGGTAAATCGTATTCTGATGAGATGGGAGTGAAAAAGAGCTTGAGGTTCATATAGTGCGATAAATGCTAAAATAAAGATAGAATATTCTCGATGATTTTTCGAACCAAATAAAAAAGCCTCGACATGTCGAGGCTTTAATTTTTTATGAAGCTATGGATTAGCCACCGAAGTCGTCAAACGCGACATTCTCATCAGGTACACCCCAATCTTCGCACATCTTAATTACTGCTGCGTTCATCATCGGAGGTCCGCAGAAATAGAACTCAATTTCTTCAGGAGCATCATGTTTGCTCAGGTACTGATCGATCACCGCTTGGTGAACGAAGCCTAAGAAACCATCTCCTTCCTTATCTTCCATGTTCTTTTTCTCGACCCAGTTATCCTCTGGTACAGGCTCAGAGAGTACTAAATGGAAACTGAAGTTTGGAAATTCTTCTTCAATCTTTTTGAAATCGTCTAGATAGAAAAGCTCTCTTTTCGATCGTCCACCATACCAATAAGTTACTTTTCTACCCGTTTTCAGGGTATGGAATAAATGGAACAGGTGAGATCTCATTGGTGCCATTCCAGCACCACCACCAATGTAGAGCATCTCAGCATCTGTTGGTTTGATGAAGAATTCACCGTAAGGACCTGAGATAGTTACTTTATCACCTGGCTTTCTTGTAAACACATAAGAAGAGCAAATACCAGGATTAACATCCATCCACTTGTTGTTGGCTCTGTCCCATGGTGGAGTTGCAATACGAATATTCAGCATTACAATGTTACCTTCTGCCGGGTGGTTAGCCATTGAGTAAGCACGGAAGATTTCTTCCTTGTTTACCATTTGAAGATCCCACAAGTTGAACTTGTCCCAATCCTCTTTGAATTTATCCGGACCAGCAGGATCGTCTGGGTGTGGTTCAATGTTCATGTCTTTAAAGTCACAAACAACAGGAGGAACATCCACCTGAATATATCCACCCGCTTCGAAATCTAGTGTTTCGCCTTCAGGTAGTTTCACCACAAATTCTTTAATGAATGATGCCACGTTGTAGTTAGAAACTACTTCACATTCCCACTTCTTAATACCGAAGATTTCCTCAGGAATATGAATGCGCATGTCATTCTTCACTTTTACCTGGCATGTCAAACGCACACCTTCTTTTTGCTCTGCGCGGCTTAAGTGACCAACTTCAGTAGGAAGAACGTCTCCTCCACCTTCGTTAATGGTACACTTACACATGGCACAAGTACCACCACCACCGCAAGCTGATGGTAAAAATATTTTCTGTCCAGAAAGCGTGTTCAGCAGAGTAGAACCGGCTGCTGCAACGACAGGATTCTCTTCATCACCGTTGATGATGATTTTGACATCGCCAGACTGAACTAATTTTGATTGAGCATAAAGCAAGATCAATACTAGCAGAAGGATGACTGCGGAGAACGCAACGATTGACGTAATTATGATAGATGACATCTATTAATCGATTTTAAATCAATAATTTGAATCTAAAAGACCCCGACTTGTCGGGGCTACAAATATATTCACTAAAAGCTTAAATCAGTAGGTGATTTAGAAAAAAGATGCCCTCTTAAAATCAAGCCTATACGGTGATTTTTTCAAGCAATTCTTGCCCCTTTTTCAACTCTTCAATTTCAGCATTTAGTGCTTTGACACAGAGACTTCCTAAGGAACTTTCCGTACCGTTTGCGCAGAGAACAATATTGTTTTTAGGATTGTTTAGCCATTTCCCATCTAAAAGATGGTTAATACACATTTTACCAATCACATAGCTGTGATCGAAGCTAAAGTACTTGTGATGTATACTCTCAAAATCTTCCAGATCGATTTCATGAGGATTATCAAAGCTCACATAGACTTCTAGTAATGAATCATTGCTAAAGGGTAGTTTGCCTAAGTTGTAGTGCTTTTTATACTCATATCGATAGTCATAGCTTAGGGCAGAGACATCTGATAAAACTGCTGCCCCAGTGGGCAGACTACCGGCTCCCTTACCAATAAAAAGCTGATCATCACAGAACTCACCGTTCAAAGTGACTGCATTGAACTCATTTTTTACGTTATGAAGACTATGATCTGATTTAATAAATTGGGGCGTGACGAAGGCGTATACTCTGTCATGAATGCGCTTGGCTTGTGCAATGAGTTTAATTCCAAAACCCTTTTCTCTAGCATATTCCAGATCGGCTGGTTTAATGTGATCAATACCCAAATTGACAATTTGTGCTGGCGGAACATGAATACCGAAAGCATGAGTCAATAGAATGCTCAATTTGTATTTTGCATCGAAACCTTTGACATCAAGTGTAGGATCTGACTCCGCAAAGCCTAGGGACTGGGCTTGCGAAAGCGCAGTTTTATAATCGAGATTTTCTTCAAATACTTTTGTGAGTATGTAGTTTGTAGATCCATTAAAAATACCTTTGATCTCATTCAACGGCTCATGACCGAAGTACTCTTCCAAAGTTCTGATGATTGGGATACTGCCACACACGGCTCCTTCATAGAGAAGGGCTGCCCCAGTGCTTGCTTGTAAATCCACCAGATAAGAGAGGTTTTCGGCAACCATTTTCTTATTAGCAGTTACTACTGACTTACCGTTTTTTAGGGCCCTTGTTACAATGTCCAATGCGGCTTCAGCATCATCTATCAATTCCACTATGACATCAATGGCTGAGTCATTAAGGATTCGATCGGCTTGGGTAGTAAACAAGTTGTTATCCAAGCTTCTCGGTTTATCAGGATTCTTAATACAGATTTTCTTGATCTCGCCTGAGAAGTTTTTCGAGTTGTTGAGTGTTTCGTAAAGGCCTTGGCCTACGCAGCCAAAACCAAAAAGTCCTATTCTGATATTTTTCATGAAAGCGTGCTTAAAAAGTCTTGAAGTAGTTTACTGATGCTTGGGGCTTCTACTAAGAAGCCATCATGACCGTATTTCGAAGGCACAAAATCGAGCTTGGCATTTGGAATAAGCTGTTCCAATTGATGTTGCTCTTCCGTTGTGAATAAGAGGTCGCCTTCTATCCCGATCACCTGAACATTGGCTTTGATCTTGGCCAGGGCTTTTTCAATACCACCTCTGCCACGACCAACGTCATGGGTATCCATGGTCTTGTTCAAAGTGTAATAGGTTCTAGCATCAAAGCGCCTTCCAAGTTTTTCACCCTGATAGCGCTGATAACTTTCAGCACTAAAATCATCCAGTTGCCCTTCTGCATCTTGTTGTGTGCTATTGAAAGTTTTGTGGTTACGATAAGAGATCATTGCCATAGCTCGGGCTGCCTCCAACCCCTTCCAGCCCCCTTTTGGAGATGAAGAGTAGAAGGAAGGATCAGATTCAATCGCCATTCGTTGTGCTGCCCGAATGGCAATTCCCCATGGGGAGCTTTTGGCAGAGGTCGCAATCAAAGCCAAGTTTTCAAAAAGTTGTGGATCATCAATGGCCCATTCTAAAGCTTGCTGGCCACCCATGGAACCTCCTATACCGAGGAAAACACGCTGAATCCCTAGGTGCTTTTGTAGTAATTGGTGGGCTTTCACCATATCTCTGATGGTGAGATTAGGAAAGTCTCGTAGATATCTTTCCCCATTGCGGATATCAAAATCCTTAGGCCCTGTGCTTCCATAGCAGGAACCAATAATATTGGCGCAAACAATAAAATGCTCCTTCGGATTAATAAAATCATTCTCACCTATGAGACCTGGCCACCATTCAAAAGGGTTGGAATTGGCGGTAAGGGCATGGAATACCCAGACCACATTGCTTTGATCTTGGTTGAGTTGACCGAATGTGTTGTAAACGATCCGAAGTTCAGGAAGCTCGGAACCATTTTCTAGTGTAAAAGGGGAGTCGTAAAACAAATACTCGGATTGGGAGTACTCATTAGAACTCAACCCTAAAGTTGTTGCTTTAGTGTTTTTCAACATAGCTGTGCTTTTATGTGAAAAGAATGAGTTGAGTAATCAGGAAAGAATTTCCCGAATAATGAAAGTAATACGAATTCGGATCAGGTTAACTGAACTCGATGAATGCAATACGTCTGGAATAAATGGATTTTTCATACTTACCAATTTATATTCTCCCGAATGTCACTCGACACCCTTTGGGATCTGGACTTAGCACCTTTTCCAATGGTTTTCGGAATGGTTGCTAGCGCTTCAAAGAGCCAGTCTCTCCACGCTTCTTTATAAATCGATCCTTTTCCGTGAACGGAAATGAATGACTTGATGCTGCAAACGTAGCAGCACAAAATGATGTTTCAAAAAAGAATTTGAAAAATTTAATTGCCTCCTTACTGAAGCATCCTCAATACAGTGGTCAGTTGTTTCTTGAGATCGCGTCTGTCGACAATAAAATCAAGGAATCCATGATCAAGTACAAACTCTGAGCTTTGGAAGCCTTTTGGAAGGTCTTTTCCTACAGTATCCCTAATCACTCGAGGACCAGCAAAGCCAATCAGTGCGCCTGGTTCGGCAATATTGAAATCACCCAACATGGCATAGGATGCAGTAACACCTCCAGTGGTTGGGTCCGTCAATAAAGAAACATAAGGTATTCCAGCTTCTGAAAGCAAAGCGAGTTTAGCTGAGGTCTTGGCCATTTGCATTAAGGAATAACCAGCTTCCATCATACGAGCACCACCTGATTTTGAAATCATCAAAAATGGGACTTTGTGTTTGAGGGAATAGTCAATGCCTCTGGCGATTTTTTCTCCAACAACGGAACCCATGGAACCTCCAATGAAGGCAAAGTCCATGCAGCAAACCACTAGGTCCAGGCCATTCATTTTGCCATGTGCAGTTCTTGCGGCATCCTTCAGGTTGCTTTTTGCCTGAGTCGCCTTGATTCTTTTTGGGTAAGGTTTGCTGTCTACAAACTTAAGTGGGTCTCCTGAGGTCATCTCAGCATCTAACTCCGTGAATTTGTTCTCATCAAAGAGAATTTCAAAGTACTCTTTTGAACCAATACGAACATGAAATCCATCTTCTGGACTTACATAGGCATTGTTTTTCAATTCACGGGTGTGAACGATAGTACCACCTGGTGTTTTAAACCATAAGCCGTCAGGGGCATCTTTCTTCTGATCGGTTGGAGTGGTAATACCCTTAATTTTTCGCTGAAACCAAGACATACAGTAGCGTTATCGTCTAATTTTTTTCAAAGAGTAGGCAAAAATAGGCGAAAAGTCTTCGCCCGCCAAAGATTACATGATTCTACTCTCGTTTAAAAAGAGTTGAAATTGCTTGGGAGGTAAAAAATTACTCTCTTACTTTGGGGCGGAATGAACGTTCATTCCGCACTAAATATGATTGATAATAAGACAGTTGATAAGAAATCAACGATTCTTGAATCCACTTTAGAACTGCTCTGTGAGCATGGTTTTCACGGAACACCTATTTCCATGATTGCCCAGCATGCAGGTGTGGGTGCGGGTACGATTTACCGTTATTTTGAAAATAAGGAGCAGCTCATTAACGAGCTTTTCACTTCAATAAAGAGGCGAGTGATTAAGGCCATGTTGAATGGTTACCGCGAGGAAGGATCGTACAAGGAACGGTTTAAACACCTTTGGAAGAACCTGATCAATTATTGTATCGATCACCCAAAGGAATTTCAATTTGTTGAGCAGTATAGGTATGCACCTTTTATGAGTAATGTTACTCGAGAAGAGAGTTTTATCATACTGGCTCCCATTATGTCATTTTTTGTCGAATCAAAGCGGGCTGGTGAAATGAAGGACTTGCCGCTTTATACAATTGTATCATTACTCTATGGACCAATTGTATCACTTTCTAAACTTCATATCGATCATAACCAATCTTTAACAGAGGAGCGTATCGAGCAGGCAGCAGAAGCTTGCTGGGATGCGGTTAGAAATCATTAATAATGAGTAAACCAAGTGTAGTAATTAGTGGAGTGGGAAGCTGCATTCCATCAAGGGTGGTTAAGAATGAGCACTTCTTGGAAACCGAGTTCTATCAAGAAAATGGAGAACGCTTTGCTGATCCGAATGACGTGATTATTCGAAAATTTGAGAAGATCACGGGAATTCGCGAAAGACGTTATGCAGAACCAGGCCAGAAGGCTTCCGACTTAGGTGCGATTGCCGCAAAAAAGGCATTAGCAAATAGTAATGTGGATGCCGAAGATCTTGACTATATCATCTTCGCGCACAACTTCGGTGATATGCAGAAAGACAATAACCGCATCGATATGATGCCAAGTCTTGCGGCACGTGTGAAGGGACACCTTGGGATCAATAATCCGGCTACTTCATGCTACGATATCATTTTCGGTTGCCCAGGTTGGGTACAGGGAGCCATTCAGGCAACTCAAATGATCCGTTGTGGTGATGCCAAGCATGTGATGGTGATTGGAGGCGAAACCTTAAGCCAGACAGTCGATCCACATGATAGAGATTCAATGATTTTTGCCGATGGTGCCGGGGCCACTATCTTCTCAGCTTCCGAAGATTCAAATGGCGGTTATATTGCTCAATGTTCCAGAACTGATGCGAGTGAGGAGCTCTGCTATTTAGCTATGGGGCCTTCTTATAATGCGTCTCTCAATGATCATGGGGGTAGCTACATCAAAATGAAAGGGCGTAAGATTTATGAGTATGCACTCACTAATGTAGCTGACGCAATTAAGTGTGCCATCGAACGAGCTGGACTTGGTTTAGATGATATCAGTAAGATCCTGATTCATCAGGCGAATGAAAAGATGGATGAGGCAATTTTGCATAAGCTATTTAAACTATACGGGGTGATGGGGGACTCGAAGCAATTGATGCCTATGACCATTCAGACATTGGGAAATAGTTCTGTTGCTACAATACCGACAATGTTAGACCTAATTCTTAAGGGAGAGTTGGAAGGCCATGAACTCAACCCAGGAGATAACATTATTTTTGCCTCTGTCGGGGCGGGTATGCACATCAACGCGATGGTTTATCAAATGCCATAGTTGTGGTTTGACCCAAAGAAAAAGCCGAAACTCTAATCAGGGTTTCGGCTTTTTTATTAGTCGTATTTGCTGATTAATCTACTTCTTCATAGTCCACATAGTCACCACCTTTGAAGTTATCGGCTGATTTTTTGGTAGTCTTCTTAGGTGCATATTCAACACTCACATTTCCATCCTTGGGTTGTGCTGTTTGTCTTCTTTGTTGATTTCCAGAAAACTGTTGTTGCTGCGCCTGTTTGTAAAGATTACCTAATAAGAATCTGGATACACCTCTAAAGATCCATCCGATGACTACAATGAATAATATGAACTTGAGTAGAATACCCATCTATCGACTTAAGTATAAATTTCTTTTCGAATAAATTTCAAGGAAATAATCGTCCAGTAAATCATCAATAAAGTAGATGGCTTCACCGGTAGATTTCATTTCAGGGCCTAACTCCTTATTCACATTCGGGAATTTATGAAATGAGAAGACCGGTTCTTTGATTGCATAACCGTTCTTAACGGGTTTGAAATCAAAATCAGTAACCTTATTCTCACCCAACATCACCTTTGTGGCATAGTTCACATAAGGCTCCTGATAAGCTTTTCCTATGAATGGAACGGTTCTAGATGCCCTTGGGTTCGCCTCAATGATATAAACTTGATCATCTTTGATGGCAAACTGGATATTAATCAGTCCCTTAGTTTCTAAAGCCAAGGCAATTTTCTTCGTATGCTCTTCAATTTGACGCATTACAATGTCTCCCAAACTGTATGGTGGTAATAAAGCATAAGAGTCTCCAGAGTGAATTCCCGCTGGTTCTATATGCTCCATTATACCAATGATGTATACATTTTCACCATCGCAGATGGCATCTGCTTCAGCTTCTTTGGCTCCTTCTAGGAAATGATCCAGAAGTACTCTGTTACCAGGAATATCCCTTAGAATGTTAACACAGTGCTCTTCCAGCTCTTGTTCATTGATCACGATCTTCATGCCTTGACCACCAAGTACGTAGGAAGGTCTTACCAAAAGAGGGAAGCCGATTTCCTTGGATAGTTCAAGTGCCTCATCAGCATCTTCGATTACCCCGAACTTAGGATAAGGAATATCATTTTCAGCAAGTAATGTTGAGAAACGACCTCTGTCTTCAGCCAGGTCCAGTGCTTTGTAGCTTGTTCCGATTATCTTAATGCCGTAGCGATCTAGTTTCTCAGCTAATTTTAGGGCAGTCTGTCCACCAAGCTGAACGATGACGCCTTCTGGTTTTTCGTGTAGGATTATATCATAGATATGCTCCCAGAAAACTGGCTCGAAATAGAGCTTGTCGGCTGTATCGAAGTCTGTGGAAACCGTTTCAGGGTTACAGTTGATCATGATGGTTTCATACCCACATTCTTTGGCAGCATATAAGCCGTGCACGCAACAGTAATCAAATTCGATCCCCTGACCGATCCTATTTGGACCAGAGCCTAGAACAATGATCTTTTTCTTGTCGGAGACAACGGATTCATTCTCTGAATCAAAACTAGAATAGTAGTACGGTGTCTGTGCCTCAAATTCTGCCGCACAGGTATCTACCATTTTATATACCCGCTTAATGCCCAATTCATGTCTTCTATTGAATACCTTGCTCTCCAGGCAGTCCAATAAGTGAGCAATTTGTCTATCGGCATAACCCTTCTCTTTTGCCAACCTTAAAAGGTCTTCTGGCAAAGTCTCAAGTGTATGCTTTTCAATCTCTTTTTCAACCACAATGAGTTCTTCTATTTGCTGTAAGAACCATTTATCGATCTTAGTTTTCTTCTGGATCGTCTTGAATGGGATACCCAGTTTGAAGGCATCATAAATATGGAATAGTCTGTTCCAACTTGGGTTTTCAAGGCTATCAAGTAGCCTGGCTTGATCAGTAACTTCTTTGCCATCAGCACCCAGTCCATTTCGTTTGATTTCTAGTGACTGACAAGCCTTTTGGAGGGCCTCCTGGAAGTTTCTTCCTATGCCCATGGCTTCGCCCACAGACTTCATCTGAAGGCCGAGTTTACGCTCAGAACCTTTGAACTTGTCGAAGTTCCAACGAGGTATTTTTACGATTACATAGTCTAATGCTGGCTCAAAGAAGGCAGAAGTAGTTTTTGTAATCTGATTTTTAAGTTCATCAAGGTTATAGCCGATGGCCAACTTGGCCGCAATCTTAGCGATTGGGTAACCTGTGGCTTTTGACGCCAAGGCAGAAGATCGTGATACACGAGGGTTGATTTCAATACCGATGAGCTCTTCATTCGGGCCCACTGAAAACTGAACATTACACCCGCCTGCAAACTCACCAATAGCGTTCATCATCATGATGGCCATGTCACGCATTCTCTGGTAAGTAGTATCTGATAGGGTCATTGCAGGAGCAACCGTAATTGAGTCTCCTGTATGGACTCCCATCGGATCAAAGTTTTCTATAGAACAGATGATAATAACGTTGCCGATATTGTCTCTGAGCAGCTCTAATTCATATTCTTTCCAACCCAGAATACTTTGCTCCACCAATACTTCGTGAATAGGAGAGGCATTGAGTCCACGTGTTAGGGCTTCATCGAATTCTTCTTGCGTATTGACAAAACCACCGCCATAACCTCCTAATGTAAATGAAGGTCTGATAACGAGCGGAAATCCAATCTCCTGCGCAATTTCTTTTCCTTTCAGAAATGAGGTGGCTGTTTCTCCCTTACAGACGCCCACGCCAATTTCTTTCATCTTGAGACGGAATTTCTCCCTGTCTTCAGTGGTTTCAATGGCATTAATATCTACACCAATGATTCTTACATTAAACCTTTCCCAAATACCTGCTGTATCACAATCGATGGCCAGGTTCAAGGCTGTTTGACCTCCCATGGTAGGAAGCACTGCATCAATCTGATGCTTTTCTAAAATCTCAACGATTGACTTCTTAGTGAGTGGCTTCAGGTAAATATTGTCTGCCATCACCGGATCTGTCATGATCGTGGCGGGGTTAGAATTAATAAGAGTGACTTCAATGCCCTCTTCACGGAGTGATCTGGCTGCTTGAGAACCAGAATAATCAAACTCACAGGCTTGGCCAATAATGATCGGCCCACTTCCTATGATCAGGATGGATTTAATGCTATTGTCTTTTGGCATGTTTTAAGTAAAGAACGACTGGTTGACTTAGGTACAAATTGGCACAAAGTTATGCCATAAACCGAATAATCAAAACGAGTTTGCCATTAATGAATGCAACATGTTTTTTTGACCGTTTAAAGAGATGTTTGAAACCCCTAATTGAAAAAATTACTAATTTGGTCAGACATACATTTACCTTGAAATTCAACCAAAATGAAAAACACTAACCTTATTAAGAGTGGACTTGCCTTGATCGTGATTATGCTCTTTATAGTAGGTTGCGCTGCCTCAAACACAGCCAATACCGCAGGAAAATCAAAAAAAGCCAAAGAAGTCTATGATCCGACAGGAACATGGGAATATACCGTGGAGGCTCCTGATGGAGCTACGGGAGGAAAACTCGTGATAGGAGGAAACCCTGGTACTTATACCGCCCAGCTAGAAACCGATCAGTTTGGGACCATAGAGGTGACTGACGTTGATTTTCAAGATACAGCTATGACGGGCAGTATTGATGTTATGGGTAATACGGCTGAGTTGGAGTGTGATTTTGATGGTGATACCTTCTCAGGCGTAATATACTTTGGTGAAAATACACTTCCATTGGAAGGTAGGCGCGTTAGCAAATAGCATTCGCAGATCAAGATTTTAATCATAAAAAAAGGGAAGTCGATATTCGACTTCCCTTTTCATTTGGAGGCTTGTCAGCCTAAACGTTTAGTGCCCTATTATCAGTCGCTGCCAAGCAAGCCTCTTTAAAAGCTTCTGTATAAGTTGGATGCGCATGCGACATGCGCGCAATGTCCTCTGCAGATGCCCTGAATTCCATAGCGACAACTGCCTCAGAAATCATATCCGCTGTTCTCGCACCTATCATATGTACTCCAAGAATCTCATCGGTTTCCTTGTCGGCCAGTACTTTCACCAAGCCAGACACGTCCATAGACGCTTGTGCTCTACCTAATGCTCTATAAGGGAAAGAACCGGACTTATAAGCTCGTCCGCTTTCTTTGAGCTGCTCTTCTGTATAGCCTACAGCCGAAACTTCTGGCCAGGTATAAACCACGCCTGGAATAAGATTGTAATTGATGTGTGGTTTTTGTCCGTCAATGACTTCTGCAACGAACACGCCTTCTTCTTCTGCTTTGTGGGCCAACATGGCACCTTTAATCACATCACCAATGGCGTAGATGTTATCGACTGAGGTTTTCAAATGGCCATCAACCTCGATTCTTCCTCGATCATCAGTTTTGATGCCTACATTTTCTAGACCTAGACCATCGGTATAAGGCCTTCTCCCGATCGATACTAAACAGTAATCTCCTTTGAGCTCAACAAGCTCACCTTTTTTGTTTTCGGCCTTTACTGTGACAGTCTTGGTGGTACTTTTAACCTCAGTTACTTTATGGCCTAAGTAAAAGTTGAAGCCCAATTTCTTCAATGACTTTTTCAATTCACGCCCCATGGTTTTGTCCATAGAAGGAATGATATCATCCATAAACTCTACTACGGAAACTTCAGCACCTAAACGGCCATAAACAGAGCCTAGTTCCATGCCGATCACACCGCCACCAATAACGATCATGTGTTTTGGCACCTCTTTTAATTCAAGGGCCTCGGTAGAAGTAATTACACGTTTCTTATCGATTTCGATAAAGGGAAGTGAGGCAGGTTTTGATCCAGTGGCAATAATTACTTTGTCAGTTTCAACCTGTGTTTCTTTGCCTTCGCTATCCGTAACCTTGATGGTGTTTTTATCAATGAAAGAACCCATGCCATGGTAAACATCAATTTTGTTCTTCTTCATTAGAAAGTCAACCCCACCAGTAACCTGAGAAACGACTGAAGCTTTGCGGTCAATCATTTGCTTTAGGTTGACTTTTAAGTCTTTCAACTCAATGCCATGATCACCAAAAGTATGTGCCGCATTATGATAATGCTCAGACGAGTCTAAGAGCGCCTTTGAAGGGATACAGCCAACGTTGAGGCAAGTTCCCCCTAGGGTATTGTACTTCTCAATAATGGCAGCCTTCATACCAAGTTGAGCACACCTAATGGCTGCAATGTAGCCACCCGGTCCTGATCCTATTACTGTTACATCGTATTTCATTGTCGAGTATTTAGTATTAAGTACTGAGTATTGAGAAAATTAAATTCCAAGTAATAATCGAGTTGGATCTTCCAACAGTTCTTTCACTCTTACCAAGAAGCTTACAGACTCACGGCCATCCACAATTCTGTGGTCATATGACAATGCTACATACATAATTGGTAAGATTTGAACCTCACCATTAACCGCCATTGGACGCTCTACAATGTTGTGCATACCGAGTATGGCAGACTGTGGAGCATTGATGATAGGGGTAGATAGCATAGAACCGAAAATACCACCATTGGTTACTGTGAATGTTCCACCAGTCATCTCGTCAATCGTAAGTTTTCCGTCTCTGGCTTTTGTTGCTAGCCTTACCACTTCTTTTTCGATTTGATCGAAGCTCATCGATTCAGCATTCCTGATAACCGGAACCATTAAACCCTTAGGAGCAGAAACAGCAATTGATACATCGACAAAGTCGCTATAAACAATTTCATTCTCTTCGATGCGTGCATTTACAGCAGGCCATTCCTGAGCCGCCATGGTCACGGCTTTCGTAAAGAAGGACATAAAGCCTAACCCTACTTCATACTTCTCCTTAAACCTCTCTTTATACTTCTTCCTTAGGTCCATGATCGGTTTCATGTTCACCTCGTTGAAAGTGGTAAGCATGGCCGTTTCATTCTTAACTGAAACAAGTCTTTTAGCGACAGTCTTTCTAAGTGCTGACATGCGCTCTCTGCTTTCGTTCCTACTTCCAGGTACACTTGGAGCAGGTGCTTCTTCTTTGGCAGGTGTAGCAGCCGGAGCTGGCTTGGCTGGAGTAGCCTGAGCTTTCTCGGCATCTTCTTTAGTGATGCGACCATCTTTGCCTGTGCCTTTCACATTTGAAGCATCTATTCCTTTTTCTGCCAATATCTTGGCTGCCGCAGGAGAAGCATGACCTGTAGCATATGTGGCATTGTCTGAAGTCTCAACTGCTGCAACTGGACTACTTTCTGCGGCAGGGGCCGCTGCTGGAGCTCCTCCTTCCATCACTTCGATCTTACAGATCAAAGCACCAATTTCTATGGTAGAATCTTCCTCAGCAACAATTCTCAAAATACCATTTGCCTCAGCAGGTAATTCGAATGTGGCTTTATCTGAGTCCACTTCAGCAATAACTTCGTCAAGCTCTACATAGTCGCCATCGGCTTTTATCCAACTTGAAATGGTCACTTCCGTGATTGATTCACCTACTGTAGGCACAATCATTTCTTTGACTTCGCCTGTGGCTTTTGGCCCAGAAGAAGCTGGTGCCGGTTCACTTGTTTCTGTGGTCGCTGCAGCTTCCTGAGGTGCTGCACCAGCCGCTGACTCGTCTATGTTACAGATGACTTCACCGATTTCTAGTGTGTCACCTTCTTTAGCAACTATATGTAGGGTGCCTGCTGCTTCCGCATTCAATTCGAAAGTAGCTTTATCAGATTCAAGCTCACAAATGACCTCGTCCATTTCGACATGATCTCCTTCTTGCTTGAACCACTGTGCAATGGTCACTTCTGTGATCGATTCACCAACTGCAGGAACTTTGATTTCCAAACTCATGATTCTATTGATTTAAGCGAAAGCTTTGTTAATAATTTCTTCTTGTTCTTGGGCGTGAACCTTGGCATATCCTGTAGCAGGTGAAGCACTTGCTTTTCGGGAAATAAGTGTAAGGTCTTGCTCTTTATATGCACGCTGTACAAAACTCCAATAACCCATATTTTCAGGTTCTTCTTGAAGCCAGATATATTCAGCGTTTTTATACTTGTTCAGTATTTTATTCACCTGATTGACAGGGAAAGGCTGTATTTGCTCAATTCTGATGAGCGCAATGTCCTTTCTTTTATCCTTTTCCTTACGTTCTAATAGGTCGTAGTAGACTTTACCCGAAGTAAGGATCACTTTCTTGACTGATTTTGCAGTTACATTATCATCGCTAATAACTTCTTTAAAACCACCAGAAGTAAATTCATCTAAAGGCGAAACGGCTTTAGGGTGCCTCAATAGAGATTTAGGTGACATAACCACAAGTGGTTTTCTGAACTCCCAAGTCAGTTGTCTTCTCAATGCGTGGAAGAAGTTAGAGGGGGTGGTAATATTGGCAACTACCATATTATACTCAGCGCTAAGCTGAAGATATCGTTCAGGCCGTGCATTAGAATGCTCAGGTCCTTGACCTTCGTAGCCATGAGGCAGTAACAGCACCATGCCATTCATACGCTGCCACTTTGTTTCTGAACACGAAACGAATTGATCGATCATCACCTGAGCACCATTGGCAAAGTCACCAAATTGTGCTTCCCAGATGGTCAAGGCGTTTGGATTGGCCATGGCATAACCAAATTCGAATCCCATAACACCGAATTCAGATAATAGAGAGTTATAGATTTCAAACTTATGTTCAATTCCCTCTACATGATCAAGGCTGTTATGCGCTTGATTAGTATTCATATCACGCAGTACCGCATGTCTGTGAGAGAAGGTGCCACGCTGAACATCCTGACCTGTGAGGCGGACTTTTTTACCATCTAAAAGAAGGGATCCGTAAGCCAAAAGTTCACCACCAGCCCAGTTCAACATTTTGTCCTTGAAGAACATGTCATTTCTTTGCTTCAGCTGTTTCTCAATCTGCTTTAATGGCTTAAAGCCATCAGGAACAGAGGTAAGTGCCTTAGCGACTTTCTCAATGTTTTCAGCTGAGATTCCTGTTGCTGGAGATTGTTCAAAGTCTTCAGGTTTTGACCTTCTCAAATTTCTCCACTCTTCTTCTAAAGGTTGATAAGTGTACGGTAAAGGCTTTTGCTTGACCATATTCAACCGATCTTGAAGCGTTGACCTGAACTCTTTGTCCATGTTTTTGGCCAATGCGGCCTCCACCTCACCTTTTTCAATGAGTTGCTTATTATAAACCTCACGTGGGTTCGGATGCTTGGATATCTTATTATAAAGAGAAGGTTGAGTGAATTTAGGTTCATCACTTTCATTGTGTCCATGGCGTCTATAGCAGACCATATCCACAAAAATGTCTCTTTGGAATTTCTGTCGATACTCAACGGCAAATTGAACGCAGAAAATCACCGCCTCCGGATCGTCACCATTCACATGTAGCACAGGTGCATCGATCATTTTGGCCACGTCCGTGGAATAAATACTTGATCTAGCATCGTCAAAATCCGTGGTAAATCCGACTTGATTATTGATAACAAAGTGGATTGTTCCTCCGGTATTGTAGCCTTCAAGCTTGCTCATTTGAACAACCTCATAAACAATACCTTGCCCTGCCACCGCAGCATCTCCATGTATCAAGACTGGGAGAACTTTCGATCGATCCCTGTCGTACTCAACATCTCCTTTAGCACGAACAAAACCCTCTACTACTGGATTAACCGCTTCTAAGTGAGATGGGTTAGGTGCCAATTTCAGTTCAACCGTTTCGCCATTAGTAGCGGTCACCTGACTCGAAAAGCCCAAGTGATACTTGACATCACCATCTCCCATAGTCAGATCTGGAGTAGCCCCGCCTTCAAATTCGTTGAAGATTTGCTCATAGGTTTTGCCCATGATATTTGCAAGTACATTCAGCCTACCCCTATGGGCCATCCCAATCATTACTTCTTTAAGACCCAATTCTGCTCCTTTGTTAATGATTGCATCTAGAGCAGGTATGGTCGTTTCACCGCCTTCCAGTGAGAAACGCTTTTGACCGAGGTACTTGGTATGAAGGAAGTTTTCGAAAACAACGGCTTCATTTAGCTTGGAAAGAATACGTTTTCTCTGTTCTGTCGATGGATTAAAACTTAGCGCTTCCTTCTCAATTTTTTCTCTTAACCAACTAAGCTTCTCAGGGTCTCGAACAGACATATATTCGAAGCCCACAGTACCCTCATAGATGTACTTAAGCGTCTCAATGATCTTACGCAAGGTAGCTTTGCCTATGCCGATCTCTTCTCCAGATAGAAATTCAGTATCAAGATCAGCATCAGATAGATTGAAATATTGAAGATCGAGAATTGGCTTTCTGTCTTTTCTTTCTCTGACAGGGTTGGTTTTGGACCTTAAGTGAGCCCTTGTACGGTAAGCGTGGATTAAGTTGCGTACCTGAACTTCTTTTGCATTTCCGATACCGCTTTGGGTGACAGTTCCAGAAGAACTCTGTCCATTGGGTAACATTGGGAATTGCTCTTGAGCAAACTCGAAGCCTTCAAAGAATTTTTTCCAGCCTTCATCAACACTCGAAGGGTCAGACTTAAATTGCTGATATAAAGCATCTATGGCTTTTGGATCGGCATTGCTTAAATAGGTGTAATTGTCCATGGCAAGTTTTGTTCCTGACAGTTAACAACAAAAGTACTGGAATGGTTTAGGCTTTAAAAACCGTTTATGCGGTTTTACAAATATTATATATTGATCATGGTTTCTTTTTGGACATATTAATCCAGATTAACAGTGCTTGATCATATGGACTCTTTATATATTATCACAATGCTTTACCAGATTAAAAAAAACGCTTACCTTTGCAGTCCTTTTCGGGACGTGTTCCTGAAAATTTGAGGACGAGATCCTCGTAGAACTTAAAAGTTATATGGCTGTTAAAATCAGATTGGCCCGAAGAGGCCGCAAAAAAAGAGCGATGTACGATGTTGTCATCGCAGACGCTAGAGCACCACGTGATGGTCGCTTTATTGAGAAAATCGGAACCTACAATCCAAACACTGATCCTGCATCGATTAATATCGATAATGATAAGGCGTTTGATTGGGTAATGAAAGGTGCACAACCTACTGACACTGTTAGAGCAATGCTTTCTTATAGAGGCGTTATGTTCAGAAAACATTTGCAAGTAGGTGTGGATAAAGGCGCAATCTCGCAAGAAGATGCTGACAAGAAATTGGCTGCATGGATTGAAGAGAAAGAGTCTAAGATCACAGGCAAGACTGATCAGTTGGCTAAGGCTAAAGCTGATGCAAGAAAAGCTAAACTTGAAGCTGAGGCTAAAGTAAGTGCTGCAAGAGCAGAAGCAATTGCTGCTAAGAATGTGGTAGTAGAAGAGGTGGTTGAGGAAGAAACTGCTGAAGCTACTGAAACTGTTGAAGCGGAAGCTCCTGGGGTTGAAGAAGCACCAGTAGAAGAGGCCGTGGCTGAAGAAGCTCCTGCAGTTGAAGAGGCGCCAGCAGAAGAAGCTGATGCTGAAGAAACTCCAGCGGTTGAAGAGGCCCCAGTTGAGGAAGTAGCTGCAGAAGCTGCTCCTGAAGTAACTGAGACTCCTGCTGAAGAAGAGGCTGAAGCGCCTGCCGCTGAGGCTACTGAAGAAGCACCGAAAGCTGAAGCCGAAGAGGCACCAGCTGCTGATGCATCTGAAGAAGCTTCCGAAGAGGAAAAAGCTTAAGAAAGCAAATTCGCCATGACGATTGACGACTGTTATCAATTAGGTTACATAGTCAAGACACATGGTTTAAAGGGTGAGGTTCAGATTTATCTGGATGTAGACTCTCCCAAGGAATATCAAAATTTGGAATCAGTTTTTGTTCTTCAAGGACAACAGCTGGTTCCTTTTTTCATTGAATCCATGAGTAACTTAAATGGTGCCAAAGCCATTGTGGGTTTTGAAGATATCGAAACCTTAGAAAGTGCTCAGGCCTTGAAGGGGAGTGAATTGTATCTGCCGTTAGAGGCACTACCGAAGCTTTCCGACAAAGAGTTCTATCTGCATGAGATCATTGGGTTTGACTTAAATGATGCATCAACCGACAGTATAGTTGGTAAGATTGAGAATGTCATCGAATCTGGGCCACAACTATTGTTCTCAGTATTGGCTGATAAGAAAGTTGAAGTTTTGATACCCTACACTGAGGGGCTATTGGTTTCGCTGGATCGGGAAGAGAAAACCATTTCCTTAAATGTCCCGGATGGTTTGATCGATATCTATTTAGATGGTGATGAGGATTGATATCATTACGTGCTTACCAAAACTGTTGGAGAGTCCATTTAGTCACTCCATACTTCAGCGTGCTCAAGACAAAGGAATTGTTGAGGTCGTTGTTCATGATTTGAGAGCTTACGCTGTCAATAAGAAGAAACAACTTGATGATTACGCCTATGGCGGAGGGGCTGGGATGGTTATGTTAATTGAGCCTATCGATAAATGTATCTCATCACTAAAGGAAGAGCGAGAGTATGATGAGGTGATCTACATGACCCCTGATGGTGAAACGCTAAACCAACAAATAGCAAATGAGCTATCCCTTAAGGGAAACATTATAATTCTTTGCGGTCATTATAAGGGAGTAGACGAAAGGGTTAGAGAGCGTTTTATTACCAGAGAGATCAGTATAGGAGATTACGTGTTGTCGGGAGGCGAGCTCGGAGCAGCAGTATTATCAGATGCAATCATCAGATTGATTCCGGGTGTGCTGTCTGATGAAACATCAGCCTTGACAGATTCTTTTCAAGACAATTTGTTAGCACCACCTGTTTATACGCGTCCTGCAGAATACAAAGGAATGGCTGTTCCTGAAGTGCTGCTTTCGGGCCATGAAAAGAAGATTGAAGAGTGGCGATTTCAACAATCGTTGGAAAGAACCAAAAAGAGACGTCCAGACCTGCTGGATGACTAAAAATTTTCTGATTCAGTATCAGTTTATAAAAAAGTAATTTCTATATTTGCAGTCCAATTTTGGGAAGACCAGATTAAGAACGAAGATTATGAGCGATCTTATCAAATTTATAGAGGAAGAAAGTAACGAGAGAAGAGCTTCTTTTCCTGAATTCGGTGCTGGTGATACGGTTAACGTTCACGTGAAGATTAAAGAAGGCACGAAGGAAAGAATCCAGCAGTTTCAAGGAACTGTTATCCAAAGAAAAAACCCAGGATCAAACGGTGAGACTTTCACTGTAAGAAAAATCTCTGGAGGTGTAGGTGTTGAAAGAATCTTCCCATTGCTTTCTCCAAGTCTTGACAAAATCGAGGTATTGAGAAGAGGTAAAGTAAGAAGAGCTAGACTTTACTACCTAAGAGGGCGTCAAGGTAAGGCTGCCAGAATCAAAGAGAAGATTTCTAGATAGTTCTTGTGCTAAAAAGATATTGAAGCCCCACCCCGAAACTTCGGGGGTCGGGGCTTTTTTTATGTTCTGAATTTAGAATCGCACGTTTATTGCTTGTCAAAAAGCAGTTTTAAATTCAAAAAATCTCAACATGAAAAAGCTATTCTTTATCGCACTACTCCTTATTTCTGCGAACCTGGTAAAGGCGCAAGTCGGTTTCTCTTATCATCAATCTACGCTTGTTAGCTCTTTTGGTATCTCTACTAATCCAGATAAGAAAATTTGGGGGGAGGCCAGGATTGGTGCCAATTCGACTGAATTTGACATCACGGCCATGGCCCTCTATAACGTGGTAGAGCGAGAGGATTTTAAGCTCTACTCAGGGCTTGGGCTAGGTACTACTTATCAAGATGGTAACTTCGCTCTGGCACTTGGTTTCCAAGTCAAGCCAATTGAGAAAAAGGATAATTTCACCCTTTTTGGAGAGTATACGCCACTTTTTAGTTCAGATGAAGGAAGCTTTCTGGCATCTGGAAGCATAGGCATCCGATACTTTCTAAAGAGAAAAAAATAGTTGATCTGTCGAGCGTCAAAGTTACGACTCAATAATTTTTTGAGGAACGATTGACTTATGTAGCGTCATTTTGTCACTAATTCAAAAAAGGCTCGTTAATTGCAATCGAGAGTCAAAATTTGCATTAGTGGTCACAATTAATTTTCACAAATATCAGGGAACCGGAAATGACTTCGTCATGATTGATAATCGTGATGGACACTTTGACAAATCTGATTTGGAAATGGTGTCCTCGCTTTGTGATCGCAGATTTGGTGTGGGTGCTGACGGTGTTATCCTCATAGAGGAGGCTGAAAGTGCAGACTTTGAAATGATATACTACAATCCTGATGGATCGCAATCCCTCTGTGGTAACGGTAGTCGCTGCGCTGTGATGTTTGCCAGAGACCTGGGAATGATTCAAAATGACACAAGCTTCCTGGCCATTGACGGACTTCACAAAGCACATATAGTGGACGGACTAGTGCATCTATTGATGCATGATGTATCCGTATATGAGAACATTGGAGACGACTACTTGATCGATACAGGCTCACCACACTATTTGACTTATGTGGATAGCACTGAGTCTATCGATCCAGTGGATGCAGGAAGAGAGATTCGTTATTCAGATCGCTTTTCTAAGGAGGGTGTCAATGTCAATTTTCTTGAGAAAGTGAGTGATGACGAATTGAAGATTCGCACTTATGAGAGAGGCGTGGAAGGAGAGACATTTTCATGCGGTACAGGCTGTACGGCAGCGGCCCTTTCATTGGGACTGAAAACTGGCGTTGATCACGTTAAACTCAATGCCATAGGAGGAGAACTAAAAGTGTCCTTTAAAAAGGACGGAGAGCGTTTTAAAGACATCTATCTTATTGGCCCGGCTGAAAGAGTTTTCGGTGGACAAATAAGCCTATAAGTTTATAGAGTCATGCTTTCTTTATTAATACACAAGAAATTAACTTTAGCGTATAAAGATTTAATATGAGCATTTTAACGAAGGGGATATCAAAGCTTTTCGGAAGTAAATCAGATCGAGATGTTAAGGAGGTAACTCCAATTGTTGGCGAGATCAATGCGGTTTACGAAACGCTTTCTGGTATCAGTGATGAAGAGCTAAGAGGTAGGACTCAAGCGTTCAAGGATCGTATAGCAACCGACCTAAAAGAAATTGATAGTGAAATAGCGGCCCTTCAACAACGCGTAGAAGATGAACCGGATCTCGATATCCAAGAGAAAGACAACATCTTCCAATCTATCGACAAGCTCGAAGAAAAGCGTAACGAAGAACTTGAAGTGGTTCTTAAAGACATACTTCCTGATGCCTTTGCTACCGTGAAAGAAACCGCCAGACGTTTCAAAGAAAACGGTAAGTTGGTTGTCAGTGCTAATATGATGGATCGCCAGTTAGCCACAACAGGTGATCATATTCAGATTGATGGAGATACAGCCACTTGGCATAATGAGTGGGTTGCGGCAGGTAACCTTTTGAAGTGGGAAATGCTTCACTATGATGTGCAATTGATTGGTGGTATTGTACTTCATAATGGTAAGATTGCGGAGATGGCTACAGGTGAGGGTAAGACCCTTGTGGCCACCTTACCAGCCTATCTAAATGCATTGGCTGGCAGAGGTGTTCATGTGGTCACAGTAAATGACTACCTGGCCAAGCGAGATTCAGAGTGGATGGCACCACTATTCCAATTCCATGGTCTTTCTATCGACTGTGTTGATAAGCACCAGCCAAACTCTGAGGAAAGAAGATCTGCCTACAGAGCCGACATTACCTACGGTACCAATAACGAATTCGGCTTTGACTACCTAAGAGACAACATGGCGCGTGAAGAGAAAGAATTGGTACAGCGCAAGCACCATTACGCTATGGTCGATGAGGTAGATTCTGTACTGATTGATGAAGCCAGAACTCCTCTAATCATTTCTGGGCCAGTGCCGCGAGGTGATGAGCACGAGTTCTACGAACTAAAACCACGGATTCAAAAATTAGTGGATGCCCAACGAAAGATTTGTGGTCAATACTTAAATGATGCTAAGAGGCTACTCAAAGAAGGTAATGAACAAGAAGGGGGACTAGCTCTATTCAGAGCGTTTAGAGGACTTCCGAAATACAAACCTTTGATTAAGTTTTTGAGTGAAACCGGGGTCAGATTGACTATGCAGAAGACAGAGAATTTCTATCTGCAAGACAATCAGAAAAACATGCCTCAGGCAGATGAGCCGTTGTACTTTACTATTGATGAGAAATCAAATGTGGTTAACCTCACTGAAAAAGGTACCGAACTTATTACCGGTGAAGGTGAAGATCCTAACTTTTTTATTCTAACAGATATTGGTGAGATAGTTGCCAAGTTTGAAAAGGACGACAGCCTGAGCGATGAAGACAAGCTGAAACAGAAGGATGAGGCGATAAAAGACTATAGTGTCAAGGCCCAGCGAATTCATACCGTAAATCAATTGCTCAAGGCATTTACCATGTTTGAGCGCGATACTGAATATATCGTTGCCGAGAATAAGGTGAAAATTGTCGATGAGCAGACAGGTCGTGTGATGGATGGCCGAAGGTACTCGGATGGTCTACACCAAGCGATTGAAGCGAAGGAAAATGTTAAGGTAGAAGACGCTACGCAAACCTATGCGACCATCACGCTGCAAAACTACTTCAGGATGTACCACAAATTGGCTGGTATGACAGGTACAGCAGAGACAGAGGCAGGAGAGTTTTGGGAAATCTATGAGTTGGACACCGTTGTGATTCCCACCAATAGACCAATTCAAAGAGATGATAGGCAAGACAAAGTTTATAAGACGGTTCGCGAAAAATTCAATGCAGTAGTTGAGGAAATTGTCGAGCTGACAGGACAAGGCCGTCCGGTCTTGGTGGGTACTACATCAGTTGAGATTTCTGAGGTACTCAGTAGAATGCTCAACTTGAAAAAGATTAAGCACCAGGTATTAAATGCAAAACAACATGCCAGCGAGGCTGATGTTGTTGCAGAGGCTGGTAAGCCAGGGACAGTGACCATAGCTACCAATATGGCAGGTCGTGGTACCGATATTAAGCTACACCCGGATTCTAAAGCTGCGGGTGGTCTTGCCATTATCGGTACTGAAAGACACGAATCGAGACGAGTCGACAGGCAGTTGAGAGGTCGTGCGGGACGTCAGGGAGACCCAGGAGCTTCACAGTTCTTTGTCTCTTTGGAAGATAACCTGATGCGTTTGTTTGGCTCAGATCGTGTTGCCAAGCTGATGGATAGAATGGGCTTGAAAGAGGGCGAAATGATTCAGCACTCTATGATTACTAAGTCTATCGAACGTGCTCAGAAAAAAGTAGAAGAGAACAACTTCGGTACACGTAAGCGCCTTCTCGAGTATGATGATATCATGAATCAGCAGCGTACTGTGATTTATGACAGACGTAGAAATGCCTTGAAAGGAGAGCGTCTCCAGTTGGATATCATGAACATGTTGTACGATACCTGTGAAGATATCGTCAACAACAGCAAAGGCTCTGAAGACTACGATGCTTTCAAGTTGAGTTGCATTAGTACATTAGGTATCGATTCTAAGATTGATCAGGATGCTTTTACAAGAACCGATTTCAACAATTTGATCAACGATTTGTATGATGAGGCATTCGCAGCCTATCAGCAAAAGAATAAGACCATTGCCGAATCAACGCTACCGCTCTTAAAGCACATTCAAAAAGAGCGCGGTGCTACGGTTGAGAATATCCTACTGCCATTTACTGATGGCAAGCGTCAAATCGGTGTTCCTGTAAACTTGCAGAAGACCATCGATACTGAAAACGCGGAGATGATAAAAGCCATGGAGAAGGCGATCACCTTAGGTGTGATTGACTTGACATGGAAAGAACACCTACGTGATATGGATGACTTGAAACAGTCAGTTCAAAATGCAGTCTACGAGCAGAAAGATCCTCTTTTGATCTATAAATTCGAGGCTTTTGAATTGTTCAAAGGTTTCCTTTCAAAGGTGAATGAAGAAACTATGTCCTTCTTGTCGAAGGCCTTTATTCCTACTGAAGATCCAAACCGTGTTCAGGAAGCCAGATCATCTAAGCGTCAGAACTTCAATGAGTCCAAAGCAGAATCTCAAAGTGCTTTGGCGGGAAGACAGGATACAAGAAATAGACCTCCGGTCGAAAAAGTCGCTCCAATCAAATCTGAGAAGGTTTTTGGAAGAAATGACAGGGTGTCAGTACAGTATCCAGACGGAAGTGTTAAAAAAGACGTTAAGTTTAAGACTGTAGAAGCAGATATCATGTCTAATAAGTGTGTGGTCATAGATGAATAGACTTGTTCTAAATATCGTTCTGGTACTCTTGGTGATTGGCCTTGGATCGGCTGGTTGTGCTAAATCAACCGTCCCTCAGAAGAAGGAGGTAGCTGATTTGACCTTCTCCGAGGATTTATCACAGTATAACCCAAAGGTTGAACTGGCTGATACCAAGATAGGACAAGGATCTGACGAGATCATCCAGAATGACCCATTAGAAAGTCCATTTGACATTTCAGATCAATTGGATACGCTGATCGATTCTATGCGCGTGGGCAATGATTCTATTCGCATGATGGATGGCTATACCATCCTAGTCTACTCTGGGAATAACGGAACTGAAGCAGGCCGAGTAAGAAACAGGTTATTTGATATTGTTCCGGATATGACAGCTCGATATACCTATAAATTGCCAACATACTTTGTAAAAGTGGGACAATTTTTTCAGCAGGTTGAAGCCCAACCACTATACCGAAAAATTAGAGAATACTACCCTACAGCTTCGATTGTGCCGGACAAATTTCCGATTGAAGAGAAATGATATCGGCAGATCAAATAAAGATTCTAGCAAATCAGTTTGCCAATGACGTGGTGCAGATCAGGCGTCATATTCATGCGAACCCAGAATTGTCTTTTCAAGAGTTTGAAACGGCTAAATATGTCTCCAAAGAATTAAGAGCTATTGGTATTGAACCCAAAGAGGGAATTGCCGGTACCGGTTTGACCGCTCTTATCAAAGGAAGGAATCCTGAAAAGAAGACCGTTGCATTGCGTGGTGATATGGATGCCCTACCAATTCTAGAAGCCAATGATGTGGACTATAAGTCAACCAATGAGGGTGTGATGCATGCCTGTGGCCATGATGTCCATACAGCTTGTGTATTGGGAGCTGCAAGAATTCTAAATGAGTTAAAAGATCAGTTTGAAGGAACGGTGAAATTGGTTTTTCAACCAGGGGAAGAAAAAAACCCGGGAGGAGCGTCCTTAATGATTAAGGATGGTGCCTTGGAGAATCCAAGACCAGATCGAATGCTGGGCCAGCATGTTATGCCATTTATTCCTACTGGCAAAGTTGGCTTCAGGGAAGGTATGTACATGGCCAGTGCCGATGAGATTTATCTGACCGTTAAAGGTAAGGGTGGACATGCGGCATTACCGGATAAGGTAATCGATCCAATTATAATTGCTTCTCATATTTTGGTGGCACTTCAGCAGGTGGTGAGTAGGAATGCAGACCCGAAGACACCAACCGTATTATCATTCGGAACCATTCACGGTGGACAGGCCCAGAATATAATTCCGGATGAAGTGAAAATATCAGGAACATTCAGGGCTTTGAACGAAGATTGGCGATTTGAAGCACATAAAAGAATTACTGCAATTGCCAAGGGGGTAGCTGAGGGTATGGGAGGCGAATGCGATGTTAATATTGACGTTGGCTATCCTTATCTGAGTAATGATATCAAAACTACTCAAGTGGCAAGGCAGGCAGCTACAGAATACCTGGGAGAAGAAAATATAGTCGATTTAGACCTTTGGATGGGAGCAGAGGATTTCGCTTTCTATACTCACGAGGTGCCATCCAGTTTCTACAGGCTAGGTACTGGCAATGAAGTTAAGGGAACCACCAATGGTGTGCACACACCCAATTTCAATATCGATGAAGATGCCATTGAGTTGGGAATTGGTTTAATGGCCTGGATTGCTCTGAACCAACTGTATCAGATTTGATCTTCCTCGCTGTATTTGCCGACAGCGCTTTGACTCATGTTTAATAAGTGATCACCAATTGTTTCTAAACTGGCTATGATGTCTTTGTAAACAACTCCCGTTTTTACAGAGTACTCTTTTGCCTCAATGGATTTAAGGTTTTGCTTATGCAGCTTGACTACATAGTCATTGATCTCCTTCTCTTTGGAGAGGGCTTCTTCTTCGTTGACCTGAGATAAATCTTCGACATTTAGGTTGCTCTTTACTATCCCCACTGCATCTGAGATGAGATCATACAACACCTCGAGTTTACTGACTTGCTTTGACGTTAGTGCTACATTCTTAGCGTCCAATCTTTCGAAGTGCTTAACCAGTCTTAAATATTCATCACCTGTACGCTCAAATTCTGACGCAATACTCAAGACATCTCGTATTTGATTAGAGTGATTGATGCTTAGTTCTTCGCTGGTGATTCTAATCACATAGTTGGAAACTTCCTCTTCAAATTTGTCTGTAGTATTTTCTAAATCGTAAATTCTAGACTTAAATCGGGCTGTCTTCGCTTTGTCCTCAGCGAGCAACAGTTTTTTAGAGTTTTTGCAAAGACTAGCAAGGATATCGCCAAACTGTCGGATTTCCATTTGCACTTCTTGAAGTGAAAGAGAAGGAGTCTTAACGATTCCTGTACTAATGTATTTTAGCTTGAATATCTCATCATCACCTTCTTTTGATGGAACCATTTTGATAACCACTCGAGCAATCAAATCGACAAACCATACAAGGATCAATGTATTCAGAATGTTGAACAGCATATGGAAAGCAGTCAACCCATCTTTAATCGAATCAACATTCGTGAATGGAGATCCAAGATCCAGCGAGACCACAATGCTGTCAATAAGCCTGAGGAAAGGATTGAAAAGAATCAACATCCACAGCACGCCAATGAGATTAAAGATTAGATGAGCGCGTGCTGCTCTTTTAGCATGCGTATTGCCGATTACTGCCGCAATATTTGCGGTGATTGTAGTGCCAATGTTTTCACCAAGTACAATGGCAGCTGCCATTTCGAATGGAATAATTCCCTTGGCGCATAGCGTAAGTGTGATGGCTATTGCCGCGCTAGATGATTGAACAATGATTGTGACAATAGTACCTACTACAACCATCAAAATAGTCGAGAAGAATCCGTATTCTCCAAGTTGACCTATAAACTCTTGAGTCTCCGCTGATAAGTTACTTGGTACTAGATCTTTTAGTGCTCCTAATCCTATAAAGAGTATGGAGAAACCGATTAAGAACTCTCCGAGGTATTTCCACCGATCAGCCTTTGCAAATAAGAAAAGGGGGACAGCAAGTGCAAGAATGGGTAATGCAAAGGCCGTAATGCTTATTTTGAATCCAAAGATTACGATGATTAAAGCAGTAATAGTGGTTCCAATGTTGGCGCCCATAATTACTCCAATTGACTGTTTTAAATTTAAAAGGCCCGCATTCACAAAACTCACGATCATCACCGTTGTTGCTGATGAACTCTGAATGACAGATGTCGTAAAAAAGCCAGTTAAAACTCCTCCTAGCCTAGTACTTGTCATACTGGCCAGACCATTCCTAAGTTTATCTCCAGCAACGCGCTGAATGCCCTCACTCATCACCTTCATTCCATAAATGAAAAGGCCAAGTGCACCAAAAATCTTAATTAAGATGAGATAGAGAGGTTCTTGATCGGGAGACATTTCAGGGATTCAGTGTAGCGATTGATTGATCGTTTAATACGCTGGTCTTTTAGGAACACTACAAAAGTATAACTCTTTTTGAATTATCAGAATCACTGCGTTAACTGGGTGTTAACTCATGTAAAGCATCGAAGACACATGAAAATTATAACAGTCTGAAAACTAGGGAGATAAAAGAATTGATCTTTTTTTGATCATAAGGTGATTTGTTAACAAAGGCTTTACATGAATGCCTGACTTACAAGGTCTTAAAATTCTATTTTTGCGAAATAATCTTTAGGTGTAATCATTTACCTCTTTGGGAGAAGAAGAATTAAATATTCCGAATAAGAAACCAAGAAGTTGGTTTCTCTCTGCAGTCATGTTCATTATGGCGGTAGGTCTCTTCTTGCTTGCCATTGAGTTAGTAGGTGCTTCGGTGTCTATGATAGGTAGAGAAACCGCGCGTTCTGTTCTACTAGTAACATCCAATCCATTTATAGGTCTGTTCATTGGATTATTGGCTACAGCTTTAATTCAAAGTAGCTCGACTGTTACTGCAATGACAGTAGCTGTAGTTGCCTCGGGATATCTATCGCTTGGTAACGCGATCCCGATTGTGATGGGCGCTAATGTGGGCACCACGTTAACCAGTACCTTGGTTTCTCTGGGCTTTATAACAAATAGGAACGAATTCAGGAAGGCGATTTCGGCCGGTACGATTCACGACTTCTTTAATATAATAACCGTACTTATAGTATTCCCATTGGAGTATTACTATGGATTGCTGAGCTATTGTGCCCAACAATTGACTTCTCTAATCGCAGGAGGTTCTGGTGACAATACTGCATTTAACAATACATTAGACATTGGATACAGCAGGGTCACGGAGTGGTTAATGACATTTTTCCCGCAAAACTTTGTCTCCATCATTATCTCCTTGGTTCTTTTATTTCTCTCGATTAAGTTTTTGTCAAATATTATTTATTCGAGACTAATAGGTGCTTCAAAAGGCAAGTTGAAACGCTATGTTTTTAATAACCCGTACAAGTCTTTCGGCTGGGGTACTTTAATTACTGCAGGTGTTCAATCGAGCTCTATTACAACTTCGTTGATCGTTCCATTAGTGGCTTCTGGAAGAGTAAAATTGAGTAATGCCTTTCCATTTATAATGGGTGCCAATATTGGTACGACTATCACGGCTATCCTTGCAGCTTATAGCCGTTCTGACGCAGCCATTAGCCTGGCTTTCGTTCACTTGCTGTTCAATCTCATCGGGGTTCTTATATTCTTGCCTTTCCCATCGATCAGAAAGATTCCCGTAGCGATTGCTTTTAAATTTGGTAAGCTCACTTTGGATTCAAGGGCATTTGGTTTCTCCTATATCATTCTCTCTTTCTTTCTTCTACCGTTTACCCTTATTTACATCAGTGGTGGTTCCTCGGGTAGGCAGTTGATTTATGAATATGAGATTGATAGCGGGACTAAGACTTCGACAATTTTCGTCAATCCAAATGAGCAGCAAAGTCAAATTCAATTCTTGGTATACGAATCTGGCGTTGATGATTCTGAGTCTCCTGACACTTCATTTTCAATCAACGAGAACCAATCTAAGTTGGCTACAACCAGAGGTCTCATAGACTACGACTTATCAGACAATGCATTTGACAATGACGGTAGAATTCTAGCTGTTAATGATACGGCTAGCTACACGCTGAATGGTGAAAAAATGGAAGGGCTTCGTTTTATAGAAGTGGCTTTTAATGACAATACCATGGGGCAATTCTTAATTGACAACGAAAAGAAAGTGATGATAAAATCAAGCTACTTTGATGGTCAAGGTGACCTTTTAAAGACGAGTAAACTAATTTCAATTCAATAGTTGATCACTTCTTTCTATCTTGCCTGAAATCCCAAGGTTTTGAAGCTTTTTGACTTAGATAAACTAGTAGACACTTTAACAGGGTTTCTTGAGACCAAAATTGAACTTCTAAAGCTTGATGCTCAGGAAGAATCAACCAAGCTGATTGCTAAAGCGGTAGTCTCTTTAATGATCGCTGTTTTATGTTTGATGGCTTTATTACTGATATCTATAGGCTTATCTAATGTTCTTAATTCATATTTGGAAAGTAACTTCTTGGGATATATTATAGTCGGAGCATTGTACCTCTGTTTTGCCGGAATAGTTTACTTCAGAAGAAAAAGTTTGTTAAATCAGATTAAGGCAAAATCAGAGATTAAGAAAGATTAAAAACTCTATGTCAAAACGGGAAGAGCTCGAAAATGCCAACGATAAATTCAAGAATGCACTTGAGTCTCAATTGGGTGAATTAAAGAACAATTTTGACAAAGTGGGGAAAAGTGCCTTGATTGTTGGAGGAGGACTCTTAGGAGCCTATTTGCTCTCTACTGTGATAACTGGGGGAGGCAATAAGAAGTTGAAAAAGGGTAAAAAGGAAAAACCAAAGAAAGTTGAGATGCCTGCCAAAGGAGAGAACCTTTTAGCCTCGACACTCAAGGAGCAAGCCATTGTTTTCTTGCTGGGCATCGCAGCTGAACGATTGGCTTCCTTTTTAAAAGAAGTAGATGTTGCCGAAGATGAGAAATAGCAATTTATACAACGACTTTGGCAGATTGACGACTTCTGGACGAAAGGCATTAGCAGTCCTTTTTGATCCTGATGACACTGATGAGCGAGGCTTGATCGAAAGCCTTAATCTATGTTTGGAACAAAAGGTAGATTATATTTTTGTGGGTGGAAGCCTGGTGACAAGCAGTAATTTGCATGAGGTTGTAAGTATGGTTAAATCATATACGGATATACCCTGTATACTATTCCCAGGCAACGCAATCCAAATTGATGCGGCTGCAGACGCTATCCTTTTTCTTTCTCTTATATCGGGAAGGAACCCTGAACTATTGATTGGTCAACATGTAGTAGCTGCTCCAGTTGTAAAAAGAAGCAATCTCGAAGTAATACCTACAGGTTATATGTTGGTTAATTCGGGTAAGCCCACAAGTGCTTCTTACATCAGCAATTCCCAGCCCTTGCCTAATGATAAACCAAGTTTAGCCGCGTCTACGGCCCTTGCAGGTCAAATGCTAGGCTTGAAAACAGTCTATATGGATGCAGGTAGTGGCGCTGAAGAACCCATTGCTGCAAGAATAATTCGCGCTGTAAAAGGAGCTATAGATATTCCCTTGATTATTGGAGGTGGATTGAATTCTGCATCAAAGGCTAGGCAGGCATTGGATGCAGGTGCCGATATCATTGTGATTGGCAATGGGGCACAAAAAAACCTCAATCTTTTGACTGAGGTTTCTGAGGTGGTACATTTTTATAATGAAGCCTTAAATGTTAATTAGGCTTTCACGTCTTCTCATTTTTCCAGCAGGAATACCGAACATCATTTTAAATCTTCTACAGAAGTAGGCTGTATCTTTATATCCGACTTCTCGACCGATATCTCTGATGCTCTTCTTGGTGGTTCTCAATAGGTCAACAGCGGCTTCCATACGTTGATACTCAATGTAATCCTGAGGGTTAATACCCGTCAGCATTTTGAAATACTGACCAACATAGTCCTCTGAAACATTAGCCACTCTAGCCAGCACTTTGTTAGACAGATCCCCACCGATATTCTTCTTGATATAACTGAAAATATCAATAAGTCTAGGATCCTTGAAGTAGGTGCTATTGGTCACCAACTGTTCTACAAAGAGCCTATTATCTAAAATATATCTGATAACCTCTACAACCAAGTACTCTGTATTTACCTTGATTACTCTGTTCTTACCCGGCTTTACAGAATTATCTTCATTTATAATAAGTCTGATTAATTCTGCCAATACACTGCAATTGCGAATGGCGAAAGGTGTTATGTTCAATGATGAGAAGAAGTTGACAGAGTCAAAGACTTTCGCCTCAAACATTACCTGACTAAATCCATCCACGTCAAAGTCATTGATCTCAGAGTCATTTGCGTTTTGCAAGTATTTCTTCTTATTAGAAATAAACTCTTCGTTCGAGATCGCCTGTGCTGTAACAGAGCCAAATGAAATTGAAAGGGATTTCCCTCCAGGGATAAAAAGCATATCTCCTTCAGAAACTTTTTCTTGATCTGGACCGAAATACACGTCTCCATTATTGACTACAATAATGGTATTCTCGACATCGTAAAAGTTATCTATCGTGACAGCCTTAGCTATCTTCATGTTCCTACTCTTGATGTAGCGAACTCCTAGTGATTCTATTATTTTGTTATAATCCTCCATAGTGGTGTATGAAACGTTTCGAAAAAATTGTTTTTGTAAAGTGTACTAATTTACGCTTGTCTATAATAATCCCAAAAAAAAATGACCATTGACAACAATTTATATGTCAATGGTCATTTTTATGTAATGATTCTCCTTATTTCAATAACTCTCTCGAGATAACAATCTTCTGAATCTCGGACGTACCTTCGTAGATCTGAGTGATTTTTGCATCTCTCATCAGTCTTTCAACATGGTATTCTTTCACGAAGCCGTATCCACCATGTACCTGCACCGCTTCAACAGTTGTATCCATCGCTACTTTTGAAGCATAGAGCTTGGCCATTGCACTTGCCTTGGCAAAGTCTTTCTTCTGATCCTTAAGATGTGCAGCTTGCAGACACAGTAGTCGTGCAGCCTCGATTTCGGTGGCCATATCGGCCAACTTGAACTGGATTGCTTGATGCTGACTGATCGGTTTGCCAAAAGCTTTTCTTTCTTTAGAATACGCTAAGGCCAATTCATAAGCACCTGAGGCAATTCCCAAGGCTTGCGAAGCGATTCCGATTCTACCTCCATTCAAAGTCGACATGGCAAATTTGAAACCAAAGCCATCTTCTCCAATTCTGTTTTCCTTAGGAACTTTTACATCGGTAAACATCAAGGAGTGCGTATCTGATCCTCTGATTCCTAACTTATCTTCCTTTTTACCGACCACAAAGCCGTCCATTCCCTTTTCAACGATCAGACAGTTAATACCACGATGGCCTTTTTCTCGATCGGTTTGGGCAATGACTAAATAGATGGAAGCTGTATTACCATTGGTAATCCAGTTTTTTGTTCCATTGAGTAAATAGTGATCACCTTTATCTTCAGCAGTAGTTTGCTGTGAAGTGGCATCTGAGCCAGCTTCTGGTTCTGAAAGACAAAAAGCACCAATTTTTTCACCAGTAGCTAGTGGAGTAAGGTATTTTTGCTTTTGCTCTTCGCTACCGAATTTCTCAATTCCCCAGCATACCAAACTGTTGTTAACTGACATACAAACACTGGCAGAAGCATCAATTTTAGAAATCTCTTCCATAGCCAGTACATAGGAAACAGTGTCCATACCACCCCCTCCATATTTAGGGTCTACCATCATTCCCATAAAACCAAGCTCGCCCATTTTTTTGACTTGCTCAGTTGGAAATTTTTGGTGCTCATCTCTCTCAATAACACCTGGTAAAAGCTCTGTATTGGCGAATTCTCTGGCCGCGTCTCTTACCGCTATATGCTCTTCTGTTAACTCGAAATTCATTAGAAACTATTTAACGAACGTTTGTTAGGCAAAGTTAATCAATTCGTTAAAACTTGCTAGCGATCACCTAAGAATACCATAGCATAGTAGATCAGCATGGCCAGTGAACCTAGTGCCGCCACTAAATATGTTCTGGCAGCAGCGTCTAATGCATCTGTTGCCATATCATGTTCTTTACCTTGCGTAATATTCCTTTGGTCCACCCAAGCCAGAGCTCTCTTGGTCGCGTCAAACTCTACTGGAAGCGTTACAAACGCAAAAAGAGTAAAGACAGCATAAACACCTACTATGAGTATTCCAGCCATTTCGTAAGGCAAAAACGAAGCACCTACACCAAAAATCATAATGAAGAATAGAATATTGAGTATTCTTCCACTCAAGGCTTGTAACGGAACTAGGGCTGATCTCATTTTTAGAGGCGCATAGGCTGTGGCATGTTGAATTGCATGACCACATTCGTGAGCAGCAACCGCGGCTGCCATTACCGATCTACCCGCATAAACATCAGGGCTTAAGTTTACCGTTTTATCCAAAGGATTGTAATGGTCAGTCAACCTGCCTTGTACAGAAACCACTTGTACATCATCTATGCCATTATCTCTCAGCATAAGCTCAGCGACTTCTTTTCCGCTAAGTCCAATGGAAAGACCTACTTGTGAATATTTTTTGAATTTACGCTTGAGGCTGTTTTGAACAGCCCAGCTGACAATCATTATCCCTACAACTAATATTATAAATCCTCCAAACATATTTTACTTCTTTATTTTCTCTATGATATTGGTGGTGGAGTAACCATTGACAAGGTCAATTGTCTCAACTGATCCACCATTCGCAATTACGCTTTTTGCACCTACAATGTTTTCCACTTCGTAGTCACTCCCTTTTACCAAAACATCAGGTAAAAGGTAATCTATTAATTCCTGAGGGGTTTCTTCCTCAAAAACTGTCACCCCATCAACAAAGGAAAGAGCGGCTAGCATTCTAGCCCTGGCTTCTTGATGATTCACGGGTCTGTTTTCACCTTTCAAAATCCTCACAGAGTCATCAGAGTTAAGGCCTATGACCAATTGATCACCAAAGGCACGTGCCTTCTCTAAATAGTCAATGTGCCCGAGATGTAATATGTCAAAGCATCCGTTCGAGAAAACGACTTTCTGACCGTTGGATTGCCAACTTTGAATCCTCTTTTTAAGTTCTTCTTGGCTAACTACCTTATGAGATGTCTGTTTCAATTTCCTGCTCCTTCTTCCTAAAGTTAAGGATTAGCAAGCTTATAAAACCAATTAGTATAATGGCTACTACTTGCGATCCTTGTGAAATAATAGCAAAAACATAACCATCTTCGTAGACTATGCCAAATACGACAAGAATACTGGCAACAAAGGCCTGGTAGGCTCCAATTCCGTTGTTCACAGGAGTAACCATGCCAAGACTTCCCATGACTAGAACTGCCACTCCTGCCATAAGTGACATTTCGTCAGTCGGTCCGTAGCCAAAAGAGATCACATAGAGCATTAGAAAATAGAGAACCCAAATACCCACCGTTGATAGCCAGAACTGAATTGGACTCTTGATTTTGGCTATTGTCTTCATTCCGTTCATCAAGTTGATTATGAAGTCGATGAGCTTAGACAAAAAACCACTTTTCCTTTGAGGTCTTTTAGATTCGCGAATAAGCCAAAAGAGAAAGACTATTCCACCAAGTGCCAGAAGTACTAAAATTGGCCAGTATTGACTTACAAAAGGAACTTTAGCCTCTATGAAGTCAATAAAAAAAGATTTTAACAGTTCGAATCTCATTAGAAGTAAGAAGATTGTAAGAAGGCCAAGCATAAAAAGATCCAAGAGTCGGTCGGTAAGTACTGTTCCTAATGAGAATGGGACGGGAATCTTATTGGTTCTTTTGAGTGTTGTACATCTCGTCACTTCTCCCAATCTAGGGATTGCCATGCTGGATAGATAGCCAATCATTAAGGCTAGATATGATGTAAAAAGACTAGGCCTAAAGCCACCAGTATTCAATAATAGGTTCCATCTATAGGCTCTAAGTAGATGACTCAGAATCGAAAGAAAAACACTCAGGAAAATCCAGCCATAATTGAACTTTAGAATGGCATCAGAAGCCTTTTCCCAATCGACACTGCCTGAAGTTTTATATAGCACATAGCCAGTAAGGCCAATTGAGACAATGAACTTGAGGATATCTTTTAGCGCAATTCTCAAGTCGACTTTATGACAGTTTATTGTCGTTATCTGGGAAAACTATTTTAGGTGTATGCGATTTGGCCGATTCAAAGTCCATAATACCGTAAGATACAATAATGATCACATCTCCAACTTGGACTTTTCTGGCCGCAGGCCCATTTAGGCAAACAGTTCCGCTATCTTTATCTCCCTTTATGACATAAGTCTCAAAGCGTTCTCCGTTGTTCACGTTCACGATTTGCACCTTTTCGTTTTCTATGATATTTGCCGCATTCATTAGCGTTTCATCTAATGTAATGCTTCCAACATAGTGCAGTTCGGCCTGAGTTACCTTGGCTCGATGAATTTTCGATTTAAATACCTCTATTTGCATTTCTCCTCCTCAAAACGAGCGCAAAACTAAGAAATTAACATCAAGTTATCTATCAATCTAACCTGACCAATATTCGCGGCTATGCACAAAGCGACTTTTTTTTTCTCTTTAGTAGCGTCCGTGGTTTTGAAATCATCGGTATTGATGATTTCAAAATACTCAAGTGCTAAACGCTCAGAAACATCGAATAGTTCTTGAACTTCTTCTTTGACTAATTTGATATTTCCTCCTTGTAATAGCCTCTCTTGAGCCATTCTCAAGGACTGATGTAATAAGGCAGCGTCAGATCTTTCGGCTGCTGAAAGGCGCATGTTCCTTGATGACATGGCCAAGCCATTTGATTCCCGGGCTGTGGAGACCATGTTTAATTGGATTGGGTAATTCAATTGATCGACCAGCGATTTGACTATGAAGAACTGCTGAAGGTCTTTTTGTCCAAAAAATGCGTGATTAGGTTGAATGATGTTGAAAAGCTTGGAGACAACCAACGCTACACCATCAAAATGTCCAGGTCTAAATTCTCCTTCTAGTTGATCGGCTATGCCGTCAAATGAAATTTTCAATTGGGGTTTACTCGGATAGATTTCCTGACCATCGGGAAGAAAGAGAACATCACATTCGGCACCTATTAATTTCTCTACGTCTTCATCAAGAGTTTTGGGGTAATTCTTGAGGTCTTCAGGATTGTTGAATTGGGTAGGATTTACGAAAATACTTGCGATCGTAAAGTCACAATTTTCCTTTGACGCTTGAATCAATGAAAGATGTCCCTGATGCAAAGCCCCCATGGTTGGCACAAACCCAATGGACTTGCCTTCAGACCTAATACCTTGAAGTACGTCTCTAACCTCAATTATGGTCTTGCAGATATTCATAATGACTTTTAACGGTAATTAACGCTGTCCGAGAGACAACATATAGCCTTTTTCTGTAAAATTGAATGATTTTTGACCCAAATTCCGTAATTTTGTGGCTCTTTTTCAAAGAAGAGATTTCATTTAATTTCCATTAAGTATGTCAAAATTAAGAATTCTGTACGTTGCAAGTGAAATTCAGCCATTTCTACAAACGTCTGAGGTGTCAGACTTTGTTAGAAAATTACCTCAAGCCATGCAGGAGAGGGGTATGGAGATCAGAATTTTAGTGCCACGTTTTGGGCTCATTAACGAGAGAAAGAATCGTTTACACGAAGTAGTTAGACTTTCAGGGATTAATATCGCTGTTGGAGAGGAAGAAAAGCCACTTGTTATCAAGGTTGCTTCGATTCCTAATGCAAAGCTTCAGGTCTATTTTATAGACAACGAAGACTATTTCCATAGAAAGACCGTTTTCTACGACAAAGAGGATAACTTCTATGAAGACAATGACGAAAGAGCCATTTTCTTCTGTAAGGGAGTTTTAGAAACCGTCAAGAAATTGGGCTGGGCACCTGACATCGTTCACTGTAATGATTGGATGACTAGTCTTATTCCAATGTATCTAAAGACTACCTATAAGAACGATCCAATCTTTCAAAATACACGTTCTGTCTTCACTATTTATAATAATGACTTTGCGCACCAGTTCAAAGATGATCTATTGGACAAAGTTAAGATGATGGATATTGACGATAGTATGTTGCAAAATTTGAAATCAGCTGATTTTGCTGGTTTCATCAAGACAGGAGCTGAATATGCCGATGCCGTGATTAGGGCAGAGGAAGAAGCCAGTGAAAGCTTGAATAACTTGTTTACCGAAATTGAACAAGGTAGAACTGTAAGTACAATTGAAAAGGACGATAACTTTTTAGACTCCTATTTTAACCTATATAATGAACTTGTTGGCTAAGATTAGAATATATGGGGCTCTGTTACTGAGCCTCATTATATTTAATTCTTGTGAGGAGAAGGGTGATTTCGGATTGAGTTCTGATGATGTAGAACCAATCGAATTCAATTCAGAGAATATTTCATTAAGTACTGGTATTGTATGGCTTGATTCCATCAATTCAGCCAACCTATCGCGCATTTTTGTCGGAGAGCATTCTGGCTCTGATTTTGGCGATATGACTGCCAAGGGTTATATCGGGCTAGACCTCAACGAGAATAGTCATCCTGTACTTACAGCTGATGATATTCTGGATTCCGTTAAGATTAACTTTGGGATCAATTTTCTTTATGATACATCTGCTGTCAATAGAGCTCTTAACTTAAGAGCCTATAAAATTGGCGAAGCATTTCCATCTGATAGGTATATAACCAGAAGTGAGTTAATTCAATCAAATGAACTAATTGCTTCCGGAGATGTACAGATTGATAATTTCGACTCTGTTTATAGTATTGATGCTGAGTTAAGCTGGGCTCAGGAAATCTTTGATGGTATTAGAGATGACAACGCCACATTCGATACCCAGACAGCTTTTGACGCATTTTTTCCGGGCTTTGTCCTTCGACATGAGGGTAGCTCCGAAAATATCTTTGGGATAAATACCGGAGCTAACTTTGAGGTGGTCTTCTATTATTCTGTCCCGCTTACCGATGGAAGTGGAAATATTGCTAACCGAACCATCACAATGACTGGTGTGGCACAGCCAAGTTTTCATCATTTCACTTCCGATCGCTCAGCGACAAACTTTGCTTTCGTTCAAGAAACTAGTGTGGAGTACAATCAGGTTTCACAGCTGGTAGTTCAATCGGGAATTGGATTAGTCACTAAGCTTGATTTATCGGACTTAGAACGGTTTGCCAATGTGAATGATGGGGCAATAGTAAACTTAGCAGAGATGACTATAGGCCCCATTGGAGAATTACCTGCAGGTGTTTCTCCACCAACCACTTTGCTTCTTTTAATCACAGATGATAGGAATACGGTAATTAGTGATGGTGGGGCACTCAGAGCAATTCAGGAGGATGGTGTGAACATTATCTCACAGAATTTTCCTCTTCAGTTAAGGTATAATGAGACCGATAGAACCTACACAGCCTCAATTACATCCTATGTAAGGGCTTATTTGAATGATGTATTTAGACGGAATGATGTCTTCATTTATCCGGCAAATATGAATTTGTCTACAAATGGCTTTACTCTGGAACTTGACAACCTTGAAATTAAGATTTTCTTCTCTCAACTGAGGTAGCCATTCTTATTATTATTACTTTTCGAAAAAGGCGGATAAAACTATGTGTGGAATTGTTGGATATATAGGAAAAAGAGAAGCTTACCCAATTATTATAAAGGGTTTACAAAGACTTGAATACCGTGGATACGACAGTGCTGGGGTGGCACTATTGAATGGTAACTTGAATGTATACAAGAAAAAAGGTAAGGTTGCTGACCTTCATGATTTTGCCAGAGACAAAGACCTAAGTTCTTCAATTGGCATAGGTCATACGAGGTGGGCTACCCATGGTGAGCCCAATGATACTAACGCACACCCGCATGTCTCTATGGGTGGAAAATTAGCAATGATCCATAATGGTATTATTGAAAACTATGCTGCTCTAAAGACAGATTTACTATCTAAGGGGTATACCTTTCAAAGCGAAACAGATTCCGAAGTTTTCATAAATTTTGTCGAGGATATCTACCTAAATACTAAAGTGGACTTGGCCGAGGCAGTAAGACTTGCCTTGAATAAAGTTGTAGGTGCCTATGCTATCGCGATTGTCTCGTTAGAAGATCCTAATTTATTAATTGCGGCCAGAAAAGGCAGTCCTTTAGTGGTTGGTTTGGGGAAAGATGAATTTTTCTTGGCCTCAGATGCCACCCCAATTATAGAATACACGAACGAGGTCGTTTACCTAGACGATCAGGAGATCGCCATTATCAAAGACAATAATCTTACAATCAAGAATATCGAAGACGTAGAAATGAAGCCCTATGTCCAAACGGTAGACATAGAGTTAGAGGCAATTGAAAAAGGTGGGTATGATCATTTTATGATCAAGGAGATCTTTGAACAACCAAAATCTGTCGGTGATTGCCTGAGAGGAAGGCTTAATGCAAAAGAAGGTCACCTTCACTTGGGAGGAATTCACGACTATACTAACAAGATATTAAATGCAGACCGTATCTTGATTTTGGCCTGTGGCACATCTTGGCATGCTGGATTGGTAGCCGAATATATCTTCGAAGAATTCTGCCGTATTCCTGTAGAAGTCGAATACGCATCTGAGTTTCGCTATCGAAACCCTATTGTGGGTGAGAAAGATATCGTTATTGCTATCTCTCAGTCTGGTGAGACTGCCGACACACTGGCTGCCATTGAATTGGCAAAGTCGAAGGGAGCCACTATTATTGGCGTTTGTAATGTTGTGGGCTCTTCTATTCCTAGAGCTACCCATGCCGGTTCATATACCCATGCCGGACCTGAAATAGGTGTTGCCAGTACTAAGGCCTTTACTGCACAAATTTCTGTGCTTACAATGATGGCACTAATGATCGCCCAGAAGAAAGGTACATTGTCTGAGCGTGATTTTAGAGGATTACTAGTTGAGTTAGAGTCTATTCCTGATAAGATTGCAAAGTGCCTGGATTTAAACCCTCAGATTGAAATGATTTCTGAGAAATTTAAAGATGCGACTAACTTCCTATACTTAGGTCGTGGCTATAACTTCCCAGTAGCACTTGAAGGGGCACTTAAGCTGAAAGAAATCTCTTATATCCATGCTGAAGGATACCCAGCTGCAGAAATGAAACACGGGCCAATTGCTTTGATTGATGAGAACATGCCTGTGGTATTTATTGGAACTAAAGACTCCTCTTATGAGAAGATCGTTTCGAATATTCAGGAAGTAAAAGCTAGAAAGGGAGAAGTTATTGCAGTGGTGACGGAAGGAGATACTGAGATTGCTGAAATCGCAGATCACATTATTGAAGTGCCGCATACACATGAAGCATTGATGCCACTTGTATCAGTAATACCGCTTCAACTTTTGTCTTATCATATTGCGGTTATGAGAGGCTGTAATGTTGATCAGCCTAGAAACTTGGCCAAGTCGGTTACCGTAGAATAGCATTAAAAAGGGAGTTCAACTTCCTTTTTTATGCCGATAGATAGGCTTTTTTCAACAGAGGGCAGATTTTGTATCTCTCCTCTTTGGTGTCTTCATAGAGGGCCTCGAGCAACTCATAGATATTTCGAACACCGATTACGTTACACCATTCAAATGGGCCATAGGGGTAATTGGTCCCAAGTTTCATTCCTTGGTCTATATCTTCTTTTGTGGCGGTACCTTCCTGCACTGTATAAAAGGCTTCATTGATAATCATAGAAACTATTCGCGGGGTTACCATACCTACTCTGTCATCAACTATTTCAAGGTCTGTCCCTATTCCTTTACAAATGTCTCGTAGTTCTTGAAGATTGTCTTGGTTTAGGAGACTAACTTCTAATATCTCTCTGTCGATAAAAGTAGGAAGTCCATTAAATCCAAAGACGGTGTTACTCGACTCCTTTTCTTGAAAATAGGACAGTTCAGCCAAGGAGATTTTAGGAGAATTAATGAAGAGGGTTAAACCCTCACTTTCTTGGTAATTGGAGAATAACTCTGGTTCGTCACCAACGAAAAAATCGAAGATCGCATCAAAAGCAGGAAAAGAGGAGTGGAACTGATAGTTAGTATCTAAAGTCAAATCATTCGTAGCGCCAAACTTTTTTTCGAATTCAGCGAAATCTCCCTCAGTACCAATAACCAGAATCTTCATAATTGAGTAATTTGACACAAAAGTATTAATTATTAGACCATGTCAAAGATCATTGTTACAAGTGCGAATGCCCCGGCACCCATCGGACCATACAGTCAAGCGGTAAAAGCCGGTAATACCCTTTACGTATCGGGTCAAATTCCTTTCGACCAACTTACTGGTGAAATGATAAATGAGAACATTACCGAGGAAACTCACCAAGTGATGAAGAATATTGAGGCAGTACTTAGTGAAGCTGGAATGAATTTTAGCCAGGTGGTCAAGTGCTCAATCTTTATAAAGGACATGAACCAATTTGCAACAATTAATGAAGCATACGGAATGTACTTTAAAGATAACCCGCCAGCTAGAGAGACTGTTGAAGTAGCTCGATTGCCCAAGGATGTAAATGTTGAGATATCTTGTATTGCTGTTGAGCTATAAGCACATGAAAGAGAAGCCACTTTGATAAGTCTTCCTATATTTGCGGCCTAAATTATAGCATATGAGTGTTCGTGTCAGATTTGCTCCAAGCCCTACAGGAGCTTTGCATATTGGCGGTGTAAGGACGGCCCTGTACAATTATCTATTCGCCAAAAAACATAACGGAACTTTTGTACTCAGAATAGAAGATACGGACCAAAACCGTTTTGTTGACGGTGCAGAGTCTTACATTGAAAACGCTCTTGAATGGGCTGGCATTTCGCCAGACGAAGGAGTAAAAGCAGGTGGAGGTTATGGTCCTTATAAACAGTCTGAAAGGAAAGTAAGATATAAAGCGTTTGCCGATCAACTGATCGCTGAAGACAAGGCTTATATAGCATTTGATACTCCAGAGGAGTTGGACGCTATGAGGGAACGATTGAAAGAAGCGCGCGTAGCTAACCCTCAATACAATGCCATCACTCGGATGCAAATGAGAAATTCATTGACTTTGTCTGCGGAAGAGGTGGACAATTTAATCGCCGAAGGGCATCCTTATGTCGTTCGTATCAAGCTGCCAAGGAATGAAGATGTAAGGTTTAAGGACCTTGTTCGTGGCTGGGTTGTTGTGAATACGGCTACCATGGATGACAAAGTATTGTTAAAATCAGATGGTATGCCAACATATCATCTTGCCAATATTGTTGATGACCACCAAATGGAAATATCCCATGTGATCAGAGGTGAGGAATGGCTTCCGTCCGCTCCATTGCATGTTATGCTTTACGAATATCTGGGTTGGGAAAAGCCAGAATTTGCCCATTTACCACTCCTATTAAAACCTGATGGAAATGGTAAGTTGAGTAAAAGAGCTGCCGACAAATTAGGGTTCCCGATTTTTCCATTGAATTGGGTAGATCCTGCTACAAACGAGCTTTCAAAGGGGTTCAAAGAGGAAGGATATCTATCAGATGCCTTTATCAATTTTCTGGCGCTACTTGGTTGGAACCCTGGTGGTGAAAAAGAAATTTTCTCAATGGATGAGCTTATCGAGCTTTTCAGTTTAGAAAAGATCAATAAGGCTGGTGCAAAATTCGACATCGAAAAAGCAAAGTGGTTCAATGAGCAATACCTGAAGTCAAGGTCTGATGAGGAGCTTGCAAGTGAATTTATGACACTCTTAGGAGAGGGGATTGATGAAAGTAAGGCCATTTCAATTGCAGGTGCCTTGAAAGAACGCGTGACTTTTGTGAAAGATATGATTGTGGCGGGTGGTTTTTTCTTTGCAACTCCTGAATCATATGATGAAAAAACCGTTAGAAAGAAGTGGAATCAACTGGCTGTAGATAAGTTGACTGGATTTGCTTCTCATCTAAAAGGTTTGGAACAGATTGATAGGGAGGAAGCACGTGATGTTTTAATGCGTTATCTTGCAGAGGATGAAACTCCTTTGGGTAGAGTAATGCCAGCATTGCGACTTGCACTTACAGGTCAGGCTGGAGGGCCAGATTTAATGGCCATCATAGAGATATTGGGTCCTGCTGAGGTTGTCAGTAGAATCGAAAGAGCGATAGGCACAATCACATTAAACGATTAACCATGGCAAAGAAGAAGGAACAACAAGAAAAGCCGAAAGTAGCTCCAGAATTGGATGGGCTTGAAGTGAATATAGATTCATTCGGAGAAATACAAAACTCCCTTTCCATTGATAAGATCAATGACTTCTTGAACAAGAACGTTGACGATAAGAAACTCAGAGATCGTGACGATCTTGATGAGATTCAAGGCGAAGAAGAGGAATAACCTCTAGTTTACCCGACTAACGTAGAGACCCTCACCACTAGCTCCATGGACAATGATGGATTCATTACCAACCTGGAGTTTAAGTGCAGATTTTATATTACCACTTGCTCGGTAGTTTGAATCTCTGTTCACCACAAACTCTTGGCTTGACTTGTCAAATGATATAACAAAGCCATGGCTTGCATCATACTGACCTACGGTTACTTCAGTGCCATAGTCATTTCCACTCAAAAGTAAATTGCCATCTGAGGCGACTATCGATTGTAAAGGTGCTATTTGCGTCTCTTTCGGAAGCATAACAGCCTTATACCCGTCTGAAGAGCTTAAGAATACCATGTGATTAAAGGTGTTTGCCTTTAGCACGTAAGCTCCATCACGAATTTCGGGAGGAATAACCTCAGCAAAGGTGGCTTTTGCAAACTCTTCGTGTTTAACATATCTTTTCTTGAAGCGGATGACTTGCTGCTCTAAAGTACTTTTTGAGTGAAGTACGTGCTCTTCTCCACCTATGAAGCAACTCATAATGGCATCAATCATACCATTGTCATCGTAGTCTTTGGCAAAAACACTTATAGGCTGATCAATACTAACATCATACTTCGTATTTTCTCCTAAATTACCGGCAATTATGTCAAGCTTTCCGTCCTCATTGAGATCTTCCAGATAGATTGTTTTCCACCATCCAGTGTAGGTACTTAAGCCCAACGCGTTAGTGGCATTCGTAAATTTTCCTTCCTGCTGTACAAAAACCGTGACGGGCATAAATTCTCCGGCCAGAATCAAGTCAAGGTCATTGTCGTCATCAATGTCCGCCCATTCTGAGGTGGTAACCATACCTACTTTTTGAAGCCCAGAAGAAACTTCTTCAGTAATGTCTGAAAATTTACCTCCATCATTTCTTAAAATATACGAAGTCCCAGGCATTGGGTATTTCTTTGGGTCTAAACGTCCTCCCACAAAAAGATCCGTATCGCCATCGCCATCAAAGTCGGAAGCTGAGACAGAGCCCGAACTCGTCAACATTTCTGGAAGTATACCATCACCCAGGCTGAACTTACCTCTTCCATTGTTAATGTAAATTCTGTCTTGATACTCTGGACTGTCGGCATCAAATTCGTTACTGCCAGAAGCAACATAGAGATCAAGGTCTCCATCTTGATCGAAATCCAAGAAGGTAGCATCGATGTCTTCTGAGTCTATTGATCCGCCTAATGGACTTTTTCTAAATTTTCCATTACTGGTTTGGGTGAAAATGTATCCTGCGTTCCCAGCGGAACCACCAACAAATAAATCTTCCAGTCTATCACCATTTACATCACCTTTTGCTAATGCAGGCCCTGATTGTGATAGTCTATGTGGAAGGAGAGGCTCGAAATAGAAATCCACAAAGTCGTTTTCGGGAGTGATGTGACTTAGTCCGTAATTACTAGCTAGGTTTCCAGAGCTTAAATTGGTTTCATCGATAGCGATTACATTATCTCCGGAATCTCCTACTTCAAAAGTCAGTGTGGCATTTAAAGTTGCTGCCTTTGTTTCAGATTGCCCATTCGGCCATATAACTGTGACCTCTGCTGGTGATAAGTTCTCTCCAAAACCAAAATAAATTTCTGATGTGACATTGGAGAGGTAGCCACGGGTTTTGGATTGGTAGTGAGTTCGCTTTACACCTCCCTGTTCCACGATGATTTTGGCACCAATACCATCGGGATTCTCTTTGGTACCCTTCAGTCTTACCTTTAAGTAGTTGGGTTTGATTTCCTGCTGTTCCAAACGATTTTCATAGACATAGGCATGGTCATCGATATTGGAAATCACTATGTCTAGATCGCCATCTTGGTCTAGATCGGCATAGGCCATTCCATTGGACCAGGTAGGTGCTGAAAGTCCCCAATCGGTGGTGACATCTGTAAAAGTTAAGTCTCCATTGTAGGCGTAAGCATAGTTTGGAAGCTTTAGATCGTTGGTTTTTTTGACAATGGCTAATGCCACCTCATCAGGGTCTTCTCCTTTTCCTTTGGCAATTTCCAGCTGCTCACTAATGTAGTTTCGAAAATCCCAATCAGTGACGTTTCTTCTAAAGCCGTTGGTAATGATCAGGTCTTTGTTTCCGTTCGCATCATAATCCGCGAAGACGGGAGCCCAACTCCAGTCGGTCTCATTGATGCCAGCAAACTGACCTATCTCTGAAAATCCCTTTTCCCCCTGATTCATTTGTAACGTATTTCGCATATACTGCGGGGTATAACCTTCTTTGATAGAAAGGTTATAGAAGTCGTAATGCATTGGACCGAGAATCTTCTTCTGTCGATAGTTGTCCTCGGGCATCATATCCACTTGAACCACATCAGGTAACAAGTCATTGTTGAAGTCCTGAACATCTACACCCATCCCAAAATGGCTGGTATGCTTTAGATATGCTTTTGACATGTCACTAAATGTTCCATCCTGATTATTGATGTAGACGATATCATCGAATAGGAAATCATTACTTATGTAAAGATCGGGATAGAGGTCATTATTTAAATCATTCACAGCAACTCCTAGTCCATAACCCTCGATGAGAATTCCTGCTTCCAAGGTGACATCAGTAAAAGTGTTGTCTCCATTATTTCGGTAAAGCCTGTCGTTGGAAAGCCCCGTACCATCAACGATCTTTTTGTTGACCATTTTTAAATCGGTACCCTCATTATTACCATAGGTTAAAAGGTACATGTCCAGATCTCCATCCAGATCATAGTCAAAGAATGCAGAATGTGTTGAGTGGCCATTGTCATTCAGTCCGTAAGCCTTGGCTTGTTCAGAGAAAGTCAGGTCACCATTATTAATAAAAAGTAAGTTTTCCCTTTTGGTACTGTCAGGGTTCGATACGGCAATATAAATGTCATTAAAGCCATCAGCATTGATGTCAACGATTGAGACACCATTACACCATGCCTCTGTTTCAACACCAGCCTCTTCTGTGATATCATCGAATTTCAAACCCCCTTTATTCAAGTAAAGCTTGCTTGACACAAAATTTCCAGTGAAAAAGACATCCTCGAGACCGTCATTGTTCAAGTCGCCTATCGCCACTCCAGCACCATTATAGATGGGTGCAAAACTAAGGAGGTTAATCTCTCTGTTTTCGCGCATTTCATTGTTAAAGCGAATGCCAGACTCTCTTGGGCTTAACAATTTGAAAAGCCCATCATTTTGCTCTGGCTCGCTGCAAGAAATGAAGATGATGGCCAATGAAAAAAAAGTGGCTAATCTTAATAATGACTTATTCATGTTCACTATGATTCATCTGATCGTTTCCCTTAAAAAAATCTAGGCTTGTGCGTGATCGGCTTACAATTTCGTCATTTGCTTCGACTATCTCTATACTTTGATTGACAGGGATATTTCGAAAGGCTTGTTTTGAATTTGCTACAGGCCAGGTGATCTCCAATAAATCAATTGATTGGGCATCTCCAAGACCAATTTCTAAAGCGTAACTGTTACCTCCAAAGCTTGCTCCATTTGATACTGTTCTATAAAGGTGCTGACCCTTAGAGGTAACCAAATGTACTCTGGCGCCTATGGCTTTCTTATTCGATATTGTACCTGTTAGATGAAGGTTGATCCAGGACTTATTTTCATTCGGATTGACCAACAACTGGTTTTGATAAATGTCTCCTTCGTGGGCCCCGCCCATGGTAATATAGATATCGTGATCGCCATCGTTATCCATGTCCCCCCAACTGATGCCATGGCCTTTTTGGATGTTTGAAAAACCTCCGGCAAAGCTTACCTCTTCGAAAAAGTTGCCTTCCACATTGCGGAACATCCTGTTTGGGATAATGCTCTCGAAATTCGGATCTCCGGTGCCAAAATAAAGATCGAGGTAGCCATCATTGTCCAAATCACCATAATTGAATCCCATACCATAAATGGATTTTAGGAACCCAGTAGTTTCTGTAACATCAGTGAATGATCCATCACCATTGTTTCTGTAAAGTTTTGGTAGGGCGGCTGTTGGCGAATTACCTTGTAGCTCAAAAGTGACTTCGTGTGCTAGTGGGTTATTGCTTGTAGTGTATGCCGATACAAACAAGTCATCAAAACCATCATTGTTATAATCCATTGAGCCAGTGGAGAAACTGACAAAGGGCTCTGTCAGATTTAAGGTCTTCGCTTGATCGGCAAACTTCAGGTTACCTTGGTTGATCATGAGCATATTATCTCCCCCCATGATTGAAATGTAAATATCGTCCAGACCATCATTGTTAGCATCTAAAGCCGTAACGCCTTTTATCAGCTCTTCAAATTCCAGCCCAGCCTCTGCTGCCAGGTTTTTGAAAGTCCCGTCCTTCTGGTTCACGTAAAACTCTGAGGCATGAACTTTTCCTCGAGCAGCTCGGCCGATAACCCCTTTTGCGGTGGTCTCATTTCCTATAAATACATCTACCCAGCCATCTTGATTAAAGTCTCTCCAAACCGCGGTTTGTGTAGGGTGAAATGAGAGCAAGCCAGCTTTTTCTGTAACATCCGTAAAGGTACCATCACCATTATTCTTGAGTAAAGAATTGGGGTGTTGACCCCACTGGCCAAACCACCCTCCCCTGAGGATGAATAGATCTACAAACCCATCATTATTGTAGTCGGTTTGCATACAGTTTAAGCCTCCAAACAGGCCAGATACACCTGAAGAAACAGTTTGATCAGAAAAGGTGCCATCACCATTGTTAAAGAATATCTTCAATTGATCCTTCTCGGTTACACCGCTTGACGAAGCGACTATATCAAGGAAACCATCATTGTTAAGGTCTTCTACGATGGATCCTCCTGAAATCCCTTTGGAAGCTATTCCAAGATTAGGAGCAAGGTCAACAAATGCCTTCAGGGTACTATTGTTATCCTCAAATGCATCAGGGGCGATCAGATACTCTGAAGGTACATTTTGTGGGTATTCTCCAATAGTTTGATAGCAAATATTTAATAGCCATACCAACTCAAGATCATCAGGATAATCGACTAGTAGGGGTTCGATAATATCAATGGCAGATTGGGAACCCAGCTTCAATTGGTGAACACCATTATCAGTGATGGGTAAAATACAGGAGGCCGATGTGTGATTGATAAGGCAGTTCTGCTGTTCTCCCAGGCGGATGTAGGACAAGGCTTCAAGCCTTTTGAAAAAGTAATTCCATTGTTGGTCAAGTTTTTGACCCGCGCCCGAGATTTCAGCATTGAATCGATCTACTTCTTCAATGGCTTTTTCCGTAAAACCACTGTTAAGGACTTCACGGATGTACCAATAGCTAAATGAAACGTACTCCTGAAAGTTATCTTTCTTGAATTGGCGCATGGAGTCTAAAACTGCAGCGCGCTTCTCGTTGAAATAGTAGGTGATTTCTGCAGGCTTGACTTGGCTATGCCGGGCAGCTAGCAAAGAAACCATGTATTCATTTTGCTCAACAGCGGTTTTAGTCTCCTCAGAATCACATGCTTGCATTAGGAATACTATCGACAATAGTACGACTAGTTGCTTTCCCCCCATGGGGTCAAATATAGCTAAAAAATCCACCGTGAATGTCTCTCAGAGGCCTTAAGTGAACCTTTTTGGGACGTGTTAGTCTGAATCATTCATTTCCAGCACCACTCTCCAGATAGTGCCTAGCAGCATCAGCGTAAAGCCGATCACGAGCATACCCGACCGAATGTTAAAATCTATGGGGTAGAAAAGTTTTAAAAGGAAAGCTAAAAGCACTAGAGATAGGCCTAAAAAAGCGATCCGTGTAACGATTTTGATCTTCATAGTCCAGAAGCCTTTCTTTTGATGAGCATAGGGAAAATTGCAGGTACACTTTTCTTGTAATCGATATAGGCCTGCCCAAATTTTTGGATCAATTTCTTCTCTTCCAGATGAATGCCAATAGGCAAGTAAATGGCCAATGCTAAAAGTGTGACAAAGCTCGAAAGCAATGGGTTGTATATGAAATACCCCAGAAAGATGAGAACAGTACCAGAATAGAGTGGATGTCTCACCTTTCGCTGTAGGCCGTCTATAACCAATTTTTGATCTTCTGGCTCGGTTTTAAAACCAAGAAAAACACCCGTGCTATATGCTCGAAAGGCTCTTTTGATAATGAAAATACCCAGGGTTGCCATCATCAGGCCAATATAGAAATGAGTGGGTGTCGGAACCATTAGTAGTGGGCTTGGAATAATAGCACCAACGAGTAAAACCAACCCAATAATCAATAGCGAAACTAAATTGTAAAGCAGGCGATAAGTCTTGGGTTTTAGTCCAATTCTTGCCTTGACTTTTGGCAATAGCAAAGCACTGTGGAGGGTGTAAAACACTGCCCAGCCCAAGAATAATATGCTATGATCAAGCCACATGGTCGCAATGATAAGGATATTTTTTATGTTTAATGGTCAGTAGCATTATGAATAGAATCGACCGCCTTACCGCCATTCTTATACAGCTTCAATCCAAGAAGGTTGTCACTGCCAAAGAGATCGCTGATCGATTTGAAATAAGCCTAAGAACAGTTTATCGTGATGTTCGTGCGCTTGAAGAAGCAGGCGTTCCTCTGGGTGCAGAAGCAGGCACTGGTTACTTTTTATTAGATGGCTACCACCTTCCTCCTGTGATGTTTTCGCAAGAAGAGGCCAACGCCCTGGTATTGGGAGCAAAACTTATCGAAGAACAAACAGATAGTTCGATCAAAAAGCATTTCAACGAGGCCATGTACAAAATCAAAAGCGTTTTGAAAAACGATGAAAAGGAAGGTTTAGAAAAACTAGAGTCTCAGATTAGAGTGGAAAGCATACCGAAACAACAGAGTGAAGATTTTCCGAATAATTTTCTGGCAACTATTCAGAATGCTTTGATAGAGCAACGGGTGCTGAGTTTCAAATACTTTTCAAACTATACCGGAGACTTTAATGATCGGCAAGTGGAACCTATTGGTTTGACGTACTATGGAGGCAATTGGCACTTGTTGGCTTATTGCAGGCTGCGAAAGGCAGCCAGAGACTTCAGGGTTGATCGCTTGGTGAAACTGACAATGCTCGATGAAAATTATGAGCTTAAGTCAGACCAGATCGATCGTTTCATGCAAGACTTGATGCGAGGCACGGAGTTGTCAGAAGTGGTGATTAACATTGAAAGATCAGTGGCTGTCCTTATTTCAAATCAAAAGTTCTATCAAGGCTTTGTCAGTGAAGTTGAAAAGGAAGGAAGAATAGAAATGAAGTTCTTGGTACCAGGGCTCGATTACTTCTCAAGATGGCTAGTTTCATTGGGAGACTCGGTTGAAATATTGGAACCAGAAAGTCTCAAGTCCATCATGATCGAACGGGCTGAGGAATTGGCTAAGCACTACAAGTCATAATTAGAAGAAATTTTTCGAATTCATTTTTCCTACTGACATAGGGCTGTCACTAGGGTGCTCTTAATTGCTTCCAAAATCAAAATTATGAATATGGTAGCATTAGAAAAACTCGATTTAACAAAACACTATCCGGAATACTATAAGGCAAAAGCAAAACCTCAATTAGTCAATCTTGAACCGTACAATTACATCACAATATCAGGAATTTCGGCCCCCGAAGCCCCCCTTTTCACGGAATCGCTTGAGAAGCTATATGCCTTAGCCTATGGCATTAAGTTCATCTGCAAAGCAAATGAGTTAGACTTTGTAGTTCCCAAAATGGAAGGCTTCTGGTGGGTAGATGGAAAATTGCCTTTCGAGGAAACCCCCAGAAATGATTGGCACTGGAAAATTATGTTCAGAATGCCCGACTTTGTTGGTGAGACAGAGTACCGAGCGGGATTAGAAAGTCTTTTAGAGAAGCAGAAGATTTCAGAAGGCCATGGAATCGTCTTTGAAGAAATCCACGAAGGCCTTTCGGCTCAAATACTTCACATCGGATCTTATGACAATGAGACGGCCTCTTTAGAAAAGCTCTATGCTTTTATCAAGCAGGAGGGTTTTGAGATTGCAGGGTATCATCACGAGATCTACTTGAGTGATCCTAGAAAAGTAGCTGAAGAGAAGCTTCGGACAATCTTGCGCTACGCGATTCGATAATAAATAAATCCTAACTTCATGATGAGCACCAAAGCATACGGCTTTGGTGTTTTTATTTATTCCTGCGATGACTATTTTCACCGACCAACCGAATCTACATCGCAGTCAAATGCCTCAAATCAACCCAAAGCAATTATTTAAAACGGCCCAGGAAATCCTGACTGAGAATACCTGGGAAGGCAGATATACAGTGCCTAGTCCCAATTTGTATCCTTATCAATGGAACTGGGATTCTGGGTTTGTCGCTATGGGTTTTGCCCACTTTGATGCGCAAAGAGCAATGCTGGAGTTGGAAAGCCTCTTTGAAGGTCAGTGGGAAAATGGCATGTTGCCTCACATTATTTTTCATAGCAAAAAGCGAGAGGGTTACTTTCCTGGTCCTTCGTATTGGGAGTCAAACAAGGTGCCTGGTGCACCTAAAGCAGTAGATACTTCAGGAATTACACAGCCCCCCGTTCATGGCTTTATCCTTGAGAAAATTTTCAACCTACATCGTAACTCTGAGGAGGTCAGAGGTTTTGTCAAAGCATTTTTCCCTAAGGTTCTTCAATTACACAGATACCTTTATGAATACCGTGATCCACAGAGTGAAGGCCTTGCCTTCATTTTCCATCCTTGGGCATCTGGTCGTGATAATTCTCCACTTTGGGATGATTTAGTAAAGACAATCCCTATCAAGCCGGGAGATATCCCTCCTTACAAACGATATGACAATCTAAAAGCTGATCCTTCAGAAAGACCTTCAGATAGAGATTATGACATCTATGTTTATCTAATGGAACTAGGCAAGAGGCATCAGTATAATGGAAAAGCCATTGCTAAAGAGTCCCCTTTTTTGGTGCAGGATACTTTGTTCAATGCAATGCTCATTCGTTCAAACGAGGCCCTAATGAATCTGGGTGCTGAGCTTGGAATCAATACGCGAGAGATACAGGATTGGAACACACAGAGTAGGAAATCTTTTGAGGACAAGTTATGGGTAGAAGCATTGGGTACATATGCTCCATATGATCTTCAAAATGAAAAGCATATAGCCCTAAGAGAGATTGGAGCCTATACGGCACTCTATGCAGGGGTGCCTTCGAATGAAAGAGCCGAAGTGCTCAAAGAATATATAGAAACGTTGGCCGATCGACCTGAAGGCTTTAGAGTGATGCCCAGTTTTGATCCGGACCATTGGATCTTCAACCCGAGAAAGTACTGGAAAGGTCCCATCTGGCCTCAAATGAACTGGCTCGTGTACCAAGGCTTAGATCGTTATGGATTCAAAGGGACTGCAAATCATGTAAAATCGGATTTTTTAGATTTAGTTGATAAATTAGGTTTTCACGAATACTTCGACCCCAGAAAATCTGTCGCGGATCAATTGGAACATGGTTATGGAGGAGACCATTTTTCTTGGACCGCAGCGGTCGTTTTAGACTTTATCGCTAATTCATGAATTTCCTCGACTACGCAGTTGTCATCATTTACATTGGTGGCTTTCTATACCTCGGCTATCGCTTTAAGAATCAATCAGACAAAAATGACTATTACCTGGGAGGCAGAAGTTTTGGCTGGTTTCCCTTGGCAATGAGTACTGCCGCAACCCAATTGTCAGCGGTTAGTTTCATTTCAGCTCCTGCCTTCGTTGGCTTGAAACAGGGTGGAGGTATGATATGGCTTACTTACGAGTTTGCAGTACCTCTTGCTATGATTTTCTTGATGGTAGTGCTCGTGCCTACCTTTTATAAGTCGGGTATTGTGTCTGTTTATGAGTTTCTGGAGAGAAGATTCGATAGCAGTACACGGGTGCTGTTAAGTGTGGTTTTTCAGGTGAGTCGTGCGTTCGGCACTGGTGTGATGATATACACAGTGGCCATCATTTTGGAGAGCGTCATGGGTATACCTATGTGGCAAAGCATCGTGCTTATTGGTATTGTCACTATGATTTATTCCCTGCAGGGTGGAATGAAAGCCGTGGTGTATGGCGACATGTTACAAATGATCATCCTCTTTGTGGGAATCATAGTATGTCTTGGCTTTGGACTTCATTACCTCGGGGGTTGGGGTAACTTCCTGGATAAAGTCGACACTGAAAGACTTACTGCGGTTGATTTTTCTTCCTTCGGATTTAGTGGCGATGAGTTTGGCTTTTGGCCGATGTTAGTGGGCGGGTTCTTTCTATATGCCTCTTATTATGGAACGGATCAAAGCCAAGTGCAGCGCCTCCTTTCTGCCAGTAGTGAAAAGACGATGAGACAGACCTTGCTTGCTAATGGCGTGATGCGCTTTCCGATCACGCTGGCTTACTGTATCATGGGGCTTGTTATTGGTACATTGGCTTTATCCCAAACTGACTTTATTTCTTTGATTCCCGGTGACAAACCCGACCGGATGATTCCAATTTTCATCAGGGATTACTTACCAAATGGTGTGATAGGTATTCTCATCGTTGCTATTTTTTCTGCCGCTATGTCTTCTTTAAGCTCAGCTATAAATTCATTAAGCGCTGCCTCTGTAGAGGATTTATTTGCGCGTGGAAAGAATTTGGATGAGGGCAAGTATATGAAGCTCTCCAAGTTTACAGCATTGTTTTGGGGAGCGGTTTGTGTAGTGATTGCCTTCTTTGTAGGGGATATTGCGGATACGGTTATCGAGGCGATTAACAAAGTGGGGTCGGTGTCCTTCGGACCAATACTCGCCATTTTTGTTGCAGCGATTCTAGTCAAAAAGATAAATGGTCTTGGTGCTAATGCTGGTTTGTTGACAGGAGTTGGGCTCAATGTTTATTTGTGGCTTGCTGTGCCGGATATCTTTTGGTTTTGGTGGAATGCTATAGGTGCAGTTGTAGCCTTTGTAGTGGCTTATCTGGTAAGTGTACTGAAACCAGGATCATCAGGTGAAGGGATTTCTATTGAACCTATAAACTTCCGGCAGAAGAGTGTTTATGCACTTTTGGGCTTCTTTGTGCTCATAGTGGTTATATCCGTCCTGTTTCCTTACTTTTTCTAGTCTATGCAAATACTGGTTTGCCCCGACAAGTTTAAAGGCTCCTTGACTGCGAAAGAAGTATGTAAGGCTATAGACAAGGGGCTGAAAAGTTTTGACCCATCGATAGAAACTATTCTACTTCCTTTAGCCGATGGTGGAGAAGGGACACTTGATGTTTTGGAATCAGCCTTATCGATAGATCGCGTAGCGTTGACAGTAAGCGATCCATTGTTCAGGCCCATTGATGCTTATTATCTTAGAGATGGATCAAGAGCATTTATTGAAATGGCTTTGGCTTCGGGTTTACAAATACTGAATGAGTCAGAGAAAAATCCATTGAATACCACCACCTATGGAACTGGAGAAATGATCAGGCATGCGCTAGATCATGGTGCTGAAGAGATATTTCTGTTGATTGGCGGAAGTGCCACCAATGATGGAGGCATTGGTATGGCCGAGGCTTTGGGTTATGAATTTGAGACGGGGACTGATGTTGAATTTCGATCAGTTGGTGGAAGCTTAGCAGATATAGTAGCTATAAACCAAAGCAATAGACACCATCGAATCGACAAGGTGCAATTCACAGTTTTATCAGATGTTAAAAATGTACTGCTTGGTGCGGAAGGAGCGGCTTACATTTATGGCGCCCAGAAAGGGGCGGATGGCGAGGCAATAGAACAGTTGGATTACGGGTTGACTAACCTTGCCAATCTTTTGAACAACGAAAATGAAAATCAAGAAGGCTCAGGAGCGGCAGGCGGTTTGGGTTATGGCGCTATGTCCTTTCTTGATGCGAAAGTGCAATCAGGAATTGACACCATTCTGGAGATTGTAAACTTCGATGAGAATTCAAAAGATGTGGATTTGGTCATCACCGGAGAAGGTAAACTTGACGGCCAATCATTGGAAGGGAAGGTTATCTCTGGCGTTATCAAGGTTTGTCAAAAAGAATATATACCAATTGGTATAATTTGTGGTTTTGTGGAAGAAGAAACTCGAGAATTACTGCGAGGACAAGTATTTGACATTCAAAGTCTACTGACGAGTGACATCACCTTAGCTTACGCACTGGAAAACGCAGGTGAATTGACTGAGAGCAGGGTACTTGACCTGATTCAGAATTTCAAAACCCGTAAACCTTGAATCGAGTATAAAAAGCTATGTCAAAGTCAACGAGCTTATCGCCTTTGGTGAACAGAAATACCAAAGAGATCGAATTGACAGGTCTCGTTTTGTTGATCTTGATTGTCGTATCGCTGATCGTTTGGGGCCAGAATTATTTTAAGAACATTACGAACGAAGAGTTTTCTCTGAAGCTCAGCCTGATTTATAATCTCATTGTTTATGGAAGTTTTGCCTTTACGACACCCCTTTTATTACGGCTAGCCCGTAGATTTCCATTATCTGGAACTAACCAATACTACCTTTTCCATTTAGGCTTTTCCCTACTGATGGTGGGGGCGCACATGCTATTTTGCAACCTGCTTCTTTTCAGTATTGACCTTTCTTCCGTACCAATCCTCAATCGTTTTCTCACTAAGTACCTCACGAATGTTGTCCATATCCATCTTTTGACTTATTGGGCGATAATCTTGATAGCTACCTATTACTTCAAGGGGCGAGTGAACGCTTCCAGAAAGGAGGAAGACCTTATGAAGAGGTTTGAAATTCGCGAGAATGGACGGCTATTCTATGTCGAATTTGATAATGTCTTATGGATTGAGGCACTTGATCACTACCAGAAGGTCCACACCCAAACTGGTTACCATTTGATTAGTGATACGATGAAGAGACTTGAGACCAAATTGCCCCCGGATGTTTTTGGTAGAGCCCATCGCTCATATTTTATCAATAAAAGTCATGTAAAGAGTATTTGTAGAAAATCAGAAGGACCCAAAGGTACATTTGTGGTTCTTTCTGACGGCAGAGAATTAAAACTCGGTGAATCCTACAAATCAAGGTTCAAGCCGAATTGAATCTTTCGCGTACTTTTTGACCCTATTCACGAATATTTCCTTTGAAGACATAGTACTACGCCTGTTTTTGTCAAAAAAACGATATGCTCAAGAAAACTTGTTTAGGATTGATTTTTCTGATCTCGGTAGTTTTGATTTCCTGTGTGCAAGAAGAATCCAAATACCTAAAACTGGCTTTGGAAACCGAGGCTTGGTTGCAGCGTGAAGCTGATGGCTTGAATGTTTGGCCCGATGCCAGTGATGAACCTGAGAACGTCTCCTTGTCCTTTTCAGATGGGATGTCGGGGGGACTGATTTTTTATCTGGAACTATATCATGCAACTGGAGATCAGGTATATCTGGATAGGGCAGAAGAGATCGGTCAGTATCTCCTAGACAACCTGCCGCAAAAGACGGATTCACTGAAAGGCAAGTTCTGGGCCTTTAGCCCATATGGCAATGTATGTGCCCCTGGCTTTGCTTTGACCGAGCTCTATAAGGCAACGAAGAAGTCCAAATTCAAGGATGCTGCGGTTTCTGTTATCTCGGTTTTAGAACATTTTGCTGACAACCCGAACGATACAATTTCTTGGGACCTCGGGAATGACGTCTTAGGCGGTTTAGCAGGAACGGGACTTTTCCTTTTATATGGTGGAGAAGAATTGGCCGACTCCAAAGCCATCGACATGGCAGTTCGTGCAGGCGAAACATTGATAAGCCGAGCTCAGAATGATGAGGCAGGACTATTCTGGAAACGTGGTCAAAATGGGGGATTTACACTTCCCAATTTCTCACATGGCAATGCAGGCATCGCCTATTTTCTGACTAAGCTCTATGAGAAAACTCGAGAAGAAAAGTTTCTAACTGCAACCCTGAGCGCTATAGATTACCTGGATAGTATTGCGCATACTGATAACGAGGTTTATCTTATTCCATACGGTTTTCCTGATGTGGGCTGGAACCGCCCGTATGACATAGGTTGGGCACATGGTCCTGCAGGAGTAGGCCGTCTCTTCATTCAGTTGTATCATGTTACGGAAGATAGCAAGTGGTTGAGAAAAGCCGAAGCCTGTTATCGAGGAATTATGTCATGCAATCCACTGTCTACTCCTAAAGAGGGCTTCGGGAAGGAGCCATTCTCTACAGATCAGCGATTTGGACTTGCGGGAGTAGGGGCATTTGCTCAAGAGATATATAGAATAACTCGGGATGAAAGCTATCTCGTTTTTTCTGAACAAGTCATTGATTATATCACTTCTAAATCGGTCCTGGAAAACGGTCGCTCTTGGCCAATCCCGCGCTTTGGGTTCATGTCAAATGCAGGAAGTGTCACTACTTTCAATGGGTTTTTCTATGGCAACGTAGGGTATGGACTTTTGTATTTGAACCAGTATTACTTGTCAAATGATAAAATCCCTTCGGTTAGGTTCGTAGATGATCCGTTCTAGTTGCTATTAGATGTAGAAGCTTGGCGCATAATTTATATTTTTGCTCCATGGAATCTATCAGCATAGGCATCATCAAAGAGGGCAAAGTACCGATTGATCGGAGAGTACCTCTGACACCGGCTCAGGTCAAGGAGATATTGGCTACCTACGAAAACATTCAGATTAAATGTCAACGCAGTGATATTCGTTGTTTTCCTGATCATGAATATGAGGCGGCTGGCGCATTAATGGTGGATGACGTGTCAGACTGTGCGATAATTTTAGGCGTCAAGGAGGTTCCAATTCCAATGCTCTCTGAGGGAAAGACCCATTTCTTTTTCTCGCATACCATTAAAATGCAGGAATATAACAGAGGCCTTTTGCAGGAAATCATTAAGAAGAAAATCAAACTGATCGACTGGGAATGCCTAACTAATAAGAATAATCAGAGGCTTATCGCTTTCGGTAGATATGCTGGAATTGTAGGAGCCTATAATGGTATTCTAACCTTCGGCAAACGCTATAATCTCTTTCAGCTACGTCCTGCACATGAATGCTTTGACTTGGAGGATATGAAGACGGAATATTCGAAGGTTCAATTGCCTGCGATTAAAATAGCATTGACGGGCGGAGGTCGCGTTTCAAAGGGTGCTATGGAAGTACTCAATGGAATGGGAATCAGGAAAGTGAGTCCTGCAGAATTTGTGAACGAATACTTTGATGAAGCCGTCTATGCCCAATTGAATACTAGAGATTATAATCAGAGAATAGATGGTGCTGATTTTGACAGGGATGAATTCTATTCAGACCCAAGTCAGTATAAATCATCTTTCCTAAGCTATGCTCAAAAGGCTGACATATTGATCGCAGGAGCATTTTGGGATCCTAAGGCACCAGTGCTATTCACCAGACACGATGCGCTTCAACCAGATTTTAAGTTGCGCGTTGTTGCGGATATTACATGCGATATTGAGGGTTCAATTCCTTCTACTAAGCAGCCGAGTACCATCGATGATCCGATCTACGACTTCAACCCGAGTAACGATCGTGTGGAGTCACCTTTTGCTGATGAGGGGAATATCACGGTAATGGCAGTAGATAATCTTCCATGTGAATTACCACGTAATGCCTCAGAAGATTTCGGCAAAGAATTCTTGAAACATATTCTTCCCAACCTCATTGGTGAAGATACTGATGAGATTATCGCCAGGGCTTCTATCACCGAGAATGGTCAGCTTACTGAGCGGTACTCCTATTTACAAGACTATGTAGATGGACATTAATCGGTATATAGAGCATACTGACCTTAAGCCTAATTTGGTCGACAAGGATATAGACTTGTTAGTCCAAGAGGCAATCGATCATCGATTTGTAGGCGTATGTGTTCCGCCTTTCTGGGTAAAAAGAGCAGCTAGAGAAATTGCGGATCATGATGTCCAACTCGTAACTGTTGTTGGGTTTCCTCTGGGCTATCAAATGACGCAGAGCAAATTAATCGAGATAGAAACGGCCATAGAGGATGGAGCCCAGGAATTGGATATTGTGATGAATATTTCTGCTTTCAAATCAGGTATGCCCTGGGTGAAAATCGAGCTGGCTAAATGTGCCAATTTGATACATCAATCGAGCTGTATAATGAAGGTAATCTTAGAAACTGCCTATCTCGCGGAGGAAGAGATCATCACAGCAACAAAACTGGCTTGTGAGGCGGGGACTGATTTTGTTAAAACATCTACAGGTTTTGCGGCTTCAGGAGCACAAACAAATCACATCACCTTAATGAGAGAAAATGCCCCATCCAATGTTGGGATTAAGGCTTCAGGTGGTATCAGAGATCTCGACACTTTAAATGCTATGGTCACTGCCGGTGCCGACCGCGTTGGTACTTCGTCTGGTGTCGAAATAATGGCCGAACTAGCCGATAGAGATTAGTGATCAAGCTGATTTAGAATTCAACTTCTGAATTCCCTTGTACTTATAGATTCTCAAGCCAAAGTGATCGAAGATGCTCACCTTCATTCTGTTTTGCGCTAGCTCAATGCGTTTAGAAGGGTCGTGGAAAACCGAGAGTTCAAGCCCCGCCAAAACAAAATTCTTCTTACCACAAAGCTCATTCACGTATTGCTCAAATGCCTCTGGCCAGTCCGTCATATACATTTCGTAATGACTTCGACCATCAAAAAGTAATTCCAGTTGATTATCACCAATGTTATAGCGGTAGATTCCTGCTAACACATCATAGAGTTCATCAAAAAATGAAAGATGGATGGGCTTGAAGTTTTCTATGAGGTCAGTCCTTTCATCTGGCAGCCTTAACGGGTTGAAAAGTTGAAAGTATCCTTCTTTGACTAGTTCTACCAATCTTGCCTGAAGTTCTAGCCTTAGATTTGCCTGAGCCTCTTTAAGCAGGTAGTTTTTATCAAGTAGAAATAAGCGATCGGACACTTCGAAAAATTTTTACAAAGCTAAAGATAATTGCTCAATAAAGCGAAAATTGGGAGCTTATGACCAACTCACTGCGCTGCTGCACGGTTAACAATTCTACCAAAGAAAATGGCGTTCATCATCAATTTATTTGTACCATACCAGAAAGCTCTGAAGTTAGGATTATCTACTAGTGACACTATTCGGCCATTCCCAAGGGCATTCACTCTTATGGTAGAAGTTCCCTTCAGTGCCTCAAGGTTGGCATCACTTATCCAACCACTTCGAAGTGGTTCTTCTGTGTATCTGCCAGGATTTGCAAACTTGCTTTCCGAGGGCTCTATTATGGTATTACCTCTTCTAAAAGTCGGTAATAGCTCACGATAATAACCGAAGGTCATTGGGTGAGATAGATCTAAAGTAGACATATATACACCTCCAGGAATATTTTGTCCTCTGGCATAATTGGATATCTGATCATAGGAGATTTCCTCTGCACTTGGGCGTTTTGCCCTTACAGATTTCAGCCCAGTTAGTTTGTTTCTTGCCATCCAACTGACTGCTGAACCTGTACCCACTAAAGTGCCACCGTTTCTAATCCATCTTTTCAGGTTTTCCATGGCCGATTCGTTCAGGTTAAGCCCTCCGGAGATGACAATAGTATTATACCGATCGATTGCTGCGGATCCCAATCTACTCTGAGGTAGCTTGGTGGCCAGCATATTCATTCTTGTGTCTAATAGATGCCATACCTCACCAATGTCATATGAACTACCAGCTTCAACTACAAGTGCGACTTCAGGTTTTTGCAAGGTGACAAAAGAATTACTCCCCAGAGAAACGCCCCCAGTTAACCCTGTATTCAGGGCATGAATATCAAGACCATCTTCTTTAGCAATGGCCTGAAGTTCTTCGAACAGGTCATAGGCTGACATTTTCTGATTGGCTACTGGGATAAGAATTGTTCCACGATCAAATTCCTTTTCATCAGCTCCCTCAAACTTGCTTGTGGCCACTTTGATTCTGACACCTTTGGACAGAAGGCGATTAGCAGCTCTGGGTGCGTAGTATCCATGCCATTCAAAGGCGTAGGCATAGTTGCTTTGTCCTCCAATGATCTGCCCTTCTGGGAAAGTCAGATTTTCTATCTTATCACCAAGCTGATTTCTACCATAGTCTCTACTCGACATTTCATGATATTCAAGGTTGAAGGCCATTGGATAGGTCCAACCTGAAATGTCGTAGAAAAGGCTGTCTTCAAACGTTGTGCGTAGTTCGAACATAGCCTTAATGATTTTATAGTTTCTCTGTTTTAAAGGAACTATATAACTATTTTCTGGTGAGTACTCTTCTTCCTCTAAACGTATTCTTCTGGAAGGTCGGTAGAAATCTATTTCCTGCTGATCCAGGATTTCTGCCAAGTGATAGGCGCGCACTGGGTCTTTTTCTGCCTTAAAAATATAGGCCTTATGACTGTCAGAATCGGCCTCTCGTAAAGCCCTTTTATAGAAGCTCTTTTGGTACTCCAGTAATTCAACACGCATGGAGACAGATGCCTGCCATGTAGATAAGGCAGTAGTGAATTGATTCCTCACGGTAAATGGAAATTTAAGAACGCCATTGGCACTTTCCTGCGCATGGCCTCTTGAACTCGCTTGTTCAAACAGAATGCCAATACCGCCATTAATATCTGGAAATGTGGAGCCCTTACCATAATAGAAGTCGTCATAACCCTCTTTGGTATAATATAAAGAACCAATGCTATCTAAAGCCTGAGCATGATATTCACCAATTTTTCCCGTCAACTCTTGGTTGAGTTTTGGGGTCAATGGGTGAGTTCTTGAAGGTACCCCGGGCTGAAAGAAGAAGGTAGAGTTTGTGCCCATTTCATGATGGTCGGTCAAGACGTTTGGTTTCCATTCATGATACTTCGCAATTCTGTTTTGAGATTCCGGTTGCTGGAGGGGTAGCCAATCTCGGTTGAGGTCAAACCAATAGTGGTTGGTGCGTCCTCCCGGCCAAGCCTCACGATATTCTCTGTCATTAGGATCAGGATTCACATTTTTCCCTTTGTGCATGTTGGCCCATGTTGAAAATCTCGTTAACCCATCTGGGTTATATGATGGGTCTAGGAGTACCACCGTATTTCTAAGGGCATTGTCAATTTCAGGCCCCTGGGCAGCTGCCATATAATAGGCCACAAGCATTGAGGCGTTTGATCCACTAGGTTCGTTGCCATGTATGCTAAAACCCATATAAACAACACTGGGCATTTTTTTGACATCGAACTTGTCAGCCTCATTTGGATAAGTGAGCCAAACATGGTCACTTCTTATTTTATCGATGCCAACGTGATTCGTTGGATGTGTGATGGTCAAAAGCAATTGAGGCCGTCCCTCATGGGTTCGGCCAGTTTGTTCAATAGTTATTCTATCAGAAGCAGCAGCTACTGCCTTCATATAGGAAACTAGTTTATCGTGTGTGATGTGCCATTCGCCTACTTGGTGTCCAATAACAGATTCTGGCGTAGGTATAGCTGGATTATATTGAACGTTATCCGGTAAGTAATAAGCCAAATCCACTTGGGCAAAAGTCATGAATCCGGTTGTCAGGAGAATTCCTAAAAGCAGGCTAAAAAAACGTTTGTTCATCATCTAATTCGGCTTTTGCAAAGAAAGCAATATACGGATTCCGCTTACTTATTAAAAGGAGAAAAAACGATAGCATAAATTACTTGGTAAACGCTTTTTTCTTAGTCAAGGAGAATTTACTTTTGTAACGAACATCAGCAAAACTATGCCCTGAACTAGAAGAGCTGATTTCTAGACAAATTACTGAACAACACACTGTTAACTTTTTGATACTGTACCGAAAGCTTGTCACGGATCTATTCTCTAAGAATTTTTTTAACGGTAGGCTTATCAATGTTAAGAATAAGTTAAAGTGCTTACGTAATCGTAGCGAAATCATAACATTTGTCAAATCACCTCGACCCCTTTAACTACTAATTTTACCTTTTGAAAAGCGCTTAGCGCACTCAAAAATTGAATCGAAACAATCTAATCTACTTTAAATTTTCTTGTATGAAAAGACAATTACTTCAGTTACTCTTGGCTGGATTGATGCTTGTTACAGTAAACGCAGCATTCGGTCAGGGTACAACAACTTCTTCCATTAACGGAAGGGTAACAGACGCAAGCGGAGAGACTCTCCCAGGTGCCACTATCGTTGCTGTGCATACGCCTAGTGGTTCTCGTTATGGAAACATCACCAATAGTGATGGCTACTACAGAATTCCGAACATGAGAGTCGGTGGTCCTTATACTGTGACTGTCACTTTTGTAGGATATCAGGAATTCAAAAAAGAGAATGTATACCTAACACTAGGTCAGGCATTCAGAATCAATGCTCAGCTGAGCGAGACTTCAGTGTCTCTAGAGGCTGTTGAAGTTGTTGCTGACAAAAGCGATGTTTTTGATGGTAACAGAACTGGTGCTGAAACTGTGGTTGGACTTGAGCAGATCAATTCTACACCGACAGTGGCTAGAGCCATTGGTGACTTCGCTAGATTTACTCCTCAAGCAACTATCGATGAAGGAAATGACGGTTTCTCTATCTCAATTGGTGGTCAAAACAACCGATACAACTCTATCTATATTGATGGTGCTGTAAATAATGACGTTTTTGGTCTTGCAGGTTCAGGTACCAACGGTGGACAAACTGGTGTATCGCCTATCTCCATTGATGCAATTGAGCAGTTCCAAATTCAAGTAGCTCCTTTTGATGTAAGGGTTTCAGGTTTTGCTGGTGGTGCGATTAACGCAGTGACCAGATCTGGTTCTAACGAAATTGAAGGTTCTGTTTATAGATTCTGGAGAAATGAAAACCTTGCGGGTAAAACGCCAAGGGATACAGATGGAGCAAGAGAGCGACTAGCTAACTTCTCAGCTGAAACTATTGGTTTCAGAGTTGGCGGACCAATTATCAAAGACAAGCTTTTCTTGTTTGTGAATGTTGAGAACCAAAGTGATGAAACGCCTCAGCCATTCGATTTCAATGACTATGAAGGAGATGCAACTGCTGCTGATATTGATGCGCTTAGAACTAAGCTTTCAGGTTTTGGCTACGATCCAGGTACTTTGACTCCAAACCCGGTAATTCTTGATTCTGACAAAATCACAGCTAAGCTTGATTTCAACTTAAATCAGAACAACAAAATTTCTGCAAGATACTCTTACGTTAAAGCTGATAACATTGAAGCGGTAAGATCGTCTAACAGAACGCTAAACTTCTACAACAGATCAGAAGCTTTCCTTTCTAAGACTAATTCATTGTCTGCTGAATGGTCTGCTACTTTAGGTTCAAACGCTTCTAACAAACTAACTATTGGTTATGTGAGTGTTAATGATGATAGAGACCCAACTGGAACTGATTTCCCAACGGTAATTATCAATGATGGTGTAGGCCGAATCAACTTTGGAGCGGAGCCTTTCTCAACTGCCAACCTTTTAGATCAGACCGTTTTCACAATCAACGATAACTTCGAGTTATATAGAGGAAAGCATACATTCACTTTTGGTCTTAATGCTGAATTCTACTCAGTTGAAAACTTGTTTATCGCCTTTAACTACGGTGAGTATGAGTATGACGACTTGAACCAGTTCTTAACTGACCAACCTGCTAGTGATTACTTCAGACTTTACTCTAACAGAGATAACTTAACTGGTGATGGTTCTATTGCTGCTGCAATTTTTAACTCAAGCTTGTTTGGTCTTTATGCTCAGGATGAAATCCAGATCAACAACGACTTGAAAATGACATTTGGTCTTAGAGTTGATATGCAGGCATTTGATGATACTCCAGAAAATGCTGATTTTAATAATAACAGTATTCCTTTATATGAGGCTGCTGGCTATGATTTGAAAGGTGCTAGAATCGGGCAGTTCATCAAAACTCAGCCATTGTTGTCGCCAAGATTCGGTTTCAACTGGGATGTGAATGGTGACAGAACACTTCAGGTAAGAGGTGGTGCTGGTGTGTTTACTTCTAGAATTCCATTGGTATGGCCAGGTGGTGCTTACAATAACAACGGTTTCAATACAGGAGCTGCATTCATAGGTACTGATGGTTTTGATGGTGTATTCAGACCGGATATCAACAACCAACCAGGTACATTTGATCCTACAAGACAATCAGGTAACATCGATTTGTTTGCTGAGGACTTCAAAATCCCTCAAGTTGCTAAGTTCAACGTTGCCGTTGACAAGCGTTTAGAGAATGGTTGGATTTGGTCAGTAGATGCACTTTACACTAAGACCATCCATGCTGTAAGATATGAGAACATTAATATCAGGCCTTCGACTTCAAACTTGACAGGTACAGGTGATAACAGACCTATCTACAACAGAAGAGATGAAGTTGATGATACTTACAGTAGAGTTATCTTGGCTTCTAATACTGGTAGAGGTTATGCTTATAACTTGAGTACGACTTTAACCATGCCTTTAACTAATGGTCTTCAGAGTAGCATTTCTTACTCTTATGGTGAGTCTTTCAACGTGTTTGATGGTACTTCTTCTCAGAACTCATCTCAGTGGAGAGGTTTACACTCTGTTGGTGGTAGAAACTTTGACCAGCCTTTGGTTAAGTCTTTCTTCTCTCCAGGTCACAGAATTATTGCTCAGGCTTCTTATAGAAAAGAGTGGAATGCAAACTTAGCTACTCAAATTGGTCTTGTTTACGAAGGTCGTTCTGGACGTCCTTTCTCTTACATCTACAATGACGGTGACAGATTAACTAACGAGGCTTCTAGAGAGAGATCTTTGATCTATGTTCCTGAAAACGCAAGTGATATCATCCTTGTTGACGATGCTAATGCTGGTACTGCTGCTGAGCAGTGGACAGCGCTTAGTACATTCATCAATTCTGACGAGTACTTGAGTTCAAGAAGAGGTCAGTATGCTGAGGTGAATAAGAGCAGATCTCCATTCACTCATATCTTTGACTTAAGATTGATCCAGGACTTCTCTATCAACGCTGGTGGTAAGAAGCATACTTTACAGTTCACTGCTGATATCTACAACTTCGGTAACTTGTTGAATAGCGACTGGGGTAGAAGATACTTTGTACCTTCTGACTTCGAGTTGTTGAACTTCGAAGGCTTCTTGCCTGACGGAACTACACCAACTTACACTTTTGATGGTGTTCTTGATAATGATCCTTCTGCTAACAGAATTGATGATTCTGGTTTGACTAGCTCAAGATGGCAGATGCAATTAGGTCTTAGATATACTTTTGGTAACTAAGATTTAGCATAAACATATAGTAAGGCTCCTCTACTTAGTAGAGGAGCTTTTTTTATGAATAGGAGCCGAATCAAGAATTTTTGAACCTATTCCTCAGAATAATGTTAGATTAGCATTTTAGCCGATGCTCTATTATAAAACATATGACCATGCAGATTCCACAGAGTGGGTCACCTTTATCCATGGTGCTGGGGGCAGCTCTTCCATTTGGTATAAGCAGGTAAAAGAGTTCAAGGAGCATTTTAATGTCTTGTTGATCGATTTGAGAGGTCATGGAAAATCTCAGGAAGTTTTCGAACGATACTTTTCTAATGAATACAACTTCGAAAACATATCGGCCGATGTTCTGGAGGTGATGGATCACCTGAAAATTCAGCAATCACATTTTGTGGGCATTTCCCTCGGGACAATTCTTATGAGAACCATCTGCGAACTAGCCCCTGATAGGGTGAAATCATTGGTAATGGGCGGTGCAGTGACGCGATTGAATGTTCGTTCCAAGCTATTAGTGGGTTTGGGGAATGCCACCAAGAAGTTTGTTCCCTATATGTGGCTTTATCGTTTCTTTGCCTGGATCATTATGCCAAGAAAAAGAAATCAAGAGTCCCGAATACTCTTTGCAAACCAAGCTAAAAAACTTTGTCAAAAGGAGTTTGTGCGCTGGTTCGGTCTGACCTACAAGTTGAATCCTTTGTTGAGGTACTTCAATGAGAACGATACCAAGCTGCCCACTTTATATGTGATGGGTGACGAAGACTATATGTTCTTGCCCCAGGTAATGCAACTGGTTAAAAATCATTCCACATCTTCACTTCAAGTGGTTCCAAATTGTGGCCACGTCTGTAATGTGGAGCAGCCCGAGTTTTTCAATAGCACGGCTATCAATTTTATAGCTACTAATTCGTAGTTGACGGCTACTTTAGTCTGCATCTTTGACTAAGTCGGTCATGATCGCTATCTTTTATCATGACTTTCCCAAGAATTGTATCAATTCAACAAGTAAGTTTCTTCCTTCTTTTACCATTTTTCCTCCTCATTGGGTGTTCGAAAAAGAGTGAATCCGTAGGCTCTGATAGTCCAACAACTGTTGGGCCTTCTTCTCCTGTAGACTTTGATCTTGAAAAGATCAAGGCACGAGGAAGCCTCATTGCGGTGGTGGACAACAGTACCACAGGTTACCTCATCTACCGTGGTAGACCCATGGGCTACGAATATGAATTGCTTAGCCGCTTGGCGGACTATCTTGATGTTGAATTAGAGGTCAGAATAACGGCCGATATTCAGGGTGCTTTCAGGATGCTAGATACGGGTGAAGCTGATATTATGGCCTATCATCTGGCGGTTACCAAAGAAAGAAATCAACGTGTGGCCTTTACCGAACCACATAACTATGTTCCACAGGTTTTGGTGCAAAGGAAACCTGAGAACTGGCGGCAAATGAAACTGCATGAAATAGAAGCTGGCCTGATCAGGAATGCGATAGAACTGGGGGGTAAGAAGGTCTATACAAGGAAGGGCTCGTCTTTTTCCGATAGACTGGTCAATTTATCTGATGAGATTGGCGAAGACATTTACATTGAGGAAGTCGAAGGAGCAGTTGATACTGAAATGCTCATCAAAAAAGTACTCGACAATGAGATTGAATATACCGTGGCTGATCAAGACGTGGCTATGATCAATGCTACCTACTATCCCGATTTAGACGTGAAAATGGAAATCAGCTTTCCTCAAAAAATTGCTTGGGCTGTAAGGAAGAATGCAACCGACTTGAAAACCATTGTAGATGATTGGCTGGTGGATATGAAGAAGTCACCGGATTTTTTTGTGATCTATAATAAGTACTTCAAGAATAGAAAAACACAGAACTATAGGGTGAGGAGTGCTTACTCTTCAATTTCCAAGGATAGAATTTCCCCTTATGATGATTTGATAAAGGAGGCTGCTCAAAAACTTGAAATTGACTGGTTGTTGTTGACGTCTATCGTTTTTCAAGAGTCAAAATTTGATCCAGAATCTGAATCATGGGTAGGGGCACAGGGTTTAATGCAGTTAACGAATAATGTGATCGAGGAATATGAGGTCGACAATGTCTTTGACCCTAAAGAGAATATCATGGCAGGAGTCGAACATTTGAAATGGTTGATGGACTATTGGTCTGAGGACATTTCTGATAGAGATGAGTTAATGAAGTTTGTTTTGGGTTCCTATAATGTTGGACAAGGTCATGTCCGCGATGCGATGAAATTAGCAGAGAAGTATAATGCCGATCCACTAGTCTGGGAAGATAACGTTGCCAAGTATCTCGAATTGAAGGCGACTCCAGAGTACTATAAAGATCCTGAGGTTACTTACGGTTATTGTCGAGGGTCTGAGCCTGTGAATTATGTCAGAGAAATATTGACTCGTTACGATCAGTATTTACAGTTCTATGAAAACCCAGAATTGGTAAGTGATACATTGATAGTGACAGAAAGAATACCTTCTAACTAAATTGTTCCGTCATTATTTTGGCCGAAAGTAGACTCAAAGGAATCCCACCTCCTGGGTGTACACTGCCACCACAGAAATATAGGTGCTTGATTTTGCTAGAGAAATTTGAGTGTCTAAGGAAAGCGGCATACTTGTTATTCGAGCTGTTACCATATAAAGCGCCCCCCACCGAACTTGTCCTTGATTCGATTGTTCTTGGGTCTAGGATATCCTCCACTTCGATCAACGATTCGATATCCTCGTTAAGCATTTTTGATAGTTTACTCAGAATGTTCTTGCGTGCCGTGGAAATCAATAAATCCCAATCTTGCCCTTGATTATTAGGCACATTGATCATCGTAAACCAGTTTTGACATCCTTCAGGAGCATCGTCTGGTTTCTGTGTACTGGTAACGTTCAAATAGACCGTTGGGTCATCATAGATGTCTTGTGTCTTGAAAATATGCTCAAACTCTTTTCTGTAGTTATCAGAAAAGAAGATGTTGTGCAAATCGAGTTGATCGAACTTCTTTTTGATACCCCAATAGAAGATTAATGCCGAACTAGATTTTGGCTGGGAAAGTAACTTCTTGGGCTGATATTGATCCTTCAAAAGCTTTTTATAGGTGGCCACCATGTCCATATTGCTCACGACACGATCCGACTTGTGAAAACCCATTGCCGTATTTACACCTTTGGCTGATCCTTCATGCACTACTATACTTTTTACCGGGGTATCGAAATAGAATTTTACACCCACACGTTTCGCGAGTTCATAGAGACTGTTCGTAATGTCATGCATACCTTTTTGAGGGAAGTATGCTCCTCGTCCAAACTCTAGGTGTGGAATAATATTGAGTGTACCTGGAGCTTGATAAGGATCAGACCCGTTGTAAGTGGCATAACGATTGAAAAGCTGAACCGTTTTAGGGTTATTAAATCGTTTCTCGTTTACCTGGTTCATGGTTCTTCCAAAATCGAACCGAGGGAGTTTTAAATAAGTCCTAATGGCCTTTCCCCCTAGCCAGGTAGAGATTTTGTGTAGTGACTTATGCATGAAAAGTGGAGCAAGATTTTCGTATAAGAACTCACTTTTATCCAAGGCGGATGTTATACTTTTTCTTGATTCTTGCAGTTTATCTTCGAATTCCGAGATGAGCTTTTCCCTGTCTGACCAACCCGTAAATTCAGTGCCGTCTGGATAGAAATACTGGCACGTGGTTTCTAATCTTTTGTAAGTAAAGTGATCAGAGGTTTTCAGATTGCATAACTCAAATAAACCTGACACCTCTTCAGGAAGTGTAAAGAGAGAGGGTCCTGCATCAAAGCGGTAGTTACCAAGCTTTATTTCAGTGAGCTTGCCTCCAGGGTAATTATTAGCCTCGAAAACGGATACAATATATCCTTTCTTGGCAAGCCTAATAGCAGCAGCTATTCCAGCTATACCCGAGCCAATCACAATTGCTGATTTGCCCATTAGTAGTCGTCAATCTTAGTTCAGTCGGTCGTAGTGTATCTATGTATCACGAAAATGGCCTTGGAAATCCATTTTACCAAGCCATAGTGTATTTAAATACAAAAAAATGTTGTTTATCCCGTAAAATATTATGCGAATGGCCTTGAGAGCTACTATGAGGGTATCAGTTATACCGATCGACTGATAAAAGAGGAGAACTAATACTTGTGGCTTCACCAATGATATTCTGGCAAAGTAATTTGCCGGTAATTGGGCCAAGCGTCCACCCCAGCATGGCATGGCCCGTACCTATTTGTAGGTTTTCGAAACCTTGAGGTCTTCCGATGTATGGAAGGCCATCTGGTGTACAGGGGCGCAATCCAGCCCATGGTTTTATGTTACTGAAGTCATAATCCTGAAAGTCAGGTATGGCTTCTTGAACAGAATCAATAATGCCCTGGACTCTTTTGTTGTTGATTTTATGATTAGTGCCGGTAATCTCCATGGTGCCGGCAATTCTCATGCCTTCCAGCATGGGAGTTGTAGCTACGCGTGCCTCGACTAATATCGATGGAAGCTTGGGCGAAACTGGAGGATCACTTAACGTGAAGCTGTATCCTTTTCCAGGTTGCAACGGCAAATCAATCTTCAGTTTCTTGGCCAAAATAGACGACCAAGATCCCGCTGCCATGATATATTCATCGGCCTGATAGCTACCACGATCCGTTATGAATTCTGTGATTTTATTAGCCTTTAGCCCTATTTCCTGTAATTCGGTTTTGAAGTCAATTTTGACTCCTTTTTTCAAGAGAAGCCCCTTGAACTGTTCCATAAAAACATTCGGAGTCATCCATCCATCGCAACCGAAGTAAACAGCCCCAGCCATATCGTAATTCACATTGGGGTCGTGAGTTTCCGTTTCAGCTTTTGAAAGAACACTTGCTTCTAGACCATATTGATTGGCAATATCTACCAGCTCGATTTCGTGTTTCAGCGCTGCTTCGGTTTGGCAGACCATCAATAAACCAGGTTTGTTATAACCGGCTTCTATGCTCTCCTCGGACATTAACGCTTCATAAAGCCTTTGGCTTTGAGTGGTTAAATCATAGAGCACTGGAATAGCGGCTTTGACTCTTTTGTCGGTTGCCGCCTTTTTAAAGAGCCAGCCCCACTTCAATAAATCACGACTCAGCTTTGGCTTGATGAAGAAGGGGCTAGAACTGCTGAGCATCCATTTCAGACCTTGGTTGATAATGCCAGGTGATGCCAAAGGAATGATATGACTTGGGGATACATAGCCAGCGTTGCCATAAGAGCAGTTGTCATTACCATCTGTGCTGTCAATGACCGTGACGTCTATACCTGCTTTATTAAGGTAATAGGCAGTGCTTAATCCGACTATTCCGGCTCCGACTATGACTACTTTTTTGCTCATGCTTAGATCACCGAGAAGCCATGTGCATATGGATCCTCATCGTCAATGATAATGTTATTGTGTCCCGTAATTCTAGCCCAGCCTTTGATACTGGGAACAATGGCTGCAAAATCTCCGACAGTGGCAGTGTCTTCCACTTTGCCTATGAATTGACTGCCAATAATGCTTTCATGGACAAATTCATCGCCTTTCTTGAGCTTTCCTTTGGCTGCCCATTGCGCCATTCTGGCCGAAGTTCCAGTACCACATGGCGATCGATCAATTGCCTTTTCACCATAGAAAACGGCATTTCTTGCTGTTGATTCAGACTTGGTTGGTTTTCCCGTCCACATAAGATGACTCATGCCTTTAATGGTAGGGTCATTTGGGTGAACAAAGCTGAAGTTGTCGTTCATGTAGTCTCGTATAGCTCGACTCCATCCAATCAATTCCAAAGCACTATAGTCAGCCATATCTCCATAGCCATCTTGCGGATCGATGATTGCATAGAAATTCCCACCATAAGCAACATCCACCTTCAGAGTTCCGAAATCCGGACATTCAACAAGCACATCCGTTGCGGCCAGATATGAAGGTATGTTAGTGAGTTTAACGGAAGTCACTTTTTCACCCTCTTGTTCATAATCAATTTTGACTAAGCCAGCAGGGGTTTCAAGCCGGAGTTTCCCTTTTTCCTGAGGTACAACCAGGCCTTCTTCAATCATAAACGTAACTGTTCCAATTGTTCCATGTCCACACATTGGTAGGCAACCGCTGGTCTCGATATATAAAACTCCAATGTCATTATTAGGATCAGTAGGAGGGTAAAGGATCGATCCAGACATCATATCATGTCCTCGTGGTTCGAACATGAGCCCTTTTCGAATCCAATCGAACTCTTTAATAAAGTGCTGCCTTTTCTCGCTCATATTGGCTCCATCCAATAATGGACCACCACCAGCTACTAGTCGTACCGGGTTACCACAGGTGTGACCGTCAATGCAGAAAAAACGCTTTTTGTTCAATGTACTAAGGATTTAATGCGAGAATGGATTAAGGGTTTATTGGAACAATTAGTTAATGAATTTTTCATCTTTTTACGTTTTTTCGAGCCTTGGATACCACTTTGGAAATTTCAATTGATTCTTGCAATAAAGGAGTAATCGATTCTTCATTGGCAAGTTCTGTATCTCTAAGGACTTCCAGCCAATAAATGGTTTCATCAGCTTCTTCCGTTACGATTGACATTTTTGCAAAGAACTCAGCTTGAGACCTGGCAATACATGCGGCTCTATAGTTTGCAGCTGTGGAGGTCACTGACCTAACTAACTGTTTTCCAATAATTCTAATAGAATCGGTTTTATTCAATTGATCATAGAATTTGATTACATCTATAGAAAGCTGTTTAGTTCTTGCTTTAAATTTCTCTATGAATTCGACCTTATCCATTAATCAATTTTATTCATTCATTGGTCCATTAATTCCTTCTTCGTGAGTTCTCCATTTACAACTCTCCATAGTCCAAGAGGGTTGCTGTTTTTCAAAGCATCGGGAAGCAAGCTATCTGGCCAGCTTTGATAGGAAATTGGTCTGACGAATCTTGAAATTGCAGCCGTTCCAACCGAAGTTGTTCTCTGATCTGTAGAAGCCGGATATGGTCCTCCATGCTGCATAGAATGACAAACTTCCACACCAGTTGGAACACCATTGAATAGGAGTCTGCCTACTTTGTTAGTCAGTGCATTAGCGATTTCGGGATAGGCCTTAATATCTGATTCTGTTGCGACTAATGTGCCTGTCAATTGGCCTTGTAGGGCATTGGCAATCGCCAACATCTCTGACATATCTTTACAGGCTACGACCATCGTAAATGGACCGAAAATTTCTTCGTGAAGCTGCGGGTTATTTAGAAAAGACTCGCCATCTACTTTAGCTGTTAATGGCTTACCCTTGTTTTCTCCCGGGTCTTTAGCATCACCTAAAACCTGAACTCCGGTTTGCTCAACAGCAATTCCTCGGTGATCATAATAGCTTTTCGCAATTTTTGAATTCAGCATGGTCACCGAATCTTTCTCTGCCAAAGCACCACTGAGCGTTTCAACAAATTGATCTAAAGCTGAAGACTGAATACCAATTAATAGACCAGGGCTGGTACAAAACTGACCCACGCCAAGTGCTACTGAGTTGGCAAAGGTTGTAGCCAAGCCTTCAGGGTCCGCAGCAAGCTTTTCTGGCATTAAGAAACTCGGATTGGTACTTCCCATTTCGGCATAAACAGGGATTGGCTCTGGTCTTTGGTTGGCCAGGTCAAAAATGGCTCTTCCACCTCGAAGTGAACCGGTGAAGCCAACGGCTTTTATCTTGGGATGCCTTACCAATTGCTGTCCAGTTTCGATTCCGCCATTGACCATGGAGAAAACACCATCGGGCATATCACATTTTTCGATAGCGCGAAGGACCGCTTGCGTCACCATATCATTAGTGCCTAAATGCGCTTCGTGGCCTTTTACAATCACGGGATTCCCGGCAGCAAGAGCAGATGCGGTATCACCTCCAGCAGTTGAGAATGCCAATGGGAAGTTACTTGCTCCAAAAACGGCAACCGGGCCGATTGGGATTTGCATTTTTCTTAAGTCAACCTTTGGAATCGGTTGGCGATCAGGAATAGCCGTGTCTATATTTACGTCTAGCCAAGAGCCATCCCTTAGGACACCAGCAAACATTTTGAGTTGGTTGCAAGTACGACCTCTTTCACCTTGAAACCTGCCAACGGGCAACCCTGACTCTCCACTTGCTCTTTCAAGCAGGGCGTCTCCCAAATTCATAATCTCATCCGCGATGGTCTCCAAGAACTGAGCCCTTTTCTCATATGAGATCGCTTTGTAGGCATTAAAAGCTCCGTGGGCCTTGGCCACGGCCTGATCGACTTCTTCTGAAGTAGCCGCCACAAACTCTTCAGGAAAAACAGAGTTATCGGTAGGGTCGTAGGCTTTTAGGATTTTGTTGCCCTTGGCCGAAGCGTCTTTTCCTATGTAATTTTTTCCTGTGATCATTTTCAAAGATTTAAGTAGTCAGGTAGTTCTGGTCTATTGGCTAAACCTTCTTCAATAATACGCAATACATGTTCTCTTTCGGCACCGGCCAGAGGTAATCTTGGGGCACGTACATTTTCAGTTCCAATTCCTGTCGCTACTTCGGCCAATTTGATATTCTGAACCAATTTGGCATTAATGTCGAGTTCGAGAAGCGGCAGAAACCATCTGTATATCTTGAGCGCTTCTTCGATTCTTCCAGCCTTCTTAAGTCGGTAGATAGCAACTGTCTCGCGTGGGAAGGCACAAACCAAGCCAGCAACCCAGCCACCGGCACCCATAAACAAGCTTTCCAGGGCTAGCGTATCTACACCTGAAAGGATTTTGATTCGATCTCCAAATCGATTGATCATTCTGGTGATGTTAGAGATATCTCGAGTAGACTCTTTCACCGCTTGGATATTCTCGCATTCAATAAGCTCTTCGAACATGTCGAGGGTCACTTCAATCTTATAGTCAACCGGATTGTTATAAACCATGATGGGAAGGTCGGTCGAGTTGGCCACCACCTTATAATAGGTGACGGTTTCCCGATCATCTGCTTTATATCGCATTGGAGGAAGCATCATAAGGCCACTAGCACCATTGATTTTCGCTTTTTCGGCTGCTTTTATGGCGCCTTTTGTGGTTTGCTCGGCAATATTCATAATAACAGGAACCTGACCATTGCATAATGCGGAAGCGGTCTTTACCAGAACGTCTTTTTCATCCTCCATCAAAGAACTGGCTTCACCAAGCGTGCCACCTAGAATAATACCGTCAACACCAGCGGAGAGCTGTGCCTTGATGTTGGTCTCGAACATTTGAAGATCTAACTGATCGTCTGCTGTGAATTTTGTGGTTACTGCCGGGTAAACCCCTTCCCATGCTACTTTCATAATGTGTTTTTTAAATACCCATCAAATGTACTTGGAAAACAGTCTGGTTTGCATTCGTATATTTGCAAAAACTGATATGATATTATCATATTAAATAATTCAATATGATTAATTAGGATTAAATCGTATTAATGAAGGCACTTCCATTCAAGATTCCAAAAACCGAGCAGGTATCTTTTCACACACAGGTTGATGAGGAAAAACACTTCTACGATACCCTTCATCAGCATCCTGAGATTCAGGTGACTTTAATTGAGGAAAGCCATGGGACTCTAATTTATGGTGACTACCTGGGCAGCTTTGAACCCGGAGATGTTTTTGTGATAGGACCGAATGCCCCGCATGTTTTTAGGAATGACGCCAGCTATTATGAAGCTCATAGTAGTAAGAAGGCAAAAGCGCTCACCTTTTTCTTTGATAGAAGTACACTTGGAGCCTCGTTTTTGGATCTACCTGAGGCGAAGGGTCTGGTCACCTTAATTGAAGAGGCGGGCAGGGGAATGAAGTTCTCTGGAGGGCATATTGAGCAACTACGAGAGAAGATTCGAAGCCTATTCAGGCTTGAGGGTCTTGATCGAATTATCGCCTTGATAGAGATACTGAAGGACTTATCAATCAGCTCTGATTTTGACTATTTATCAGGGCAGTTGTTTACGAAAAAGGTAAACGAGATAGAGGGTAAACGACTCAACGATATTTTCAACTTTACCATGAAGGAATACTCAAGGCCGATTCAATTGGTCGAAGTCGCTGAAGTAGCGAATATGACGAAGACTGCCTTCTGTAGATACTTCAAACAGCATACACGCAAAACCTATCTGGATTTTTTAAATGAATATAGAGTTGGCCAGGCCTGCAAAATGCTAAGGGAGCGAGATAAGCCCATCGCTCAGATCGCTTTCGAATGTGGGTTTAACAACCTCAGTAATTTTAATCGGAGGTTTAAGGAAGTTAAGAGCACAAGCCCCAGTGCTTTTGTAAAAAGTCTAAGCTATTAGTTGATTGACAATTGCTTTGAAATCTAAGTTTTCCCAATTCTCCTCAATGCCTGGTCTTGAGAGTACTTCATCCATAATGGCTTGTTGTTTATTGCCTCGGGCAATGGCTTCTGAATAGCGATAATCACTGAAAGTCACCATGGAATATAGTGGTACCCATTGGTCGGGGTAGAGGGTGTTAAGCTTCTTCTCGATTTTTTTCTGCAGTACGAATTTGTCGTCCGCCACCTTATCCCGCATTTCGATAAAGTTGTAAAGCGCGAGGTCGGCAATGGCATTACCATCAGGGATTCTTAGGTCTTGGTATTCTTTAAGCAGGGCTTCGTTGATTTCTCCATGCTTCTCTAGAAGCTGATCGAAGACATAGCAATCCTCAAAACCTGAGTTCATACCCTGTCCGTAAAACGGCACTATCGCATGGGCCGCATCTCCAATCAAAGCCGTATTCCCTTTTACCCAAGGAGAGCACCTAACGGTAATTAGACTAGAGGTTGGGTTCTCAAAGAACTCCTGTTTTAGGTTTGGAAGCAGCGGAACAGCATCCTTGAATTTGTCATTGAAAAAGGCTTCAACATCTGCTTCAGTTTTGATAGAATCAAAGCTGATTTCACCCTCAAAAGGAAAGAAGAGCGTACAGGTGAAGCTCTTGTCCAGATTTGGTAAGGCAATTAGCATATACTCACCTCTTGGCCAAATGTGCAAGGCATCAGGGTCAATGGCAAAGTCGCCATCGGCTGTCGGAGGCATAGTCAGCTCTTTGTATCCGGCTGAGATATATTCTTGAGAGAAGTTAAAGCGATCGGTTTTTTGCATCGCGCCTCGTAAGGCAGAAAAAGCACCATCTCCGCCAAAGAGAAAATCAGAGCTTACCGATTGTCCATTGTCAAAGGTTGCGGTGGCTGTATCAAAGTCAACATCCAGGCATCGATGATCAAAACGTATTTCCACACTGTGCGCTTCAGCCTGATCCATCAAGAGCCAGTTAAGGCCGCCTCTGGAAACCGAATTGATGTATTCCCCTTCTTTGCCGTAAGGCTGAAAGTCCAGATTACCTTCCAGGTCGTGAATCATTCGGCCAGGCATCGGAATGCAGCTTTCCTGGATTTTTTCTTTGAGCCCTACTCGATCGAGGGCTTTTAATCCCCTATGACTTAGGGCAAGGTTGATTGATCTGCCACCAATGGCACCTGCTTTTCTCATGTCAGGTCTTCTTTCGAAAATCGTTACTTGATAACCTCTTTTGGCGAGAAATATAGAAAGTAGCGATCCGACTAAACCGGCACCGAGTATGCTGATATGTTGCTTTTTACTTGCCATGCTTACATCTTTTCCAGACCCTCACCTAGTATTCTGGTGAAGTGATAAACGTCTTCAAATGTGTTATATAATGGGACAGGCGCTACCCTTATTACATTCGGTTCGCGCCAATCTGCAATGACACCTTCCTTAGTGAGTGCGTCAAAAAGCTGTTTGCCATTCTTATGACAGAAAATGGAAAGCTGACAGCCACGTTCCTCCGCGTTTGAGGGAGTAATAATTTCAAAGATTTGATCCTCTCCACTCAATTGATTGATCAGGAATTCCATATACCCCGTCAGCCTTAAACTCTTTTCCCGTAGTGCATCCATACCCACTTCATCAAAGATTTCTAACGAGGCGAGATGAGCTGCTGTACAGAGCACATTCACATTGCTCAATTGCCAGCCATCCGCACCAGACATGGGTTTGAATCCCTTCTTCATTAGAAAGCGCTCTGACTCATTGTGTCCCCACCAACCAGCAAAGCGGTTGAGTGAACTGTCTTCAGCAAAGCGCTCATGCACATAAATGCCAGAAACATTTCCTGGGCCTGAGTTCAAGTATTTGTAAGAACACCAGGTGGCAAAATCCACATCCCAGTCATGAAGAGATAGCGGCAGGTTACCAAAGGCATGGGCCAAGTCAAAACCTACTAAGGCACCTACTTCATGTCCGGCTGAAGTGATCGTTTTTAAGTCAAAGAATTGACCTGTGTAGTATTGAACTCCACCTATGAGCACCAGTGCCAGTTCATCGCCAGTAGCTTTGATTTCAGCTAGTATATCTTCTGTCCTAAGTGTATGCTCGCCCGCTCGAGGAGTCAGTTCGATGAGGGCTTCATCAGGATTCAATCCATGAAACTTCAATTGTGTTTCAAACATGTATTGATCCGATGGAAATGCGCCTGCTTCACAAATGATCTTATATCGGGTGGGGGTAGGCCTAAAGAATGAAACCATTAATAGGTGAAGGTTCACCGTGAGGTTATTCATTGAAACTACTTCCAATGGCTTTGCACCAACTATTTTGGCCAGGGCTTCCTTACTAAACTTATGATAGTGCGCCCAAGGCTTGCTATGCCCGTCAAAGTGACCTTCGACACCCAAGGTTTCCCAGCCTTTTAGTTCTTCTTCGATGAATCCACGAACAGATTTGGGCTGCAAACCCAATGAGTTACCTGTAAAGTAGTAGCTGTCCTTTCCGTTGACTTGAGGAATATGAAAGCGATCCCTATAGGACTTTAGTGGGTCAGCAGCATCCTGTTCTTTTGCGAAGGAAAGGGTGTTTTCGAAATTCATCAAAACAAACTCGTTTGGTTTTGGCCAGGCATACTTTCTTCAAGCCTTAGTAGCCATTCTTTTTTATCTAATCCACCAGCATAACCCGTCAGGCTACCGTCAGTGCCAATTACACGATGACATGGAATAATGACCGCTATCGGATTTTTGCCATTGGCTGTTCCCACAGCTCGAATCTTTTTAATGTCTCCAAGGGTAATGGATTGCTTGGCGTAGGTCGAAGTTTTCCCAAAGGGTATGTCCAAGAGAGCTTTCCAAACTTCCTTTTGAAAGTCTGTGCCATCGGGATCGAGAGGTACATTAAACTCTTTGCGCTTTCCTGCAAAGTACTCCTTCAACTGCTTTTTGCAATTTCTCACGACCAGGGGAACAGGGCCGTCAGTTGCCCTTTCTTCTCCATCCACAAAGCTCACTCGCTTGATGTGGTCGTTCTCTCCAACGATTTTGATTTTGCCCAAGGGGCTATCCATATATGATATGGCAGTGTCTCTCATTATTCAAACTGACTTTTTGGAAGGTCTAGCCATTCCAGTGTGGCATTGCAAAAAATATCTTCTACGATTTCATCAGATAGCCCCATCTCTTCGATGTAGGCCCCAATTTCAAGGTCGCCTAGCGGGAAAGGATAGTCTGAACCTAAAGTGATCCTTTTGGAGCCTTGTACTTCCAACACATACTTCAGCAACAATGGATCGTGTGTTATGCTATCGATCCAGAATTTACCCAGATACTCTCTCGGGTTGACTGGATTGTCAATAGCCACCAAATCTGGTCGGCAGTTGAATCCATGTTCAACCCTACCCAAAGTAGGCAAAAACGATCCTCCTGCATGCGAGAAGTTCACTCTTAGCTCAGGTAATCTTTCCAGTACACCACCAAATATCAGGGAACAGGCAGCGCGAGATGTTTCGGCAGGCATACCTACCAACCAAGGTAGCCAGTAGCGCTCCATACTATGGAAACCCATCATATTCCAAGGGTGAATCATGACAGCCATACCCAGTCGCTCGCAAGCCTCAAAAATTGGGAAGAACCGAGGACTACTTAAATTCTTATCGTTGATGTTCGAACCGATCTGGATTCCAGGTAGGTTCAGCTCATTTTTGCAACGTTCTAATTCTTGTATGGCCAGCTCTTCGTCTTGCATGGGGACTGTGGCCAAGCCTATGTAATTCTTTGGATACTTGTTACAGAGCTCTGCGATGTCATCATTCAAAAAGCGCGATACTTCTAGCGCATCTTCTGGTTTGGCATCATAGGAAAACATTACCGGGATAGTGCTCACTACCTGAACTTGAGTGCCATGTGTCGCATACTCCTCAATTCTTTCGGCACCATCCCAACAATTGGATTGGATTTCACGAAAGAACTTCGATCCCTTCATCATCATTGCAGCCCCTTCTTTATGGTGATGTAGATGTATAAAGTCACCATACCCAAACTTATCTGTCCATTTGGGCAGATGCTTTGGAATGATGTGGGTATGCATATCGATTTTTAGCATTTGCTAGTATTAAGTATTGAGTACAAAGTATTGAGACTATTCCACGAATCGTGAATCGGATTCCATGGTATGTCCGCAGTTCTTGCAGGTTCTTAGTTCTTCCGAGCCGTAGAATTCTTTGAATCTTGGCAGAAAGTCTTTTTCAATATTGGTTAGAGGGAAGTAGGTGTCATGCAGTTTGTTGTTGCAGTTGTCACAAAACCACATGAGGCCATCGGTATGTTCTGGTTTTCTCACTCTTTCGATGACTAAACCAAGCGATCCTTCGGCACGCATAGGTGAATGCGGAACTTTAGGTGGGTGAAGATACATATCGCCAGGGCCTAGCGGAATGTCTACTGCTTTTCCGTCTTCCTGAATTCTAACTGTGATGTTTCCTTCGAGTTGATAGAAAAGCTCTTCTGTTTCGTTGTAGTGGTAATCTTTTCTGGCATTTGGTCCAGCCACAATCATCACGATGTAGTCTGTTCCTTCAGGATAAAGGTTTTTATTGCCCACGGGTGGCTTTAACAAATCACGATTATCTTCAATCCATTGGTTAAGATTGAAAGGTCTTTTAATGCCCATTTCCTTTCTATTTAGCTTGCCTCTAAAATACGGAAAATCACCGTAGGACTAAACCCGATTTTCATAACTTTGGTTGATAGCCCAAAACCTATGGATCTTAATTTAAATGGAAAAAATGCCTTTGTCTGTGGTAGTACGCAGGGTATTGGCAAGGCAATAGCCGAAGAACTGGCAAACCTTGGTGCAAGTGTAACGCTTTGTGCCAGAAACGATGGAGCCCTCGATCAGGTAAAATCAGAATTGTTCCATACTTCGGGACAGAAGCATCAGACTTTAGTAGCTGACTTTTCGAAACCTGATTTACTAACGGCCGCTCTGGACGAGCATATTGGGCAAGGCAACCAGTATCATATTCTCATCAATAATACTGGAGGTCCTCCGGGTGGTCAAGCCATTGATGCCGGAATTGATGAGTTTAGAATAGCCTTCAACCAACATTTGATATGTAATCAAATATTGGCGCAAGCGCTGGTGCCAGGCATGAAGGAAGCGGCTTATGGCCGTATTATAAATATTATCAGCACCTCGGTGAAAGTGCCTTTGCAAGGACTGGGTGTTTCAAACACCATTAGAGGTGCTGTGGCCAACTGGTCTAAGACATTGGCCAATGAGCTTGGGCAGTTCGGGATAACGGTGAACAATGTATTACCGGGAGCTACCGCAACTCAACGCCTGAGTTCTATCATTGAAAACAAGGCTAAGAAAACAGGCAAAAGCATTGAGGAGGTTGATGCTGCTATGAAGGCAAGCGTACCTGCCAAGAGGTTCGCGGACGCAAAGGAAGTTGCCGCAGCAGCGGTGTTCTTGGCTACCCCTTCCGCAAGCTATATCAATGGTGTTAACCTTCCGGTTGACGGAGGTAGAACAGGGAGTCTTTAGCATGCAGAACTACCCAATAATCGATTTGCACTGTGACTTACTGGTCTATCTGCTGATGAACCGCGAGGCAACGGCTGATACTAAAGCTTTTGGTGCCGGTTTCCCTTTCCTTAAAAGCGGTAATGTGGCAATGCAAGTGATGGCCATTTACACGGCTGTTGAGGAGGAGAGCTCCAGGAATGGAGTTGCTCAGTCGGAGATTTATAAGGGTTTGCTGGAAGACTATTCGGCAGATGTTTATCAAGCAGACCCCAGCTTTAATTCCTCAAACGAAGGTATTGGGATTGTAGCATCCCTCGAGAGCGCTTCGGGTATCTGCAATGAGGAAGAACCATTGGAGAATGCTTTCGAAAACCTTGAGACCATAATTTCCAATGTTGGAAGGCTTTTCTATATCAGCTTTACTCATCATGCGGAGAATAGGTTTGGAGGAGGAAATTATGCTAAAGCTGGATTGAAGCCTGATGGAGAGGCCTTATTGGATTATATGGATGGAAGAGAAATTGCTGTTGATTTGTCTCACACCTCTGACGCACTGGCACATGATATCCTAGATTATACCTACAAAAAAGGACTTAAGGTACCTGTAATTGCCAGTCACTCCAATTTCCGACAAGTATGGGATCACCCAAGGAATTTGACCAAAGCAAACGCACAAGAAATTATCGATCGAGGAGGGCTTATTGGTATCAATTTCCTTCGTGCATTTTTGAATGATAACGATCCGAATGCACTGATCGAACATGTAAAATATGGTGTGGGATTGAAAGGCGGAGATAAGGCTATTGCTTTTGGCGCAGATTTCTTTTACACGGGAGATCACCCGGATAAATCTCGAATTCCTTTTTACTTCCCTAAGCATGAGGACGCCACGAAATATCAGGGTATTCTTAAAGAATTGAGTTCAAGCGTTACTGACGAAGAGCTTGCAGGAATAGCACATGCAAACGTAGAACGATTTATAGCTTCTAACTGGAAATGATATGGAGATCATTAAGAACTACATCAACGGAGAATTAGTAGATGCTGAAAACGGTCAATCCTTTGACAACTATAATCCTGCCAATGGACAGGTTTACAGTCAAATACCCGATTCGACAAGTGATGACATTCAGAAGGCCACGGATGCTGCCAGTGCAGCTTTTCCAAACTGGTCTACCACAAGCCGTCAGGAGCGTTCTAATCTATTATTGAAGATTGCTGACCTAATAGATGCAAACCATGAAAGGTTAGCTGCTGCTGAATCCAAGGACAATGGAAAGCCGATTAAACTTGCCAGCCGAGTGGATATCCCCAGGGCTTCAGCCAATTTTCGGTTTTTTGCTTCGGCCATACTTCATGAATCTACTGAAGCGCATCAAACAGATCAGGATGCTATTAATATGACTTTAAGGTCTCCCATTGGAGTAGTGGGCTGTATATCGCCTTGGAATTTGCCGCTCTATCTATTTACCTGGAAAATAGCGCCTGCTATAGCGGCAGGCAATACCGTTGTGGCCAAGCCTTCTGAAATCACACCTATGACGGCATTTCTATTGTCAGAGTTGTGTATAGAAGCAGGTTTGCCAGCGGGTGTTTTAAATATCGTGCATGGGACAGGCCCAAATGCGGGTCAGGCTATTTCGGAACATCCCGATATCAAGGCAATTTCGTTTACAGGAGGTACTGAGACAGGAAAAAGGATAGCTGCGACTGCCGCCCCTATGTTTAAGAAGTTATCGCTAGAACTGGGAGGAAAGAATCCAAATATCATTTTTGCGGATTGCGATTTCGAAGAGGCATTGAAGACTTCGGTGCATTCCAGTTTTGCGAATCAAGGCCAAATCTGTCTTTGTGGATCGCGAATCTTCGTGGAAAGAAGTATTTACGATCGTTTTAAGACCGCTTTTGTCGAAAAGGTGAATCGCTTGAAGGTTGGAGACCCATCAGATCAAAATTCGAATCTTGGAGCTGTGGTGTCTAAACCTCATATGGAGAAAGTACTGAGCTATGTAGAACTGGCTAAGCAAGAGGGAGGAACAGTCCTCACAGGTGGAAACCAAGTACACCTTGAAGGTGAGTTAGCGCAGGGCTACTACATAGCACCAACGGTAATTGAAGGCTTGACTTACGATTGTCAGACAAATCAGCAAGAAATCTTCGGCCCTGTCGTTACTATTACACCTTTTGATAGTGAAGAAGAGGTCTTGACAATGGCGAATAGTACGGAATACGGACTTTCTGCTACCGTTTGGACAAGCAACTTGAACAAAGCCAATAGGGTAAGTTCGACACTTCAGGCAGGTATTGTTTGGGTGAATTGTTGGTTGCTTAGAGACCTCAGAACTCCCTTTGGTGGAGTGAAGAAAAGTGGTGTTGGTAGAGAGGGCGGCTGGGACGTTCTGAACTTTTTTACAGAGAAAAAGAATGTGTGTATAAAACTATAGTGTTAGTACATACGACAAAAAAGTGTATTTAAACGACATGAACAGCTGTAGAGGGAAATTGTTCGATTTTTTCCGAATTATTGATTTGTTAAATTTTATTTAATAAAAAATCCTACTAACTTTGATTTTACAATACAGGGGATAGTAGACCTGAATTGGAATTTGAAATAACATTTACCGCCCGGTAAATTAAAGATAAGTCTGGGTGTAGGAATCGAAAGATTCACTATGAGTAGTTAGTTACCCAGGTGTTTAGGTGAAAGGGAGTCGCTCCAACGGGAGTGACTCTTTTATTTTGTCCCTACCAGACTTTAATCTTTCTAATTAGCTTTATTTCTATTATTAAGTTTAATAAAAAGTTGATCGAGATAGTCCCGATCCAGTTACCTTATATCCTACTCGGTCGGCAGTTGCTTTGACAGTACTTAGTTTCCTGTGCAACTTAAACAATGAAATAGGGTCTTTACGCAAAGCGTAATAAACTTGCTTGAAAGTCGTCTTAAAGTGTAACCACTTTAATAAACCAAGGTCATACCATAAACTCAAACCACCATGTTCAAGAACTATATCAAAATTGCTTTTCGGTCATTACTGAAAAATCGAGTCTTTTCATTTATCAATATTACCGGACTCGCACTGGGTATTTCTGCCAGTTTGCTCATTATGCAATACGTCAACTATGAGCTAAGCTATGAGGACTTTAATGAGAACGCTTCGAATGTCTATCGCATTAAAACGAATCGATATAATCAAGGAGAGCTAAGTACAGAATGGGCTTCAGGTGTCGTTTCGATTGGCCATTTGCTCAATGAAGCCTATCCCGAAGTACAGCGTTACGCGAGGTTAACCTCCACCAGTGGGGTCATTTCTAAAGGAGATATTGAGTTCATGGAACGGAGCATCTACTTCGCTAATCAAGATGCCTTCAAGATTTTTGGAACTCAGATTACAGATGGTGATACAGAAAATGCACTGACGGAACCGAATACAATTGCGATTTCAGAAAGTGTTGCTAAGAAATACTTTGGAGACACCAATCCTATTGGAGAAACCCTAATGTACAATAGAGATCGACCTGTTCAGGTCACAGCGGTGTTCAAGGATGTACCTGACAATTCTCACTTCAAGTTTGATATACTGGCTTCTTGGTCCACAGTTGCTCAGGGGGATTTTGCCGCTGATGCCAACCGGGTATGGTATTGGGACGGCTATTTTAACTATATCGAATTGGCAGAAGGGACCACTCCGGAGGCCTTTCAGGTAAAAATTGATGAGTTTGTAGAGAGCCAATGGGGCGAAGAGATGCGGAATGTGGATACGTGGATGGACTTTGAATTGCAGCCCATGGCGGATATTCATTTGTACTCCAACTTCATTGGAGAGGCTGAGGTCAATGGTGATGGTGATTCCGTTTACGCTTTACTTGTGATTTCATTCTTCATCGTGCTGATCGCTTGGGTAAACTACATCAACCTGGCTACTGCTAAGTCAATGGAACGAGCTAGGGAGGTAGGGCTTAGAAAGGTATTGGGTTCTCAAAAAGGACAGCTGATCCGACAGTTTTTAACGGAGTCGTTCCTTGTCAATCTATTTGCAGTAATACTAGCATTCCTGATTGTGGCTTTGGTGCTACCTGGTTTTGCTAATTTGACCGATCAACCGATGAGCATGGCACTTTTTGCTCAGCAAGGTTTCTGGTTTGGTCTGGGGGTACTTTTCTTTGTGGGTACTTTTCTTTCAGGGCTCTATCCTGCATTTGTTCTTTCCTCCTTTAAACCTATCGATACACTCAAAGGAGCTAAACTCACTTCTGGAGGAGGTGGACTGTTGAGAAAAGGCCTAGTGATTTTTCAATTCATGGCATCCGTAGGGTTGATTATTGGTACGTATACCGTTTACGAGCAGATTTCATTTATGAGAAATCAGGAACTAGGAGTGGATATTGATAGAACAATGGTCATCAACGGGCCAAGTGTCACGGATTCTACCTACAGCGAGAAGCTCACTGCCTTTACTGAGGTAATGAAGACAGATGCTAATGTCGAGAATGTGGTGGTCAGTACTGGTGTGCCTGGCAGAGGTGTTGGTTGGAATGCCGGTGGCATTAGAAAAGAGGGAGCACCAGACAGCGAGGGCAAACAATACCGGGTCTTGGGATTAGGCTATGAATTTGTGGAGACCTTCGATATGGAAGTGATTGCTGGGCGAAGCTTTAACAAGGAGTATGGAGATGAAGAGGCAAAAATTTTATTCTCACGAGCTGCAACTAAGGATTTTGGTTTTGCAAACCCTGAAGAGGCCTTAGGTGAACGTATTTTCTTCTGGGGTCAAGTGTACACCATTATAGGAGTGCTGGAAGATTACCACCATACTTCCTTAAAAGAGAATTTTGACAAGCTGATCTTTAGGCTGATTCCAAATGCCAATAACTTTTATTCGATCAAATACAATGCCGCCAATACGCAGCAGGTGGTGCAAATGGCTCAAGAAAAATGGGGACAATTCTTTCCTGGAAATCCATTTGAGTACTTTTTCTTGGAGGATCGATTTGAAGAGCAGTATGAAGCAGATAAGCAATTTGGGTCAGTATTCACCATCTTTTCAGGGCTCACCATTTTTGTGGCTTGCCTGGGTTTATTTGGCTTAGCTGCCTTTATGACCTCGAAGCGTATAAAGGAAATAGGCGTTAGAAAGGTTTTAGGAGCTTCCATACCGAGTATCCTCAAGTTACTCTCTACTGACTTCTTGAAACTGATTATGGTTTCAATTGTCTTGGCCATACCAATTGCTTTCTATGGAATGGAACAATGGCTCAATGGTTTTGCTTTCAGAATAGATTTGTACTGGTACATTTTTGCCTTACCGGCACTGTTGGTATTGTTTATCGCCATTGCAACCGTGAGTTTCCAAACCGCTAGGGCTGCAAAAGCCAACCCCGTGGATAGTCTGCGGTATGAGTAAATATTAAGAGTAGCTGTCTCAAAGGCCCAAATTGTCGTCATTCTGAACCCGCCTGCGCTAGACAGGCGGGTTCAGGATGACGCTCCATCAGCCTTTGAGACAGCCCTGTTACTTACTTAGCCACTTCCAATTGGCCAAGTTCTTTGCCTTTATTGTCTACTCTGAACTGCCATTTCTCTCCATCGCAGTTTGGAGCGCCACTCCAGTTAAAGCAGCCTTGTCCAGTAGCTTGGATGACGAAGTCCCCATTTTTACGCTCCTTGATTGAGTAACCGTATTCGTTATAAAACCCTCCATAGGTCTTGCTCCATTGTTTCTTGCCTTTTTTATCAACTTTGATCAAGTAGATATCATAGTTGCCATTGCCATAAGAGCTGGTGGAGCCTAAGATGGCATAGCCTCCGTCATTGGTGGCTATCAGATCACTGGATTTATCATAGCTCGTTCCACCATAAGTTTTAAACCACTCTTCGTTACCCTCTGCATTTGTTTTGGTAAGTAAGATGTCTGTGGCTCGTTTGTGGTAATACTTGGTGGTCATTAAGCTAACCGCTCCACCATCGTCAGTTCGAATGATTACTTCGTGGTAAGGGTTGTGACCAGTCAACCCAAGACTTAGTGCCGCAATGGACAATAATTTGATGATATTCATAATTGTTTCTTTTGAGTTTAAAAACCTGTTTAATCCAAATACGAGCTAAGCGTATGTGCTGGATTTCAACAAATTAAATATATTCTCTTTTTAGAAACAAATAAAATTTACTCCACTATGGCTGATTTTGGTCTATAAACCATTCTTAAAGATGGTGCTAAAAGAAGATGATTCTTCTAAAACTTGCACGAGGGAATCAATTTGTCCTTCTTTTTGGACGTTGACCAGAGGAAAGTGTTTTGACTTGTTGTCGCCATAGGTTACCCTGAGTCTTGCCCCCGTTTTTAAGGAAATGTAGAGACAATAGGCTCCCAATAACATCGGGATAACAGGAATAACGAACGACTCAATGAAGATTGGTCCAGAGGAGCTATCACTTCCTAAATAATCGAATAGTCGTAAAAAATAATAACCACTGAGTGCTAAAAGGCATGTCCCAATTACGAGAATAATCAACCAATTGGCTACCTGATGTCCTTTTTCCAAAATCAAATCTCTCACCTCAGTTGCATTAATTGTTTTATAGTTGAATCTGTTTCTTAGAAAATGAAATGAGTGTTCTGAAATTGCAAATTCCTTAGTTTGAAAGAGGAATTCTTTTGGATCAGTATTCATGAGTCATAGAAATGATAGGTATGAAGTTATTTTAATTCGTATGCTTCTCAAAATCCTCGGAGTACTTCTCACTCTCGGTCTTCATCCATTTGTCCCAGAAGGTAAAATACAGCCCAAAGTTAAAGCGGTATTGAGTATGGTGGAGACTATGGTGTGTTGCACCTATCATCCATTTGCCGAGCCAGTGTTTATGAAATCCTTTGGGGTAGATTTCAACATTGGAATGATTGATAGCGCTGGTTAAGGTCATAAAAGTTAGCAGCGTCACAATGGTCCAATAATGCATGGGAAGAAAGAGTATGACTACAGGAATAATCACAGATTGTAGTATGCCTTCCCCTGGATGAAAGGAGAAAGATGTCCAGGGAGAAGTGATATGGCTATCGTGATGGACTTTATGAATCAGTCGATAAACCTTGGGCCTATGCATCCAGCGATGCAGCCAATAATAGTAGGTTTCATGAATTAGTGCAGCGATCAGGAAGCTGATGGGCAGCCACCACCACCCAAACTGATTCATGTCTTCATAGATGGCTGTATACCCTTTCTGCCAAAGTACCACCATACCGGCCCCAGCCAGTGCAAAGAATAGGGAAGTCAATGTAGACCACATGATCTCGCGTCTGTACTGCTTTTTATCTCTTGTTGGAACATGGACCTTTCGACTCCGAAAGTCTTTCGGATCGATGATATAGAAAACTACATAAAAGATTCCGGCCACCAAGCTATACCTAAACACCACCATCAAGAACATCAGGCCGGTTAGTGCAAGAAAGGTCAATGGATCTGTAAAGTCGTACTGATGCATATCGAACTAGGTGTGCTCGGTTTAAGCTTTGTGAAAATAGGGAACAAATGAATCACTTCTTAGGTTTTAGAATAGCATAATTTGATAGTGATGAAAGGAAAGTTTGAGACGTTAATAGATCAGGATACACCAGTACTCGTAGACTTTTATGCCGATTGGTGTGGGCCATGCCAAATGATGGCGCCTGTGTTGAAGGAAGTTGCCCAAGAAATGGGCGATAAAGTGAAGGTGATTAAAATTGATGTAGACAAGAATCAGCCGATCGCTCAGCGGTTCGGTGTGAGAAGTATACCCACTTTGATTCTATTCAAAAATGGGAAGGTTGTGGAGAATAGAGCCGGTGTGATGACGAAGCGAGATTTGGCCAGCATGATAGAGAGAGCTTCTTAATAAAGTAAACTGCGTATATTACCAGAACTATGGACATATACCTCTACGATAATAACTTAATGGCTTTTCAGACTTTAACATTCTTGCATATAGCACTAATGTTTTTTGCCTTCTACAAGCTATATAACGATACCAGTTCTGGAACACAGAGGATCTTTAGTTTCCTACTCCTATTATTTGTCCCAATAATCGGTTCTCTGATCTACTTGAAAGTAGCATCTAAGTCAAGAAGAAACAGGAAGTTTAATTTAGATAGATAGCCTAGTTAGAAGAGGCTTTACTCGGGCTTTTTACTCCAGCCAATTCACGAACCGTATTAGCAATGCCAGCAACATCGAAGTTGCATTCAGCGTGCAGTTGTTCTTGGGTGCCGTGCTCTACAATGGCATCGGGAATTCCCAGTCTTACCACTTTGGCTGCATAACCGTTGTCTGCCATGAATTCAAGTACTGCACTACCAAAACCACCCATGACACAGCCATCTTCCACTGTTATCACTTTCTTGAAGTTTCTGAAAATATCGTGAAGCAACTCTTCGTCCAGAGGTTTAACAAAGCGCATGTCATAATGTGCAGGGTTCAAGCCTTCTTCAACGAGTTGCTCTCTTGCCGTAACCGCATAATTACCAATATGGCCAAGTGTTAAAATGGCTACTTCTTCACCATCGGCAATCTTTCTTCCTGTACCAATGGCCATTTTCTTCATCTCAGTTCTCCACTCAGGCATTACACCCGTACCTCTTGGGTAGCGAATGGTAAAGGCGTGTCCTTCTCGTGGCAATTGAGAAGTGTACATCATGTTTCTTAATTCCGCCTCATTCATTGGAGCCGCCACAATCATATTCGGAATGCATCGCATGTAGGCGATGTCATATGCACCATGGTGAGTAGGGCCATCCGCTCCTGCGAACCCTGCTCTATCGAGGCAGAAGGTAACAGGTAAATTCTGAATACAGACATCATGAATGACCTGATCAAAGGCACGCTGCATGAATGTACTGTAGATGTTACAGAAAGGTATTAGTCCTTGTGTAGCTAAACCCGCAGAGAATGTTACGGCATGTTGTTCGGCAATTCCAACATCAAAAGCTCGCTCAGGCATAGCCTTCATCATAATGTTCATCGAAGAACCAGAAGGCATTGCAGGGGTTATTCCCATTACCTTGTCATTCTTTTCCGCCAATTCAACTAATGTATGGCCGAAAACATCCTGATATTTAGGAGGCTGAGGTGAATCAGGCACTTTTTTGAATACCTCACCCGTTACCTTATCAAATTTGCCTGGTGCATGCCATTTGGTAGCATTGCCCTCTTCAGCAGGTTTATAACCCTTTCCTTTCACTGTAACACAGTGAAGAATTTTCGGGCCAGGAATGTCTTTAAGGTCATTGAGGACATTGGTCAAATGATGTACATCATGCCCGTCCACAGGACCAAAATACCTTAAGTTTAGTGCTTCGAAAAGGTTGCTCTGTTTCAAAAGCAGCGACTTCATCGAGTGCTCTACTTTTGAGATAACCTCCTGTGCACTTTTGCCAAACTTAGAAAACTTGCTGAGCAATTTCCAGACATCATCTTTTGCCTTGTTATAGGTATGTGATGTGGTAACGTCTGTCAGATAGTCTTTTAAAGCACCTACATTCGGATCAATCGACATGCAGTTGTCGTTGAGTATGATCAGTATGTTGGCATTCGTGTCACCGGCATGGTTCATACCCTCGAAGGCCAAACCACCTGTCATAGCACCATCTCCAATGACGGCTATGTGTTGGCGATCATCTTTTTTGTATTGGTTGGCAATGGCCATGCCTAATGCTGCAGAAATGGAGGTAGATGAGTGTCCAACTCCAAAAGTATCGTAATCGCTTTCTTTTCGTTTAGGGAAGCCAGAAAGTCCGTTGTAAATCCTGTTGGTATGGAAAACGTCCCTTCTTCCTGTCAAAATCTTATGACCATAAGCCTGGTGTCCGACATCCCAAACCAATTGATCTTTTGGCGTGTCAAAGATGTAATGCAGCGCCACAGTCAGTTCTACCACTCCCAGCGATGCACCAAAATGACCTCCGTAGACGGAAACATTGTCAACAATAAACTGGCGCAGTTCATCACAGACCTTTACGAGTTGGGTCTGATCTAATTGCTTTAAATCGGCAGGGGAGTCAATTTTGGAAAGAAGCGATCCGGGCTCTATCAACATGGATTTTTAAAACTAATGCCTTATCAACTATACTACGAGTTAAATGTTTGGCATAGATTTCTTAACAACCCCCAAAATTAAAAATTATTTTGGCACCAAATGAGACATTTAACCATTCTCTATATATTTGATTGAAAACCCTTTATAATCGTTGAGTTTCGAGATAAAACTTCCTCTCTTTGAAGGTCCCTTCGACCTCCTTTTATTCTTTATCCAAAGAGACGAGTTAGATATTCACGATATCCCGATTAATAAAATCACATCTGATTTTTTGGATTACCTACATCATCTGGAGCAGATGAATGTTGAAGTGGCCAGTGAGTTTATTTTAGTGGCAGCCACCTTAATGCGTATTAAGGCTAAAATGCTCCTTCCAAGGCCTGTTCTGGATGAGGAAGGAAACGAAATTGATCCTCGAGAAGAGCTTGTTCGTCATTTACTGGAATACAAGAAGTATAAATCAGTAATTGAAGAGTTAGGTCAGATGGAAGGAGACCGCCTTCGGAAAGAAAAGCGGGGTAACATTGTAAAAGAACTTAGAAAACTTGCCGAAGGCAGCAATGTCGAGGCCGAACTTCAGGATATTGACCTTTATAAATTGCTTAAGGTGTATCAACGGGTTCTTTCGCGCTTTGAATATGAGCAGCAAAAGCCTACTCACCAAGTGGTTCAATACCCATATTCTATCAGTACTCAGCGACAGTTTGTACTTGATAAATTAGCGGCTTCCCCAAGGCTTTCTTTTACCGAGCTGATCGCTTTTGAACCGAATAAGATTGCTGTGATCTTTAATTTTCTCTCCATTCTTGACCTGCTGCAAATGCGTAAGATCACGATGCATTTGGGTGAAGGGTTTAATAATTTTTGGGTCGAGAAGATCGAGGATGAGCTTGTGGAGGATTGAAACGGGCTTAATTCAATGTCCAGACATAAAAAAAGCGGCTCATGGCCGCTTCTGAATTCAATTCCTTTGATCTTAGAATCTCTCTCCCATAGAGAAGTAGAAGTTTCCTTCTATCGCTGCATTCTCGTCAGAATCTGAACCGTGAACAGCATTTTCTCCAATAGACTTAGCGTAAATTTTTCTGATAGTACCTTCAGCAGCTTCTGCTGGATTAGTAGCACCGATTAAAGTTCTAAAGTCTTCAACAGCGTTATCTTTCTCAAGAATGGCTGCTACGATAGGTCCAGAAGACATGTAGTCCACTAGCTCACCGTAAAAAGGTCTTTCCTTATGTACTTCGTAGAATTTACCGGCTAACTCAGTGGTCAACCTGGTATATTTCATAGCAATGATTTTAAATCCCGCTTCCTCGATCATTTTCATGATCCCACCAATGTTACCATCTGCCACAGCGTCAGGCTTAATCATTGTGAATGTTCTGTTAGTTGCCATAATCGTTTTATAGTTCCTTTTTAAAATTCGTGCGCAAAAATAGAAGATAATTTTTAATATGATACGGCCTTAGAATGAATCTTTTAAGGACTTAATATTCAGATAATCAAGGTCTCTTTGATTGTTTCGTAGCCGATTTCTTGACAACTTTGCCGATTCTTGACGGACCGACTTTGTCGGAAGCAGTGCATGCAGAACTTAGACTTATTAAAATCCAAGCTTAGTAATCCCAGCAAAATCGTAATTACCACTCATGTGAAACCCGATGCAGACGCCTTGGGCTCCTCCTTGGGCATGGCCAATTACTTGATCAAAAAGGGGCATGATGTGCAGGTCATCACACCTTCCGAGTATCCAGGTTTTTTGCATTGGATGAAAGGCAATGATGATGTGTTGGTTTATAGCGAAGATACTCACGACACTGCTAAAGTGTTAATGGATCAAGCAGACATCATAATGACACTAGATTTCTCCGTTCTGGGCCGTATCGATGAATTAGGCGATATGGTTAAAGAAGCGAATGGGTTCAAGGTGAATGTAGACCATCATTTAGATCCTGAAGATTTTGCTGATTTCAGACTTTGGGATACAGGAGCAGCTGCTACCTGTGAGCTTTGCTATGATTTGATCGTGGCATTAGGTGACGCAGATTTTATCGATAAGGACATTGCAGAGTGTCTATATGCTGGTATCATGACCGACACAGGTGGGTTTAGGCATCCTAATACTACACAAAATGTGCATGAAGTTGTCGCCAAACTTATTGCTCATGGTGCCGATAATAGTCGTGTTTCCAAGGAAGTTTATGACAAAAACTCTATCGATAGACTCCGCTTTTTGGGCTATGCACTAAGTCAAAATTTACAAGTGATTCCTGATAGCCGTGTTGCTTTCTTTGCCTTATCCGAAGATGAATTACGACAGTATAATTCGAAAACAGGAGATACTGAAGGTTTGGTCAATTATGCCCTTTCAATAGAAGGAATAACCCTTGCAGGACTATTTAAAGAATCAGCAGGTGGCGTCAAAATATCACTCAGGTCTATCGGCAAGTTTCCGGCTAATGAAATTGCTGCCAAGTATTTCAATGGTGGTGGGCATAGGAATGCAGCTGGAGGTAAAGTCGAGCTTTCTCTAGAAGACACGGTGGATCGTTTTAAGAGCGTTTTAGAAGAGTATAAGGATCAATTAGAGGAAGAATATAAACTGCTATGAAAAGAAATATCTGTGTTTTCCTAGTGGCGCTGTTTGTGCTCATTGTGGGTTGTGACCAAACACCACCTTATGTGATGCTAGACTCAGGCCTTAAGTACAGATTACTTGATGACAAAGGGGCTGACAAACCTAGAATGGGGGATGTGATGTTCATGGACATGGCCCATTATCTGGGAGATTCACTCATCTTTCAGACAGAGGAAGGTGGCTTTTTTATAAATCCAAATATTGGAGCTCCCCCGGAAATACGTGAGGTACTTAACTTGACCGGAGAGGGCGACAGTCTTCAAATAGAAATGTCCTTGGGAGATTATGCTCGCTTTACCGGGCTCCCAATTTCTCCAAGAATGGATACAACTCAAAGCGTAACTTGGAACATAAGAGTTACAGAAATTGAGAACGAATCTACGGTTATAGAAAGAAACAGGCTGGCACAAGCCAAGACGGATAAAGAATTAATTGAAGCTTTTATCGTTAACAATAATTTAGAGGCCTCTTCTACTGAGGAAGGGCTCTATTATGTAACTTTGGAAAGTGGAAATGGTGTTTTTCCAAAAGATGGAGATGAAGTATTTTTAAAATACTCGATGTCTTTGTTGGATGGAACACTAATCGACACTAGCAGTGAGGTGATTGCGAGAGAAAACGACTTATTTAACCCGAATAGAATATATGGCCCTAGGTCATTTGTTCTAGGTGACAGGGAGATTCTCAGAGGCTGGAACATCGGTATGCCCAAATTTAGTAAAGGTGCTAAAGGAACCTTATTGATTCCTTCAGACTTGGCTTATGGTACATCGGGTTTCGGATCGCAGATTGGACCGAATACAGTGATAGTTTTTGATGTAGAACTGGTAGACATTAAATGATGAAGAAATTAGTATACCTTTTACCTGTTTTGTTTTTTCTAATCGCATCCTGTGATCAGGATAATATTTTCGATCAGGAAGAACAGCTGCGCATAGATATTGATTTAATTGAAACATACTTGGCGCAGAATAACCTTGTAGCCGATACGCTTCGGCCTAGCGAGATTAGAATTATTACTACGCAAGCCGGCACAGGACCGCTGCCTAGCTTCGGTAGCTCGGTCGTTGTTGATTATCGAGGATACTTACTTGACGGAACAGAGTTTGATACCTCTATTGGCGTAGGGGCCATTGACGTAGTGGTCGGCCGTGGCGATGTTATTCAAGGTTGGGAGATTGCATTGCGAGAGATGAATGCAGGTACTAGTGCTACTATATTGATTCCGTCAGGTCTTGGTTATGGAAACAATAGGCAAGGCCAGTTTATCACGCCTAATTCTGTGCTGATCTTTGATATTCAGGTTTTAGATGTGAGATAGCGAAGTACCTCAGTGTGCTTTTCTTTAGCTATGAAAAGAATTTGCTTTGCTACAAATAATCCTCACAAACTAGAAGAAGTCAGGACTATCTTGGGCGATCGCTTTGAAGTTCAATCCTTGAGTGATATAGGCTTCGATGGTGAACTGCCAGAAACGCATGAGACTTTAGAAGAGAACTCCCAAGAAAAGGCACAATACCTATTCAATAAGTTTCAAATGCCCATCTTTTCAGACGATTCTGGACTGGAAGTGAGTGCACTTAATGGTAGGCCGGGTGTACATACTGCACATTATGCCGGAGACAGGAATGCCGATAAGAACATGGACAAAGTATTATCCGAACTGAGCCCCTCCGATAGTCGAGATGCACAATTCAGGGCGGTAGTGACCTACATCGATTCATCTGTCGAAAGACAGTTTGAAGGGATTATAAAGGGAAGTATTGCTCCAGAAAAAACGGGTGAGGATGGTTTTGGCTACGACCCAATTTTTATTCCTGAAGGGTATGATCAGACTTTTGCCGAGCTATCGGCCGATGTGAAGAATACAATGAGTCACCGAAAAAGGTCCGTTGAAAAACTGGCTGCATTTCTAAATCAACTTAATTAACGCTAAGCTTTCTATTTTTGCATTATGGAAAAGCCATATATCATTGGTATAACGGGTGGAAGTGGTTCTGGAAAGACCAGGTTTCTGAAACAATTGATTGAGGGATTTGATGGCAGGTATGTCACTTGTATATCTCAAGATGACTATTATAGACCTCGTGAATACCAGTTGGTAGATAAGAATGGTGAGTTGAATTTTGATAGGCCTGAGTCAATTGATTATGAGCACTTTGCTACCGATTTGAAAGAGTTAAGCGAAGGAAGGAGTATTAAAAAGGAAGAGTATACCTTCAATAATCCCAATGCGGAGGCGAAAACTTTGGTTAGAAAGTCGGCACCAGTAATTTTGGTCGAAGGTATTTTTATTTTTCACTACAAGAAAATTGCCGAGTTGATAGACCTCAAAATTTTCATAGATGCCCGCGACTATGTAAAACTTCAACGAAGACTTAAAAGGGATAGAGAAGAACGAGGCTATGATGCGGATGATGTGCTTTACAAGTATGAGAACCATATCATGCCCTCTTATCAGAAGTACATTGAGCCCTACAAAGAAGAGGCAGATTTAGTTGTGCCAAACAATAAAGACTTTGATAAGGCACTTCATGTGTTAAAAGCGGCTATTCAGAGCAAAATAATGCCCAGCAGCTGATCTTTTCTTCAATCGATTTACTAAATTCGTGCCGCTGAATGAAAATTCATACGAACATATCGGGCTTTAAGCGATCACTATTCTTCCTATTGGGAATTTTTGTGGCAGTCTTTGTGATTTGCCAGGAGGTGGTTAGCTACCAAAGTAATCAGATATGTGAGGAAATCATTGAAGCAGATGAAGAGTCGGAAGAGGCGCCAAAACAAGACATTGTCTATTCCCTAACTTCGCAGGTAATTCTACCAGTCAGTGGGATTGAGTTAGAACCTTTTCAGGCAATATTCATCGGAGAAGTTATTCGTGAGACCGAAGAGAAAGTACCATTCTTACCTGAAGTCGCCCTATATGATTCTCCACATTTCAAGACATTGTTTCGGCAGTTCCAATCGCCAAACGCACCCTAGTTAATATTTGATCAAATCGCTGCCCTTCCTTTCGAATGGCATAATTCGGAGCTATTTCGCTCTCATAACTCATTTAACATTTTAGAATAACCTTTATTACCAATGAAAAATAAGAATACAATCGTTTTTCTGACAGTCGTCATTACAGCGCTTTGTTTGTATTACCTATCGATCACTTTCTTTTCTCGAGGGATACAAGCAGATGCCGTAGAATATGCTCAGAATGAATCAGGCGTAGTCGATCAGACTAAAAAGCAAGCCTATCTAGATTCCATTTGGACGCAACCAGTACTTAACATCCTAGGAGCAGAGTTCACTTACAAAGAGATTAAGGAGATTGAATTAAACCTGGGACTTGACCTTCAGGGTGGAATGCATGTCACTTTGGAAGTATCTCCTGTTGAAATCATAAAGGGGCTTTCTGGCAATAGCCAAGATCCTGATTTCCTTACAGCTATTGACCTTGCCGCTGACCGCCAAAAGAACAGCCAGTCAGCCTACACTCAGCTTTTTCAGGAAGCTTATACTGAGACAGCACCTGGAGGAAAGCTGAGTAGAATCTTTGCTAATGCTGCTAACAGTGGTAGAATAAGCTTTGAGTCTACCAACGCTGACGTAATGGACGTAATCAACGAAGAAGTTGATTTGGCTATTGATCGTGCATTCCAAATTCTAAGAACTAGAGTTGACCGTTTTGGTACGTCACAACCTAACATTCAGAGACTTCAGGGAACCGGAAGAATTCAAATCGAATTGCCTGGTGTTGATAATCCTGCGAGGGTTAGAAAACTGCTTCAAGGAGTGGCTAAGTTGGAGTTTTGGGAAGTATATGAGACAAATGAAATTGCTTCTACGCTGAATGCGATTAATACTGAGCTAGATAAAATTGAAACTGCTGAAAGGTCAGCTGTGGCGACAGATCTAGGTTCAGAATTGCAACCAGCTGATACACAGACTGAGAATTCGTTGGAATCTCAATTGGCTCAGGCCGCTGATACTGCCGTGGCTGATTCTACAGAGACATCTACTCCTGGCGTTTCTAGCTTCTTTGCTTTACAAAAGCAAGGACCTATTGAAGTGGGATTCTTATATGATCTGGCAGACACTGCTAAAATCAACAGGGTTTTAAGTAACCAGGCCATTACCCGATTAATACCCGCTAACCTTTCATTTAAATGGGGAGTAAAAGTTGTGGAAGATACTGAATTCCTTCAGCTCTACCCCATTAAGACGACAAGGGGAGAAGCACCACTTACAGGAGAAGTTGTGACTGATGCACGTCAGAGTCTGGACCAGATGGCAAGGCCTGCTGTGAGCATGCAAATGAACTCCATTGGAGCAAAGAAGTGGAAGAACTTAACGGGCGCCAATATCAACAGACATATAGCTATTGTTCTTGACAACTATGTATATACAGCACCAAATGTAAATGGTGAGATTCCAAATGGTAGCTCTCAAATCATGGGTAACTTCACCGTTGAAGAAGCTCAGGATTTAGCAAATATCTTGAAAGCTGGATCGCTACCTGCACCAACAAGAATCGTAGAAGAAGCAGTTGTTGGTCCTACTTTGGGTATTGAGGCACAAAGACAAGGAGTAACATCTATTCTAGCGGGTCTCTTAATTGTAGTGATCTTCATGATCGCTTATTACGCTAAAGGTGGAATTGTGGCTAACGTGGCCCTATTGTTCAACATCTTCTTTATTATGGGAATTTTGGCTAACCTAAGTGCCGCCTTGACCCTACCAGGTATTGCAGGTATCGTATTGACCATTGGTATGTCTATTGATGCGAACGTACTGATCTTTGAAAGAATTAGAGAAGAGCTTCGTAATGGAATTCCTTTGCTTCAAGCCATTAGCTCTGGTTATAAGAAAGCATACAGTTCCATCATTGATGCGAACGTAACCACATTCTTGACCGGTTTGATCCTTTACTTCTTAGGCCAAGGTCCAGTAAAAGGATTTGCGATCACTTTGATGATCGGTATTATCTGTTCATTCTTCTCAGCAGTATTCATCACAAGAGTAATTGTGACTTGGATGACCAAGAAGGGTAATGAAAGTAATATCTCTTTCGAGACACCATTGTCGAGAGGTTGGTTAACCAATATCAATATTGATTTCTTGGGTAAAAGAAGGTTAGCATACTTGATCTCTGCGATTGTTATTTCTGTTGGTGCGATAGCGCTTTCAACAAATGGTTTGCGACTTGGTGTTGACTTCAAAGGAGGCCGATCTTATGTTGTGAAATTCGACCAGCCAATGGTTGCATCTGATGTGAAGGCTTCTTTGTCAAGTGGCGTATTTACTGAAGATGGGGTAGAGGTGAAAGAATACAATGCGAGTAATATTCTTAAGGTGACTACTTCTTATAAGGTTGATGAAGAATCAACTGTTGTAGATGATGAAGTAAGAAGCACTTTAGTAACAGGTCTTGCATCTGCTACAGGAAAAACCTTTGTTGATGGAAAGCTTAATCCTGATGCTGGAGAATTTACCATCATCGGATCTTCCAAAGTAGGAGCAACCATTGCCGATGATATTAAGAATTCATCTTACAAGTCTTTCGGTTTCTCAATCTTGGCAATCTTTGTTTACATCTTAATCAGGTTTAGAAGATGGCAGTTCTCATTGGGTGCAATTGTGGCCTTGGTACATGATGCATTTATTGTGCTTTCTGCTTTCGCAATTGCCGGATGGTTAGGTATTAGTTTTGAAATCGATCAAGTATTTATTGCGGCCCTTTTGACCATTATAGGTTACTCGATAAATGATACCGTGGTAGTGTTTGACCGTATTCGTGAGAACCTACAATTAAAAGGATCGAGAGACTTGATTGGAACATTTAATGAGTCTATCAACTCGACCATTAGCCGTACTTTGATTACGTCAATGACTACCTTGATCGTGGTATTGGTACTATTCATTTTCGGTGGTGAAGTATTGAGAGGATTCTCTTTCGCCTTGTTAATCGGTATTCTAGTGGGTACTTACTCTTCAGTTTTCGTGGCAACTCCAACAGTTGTTGACTTAACTAAGAAAACCCTTGGTGCCGCTGCTGATAAGGAAAAAGAATCTGCAAGAGCTAGAGCAGCTGCTAAGGCAGAGGCTACTGCACAACAGGCTTAAATCTAGCATTAGATATAAAACTAAAATGCCATCTCGGTTAATCGGGATGGCATTTTTTATGATACTGTTTTAAACAGGGAAAGCTTACACCTCTTCCACAATAAAAAAGCCGTCATCACCAGCGTTTTGATATAGTGGCATAAAGATTCTGCCTCCAATCGGTGCTGTGATTTTACCACTTTTGTCTTCGGCTAAAAGTTCACCTTTCTCGACAAACTGAAAGCTGTCAAATCCAGGTTTCATATGGAAGAAATCATGCGGCTTGACTTCATGACGATGAAGTACTCTCAGAATATTTGGTTGATCCTTCTTCATAGAGCCTACAAGCTCCTGGTAATGCAGTAGCATTGACATGTCATGCTGCTCGTCTATGAGGCCCGATTCCGTCATTAATTGCCAAATGCCATAAGTATGGACCTCTTTGGTTTTTTCAGCACCTATTTGCCCTCCTTCGAAGGCAAATGCCGTTACTCTCGGGCTTTTGAAATACCGAAGTAAGGTTCCCTCGATATAGTCATCCAAATTCATGACAATTGGAAGTTGTAGCGATTTAATCACTGAGTCATAAGCAGGCATGCCAGCATGCACAATGAAGTTCCCATTATCGGCAGAGGTAGCATGTAAATCCACAATGTAGACTTGTCGATAGTCTTCCGCGAGGAGATCATTAATTAAATGGTAGAGTTCTCTCAGTTCAATGTCTTCCTTTTCACATTCTGATGCTGGTTTGGCTAGCGTCTTATCGATAAACGCTTGTGTCCAACAACGATTGAGATCGTAATTTAGGAAACGTCTCTTTTCTGAAATGGCCTGCAGGTTGCCGGCAATACCAACGATTTTTCCATGAACATTGATATTGGTCTCTTCCAGTCTGTCAAAAACATTTTGGATCGCTTTAACTCCGGATAGCTCGTTGCCGTGAAGACCGCCTATGACGATCATCAATACATTATTGTCAGATCCTGACTTCTCACTTATTATTCTATTCATTCAGATCTCCAGCTCCTTTTACGATTTTGAGTATTGTGGAGGTCAAATTTAAGAAGTCGCCTTCAGTAACAATACCAATTAGCTTTTGATTTTTCACAACTGGCAAACATCCGACACTATTAGCCTTCATTAAAGCCATCGCATCATGGACTGTTTTACCCGGATCAATGGTTATGGGGTCCTTAATCATAATGTCTTTCACCATTTTCTGCCCTGAAACGGGATCATCCTTTTTGCGAAAATGTCTAAGCATCATTCGGGCACTGATCAAGCCTATAAGTCTTCCTTTATCATTCTCAACTGGCGTAAACCGAACGTTTTGCCAATCCATCATATCTGCAACTAGTTCAAGAATATCTTCTTGTTGAACTGTGAATAGGTCGGTGGTCATAAATTCTTCCACCAAGATGGTAGCAGGGTCTAAGCCAACCAGATGACTTAAATCCGCCAGAGGCCATTTGTGGACTGGCTGATTGGCCTGTTGATTTTTATGCATTGAGGAAGTAATGGAGAGCAGAATTTCTTCCTTGGTTGCATCCTTTGCCAAGTGACTGTAGGATTTGAGTATCCAATTTGTTCCGTTTTGATTGGCTTCAACCCTTTCCTTAATCACATCCAAGTACTTATCAATGTCAGCCGTATTGACTTTGTTTTTGATGAGTCCCTCTTTGGCGATCGGCAGTAATTCCTTTAAAATAAGCTCATTCATACTCAGGCGTTGGCCATTTAGCCAGCGAACTTTGGCGTTCATTCCCTGGGTTGCAGCTCCATAGAAATTGGATTTTACCTGATCGAATTCTATCAGGTCTGGGATATTTTGAAAATGATCTTTGAAGCCATTCATTGCTCCAAGCCAAAAGGCCGTATTGGCCATTTCATCCAACACCGTTGGACCCGAAGGAAGTACTCGATTCTCAATTCTTAAGTGAGGCTTTCCATTTGGGCTTATACCATAACAAGGTCTGTTCCATCGATAAACTGTGGAGTTGTGGATAGAAAGCGCTTTCAGTTTTGGCGTGATACCCTGCTCAAAATCAGTTTGCGATGCGTCTTCCTGACCAGTCATCAACATTACTCTAAACCTGGAAATATCTTCTTTAAAGAGATCCAGTACAGAGTTTTTGAGCCAGCTGTTGCCAAACATGACACGAGGACTTCTATCCCGAATGTGCTCATTGGTGATGCGTGTATCGACCGATTTTTGAAAGAGTGCTATCCGTGTTTCATGCCAAAGACGTTTCCCAAAGAGCATTGGACTGTTGCTACCCACTGCCACCGTTGGGCCGGCCAGAAGTTGAGCAATGTTGTATTGGTCTACAAATTCGTCTGGCCTGACCTGAAGGTGTACTTGGAAGCTTGTATTGCAAGCCTCTAACATGACAGAGTCAAATTTCAAGTTGAGCTCATCATAGCCTTTCAGATGTAGTTCAAAGTCTTTGCCTCGCATTTTTTTGATGGCCTCGGCTAGTGCATAATAGCGATCGAGTGGTGTGATGTTTTCAATGGCCAGGTCAAACTTCCGCAAGGTGGGCAGTATGCCTGTAAGCAAGTAATCAATATCAAGTTCTTGGCATACAGGATCTAGTCTGTTCAATAACGAATTTAACTCGCCTTCCAGTTTGGCGAAACAGTCGCCTTTGAATGGCTGAGGTGCCAGATTGGCCTCAATGTTAAATTGTCCGAGTTCAGTGGTAAAAGAGGGATGATCAAGCTTTTGAAGTACCTCGGAGGCTTTCGTGATCGGTTTGTAGTGCTTACCAATTAGACAGAATTCTTGCTCCGCTCCAATGTGCATTTGGCCCGTTTCGAACCAGTCCTTTTCGATCATTTGCTCCATTAAATGAACGTCCCTCAACAAGCACCTCGTAAAGTCATTGAGCTGCTTTTGCGTCTTGATCACTTTTACATTTAAGTCACCCATACTAACCCATGATATGTTCTCAAGAACAAGGTTAGCGAGCTAATGACGAAATAAGAGTGACATTATCAGGTTCTAATCCTGATTTAAGTCATGAAATGGTATCAGCCTTAGAAAGGTATTTAGACCTTACCTGCTGTAGTTAGGCGCTTCTCGTGTTATAAAAATATCATGCGGATGACTTTCCTTAACGCCTGCACCAGTGATTTTCACAAACTTGGCCTCTTGCATTTGTTCTATGGTTCCCGCGCCACAGTAACCCATTCCGGCTTGTAGTCCACCAGTAATCTGATAGAGTACTTCCTGAACAGAACCTTTGAATGGCACGCGTCCTACGATTCCTTCAGGGACGAGCTTTTTGATGTCATCTTCAGCATCTTGGAAGTAGCGGTCTTTAGAACCATCTTCCATGGCTTCGATAGAGCCCATACCTCGGTAAGATTTGAATTTTCTTCCTTCATAAAGGATTACTTCACCAGGCGCTTCCTCTGTACCGGCTAACAATGAACCAATCATTACTGTGCTAGCACCAGCGGCAATGGCCTTCACGATATCACCTGAATAGCGAACACCACCATCGGCAATGATCGGCACTCCAGAACCCTTAATAGCTTTGGCGGCTTCATAAACAGCAGAGAGTTGAGGCATTCCCACCCCGGCAATTACTCTTGTAGTACAAATACTACCAGGTCCTACACCCACTTTTATGGCATCGGCACCGGCTTCTACTAAGGCCTTCGCAGCTTCTGCAGTTGCTATATTACCTACGATTACGTCAAGGTTTGGATAGGCCTTTTTGATGCGTTTCGCGGTGTCAATAACACCTTTTGAATGGCCATGAGCTGTGTCGATACTGACGACATCTACACCGGCATTCATCAACGCGTCAATTCTCTCATCGATGTCCGGTGTCACACCAACTGCTGCTCCGACTCTCAATCTTCCGAATTCATCTTTACAGGCGTTGGGTCTGTCCCTGTTTTTTAGAATGTCTTTATAAGTGATTAAGCCAGTGAGCTGACCCTTATCATCAACAATCGGAAGCTTTTCAATTTTGTACTCTTGAAGCACGCCCTCCGCATCGTCCAAGCTAATTCCCATCTTTCCAGTAATGACATTGTCCTTAGTCATAATGTCCTTTACAGGAGTAGCCATGTTTTTGATAAATCGCATATCGCGATTTGTGACAATGCCTATTAGGTTTTTGTCGCCATCGACTACAGGGATACCACCAATTTTATTTTCTCGCATGATGAGTTCCGCATCTCTGGCTGTACTATCCACATGAAGCGTAACCGGATCGAGAATCATTCCACTCTGCGAACGCTTTACCTTTCTTACCTGAAGGGCCTGTTGTTCGACAGTCATGTTTTTGTGAATAAACCCTAAACCTCCCTCAAGGGCCATGGCAATGGCCAATTGATGTTCCGTGACAGTATCCATCGCGGCAGAAACCAATGGAATATTCAACTGAATATTCTTTGTCAGCCACGTCTTCGTATTCGTGTCTCTAGGTAAAACTTCTGAATATGCTGGGAGAAGAAGCACATCATCATATGTCAGTGCTTCGAAAAGGAATTTGCTGGAATCTGTAGGCATGGCAAATAAATACTTGGTTTTATTTGCCGGACAAAAGTAAGCAGATTGGGCGATTCAAAAAACGGCTAAGCGCAAATAATTTTTTATATGCCCTTAAGAGCGCTTAGGCCTAACAATGTGATCGATTTGCCATTTGTCCCATTCATTCGGGATCACTAGGAGGAAAATCAGTAACACGGATCGCCACATTACATCATTTAAGTTCCAGATAGGAGAGGTCAGTCCATGACCAAAAGAAACGATTAAGAGTACTGAAGCCAAGGCATATAAGGCGTAGTTTTTGAACAAACCAATAACCAGAAGCGCACCACCGATGAGTTCGACATAGGAGGTGTAGTATGCACTAAAAACTACAATGAACTTGGGGAGAAATGTTTCTTCATAAGGTTTGAAGCTATTGTAAACGCCATCGAGACCCCAGGTAAAGACTTTACCAATACCCTGCATTAAAAATATTATGCCAAGAAGCACTCGGGAAAAGAAAGCAACTACTGTCTTGTTAAGCATGATCCATTACCTTGAAACTATCTACCAGTTTATCAAGATCACTTTCCAAATTGTAGAGGTTAGGAGAAATACGAATCGAATTTCCACGTACCGATACGAATATCCTTCTTTCAGCGAAAGTCTTCTTGATTTCATCCATATCCATATGATCGGGCAGACGCAATCCAAAAAGATGACGACCTCTGTATGCTTCAGCTTCTATTTGCACCCCCAGAGCTCTGAGTTCTGAGATATAAGGTGCCGTTAGGTTTTCACAGTAAGTCTGAATATTCTCGGGCCCCCACTCATTCACTTGGGCAATGGCCCTTGTCAACATCGGTGTCAATATGAAATTGGCACTTTCACCTACTTCATAGCGGATTGACCCTGGCTGATAGTGCTCTTGATAGTTGATAAGATTTCCAAAGTCTTCGCTGTTGAGGCGATTCATCCAGTTGTTTTCAATAGGACTTCCATCCTTGAAGTATTCTCCAAAATAGGACACACCAGAGGCATAGGGTCCCATCATCCATTTATAGCCTGCTGCAACAACGGCATCAGGCCTGAACTCTGCCACACTGAACGGTAGGGCTCCGATAGACTGTGTCCCATCAATCACCATGATCGCACCCACTTCATCAGCTCTTTTGCGAATAGCAGCTAAATCGAACTTGGTGCCATCAGCCCAGTGCACATGCCCTGTGGCAATCATTTTTGTATTGGCATCAATTGCTTCTAAGATCAGCTCATTCCATTTTTTGCCACGCCCCTCTGTCATATTCGGGGCAGAGACAACTTTAAGGGTAATGTCTTTTTCTTTTGAAAGCGCATCCCAGGCGTAGTAATTACTTGGAAATTGCTCATCGGCAATTACGATGTTATCGCCTTTACCTGCTTTTAGGTTTTTGGCTACATTGGCTAATGCATAGGACACCGATGGCGTAATTGCACATGACCTTTCTGAAGGTGCATCAATCAGCTTGGCAAATTCGGTCCTTAGAGCACTTGTATTGTCGAAGAAGGTTTCTGGTTTGTTAGAACTTGGATCGTCTTTGTCATAAATGGCCCTAACGCCTATTTCTGCAACGGACTTTAGCATGGGCGACATATAGCTACAGTTTAAGTAGGCAATGTCATCGGGCAGGTTGAAAAGGTGTCTTTGGTTGCTCAACATACTATTTCAATATTTTCTCGAGGTCTTGCTCAAACGATATTTCTGGTTCTTCTAAGATGCGAGCTATTTCAACCCCATCTCTCATAAAAATGATGGTCGGTGTTTTTCTTACATTATAGTCCTTTTCTTTTCCTAATCGACTCTTTTTATTGACATCGACTCCATAGAGCTCAAGCTGATCATAGATGCCGAGCTCTTCGCAGACCCGCATCAAACGAGGAATTTCGCGATTACTATCATGGCACCAAGTCCCCATGAAGACCAAAATGCGCAATCCTTTTAGTTGCCTTCGCTTAATGTTTTTGAGTGTTTCAGTATCTACTATGTAAGTTTTGTAATTGGTGTTGAACCATACTTTATAAGGGAGTTTTTGCAAACCCTCTTTTGAAATGGGGCCATTCAGGATTTTATCTACATACTCCGAAACACTCTCTGTTTCCACATTGTATTGCTTTTCTTGCGCTGAGGTAGCGAGTGGAAAAACGATCAGTAATATGATCAATACAACAAGGGCTTTATACATTTCCATATGACTGGTTTTGGGTGATTGAAATATACCGATTAATCCTATATTTGGCGGCATGCAGTTCAACGAGATATGGCAAGATATAGTCTCTAATATCAGTCAATTCGATTTTTGGGGCATAGTTGCATTCATATCTGGCATACTTGCCGTAATCTACCTGATCAAAGAGAGTATTTGGACATGGCCTTTTGGTATCATCTATACGGTCATCTCAGTCGTTGTGTTCTACCAATCAAGGTTATATGGAGATTTACTCCTGCACATATTTTATCTTGTACTTAATGGGTATGGCTGGTATTATTGGACTCGGGGTAATTCGAAAACTGACGGTGACATAGTCATAACTCATTCATCATTGAAGTCCATGTTATGGACATTGGGCGCATCCATCATAGGGGTATTCTTGTTTGGAAAGATACTTATCGCTATTCCGACTATGTTCGAAGGTGTAGATCCACCCGCACTGCCCTATTGGGATAGCACCACTTCGATACTAAGTGTCGCGGGTATGTGGTTGACAGCTCGTAAGAAAATTGACAACTGGTATTACTGGTTTGTGGTTGATGTACTCGCTACGGGTATATATTTTTATAAAGAATTGTATTTCTACTCAGCACTCTATCTCGTATATATTGGCATGGCGGTGGCTGGTTATCTGGCTTGGAAAAAATCGATGACATCTTCCAAATGATCTCTATAGCAATTGTTGGCCCAGAGAGTACAGGCAAAACTACTTTGGCCAAGTCACTGGCCAAACACTTTAAGACCATTTGGGTGGAAGAATACGCCCGGGAGTATTTGACTGCTTTAAATGGATCTTATGAGCAAAGCGACTTACTGCAGATTGCTGCAGGTCAGCTGGAATTGACAAAAGCTAGAAGTAAAAATGCCGGAAATCTAATTTTTTTGGATACCGATTTGTTGGTGATCAAAATTTGGAGTGAATTCAAGTATGGAAATTGTGATCCATGGATTGAGCAACAACTGGAAATGAATAGAGCCGATCTATATTTGCTCACCGATTTTGATATTCCTTATGAATACGATCCATTAAGAGAGAGCCCAAATAAGAGAGGTGAATTATTCGAAATCTACAAGAAGCGTTTGGAAGAAAGCGGATCAAACTTCCAGATCATAAAGGGAGATCATTCTGACAGACTGGACCAGGCGATTGCTCATATCAAACTTATCCTGTAAAGGATTCTTCTATTCTATTTTCTTACTAACTTGCGATCAATAAAGGGGTGCCTATTTCCGGAAAATCCGGGATTAAAATAAGGCTGAGATTATACCCATTGAACCTGATACAGATAATGCTGTCGCAGGGAGGTATGGTAAAACAAATTAACGGGAGAGCTACCCCTTAGCTTTTCCAAGTTGAACCATTAAAAATTTATTAATGAGAAAAATTATTTTGATGTCAGCGATGCTGCTGGTAGGACTAAGTGTGTTTGCACAGCATACGCTTAGTGGAACAGTGACCGATGCAGAGAGCCAAGAGGTACTGCAAGGGGCCAGTGTGGTTTTATTGAACAGTACAAAGGGCATGGCAACCAATGAAAAGGGTGAGTTCTCTTTTCAGAACGTGACAAGTGGAAATTATACGCTTGTTGTCAGAATGTTAGGTTTTACAACCTATGAGAGAGTAATCGAAGTCACAGGCAACCTAAATTTGAACATTCGTCTCGAACGAAGCACCACGAGTTTAGCCGATGTGATCGTCACAGGAACCAGAGCCACTGAGAAAACGCCAACCACCTACACCAATGTGAGTAGTGAGGACATTAGAAAGCAGAATCTCGGTCAGGATTTACCATTTCTATTGAATTGGACACCTTCTGTGGTGACCACTTCAGACGCAGGAGCAGGAATTGGTTACACCGGTATCAGAATCAGAGGAAGTGACCCAACTCGAATCAATGTAACAATCAATGGTATTCCGGTCAACGACTCGGAGTCACAGGGCGTCTTCTGGGTGAATACTCCTGATTTTGCTTCGTCAGCGGCTGATATTCAGGTGCAGCGAGGTGTGGGAACTTCTACTAATGGAGCTGGAGCTTTTGGAGGCTCGATTAATATTCTAACCAATGGCTTAAGTCAAGAAGCAAAAGCCGAAGTGAACACAAGTGCGGGCTCGTTCAACACGCAGAAGTATAATGCAATTTTCTCTACTGGCCTGTTGAAAGACAGGTGGGCATTTGAAGGCAGGTTATCACTGATTACCTCAGATGGTTTTGTAGATCGTGCTTCGTCAGACTTGACTTCTTATTACCTATCGGGTGGGTACTTTGGTAAGAAGACGAGCGTTAAATTCATCACGTTCGGTGGAGATGAGGTGACTTACCAAAGTTGGTATGGAACGCCTGAAGCACGTTTGCGAAACGATGCTGCAGGTATTGAGGCAGTCATTGCCAACAATGGTTTTACTGCAGCTCAAGCGGATAACCTGAGAAATTCTGGCCGAAGCTATAACTTCTATGAGTATGACAACCAGGTGGATGATTATGGTCAGGACCACTATCAATTACATATGAGTCATGATTTCAGTTCAACATGGAATATGAGTCTGGCAGGTCATTATACCAAAGGTGGCGGCTTCTTCGAAGAATTTAGAAATGATGATGACCTTGCTGACTATGGAATTGCCGATGTTGTCTTAGGTGGGACGACAGTTTCAAGTTCCGATTTGATCAGAAGGCGCTGGTTAGATAATGATTTTTATGGAGTGGTTTACGACTTAAACTATTCTAATGGTAATGTTGACGCCACTTTCGGAGGGGCGATCAATGAGTACATTGGCGATCATTTTGGTGAAGTAATTTGGGCAAGGTTTTCCGGTGCTAGTGACATTAGAGACAGATATTATGAAAGTCAGTCTGAAAAAGTAGACTTCAACTCTTATCTGAAAGTGAACTATCAGATCAATGAGAAGTTGAACCTCTTTGGAGATTTACAATATCGTACCGTTGATTATAGTGGTGTTGGAGTAGACAATGATTTAAGACCGATTGACTTCGATAAAAATTTCAACTTCTTCAACCCAAAAGTAGGAGCTACCTTTCAATTAACAAACAATGCTAATCTATATGCCTCCTTTGCAGTGGGCAACAAGGAACCTAATAGGTCGGATATTATTGATGCAGCACCTGGGGTTGACCCAGAGCATGAAACACTTAATAACCTGGAGATAGGTTATAAGCGCCAGTCGAAAAACTCATCTTTTGAGGTGAATTACTACCTGATGGATTATAAAAATCAGCTGGTTTTAACTGGAGAGGTAAACGATGTTGGGGCTGGTATCAGAACGAATGTGCCAGACAGTTATCGTACAGGGATTGAGTTATCTGGTATGATGAGACTTACAAAAGGGTTGTTCTGGTCGGCCAATGTAGCTTTTAGCCAAAACCGAATCCAGTCTTTTGATGAAGTGATATTCGACTTTGGACCTGCTTTTGATGAGTTCAATGAGGTGAGAACTACTTTTGAGGATACTGATATTAGCTTTTCACCTAGCATTGTGGCAGGTAGCCAATTGGCCTTTATTCCAACATCTGGATTGGAGATTGCGCTACTTTCAAAGTACGTGGGTGACCAATTCTTAGATAATACTTCAAATGAAAACCGGAAGATTGATGCCTTCTTTGTCAATGACTTAAGGATCAACTATGCCTTTCAGACGGACTTGATCAAGGAGGTTTCGATCAACCTATTGGTGAATAACTTACTGAATACAGAGTACGAATCGAATGGTTATACCTTCGGTTACTTTGGTGGACTTAATTTTGAAGTAAGGGAGAATTATTTCTACCCACAGGCAGGTACAAACTTCCTTTTATCATTGGGCCTATCGTTCTAAACTGATCAGAGATATAAAGAAAGAGGAGTTCATGAAATCGAGCTCCTCTTTTTTTGTTTTCTAAAAACTAATAAATTAGTTGAATGAAGTTCAAGCTGTTTCTATTTTGTCTTATCTCGACTCAAGTACTAGCCCAGCAGGTTGGTGATCCTGATTTTCGTTATGCTATCGAATCACCTCTTTTTGATAAAGGAACAGGCTTAAAAGTAGCGATCGATGAAGGACATAATAATTTTCATACGCTATCAGGTCGATATGCCTCATTTGGTCAATTGCTCTCGGATGATGGTTTTCAAATGACTTCTCTGGAAGGAGAAATAACCAATACCAAACTGGCCAGTATTCAGGTTTTGGTGATCTCGAACCCTATTCATCAGAGTAATCTAGGCAATTGGGTATTACCGAATCCCTCTGCTTACTCAAAAGCAGAAGTCAAGGTCATCAACGAATGGGTAGAAAAGGGTGGGAAGTTGTTTCTAATAGCGGATCATATGCCTTTTGGCGGTGCAGCAGCGGAATTGGCTGAATCCTTTGGTTTCAATTTTACCAATGGGTTTGTGAGGTTTCCAGAGCAGAATGGGTTTGACACTTTTAGTAAGGAGAAAAGTACAATAGTCAGTCACTCCGTAACTGAAGGTATAGACCAAGTGATGACTTTTACAGGACAAGCTTTTGAGATTCCAGAACGTGCTGACGGACTTTTACAGTTTCCTAAAGGAGCGTTTTCCCTAGAACCAGATACCGCCTGGCGCTTCAATGAAGATACCTATACCAGAGAAATTGAAGGCTGGTATCAGGGCGCTTTGTTGGAATATGGCAGAGGTAAGGTGGCAGTATTTGGAGAAGCGGCCATGTTCACAACGCAGTTAGCAGGTGCTCAAAAAATGAAGGTTGGCATGAATACAAGAGGTGCTGAACAAAATGCTATGCTGCTAAGGAATGTGATGAGATGGCTAAGCCAGAATTAGAAGCCTGAGTTTTATGCAATCGTTTACAGTGAAAAGAATAGGTCAAGTCTAGAAAAGGCCTATGTATTATGCATATTGAAAAGCCTTAATCGCATTTTTTCAAGGTTAATGGACGATTTACAGGCAAATAAGGGCAACTAATTCTGTTGTTAAGGAAAAGAGCAATATGAGAGAAACCGCTATCGGGATAGATATTGGAGGGACTTTTACCAAGTTTGGTTTAAGCGATGTGGAAGGGAATGTGCTGATGGAGGGTTCAATCCCTACCTATACTCATGAAACTATTGAGCCTTTTCTTGAAGCATTGAGTCAGGCGATCAACAAGGGCCTAGATAGCATTCAAGATCCCTTTGAGATTATTGGGATTGGAATAGGTGCCCCCAACGGAAATTACTACGAGGGAACCATCGAGCATGCACCTAATTTGAACTGGAAAGGTATAGTGCCTTTCATAGACATGTTCAGAGAGTATTTCGATTTACCTATGGTTTTAACCAATGATGCCAATGCCGCTGCAATAGGCGAAAAGGTATTTGGTGGTGCTCGAGACATGAATGACTTCATCGTTGTGACTTTGGGTACTGGCCTTGGTTCTGGCCTGGTGACGAGAGGTAAGCTTATCTATGGGCACGATGGACTGGCAGGAGAACTAGGTCATACGAATGTTTATCCTGATGGTCGAGAATGTAACTGCGGAAAAAGGGGATGCTTAGAGACTTATGCCTCCGCTTCCGGTATTAAAAGAACGGTGTTCAAGTTATTGGCTACCAATAATGTCGACACACCACTGCGTTCCTATACATACGAGTCGCTAACCGCTAAGAAGATTACCGAAATGGCTTTGGCCGGAGACCCAATAGCCTTGGAGGCTTATGAATATACCTCTGATCTGTTAGGGCTTAAACTGGCAGACGCTGCCGCAGTAACCAGCCCAGAGGCAATCTTTCTTTTTGGCGGTCTTGCCAAAGCAGGCGATATATTAATCGAAGCGACCAAGAAATCCTTCAATGAATATCTCTATCCGGGTTACAAGGGTAAGATCAGTATCAGACTGTCGGAATTAATGGATAAAAATGCTGCTGTTTTAGGTGCAAGTGCACTTGTTTGGAGCGAAATTGCGAACAGCGAAGTTATCCGCGTGCCGCAACAGGCCCGTGCAGTTTAGACCATGTCATCACACCATATTGTCAGAGACCAACAGGAGCCAGCCCTGCTCATAGACGACCCTATGGCATTAGGGATTGAATTTGTCGATTTACTCTTGGAATGGAGTCCCACAGTAATCGTCACTTCTGATGCTTTAGACGAAGTGTTAAAATGGGGAATTAAGATTGATGTGGTTGTCGCAAGAATCAATGAACTAGAAGACCTCAAGCCAAAGCTCAAAGTACAGTCCCCTGTTCAGTTATTAGGTTTTGAATCTACCGACCTGCTCAATGCAGCTTACATTTTTCTAAAGGATCATAATCATCAGGCTGTGAATGTGCTAGCGGATATTTTTAATTCTAAAGTGTTAGACCTAATCAAGGAGTTTGCTCGTGAAATGGACTCAGTACTCTTTTACAACGACCAGAAGTGGGTGTTTGTCAAAGAAGGGCGGTTTGAAAAGTGGGTGTCTACTGGGCAAGTCTTCGGTATTCATCCAGTGGCCAGGAATACCTACCTGTCATCGACAGGCTTCTATACCGATTGGCAAAATGAAATGCTCTTAGAGCCCATTGAACTGACAGCTGAGTTAAGCGGCCCCGTAAGTCTTTTGACCAATGAAAAGCCACTTTGGGTAGTTGAGGCCATGCAAACCGATATCTACAAATAAAAAAGTCGATCCCTTACGGATCGACTCACACGAAGTCTTGTGATGAAATCACATGTACTTAGTTGGGATGGCAATAGTCGTTCTAACCCTAACTTCTTTACCATCTTTAATACCTCGTTTCCAAACGTAAAATTCGTTTACTTTTTGAATCATGGTTCTATAAACATCACCAAAGAACAGGTAAAGGTCTTTATTTTCTTCGTCACTACCTTTCAGCTCTGTGATTAGGTTTACTTCACTGAAGTTTCGACCACCATCAATCACTACCTGGAAGTCAATTGTCGGTGGTAGGTCACTCTTTCTTATTTTTTTTGGCCTATCCATGGCGAGTGCAATTGCCTTGACAAAGGAATCAATACCTCCGACCGGCTGTGGTTTGGTGTCTACTTCGGATATATCGAAGACTTCAGGGGAGTCTTTTTCGACCCGCTCATAGAAAACTATATAATTGGCATCTTCAGCAACTTTACCTTCTATCTTATCTTTAAATTCAGACAGAGGAAACCGGAATTTTGACTCTGGGCTGCTCATTAGTTTAATTCCATGGAAGACTACAGTATCGGCAAGAGTAATTGCCAAAAGTTCCTCTTTGTCTTTTGAAGTCAGTTGATCGAAGAATAGAGGCGACCTATCAACGCGATAGTTTTCTAGATATTCGAAAGCTTCCGAGTTCTTACTGTAGTTAAACCTTACTTCTTTATCGGGATATACTTTTTGTAGCCTCTGAAGCATTTTTTGATGCCGGTCAGTTAACCTGTTGTAGTAGATAAATGAGAATGTCCCTTCTCTAGACATGATGATATTGCGCGCTTCTTCTCTTGTTTCAGCACTATTTTGTGCCTTAAGTATGTTGACACCAGCAACTAAACTCATAACTATCATCAGACTTAGCACCGAAGCGAGTGTTTTTCCTTTTGTTGTTTGTTGTTGTTTCATTGCAGTAATTCTTTTTGATAGTGTGGATATTAGCGCGAAGGAATGCCCCAGCTTTAGTGCATTTGAGTTGATACTGACTTTGACCAAAGCCTGTGCATAAACCTTAAAATCTGTAGTTGTTAGTACTGACCGATCGGCCAATGCCTCATGGTTGTCCTTTATCTCTTTTTGAATTAAATAGATGAATGGGTTGTACCAGAAAAAGCATTGTACAATGTTCATAAACACCATGTCGACTGTATGGTATTGATTCAAGTGAGCGGTCTCGTGCTTTTCAATAATCTCCCATATATCTTCATCATAGTCCGTTCCCTGAGGAATGAAGATCCACTTCCAGAAGGAGAAAGGGTATTTAATGCCTTTGTGGGTGATAACATTATCTTGAATATCAGTTCTACGTGCCCCGAAATAATACCAATAAGAAAGCTTCAGGACTTCCAGAAGAAATAGCAGAGCGGCTATTATTAGTCCGACTAAGTATAAGTTAGTTAGGAAGCTTTGCCAACTGAACCGATTAGGCACTTCAGAAGTAGCCACCTCTTTGTTAGGAGTTATGGCCACTGTTGTGTCTGTTGGAATTATTGGCTCAAAGGTCAGTGATTCTAATCCACGATCGATTGGGCTTGACCATGGAATAGGGACCTCAATTTCAATAGATGGGATAAAACCAGCTAAAAGTAAGCATGCTAGTATGACCATTCTACGCAGCTGAAAGTGTGTGTTTTTCCTAAATAGGAGCCAATAGGCTCCATACATAAGGCCAATGAGCAAACTCACTTTGAGACTCCAGATAAGTAGATCCTGTACCATCATTTATCCTTTTTCTCTTCTAAAATTTTAATGATCTGATCGAGTTCGTTTAAGTCCATCTTCTTTCGATCAGCGAAGAAGGAGACCATCCGGCTTAAAGAGCCTTCGAAATATTTACCCATGACACTAGACATGGCGAAATCACTATACTTATCCTTAGTGACTAGAGGATAGTAACGCTTGCTATTGCCCAACATTTCGTGAGCCACAAAGCCTTTTTGTTCCAAAACCGTCAATACTGTTGCAACGGTGGTGTAGCTTGGTTTGTCAGTTTCAAACTGATCGACAATCTCTCTGGTAAAGGCTTTTTCAAGTCCCCATAAGATTTGCATGATCTTTTCTTCGGCTTTAGTAAGTTCTTTCATAGACTCGTAATCAATACTACTATAAATATAGTAGATAAACTATGTAAATAGTAATTCTATGAGAAAATAGTAGAAGTAGTCTCTGTTTATAGGTCTTAAGGCAGGTTTGAGTCGATAATTAAGGCCAAAGCCCTAGGCTCGATCGTATTTATTGGGTGTTTAGTGTTGGGTTCAGTAGCATAATTCCCTTCAGGTATGGACTTGGCCGCCCATCGAGATTCCTCTTCGTTGACCATATGGTCTTTTTCTCCTCTTTTAATCTCAACAGGTATCTCAATTGATGCGAGGGTATCTTCATTGAGCAGAGGAGACTCGCCCAGTTCTATCATCATACCGGCTGTTTGCTCAACCAATTTCTTCCATGCACTACCGTGTGCCACTTGCAGGGCATCCGTATAGGCTGGAATTTTTTCGGCCATTACTTCAGGATTCATTCTTGAAGTCTCATGATGTGCACATTCCGGTGTCCACTCAAATTTGGTGCCCAGGGTTAAGATCTTACCAAGGATACTTTTATTTCTGGAAGCCAGATATAATGCCACATAACCTCCCATGCTATATCCAAAAATCAATGGTTGATCTAGATCCTTTTCGTTTATAAACTCCTCTAACTCTTCTGCGAAAACTTCGATTCCAAAACCCTTGGATGAGAAGGCTTCCAAACCATGACCTGAAAAATTGAAAGCATAAACCTCGAAGCTTTGAGATAATAGAGGCACTATGGCATCAAAGTCATTTTTGCACCCAAGTGCTCCATGAAGAAGTATCAACTGTCTTTTCATTTTAATTGGGCGCTTATCATTCTATCCTTTCCTTGTAAATCTTTTTTTATGCATATATCAGCGTAACCTAGCTTATCCATTAAGTCAAGTACTTGAGAACTATAATTCTCATGAATCTCGAAATATAATTTCCCTTTAGGCCTGAGCGAAGTCAAAGCTTTTTCAGCAATGGTCCTATAAAAAACCAAAGGATCATTGTCTTCCACAAACAGCGCTATATCTGGTTCGTGATCCAGAACGTTGGTGTGCATGATTGAACGATCGGCATTTGGGATGTAGGGTGGATTGCTGACTATAATGTCATATTGATTCGATGGGAGTCCTTCACTAAGGATATCTCCCTTCCTGAAATTAATGTCAATATTATTTTTGTAGGCATTATTCTTAGCAAGCTCAAGTGCTTGGCCAGAGATATCCATCCCTACACAATCGGCATCCTGGATTTCCGCCTTAAGGCAAATAGGTATACAACCCGTACCAGTGCCAATATCCAAGATGGATGGCGCCTCTATATCATTCTCTTTGATGATTAGGTCAACCAATTCCTCCGTCTCAGGCCTTGGAATTAAAGCATGCTGATTGCAAATAAAGTTTCTCCCATAGAAAATAGTAAAGCCAACAACATGTTGATACGGAGTTCCGTTTGCCAACTGTCTTAAGTCATGGGTTAGCAGTGACTCATCTATAGCCATTGGGCTGTTGATCGCCAATTTGATGCTATCGATATGAAACCGATCTGCAAGGTAATTTTTGGCTATCGCCACACATTCCCGCTCAGGATATGTCTCAGTTAATGAGCTTGTAATGCGCTTAAATATATCCTTGGGTTTGGCTTGGGGCATTGCACAAAATAAGTAAAATAATTAGAGGCTTTGGCTAACTTGCGGCTCAATGAATAACCAAGATATTCTCTTCATGCAGCGGGCACTGGAACTGGCCGAGTTGGGCAGAGGACATGTAAGTCCAAACCCGATGGTGGGTTGCGTAATTGTGTACGAGGGGCAGATCATTGGCGAAGGTTATCACAAAAAGTATGGCGAGGCACATGCCGAAGTGAATGCGATCAATGCGGTTTCTGACAAAAATTTGCTCACTCAAGCCACTGTCTATGTGACATTGGAGCCTTGTTCACATCATGGAAGAACACCTCCTTGTGCCGACCTCTTGGTCGCTAACCAAGTGAAACGTGTTGTTATTGGTGCTGTAGATACTAATCCGCTAGTGGGTGGAAAGGGAATCAAAAAAATCGAGGAGGCTGGCATAGAAGTGACTCATGGATTGCTTTCAGAGGAATCAAGGAGTCTGAATAAAAGGTTCTTCTCTTTCATTGAAAATAAGAGACCTTACATCATTCTAAAGTGGGCACAGACGGCAGATGGCTTTGTCGCCAGAGAGAACTTTGATTCGAAATGGATAAGTGGCGAAACCTCTAGAAACTTGGTTCATCAATGGAGGGCTAAAGAAGATGCGATCATGGTGGGTACCCGTACCGCGCAGTATGATAATCCGCAACTCAATGTCAGAAATTGGGAAGGAGAGGATCCGGTTCGGGTGGTTATCGATAAAAACTTATTCCTTCCAAGGGATTTAAAGTTGTTTGATGGTCAACAAAAAACACTAGTCTATAACGATAAGAAGACCGATTCTTCCAAAAATCTAGAATTTATAAATGTCGAGAATGATGACTATCTAAAGTTTATCCTTCAAGATTTATACAATAGAAAGGTGCAGTCAATCATCATTGAAGGTGGTAGTACTTTGCTCTTTTCATTCATTGAAGCCGGACTCTGGGACGAGGCCAGAGTTTTTAGTGCTCAGGTGGAATTTGGGAAAGGCATTTCCGCACCTAGCATCAAGGGTGAGAAGATAGAGTCCATGAGTATTGAGGCGGATACATTAGACATTTATAGAAACTTGGAACCATCCATTTTATAAACTAGTTAGAAGAACCTATGGCAGAAGAATTATTCATCACAGAAAGTGCTCCAAAAGCCGAAAAGTATAAGTCATTAATCCCTCAGATTGAGGCACTGGTGACTGGTGAGTCAGATTTAGTGGCTAATCTGGCCAATATCGCTTCAGCCTTGAAGTTTGGAATGGGTTATTTCTGGGTGGGCTTTTATCTGGTGAAAAATGATGAGCTGATTTTAGGTCCCTTTCAAGGACCGATCGCATGTACTAGAATTGCCAAAGGACGCGGGGTTTGTGGTACCACTTGGGCTGAAGGGAAAACACTGATTGTACCTAATGTGGACGAATTTCCAGGGCATATTGCCTGTAGCTCGGACTCTAAATCAGAAATTGTACTTCCGGCTTTCAAGAATTCTGAAGTGGCACTAATCCTGGATGTTGATTCTGATCAATTGAATGATTTTGATGAGGTAGATAGAGCGTATCTGGAAGACCTGATGAGGATAATCGAAAAGCTACTCTAATTCGGCAATTACAGTTTTTCCGCCTATGGTTTTCTGACCCTTCTCAACATTAATTTTCGTGCCGATAGGGAAGAAAAGATCAACTCGCGATCCAAATTTGATAAAACCGAATTCCTTGCCTTGAATCACACTTTGGTTTTCATCAATATACCATTTGATTCTTCGCGCAGCAGCTCCCGCAATTTGTCTTACTAAAATCTCAACGCCTTTATGGATTTCATATACCAAGGTGGTGCGCTCATTCTCAGTACTCGACTTTGGGTGCCAGGCTACCAAGTATTTTCCCGGGTGATATTTGAAGTATTTAATTAGCCCTGTTACCGGGTTTCGGTTGACGTGTACGTTCAATGGAGACATAAAGATCGACACCTGAATACGCTCTTTTCCTCCAAAATACTCATGTTCTTCAGTGGTTTCAATAACTACAACTTTGCCATCAGCAGGAGCAAGTACATGCTTGTCGTTGATTTCAATTTTGCGTTTCGGATTTCTGAAAAACTGAAGAAAGAAAAGGAAAATAAGTGTACTGATACCTGCTACGCCTAAAAAGATATTTTCTAGAACTTCTACGAGATAGAAGAGTCCTAAGTTGATAACAGTAAGAACAAGAAAGAGTACTGTTAAAAGTACTCTTCCTTCTTTATGAATCTTAATCATCAATGTAAGATTAGAATCCGCCCCTGTATTTATAGGTTTCGGATACCTTGTCTATCGCTACTATGTAAGCCGCAATACGCATCGGTACATTATACTTTTGAGATGCTCCATAAACTTTGTCGAAAGCATCTTTCATAATCCTGTCTGATCTACGGTTAACCCTTTCACGGGTCCATTTGTAACCGAGTCTGTTTTGTACCCATTCGAAGTATGAAACTGTAACACCTCCAGCATTGGCCAAGATGTCTGGTGCTACCATAATTCCCTTTTCGTTAATGATTGCATCGGCTTCTGCGGAGGTTGGGCCATTGGCACCTTCTACTATTAACTTTGCCTTTACATCATTCACATTTCCAGAGTGAATTACATCCTCAATAGCAGCTGGAACTAACACATCGACATCGAGCGTCAATAAGTCAGCAGGATCATCCATTAATTCAGCACCATCAAACCCCTCGAGCGTACCGTTATTGTTATTACGGTAACCGATGGCCTTTTTGATGTCGATACCGTTCTCATTGTAATAAGCACCTGAGATATCACTAATGGAAGCTATAGTGCAGCCACGCTCAGCCATAAGCAATGCCGCATAAGAACCTACATTACCAAAACCCTGAACTGCGATTGTCGCATGATAAGGGTTGATTTTTAGTTTCTCCATGGCTGCAAGAGCTGATACCATTACACCACGACCGGTTGCCTCAACTCTACCAAGTGAGCCTCCAAGTACCAAGGGTTTTCCAGTAACCACTGCATTGACAGTAGTACCCATGGAACGAGAGTATTCATCCATTAACCAAGCCATTTCTCTTGGCCCAGTGCCCATATCAGGGGCTGGAATATCACGATCTGGTCCAAAAACACCTGTCATAGACTGTGTGTAGGCCCTGGTGAGTCGCTCGATTTCCCCAGCAGACATTTCTCTCGGGTTACACTTGATTCCACCTTTGGCGCCACCATATGGAATATCCACTACGGCACACTTCCAGGTCATCCAGGCAGCTAGCGCTTTTACTTCATCGATATTCACGTCCATGGCATATCGAACTCCACCTTTTGATGGACCTAGAATGTTAGAGTGAATCACACGGTGGCCTTCAAATACTTTGATAGAGCCATCGTCCATGGTGACGGGTAGCGATACAGAAACTTGTTTGGATGGTGATTTTAAAACGTTGTAAACTTCTTCGTCAAGACCCAAAGCTTCAGTAGCGATATTGAATCTGGACATCATTGACTCGAAAGGATTTGCCTTGTCCTTAATCGGAGCCGGTTCAATGTAACCCATAGGGAGCTTAATATTGTTTTAAGACTGCGCCAAAATTAAGGAAATTTTAAGCGAATACATCCAAGAGGAAACAGCTTATTTTCTCCTTATATGACGAAGTGAATGTAGGTGGTTGCGAATGGTAATGCAAGAATGAGACCGTCAAATCTATCAAGGAAGCCTCCGTGTCCCGGAATTGTGCTCCCAGAGTCTTTAATAGCCAGTGCTCTTTTAAATGCTGACTCTACTAAATCACCTAGGCTTCCGAAGATACTGACTACAATAGCCAGTCCGGTCCATTCCAAATAACTCATAGTCCCAAAGAAATAACAGAAAGCTAATGAGACTCCCACAGCAAGAATTAACCCTCCAACTGAACCTTCCCACGTTTTTTTGGGAGATACTTTCTCAAAGAGCTTTGTCTTGCCGAAGGCTTTGCCAGCAAAATAGGCTCCTGTATCATTCGCCCATTGGGCAAAAAGGACACCCAGGACCAACTCGTATTGAAACTCTCCTGATACAAAGGCCAATGGAATAACGAAACAGAAAGGCAGTGCAATGTAAAGCACACCGAGTACTGAAAGCGCAAGGCAATTGATTGCATGTCCTTGCCCATATCGGATTAAGGGGTATAGAAATACGGTAGAAAAGAGGGCCGGCAATATCCAAAATGTACTCTTATCAATCTGTCCCTGGTAGTTAAGGAAAATCAATCCGAATAGCGCAAGACTAAAAACCAATCCCCAAACTTCATAAGGTTGGGTACCACTCTTTCGAGCCAAGTTGTAAAACTCTCTTAATGTAAGGAGCGCAATGGCCAGAAAAACCAGAGCGAAGGTCCATGAACTAAAAACTATCCCTGCAATGATTATGGTGACACCAATGATTGCCGTAATGGCCCGAACGGCAAGGTTATTCATGGTCAAAGTTGATTTCTTCTTCAATTATTTTAATCGCCCGAATCACAGAGTCTGGATCTACTTTTACTTCGATGTTGCCGAACTTGTAAGCATGATCCTGTCTATTAAAGACAATGGCATTCAGGCCAGCATTGATCAAGACATCTTTGACAATCTCTGTTTGATGAGGACTTGTACTCTTATATACGGTTTGCCAACTACTCAATGGACTGCTTTGGTCGAAGATAGTAATTTCTGAAAAGGAACATGAATGCAATAAACACTACTACACCAATGATCTGATAAGCTACAGGAACGGCCTCGGTTTCATCTAAGTTCACATCTGACATGGCATATGTCATGATTACGGCTATGCCGTTATTGGCAATATGCGAAATGATCGGATACCAAATATTTCCTGACCATACATATAAATATCCAAAGACAGCTCCGAGCAACATTCTAGGAACTAAGCCATAAAATTGAAGGTGGATCGCTCCAAAGATAAAGGCAGATACCCATATGGCTACATGGGCATTTTTAGTCAGCTTGTGTAAGCTGTTTTGCAAGACACCTCGGAACAATAACTCTTCACCAATGCCAGGTAGGATAGCAATGACCAGAAAGCCAAAAAGGAATTGGGTGAAGTTGTTGAAGGTGGTGAATTTTTCCGTGGTCTCTGCTAACTGCTCTTCAAGGTTTCTTGCCCATTCTTCGAAGCCAGACATGAAATCCGGGAAGTCAATGTTAGCATTCCACTCTATGAAATAGGCATTGACAAAAAGAAAGCTGAAAGTGCCGATCACGGTTGCTAAGACCAGTTTTGGATCTACTTTCGTTTCATTGGAAATGGATGACAGAGATTGTTTCGCAATAAGTCTTAGGTAGAACCATGGGGTTAGGAACGTGAATACCAAAGTATAGAGCATCTGTGTGGTGAGCACTTCGCCCAGTCCCATATAGTCATACAGAGCATTAGGATTATCAGTCAGGTCACTAATCCCCATTCCATTTGCGACAGCAAATGTCATTGAGGCAAGAAAACCCACAAACTGGCCTATAAAAAAGCCTACAAATACCAATCCCAGAATAATAAGAAAGGAAGATCTAGGTGATCTTCCGCCTGTGACATCTATACCTTTGTCAATTCTCGTCATAATGGCGTAAATTTACGCGAATTTTAGAATAGGGTTTGGTAAGAATAGGAAATATAGAGTTAGGAGACTTCCCGTTGTTGTTAGCACCGATGGAAGATGTGAGTGACCCACCATTCAGAGCAGTTTGCAAAGAGAATGGTGCCGATATCATGTATACAGAATTTATCTCTTCTGAGGGCTTAATCAGGAATGCAGCCAAGAGTGTTCAAAAGTTGGACATCTATGACTATGAGCGTCCTATCGGTATTCAGATTTTTGGAGATAAAATAGAATCCATGCGTCAGGCTGCAGCGATTGCCGAAGCTGCTCAACCGGAGATTGTAGATATCAACTATGGCTGCCCTGTGAAGAAGGTGGCTTGCAAAGGAGCCGGGGCTGGAATTCTGCTGGACATTCCCAAAATGCAGAAAATGACAGAGGAAATTGTCAAACAGGTTTCTCTTCCGGTGACTGTAAAAACCCGTTTGGGTTGGGATGATAGTACCATCCAAATTGTAGATGTTGCCAAGCGATTACAGGATGTTGGTATTCAGGCTCTGACAATACATGGCCGAACGCGCAAACAGATGTACAAAGGTGAGGCAGACTGGACTAAAATTGCTGAGGTAAAAAACCACCCTGATATACATATTCCAATTTTTGGTAATGGAGATATTGACTCTCCCCAAAAGGCATTGGAATACAAGAATAAGTATGATGTTGATGGAATCATGATTGGTCGGGCGGCTATTGGCTACCCTTGGATTTTCAATGAGATTAAGCACTTTATGAAAACGGGTGAAACCTTGCCTGCTCCAGATATGGCTGAACGGGTTAGCGTGGCAAGAAAGCACCTCAAATTCTCACTCGAGTGGAAAGGAGAGCGCCAAGGTATCTATGAAATGAGAAGGCATTACACCAACTATTTTAGAGGTATCCATAATTTCAAACCTTTCAGAACTAAGCTTGTAGAGTCCGAAAACCCGGAAGAACTTTTCGATTTACTAGAGGAGATTTCAGTGACCTTCGAAGATGCCTTTCAGATGGCCTAAGATTAGGCTCGGATTGTTTCACAAAAATTCTACATTTGGGCTTCGATAATCGCCCATGAAAAACACGAAAGTTCTCGCGTGGACCATCCTGATCATATTGGCTTTAGTATGGGGTACGTCTTTTATTTTAATTAAAAGAGGGCTTGAGGTCTATAATGCTGGAGAAGTAGGTGCCTTAAGAATTTTGGCAGCTTGTATTTTTATGCTGCCTTTGAGTTTACCCAAGCTTAAAAACCTTTCTTCCAAAAACCTCAAAATGCTTTTAGGCATAGGAATGCTTGGAAGTTTTTTCCCCGCTTTTCTCTTTGCCTTAGGACAAACAAGACTCGATAGTGGTATAACCGGAGTAATGAATGGGCTTACCCCAATTTTTGTCCTGCTAATGGGAGCTACTATTTTCAAACAGAAGTTTGACAATAGCAAGTATATCGGAGTGGCGCTGGCCTTCATAGGTACCGCAATTCTATTGACAGCGGGTTCGAATGAGGCTGGATTTTCAGGGTTCAACTATTACGCCATTTTTATTGTGATTGCCACAATGTGTTATGGGGCTAACCTAAACATTATTAAATACTATCTGGCAGACCTGAATGCCGTAGTGATTACGAGTGTGAGTATATTATTGGTAGGACCTTTTGCCTTGGCTTATTTACTGTTGGGTACTGAGTTTACCCAGAAGATATCGGCAGCACCAGGTGCATTTGAGGCACTCGGTTATATCACCTTATTAGGAGTAATGAGTACTGGTTTTGCGTTAATTCTCTTTAACAGATTGGTACAAATTACGACCCCAATTTTTTCCAGTATGGTTACCTATTTGATACCAATTGTTGCGTTGACATGGGGTATTCTAGATGGAGAGGTGTTGGTTGCAGGACAAATTGCAGGCATAGCGGCAATTCTTGTAGGTGTCTTTATCACTAATCGGAAGAAGTTGCCGAACCCTAATTCAGCTCAAAAGTAGCGACCAATGGATAATGGTCAGATGGGTAAAGTTGCTTGCTCTTCCATTGGTCTATCTTAAAATTCTTCAACTTCAGTTTTTGAGAATTATCATAGAAGACATAGTCTATTCTTGGACAGTGACTTCCTCCATTCCAACCATGAAAAGTGCAGCCTTCTAATTCATCGCCAGTGTAGGCATCATTAAAGAATTCTTTTACTCTCAAGATAATATCATCATCAAAGGGTGCATTGAAGTCGCCAAGCAGTATTGTAGGCGTGGCCACGGTTTCGGTCATCAAGGTTCTTAAAATCAACTCTACACTTCTGACACGGCTGTTATTAGAAGAACGATCCAAGTGGGTATTGAGAATTTTAACAGTTTTCCCACTGTTTCTATGTTGGAAAACCACTTGGGTACTGATACGGGGAAGTGTATTACCCCAACTTTTAGAGGCCGGTTTCTCGGGTGTTTCTGAAAGCCAAAAAGTTTCATGGCTTACTACCCGCCAGGTCTTCTTATTGTAAAATATAGCATTTGACTCTCCCTCTTTGTCTACTTCGGTTCTTGAGCGATAGACTACATCTAACTGGGGAACCTCTTCGAGAATTTGATCGATTTGTAGAGGTAGTGCTTCCTGAGTAGCTATAATACCTTCCTTATACCTTTTGAAGATACTAAAGACACGATCCCTTCTGCTCTTCCATTTGTTTTCGCCATCACCAGGCGTTCCGTAACGGATATTAAACGAGACTACCTCAACGGTTTCTTGTGCATGGGCCTGAGGGCTCAACCAGAGTAAGCCAATAATAAAACATGAAAATACAGTGCGCACGCCCAAAAATGCAAAATAAAGGGTTCAAATTCAACCAGATAAAGCGCGATTTTACTAATGCTTAAGAGCAATGTATACGTTTTGTCTTTTGCCAAAGTGTTCGGCATCAATTTCACTATCTAAATAAAGACGATAGGGCTAAATAGAGGGCAAGGATTCTAATTGACGGATTGGGGATGTAAGATCATTTGCCTTTTCTGGCGGCTCGATTAATCATTTCAAAACCGAGCCCCATGGCAATTCCTACTCCAATACCTATGGCAATATTATCCATGGCAACGCCTATACCAATGCCTATGGCAATGCCTGTACCTATACTACCAAAGCCTCTTCGTCTCGGGTAGAAGTCTTCTTGGTTGTTTTCTTCTTCTGAGTTGTTGTCTTGTTCTGCCATTGACAGAGACAAGTTAGGGAATTAGATATTTATGCCGTCACGACAGACTTGATTCTTTTTAATTGAATCAAGTGTCTATGGGCATGACCTATGATAAACCTGTAGGCATCTCCCAGCCTAAGTTTGACCATCGGACCCAAGGCGGTATTCACTTTTACCCGATTAAGATCATAGGCTCTTGACTTTTCGATCAAGCGTAAATATTCCTCATGTTGAGCAAAGAACTCCTTGATTGTATCATCGACCGCTAGGGAATTATGAGGATTCATGGTTTTGAAAGTCTTCATACTATTTTTGATCTCACCATTTTCCTTTGGAGAGATCATTTTCACAAACATGTCACCTTTCCAGTGAGACTTGTAGTCCGAGGAGTTGGTTCCATTTTGAGCAGATTCCAGTGCACTTAAGGTATTGGTATTATAGACCTCGACCGCAATGGACATATGCTTAAGGCATTGCAGCATACTCCATTTTCCTTCTGCTTCTGGAGTATTTAGAGTGGCATCATCAACTCCCTTGATTGTTTTTTTTACTTCATCCAGGATGCCTTGCAGGTCCTTTAGTGATGAATCGATATGTTTTGACGCGTTTATGACCATTTTTGCTTCATTTATGATGGCAAGTTCTGAAAGAAGAATCAAAAGGCCGTTGATCTATATCAAGAAATCATTTCATCGACTTTTTTCTCATTCTTGAGAAGGTTTCTGGGGTCATTCCGAGATAAGATGCGAGATGTTTTTGAGGGATCATTTGAAGCACATGTGGGCTCTGATTCATCAGGCGGTTAAATCGTTCTTCGGCAGAATCTCCCAAAATACTTTTCGTGAATATGCCAAAGCCCACCAAAACCTGCTGATAGAATAATCGAATCCACCTTTCCATAAGGCGATGTTCATCTAGTAATTCCATTAGCTTATTGTACTCAATTCGTAGTCCGCTAGAATTGCTGATGGTTTCTAATGTCCAGGTGCTAGGCTGTTGTGCAATGAAGGAATCATACACCCCACTGTACTCACCGTCATAAGAGAATCCTAAGTTGTACTCGACTCCATTTTTCAAGAAGTAACCTCTTATGAGCCCTTTATGTACATAATAGAAGTAGTGCTCCGTTTCGCCAAAATCAGTAATAATGGTGTTTTTTTCAAACGAAAATGGAGTCCAATGTCTAGCAAATAGCCTGAATTCCTCATCCGTAGGTTTGATGTACCGTTCAAAAGAAGCCCTAAGTCCGGCAAGCTCTTTATCCATAGTTGAAAATACCGATTGCCATTTTAAATAAGAAACCTCAGATGATTAGAAGAAAAATAACTTAACAGCAAAGCCAAGGGCCGTCAGCATCACGAAATAGCGAATCCACTGGTCATTCACACGAGTACTCCATCGACTTGTAAGCCATCCACCCAGAGCACTACCAATAGCCAAAGCAATGCCCAGCTCCCAATTGATTAAATCATTGTAAATAAATACTCCCAAAGATGCGAGTGTATATATGGGTACTACGATTACCTTGGTGACATTAGTTTTGAGTAGGGAGAATTGGTTGATAAAAGTGAGTGCGGCCATAATAACGTAACCTACTCCAGCTTGTAAAAAGCCACCATAGATTCCGATTAGGAAAAAGGCAATCAGTCCGAAGATTTTTGATTTTGGACTTACCCTCTCTTCCTTTCCGGAGGATAGTTTCGTTCCAAAGAGCATGTAGGCTACCACCAAAACAATAACCGAAGCCAGAATTCTATTAAAGGTTTCGCCTTTGATATCTACTGCGATAAGAGACCCAAGGATAGCACCAAAAAATGCCGCAATACCTAGGCCGAGACTGTACTTGTCTATTTTACTTCCCTTGCTCTGAAAGCCCTTTATAGCAAAGATTCCATTGAAGAATATTCCAATACGGTTGGTAGCATTGGCGACATTGGGAGGTAGGCCCATAAAAATTAAAACGGGCAGTGTCAGTAGCGAACCGCCTCCTGCCAAGGTGTTAATGATTCCTGCTATTAAGCCAATCGCAAAGAGAATTAGGATATTGAGGAGATCCAATTTTAGTCCTCCCAGCGCCAGTCACCGCCAATTTTCAGCTTGAGCTTTAGGCCGTTTCCTTCCAAGAAAGCCCTTGTCTCTTCATCACTAAGTCGCTTGGCCGGTAGCGAATCTGTATCAGCTAGGGCATATAGCATCATAGAAGAAAACCTCACATTATTTCGAATATGCTCCTCATTGACAAGGTTGAAATCATCACAGTCAGAGTGATAACAGCCATATATGGATCGATCTAGGTTGGAGTTAGGAGAGGTGTACGGAATGCCTTGAATCATGAATGATTGGTGATCACTGTGGAGGCCAGCACTATTACTATTTGAATTTGTGAACGTGGTAGAGTCAATTGCCATGATATGCTCACCAATTCTATCGAAGAACGCATCAGCTCCTTTTTGTCCACCAGCATTAAAGCCTCTAGGGTTACCCGACATATCTTGATTCATGACATATTTGATTGCATCAATGGAGCCGTCCTTCAGTGCCGCATCGACATAAGCCCTTGAGCCAAGGAGCCCCTGCTCTTCACCCATAAACATGATGAATTCTATGGTTCTTTTGGGTTTTAGGTTTAAGGCTTTGAAAGTTCTTGCCATGTCCAATACCGCAAATGAGCCAATACCGTTATCTATGGCACCTTGGGCTAAGTCCCATGAGTCTAAGTGTCCGCCAACAATAATCTTTTCTTCTGGTAACTCGGATCCCTTAATTGTGGCAATTACATTTCTGGCCTTAATCTGATCAGAGGTATTAGTCATACTGATCTTGGCTCTTTTTTTGGATTTTTTGAGCGTTTCTTTCAAGGCTAATCCATCTTCTTTACCAATACACACTGCAGGAATATCTATTAATCCGCCCGTGACAGAAGCTGTACCAGTCAGTAAAACCCCACCGTCTACCTGATTGATAATGATGATGCCCTTAGCGCCATTATCGGTGGCTAAGGCTGTCTTTTCAGAGCGATGTAGATTAGAGCTGCCTTTTGGTGAATCGGGTAAAATGCCAATGTAAACGAGTGCTATTTTACCTTCGACAGCCCCGGGTTTTGCTGCGTAATCAGCTTCCAGCCCATTGCCCATATCGACAATTTCTAAATCGATATCCGCAGAGACAGGAGAATGTGCAAGGCTTACTGCAGAGTAAGTCTCGTAGTTTCTTTTATTCAAGTCCCCTATTTGGACTTCGATATCTCCGCGCATCCAGGTTTCCACCTCAAAAGGAAAGTATTTAACATCTAGACCATAAGACTTTAACAGGTCATGGGTATACTCTTCGGCCTTAGCACCATTTTCTGAGCCTGTAAGGCGATGTCCGATAGTGGAAGTAGCTTCTTTTAAAGTTTCATAAGCCCTAGAATTGGCTAGAACCTCGGCATTGATTTTTACAAAGGTTTCATATAAAGTCTCTTGTCTCGGAGAAGGGCTAAAAAGTAGTGTAGATGAAAGTATGGATAGTAAAAAAATCTTCTTCATGGCGCTGTTATGATTGTCTGAATTTAAAAAGAAAAAGCAGCTTGCTGGCTGCCTTTTACATAGAGTATTTTCATGTGCTAATGAGTATCATTCACCCTGAGGGTTAAGAACCCTGAGATAATCATTGAAACACCACCCGTGACTAGAATCATAATCGTTTCGCCACCAAAAAATGTATTCAGGATGAAGCCTAATAATGCGGCTGCAACAATTTGTGGAATTACAATGAAGAAATTGAATACGCCCATGTAGTAGCCCATTTTGTCTGAGGGTAGTGCGCCTGATAGAATAGCATAGGGTACGGATAATATACTGGCCCAAGCAATACCTACTCCGACCATACTTGCCCAAAGCCATTGTGGGTCAGAAACGAAATACATCGAAATCAAGCCTAAACCGCCAAGTGTCAGAGCGATTAGGTGTGTAAGTTTTCTGCTTGTCTTTCTAGCAATGAAAGGGATGAAAATAGCCGCAATGGCTGCAATGCCATTGTAACCTCCAAATAGGTTACTTACCATATCAGCGCCTTCATTGTAGATAGGTGAGGTTGTATCAGATGAGCCATAGATATGGGATGTCACCGCTGGTGTGCAATAGATCCACATCGAGAATAAGGCGAACCATGAGAAAAACTGAACAACCGCTAATTGAATCATGGTCTTGGGCATACTGTTAAAGTCCTTTACGATGTGGACAAGGGCCATGGCTGTTTTGCGAGCTTTGACGAGGCGTCCTCCAAGTAAATGGATTAGACCAAAGAACATAAAACCGCCTCCTAGTACATGAAGCTGAGGGTCGATCTCTGCATTGTAAACGAAGAATGAAAAGGCAGCACCAATGATCGTTAGAATGGCGCCTACTTTCATAAACTTTTTCGTGAAGAAGCCTTCTTCGGACTCTTCCATAGCTGGAGCATCGTGATTCTCATCAGGTTCAGGCGGGTATTCTTTAGTAGTGAAAACAGTCCATAATACAGTAATCAAGTACATGATTGCACCAACGTAAAAGGCATATTTAACCGAAGGAGGAATTTCACCATCCGGTGCCGTATTTGGAATGTTGAGCCAGTTGGTAAAAATCCAAGGCATAAATGAGGCGACCAATGCTCCGATACCGATAAAGAAGCTTTGCATGGCAAAACCAGAAGTTCTTTGTTCATCTGGCAGGAGATCTCCAACGAATGCCCTAAATGGCTCCATGGTTATGTTGATCGAGGCATCCATAATCCAGAGAACTCCCACGGCCATCCAAAGGGTGGGGGAGTTGGGCATTAGCAACAATGCAATGGTAGCGGTAACAGCCCCAACGGCAAAATATGGCCTTCTTCTGCCCCAACGAGCACTCCAAGTTCTATCTGAATAATAGCCGATAATGGGTTGCATTATCAATCCCGTTACGGGAGCCGCGAGCCAATAGATCGCAAGGTTCTTTGTATCGGCACCAAGGGTTTCAAATATGCGAGAGGTGTTTGCATTTTGAAGCGCAAAACCCATTTGAATACCCAGGAACCCAAAACTCATGTTCCAGATTTGGGCAAAACTGAGGCGAGGTTTTTTTGTCATAGTAATTACTTCATAAAGACTTTATAGCGATAGGGAGCGATCACCTGGTTCTTAGTAACCGTAAAAACGCCTCCCCCGAAGACTCTCTGCATAGCCAGGTAATCTTGGTCTATTTCAAATTCTAGTTTTTCATCGGTCAGGTTAATCAAAACGATCACCATTCGATCATCTTTGACGCGTTTGTAAGCCAAAACCTTATCATCTGCAGTTGTTTCAATCCATTCTAGACTTCCCCCAAAATCACCATTCCATAAAGCCGGATTTGCTTCTTTTATGGAGAAAAGTGTTTGGTAGAGTATGCTGAAAGGATACCCTCCGGACCAATCGATTGGATCCTTTTCAAAAAACTCAATGCGTTTTTTGTTATTCGCTTCTTGACCAGAATAAACAAGTGGCATACCATAAGTTGTAGCAGCAAAGACGAACCAGGCTTCTTGAGCAGGACCAAAGAACTCGTCAGCGGTTCCGTTCCAGCTATTCTCATCATGATTGGTGATGATATTCATTTTGTAATAGCCTTTTGGGTATCGTTTAAAATCTCTATCATACATGTCTTTGATAGCTTGTGGTGATTCTTCCCCAGATGCTACTTTACGCATTAAGTGCATCAACTCCCAAGAGTATGACATATCGAAGGCATCCATATGAAGTTCGGTTTCTTCACCTTCGGCCAGCATGAAAACGGGTTTAATCGCATCAAGCTCTTTCCTTGCATTATCCCAGAAATCAGTCGGGACCATTCCAGCAACATCACAGCGATAACCATCGATGTCAAATTCAGCTACCCAGTATTTGAGTGCTTCAGTCATTGAAGATCTTAGTTCTTGATTGTCGTAATTGAGGTCGATTACATCTTCCCAATCGGCAACTGGCGGCATGAAGTTGCCAGCTTCATCCTTGGTATAAAATTCAGGGTTGGTCTCAGTCCATATATGGTCCCAAGCGGTGTGATTGGCCACCCAATCGATCAGTACTTTCATACCATTGTCATGAGCCGTTTTCACTAAGTTTCGAAAGTCTTGCTCCGTACCGAACTCAGGGTTGATAGCTTTATAATCCTTCACTGCATAGTAACTTCCTTTTGTCCCCTTTCTGTTCTTTTCCCCAATAGGGTGAATGGGCATAAGCCAAAGAATATCAATCCCCATCTTCTGTAATCTTGGGATGTCTTTGGTGAAGGCATTGAAGGTTCCCTCCTGTGTATGCTGCCTAATATTTACCTCGTAAATCACCGCATCTTTACTCCACTCAGGGTGTTTTACATTAGAGGCAACGGCTACCGATTCTTCTTTTGTTTCTGTGTTGCCTTCTCCGCATGCTGTCAGTATTAAAGCTGCTAGGGCAATAGTCCAATACTTTTTCATGTTGATTATTTTTAGCTCCATATGATTTCAATTTCTGAATCAATAAAATCTGTTTCTATAAAGTTAATATCTGAGATGAGATAGTTCTTCTTGTCTCTTTGGGGAAGTGGGTCAAATTCTGTTACAGGCTCGATTAGCCTGATGTCTTCGGTAGATAAATCGGCCTTTTGTCCATTGATTTGAAATTCGGTAGACTCAAAACCATGTAAATAGACTTTTAGTCTTTTGAATGAACTCTGAAAATTTCCCTCTTTTTCTGATAAGACAATTCGCTTTTCATTCCCATTGAAAGTCATTTGCCTCCTGTAAAAGGCCTCTTGCTCAAAATCGAAGGTTTCCCCATCGTCTTCAAAATATTGTTGCGATGTTTCTACATCACCATGATAGATATGAAGCTTCATTTCACCGTCATGCACTTCCTGGGTATTTTGAACTACGTTTTGCAATGGGATAATTGCTCCTTCTTTGGCATACACAGGAAGGTCTTCCATACTCGTTTCGATCACCAAATGCTGAGCTCCAATCACTTTTTCATCCGTAAAGAATCGATACCAATTGCCTTCAGGTAGATAGATTTTGGCATACTCTTGTTGGCTGGTAGTTGGGCAAACGAGCAACCAGTCGCCTAGTGTAAATTCATGCTGAGCATTGCCGTGATATATTTCTGGATCGTTGGTATAATCAACAGCCAGTGACTTATTGATTGGTGTGCCGTTTTGATACGCCCTGTAGAAGAGAGAATATAGGTAAGGCATCAATTTATAGCGGAGGTTGATATAATTTCTTGAGATCTCTTCAACTTCCTCACCATAAGCCCATGGTTCAGAATCTCTTACATTCACCATGCTATGAACTCTGAAGAAAGGGGCAAAAGTGGCGACCGCCAGCCATCTGGAAAATAATTGTGGACTGCTTTCCTCTACGAACCCCCCAACGTCATAACCCGCCACAGGCACCCCAGCCATGCCAAGGCTATTGACCAACCTCACGCCTAGTAGCATATGGTCATCACCTGCGACATTGTCTCCTGTCCACACTGCGGAATATCGTTGTACGCCTGAGAAGCCTGAACGTGTCAGCGTAAATGGTCGCTTATTGCCAATCTGTTTTCGTGCCCCTTCATAGGTGGCACGTACCATTTGGAATCCATAGACATTGCGCGCCTTTTTGTGTGTTACTTGCTGACCGTCATAGTCAAACTCAACCATATCGGGAATGTCCTGTCCCCAGCATGCCGGTTCATTCATATCATTCCAGAAGCCTTCTAGGCCCAGGTCTGTATAGAATTTCAACTCATCGGCCCACCAGTCTCTTCCTTTTTTATCCGTAAAATCCGTAAAATGGCTGTTGCCTGGCCATACACTGGCTTCATAGGCAGTGCCATCAGGGTATTTCACAAAGACATCTTTTTCTAAGCCTCGATCGTAAGTACCATAGCCTTTCTTAGTGGCGATACCTGGGTCAAGAATCACTACAACCTTGAATCCTTGGGATATAAGTTTTTCAATGAGGGCTTTAGGGTTGGGAAATCTTTCATTGTCAAAGGTGAAGGCCATATAGTCCTTCATATAATGAATGTCTAGGTAAATGACATCGGCAGGAATCTTCTTTTCTCGAAATGTATCGGCAATATTGTATACTTCATGGTCAGGATAGTAGCTATACCTACACTGCTGGAAACCCAAGCTCCACTTAGGAGGCATCTGGATAGTGCCTGTAAGTTTTGAATATTGTTGAATTACGTCATTGACGGTATCTCCCTGAATAAAGTAGTAATTCAAATCGCCTCCAGAAGCGCTGAAATAGCTGAAGCGATCATTGTTGGAGGTGCCAAAATTGAAATGACTTTTATACGTATTGTCTAGAAAGATACCATATGGTCTTCCTTCTCGAACACCTATAAAAAACGGTGTGCTCACATAAAGCGGATCGGTGTCATTGTTGAAACCAAAGGCATCCGAATTCCAATTGTCATACGATGAACCTCTCCGATTGAGACCTCCACTTTTTTCACCCATGCCAAGGAAAATTTCATCTTGAGCCAGCGACTTATAGTTTGTCACCTCTTCTCCCAACCAACTGATTCCAAAAGTCGGATCGTCTTCGTTGAGTAGTTCTCCTTGGCGATTGTAAAAGCTAATTCTGAAAGGTGACTTTGAGACTTTCATTTCACAAGCCTCAGTAGTCAACAGAATTTCTTCGCTACTATCTGAGATTTTGGTAGCGATATTCTCGGGCTGCATAACGACCGAAAAAGGGTACTCATCAAAGGTCTCGTATTTTGAAACCTGTACTCTCACGATATTATGATTGTAGGGTGTCAATCTGAACTTTCGATTGCCTGCCTCTCCCTCAATGGTATTATTAAGCACCTGAAATGATGTGATGGCGCCTAAAGATTCGTTTCTGAAATTCATGAATTAGTCAATTATATGCGTTGACTCGTGGTTAAATAGCCTTCTATATTAGCTAAAAAACTGCAGCCTATTTGCATCAAAACTAGGCTTAATAAATGAATAGAATGAGTTTAGGCGAATGGGGCCTGATCAAACGTTTGCAATGAATCGAGTATTAATTACGATTAGATGAATCTCTAACGATCAACTCGGTATCCAGGATCTTGACTTGCCTTTTTCCAGGCTCTTTAGCATTGATCTCCTCTAGTATGAGGCGAGCAGCTTCACGGCCCATTTCATACCCTGGTTGTGAAATACTCGAGAGGCTGGGATTTACTAGCGAGGAGAATCTCCAATTGCTAAAACCTACTACAGCTATCTCTTGAGGAATTCGGATTCCGGCCTTAAGAATGGCACTCATCGCGCCAAGGCCTGCCATATCATTGTTGGCAAAAACACCATCGATCGCTTTTCCACTTTCCAATAAATGCGTCATGGCCTTCTCAGCTTCAGCTTCTTCACCATGCCTACATTCTATAATGTATTCTTCGTTCAGAGGAATTTCGTGATCTTCCAGTGCGGAGATATATCCTTCTTTTCGCTTACGGCTAATGATCAGGTTGTCTGGCCCAGAAAGATGAACAATGTTTCTAGACCCCTTTTCTATCAAGTGTTCCACGGCATCATAGGCCCCTTGATAATCATCCACAATTACACTAGAAGCATTCATGCCTTCAACCAATCTGTCGAAAAAGACCATGGGGGTTCCTTCTTTGACCACTTTCTCCAGGTGTTGCAAATCTGATGTTTCTCTTGAGATTGATACCAGTAATCCATCTACACGAGCACCCATTAGGGCATCTATACTGTCGGCTTCACGCTCGTACTGTTCGTTGGATTGGCAGATCATTACATTGTAGCCCTCCTTCATCGCTTCGTCTTCAATACCACTGATTACAGTAGAAAAGAAGAAATGCACGGTTTCGGGAATCACCACCCCAATAACATTAGTCTTTTGGTTTCTAAGGCTTAGGGCAATGGCATTGGGTCGGTAATTGTATTTGTCGGCCAATTCTACCACGGCTTTTCTGGTAGTAGGACTTATACCAGGGAAGTCTTTTAATGCCCGTGAGACTGTTGAACATGATATGTTCAGTTCCTTCGCAATATCCTTGATTGTAACCTGCCCGCTCTTCATCTGGTACTACTCTAAAATAATCTATCGTATTGGAAGTTAAATATGTCCATATCTTTTGACTAATCAGTAGTTCGCAAAATTTTTTTGAAAAAAAATTAATTCGCGAAAACGAGCAGTAAAGCAAGTTTCAATCGTTTGCAAAAGGCTGGTATGGCCTTGGCCTTAAGTGAGTTAGATTGATAATTGATTTAATAATCCCTACTTTGGTCTAAGCAATAAGCTAAGAACGGTTTAAGAACCTTTTGTGGGAACGATTGTTCTGAATTATTGTCAGTAATTTCCTCCATTTCTATTATAGTTTACTTTACTTATAGCGCGACTTGTTTGCGCTATAAGTGTTTTAAGGGGCTTCGATTTGAATTAATATTGAGTTCGCTCTGAAACTATTTTTTCTTTTCTTTGCACCACGTATTATCAACTCATATACAAAAGATTAACATGGGAAAATTCAGAAGCGGTGTGCTTTACGGTCAGGAACTCAAGGATTGCCTGAACTATGCAAAAGAGAATCAGTTTGCACTCCCCGCCATTAACGTAATAGGTACCAATAGTATCAATTCAGTTTTGGAAGTGGCCAGCAAAGTAAACTCTCCAGTAATGGTGCAGTTTTCGGTAAGCGGTGCGGCTTTCTATGCTGGAAAGTCACTAGACAACTCAGATTATAACGCCTCTATTCAGGGAGCGATATCTGGTGCAATGCACGTTCATCAAATGGCGGAGCATTATGGCGTGCCAGTAGTGCTACATACCGATCATGCAGCTAAGAAACTATTACCATGGATTGATGGCTTGTTAGATGCTGGTGAGGCTTATTACAAAAAGCATGGACAGCCATTGTTCAGTACTCATATGCTCGACCTTTCTGAGGAAAGCCTGGAAGAAAACATCGAGATTAGCTGTAAGTATTTCGAGCGAATGAACGCTATTGAGATGGGCATCGAAATCGAACTAGGTATTACTGGAGGAGAAGAAGATGGTGTCGATAATACTGATGTAGATTCTTCAAGACTTTACACACAACCTGAGGAAGTGGCTGCAGCCTGGGACGCTTTAAGGCAAGTGGGTGATATTTTCACTGTGGCGGCATCTTTCGGGAACGTACATGGTGTATACAAGCCAGGTAATGTTGAATTAAGACCTGAGATTTTAAAGAACTCTCAAACCTATATTCAAGAGAAATTCGGAACGGAAGAGAAACCAGTGTTCTTTGTATTCCATGGTGGATCAGGTTCTGAAGCTTCTAAGATTGAGGAGGCTACTTCTTATGGCTCTATCAAAATGAACATTGATACAGATATTCAATGGGCATGCTGGGATGGAGTACATGCTTACTATAAGGACAAGAAAGACTATCTACAAGCTCAGATTGGTAATCCTGACGGTGAAGATTCTCCAAACAAGAAGTTCTATGACCCTAGAGTATGGTTAAGAAAAGGTGAGGAGAGTATAGTTAAGCGATTGGAACAAGCTTTCGAAGAGCTTAATGCGATAAACAGAAATTAAGAAGTTCTTAATGAAATTAAAAAGGAGGCAATTGCCTCCTTTTTTTATATCGATAGAATCTTAGCAATTCTAAATTCTTCATCCCCGAGTCTCTTCTCAGTTTTGACCGCATGACCGATAGGCGTATAGACAATTTCATTGTTGATCATACCCACCATTACTTTCGACTGGTTGTCTTTTAAACCTTCAACCGCTGCTACTCCAAGTCGGCTTGCCAATACACGATCCATTGTGGTAGGCGATCCACCACGCTGAAGATGACCCAGAACTGTTACTCGAATGTCAAAGTAATCTAGCTCTTGTTTTACTTCTTTTGCCACTTCATAGGCATTGCCTAGATGACAACCTTCTGCTATAATGACAACATTAGAGGCCTTCTTATTCGCGGCACCTTTTCTAAGGCGTTTTATTAAGGCTTCGACAGTCCAATTATGCTCAGGAACGACCATTGCGACCGCACCACCACCAATTGCCGAGTTAACCGCAATGAATCCTGCGTCACGACCCATAACTTCTACAAAGAAAAGCCTCTCGTGGGAGGAGGCTGTATCCCTAATTTTATCGATGGCCTCTCGGGCTGTATTGCAGGCAGTGTCAAATCCAATGGTATAATCGGTACCTGCCAGATCATTGTCGATTGTTCCAGGAATTCCGATAACTGGCACATCAAATTCTTGGCTGAAAATATCCGCTCCGGTAAAAGAACCATCTCCACCAATGACTACCAGTGCATCAAGGTCGAACTTTTTAAAGTTTTCATAGGCCTTTTCACGCCCCGCTTTCGTACGAAATTCCTGACTACGTGCAGATAATAGGAAAGTACCCCCTCGACTCAAAATATTGGATACAGATCTTACAAAGAGTTGCTCAATATTGCCATTGATAAGACCATCATAGCCCTTGTAAACTCCGAATACTTCGAGGTCATAATATATACACGCCCTGACAACAGCCCTAACGGCTGCATTCATGCCAGGCGCATCTCCACCTGAGGTCAGTACCCCAATTCTCTTGATCGTCTTTGTCATATTGATCTGTGTTAATCAAAAATAAGCTTTTGCCAGACAACTAAGTACTGGTGATCTCTGGATTGCTATGCAATCGATTGTCCATCGGGCCAAAAAAAGCCATCCCAATTGAATGAGATGGCCTTTGAATAAGTTTTTCAAACCTTAAACTCCCTCAGCTACCACTTCGGTTACATCGTTTGGAAGCATTCGTTTCAGTAGGTTTTCAATGCCTGACTTTAAAGTAACAGCTGATGCTGGGCATCCACTACAGGAACCTTGCAGGTTAACTTTTACTACACCACCTTCGAAAGAGGAGAATCCGATAGCGCCACCATCTTGTTCAACTGCTGGTCGAATGTATTCATCAAGGATACCCTTGATTTTTTTGACGACCTCAGAGTCGTTTTCATCGAATAAAGGATCCTTATCCAACTCCTCAAGAATCAAAGGTTTTTCAGCCTCGAGATAAGGTTTGATAACATCTCGAATCCCATCTTGGATTTCAATCCAGTCTACATCTTCTGATTTTGTGACTGTGACAAAATTGCTCATGTAAAAGACACGTTCCACATTTGGTAGCTTGAATAACTCTTGCGCCAAAGGGGAATCGGCTGCAGCTTCTGCATTTGGGTAATCAAAGCTCACACCATCCTGAAGCAACATAAAGTTCACTACGAACTTCATAGAGTTAGGATTGGGATTGGCTTCCATGTATATATTTACAGCTTTCATTTCTCTATTGAATTAGAACTTATAACTGCAAAGTTAGCCTATAAGTTCTTAGACTTCTCTTAATTCTCCTTCGGATTTTGCGACTATCGTAGAAACTGTAGTATCTCCTGTAACATTCACTACAGTCCTTAACATATCCAGTGGTCTATCCACAGGGAATATAATGGCAATCCAAGCTGGATTAAGGCCTACTGACTGTAATACGACTACCATCATCACTAATCCGGCACTAGGGACCGCAGCACTACCGATAGAAGCTAAGGTGGCTGTCAAGACAATGGTTAATTGTTGAGTAATGGATAGGTCTACCATATGCAATTGTGCCATAAAGACTACTGCTACGGCTTGGTATAAACTGGTACCATCCATATTAACGGTTGCTCCGATCGGCAATACAAAGCTGGATACATTTTTTGATACACCCAGATTGTCTTCAACTACTTCCATTGTTACAGGAAGTGTAGCTGCACTCGAACTGGTTGAAAATGCAAGAAACTGCGCTGGTGCAATTTTCTTGAAGAACTTTCTATAGGTCAATGACTTCACAAAGCCCCTCACAATTGTAGGATAGAAGATGAAGATCAAGAATAGCAATCCAGCTACGAGTGTTACAGAATAAGAAGCTAACCCTTTAAAAATTTCGAATACTTCGCCTGGGGTATCGGCCATCTTGGCGACAACCCCTGCCAATAGACAGAAGACGAAGAATGGTGCAGCCTTCATTACAAAGTCTACCATTTTCAAAAACACCTCGTTGGCCCCATTAACAAAGGATGATAATCCAGCAACTTTTTCATCTGGCAGGGCAGCCATGCATATGCCGAAGAAGATGCCAAAGAAAATGACTTGGAGCATCAGCTTGTCATTTCCAAGCGACAGTATTATATTCTGTGGCACCATGTCCACTAGGAATTTGAGTGGGCCAGCGTCTTTATTTTCAGAAGCAGCTGCTTGCTTTTCGGCAACCATTTGCTTTTGAGCTTCCGTCATCTCTTCAGCTCGATCATAGCTTGCATAAGCTGGATCGTTTGTGAAGTTTTTGCCATCTAGAATCTCGATTCCATTAGAATTGGCCCATGTTTCGTAGCTCAGTCGATTTTTAATTCTCGACTCTTCATCTACGAGTGCTCCTGGCTTGATAACATTTACCAATAATAGACCGATACCAACAGCTGCAACAGTCGTTACAAGGTAGAAGCCTAAGGTCTTTCCACCCATGCGGCCCAGCTTGGACATGTCTTTTAGCCCCGAGATACCACTGATGATTGAAAATAGTACAAGCGGCACGGCAATGTACTTCAGCATACGGATGAAAATCTGACCGAAAGGATCGACCCAATCGATAGTAAACTGGTTCCAGCCCATAGCACTTGAAGCGAAAGCCCAAATGATACCAGCTACTAGTCCAATCATGATTTTGACATGCAGAGGAAGTTTTTTCATAACAGAATAATGGATTTAGTTACAATCGATTAGCCTTGCTAATTAGCAAATAATCGGCAATTACCAAAGCTGACATTGCTTCAACGATCGGCACTGCACGAGGTACTACGCAAGGATCATGTCGGCCTTTGCCTGAAACTGTAACGCGCTCACCTGCCTCATTAATGCTTTCTTGATCTTGCATAATGGTGGCCACTGGCTTGAAGGCAACATTGAAGTAAATATCTTGCCCGTTAGAGATGCCTCCCTGAATACCTCCTGAGTAATTGGTTTTGGTCTTTACCTGACCACCTTCGGTATAGAAGGCATCATTGTGTTCCGAACCATTGAGTTTTATGCCATCAAAACCACTTCCATACTCGAAGCCTTTAACCGCATTAATACTCAGCATAGCTTTCCCAAGTTCTGCATGAAGCTTGTCAAAAACCGGTTCTCCGAGACCAGCGGGAGTGCCTTGTATCACCCCTGTAATTACCCCGCCAATTGTGTCTCTGTTCTTTCTGGTTTGATCGATAAGCTCGATCATTGCCTCGGCCGTCTGTGGATCGGGGCATCTGAGAATATTGTCTTCTGTTTTGCTTAAGTCGAGCTCTTGATAGGGTTTCTCTAATTTGAGTGATCCAACCTGTGAGACATATGAGCTACAAGAAATGCCGTAATGCTTCAATAGTAATTTTGCGATAGCACCAGCAGCAACACGTGCTACAGTTTCTCGAGCTGAGCTTCTTCCACCACCACGATAATCTCTGATACCATATTTGGCTTGAAAGGTATAATCGGCATGCGATGGTCTAAATTTATCGGCTATGTGGGAGTAGTCTTTGCTCTTTTGATCTTGATTTCTGATCAGTATGCTGATCGGTGTTCCACTAGATTTACCTTCGAAGACGCCTGAGAGTATCTCGAATTCATCCGCTTCTCTTCGTTGCGTAGTGATTTTGGATTGACCAGGCTTTCTTCTATCTAGTTCCAGTTGAATGAAAGATTCATCAATCTCCAGTCCAGCGGGACATCCATCAATGATTACTCCCAAGGCTGGTCCATGCGATTCACCATAGGTGTGAATCTTAAAAATTTTACCGAAAGTGCTACCCATTTACTTTTTGAAGAACAAATATCCTGCGCCCGCTAACATAGCTATAATTAGCAGATTGGCAATAATCTGGGCAGTTTTATCCTCGTTGAGGTTCTTCAATTCGTTCGAGGCTACATCTATATTGTCATAGAATGAACCGAGGTCTGTTGAGGAAATAGAAACGTTCTTTTTGCTCTCGCCAGTCACTTTGAGTTTGACGGTCGATTTCAAGGTATCATAGGTCTCTTTTTCAGGGTTAAAGAAAACCCATCCGAAGTAGTCTTTTAGGTCATAGTCACCGGGCTCATTTGGAATTCCGAAGTAGCTATACTGCTTAGATCCAGTGACTCTGCCCGAACCACGATTGATATCTTGACTGACATTTGGTGGATAAATATCAATGGTTTTGGTAGAAGGAATAGTTAAATCAGGAATACCAGCTATGTTGCCTTCACCATAAATGTTGAAGGTGTATTCAAAGCTTTCACCAGTTTCTACGGTTGTCTTGTCAATTTTCTCGTCCAACTCAAAATCACCAACCGCTACCGCATCCTTAAGTGGGTGAGGAGGGAGTGCTTTTACCTTCACGGTTTTCTCTCTAGTGTTGAAAGTTTTGAAGTCTTCTTCTCTGTCTCGACCAAAGAAGGATGGGGATTTAGCCACCCTATATTTAATCATTTCGAAGGGCACAGAAGGGAAAACTACAGGCTCTAAGTTTAGTGGATAGAACGCGGCTTGATAAATTTTGTAGCGCGTATAGTTCTTACCACCTATGGTCACCCTTTCTCCGTAAATGTTCTCAATATTGAAGTTCTCTTCCCAGCAGTTTTCTGGTTTGAGGTCTTTTAGTATGGTTGAAAGTTGTTTGCCAGCTTCATGAAACTGAAGGGGTGCTCTGTTGGCATCTGCAACATAGAATGCAAAAGTTGTGGTGAACCCCTCACCTACATAAACTTCATCTTTATCGGTAGTTAAGGCCAGAAAGGCGTCTTCCTTGACGTCAACGAATTCTGGAGCTTTTCGGGGCTCATTTCGACCGAAAAGATCATCAAATGGGTCAAACCTGTTACGTCTGCTGTTTCTTCTTCTTTCAACCGGAGGGGTAATCTTAATGGTTTTACCATTAGAGCTAATGGAGGTCCCGTTGAGTTCCATGGTAAAGGAGTTCAAAGTGAAGGTGCCTTCCTCAAGTGGTAAGTATCTTTGTATGATACTCTGTGATGAGGTAATCTGTCCGTTAACAATATTGGTTTTGCTCGAAGAGGAAGTTCCTCTTTTGGCAAATCCATCAATCTCTGGAAAGTCAGAATAGCTTTTGATCGAACCATTCTGCAGGGTGACTGTAATCGTAAAAAGTTCGTTTAACCCTACTTCATCCTTACCCAATTGAATTGAAATATCCTGTGCCTTTAGCGATGCCAAAGGGAGCAACATAAATGCAACAAGGAGTAAAATGGGTTTAGACTTTTTCATAAATTTTTCGTATTTTGAATCTCCCAGTGGAAATCTAATTCAAATATAAATTCATTTTTAAAAGGAATAACCATTGGAACCATTCGTTCGTATGAATGGTACGACCGATACCGGAATTTAGATTCATAACCCTAAACGTTCTTAACATGTTGGAGTATTTCAAAATTATCCTCTCGAAGGTTAGCTTTGATAAGAAATTATTTGAGAGAGAGTTAAGAAAAGCCATCAAGTCACTCGTGGAAGATGAATTGAATGAGCTAAAAAACTGGTGTTATGCGCAATTTGGAAAGGTTTATGGCCCAATCATAGATCGCCAATTCGTTTTAACACAGTAAAAAGAATCATGAACCAGCCCATCAGAAATGATGGGCTTAAATTTTTTTAAGGAAATCTAGATTCCGTTTTAAGCCCTCAAATTTGGTTCTTTTCACCGCTGATCCTTTGAAAACTGACCTGAAAACCTCTTCTGTTAAATCTTGCCAATTATTGTTAAATAATTCTATCAACTCATCTTTCGGATGAAATTCGGGTTCTGTATGGGGCTTGGAGAAGCGATTCCATGGGCAAACATCTTGGCAAATATCACAGCCGAAAGCCCATCCCTCCATCTTACCCTTAAACTCTGAGGGTAGCTGGTCCTTCAACTCAATGGTCAAATAAGAAATGCATTTAGAAGCATCAAGCTCATAGGGCGTAATGGCATCTGTTGGGCAGGCGTCTATGCATTTGGTACAGGTGCCACAATAGTCTTTGATTGGTCCATCCACTTCAAGCTCTAGGTCAATGATTAACTCGGCTAGAAAGTAGAAGCTACCTCGATCTTTATTGATGAGTAGCGTGTTTTTACCAATCCAACCCAATCCTGATTTCGCTGCCCATTGCCTTTCCATCACAGGGGCAGAATCAACAAATACCCTTCCTTCTACCTGGCCAACCTGCTCTTCCAGTAGATGCATAAATTCCTTTAGTTTATCCTTGATCACAAAGTGATAATCCTTGCCATAGGCATACTTCGCAATTTTTGGGTTATCCGTTTGATGGGAAGCGAGGTCTTTCTCAGGGTAGTAGTTGTAGAGCAGCGATACCACGGATTTGGCCCCTGGAACCAATTGGGTTGGGTCTAGCCTCTTGTCAAAATGGTTTTCCATATAGCTCATCTCTCCGTGAGCTTTATTCTTCAACCATTTCTCTAACCTAGGAGCCTCTTCGGAGAGGAATTCAGCCTTGGAAATCCCACAAAAGTCAAAGCCTAAATCTTGGGCCATGGCCTTTACGATTGAGGTGTTATGTGAGATTTGGTGGTTCATTGCCCCTTTATCCGGTGGACATTTCCCCAAAGGGGAAACTTATTTCGATTACCCAAACAGAGTACCCGACTGACCGGGTTTCTTGAGTTTAAGGTGTTCATAAGCTAAATCGGTTGCTTCTCTACCACGAGAGGTTCGCTTTAAGAAACCCTCCTGAATAAGAAATGGCTCATAAACTTCCTCGATCGTTTCTGCTTCTTCGCCCACTGCGGTGGCGATTGTGGAAATACCCACAGGCCCACCTTTGAACTTTTCAATGATGGTGGTGAGAATACGATTATCCATCTCATCCAAGCCATGAGAGTCTACATCCAGAGCATTTAATGCCATTTGACTAATGTCAATGGTGATGGTACCAGTGCCTTTTATTTGAGCAAAGTCTCTAGTTCTTCTGAGCAAGTTATTTGCAATACGAGGGGTTCCTCTACTTCTTCGGGCTATTTCATAGGCAGCATCTTCATTGATCGGAGTATTTAGAATTTCCGAAGAGCGCAAAACGATTAAGGTTAATAGTTTTGAGTCATAGTATTCCAACCTGGCATTGATACCAAACCTGGCGCGAAGTGGTGAGGTTAAGAGCCCCGATCGTGTAGTAGCTCCGATTAGTGTAAAGGGGTTCAAGCTTATTTGTACTGTTCTGGCATTTGGGCCAGAATCTAGCATGATATCAATTTTATAGTCTTCCATGGCCGAGTACAAATACTCTTCCACTATAGGGTTCAGCCTATGTATCTCATCGATGAAAAGGACATCACCTTCTTCTAGGTTAGTCAATAGCCCGGCCAGATCACTGGGTTTGTCCAATACAGGTCCTGAGGTAACTTTTATCTCTGACTCCAATTCATTCGAAATGATATGAGAAAGCGTGGTTTTTCCTAAGCCAGGAGGTCCATGCAAGAGTACATGATCCAAAGGTTCTGCACGCTGTTTGGCAGCCATTACAAATACCTTGATGTTCTCAACAATCTTATGTTGACCAGTAAAGTCTTCGAAACTTAAGGGGCGAAGGGCACGCTCGATGTCGCGTTCGGTTGAACTCAACTCATCGTCACTGCCATTCAAATAATCCTCACGCATGCCGGAAATTTTTCACAAGATAAAAGATTCAGATAGATGATGCTTTCATCCATCAAGTTTAATCCCGCAGAACTTTATTGCAGATGGTTTTGGCCTATCTTTGAATCAAAATCTCAGGTATGAATAAGAATGCCAAATCCCGTGTTTATCTCATCGTTTTAGTGATTGCCATCTTTGTAGTTTGGAATTACCGACAGCAACAAACTAAGGAGATTTATGTGAATGGTACGACTATGGGAACCATCCCATACAACATAAAGTATCTCGATACGGAGTTCAGTAATTACAAAGCTGAGATAGACTCATTGCTTAGAGATTTTAATCAAGCACTGTCAACTTATATTCCTGATTCTGAGATATCTACTTTTAATAGGTCTGGTTCAGTAAAGTTCACCTTGCCTTACTTCTACGATGTATTAGAGGCTAGTGCGAAGGTGTATAAGGAGTCGAATGGTGCCTTCGATCCAACGCTCGGTCCATTGATAGATGCATGGGGTTTTGGTGATGGCAAGACCTTAGATTTAGATTCATCAAAAGTTGATTCTCTTCTAGGTTTCGTGGGTTTTCAGAATCTGACCTATGACCAAACTCGGGTTTCTAAGGAAATCCCGGAGGTTAAACTGAACTTTTCTGCTATTGCCAAGGGACAGGCTATTGATGTGGTGGCCGATTGGCTGACTTCTATTGGGATTAATGACTATATGGTTGAGATAGGAGGTGAGGTTAGGGCTAGTGGAAAAAACATTGAGGGTAAGGTCTGGACAATTGCTATTGAAGTACCTGATGAGGCCCGCATTGGAGGCATATTTGATGCCATTTATCTTGAAAATAGGGGGATGGCTGGCAGTGGAAACTATAGAAACTTTCGAGTTCTGGAAGATGGCCGTAAAGTGGCCCATACTATAGATCCTCGAACTGGATTTCCTAAAATGCAGACTCTTTTGAGCGCCACCGTTTTAGCACCGACTTGCATGTTGGCCGATGGATTTGCCACGGCATGCATGGTTTTGGGCTTAGAAGAGAGTATCAAACTCATTGAGTCTGATCCGACCCTAGAGGCTTACCTTATTTATGCGGATGATCAAGGAAAAATGGTGACCTATGTCTCTCCCGGTTTAACTGATAAAATAGTCGACTAGTAGTTTCATCGATATATTGAACCTTTTTTGCCTAACTCTCATTTTCTTTTAGATATTTGCAATTCTGTTGCAAAAACATCAGTGAGTTAATGATCATCAATGCCATCATATTATTTCTTAGCGTAGCCATTCCTGGTGCCTTGATGATTAATCAAAAGTCATTCAAGGCTGAGAGGTTAAGCTATTTCCTGGTTTTTGCGGGTGCCTATCTGTTTTCAATGACAGTGATTCACCTCATTCCAGATTTGTTTTTGAGTGGAGAAGACCCATTTAGACTCGGGCTTTACATACTCATAGGCTTCTTTATCCAAAAGGTATTAGAGAACTTTTCCAATGGGGTGGAACATGGGCATGTCCATGCCCATGGTGCTTATTCTGTGCCTTATCTATTGATCGCACTAGGGTTACACTCTTTTCTTGAGGGAAGCATTATGACAGATGCCATTCACTCAAACCACAGCCCTGATTCTGTCTATAGTCATGGTAGTTCTCCGAAGATTCTGTTGGGGATCGTTATGCATAAGATACCCGCTGCACTGGCATTAATGGCATTATTGGTAAGCCAGATGAAGAGCATCAAGAAAGCTATACTTTTAATGCTGACGTTTGCCTTAGCATCTCCTCTTGGGTTGTTGTTTTCAGAGTTCTTTGGCCACTCGGATGTTTTCCCCGAACGTTACTTGATTATCTTCTTTGCCATTGTAGCTGGTGGCTTCCTGCAAATTTCCACCACCATCTTTATAGAGACCGACCCACATCATAAGTTGAACTGGAAACGCTTCTCAGTTTCAATCTTAGGTGCACTTGCTGCAGTCATAGCACAATTGGCTATTTGAGTATTGAAACCCTGTTGCGCTGCTGAATTGACTATCTTAAGGGTATGGGGCATCACCATCATCACAATGCAGAACATGGACATGGTTCCAAGAACCTGAAAGTCGCCTTCTTCCTGAATCTTTCTTTTACCATTATTGAAGTAATAGGAGGACTCATCACAGGCAGTTTGGCAATCCTGTCTGATGCGTTACACGATTTAGGGGATAGCCTGAGCATAGGGCTGTCCTGGTACTTTCAGCACCTTTCTGACCACAAAGACAGTAATGAAAGATTCACCTATGGATATAAACGCTTTTCGTTAATTGGTGCTATTGTCAATTCGGCCATCTTGTTAGTGGGTTCAGTGATCATCATATCTGAAGCGGCTCCACAAATTTCCAACCCAGGAGAAGTTGATAGTAAGGGAATGTTGATCATTGCCATTTTTGGTGTTATTGTAAATGGTGCTGCTGTATTTCGCTTGAAAAAGGGAAAGACGATGAACGAAAAGGCCATAAGGCTTCATCTTTTAGAAGATGTTTTGGGTTGGATAGCCGTGTTGCTAGGAAGCCTGATGATCATGTACCTTGATTGGCAATTCATTGATCCATTATTATCAGTATTTATCGCGCTGTTCATTATCTACAATGTGATCAAAAACCTGAAGCAAAGTTTCAATATCATTCTTCAAACCACACCACAGGATGTGGATATACCAGCCATTCAGGAAGGCCTTAGATGTCTTCCTGAAATAATTGATGTGCATGATTGCCATGTATGGTCTATGGATGGTGAGTATCACGTACTATCTGCACATGTGGTGCTTGATAAAGTGTATTCCTTACGTGAATTGACAGATATTAAATCAAGAGCTAAGTTGAAATTGGCTGAGTTGAATATAAAACACTCTACCCTCGAGTTTGAAGAGGATGGAGAAGATTGCGAGGGGTGTTGAGGCTGGGTTATTTAGAAAGGCAATAAAAAAACCCTGACCGCCCGGTCAGGGTTTCTACGTTAGTAGTAATCAACCCCGATATTACTAACTACCACAGGCTTCGCAGCCGTCAGGATTATCTAATGAGCAAGCCATATCCGCTGCATTTTGCTCCAATTCTGCTGCCGTAGGTGTTGGCACGCTCGCTGCGGCTTTGTCTACAGTAAATTGGATAGCGCTGGTTGCTGCTTTTGATCTTAGGTAATACATGCCTGTTTTCAAGCCATTCTTCCAAGCATAGAAATGCATTGATGTCAACTTACCAAAGTTTGGATCCTGAATGTGGATGTTCAAACTCTGAGACTGACAAATGTAGGCTCCTCTGTCTGCTGACATTTCAATGACAGCTTTCTGAGAGATTTCCCAAACAGTTTTGTATAGATCTTTAATGTTTTGAGGAATCTCAGGAATATTTTGAACTGACCCCTGTGCAGCGATCAATTTGTTCTTCATATCAGGATTCCACAAATCAAGCTTGATCAGGTCTTTCATCAAGTGTTTGTTTACAATTACAAACTCACCTGATAATGTTCTTCTTGTATAGATGTTTGAAGTGTATGGCTCAAAGCACTCGTTGTTTCCGAGTATTTGAGAGGTAGAAGCCGTAGGCATTGGAGCCACCAATAATGAGTTTCTCACACCATGCTTCTTCACTTCTTTCTTGAGGCTATCCCAATCCCAAAGTCCTGAATCTGGAGTAACACCCCACATATCGTACTGGAAGATGCCTTTTGACACCGGTGATCCTTTGAAAGTCTCGTATGCACCGTCAGCTTTTGCTTCATCTTTAGAAGCAGTCATTGCGGCAAAATAGATGGTTTCAAAGATGTCCTTATTCAGCTTTTTCGCTTCAGGAGAATCGAATGGCATTCTCATAAGGATAAAGGCATCAGCAAGTCCCTGCACACCCAAACCGATTGGTCTGTGACGCATGTTAGAGTTCCTAGCTTCCGGTACCGGATAGTAGTTCACATCGATTACCCTGTTCAGGTTCTTAGTGGCTACATAGGTAACATCATATAGTTTTTGGAAGTCATAAGTACCTTTCTCCTCATCCACGAACATTGGTAATGCCAATGAAGCAAGGTTACAAACGGCAACTTCGTCTGGAGCAGTGTACTCAATAATTTCAGTACAAAGGTTAGACGATTTAATCGTTCCTAAATTTTTCTGGTTTGATTTCTTGTTGGCTGCATCCTTATATAGCATATAAGGCGTACCAGTTTCGATTTGAGATTCTAGTACTTCGAACCAAAGGTCTTGCGCCTTAACGGTCTGACGACCTTTACCTTCTTTCTCATACTTTTCATATAGCTTCTCGAATTCTTCGCCATACACATCTGACAAGCCAGGGCACTCATTAGGGCAAAGTAGTGTCCAATCTTCATTGGCTTCTACTCTCTTCATGAATAGGTCTGGAATCCAAAGTGCATAGAAAAGATCTCTTGCTCTTAATTCTTCTTTACCATGATTCTTTTTCAAATCAAGGAAGTCAAAGATATCGGCATGCCAAGGCTCAAGATACATGGCGAAAGATCCTTTTCGCTTACCTCCACCTTGATCTACATAACGAGCCGTCATGTCAAAGTTTCTAAGCATCGGAACGATACCGTTAGAAACTCCACCTGTTCCTTTGATGTATGATCCTTTAGCTCTCACATTGTGAATGCTAAGGCCAATTCCTCCTGCAGACTGCGAAATCTTAGCGCATTGCTTCAAGGTATCATAGATACCGTCAATGCTGTCATCCTTCATTGTTAAAAGGAAACAAGAAGAAAGTTGAGGTTTTGGTGTGCCTGCATTAAAAAGCGTAGGCGTAGCGTGTGTAAACCACTTTTCTGAAAGTAGGTTGTACGTTTCTACTACTTTGTCGAGGTTATCACCGTGAATACCTACAGCTACTCTCATGAGCATGTGCTGAGGACGTTCTACGATTTTACCGTCTAATTTCATTAGGTACGAACGCTCCAGTGTTTTGAAACCGAAGTAATCATAACTGAAGTCACGATCGTAAATGATGGTTGAGTCAAGTACCGCGGCATTCTTCTTTACGATACCGTAAGTTTCTTTAGAAACTAGAGGTGCGTTTTCGCCAGTCTTTGGGTCTACGTAAGTGTAGAGCCTTTTCATGGTGTTTGAGAAAGATTTGCTAGTGGTCTTGTGCAGGTTAGAAATTGCAATCCTTGCGGCCAGTTTAGCATAATCAGGGTGCTGAACGGTCATGGTTGCTGCAATCTCTGCTGCAAGATTATCTAGTTCCGGGGTGCTCACACCATCGAACAGACCTTCAATTACCTTTTTGGCAACATCGATCGGTTCAACGAAGTTGGAGTCCAAGCCGTATGAGAGCTTTTCGACCCGGGCGGTGATTTTGTCGAATTTGACAGACTCGCGTCTGCCGTCTCTTTTTACTACTAACATTATTTATTGGGGTTTGGGGGTATTAAATATTTTTTCTTAGAAGTCTGCGTCAAAAGACAATGATCGGGCATCCGATGTATCGTCTTTGTCTTTCATTACTCCCGCTTTTTGGTAATCGCCAACTCTCTTTTCAAAGAAGTTAGTTTTTCCCTGTAGTGATATCATTTCCATGAAATCAAAAGGGTTGGTTGAATTGTAAACTTTAGGGCAACCTAGTTCCGTCAACAGTCTGTCTGTTACAAATTCTAGATACTGTGCCATCAAGTCTGAGTTCATACCGATCAGTCTTACTGGAAGAGATTCTGTAATAAATTCACGCTCGATATCAAGTGCATCAATGATGATCTCTTTGATTCTTTCCTGAGGTACTTTGTTTACCAAGTGCTCATTGTGCAAGTGAACAGCAAAGTCGCAGTGAAGTCCTTCATCACGTGAGATTAACTCATTGGAGAAAGTAAGTCCTGGCATCAATCCTCTTTTCTTCAACCAGAAGATAGAACAGAAGCTACCAGAGAAGAAAATACCTTCGACAGCGGCAAAGGCTATCAGTCTTTCAGCGAACGAAGGTGAATCAATCCATTTCAAAGCCCATTCTGCTTTTTTCTTAATCGCATCGAAAGTTTCGATCGCATTAAAAAGCTCATTGGCTTCTTGTGGATTCTTGATGTAAGTATCTATTAATAAAGAATAGGTTTCTGAATGTATGTTTTCCATCATGATCTGGAAACCATAGAAGAACTTTGCTTCGGTGTATTGTACTTCGTTTACGAAGTTTTCGGCAAGGTTCTCATTAACAATGCCATCAGATGCGGCAAAGAAGGCAAGGATGTGTTTTATAAAGTATTGCTCGTCCTCCGTAAGTTTTTCATTCCAATCCGTTAGGTCTTGGTGAAGGTCAATTTCTTCCGCTGTCCAAATGCTCGCTTCGGCTTTCTTATAATATTGCCAGATGTCATCGTGTTGAATAGGGAAAAGAACGAACCTGTTTTTGTTTTCTTTCAATAAAGGCTCCTGCACTGCTGCTGTCAGCTCACTCATGTTGATCTTTAGTTATTGGGGTCGAAATAATACAAGTCACGCGGAAGAAGACATGCTTCTTCACATAAACACACATAATCAAAGGCGAACCTTTGAAGAATTCTCTAAATTTTTTTAAGAGTTTCCAGTTAAAGTCTTGATACTCTATGAGTAAGACTTCGACCAGAGGATAGGTTGTTTATTGGGGTCGTAACCTTTAACAAATATTACAAAAACTGGCTGAAAAATCAACGCTAAATTTTTAGTTATTGCACATGTGTAATCGTTTTCCAAAAGAGGTTTAACTGTCTGTTATATAGATAGCTGCGGGACTGGGCTTAGATTAAAACTTATTCGAATCTATATCGTATGACGGCATGAAAAAAAATGAAAATTTAATATTGAAAATTCTCTTGCATTTATGGATTTGTTTTGGTTTGTTTTTCCCCAACATTCCATTACCTTTGCAGTCCGTTTTTGAAAAACATTCAAAATGTACGCAATAGTAGATATAGCAGGTAAGCAGTTCAAGGTAACGCAAGACCAATTCGTATACGCTCCATTGATGGAGGGCGAAGAAGGCGCTTCCGTAGAGTTCGGTAACGTATTGTTACTCGACAACGAAGGTAAAGTAGAAGTTGGTGCCCCAGTAGTAAAGGGTGCTAAGGTGTCTGGTAAAATCATCGGACATGTAAAGGGCGACAAAGTGATCGTCTTTAAGAAGAAGAGAAGAAAAGGATACAAAGTGAAGAATGGTCACCGCCAGCAATTCACAAAAGTATTAATTGAGAAAATTTCTAAATAAGAAGATACCATGGCACATAAGAAAGGAGCAGGTAGTTCGAATAACGGTAGAGAGTCGGAATCGAAACGACTTGGCGTCAAGATTTATGGTGGTCAGGCTGCAATTGCCGGTAATATCATCGTAAGACAAAGAGGAACGCAACATCATCCAGGTACCAATGTTGGAATGGGTAAAGATCATACTTTATTTGCATTGACTAATGGAGTGGTTGAGTTTAGAAAAGGTAGAAAAGACAGATCTTTTGTTTCTGTAGTCCCTTTTAGCGAGGAAGCTGCCGAAGCTTAAGCTTTAAAAACAATATAAAAATGAAACCCTGGCGGAAACGTCAGGGTTTTTTGTTTTGTGCTGAGGCTATATAGTCCATGGCCTGAAGCCAGAGTATATCATAGACCCGATATTCATCTTTCCCTAACTCTTTTTCAAGCCTTCTTCGTTGTTGAATGTAAGATTTGTTAAACGGGTTGTAGCGAATGATTTTATTCAGGCTGAAATAGGCTTTCTTAGACTTACCTTTCTTCATGAAGTTTTCGAACTTTTTGAGCTCTTTATTATACTCTTTCATAGTAGCTCCATCAACGTTAGGATATCGTGGTGTGGGTTGATTCATCATCCTTTCTCTCCTCAATTGTTCTCCCATCTCACGCGCGATTTGTTTATTACTCCTAATATCACCGGGCTTTCTTTCTATAGTAGTCCTAGTTCTAACAGATGTTCCTCTTATTACACTATGTGTTGAAGAACGCATGAATGGTAGCTCGAATTTGGAGGGGAACTCATTTAAAGCACCCATTATCTGGTTAACCTGATAGGTCCCGAGGCTAAAGACAAGTGGCTTATACAACTTGTAAGGTCTACCAATATTGATCCAGTTATTAGCACTGTTTACTATTATTGAGGTAACCGCGCTTTCTATTTCATCAGATACCTTGGTCATGAACCGCATGGCCACCTTGCCGTTCCCATCTACGCTGATCTCATAAATCAGTAAACCTTCGGTTTGTGAAGCAATAGTTGCTCTCCCTAATATGATACTGTTTTGCATAAAGATTTGACTAAATCCTTTGGCACCAGTAAGGTAAAGAGAGTCAAGTATATGCTTCTTGTCTTCCGTAGTAGTGGTGTCTACAACCTCTTGATAGGCAAAAGAAATATTAAAGACTGCTAAGAGCAGTAGGATTAGTGAGGCTTTGTTCATTCTACCTTAGAATAAGGTGTTTATAAATTGTTCGAAAATCGCTGGTTTCAGCAAGAGGATAAAAAGTACACCATAGAGTGCACCATATAGGTGCGCATCGTGGTTGATATTATCTACTCCTCTTTTTCCCATTACAATAGAGTAAACAATAAATAGTCCGCCTAATGCATAGCCCGGCAGGCAGACAATCGCATAGAGACATAAATCCTGCAAAGGGTCAAAGAGTATAAAGGCCATGACTAAAGCAGAAACACCTCCTGATGCACCCAGAGAGTTATAATTGGGGTGATCTTTATGCTTAATCAATGTTGGGATATTGGCAACCGCTACCGCAGTAAGGAAGAGAAGTACGTAAAGGAAACTGCCTGCATCGCCAAAAAAGGACATGAATATCTTCTCGATCGCTCCCCCAAAGAAGTAGAGGGTAAAAAGGTTGAGGAAGAGGTGCATTCCATTATTGTGTACAAAACCTGAAGTAATCAGCCTTGTAAATTGTCTTTCGTGGAAAGCGGCATATGGATTTAGCATCAGTTTGCGATGCATATCTGGACGCTGCCATGCATAATAGGTGATTAACCCAATTGCAATCATTAGCCCATAAGTGATTTCCATTTACTTGTCTCTGTTTATTAAGTAATCTGCAAAGTCAATTAACGGCTTTTTCTTTTCTTCTGCTACTTCAATTTCTGCCAAGGCTTCAAATCCTTTCTGAAAGTAATCGTTCATTTTTGCCATGGTGAGCTCATGAATACCTATTTCGTTATAGATGTTCTTGACTGCCTCTACCTTCTCTTGAGGGTCGAAATCGCTTTGATGGAGCCAGTCATTCAACCGGGTAGATTGATTGTCATTAGCCAGCTCGAGGGCTTTGAGTAATAGGAAAGTCTTTTTATTAGAAATGATGTCACCACCGACCTGTTTTCCAAACTTTGCTTGATCAGCATAAACGTCTAAGAGATCATCTTTCAGTTGGAACCCTATTCCAATATCAACCCCGAATTCGTAGAGCGCATTAGCCTCGCTTTCAGTTGCGTTAGCCAACATAGCACCTAGTTTAAGACTAAAGCCTAAAAGAACGGCTGTCTTTAGACGGATCATATTGATGTATTGTGCTTCAGAGACAGTTGGTAAGTCTTCGAAGTTCATATCCATTTGCTGTCCTTCACAAACTCCAGCAGCGCAATGGTTAAAATCTTTGACAATCTGCTTAAGGTTTGCTTCTGCCTCAATGATCAAATCATAGGCTTTCACCATCATGACATCTCCAGAAAGAATGGCTGTGCTTTCATTCCATTTTTCATGAACGGTCTGTTTGCCTCTTCTCAAAGGGGCTTCGTCCATAATATCGTCATGCATCAAGGTGAAGTTGTGAAATACCTCAACGGCAATAGCCTGATCAATGATTCGGTCATGATCTTCCTTAAAAAGCCTGTATGCCAGCAAGACAAGCACAGGCCGAAGGCGCTTACCCCCCAGTGACATGATGTATCGAATGGGATCGTAAAGCTCGTTGGGGTCAGTTCCGTATTCTAATTCTTCGAGTCGCTTATTGATTTGATTGACGAGCTCCTGAAGGTTATTGGTCATTTTCTGCAAAAATTAGATCGATGGTTCGCCTGTCTATGTCGGTGGCCTTAACATTGACCATCACTTTATCACCCAGGCTAATCATTCGCTTGTTTCTTCTACCAATCACACGGTAGTTTTGTTCATCATATTCGTAAAAATCATCGTCCAGATCGGCAATGCGGACCATTCCCTCACACTTCGTTTCTGTAATTTCAACATAGATGCCCCATTCAGTGACTCCGCTCACAATACCTTCGAAATCTTTTTGTTCAACAAGCGACATAAATTCCACCTGCTTGTATTTAATCGAAGCTCTTTCGGCATCGGCAGCGCGTTTCTCGCGGTCTGAAGAATGCACACAGAGCTCTTCATATTCCTCTTTGTCTACTGACTTACCGCCATCAAGGTAATGTTGAAGTAATCGATGTACCATCATATCCGGATAGCGTCTGATGGGGGAGGTAAAGTGGGTATAATGAGGAAAGGCAAGCCCAAAATGTCCTTTGGTATCGGTAGTGTATTTGGCCTTGGCCATGGTTCTAATGGCCAATTGCTGTAGTACATTCTGTTCAGGTTTCCCTTCTATGTGATCGATCAGGCCATTGAGTGACTTGGAAATTCCTCTTTTCTCAAAATCTAGCTGATGACCAAACCTTCTGGCAAAATTGGAGAAGGTATCGAGCTTTTCCGGATCGGGGTTATCATGAGATCTATAAACGAAGGTCAGTGGATTGGCTTGTTTGACCTTATTATATATAAACTCTGCTACGCGCTTATTGGCTAGGAGCATAAACTCCTCTATAAGCATGTGAGCATCCTTACGCTCTTTCGGAATCACTCCAAGAGGAGTTCCTTTTTCATCTAGTTTGAACTTAACCTCAACGGTTTCGAAATTGACAGCTCCGTTATCAAACCTCTTTTGTCGAAGCTTTTTGGCCAGTACATCCAGTGCCTTGACTTCTTCATGAAAGTCGCCTTCTCCAGATTCAAGTCTTTCTTGTGCTTCTTCGTAGGTAAATCTTCTATCGGAGTAGATGATGGTTCTGCCGAACCACTCTTTTTTGATGTTTCCATTCTCGTCCAGTTCAAAGACTGCTGAGAAAGTAAGCTTTTCTTCTTCAGGCCGAAGTGAACAAAGTCCGTTGGAAAGCCTTTCTGGAAGCATCGGGATCGTTCTATCTACCAGATAAACTGACGTTGCTCGTTCGACTGCTTCCTTTTCCAAAGAAGTTTTGAGACCTACATAATGGGTGACGTCTGCAATGTGTATTCCCACTTCTGTGTTTCCATTCGACAAGGGTTTAATGGAAAGCGCATCGTCAAAGTCTTTTGCATCATGTGGGTCGATGGTGAAAGTGGTGATCTTGCGAAAGTCTTTTCGCTTCGAGATTTCTTTTGCGGTGATCTTATCCGAGATTGTTTCGGCTTCGGCTTCAATTCCCTCAGGGAATTCTAATGGCAGGCCAAACTCAGCAATTATGGAGTGGATCTCAGCATTGTGCTCCCCTGCCTTGCCCAATACTCGCGTGACAATGCCTTCGGGTTTTTTGTCTCTTTCAGGCCACTGGGTGATTTTAACAATCACTTTGTCGTTGTGCTTAGCTCCATTGAGGTCTTCCAGGCGTACATAGACGTCATGGAACATTTTCTTAAAGTCAGGAATGACAAAGCCATAGCGGGTCGACATCTCCAATCTACCGACAAATTCTTGCCTATTGCGCTCAAGGATCTCGACTACTTTTCCTTCGCGACTTTTTCCATGGCGACCAGGCTTCAAAACAATCTTGACCTTGTCGTCATCCAATGCGCCATTTAAGTCTTTGACAGAAACCCAGACATCTCCTTCCTCATCTCCACCTTCCAAGGTGACATATGCGAATCGAGAACTCACATTGTCTACCACACCGATAAGTGTTTTAATATCTGCTGGGTCTATTGTGAAGGAACCATTGCGTAGCTTCTTGATACTGCCTGAGTCTTCCAATCTGAAAATGGCTTCGGTTACGATGTTTTTTGACTTAACATCTCTTACACCCAGCCCTTTTAGTATTTGTTTAATTTGATAACCTCTCCCCGGATTTCGACCAAGAAATTCGGCAATTAGAGGTTCGACTCTTTTGGGGTTGCCGCTGGCTGGATTTTTAGATTTTCTTTTGTGCTGAGGTTTTCTTTTTCGAGCCATTAATGGAGAATAGAGTTGTTTTAAAAGTAGAAATAAAAAAGTGCAAATCTTCTATTCAGTCAGACTTTAAAGAATGGTGATTTCATCTTTTGTTAGCAAGGGCATCTGATTCAACCTCATAAACACTTGGGCAAGTACCATTACATCTCGCTTGCAATACTCGGCTATTCGTTCAAGGTTCTTTTCATGGTAATAAACCTCATAAACCTGACTGCCGTCAATGTCGTCTTTACTGCTGTCAACATCGAAGAGGGCGGCCAATAAATCCAATGAAGTAAAGTGTTTGTAGTCTCCGAATTTCCAGAGCTCCATTGTGTCAATATGAGGCACCTCCCAAGGTTTGCGTCCACTCAAATTGAGCGGTTCAGGAATAGAGATTTCATTAATCAACATTCTTCTTCCTATATAAGGAAAGTCAAATTCTTTACCGTTATGGGCACAGAGCCTGAGTTTTTTAGAATTAAAATGCTCATTAATGAGCGCAGAGAATTTATTGAGTAAAATCTTTTCGTCATGATTAGCAAAGGCCTTTATTCGGAAGTTTTTTATCTCGTCACCACTGGATACAAAATAGCCAACAGCAATAGTAATGATCTTACCGAACTCTGCGTAAATGCCGCCTCGTGCATAAAGCTCTTCTGCCGTTTGTTGGTCAGCTCCTTTTATAAAGCGGGACTTCTTTTCCCATAAGGTCTTGAAACGATCGGGAAGGAGATCAAATGTTGGATATAAGGGTACTGTTTCAATATCCAGAAATAAGATGTTGTGTATGTCTTTCATGTCTGTTCATTACAATGTAATTGAACAATTCCATGAAATCAAGTGGCAATTCTTCCTAAAAGATCAATTTCATCGATCGTTTCGAGGTCAAATTCTTGGAACGGGGCTATGACGAACTTCTTATCAAAGAGCTCATTAACAATATAATAGCTTACCCAAAACTCATTAAAGAAAGAGAATACTTCTGGACTGATGGATTCTACTTTAGCTACACTTTGTCCATCCACTTGTTCTATCATGTGCCTTAGGGTAGAAGTCTTTCGAGCGCCAGGATCTTTGTTTTCATAACCTTTGGAGACGATCATGACATTCGTCAACTCGATCAAATTTTTGTTGATCAAATAAACGTGCCAGTCGCTCTCACCAAGGTCGTTGATGCTTTTTGCAATGCATAGTTTTACACCGGTCACCTTGGGCATTTGAATGTCCTTCTTCATGTTGCAAAAATAGAAATTGAGCTGGTTATTGACTGAATTTCGTAAACCATTCTGTCATGACTTCCTCGGCCTTTTTACCCTGAGGGGTAAAGTCAATGTTATAGAGCCTTTGCTGTCTATCGCTAGAGTTGTTTGACCGTCTTCTTTGGGATGGGTACCACTTCCAGAGGTGTATTCCTGCGATGAAAGGTTTATCGAATACTTCTCTGAACATGGCTTCGTAGAGCGTAGCTTGCGTTTCTTCTGAATAAATATCCAGCACTTCCTCTTGGCTAAGTCTTTGAGGCCAAACCCAGGGTTCAACCCCTGAGTCTTTAGTGCTTTTATAACCAGCTTCTGTAAAGAGAATCGGTTTTTCGTGTTGTCTTGAGAAGGCCTCAAGTTTTTCTAAATGTGGTTGCCAGCCTTGTCTTACTTCTTCGAGTGTGGGATTTTCAGTTTCTGCAACAGGAAAATAGGCCTGAACTCCTATATAATCGAGCTCATCCCAGAAGGCTACATCCTCAAATTCCTCAGAGAAATTCGCTGCATAAGTAAGTTTGCCAGAATAGACGTTTCGGATTTTAGCAATTAAGCTTCTCCAGTTCTGTTCGCGTTCAATGCAGGTTTTGTGAAGTTCCGTACCAATGCACAGCATTTCCATCTTTTCAGCTTCCGCTAATTTGGCATAGTGAAGGATAAATTCTTCATAATCGGCAAACCACTTTTGCCAATCTTCTTCTGAATTCATGGCTATGTCTCCGCGCCATTTGCCTTCATTGTCACGCAACCATATGTGTGGTTTTAGAATGGTTTTAATTCCCCTTTCTCTTGCTAATTGAGTAGTTACTTTTAGCCCTTCGTCCCTTTCCCCCCACCAAGCTCTATCATTGCCAATGTTGTTTCCAATTTCAGGGTTGCTATAGCCTCTTTGCCATCCGAATGGAGTCTGAGAGATCCAATTGACATTACGAGTCGCCAGTGCTTCGAGCATTGTAGAATCCACCAAGCGTGGACCACCAACCCAGCAAACACCTCTGTGCTTCTCGTTCATTGAGATGTTAATAGGATGTTCATCTGATATACTATCCCTTAATCCGAGTATGCTGAATATAGCAGTCAGCAGAATGATGGGTAGGAGATAAGTATAGAGTTTTCTAGACCGCATTTGATTGGATAATGTCCATTTCAAAAACTTCGGCAATATAGTGCGTCAGTTTTTCTTGAACTTCTGATATTTCTACGTGTCTGCCAAGCTCTTTGTTCATGGAAGTCACGGCTTTGTCGTCTATCCCGCAGGGTACAATATGCTCGAAATAAGAAAGGTCGGTATTGACATTTAGGGCTAAACCATGCATAGTGACCCAACGACTTGACTTCACGCCCATGGCACAAATTTTCCGTGGGTCTTTCGCTCCCTCTTCAAAATCAATCCAAACGCCAGTGAGTCCATCAATCCTTCCTGCAGACAAACCAAAATCTGCCAAGGTGAGGATGATAGCTTCTTCTAAAAAGCGAAGGTATTTATGGATATCGGTAAAGAAATGGTCTAAATCTAAGATTGGATAGGCGACAAGCTGCCCTGGACCGTGATAAGTAATATCACCGCCTCTGTTGATCCGATAAAATTGGGCATAATGATCTTTGAGTCCTTGATCGTCAAGGAGCAAATTATCAATGGAACCACTTTTCCCTAGAGTATACACATGAGGGTGCTCACATAGAATAAGATAGTTGTTGGTAGTAACCTGATCTTTTGGGTACTCAGTTTTCCGGTTAAAGATCTTTTGATCAACCGTTTTTTTGAAAATAGATTCCTGATAGTCCCACACACGCTTGTAGTCATCAGTACCCAGATTTATTACTTCAACTGTCTTATTAATATGAAAACTCATGTCTTTCGCGCTCACGGGGCCACATATACACGCTAAATTAGGCCGGTTTCTTCTGTTCTCCAACGGGTTCTACAGTCAATACACGAACGTACTTCGTAATTTGTCTGTTAGCTTTCCTAAGAGCAGAAGTGTGATTACGCGCCAGAAACTCTTTCTTGACCACGCTATTGTCTTTCGTATTTAAGAACGTGGCCGAGAAGCTCTTCATATTCTTCTTTCCAGCCATGAATCAAAAATAGACTATGGCATGTAGGTTTCCAACATTTTGAAACCAGATTTGGTCCGAATATGGATTTCTGGGAACTTTCGAGGTACCAAAACTGCATTACCCATACATATTTTTGTACTATGCCCCTGAGTGGCTATTTCTGCTTCACCTTGCACGCATGTATATATGATGAAAGAGGCAGAATTATAATGCTCTCTGATGATGCCCGTGGTATAGTCTAAAAGGTTGGTTCTGAAGTACTGCGATTTCACCAACGGCACCGACTCATTTAGGCAAGGTGTGTAGTTGGTTTTATAGTCGGAGTACCCTTTATAGTCTAGTGCATCAAGTGCTTCTTCTGTATGCAGTTCACGCTTGTTTCCTTCATCATCTGTTCTGTCGAAATCGTAAATGCGATAGGTGACATCCGATGATTGTTGAATCTCTGCCAGAAGTAAACCCTGACCGATCGTATGGACTCTACCAGCAGGCAAGTAGAAGCAATCACCGCTTTGGACATCCTCATAATTCAAAAGGTCTGTTAGCCTTCCATTACTAAGGTGATCCAGATATTCCTCTTTATTGGTGTCTTTGTTAAAACCGCTAATTAGTCTTGCGCCTTCATCCGCCTGAAAGACATACCACATTTCGGTTTTGCCTAGAGAGTTATGTCTGGCTTTTGCCAACTTATCATTAGGGTGAACCTGAATGGACAGGTCTTGCGCTGCATCAATGAACTTGACCAACAATGGAAACTCATTACCATACTCTTCATAAACTTTGGCCCCGACAAGGTCATCTTTGTACTCAGCGATAAGTTCCGGAAGGGTCCAGCCCTTTAAGTTTCCCTCCGAGACCGTGGTTAGGTTTCCCTCAACACCCGAAATCTCCCAAGTTTCTCCACAGTTTTTTAGTGGGGAGAAATCCTTGTTCAGTACATCCTTGATTTTTGTTCCACCCCAGATTTTCTCTTTAAAGATGGTATCAAACTTTAGTGGGTATAGGTAGTTCTTCTCGCTCATGCGTTTCTCATTTCTTTATAGGCGTTGATCAATCCATTGGTGGAACTATCATGACTTTCAACCTGATCGTTATCAGACAATTCTGGCAGGATCTTTTTAGCCAATACTTTTCCTAATTCAACGCCCCATTGATCAAAACTATAGATATTCCAGATTACGCCTTGAACGAAGATTTTGTGTTCGTACATCGAGATAAGGCTACCCAAAACTCTCGGTGTCAGTTTTTGGAAGAGTATACTATTGGTAGGTTTGTTGCCTTCAAACACTTTGAAAGGAGCAAGTTTTTCTATTTCCTCCTTTGATTTTCCTTGTTGCTCGAGTTCTTCAACAACTTCAGAATAAGACTTACCTTTCATTAAGGCTTCGGTTTGTGCGAAGAAGTTAGATAGTAATTTGGAGTGATGGTCTCCAACCGCGTTATGGCTTTGGGCCGGTGCCATGAAATCACAAGGAATCAATTTTGTGCCTTGGTGGATGAGTTGATAAAAGGCATGCTGACCATTGGTACCAGGTTCTCCCCACACAATAGGACCCGTTTGGTAATCGACTGGCTTGCCATCTCGTCCAATATACTTTCCATTACTCTCCATATTGCCTTGTTGAAAGTATGCAGCAAAACGGTGCATGTACTGATCATAAGGTAAAATGGCTTCCGACTCGCTTCCAAAAAAGTTGCCATACCATATACCGATTAGTGCTAATATAATTGGAATGTTTTCGTCAAAGTCAGCACTTTGGAAGTGCTGATCCATTTCAAAGGCACCGGTTAAGAGTTCATCAAAATCATCAAAACCTATCGTGCATGCAATGGAAAGACCGATTGATGACCAAAGCGAATATCTTCCACCAACCCAATCCCAGAACTCGAACATGTTATTAGTATCGATGCCAAATTCACTCACAGCATCTGCATTTGTCGAAAGTGCAACGAAGTGTTTTGCAATATCGGCTTCAGAAGCACCTTGATTTAAGAACCATGTTCTAGCGGTATGCGCATTAGTCATGGTTTCCTGAGTGGTAAAGGTTTTAGAGGCAATCATAAAAAGGGTCTCTTCCGCATTCACCTTTTTCAGAATTTCAGAAACATGAGAACCATCTACATTAGAGACAAAGTAGGTAGTAGTATCATACGTGGCATAAGGTGCTAAGGCTTCGGTAACCATTACGGGACCCAAGTCTGATCCACCAATACCGATATTGACAATGTACCTAATTGATTTGCCCGTATAACCGTGCCAGCTACCAGAGGTAACCTTATCGGCAAATACCTTCATTTTAGCTAAGGCAGATTTAACGTCTGGCATCACATCTTTACCATCTACCATAATTGGTTTATCAGACTTGTTGCGGAGGGCTGTGTGTAACACAGCACGTCCTTCTGTGGCATTAATGGGTTGGCCATTAAATTTGCTCTCAATGGCCTGCTTGAGCTCACATTCTTTGGCCAGATTAACGAGAAGTTCCATGGTCTCCTGAGTGATGATGTTCTTCGAGAAATCGACTAAAAGGTCATTGAACTTCAAAGAAAACTTCTTGAATCTTTCTGGATCAGTATCAAATAGCTGCTTCATTTCCGCTGAACTCATGGCCTCAAAATGCGCCTTAAGTTTTTGCCAGCTGGTGGTGCTTGTTGGGTTGATGGATTTAAGCATAGGGGATTGAATATTCGAATGATCGAAGTTAGCAGAAATTAATGCCTAAATTAATCAACGGCAGATTCATATCTATGCAAACGATTGGCACAAAAGGAGAAAATTTAGCCGCTGAGTACTTGGTGGCCAATGGCTATGAGATTCTAGCAAGAAACTATCGGTTTAAGAAGTCCGAGATCGACATTATTTGTCAAAAAGATGGGCTCATGATCTTTGTGGAGGTCAAGACCCGAACAAGCAGAAGTTTTGGAGAACCAGAGTCATTTGTTTCCAATACTCAGCAGGCCGCGATCATAAAAGCGGCCGAAGAATATATGAGAGAGGTTGAGTGGTCAGGAGACATTCGGTTTGATATTGTGGCAATTTTGAGTAAAAAGGGGGAAGATGAAATCCTTCACCTTAAGGATGCTTTCTATTGATTCTTAGGGGGCGCCACATAAGTTGGCGTAGCATTGCGATTCCATTCTTTCCGGACATAGGATTTGAAATCTTTCAAATAGAACTCTGGGGGATATTGGATTTCTTTTTTGATTCTACTTACGCCAGGCAGGTTGTGGAATTCTTCCCAGACACCTACTTTTCTATCGAATTCATATCGTCCTCTTACCGCAATGTTTCCACTAGGGAAGAAGAGATAGTACTCACCTTCTTTTTTGCCATATCGATAGGGTATAACTTCCTTAACTCTGGTTTTCTGATCTTCATCGTAGTAGGTGATTTCTGAATCGCGAAACCAGCCTTTCACATAGTGCCTCTTATCATAAAGCGTGGAATCAGTTTTCTGGTACATCCAGGTTTCGTTCTTTGTACCATAATAGTACATGCCTTCTTCCACCACTATGTCATTCACTGTTCTTTTATAAGGGCCATGAAGTACTCTGGACAGCGTCTGACCTCTTCCTGTCACTGCAACAACCTCACCCTTTCGAGTATCGTGATAATATATTCTTCTGACATAACTATCAACCTTAACCGGTTCTCGTAATACATTGAATAGCTCGTAGGTGACCGCAGTCCGAGAATCTTTAGTGGTAAAAGACTTCTTTGTCTTTTCACCATAATAGTAGTTCCGCTTTTTCTTTAGGTCAGCGTCAGGCATGGTATCCACATCTGCCTTTTTGAACCTGATATCAGGTTTCTCTACCTCTTCTTTTTCCTTGGTTTTTTTCTTCTTGGATTGGGCAAAACCAAGGGATGTGAGGCAGAGCAATGTGATCAATAAGAGAAATGATTTTCTCATGGCACCAAAGTAACGAAATATTGAGGTGACTCATTACACACTATTCTAAAATAAAAGCACCTCTCATATGAGAGGTGCTCGTTATTCAATTGCTTAATGTATTGTACTGCTACTAATTATTGAAAACGATTTTCCGAATTTTGTGATTTCTTGGGTCGGCTACATAAATGGCTCCGTTGGCATCAAGTTCAGACTTTCAATCATGGGTTAAATCTTATCGAAAAAACATTTGCCAAACAGTTCTTGAAGTGGTACTGTTCAAATACTTCATTGAGATGAAAATTGATAATTATCCTCGGTTACAAAAACTGCAAGTAATCACTAATGAGTTATGTGAAGTGGATATTAGAATATAGCGTATGACTCCGTGTTTCGAGAAAAGAGCTCTACTCCTCGTAGTCCACGAAATGTGGATGCATATTGAATATGAAAAGGGTCATTTTTGAGATTTAAAACAGCCTACCGAAAATATTCTATTCAGAATAGCTGTCAAAAAAAGCCTTCAGGATAGGTATAGATTCAGATATTTCTTCTGTTGAGATATTACCAACAGTCCATCTTAAATACCCTTGCTGTCCAGCAACATTTCCTGGCATAACAATGATGCCTTTCTTTAATAGCTCTTCGGCTAGTAAGACGTCATTTTTAACAGTTTTACCATTCTTTTTCCCAGGCAATTTTGTGAAATGGAATAAGTCTATGTCACCATGTATTTCATCGAAAACATTGATTTCAGCTAGTCCCTCAGAAAGAGCCTTACTCCTTTTTTTGAGTTCCTTTCGAACCTTTGATGTGTGAGATGTTATCTCATCCAGTCCTTTATCGGCGGCCATTTGACCTATTGTATTTGGTGATATCACCATGGTATCTTGGAGTTTCAACATTTCCTCAATCAGGTTGTGAGGAGCGATCAAATAGCCTATTCTCAATCCAGCGATGCACATTGATTTTGAAAATGAGCCAACAAGAATTGTACTGTCATTAAGAAGATTTGGAGGGTCGTTTTCTTTTTGAAATTCGAAATAGGTTTCATCCAGAATTAAAGTGGTGCCCTTTGACTGCGCCATTTTAGACAAACCGGTCAGCTGGTCAGCTGATAAATATGTTCCTGAAGGGTTCAACGGTGAGGAAAGGACTATCGCTTTTTTATTGACAATGTCATCGGTTATAAGATCTAAGTCTGGTAACATATCGTTGCCCAATCTTATTGGATGTGGGTTAAGTTCTTGGGTCTGTATGGCGATAAAATGGTTAAAAAAATATGGCGAAAATACCACCACATCATCTTGTGGAATTGAAATGGAGTTTATTGCCATATATACAGCATGATTGGCCCCACAGGTAACAATGACATTATCTTCGTTAATTGGCTTGTCGAACACTTTCTGCCGATATTGGGCTATTTTCTTGCGCAAGGATTTCATGCCAGGTACTGGGCAAATTCGCTGATAGTCAGGATTACTCCAATCAACAGATTTTAAAAATGAGGAAACGGAACGGGGCGGTGACATATTGATAATGGCCTGTCCAAAATCATAAAGTTGGACATTCTTTTCGCGCATCCTTTGAACATCTGAATTAATCTGATGCATTACCGGGGGGGACGCTTGTGTCAAGGTCTCGGAGATATAGTGATCAAATTCTGGATATTCGTTCATGTTTGTGTGTCTTAGTTGAAAATGAGATTTTCTAACAGGGCTTCGTCACTTACCCACAAATTGCGACCAATATATTCTGGAGCCTTATTGGCTCTGAAGACAATTGCACCATCAGACAGAGCTTTTACAACGTTTATTCTTTGTTCTACAAACAAAAGCGACATTCCGGAAGCTTGACGATTGGCTTCAAGAAAATCTAATAAACTTTGGATTGCATCAGGTTGCAAACCCTCAGACAGTTCGTCAATGAGACCTAACTTGGGGTTTGCAAGAAGCATTTGAGAAATTGCTAGCATTTGTTGTTCCCCACCTGACAATGTTCCTGAAAGGTTTGACAATCGAGACCTCAATCGAGGAAAAAGATCAAGAACCATTTCTAAATGAAAATGTCCTTCTTTCTTTGCAATAGTCAGGTTTTGCTCAACAGAGATGTTTTTGAACAACCCCTTATTGTCAGGTAAGTATCTCATGCCTTTCCCAGCCAGGGCATATGTTGAAAGTTGATTTATGTCGGAGGTTTCAAAAAACATGTTTCCTTTTAACTTAGGCGTGAGCCCTGCGATGGTGTTTAATAATGTAGTCTTCCCTAATCCGTTTCTTCCAGTGATTGCAATGTATTGGCCGACTCCGACTTCCAAGTGTAAATCTTCTTGTATAGGAATGTGAGCATATCCTATGGATAAGTTATCTAACTTAAGAATAATTTCATGAATATTCATTTTCCTAGATAAATATCTCTTATTAAGTTATTATTTGAAATCTCGGAAAAGGTTCCCGTCATAAAAATCTGGCCATCATGCATAAATGAGACATGCTTATCCAGCTGTTTGAGAAATGCCATATTATGTTCAATTATCAAAACTGACATTTCATCTTGCAAAGAGTCTAAAAATCTTATCAACCCTTCTTGTTCAGATAGGGCTAATCCTGCTGTTGGTTCATCTAGTAGACAGAGCGTTTGCGCACTAATAACCCCGATTAGAATGTCTAGTTTCTTACGATCGGCATGGGATAGTTCCGATATTGACTTCTTGAAGTCTAGATCTTTCCAAAGAGATTGCCGAAAACGACTAATAATACTCTCTGTTCTTTTTTGGAGTGAGCAGTTTGAAGCCAATGGTTTGAAGATCTCAGTATTGCCTTCTGCGAGAGAGAGTAATTCTTGAACCAAAAGTTCGTCTGGAAATCTAGGAATCTGCATTGACACTCCAATCCCTAATTTGACGCGCTCATGAACATTCTTTTGACTAATATTTAGGCCATTAAATATGACTTTGCCTGAATCACTGATTTCACTTCCATATATAATTTTGAACAGGGTGGATTTACCCGCACCGTTGGGACCTATGATGGCTGTTACAGATTTAGTATCGATATCTAAATTGAGATTTTTAATCACTGAAAACCCTGCGTATGATTTGTTGATGCTATTTAGTTGAAGCAGCATGATTGATGGATTTTGAAAGACTGGTTATGAAGCCTCTCCTGAAGAAAATAACTGTAATAAGGAGGGTAAGAGCTACGAGAATGAGGTAGTAGCCGGAAAATTTGCTACCGAGATAGAATTCTAAGCCTTTTAAAAATATCGCGGCCAGAAACGGGCCATAGAGTGTGCCTCGTCCACCAATCACAAGCCAAACAAGAATGACCACGTTATAAGGAACAGAAAACAAACCTGGATGAACCACTCCAACAATCGGGGCATAAAAAAATCCACAAAAAGAAGATAGAAGAGCAAAGAGAAGAAAAACAGCACTTCTCCATTTTGCAATACTAAAACCTAAGGAAGAAGCACGATCTGGGAAATCCCTAATCAGAGTAATCAATTTCCCCATGTTCGACCTTTTTAGGTAAAGCAGTATTGAGAGTATTATAACGCTAAAGACAGTGCTACTGAAGTAATTGATTCTTGAATTCGAGAGCGCTAGTTCCAATCCAAAAAATTTACCATTACTCGAGAAATTAATCAAACCATTGGATCCTCCGGTGAGTTCGTAAAAATCAATGATCAGTTGTTGAAAAACAACGCTGACAATAAGAGTTACGAGACCGAATTGTATTGGCTTCAAACCTCTAAAAAAGCTGGGTAAAAATATTAAAAGGTAAATGATCAAAATGATTGCTATTAATGCTAAACCACCAAGGCCAAGATCAATTTGATTTTTTAGAAAAATTGCTGATGTATATGAACCGAGAGAGAAAAAGAGCATCGGGCCAAAAATGATGATGCCGGCTCTTCCCCAAGCAAAATCAGTCAATGCTGTGAGAGATGCCATTAGAAACACTCCAGCCAAGAAGTTCAGAGAATATGAAGGTAGGTACGATGACATTAATATGGTAAGCACGGTTACCAACATTATTACCACTTTATAGTTGAGTTTTTTCTTCATACTTTATGTTGATTCTACCTCTTCAAAAAGTCCACCGGGTTTCAAGAAAATAATTAAGAGTATGATCCCGAGCATGCCTATCGTGGCAGCTGTACTATCAATTACAGAACTAAGAATCGTTCTTGTAGAGGCAACAATTATAGAACCAACGATGGCAGACCAAATTGATCTAAAACCTCCAGCAATGATCACCAAGAATGATAGAAAGGCATAATCAATTCCCATATTTGGAGTCAAGGCGGATATGGGGCTTATAATTGCTCCGGCAAACCCGGACACAGCAGCCCCAATTCCAAAACCAATGGAATAGACTTTGCCAATATTAATTTGAAACTGTGAAGCTCGCCAAGGGTTATGTATGGCGGCCTTTAATAGTGTCCCAAACTTGGTATAGCCAAGCAACAGACCAAAAGTGGATGTAATAATAACCGAGACTATAAGAACAAATATTGAATATCTTGATATCGGAAATGTTCCCAAAACATAGACTCCAGAAATGGGTGCGTCAACAAAGATCCCCGATGGTCCATAAATTAGTCGGACAAGCTCAATTAACATTAAACTCACTCCCCAGGTGGCCAGTAATGTCATTATCTTATCTTCGCTATAAAGGGGTCGAATGACGACTCTCTCAATAATTAGTCCGAGAATTAGGCATAATATCACTGCAATCAGTACACTCAACCAGAAACTACCGAGGATTGAGTTGAAATAAGCGGTAAAATATCCTCCTAGCATGAGTAAATCTCCATGTGCCATATTGATCACTTTCATTATTCCGTAGACAACATAAAAGCCCAGAACTACCAGGAGTAGGTGGCTTGAGGAGACAAGGCTATCGATTAATATTTCGGGAATTTTGGACATAGAGAGGAGTTTTAAACCTGTTTACTTCACCGAACACCCTTCAAAGTTTGGATGGATTTGAATGCCCAGATCTTGAACTAGGTTGTATTGCTGATCTCTGATTTGCATTATATAGACATGTTGCTCGAAGATTTGATTATCAGGATTGACTCTTACCGGGCCTTGAGGTAGCATCATCTCTGCGCCATTCATATGCCTGCGGAAATCAATAAGCTCATCGGATTTCGCTTGGTTGAATGCCTTTGCTGCCAGCATAATCGAACCAAAAGACCCGGCTGCAGCTGTGGGTCCCGGCATCAAATTGTCATTAGAGTACTTTTCCGAGTATAACTTTAGGAATTCATCATTCTGAGTATTGTTAAGAAATTTGCTGTATCGATTGACTACAAAAACCCCTTCAGATGCATTTCCCATAGCATCGATTGCTTCTTGATCGAAAGTTGCGAATCCGCCAATGACAACTTTTTCATTCAACTCAAGCTGTAAGGCTTGCCTCATGAACGACACTCCCGCTGCACCTGGATTGGTGACTATTAATAAGTCGGGATTTTCGTCCAAGATTCTTCTTATTACTGGTGTATAGTCTTTAGTAGACATATCGGTGTATTCTTCAGCAAGAATTGTAAATCCCAATTTCTTCGCCACTTCAATTGCATAGGCATTAGTAGTTCTAGGATAGACATAATCACCACCAACAAAGAAAACCTTAAAGTCGTCATCTTGACTTTTCCTAAATCTCCCTTCCAAGTATTTGAGATAAGGTTCTACAATCATTCTTTCGGTAAACCCAGAGCCCCAAACACTGGTAGAAACAGAAGAAGCATCTCCAAAGGAACATGTCTTACATTCTCCATCCAAAGAGTAAATAAAAGGCACCTTCTTTTCTGTGGCCGGAGTTATGGCCGCAAGTGATGACGCACTCGTGCCTGTTCCGATCAAGAGTTTAACATCGTGTTTTTCAATTAGTTCTTTTGTGCGGTCCACTGTTACGGATGGATCAGATTGTGTGTCTAGGACAATCAGTTCTACCTTCTTTCCTAGAATTCCATCTTCCTCATTAAGAATCAGTTGAGCAATACGGGCACCTTTCTCTATACTTGTTCCGTGACCACTCATGAAGCTGGTCACAGGAGCTAGAACCCCAATTTTAAAAGTATCACTCTCACTGTTCTTTTTACAAGACTTTAACATGACCACACAACAGACAGTCATGATTGCTATAAGAAGTATTTTGATATTTTTCATGGTTATGATTTTATATTAATAAATAGGTTTTGCCAATCGGAACCCAACATCTTCATTGGCATTACTGACCGGCTGAACTGAGCGATGATAAATCCCATGTTGATCCAATGTTGTTACATAACTACCTCCCCGTTGTGAGTATCCCTTCTCAATATTGTCTTCAGCAGAAAGGATTCTCTTGGGTTTTTGATTAATGAGTCCTAGCCCATTATTGTATGGGGCTATAATTGTGTCCTTGTACATGCCGTAGTGATTTGAATTTATGGGCCAATGAGGATCCCATTGACAAGAGGTCCACTCACTGACACCTCCTGCTAAGTGATATGGGATATTGATCAACGAGGGGTCTAGCTTTTTCATTTCTGATTCGAAGGAGGATAAATCAAAATGAACCCCTTGGTCAGGGCTGAAGGGATTCGCCTTAGTACAATCAAAACGAGGAACATATGATGGGATCATCATTGTTTCGTTGTTTTTTCCACCTTCCTTGTCAAAATAGATGTACCATTTATCTTTTTTGAGCCCTTTGTCTTCTGGGTAGTCAAACAAATTCATTGCAATTTCAATCTGACTTTCAAGCGGCAAGTAGCTCCCGTGATAAGTGGCAAAGGCATTCGCTGCTGACCATGTTACACTCACAACAGGAGAATCAAACCAGATTGGATCGTATTCTCTTATTTCCGCAACAGACCATCTGGATAGATCATCAGAATACTTTTGAATTAGCCAATTAAAACCTAATAAGTACCATCTGTTCCCAATGGCGTCTCTGTGATTCTGAGGAGACCATTCATGTTCTTTAAGAATAAACTCCAAAAATTGGCCATTGGTGACCGGATGTTGAGACAAAAGAAAGCTTTCAGTTAATACGTCAACCTTGCCTTTGGTAAGCTTCGATTTGATGCCTCTGCGTTTAGTGTCGGACCACCAATTGTCCTCATATTCTTGTTTGTCATTGGCTTCCCATTGATTTAAGGAATACTTTCCTCCCGGTATAATAACCCACTTGAGATCATTTTGACTATTAACGTCACGATTTGAATCTCTCTCCAGAATATTGTTTGACCAGCAATATTCCTGGAGGTTCTCTATTGATTTGGTTTTTGAAAGGTAACCTTGACTTTCGCTTAGAGCATCAGGTTTTTTGGTTAAGAGTTGCCCGTTACCACTCTGATTGAAAATAGCTAGGTCGTTGAACTCACAATTACCTCTTTCGACGGTAATCGGTAGTTTCTTCAAAATTTCTGGCTCAAGACCAAATGACGGTACTGATCCGTAAGGGCAGTAAACTTTCTGTAACCTCAATGGTTTGTGCTTTCCAGAATTCTTTATAGAAACCCAGCACAAAAGCCCAATTAGATTAAAATGTAGGTTAGATAATTCTTGAAATGACTGGCAGTGATTAAAACTTCGAGAATCATTAATAAGATCAGTTAACAGATCTAATATGTCATCTATACGGTTAAAATGGTCAGCATTTAATCCACCGAGTACAAAAGTAGATAATCCTTCAAATTCGTCCTGTTCGATTCTCTTCTTTCTGAGAACTGTGAACCTTGATCTCCTATCTATTAGTTCGGAGACTATTCTTTTAGATAAATAGAATGAATGGAGTCTCGGGTCAGGGAAATCAAAATTGTCGTTGCGGCGAATTAAACAGCTAGAAATCTTGGCATCATAGAATAGAAATTCTAGCTCACTTGGGTTATTCGTTATGTTTAATCCAGTTTTTTTGTATTGTTCAATAGTAGCAAATTTAAGAGCTTCTGAATCTATGCCTTCAGAATAAGCATTATCCCATGCAACCTCTGCCAACAATTCACAGAACTTGAGGCGTTCGCTTAACGATGGTGTAATCTCAGTGGACACAGCCCTTAATTGTTCTCTTTTGGCCCACGCCCTTGTGTACTCCGAAAATAAGTCGTAGGCTTCTCTGGCAACGGCCATATTCTGTGAGCTGCCGCCTCCTTTTCGAGAGGGATTTTGCATCATGGTTAGAACACCTATGGCTAATTCTAAGGAAAGTGGATTAGTGGTTAATTTGATCAATTTTCCGAACGCGTTGTCTTGTTTTAAATCATCGAATGATGAAAACCTATTTCTGAGAATTCGATAAGTTTCATCCAATGTGCATGCAGCTAGGGACAAAACCTTGACCAGCTGTAGAGAGGAAAACGTTCGGCTTTCAATTTCTTCGGTTTCAAAGAGTTCGTGCCGAGCAGTTATAATGTATTTCGGTCGGTCTGAGTATTTGTGATTATCAAGTAGATCAGTAAAGAATTTTTTTATTGTTGACCATTCGCCAGATGATCTACTTTCATCTATGCCATCAATGAAGACGACTATTTTACCTTCATTGACTAGGGTTTCTATTAAGTTGCGCGGTAGTGAGGCTCTATATTGAATTTCTATTTCCTCATGTACTCTGCCTATGACTGCCGAAGGTTGAAGTGATAAAAAGCTAGTCGCTTGAACAACTATAGGTAATGGAAAAATCCTATTGTTATCATGGTCTTCATTGATGAGTTCAAAAGCAGAAATAAGACAACTAAGACTTTTGCCAGCACCATGGTGTCCAAGAATGACTAAGAGTCTATCATCTTCTTTTATAAAGGACTTTATCTCATCCCTTATGAACGTGTTTTCATTAGAGTCTTCTGAAGGCACGGTGGCTAAATTATATCGAACAGGAATGTTTAGCAGACTCTCGTGATCGAGTGTTTTTTTGTCGTTTTCTAAGACTAAACCGTGCTTCAGAAGTTTACGATGAAGTGAGTGTAGATAGTTTTTTGTATCAAAAAAGGTTTGTAAGAACTCATGAAGAGTAAATAACTTAATCTGAGGTTCGAACTTAATTTTAGACGATCTAAGTGAATTGACTAAAGCGGGTCTTGGGTTTAGGTGTGACAAGATAATATAGCTACTACATCGTTCGTCTCTCAGGTCCTGCAATGCATTAGATATGTGCTTTGTGAAGTATTTATCTGGAACCTCCTTCGAGGCGCCCAGCACTTTCTTGATTTCCGCAACATCTTTGTCATCATCAATGCACTTAATTCTAAGAACTGTGTCTGTGAAGTTTAATGTCAGGTCAATCTGGGCTTTTTTGGACCTTATGGAAAACAGTCGTTCATTCTTAGTTAGAAGGTTTTCAACTACTTTGGCAGTTTCAATGCCATGTGTGAGTTGTGAGAATTCTGTTTTTTCAATACTCTCTTCGAAGGCACTGAGAATCAGATTTTGAGTGTTAAATCTGACAGGCTTACCTGCCAGCACCCTCCTAAGAGTTTCGTCGCTGATTAAACCTTTTAGTTCGGACCGAGCCATTAATTCTGGTATTGAGTAGCTCTGCCAATCTCCCAATTTATCTTCCAGTTTTTCGATCAGTTTTTGTCTGAATTCTTTGCTCATGAGGTATTATTAGTCGATCAATTTTGGGTAATGGTAAGTTTGGTAAATAAAAGACACCCAATATGGCTAACGTAGATTATTAACAATAGTATGAATTCTTTGGTAGAAATAAAACCTTTTTGATGCATATTAAGTTAATATTGTTAACTTTGGTAAAAGTTATGTCAAATATATCACAGTAACAAATTACAAATACAATGAGAGGAAATAGAGATAAAACCCCTAGGCTAAGAGCGCCTCCATCAGTCGGGCTTAACTATTTTGGAACGATAGACGGCTCTAGCAACAGGCTGATAATTGTTTCATTCATTACCATGAAACCAAACCATCAATCTAAATCACTATGAAATGAAGATTTTAGTAAGAATTATTCGGCAACTTGTAGTTTCAGCAGTAAGGGTGAGTAGTAGACTGATTAACTACTTGAGGTCGAACGAGAAAGAAATTAAGAAGCTATTCAGAATATTGATTATTGAAGTTTTCTTCTTCATCGTTTTCTCGTTTTTTCAGTAGAGTTGTCATCATCTTCCTTTACATAGTTGAGTGCAAATAAAAAAGCCAGTTACAATTTGTATATTGTAACTGGCTGATATTGAGAGCTCCTCCTCTTGGGCTCGAACCAAGGACCCTCTGATTAACAGTCGGAACGGAATGATATTACATGAAAGCAAATGTGTCCTATTGGCTAATTAAGATCGGTTTTCTCTTATCTTGTGTCACTTCTCATCACCACACACGGAAAAAAACGTGCAGAATACGTGCAAGTAAAAGGAAAGTTTAACCATGGCCACAGTCAGAATAGTCTTAGATACACGCCCTTCTAATGTAGATAAAAATAACAAATACCCTCTTGTTTTACGCATTGGGCATAAAACTCAAAGACGAGATATCCCTTTCTATATCAGACTTGGCAAAGAAGATTTTATTGAACTGGATAGTATTGAAGGGAAAAAGAAAACTGCACATTTCAAATTAAAAGGGGTTACTAATCCTGTCCGAAAGACCAAGCGCATTCATAGCCTTTACAGTGACATTGATCTTTGGATGGATGAGAATAAAGGCGAGATCAAGCTATGGCCGATAACCCAGTTAAAAGAAACCATTGAGAGGAAGTTCTTTAACAAGCAATCCGAGCTTAGTTTATTAAAGCATGGTGCCAAGTTGATTTATCGTTTTCATGCTGAAGCCAGGTTTTCGACCGCTTCGTCTTATGAAGACGCTTTAAAGATCGTTGTCAAATACCGCAAGAAGCTATTCGGTAAAGATGATAAACAGTCTATTCCTGACCTCTTTGATAAGACCAAAAAAGACATGTTTACCGTTAGGGAAGAACTCAAACCTTATGACATGCCGATCAAGGCCTTCAACTTTGAGTTTGCTAAAGACTTCAAAACCTATCTCAGTACCCGCCTTAAATCAAAGAACTCAATCAACATTCATCTGAGAAGCTTACAGGCGATTCTCAATGATGCTGAGAAAACCTATGATGACCTAAAAGGGCATAAGCCATTAGAGAGCTTCAAAAAGAGTAGCACTGCTAATACTCCGATTGTTCTTACGCATGAAGAAATCAATTCTATTCGTCAATGCTCCTATCCTGAGGGTGGGTCAAAGTTTCATGTAAGAAACTACTTCCTGTTCATGTTCAATAACATGGGTATGAACTTCTATGACATTGCCTTAGCACGTGTTGAACAATTTGATGGGGAGCGGTTTAGCTACACACGTAAGAAGACGGAGAGTGAAGGGGATTTTTTCTCAATCAAACAGAATGAAGAGAACCTGTCTATCCTCTCATACTATATTCAGAATAAGTCAAAAACAGCCTATATATTCCCAATCATTCCAGAAGGCAGAGTGGGTGAAGCTATCTTCCGAGCCAAACGTGACAAACTCAAATGGTTCAATAACAATATCAAGAAGATAGCTACTGATTTAAGAATAGAGAAGAATCTCTCAACCTACACCCCACGTGATACTTGGACAAACTTAGGTCTACAAATGGGGATAGATATTCGTAAAATTTCTTCTGGACTTGGTCATTCTAGTGTCGAAATCACTGAAAAGCACTACAGTCAACTAATCCAAGAAAAAATCCTTGATGAGATTAATGCTCAAATTACCAAGGGGCCAAGTTTCAATTAAATTCGATTACCATTAGGCAAGATTACCTATGTCTTGCAGCTTTTGAATTCTTCCAGTTGTCCCAGACTGGAATGTGAACCAATGGGTGTTGATGGCTCAATTTCGAGCCATCAACAAACAGACCTATTCTACGATTTGCAATTTGTTATCATTTACAGCCTTGACTGTTTCGGAAGGAGGTTTTGTTGGCCTATTGTCGTTAGCCACAATAATTAATTCAGCCTCCAAAGCATTTGCCCAACAGCATAAGTTGAAAGTGCTAGGTGTTTTGTGACCCGTTTCCCATTTATGGACCAAGTAATCTGATACACCAATTTTATGGTTAAGGTCTTCTAACGTTAAACCTTTAATAATCCTTAGATCAATTAGTTGATTCACGACTTTCGCTAAATAGTCGGTTCTTAACCTTCTCGAGTAGATTTTTGCGTTCATTTTAACTCCTCTTGTTTTAGTTGACGCAGAATGACCCTACAAAGAATCATTCGATTAAGAAATGGACTCTATGGGTAATGATGACATAGGCAATTAAATTACATTCTTACTAAGGTATGTTTCCTGGAGTGTACATTTCCAAAATCAATGACTTCACTAAAAGAGTGACGTCTAATATGCAAGGAGGAAAAAATGCATACGCTAAGCGAAAACTTAATCGATGTTTTATTACCAGCTATGAACCTAGAAGAAAGACATAAGATGTTGTCAGCACTGATGATGGAGATGAATGCTTTTGTAAGTATTGACCTTGCCGAGAAAATTACTTCTCTCGACAAGTCAACTCAATACCGCGAGCGTAAGGATGGGAATTTCCCACCTCTTGTGTCTATAACTTCTCAAGGTCGTAGGAAAGCGTATAGGTTGCGTGACTTGAAGGATTGGATGGACAAACAGAGTTATGCTGAATAGTTTTGCTTAAGTAGTATTCTTCCTTTAAAAACTCAAAGACAAGACCCTTCGCCATAAACTCAGAGCGGAGGGTCTTGATTGATGGGACAAAGTCAATGTTCTTGGAAGATAGAATACGGTCCAGGATATATTTAATACACTCAATGCCAGCCCTCTTTTCTTCAAAATAATCGAACATATCATAATGAGTTTCAGTCACTCCTGATGGGGTATGATTTAGCAGCTTTGAAACCCAGTCAGTAGAATAACCAACACTGGTCAATAGAGTTGCTCCTGTTCTTCTTAAATCATGTGGCGTAAACTTCTGGTCAATACCAATCTGGTCAAAGTTCACGCGCATAGCATGGTTAAAAGCTGTTTCTTTTAGATAATCGTTTTCTGATGTTTCTCGGGATTTATCAATGTTGTTGATCCTGTTCCAACCAAACACATACCGATGCCCATCTGTCCATTCTTTCACCTCTTCAAGAATATCGAGAGCATAGCTGTTAAGTGGGACAAGATGTCTGCGACCATTCTTCGCTTTATGGTCAGGAATAACCCAAACCTTTCCTTCCAGATCAATTTCTGACCATTCTGCGGTTCGAACTTCTATGCCCCTAGTCATTGTACAGAGCATGAATTTTAGTCCGAGAATAATGACCGGAACCACTTTCATTTTGTTAAGGTTGTGCCAAACAGCAAAAACCTCTCTTGTATTAAGAGAGCGTTTCGTTGTCTTTTTAACCTTGGGTGCCTCCAGGTCGGCACAAGGGTTAAATTCGACAAGCCCATGAAAGTTCTTGGCGTATTTGAACAGCCCTTTGGTATGAGAAAGAAAACGGGTTGCCTGGGTTGCCTTGCTCCGTTTTATCCCGATTTCATAGATCATATTGGCCATGTCACGGAAAGAAATGTCCTTGACCTTTCTTGCGCCTATTACAGCGACCAGTTCTTTATTAAGGACACGCTGTTTTTCATCCCAGCGTTTCTCACCACGTGACTTGCAATACTCAATATAGAGAGGAACAAGTTGCTTGATTGTCATGGCCTGTTGTTCAGCCTTTTTCTTCTCAAGATGTTCAGTTGCTGGGTCAATACCGAGCTGAACCTTTTCAGAAGCTATCACAAAAGCTTTTCTCGCTTCTATTAGTGACAAGCGAGGATATTTTCCAAGAGTGAGCATTCTATGAACACCCTCAAGTCTATATTCGTAAACCCAACTCTTATTTCCTTTAGGTGAAACCCTTATTCCAAAACCTGCTAGTCCATTACACCAGAAGACAATTCTTCTAGATTTAGACACAAGTTTTTTGATGGCTGATTCGGTAAACCGAATACTATTTTTCTTTTGTGGTGGGGTTTTGTTCTGGCTGGCAACCGGGCTGGCAAATTGAACGACATTTGTTAACTTCTTCTGCATTCTTATGAACTCCTTGTTATGCGTTAAAGCCAATATCCAAGGGGGATACAGAGCCATTCATAACAGTTCAGGAAAGTTCAAAAAATGTACTATATGTCAATTTGTAATCAGTAGGTTGGGAGTTCAAGTCTCTTAAGCGGCACCATTAAAATCAATCACTTAGCACATCTTTTACCATAACTAGAATGCTCTGGCTGGCAATTGGGCTGGCAGAATTGTATCACAGTTCTTTTTGAATGTGAATCACATCATGTTATAAAGTTCAGAAGATCTTATTGAGTCGCTAATTTGCTCACCCGATTTAGTCATCTGAACATTTCTTTTATCCAGATTAATGGAGGAGAGATGACCAGGATAAGACTTCATAAGGAAGGTAAGTACTTCTTTTGAATAACTTATGAAAGTCAATTAACTAGGGACGCCTGAAAGAAGGAATGTTAACTTTTGTACCATTGGCTACTAATTCGTCATAGTATTCAGGATCAATGGGGTTTTTTTCAAAAGGAACAACAAGGCCATTACCCACAACTTTCATGAGGGGCATACCTTTATTTTCCTCTTTTCTTTTAAGGAACTTTGCAGATGGGTCTTCACCTTTTAAGTTCTCTAATAGCTCTTTTTTTAGTTCTTCCATATTTTTTTCGGTCAACTTGCAGAACTCCTGAATGTAAAAGTAAGTACAAATTAGCTATGCTTTACCCTACCAGAATCATTTGTTCAGTTCTACTAGTTTTTCAATTTTAATAAATTTTCCAGAATAAACTCCCTATAATCAAAAACAGTTTCTGAAGATAGGGCAACTAATGAAGTAATTATAGCTCTGTAAGTTGATCGATACTCTGCTACGTCTTCGATAAAGCCTTTTTGGGGAGATTCTACATTTATTACTCCGATTGGAATAACCTTGCCTTGATCGGTAACAGTGTCTATTCTAATAGACGTAAATGAGCGAATTTTGTTGTATTTATCATTAAAAAAATTGACGTATTCTTTTATTTCTTTCTTGTGGTCAATGAACTGATCATCTAGATTGTTTGTATCAGGTTCGTAAACAAACCCATAATTCATAACACGATAAATACCCCCTGGGTCGGTTAAGTCTTCTTTAAATTGAGATACGTGAATGGCTATATCCGTCTCTTTTGTTTTGTCACCCTCAAAAGCTTTTTGAGCAAGTTTGTCATTGGTTTCAGTAATAAGGTTTTTTTTCAATAGCATAAAACCTAGCCTGAGATCGGATGAATTCTTCGGGTAGACGATTCTCAAAGAGTTTTCTTTTTTACCAGCATTGTTGATGATATTCTGAATAGCTATTTTCTCTTTTTCTTCGATGAAGAGCATTAAACTTAATCTTATCGGAACTCGATGTAGTCGGAAAAAATCACGAGTAACAATCTTTAGAGTATCAAGATATTTCTTAAAAATAACGGCATACTGCTCATCTATAAACTGTATATCATCTTCATTTTTTATTTCACCAACTAACTCTTTCAACAGTGGTTGATAAACCTTGAAATGAGACTTAAGATCGTAGGTGATTTGTGGTAGTTGCCTGACTACTTCAAAAGAGGGAACTTTTGCCCCAAGGTCAACGATCTTCTTTGTTCTGAGATGGTCTAGTCTGTCATCAAGGAGCGAATGAATTATTATCAAAAAACCAGTAACTAGGATTAGTATAATGAAGATTGTCGCAACCCAGTTGACAGAATATGCAATAGGAGTATTAACTGGAATAAAAGGCTTGACACCAATATACCCAAGAAATTCTCTGACACCATAACCTATATCCCTAAGGAATACTGAAAAGTAAAGCCCAGTTATAATAGGTAGGCCCACTGCACATATCCTTACGATTATAACCGCCCTGCCCAATCTATCAAATTGGTCATTTTCGGTTGAAGTCAATGACTCCCTGAGTTCCTGCCAAATGGTTATCCAAAAATCTTTTATGCGTCTATAAAATTTCAAAATGTGAGATCCTTATGACTATTTAGGTCATTGATGTAATCAATCACTAATCTTTGAACGTGCTCGAAAGTTGAATCATCACCTGTGATTTCTTCTATGATTTCTTCTTGTATTATTTTATCAGCGTGATGCGTAAAATTTTCCCCTCTCGTGTTTTTGCCGCTTATGAAGCAGGCAAGTGTTCTTCGCCAATTTCTGCCGAAAGTCATGATATGCCTTTTCTTTCCTTTCTTTTGAGCTCTGGTTAGCGGTTTATTTAAGGTGTCTCTTTGCACTAAAGCCATTCCGTCTTTCCTATATTCACTGATTTCGAACTGATACTGATCCTTAAAATGACCAGAAATTGTAAATCTATGATTTTGAATGTTTGCTATGCTTTTGTCATCATGACCTAAAGTCAAACAATTGATACAAACTTCATGGACTAGACTGTCGCGAGTGACGTATGAGATGAAGTATCCATTAAACTCGTCTAAGGAAACCCCATATAACTTTTGAATTCTAGAATCGAGCTTTTCCTTTTCGGTCATGGATACGTTGTGCTGAAGTGTTTTTTTGTTGGGGTAAACCACAAATAAATGATGTGTTATTGTTTTTGACAAGTCTGTCGGACAAAATATTTACCAGTTGTGTAAGTTTAGGACTTTGTGAACTATTTATAAACCATGTCTAATTAAGAATGGGTTTTGTCTCTTTTTTGTAGGGTCCATATCAACCAAACCAAGCGTACATTTTCCCTAAGAGACCATTTTTTAGGTAAAGTGATTGAGGCTAAAAAACTCTCCTTTCACAGAAAACCAAGGAGAGTTTTTTAATGAGATCATTGAAATCCAAAGTTGCCGAAATCACCCTGTCCTATTATCCGAGTATTGACCTTAACGATAGGGAAATCGTGACCTGTTCTCAAGATGCTGAAAAGCTCTTTCGCGAAAACTGGAATGATGCACAGATAGGTCTCATAGAGGAGTTCAAAGTACTGCTTTTGAACCGCGCCAATAGGGTGCTTGGCATCTCTTCAATTTCCAGGGGTGGTGTTTCCGGGACAGTAGCAGATCCTAAGGTTATTTTTGCGCTAGCCCTGATGGGTATGGCTAGCGGTATCATTGTAGCGCATAACCACCCTTCAGGAAATCTCAAACCGAGCCAAGCCGATATCAAGCTCACTCAAAAATTGAGTGAAGGTGCGAAGTTGCTTGATATCACTTTGCTAGACCACTTGATACTGACAGCCGAAAACTACACTTCCTTTAGTGATGATGGTCTGATGCCGAGCTAAAAAAGTGAAATTATTTTTCATTGGTACTATATGGAACAATCTGAACTCACCTGAAACAACAGTACAAATACCGTATCCCGTTTTCGCATCATATGACACCTTAAGACACAGATAATCAAATAGTTGAGATAAACCTTTCACCAGATGTCAACGTTAGCGAAATGGATACGGGCAAGCCATGGACGGTAAAACCGTCCGACTTGCAAAGGGGAATACTTCCCCGTTTGATCCCCTGTGTGATGGCGATGCCATCAGTTGGAAAAGCCGAGAGAGCCTTAATGCAAAAAAGCGAGAAACGACAGCGAACTAAGATTATCAACTTCCGAGTATTACCGGAAGAATTCAATCTGTTTCAACAGCGTTGCCAGGCTTCGGGGCTTTCCAAATCAGACTATTTCCGAAAGAAATGTCTTGAAGAAAAAGCATTGCGTAAACGCAAAGCTCCCAATGTAGAGATCGAGGTTTTATTAAAAACCCTCGCTCAGATTGGTAAAGTGGGGGGGAACCTCAACCAGATCGCACGCGAGCTTAATATGGGTTATTTGCCTATTACCGATGAGTTACAATTGACTCTTCACCATATCAGACAATTACGTTTAGAAATTAGGAAAGCTCTTGGTTATGGTGATTAACGGACAAGCTGTCAAAGGGGCAAAAAGATTGGCTAATCATCTTCTGAAAGACGAGAATGAAAAAGTCTCCATTCTTGAGATATCTGGTGTCGCTATCAATGATAGTTTGTATCACGCTTTGCGTGATATGGAAGACATGGGAAAGCTAACAAATTCGCAATCTGGAAAAGTGCTATACCATGCTAATATCAACCCTCGAAAAAATGAGATGCTGACTCCAGAGCAATACATAAAATCATGCGATGCACTCATGGAGAAACTCAAGTTTGTAGGACAGCCCCGAGCCATTGTTTTACATCAGAAGAATGGACGAGAACATGCTCATTTAGTCGTCCAGTTGGCCGATATTGAGAAAAGAAAACTTAAACCAATATCCAATAACTACTATAAACATAAGGAGGTCTCCCGAGAGCTTGAAAAGTCCTTCGAGCTTGCGAAAACAAATGAAGAAAAGTCTGGTCGATCTTACAATCAAGCAGAAGCGCAACAGGCCAAGAGGTTGAGTAAAAGACAGAAGTCCATTCGAAACATAATTCGCACTTGTTATGAGTACAGTAAAGATGGTTCAGATTTTGTCTCAAGACTTGCTCAGAATCAGTTTTACTTGGCCATGGGCAAACGAGTTGTTGTGATTGACAGTTTAGGTAATCCTTTGAGTTTAACACGCCAACTTCGTCACTTTAAAACTTCAAAGGAAATCAAAGATAAGATTAGCGATGTCTTGAATAACTTGCCGACAGTGGAGAATGTACAAGCGCAAGTAAGATCATTGAACAGTTCCTATAAGTTAGAGAATTCAAGTCTAGAATTATTGAAACAGAAACGTCAATTTAGACAAGACAGGCAATTCAACTTTGTACAGGAATCAATGACTAACATGATCGACTATTGTGGCAGGCGAAATACAAACAGGGAGAAGGACAGAGATCGTTAGGTTAGCTCATCAAAGCTAACGGGTACATTATCATTTCCTTCAAAATGACCGCTAGTGAATTTCTTATACATAGTACGATACTCCATAACTTCCTCTTTGACAGTTTGTCGAATAGCGTTAAGCCAGTAAGGATCAGGGTCATAATTCAGTATGTCCAGGAAATCATCAATGGAATCAATTGACCATCCTGCTATAAAGTCTTGATCGGTAATTGTTTCGCCCAATTCTTCTAAGAACATTTCTATGGCAAGTTGTCTTCGTTCTTTTGGATTACGAACACGATCATGTAATAATTTGAGCATCTATTATTCTTACAAATTTTGTTTATTATATTATAGTACAATATTTTTCATATATCAACACATAATATAAATGAATAGGTTCGATGATGATTTAGCTGCTGATCGTAATTACAAAATAGAGATCAAAACCAGAGATAAAGAATTGCTAAAGTTGAAGCTCGATTATGGGGAACAAAAAAAGATTATCGACCAAGGGAAACCCATGCCAGTTTTGAAACCCGATGGAGTGAAACAGATTCAGAACACCACAATAGACAGACAGAAACTTAGGGAGAATTACCAACAACAAAGAAAACAGATACAGAAAAATTCAAGAAAAACAGTGTATAAAATTGCTGAGAAAATAGGTAAAAATCACCCTGATTATCCACGTTGGCTGAAAAAGGAATTAAAGAAAGACCGAATGCATGAGGTCAACGAAAAATCTAGAGAAAATCATCGGGATTTAGGAATCAGCCGAGATCGCGAACGAGATTAAATAATCCATTAATAAACACACACACATATATGTTCTTACTAGTTTTTGGCCATGCCTATGCGATTTTAGGCATGAAGCCTCTTGAATCAGTAGCAGCTATCTTCATAGCGCTTGTAGTTCTCTTTTATTTTCGAAAAGGCCTAATAGGGCTTCGAAGAATGGCTAGCGGTGGCTCTACATCTACCCGTATTGGTCGCTTTCATCCGGACTGCCTCAATTATGAAAGTAGGCTTATGGGAAGCCGTGTTTTTCAAAAATGGGAACTGGATAAAAAAGGGCTCCGTAACCGTTGGAAAACCTACTCTGATAAAGATAAAAGAGGTCATTATGCACGTATAAGGGAAACGCTGAAAGTGTTCAATTTGAGAGGAGCACGGGAAACCAATGGAGCAGCTCAATATGCGGGGCAGGTAGATTTTAAACTTAGTTCAAACTCAGATTCCAGAGAGCCCATATTTGGACATCATGAGTACCTACAATACATTGAGTTTTGGGGGAAATTTTCTATTGTTCGTGTAACTGACCGCTTTGATAAGATGAGATTCGATGCTTGGGGTAGGGCTAACCTTAGGGCTGACCTATCCTATGATTTAAGATTAGACAATGGCCAGATGTTAAGCACTCAAAACTGGCAAGAAGCGAAAGAGTTTTATGAGCTAATTAAGCTTAAAAACCGCTTCACTAAAGAAAAACGTAAGAAGAATACGCTTGCTCCGTTCGAAGATCAGTTTTTACATGCCTACGAGTATCAATTGAAGATTGCCAATGGACAGCAAGAGGCACTCTATGAGCCACACTTGGATGCCATTAAGAAAGGACAAGCTGGATTTGGTGAAAACAATGGACTTGGTATTTCTAACAAAGGGGTCCACATTGGTGGTGGTAAATACGTTGATAAAGAAGGTCATTTTATGACCTTTGGCGCAACGCGCTCTGGTAAAGGAACATCTCTGGTCATTCCCCAACTTCTTAACCACGAGAGTTATCCTGGTTCAATGATCATCATAGATGTGAAAGGAACTCTAACTGCTATCACTGCAAGAAGTATGCAAGAACATGGGTTTGAGACTATCATCCTTGATCCTTGGAATATTCAGGAAAAGTACAATACGAAGCATAGCATACAGAAGGACTCAATCAATCCTCTTGATATTCTGGATATAGAATCAGATGACTTGTTGGATGATTGCGATATGCTTGCGGAAAGCTTAGTCCCAAAAAATGCTGAAACCAAAGACCCCTATTGGGAGGATCGTGCCAGGAGTTGGGTGTCAACTTATCTTCTTTACTTGGCGCATAGGCCTGATGAAGAAAGAACACTTTCTAATCTCCGATCACTCTTTAAGCTCTCGTCTGAAAAGCGAATTAGCCTACTTGTGGATATGGAAGAGGATTATGATGTGAATGTCCTAAAAGAAAATGCCATTGACATCCGGGACAGCTTTGAGCATTCGGCTAAAGAAGCACAAGGTGTTCTGTCTCACGTTCACAAAGAGTTGGAGATATTCAAATCTCCTGCGATGGAACGCGCTACTGGATCATCAACCTTTGACATTAATTCAATTACCAATGGGAAGAAAAGAGTGTTTCTAATCATCCCACCAGAACGACTTGAAACACATGCAAAATGGCTAAGAATAATGATGAGCATGAGTATTCTAGCAACTCAGAGAAATAAGAACCAGTCAGTCCTCTTACTCATGGATGAGTTTCCAGCTCTGGGATACATGCAGATCATTGATAAAAATATTGGCCTAACGCCTGAGTACAGATTACAATTCTGGATGATACTTCAAGATCTTAATCAGTTGAAAAAGCATTACCCAAAATCATGGGAGTCATTTATCAGCAATAGTGTTGTAACGACTTGGTTGGGTACGAGCGAGAATACCACAGCAGAATATTTGTCAAAATTGATGGGCACAACAACCGTCAAGTATAAATCGGATCGAGCAATTTCTGATGAATTACACGGTGGGAATGCGCAACCGATTGAACGTTTAGAGCTTACTAGGCAAACACCACATGCCATTCGTGACTATGACGGCATTTATGCCATCTTCGGGGGGAGTTATCCGCTTAAGATTGCTAAAAAACCATACTACGAAGATGATCGATTAAAAGCCTTGGCAGATGATAACCCGCTACTTAGTTAACTGATTAGTCTTATCTGGTGTTTTCCTTCCAATAAGCTGCAAAGAAAACGCCTGAGCGGAACCTGTCAAGGGTATATAAACGGCTCATCCTTTGCCGCCCTTGACAGAACCCGTTCAGGCATTAAAAAGGCATCTAACATTGGACAGGAAAGAGAAGCGAATTAAAGGGTTTTAAATAAGGGAACTACCGTTCACGATCTTGGTCTCGCTGTTTCTTATTTGAGTGGTTTTGTTCACGGGCTTGGTCTTTAATCCGTTGCTTACGACCATCAAGCATACCCTGAATTTTATCACTATCGCTTCTGCTTTTCTTAAGCAAATTGGTCATAGAGGAAATCAAATTTTGATCTTCTTTTGATAGCGATTTATCCTCTGTTTTCTTCTCGAGTTGATAGCCAATGTTAAAACCATCAAGGTAGGGTATATCTTTTGTCTGTTCTGCTTCCTCGTCAAAATCTTCCATCTTAGAATGTGTCTTTTGCGTGTTTGTCTAAAAATTCATTGATGCTATCTCTATCGTAGAGAATGACCCTTTTTCGGGGTTGTGTGAACCGGATATCACCATTGTTCCGGTACTCCTGCAATGTGGTAGGGGATTTTATGTTCAAAAGCCGCATAGTCTCGTCTTGATTGATCCATTTGGGTAGCTCTTGCTGACCTTTACCAATTCGTTCTACAACGCGGTCAATTAGATCGAAAAAGGCTTGTTCTTCGAGGCAGATGACTTCCATTGAATGTGTGTGTTTTAATGAAAGCTAGATAATTCACGGCAAATAAAAAAGACTCCCTAACGAGAGTCTTCAAGATTGTTGTCACCCAACACATCAGACAATAGGGTTTTAGCCTTACTTTACTTATCGCCCCGAAGCATTTGGCCCATAGTAAGTCATTTGGAGAGCTTCAGTAGCCATCCAACCTTTGTCGGTTTCCCAGGCTTCGCCCACCCTGATATTTCCGAAATTATCACCGTTCTTGAAAGAGATAAGAAGACCAGTAACCATATTTGCGCCTCTATTGTCAGAGTCATACTTGACGTTTAAAAACTCAATGCCTGACCAATCATTTAGGCCATTTTCCAAAAACTCCTGATGTGTCTGATTCACACTCCCAATGGTTCTTGACCTTTTCGTCATCATTCGCTCGATACTCTTCTCTTGAATGAGGCTTAGATTGTTCACCTCCATATATCGTTTGTAATATGCTAATGCTTCTTCTTTATTGTCTGGTACATATTTGTCAAACAGGTTACTATTGTTTGTGGCTACGGCCGTGAGAACGGTTTTTCCAAGTGCTTCAATAGACGAATTGTCATCGACCTCTTCAAAGCCGCCACAAGCTGTGATCAAAAGGGTTGTTGTAAGTAAAAGAAGTTTTTTCATGGATAAGGAGTTTAGATTTTTACCAATTGCTATTAGAACAAATCTAGAATCAGTTTTTCATAAATCCTATTATAATAGGACATATTAAAGTAGGTTGTTTAAAAGATGGTTTTTGAGCTGTATTGATCCATGAAGGAGGATCAACTTTACAAAGACAAGCTGGATCAGTTAGGGCAACGAATTCGGTCGCTGCGAATAGCCAAAGGATATACAAATGCCGAGAAGTTTGCTTATGAGCATGATATATCTCGTTCTCAATATGCACAATATGAAAAGGGAAAAGATTTGAGGTATACGAGTCTACTCAAACTCCTTAGCGCCTTTGATATCTCTATTCAGGAGTTCTTTGCTCAGGGTTTTGACTAAGAGAATTCAATCTAATGGTATGGTATAGAGATTACCTTTTTTGAACCATTATTCCACAGAGGGTCAAAATTTATAGGAGAAGAAGTTTGTTAAGTCTTTGCAGATGCACAAGATTTAGTTTGAGTCATTTTAAGCCTATTCCTACAACTAGATTAATAGATAGTCTGTTAAAGAAATTGTCTTCAGTTCTGGTTTGAAATATGTCTCCCCATTGAACCTGGAAACCGCCAACAGCTTCCAAAGGAGCCCCGTCTTTGACCACATATAGACCAGCAGCCAAGTTGTAAAGAGGTTTCAGCCTTTGATCAGAAGCGAACCTTCCATGCAGCATCCATAGTAATCGATTTTTGGCAAAGTTATTACCGTAGTCTCCATTAATCCTCACCATTCCATTGTTCTTTCTAAACTGTCCAATGTTATAGGCATCGTCGGTTGATACTACTTGAACAATCGTGGTCCCATTGGTCATTTGTGAGTTCACAGTTTGTATTGACTGTGTTTTGATTAAGGAAGTATTGTCTTGGTAACCGAGCTTCAAAGAGAGCCCTTTGATTGAGCCTTTTTCATCGTTAATTCCAAAGGAAACATTCCAATCTAAGTTGTTATCCGTAAATACTCCCTCTCCTATGGGTAGAGCTGCATCGTACACTTTTGGCCTAGACAAGGTAAGTTCTGGGATTATGTACCAAAACTTATTTCCTGACTCACTTGGAAACAGAAGAGGTGCTGAAAGACTGCCATCCAAGGCGAAATCACCTGATTTGAGTAACTGTGAGATTCCTTTTTTCCCTTTGGCCTTAAAGGTTACAAGCCAATTTAATTTTTTATCTTCTGGGTATTTCTGTGGACCAAAAGAAACTCCAAACGATTTTTCTGCAGCGTTAATTAAAATAAGATCCTGTTGAGTTTGCAAAGATGTCTCACCCTTCGAATCGGTAATGACGCCTATCTGTGATATGGCCTCCGTTTCAACGAAAAACAAAATCAGAAGCACTAAGAGATACTTGAATAAATTCAATGCTCGTTTTTCTATCATGGTATTTTTTTTGTCGGTTTGGTTCTCCTGGATTCGTTATTCTTACCAGTTTTTGCACTAGACCATTTTAGAAACTCCTCTTCCACTCCATCTTTGTATATGAGTATCTGACCAGACCACTTAGTCCCATACCTTGCCATGACTACCAACTCATAGATAAACTCATCGCCTCCTGAATACTTAAATTTTTCTGTAAACCATTCTTTTCTGCCTGCCTTGTAGTTGAATGAGATGCTCTTACTTGGATCTTTTTCCAAGAAAAAATCCACATCCCAAAGCTTACCTACTCCTGTGATTTTGACCTTGAATTCATTCATGTTCTGGATATTATCAAGTCAAAATAGTCAAATACCATAAATGATCAAAGACGGTCTATTTATTTGTTTTATATAAATTATTTTGATAAAATGGAATAATCTAATTTTAGTATTAACGATTAGATTCTTTTCCTAAACAGGCTCAAATCATCATTTGAGTGCTTCTCTATCGATTTGACATTATTAAAATAAGAGCATGAAGAGCTTAAAAGATTCGATTATCACGTTTTCCTTGGTGGTATTAGGGATAACTTTATACGTGACGACATTTGCCACAAATACCATTGTTTTTGAAAAGGACTTACAAAAAAAGGCCATTGATTTATTTACAAATTTGGGAGCCCTTTGGATCATCGTGGAGCGTTCACTTATTGTATATACCGGTATTTGGCGTCGAAAGGACAAAGTACAACTCAAACAAGATTTAGCAAGTGCCGAGGAAAGCCTAACAACAGCAAAAGATGGTTTACAAAATACTGTTGCTGGGATTAGTCAAAGCACCGTAACAGCGGCAGTTAATGATAGGGACGGTGCTAAGAAGAAACTTGAAGTGTTCAGAGCTGAAACTGGAGTAATTACTCTTCGAACGAGCCTAATAATAGGCATAATCGTTGCTGCCGTTGGGTTCAGAATCCTGGAGTCCTTGTTCAATTCAGATGGATTAAACGGCTTTCAACAAACACTTTTTCATATGGTGGATATTCTACTGACAGCGGGAATATTGGCTGGGGGCAGTTCAATGATTCACTCATTAACCTCAACCCTCGAGAACTTCTTTGAGAACAGTAAAAAATAATAGAAAGGGCAAGCACCATGAAAAAGAATACGAGAAATTTATTAAATGGGATTCTGGCCTTAAGCATTGCGGGTGGAGTTCTGATGAGCAATCAAAAAGCTGGAGACGAATTCAGTCTTTACTTTGGGTTGTTACACGCACATACTGCCATATCTGACGGCTCAGGCACGCCGGAAGAGGCCTACGACATGGCCAAGTCTCACGGTCTTGATTTCTTTGCTGTAACTCCACACAATCACAAGTCAGCGGAATTCGGCGCAAAAGCAGATCGTAAAGATGGTGTGCTGATTGCCAATGATAATGCCCTTTATAACGGATCTAGTGTAAAGACGGTAACTCAAAAGTTTGCCAGTGGAAACAAAGAACTTAAGGTAAAGCCTTTGCTCATGGCAGCCAGAGACGCAACTGATGATGATTTTCTTGCGATTTACGGTCAAGAGTTTTCTGCGATCTCTAAGGGGAACCACATGAATGTTCTTGGAATTGATGAAGTAATAAAGGCCGGCAATGGGAATTTCAATGCCTTAGTCGATCGCCTTGATCAATTGGATAGTCCTCCCATCCTTCAGCTCAATCATCCCAATGTTCAGCAAGATTTATTCTATAGCGGAAATAAAAGCTCAACAAAGGAGAACATGTTTAACGATTACGGAATTGATGCGGGAGACTTGGGACCTCACTTTAGCACGTTGATTTCAAAACTGGATAAGTATGTACATCTCATTGAGATTTTCAGTGGACCTGCAATGCAGAAAGCAAGAAAGGAGAACCATCATGACAAATACCCACATCATAATGACTACTTCTTTTACTTAAAACAGGGGTTTCACATTTCTCCAAGCGCTGGTCAAGACAACCATTACAAAACCTGGGGAATGGCCACCGATATCCGTACTGGTGTTTTTGCGAAAGACCTAACTCAAGAAAGTGTATTTGAAGCTTTCAGAGGCCAACGTACCTTTGCCTCTGAGGATGCCAATGCAAGTGTCAAGTTGAATATTGGAGACACTTTCATGGGCTCCAATATGAGTGCTACTATAGATCAATCCTTGAAGATTGAAGTATTGATTCAGGATCCAGATGAAGATAAAGAGGAGGCTATCATTACAGTTTATGGTGGTCTAGTTGAAGCGGAGGACAGCAAGAAGGCGACTAATGTAAAGCAATCTAGCGGAAGATTAATTGAGGAAACAGTTGAAATTGGAACAAGATCGATTGTCCTTGATCAAACCGCGACCGGAGATGCCGAGTTCTATTATGTTGTTGTGGAGCAACAAGATGGTGACCGGATATATTCCGCACCGATATGGGTGAATCATCCTAAAAAGAACGTTAATCAGGATCAAGCAAGCATCGATCAAAGTACAAAGCAGCTTTTTGTTTGGACCAAGAACAAGCGTTCAAAAGTGTATCACCTAAAAAATTGTCCATCCACTCAGTTGATTAAGGATACCAATAGGCAATCAGGTTATACTGCACCAACTGGACGCGTTCAGCACAACTGTAAAATCGAATCAGAAGGTAACTAATCCAAATAAGTTGAGTTTGGAGGCTTCAAACTGAAGCAATTGCTCAAACCTTCTCAATTCCTTTGATAATTCTGTCATTGATGATTACGATGAGTTGATAGTCTAAAATCTTCTAATTTGTAGTTCTTTGCTCAAATTCTTCTTTGATAATCGCTAGCTTCTGATGACTCAGCTGGTTAACACAATCTGGAAATAGTTTGGTCATGTCAAGAATGGCAGCAAGAAGATATTTGATCGCAAAATCTAGCGCCATTGTAATATAGGATACTTCAACCTCACTTTCTAAGCCTCTACCACGTTCATTATTTTGAGAAAAGAAGGCAAGAGGTGTAGAGTGAGTTTGGTTAGAAAAGAATCGATAAAGAGGTTGGTACTCTTCTGTATCGAATGGAATTCGATCTGCAATTTCTTTATTAGACAAATACTTGAACTGTAGTCCTTTTAGAATGCTTCGTTTTTTTGAATTATCAATCTTTTCAAAGAATGGAAGACCTTCAAGCTTCCTTTTAGCTTTTGGAAGGTTTTCCTCAAATTCATCGAGCACGTTCTGTGGTTGTCCAGACTCTTTATAGAATTTGTACTTTTCATTATTAAGGTGGTATGTAAGTAGTAATAGTCTGAAATCAGATTCTTCGGAGTTTATTGGCTCTATACAGATATAAAAGAATGAATAATAATTTTCGACTAAATTCCTAGCGAGTGATGCTACTGATGAAAAGTCCCAGAACTCAAATTCACTTGGGAAATACCTGTTTTTAGGTAATAAATGTATGAGGCTCAAACAATTTATAGTTAAACGGTTATATAGCTGATGTCCACGGACTAAGTTCCAAGGTACATTTTTCTTTCCCGCAGTTATGTCAGAAATATCTATTGCGAAATCAAGGAAGTTTTGAATCTTGATCAAAGCTTCTGTGTAGCGATCTTTATAGTCTAATTTAGGCAATTGGATTAATATTATTTCTTGAATTTTAGCTGTTCATTATTGGCAATGAGATTCAATTAGTTTTCTCTCAATTTGTTTCTCTCATACTCCAAGAATACTCTGTTTTCGGCCAAATTCTGTTCTTTAATTCTTAGAATAACCTCGTCTTGAGATATGCTGGCTGGTATTAGAGGTTCTAGCTTTCTTATCGCAGAACCAGGGATTCCAAATTCTGATAGGATTGCGAGGTTGTCTCGAAGAAAATCATTTTCAATTAGGCTAGAAAAGTAGCTATAATTACCTGGTCTTCTTCCTACTTCTAGACAAACAAACTCTTGAATTGAATTCAATACCGATAACCATTTTGGTATTTTATATTCAAACCAGTGTTTCAATGTTTGAAAACTATTCCTAATAGCCTCGTCCCGAATTTCGGCATCAGAAGCCTCTGAATATTTTGCCAATCCCTTGAGGTAGGCAAAATTGTTTTCAACAAGGTTCCAAATACTCTGATTGTAACCATAGATTTGTGTTACGGTAATAAGAGCATTTAATGTCATTTGTCCACCTGTTTCAGAGGGCTTTCGTAGGTTGTTCCAAGCTAAAGTTAGGATATACGATAATTGAGGTTTGGTCGGAAATCTGCTCCAGGAAATAAGATGATACTTATCTCTAATATCAGTTCTTAGAGTATCAATAATTGTCTTTTGCCCAAAGACATTAACCCCGTTATTTTTAATAACATCTTTTTCTCTTTCGGGTATTGCTAAAATCGAATCGTATTGATTTGAACCCTTATTTAAGATTTCATTTTCGTCAAGTTGAATTAAGACTTCATCTGAAATCGGGTTTTGTTCAAAAAAAGGGATATCAATAATGATTTGTGTGTTTTCAGGCACTGGGTTGAAATTGTAAATATTACCAGTGTAATGTATCATAAGTCTCCCTGCCCGACCTTTGATGTTCGAATAGTCAAAAAAATCAATTGGAGTTCTTTGACCTTTGGTCGGGTCATAAAAGATGATATTCTTGGCACTTGTATTTACTCCTTCGATAATTGTAGTTGTGCAAAATAAATACTTGAGTTCACCATTGTTGAAATAATTGATTATCGAGGTTGTGATATGTTTTTGAAGAGCACCATCGTGAATACCGATTCTGTTGTTCAGAAGCTTTATAAGACTCCAATCTTCTGAGATATTTTCTCTTATCCATTCAATGATATCCAACTCTTGTGTCACATGACCTAAAGAAGATTGTAAGAGGTAATGACAAAATTTAACAGCTAACTGCCTTACTCTTGATGGTGATGAGCAGTATATTATTGACTGTTCATTTCTGTTCTGAATCAATAAGTCAAAAAGTATTCTTTCTTTGGTTTCAACTGCCTCTTTGTAACCCTTCTTCCGATGATGTGTGGTTTGATCAAATACTTCTTTGTTGGGAGTATAAATATCTACGACTTTTGTATCGACTAAAGATGATTTCGTTTTGTAAAAAACAGCATTATATTTTTCGGTAAAACCAGGAGAAATCCCGTCAATGTTCGGCCCAAGGAGATAGAATTTACTGTTAAACTCTTTTAGTATGTAGTTAAAGGCATTGTTAAGAGAATCAGCTCTTTCATCGTCCCTTTTTGCACTCAATTTGTAGAACTCGTCTATGACCAGAAAATCAATATGTGGAAATGTCTTGTATTCATTGACTCTTTCTGCCGTAAAAAGAAACAAGTTGCCTCTTTCAGTACTAGGCTCCTGAGATGTTCTAACCACGAGTCGATATTGGTCACTGTACTTATTTAGTTTTTTTCGAGTCTCATCTAGAAGTGCCAGAGTTGGTTGGATTATTACGAGATTCGAAAATGCCCCAGATGCAACAAATTCTTCGATTAAGAGGCTTTTACCAAAACTCGTTGGGGCACTTACAATCACATTTTTGTCCGTTTTTAAAAGTGAGAGTAAGTACCTTTGATCTTCGTGAAAGAACTTGTTCAAGTTCTCTGAATGATGATATTCTTTTCTTATTAGAGAAGCAGAAGAATCAAGTTGTAGTTCTTCTTTTGTCAAATAAGGGTAGAACCCTACAGCTTCTACTAAATCAGTTAAAATTCCATCTAGACTTCGGTCAAGTTTGCTTTTGTTATTAAGTAGGTTGACCACTAATCTTTGAGCTTTTAACTCATCATCAATAAGATATTGAGAGCAAGTTCGATATAATTCAAAGGTTTCCTCAGAATCGAAAGAATTTTGAGTTTCTAGTGTTTGGATTAATTCTTCCATTTACTCGCCAAGGCTTTGAAGGATTGATAATTTATTATGTAGTCGCTTGACTAAATCCACCTTGTCCTGAACAGGGAACAAAATGAGAATTATGTTTAAGTTGGTTTTAAGCGGATGGTCATTTGAAGCATCAAAATAGCTTTTAAGCTCACGCATTTCATTTATATATGCTCCCAAAAACTCCTCTGAGTTTTCATCTGAATACTCGGAAAAGAGTGAACAATTGTAAGTACAAAGCAGAGGGATGTTAATGGTGTTTAATTGTTCAGATAGTTTACTGGTTTTAGACATGACATCTAGCCAATGATCTTTTTCTGGTATGTTGTCAAAGTGCTTTACTTTTTTTGAAATTAAGAGGAATTCAGATTCTAAATAGTCACTTTTGAAATGCTCATGAATATCTTGAATTAAAGCCCTTAAGCCAGCCTTACCATCCTTATATATTTTTGATTCACCAAGCCATAGTGTCTTTGTTTCTTCATGTATATGTACTGCATCAAAACCATGAACTGTATGCCCAAAAGAGTCTTTGAAGTATATTTTGGATAAAAGAGGTATAGTTTTATAAAAATCACGTAATAAAAGATGTAGAATCAGCTCTCCGAACTCTCCACGTCTTAAATATTTATCTTCAACATCATCTTCTATGCTTCCATTGCCTGCATAGATATCTTTCACTTTACTAAAAGAATCAACCTTATAGATTGATTTAGCGGCTTCTATAAGTTTAGATAATGTCTCTGTATTGTTCGTAGTTTGATTCTCGTGAAAACCAAAAGCAAACTCATGGATTACATCAGTTAACTTTTGAACCAAAGGTTTAATCCTATATGCTTTTTGGCCATTGTCCTCTAGATCAAAACCTACAAGGAAAGTGCTCAGTTCCCCACTATCAATTTTATGTGAGATGATTTTTTCTGAACCAAAAGGAGTAGACATGAGTGCGTTTCTTGTGTGAGTTCAATTGAAATACTATGATTTTATCTATCTAAACTGTTAATTTAATCATTAATAAATTAATGGCGATTGGCTTTAAAAATTCCCTATGCTTTAAAGGACGACTTACTAGTATGTATTGAAGTCGTTGAATCAGGCTTGTCTTGTGGTTGCACTTGCCCAGCATGTGGAGCGTCTTTAGTCGCGAGAAAAGGCAGGCAAAAAGTGCATCATTTTGCGCATCACAATGCTCCAGAATGTAAGTATGCCTTAGAAACTACTTTACATCTTTTAGCAAAGGAAATTCTGGCGACTGAGAAACAAATTAAGCTTCCTGCTATTCGATATAAAGGCATATATCTGCGGCCTCCTCAGGTCATAAGATTTCAGGAAGTCTATGTTGAGAAGAAGCTTCATGATATAATTCCCGACCTCTATATCATGATCAAAAACAAAATGCTATTGATAGAAATAGCAGTGACACATTTTGTTGATGACTTGAAGAAACTCAAAATTGAGGAGATCGGAGTCTCTGCGGTCGAAATTGACCTTAGCCAAGTGGATAGAGAGAGTGTTTTTGATGAACTCAAAGATACGCTTACGGATTCAACGCTATATAAGTATTGGATTCATAACACACGAATCCCAGAATTGTATGAAAAGCATTTGGAGAAAGAAGAAGCTAAACAGAAAGCTTATGATGAAGAGATTAAGAGGCTGAACAAAGAAGCAGTAGTCGAAAGGCGAAAAGAAAGGCAACAGAAACGACAAAGAGAGAAATTCTATGAAGATTACTATAAAAAGATTACTGTCAGAAAATCAGAAAGGACATTTTATGGTAAGGTTTCAACCGTTGATAACTGCCTCTTAGACAAGAGAGATTTTCACGGTGTTTCCTATGCCAATGTTCATGCCGATTGTTTTCACTGTGAACATTTTCGAGGGTTCAAAAAGGAGAAAGAGTTTATTGTTTGTTTGGCTCCTTACAATTTAGAGAAGACACGTCACTCTTGATACTTTCGAATGACTGAATACACTTAATTAAGATTAGAGAAGATCAATGGCTAATCCGATAATCACGAAAATGGACCAGGCAATGGATGAGAAAAGGTTCTGGTCTTATTTCCTGGACTTCTGTAAAGAATTACCAAAGTCAAGTGTCACAAAAGAAGAGCTTCTCGATATACTGCCAAGGATCAAAAGCAGTCTTGGCAACGATATGGCGGCTTATGAAATCCATCAAGCTGTACGCGGTTATACAAAAGAGCGTCCCCAAAATGGAGAATGGTTGTTTAAGGCTATGGCCGAATCTCAGAACAAAGTTCTACATGAGTTTCTTAGCGATGTGATTGCTTCACTTTCCGAAGCCGATGGTGTTGAGCCAGCTTGGTTGAGGTTAAAGCCACTGCTCGAAGATGAAGACTTGGCTTACTATGCACTTAATTCTGTACTTCAACTTAGGCTGAGTGATTTGCCAAAAGACAAAGAGATAACAATAATTAAGGAGTTAGCTCTTAACCTGAGAAGCCTGAAAGAATCAAGTAATACATCTATTCAGGGTGAAGTTTTGAAGGTGTTAGCCTGTTTTCGAAAGCAAATTCACTGGGCGGATGTTGAAATACTTAAGCTTGCTGAAATCAATCATATTGACGTTCAATCGAAAATCTATTTTGTACTTGATGAAAAGATTGATAGAGCGGAGTCACGAGATATTTACAAAAAGCTACTACTGAAACTGTCTCATGTAAAACCTGAATTCATAGGGCTAGTCAATCTGACGGAAAGGTTACTTGAAGACTTTTTAGAGGAAACGCCAGACCTACTTGAAGAATTTCTTAGAAGTTGGGTGGTTGCCCATGCAGGAGATGGCGAAGCAAGTATTAAATCTTTTAAGAACCTTATTTTAAAAGCATTTAGGTCGAAACAAGCTTGGTTTAGAATCCTCATAACAAAATGGTTGAATGATGACCAAGCTATATTTCACAGAGCTTTTAAAGGAATCCTCAGTATTCTTTTTGCAAGTAAGGTTTATGAAGTTGAGTTGGATGAGGAGTTTATAAAGAAGACAGACTTTAAGAGTATTAGATATCTAACCTCAAAAATACTTGGGCATGCTTTTAGCCATCATCACTTGAAAAGTCTTTTGTTCTCTATTCTGAAATCAAGAGAGGATGAAATGAGCTACCGAATTATTTCATCTGCTTTCACAGAATACGTAGTGATCAATTACCATTCTACCATTGAGTATCTAAAGAAAAGGAGGCCTGAAGTGTCTGATAGAGTGAGAGAAGTTTTAGACTATATAATCGATATTGCTGAAGCCTATTTTAAAGCTCTTGAGGAGTTGCCTAATATTGGAGAGGTTGAAGGCTCAGAAAAACGAGGGATGTTATACAGGAAACTCGAAGCCAGACAGCAGCAAGAATCCTTACAAAGTTCGCAGAAGGGATCTTTTTTGGAGATGGCAAAGCAGATTGATATTAAGGTTGGAGAATCTTGGTTTCATAGAAATGAGAATGGAGAATACTCTGAAAAACAGAAGTTAGGAAAATTTGAGTATAGCTATGAGATGCCTAGAGCTGAGTTTTTGAATCAATATGGTATGGCATTAGCTCGATTACACTGGACTAACGAACAAAGATTATGAGGTTCGTAATAAGAGAATATCTATCATATCTGAAGGAAGATAAGGAGTTGGATTTCGTCTTATCTGAACTGTTACTAAGTATGAAAATCCCACCTCTAGTGAGGCCAGAAAAGGGTCGTCAAGACGGAGTAGATATAGCAGCGGTTGGAATTGATCCGGATGATAAATGTAAAAAACTCTTCTTGTTTGTAGTAAAACAAGGTGATATATCAAGAGCTACTTGGGATGATGGTCAAAATTCAGTTAGGGCGTCTTTGAATGAATTGTTTGATGTCTATTTGAATACACGAGTACAATCAAAACATAAGAGTCTTCCTGTTAAGGTTGTCGTTTCAACTAATGGTTATTTGAGTCAAAATGTTCAAGTCCCATGGGTGCAATACACCAATCAGCATACCAAAGGGAATTTAGAAGTAGAGTTTTGGAGCATAGATAAACTTACTACTCTCTGTGAAGAGTACTTTTTTGCGGAATCGCTATTTCCTTCGGAGCATGCCAGGCTTCTTCATAAGACATTGGCTTTTATAGAACTAAACGATTATGAGTTGAATCATTTTGATGAACTCATCGAACTAACCCTTGAGAAGAAAGAATCAAAACGAGGAAGTGTAAAGCAGGTAAAGCTTCTAAACCTCTGTTTAAATATGATTTGGGTTTGGGGAAAGGAGCTTAACAATCTCAAACCTGTTTTTAAGGCCTCAGAGATTTTGTTAATAAAAACATGGTACTGGTTAGAAACTCGAAACTTTCTTAGCGAGAAGAAGATCACTACAGCTTTTCACGAGATTAGATATACTCATACAGAGATAGGGTTTGACTACTTTGCAAAACTTCAGCCATATTGTTCTGTAAAGCATTCGTTGAATAAAAGGTCGTTTAATTACTTCGATTACAGTCTAGTTGTTTGGGAGCAAATTGGTATTATATCGAGCATTGGTTTATCAATGTTTTATGAAGCTGAAGCACAAGCATATGTAGCTGGAAAGAAGACCCCTTTAATCCAAACATACCTACAAAACTCAGCTGTAATTGCAGAGTCGTTATTTCATCTAATAGATAACAATCCACCATCTCTCAATCCCAATTATGATGAACACTGCATTGAGATAAATATGGGGCTCTTACTCTTGTATAAAACTGGTCACCATGATCTTGCAAGAAACTGGTTGAAAAAGTTAATTAGCATGACTGCTAATGCATATAGCATATATAGAGACTTTCCACTATTCTACACCAACGAAGAAAAACTCATTGAATCGCATTTCAAAGCTGAGAAAGAAGAGGTGGGTTCTTCCATACTATACACCGTTCTTTCTGAGTGGTGTGCGATTTTAGAGGTAGAGGAAGATTATAAAACTCTGAAAGAAATTATCGAGACTTCATTTCCTGACCTTGATCTACAAATGTGGTATCCAGAACAAGAGACATATGAATTGTTGTTTAAGGGTAATGCATCAGGAGACTCAGGCACACTTCAGCATAGTATTCAATTACCGGCATCTCTTTCCGAATACAAAGAAGTTTTGAAAAAAGAGGTTGAACTTTTTAATTCTGAAAGGGATTTTGCTTTTTACAATTCAGGATTTTATTACATGATTTACCTAATGTCTCGTCATTATCGAACGTATCTTTTTCCCCATTTATGGCGGAAATACTTAGAAACGCCAATACCTAGTAGACCATTTTAAAATTACTTACCTGATTTAAAATATATTTTTGGTGGGTTGAGGGATTTTGGTGGGTTGAGGGATAATTAGTTGTAAGAGAATCGGCCTAACTTAGGTGTATGATTCGATTTGGATTCGGTAAAAACGTGCAGAAAACATGCAAGTTAGAAATAAAAAAAGCCAGTCACTTTCGTAACTGGCTGTCTTTTAAGCTCCTCCTCTTGGACTCGAACCAAGGACCCTCTGATTAACAGTCAGATGCTCTAACCAACTGAGCTAAGGAGGAATATGTAGTTTTTGCTGATTTTAATTTGAACAGCTTCCTCAGAAACTTTCTGCCGAAATTGACTAAGCTCAGTTGACTGAGCCCTGCCGGCAGGCAGGTCAGGAGGAATTTGATCCACTCATTTGCGAATCGGAGTGCAATATTAGCGGTTGGTTGAAAATAAACCAAACCCTTTTTGAGATTTTCACTAAAAATTTAGATCAATCAAATTGAAGTAAACCGCCATGTAGATGAGCGCGAATACTGTAAGGAAGATTAATCCAATAATAGCCAGGTTTTTTAGCCAAGGTCTAGGCCTGAATTCAGCCTCAATTTGATTAGACATAATCACCTTATAATTGATAAATGCTATCACAGGAGCAATCACAAATGAGAGTGTCGTGGCAAGGTCGACAAGGTCTTTCAAGTTGGAAGAAAGTAGAAGAATAAAAAAGAATGAGACTATAGCTACCGTTGCCATCATCCAAGTGTAAGTTGTTCTCACTCCGGCCTCTTTGAAAAAGAGTAATCTCACGGTTTCTCCCATTGCTCTTCCAAAGCCATCTACCACCGTAATGGTAGTACTAAACATGGTGCTGAAAGCTGCCGTGGCAATAATCAGGTATGACCAACCCCCAAGCGCATCCGTGAAAAGCGTAACCACCTGATCAGCAAAAACTGTTGAGTTTCCAGACAGTTCCACCCCCGAGCCGTACATGACATTGGCTCCTAGCGTAAGAAAGCAGATGGCCAGAATTGCTGTGACCCAATAGCCAAATTTAAAGTCAAAGAGTATTTCTTTTAGCTTCGGTCTATAGCCCGTTTGCTTCATCCGCTCTATAGCCCAAAGACTATTCCAAGTGGATAGATCAACCGCTGTAGGCATCCACCCCATAAGTGCGATTACGAAAATAATGCTGTTCCTTTCAGCCAGTTCCTTCGGAATAAACCCTTCAATTGGTGTAGCTCGTCCTTTGACTACTGCCGCTATAAAAGCCACTAGGGTAGATACTAACAAGACTGTTCCTACAATCTTTAATAATGAGTCCAATAGACTGTACTTACCCACGGCCAGAATTAGAACGCAAAAGAGTAGGATGCCTCCAGAAACCCAGGCGGGATCAACAGTCAATCCTGTTAGGTTATTAAGCATTCCAGCCGTTACAAAGGTTACCGCTGCCGTAACGGTGAACATGGATCCTAGGCTAAGGAGGAAATAAATCCAAAGCACCCACTTACCTTCATTGAGGTAGCCTTCAAGCAAACTCTTTTTTGTTGCAGCAGCGTATCGAGATCCAAACTCAAAGAATGGATACTTAAAGACTAGAGCGGCCACTATAAAAAGAACTAAGCCATAGCCAAAGTCGGCACCTGCTCTTGTGGATTGCACCAAATGAGAAACACCAATGCACGTGCTGGCAAACAATATTCCGGGACCAAAGGCTTTAAGGAGATGCTTTCTTTCTGATGACATTGGCTGTAAAAAGTTGAGCTAAAATAGGTAATCGTTACTTGATCTCATATTCAACTTCTATGACTACTAATGACATTATGGCTGTATTTTTTGAATAGAAGTCATAAAATAGGTCAAAATGACAGTAAAACATAGTGGTAATCGCATTGGTACGGTTTTGAATTATAGGGAGGCACAGAATGAAAAAATTAAAACCTAGAAATATGAATACAGTAAGAAAAAACTCAGATTGGTTAATGCCAGCTACAATAGACAGATTTGTTGATCGTTTCTTCAATGAGTCCTTTGACCAAAGTAAGTCTGCATTTACGCCTCGAGCAGATGTGGCTGAAACGGATAGCGCATTTGAAATTCAAGTTGCAGTGCCAGGGCTAAATAAGAAAGATATCAGTATCGATCTTAAGGATGGTTACTTGACCATCAGTGGGGAAAGGAAATTCGAGAAGGAAGACAAATCAAAAAACTTCTACTCCGTACAAACTCAGTATGGAACCTTTAAAAAGGCGTTTCAGTTACCTGATAGCGTAGTGGAAGAGAAGATTGAAGCATCTTATGAAAACGGTATTCTCAATGTGTTAATACCAAAGGATGAGACAAAGAAATTAGTATCAAAAATAACCGTGAAGTAGGTTAGTGTTGTTGAGGTTGATTAAGGGGCTCCGATTTATCGGAGCCCTCTTTTTTTGTTAAATCCGGTTAAATGCACCCTTATTTTCAATAAATTAGAACACCATGCCTTTCTCCTGCGTTAAATTTTCATTGGTCAAAAGCTTGTTACTATGATTTCTAAGAGACAGTTCTTTATTGGTGTATTGGCTTCATCGCTTTTAGGTGGGCTTATTGTGTTGTTGGGTATGGGGCTCTTGGGTAGTAATAATTCAAATAACCCCGATGATTTTAGTCAAACGACTTCTTTGACCACATCACTTGGTGAAATTGATGAAACACCAAGGACTTATGTGGTACCAGAAGGCATCAACTTTATCAAAGCGTCCAGGTCTGCCGTACCAGCTGTGGTACATATAACGAATACTTCCGCACCTTCAGAGCGATCAGGTAGATGGTCAAAATTGTTTGGAAGGGAAAGAAGAGTACGACAATCTACAGGCTCGGGTGTAATCATTTCTAATGACGGATATATTGCTACTAACTTTCATGTGGTAGAAGATGCCGATGAGTTGGAAGTTAGGTTGGACGATAATAGAAGACTCAGTGCTGAACTTGTCGGGACCGATCCTGATACAGATTTAGCCCTAATAAAGATCAAAGCAGGAAATCTTCCTTTTGTTGATTTCGGTGATTCTGATCAAGTAGAAATTGGAGAATGGGTCCTCGCAGTGGGTAATCCATTTGATCTAAATAATACAGTTACTGCTGGTATTGTAAGCGCCAAGGCGCGAAATATCAATTTGATTAGTGGCAACAGAAATCGTTATGGTATTGAGTCATTCATACAGACCGATGCAGTAGTCAATAGAGGAAACAGCGGTGGTGCACTGGTAAACCTCGATGGTGATTTGATTGGTATTAATACGGCCATCGCCACTAATACTGGAACATTCAATGGTTATTCTTTTGCGGTGCCTTCCATACTGGTCAAGAAAGTTATGGATGACCTCTTGGAATTTGGAGAGGTGCAGCGAGGATTGCTTGGTGTTGAAATTCGGGACGCTGACGGTAGGTTCACAGATGAGCTTTCAGGTGTTCATATCCGAGGTGTAAACCCAGGCAGTGCAGCAGATAAGGCTGGCTTAAAAAATGACGATGTCATCGTTGGCATAGATGATCGATCTATCAAAACGACTAGTGAGTTACAAGAGTTTGTGGCTCGTAAGCGGCCTGGTGATTTGATTTCGGTTAAGTTCAAAAGGGGAGGTGATGTGAAAGAAACTTCGCTTACACTTAGGAAGAAAGCGGAGTACCTGGCACGGACTCCCGATGAAATCAGCTTTACCTATAAGATTGAAGGGGCAATTTTTGCCGATATCACTGAGAGTATTAAGTATAGACTAAAAGTTGAAGGTGGAGTTCAAATGGTTGAGTTAGGAGAAGGCGCCTGGAAAGAAGCTGGTCTCAAAGACGGTTTTGTGATTACCAAAGTCGGAGATCAAGACATCGATAGTTTGGAAGAGTTTCAGTCAATTCTAGACAATAAAAAAAGGGACTTTTATGTCATGGGGAAATACCCTGATGGAGAGAAAGAATATTTTAAGATTGACTGGTAAAAGCCAAAGACAAAATATGAAACCTCGACATGTCGAGGTTTTTTTATGCCTGAGCATTTGTGCTTTCAGACTTTGTCCTCATCCAAAATTCCCGTAACTATGAGGTGTAAATAAAAACTATTAGGAAATGGGAATTCAGCAGGATTTTGGCATCGCAGATGCACTGCAAAAGCTTGGTGTAAAAGCGAGTAACAACGGGTCTTCAACTGGCTCTAATTCAATGGGCGGTGGGGAATCGATCTCGTCATATTCACCTGTCGATGGCGAATTGATCGGAGCGGTTACCTCGACTACTCGAGAAGAGTATGATACCATCATCAAGGCATCGCAAGGTGTTTTTAAGGAATGGAGAGATATGCCAGCGCCAAAGCGTGGCGAAATCGTTCGTCAATTCGGTGATAAGCTGAGATTGTATAAGGACGACCTAGGTAAGCTGGTTTCATATGAAATGGGCAAGTCCTATCAGGAAGGTCTTGGTGAGGTTCAGGAGATGATTGATATCTGTGATTTTGCAGTGGGTCTTTCTAGACAGTTGCATGGTTTGACAATCAAGTCTGAACGCCCGGGCCACCATATGCAGGAGCAATGGCACCCACTAGGTATAGTAGGTATTATCTCAGCTTTCAACTTTCCTGTAGCAGTTTGGGCATGGAATACCGCCTTGGCTTGGATATGCGGTGATACGTGCGTTTGGAAGCCTTCGGAAAAGACGCCTTTATGTGGTGTTGCATGTCAGAATATTATTGCTGAAGTACTCAAAGAGAATGATCTTCCTGAGGGAATCTCCTGTATGATCAATGGAGACTACAAAGTAGGTGAAATGATGACTTCCGATCCACGTGTGCCTCTTGTGTCTGCTACAGGTTCTATCCGAATGGGAAAAATTGTAGGCAGGGCGGTAGCTGAAAGATTAGGAAAATCCATCCTTGAGTTGGGCGGAAATAACGCCATTATCATTACTCCTGAGGCTGATCTCAAGATGACCGTGATTGGCAGTGTATTTGGAGCTGTTGGTACTGCAGGGCAGCGGTGCACATCTACTCGTAGACTAATTATTCACGAGTCTATTTATGATAAAGTGAAAAATGCACTGACGGATGCTTATGCGCAGCTGAGAATTGGTAATCCATTGGATGAGAACAATCATGTGGGTCCGTTGATCGATACTGATGCTGTGGCTAACTATAATGCTGCTATTGAGAAGGCTAAGTCAGAAGGTGGAAATGTGCTAATCGAAGGAGGTGTATTAGAAGGTGCTGGTTATGAAAGTGGGTGCTACGTGAAACCATGCATTATCGAGGCCAAGAATGAATTTGAAATTGTTCAAGATGAGACATTCGCCCCTATCCTATATCTCTTGAAGTATAGTGGAGATGTGAATGATGCCATTGATTTACAAAATGGCGTAGCACAGGGCTTGTCATCAGCAATCATGACCAATAATGTTCAGGAGGCACATCAATTCCTTTCTGCAGCAGGATCTGACTGTGGTATTGCCAATGTGAACATTGGAACCTCAGGTGCCGAAATTGGTGGTGCTTTTGGTGGAGAAAAAGAAACAGGTGGAGGTAGAGAGTCTGGTTCTGATGCTTGGAAAGCATACATGCGCAGACAAACCAATACGCTGAATTATACTACTGAGCTACCACTGGCACAAGGAATCAAGTTTGACCTATAAGAAAGGTCAGCAGCGTTTGAAATTAGGAAGAGGCGTCAATGACGCCTTTTTCTTTTAGCAGGTCTTTATAAATCATTCTGAACTCGGAATCTTCTTTTTCGATAGAGGTGATACTGACTGTCTGAACTACTCCATTTCGATTCATAACAAAGTCATTCCATGCATCACCTTTACCTCCGAAATGATGAAATTCCATAATTGCCCTTTGAGTAAAGGCTTGCTGATTTATCGCCCATTTTTCAAACCAAGACTTGCGTTCAACTCTCACTGGTTCGGGGTACAGTGTGCTAGAAGACCAAATGAAAGACTCGTTCGCATCTAGCGTTCTTGAATGGAGCTGATTTTCATCCCAAATAAGTTCGTTAAGCTTTACCCCCTCAATTGTAGATTCTACAATCACAAAAGTAAAGGGTTCCATGCCTTGGAATACGAAATTGTTCTCAAATGAACTCAAATCCCCGAATTCGAAAAACTGCAAAACCATCTGCCCTCTGCTCAATCGATAGGGTGGCGTGTGGCTGTGCTTCTCGAAACCTCCATTGAGAAGGCAAACGGTATATCTGTTTTTGTCCGTAGCGATCCAGGTACCTCCGGCTAAGGGATCCTTTGGATAATAAATAGTAGTGCCCGCGACAAGGTATGCTTCAGGGGCAAGAGCTGCTCTTTTCGGTGTTTCGTCTCGATTTGAAGTTAGAATGTACCTGTCGTTCCCTTTCGGTAGAAAAGTTACTGTACACATGGTTTATCCTTCTCGTATTTGATAGTCGAATATGCAATACCAAAGCCCTCAGGAATGTTGACATTAGCGAATTCACTTAAGATGGCAATTTTGATGATCGCCATATGGTGAATAGCATGCTCAATATTGTACTGTAGTTCGCGATAGTAAGAGGTTACAATCTCGATTGGGTCTTCCTTGTCCAGGCTATAATTCGCCTTAAGTTTTAAGGAGCTGTCAGATGCAATTTTTTCAATTTCCAACTTCAAGGAGTTCATTTTCTCAATGGCCATTAAGCGGTTTTCCTCGATTACACGATCATGACTTCTTTGGTCATAATTCACTTCGCCACAGTTGATTCCCAGGATCATTAAATCATAAAACTCAATGATATGCCTGATGTGCTTGCCAATGGTGTTATCAGATAAAACCTTTAATGGTTGTCTGAAAGCCTGATCTTGTAACTGCTCAGAGACCTGAATAAGTTGGTCTAAAATTTTAGCCGAAACGTGCTTTAATTGCATCTAATGTTGTTTTTTAACCAATGATAGAGCCAAATGTAAGTAATATATACGGAAGTTTAACTGTGTCTCAGAGTGGAAATCAGCCGCCCGACACTATTTTGCCCCACTGAGTATTTGCCTTCGGCAGGAGGTTGGCTTCATCTTTATTCCAAGATTTGAGTGTATTGGTGAATCTAAAATTATAAAAGAGGTAAAGCTTACCGTCAATAATCTTGAAGGTCTCTGGGTCTATTCTAACCTTATCTCCATCTGCCATGGCATATGCACAGTATCCACCATACTCCGGTTCATACCGCTTTGGGTCAGCAATAAACAGCTGCCTATTCTTAGCTGAAGAGAAATAATAAGTCACTCCGGCAGCATTATGGCTGATGTTTTCAGAACCCTCTACCGCTTTGTTTTCAGTAAAATATGCTACCGGATCGTAGCCTTGGATGGCTAGGCCTCTCTTCAAATTGTAATGCTTTAAATCGTAGCCGCTGTTTTGGGCATAAGAAGTATGTCCTCCAATGAGGGCTAAAAGACAAAAGGATAAGAGTGTGATGGATCGCTTCATGCTAAAAATTTTTCAAGTATAGCCATATCTACGGACTAGGTTACTAAACGGATGTATATCAAGGCCGCATGCCTGACATTTGAATACTAATTGTGTAATTACCTAGTCTCAAATAAAAACACGATATTTCGTGAGAAATGAGTGTGTCAAATCAATTGCCCAACTATAGTCGTCTTTCTCAATTTACGGTAGAAAGGGCTTTGGCATCCGTTTTCTGGATGGAAGAATCTGGCAGCCTGAGGTTTGCCAACGAAACGGCTCAGATACTCTACGGGTATAGTGCGGATGAATTTAAGTCACTAAGTATTCTGGACCTTAATCCAAATTTTGATGAGGAACGATTCGCTGATTTGTGGGCACGGTCAAAAGTGGAAAAACGTATTAGACTCGAATCTACTCATTGCAAGAAAGATGGTACTGAATTCCCTGTTGAAATCTTCGTCAATCACATAGAATTTGAGGGGCATGCTTTCAACGTGAGCTTTGTGCTGGACATAACCGAAAGAAAGCGGAAAGAAAGACTTTTGAAGTCTCTGTCGGAGGCAACTGCCGATGCAGTAGGTTCGGATTTCTTTGTGTCTTTGGTGGAGAACATAGCCAAATCGCTAGGAGTCCACATGGCTATAATAACTGAATGTACCGACTCTAGTAAGTCGAGACTTCGCACCTTGGCTTATTTCAAGGATGACACACTTCAGGAGAATGTAGAATACAATACTGAAGGCACGCCATGCAAGTTGATTATGGAGACAACAGATCCGCTCTTTATTCAAGAAGGTGTGCAAGACGAGTTTGAAAAAGAACCTGGGATAGAGGGCTACTTCGGAATACCAATTTTAAACGATTCGGGAGATTGCATTGGTCATATTGCCGTGCTTAATAATGACAAACTTCAACTGTCTCCGGAAGAACAGGACATACTCAAGCTCTTTTCTGATCGTGCTGCTGCTGAGATAGAAAGAAAAATTGCCAGTGAAAAACTTCTGGAAGCGGTTGACGAGGTAAAAAGTCTTAAGGACAGGCTGGAAGCAGAGAATACCTATTTGCAGGAAGAGATCAAGTTTGAGCACAATTTTCAGGAGATCATTACTCAAAGCGATAGGTTTAGGTCTGTACTCTCTTCATCGGAACAGGTAGCCATTACGGATGCAACTGTCTTGATTCTTGGAGAGTCAGGTACAGGAAAGGAATTACTGGCAAGAGCGATACATAATATCAGTAAGAGAAGTGATCGGCCATTGGTGAAGGTTAATTGTGCTGCACTTCCGGCTAATTTGATAGAAAGTGAACTTTTTGGTCATGAAAAAGGAGCTTTTACTGGAGCTATTGCTAAAAAAGTAGGAAGGTTTGAGTTGGCTGATGGCGGCACCTTGTTTCTGGACGAAGTTGGCGAGTTGCCCTTAGAGCTTCAGTCTAAGCTTTTGAGAGCCCTTCAAGAGGGGGAGTTTGAACGATTGGGAAGTACAAACACCCAGAAAGTTGATGTACGTGTAATAGCGGCAACCAACAGGGATCTTGAAAAAGAAGTTGATGACGGAAGTTTTAGGGCTGATCTCTTTTATAGGTTGAATGTCTTTCCGATCCAAAGCATACCACTACGGGAGAGAAAAGAAGATATTCCACTATTAGTTAAGCACTTTGTAAACCGATTTTCAGCTAAGATCGGTAAGAAGATCGTGTCAATTCCTAAAAGAATTATTAACTCACTTCAGGGTTATCACTGGCCCGGAAATATCAGGGAGCTAGAAAATGTAATTGAACGCTCTGTGATTTTAAGTTCCGGTACTTCTTTAGAATTAGGAGACTGGATTCCTAAATCGACCACCCAGTCGGTGACCACCGAGCTAGATACATTGCATGAGTTTGAACGCAAATACATTATTCATGTACTACAAAAAACTACTTGGAGGGTAAGTGGAGAAAAAGGTGCTGCCAAAATCCTGGGAATGAAGCCGACTACCTTGGAATCCAGAATGAAAAAACTCGGTATCAAACGTGGTTTTTCTAACTAAAATTTAAGTACAATATCTATCGCTGGAATTCCTTCCTCAAATATGAGTAGATCCAGGGTGAGTTTCTTTCCAATATAACGAAGGCCTCCAGATATTAAGGCATCATTTTCCCCAGTAAGAACATAGTTTTCTGTGATAAAAGCCAGACGACCGGTTAGACGAGTCATGCCCCCAATGGTCAATAGCCCTGTGTTGTTTATCTCACCATTTGCCAAGGCATAGCCTGTACCAAAGGTGATATTATGTTCCTTGTTTCCGTAGGTCAAAAGTGCATTTAGGCTCCCTAGGTTTAATTCACCACTGAGGTCTCCTGCAGAGGTTAAATAGGAAAATGAAATTGCACCTTGCAGATTCTTTGCAATAGGAACACCATACTTGAGATTTGCTAATATGATAGGTGACCCACCGAAAAGAGAGATTAACTCAGTGCCTACCAATGCACTGAATCGGTCAGTAACTCCATAGCTAACAATATTGACTAAACCATAGATGTTTTGATAGTATCCCTCACCCTTATTGAGTGTATAGGCCGATTGCCCTAAAAAGTATCGAGTGGGATTAGGGTTAGGCATTCTGCCCTTTGCATCTAGATATATTATTTTTCTTATTTCAGTGCGTTGAAAAGTCAGTAAACCTAGTGATTCGCTATTTACGACAACTTCTCGGTCATCTTCACTGACCAACTCTCCTTTGATTTCAGATTTATCTAGGAGAATGACGAGAACCTGGTTACCGGTATGGTCGTCTTGAGATTGTGCATTTAGAGGGTTGAAAAAAAGAGTAAGAAGGCAAAAAAATGAAAAAGTGAATCTCATGTTATTTTCTTGATATTTCGTGAATTTTTGATTGTTCCTTGTTTTGTGAACAAAATATAGGCCAAATATCTCGCTGAGCAGTTTTTTAAATGAATATCACTTTTCCTGAAATAATCTGAAATACACGAAATATCGTGTAAATTTTTCATCATTTTTTCAAAGAGAATTTTGTAAACTATTGAAGATCAATTGATTAAATATTATTCTATTCGTCTGGCACACTAATTGTCATTTAGAGGACGGTTCTATAGACGGTAGAGCGACAAAGTGTTGGTTAACACTTATTCTTGACAAAACTAAGTTTATGTTCTGGCGTTGATTATCTTTCGAATTGAGTTATGAGGCATAGATTACCACTTTTTCTGGTAAAGATCATCTACTATGAATACTGGCCTTTTTGGTTGTTTTTCCTTCCACTGGTGCCGTATTGGGTTTATTTGTCGATCAAAGCTAGGTCTTTGACCTACTTTACGGCAGCTAATCCAGGAATCATTCATGGGGGCGTTTTTGGAGAGTCTAAAATTGATATTCTCGACAAAATTGATCCTAAGTATCGCCCGACAACATTGTTCTTCAAATTGTCGGCCACATTACCGGAAGTACTCAGTAGAATTGAGCAGTCAGACCTGAGTTTTCCGATAATTATAAAACCAGATGTCGGAGAGCGAGGCGCTGAAGTGGAGAAGGTTGATAATAAAGATCAGCTGACGGATTATCTCAAGCGGACAGATCAGGATTTCATTATTCAGGAGTACGTTGATTTTGATATCGAATTGGGTGTCTTATATCACAAACTTCCGATCAGTGGCACTAGTAACATTACCTCCATTGTCCAAAAAGAATTTTTGGGAGTTACTGGAGATGGTACTTCTACTATTCGGGAGTTGCTGAGTAAAAGCGAACGAGCAAAACTTCAAATGTCCACCCTTGAGGAAAAACATGGGAGTCATTTGGAGGATGTGTTGCCAAATGGGGTGTATGAAAACTTGCAGCCTATAGGTAATCACTGCTTAGGCACAAAATTCTTAAGTGGTCAACATTTGATCAGCAAAGAATTGGTTGCCGTTTTCGATGAAATCTCCAGCAACATTCAAGGCTTCAATTTTGGGCGTTTCGATCTTAAAGTAAGTTCCATTGAGGATTTATTTGCCGGAAAGAACATCAAGGTGATGGAGTTGAATGGAGTAACCTCTGAACCTGGTCATATTTATGATCCGAAGTACAACTTACTTCGAGCTTATAAAGACACCATGTCCAGCATGAAGACTTCTTGCAAAGTCAGCATTGAAAACATGAGGAATGGGGCCAAAGTGACACCATTCTGGACAATGTTCAAGCTACTTCGAGGTCACTTCTCCGAAAAACCAGAAGAGCAGAACGTAAATGGCAAAGTTAAAACCATGATGACCAAATGATCTGGTCCATTCTGGAAGCTTTAGTTATAGCCACGGCAATTAGTTTTGCCGGATCGGTGCAGTTGGGACCAGTGAACTTTGGTACTATTCACACTGCACTTCACAAGAATAAGAAGGCAGCCATAACCTTTGGATTTGGCGGTAGTTTACCTGAGTTATTGTATTGCGGACTCGCCATTGGCAGTTCAAATTTTATCTCGCAATACGAAGGACTCGAAGACTACCTCAAATATTTGACAATCGGTGTTCTATTTCTATTCGGAACATATCTGATCTTCCAGAAGGCTACTTCAGAGTATAAACATAAATCAGAAAAGAAAGGAAAAGAGCTTTGGTTAGGTGTCACTTTTGGCTTGCTTAATCCACAACTCTATCCCTTTTGGCTTTTTATTATTACCTATCTCAGAACCAACTCCATACTGGAAAACGATAGATGGCCTGTACAGGTCGCTTTTGTCGTTGGGTCAGCATTGGGTGCATTTCTGCTACAATGGTTAGTAGCTGAATTCACCACCCGAAAGAGAGAGTTCATCTATTTGAGATTAACGAAAAACTATAACAAGGTGCTAGGAGCGATCATAATCGCCATAGCAGTATTTCAATTGGTAATAAATTTATAAGTCATGCAAAACGAAATAAAATATTGGTATCTAAGAAATTATGATCTATTCGCGAACCTGAGCAAGGAACAAATTCATGACCTGTGTTCAATTTCAAGGTTTGTTAGAATGAAGAAGGGACAGACGATCTACTTTGCGAATGACGATTCAAAAAGACTATACTTTCTAATAAACGGTAAGATTAAAATCAGTGAGATCGATGGTCTTGGAAACGAGATGATTAAGGACATCATACTGACTGGAGATCTTTTTGGAGAGATTCCAATCACTAATTTTCAAGTCAGCCAGGAGTTTGCGGAAATTTTATCAAGTGAAGTAATCCTATGTACATTCACTATGGAAGAGTTCGAAAAGCTGATGCACAAGCACCCAAGTTTGGCACTTTCATTCTCTAAGAAAATGGGCGAGAAGTTGAGAAAATTAGAGCATCGTTATGCCAACCTTGTCTTTAAGGATGTCAAAGCGAGGCTCAAGGATTTCTTAGTCGATTGGGCTAATAAAGAAGGTAAGCCAGCCGATGCAGGTTTAGTAATTAGAAATTATCTGACGCATAATGAGATCGCCAGTCTGATCAGTTCTTCAAGACAAACCGTTACCACGCTGATCAATGAGTTAAAAGAGGAAGGTGTGATTGTCTATAGTAGAAGCTTAATTACAATTCCGAACATCGGAGCTTTGGCCGCATAAGGGTATTTTGGTCAAAAAAAGCCCCGCCCCGAAACTTCTGAGGACGGGGCTTTTTTTATTTCATGCAACTAGTACATTATGTTTGCTGTCTATTGCTTAGTAATCAAAAGGTCATGGATATGAAAAACACCATTAAAACTCAAATCACAATTATCTTACTCTTTATCACCTCAATCGCCTTTGCACAAGAGACCGATACGAGAAGTTTAGATAGTTTCACAGAATTAAAAGTATCTGAAGGTATTCAAGTCATTGCCAAGAAAGGCAACGAGAACAGTGTCGACATCGAAGTGTCTCGAATGGATATTGACAGAGTAAGAACTGAGGTCAGAGGTGATCGATTAAGTATTTTTGTAAGTCGAAATTCTTGGTCAAGAAGAAATCGCAACGGCAGAATTCGTGTAACACTCACTTATACTGAAGAAATCGAGGAAATTGTAGCAAATACAAGTGCTGAAATTTCTTTTGAAGATATGATTGAAACCAGACGTTTGTCTGTTACCACTAGTACTTCAGGGGTGGTTGATGCTAAAATTAAGGTGACGAGCCTGGACTTAAGCGCCACAACATCTGGTAGAATTGATATGACCGGTGACGCTGATGAAGTGGAGGCCACGGCCTCTACTGGAGGAACTATATACGCGTATGACGTAGAAGCTATTGAGGTGTATGCAAAGGCAAATACTGGTGCTGATGTCAGGGTTAATGCACAAGAACGCCTTAGAGCTAGTGCGAATACGGGTGGAACAGTGAGCTATAGAGGTCGCCCAAAGGCAGATGTCCGCTCTAATACCGGTGGAAGCATTCGAAGAGCCAGGTAATTAGCTTATTTCAACAAGACACATTTTTTGATTAATCTTAGCTTTGAGTTTAAAGCTTCGATTATGAAAATGAAAATAATAATTGGAGCCCTTTTTGGGCTCTTTATTTTTGGTGGCAGCCTAAGGGCACAAGACGATGTTCAGGCGATCAAAGATGCCGTGATGACCATGTTTGATGGCATGAGAGCTGGCGATAGTGCCATGGTACATTCGGTTTTTAGTGACGAGATTGTCTTTCAAAGGGTCCAAGAAAACCGAGAGGGCAAAGCTAGAGTAGTCAGTAGTGACTTCAGCAGTTTTTTAAAGTCTGTCGGCACTCCGCACGATAAGGTTTGGGATGAAAGAATTGAATTTGGGACGATTGAGATTGATGGTAAAATGGCTTCCGTTTGGACTCCCTTTAAATTCTATTTGGGGGATCAATTTTCACATTGTGGGGTCAACGTTTTCAAACTTTACAAGTCGGAAGACGGATGGAAGATTTTCCACTTGGTGGATACCGGAAGAAAAGACAACTGTGTAGGGGGCTAAAACAAAAACGCCCCTTTCGGGGCGTTCTTACTTACCTTTTACGGTAATGGTTCTCTATAATATCTCTCACTGAAACGCGCTGGTGATTGAAATCGTGGGAACCTTGTGAATTGACGTTGCCATTCGAATGCGTTTTAACCTTGTCTATAGTAGACTCATTCGTATGACGACTCGTTTTTAATTCCTCCATTAGTTTACTATGCTTAAAATCTAACAATTAAAAAGTTGTCAGTAGAATTCAATTTCCTCTTCTGACACAAAATTATGCAATCGATTGCATTATCCAAGCATCGACAGAAAAAAACTCAAAATTTTATTTCCGTTATAGATTGACTTGGGCCTTAGACAAATATGGTACGGTCTAACCCGAAATTACCCTACCAAGAGTATCATTTGAGCATAGACAGTTTAAAAAGAAAGGTCTGGAATGACTGCTTTTTTTAAGGGGTCCGTAGGAGGGCCGAGCGTCAAAAAAGCTCCTGTGGAGTTTTTAGTGAGGAGCCAGCCTGCAGGGTAAGCTCCCAAGCATAAAGCTTAAAAAAAGCCCCGACATGTCGGGGCTCCTTGTAAGTAGTCCATAGGAGGACAATCCGCATAGAATTAATCCAGCGGATTAATTCAGGATTGGGCCAGCTTGCAGCGTGGCTCCCCGAAGGGCATAAAAAAAGCCCAGCATTAGCTGAGCTCTTTGTAAGTAGTCCGTAGGGGAATCGAACCCCTGTTACCAGGATGAAAACCTGGCGTCCTAACCCCTAGACGAACGGACCAAATAATCTGCAGAGGCGGAGGGATTCGAACCCCCGGTACCTCGCGGTACAATGGTTTTCAAGACCACCGCATTCGACCACTCTGCCACGCCTCTGTATTAAATTATCTTTTTGTCTTTCAAGAATCGATAGCCATCGATGGATTTGAAAAACATCTCTCTTTTATAAGCTTCTGACTTGGTCTGAAACACTTCTTTGTAGTGTAAACGCCACGGTCTTTTGCTTTTGGTCGACCTTACTTTTCCTTGGTTATGCCTTTTTAATCTCTCATCAAGATTTTTGGTATGACCATAATAGAAGGTCTGGTCAAAATCATTCTGTAATATGTAAGTAAAGAACATATCCCCTTACTTTTTTTAACCCGGATACCTCTCGGTACAATGGTTTTTCCCTTGGAGATCCCTGCGGGGCAAGACCACCGCATTTCACTTTAGGATCACTTTGTGACGACCACTCTGCTGCCAAAGGCAGCCCTTTGGGGCACGCCTCTGTGTGTGATCTCCCGTTTGGGACTGCAAAGATAAGTGGAGTTTTTTTTTGTGCAAGCGACTAGGCTCAATTAAATGCTTTCGGCTTCTAATTTTTTTGTTTTGGCCTTGTCAAAGGCAGCATTCATTTCAAAGCCTACTAGCAGAATTAGTGAAATAATGAAGAGAAGTAACATTAAGACAATCAAAACCCCGATCGATCCATAGAGGCGATTATAGGCTCCAAAATTGTTGACGTAGTACGAAAAACCGAAAAATGCCAGGATGATAGTAAATGTCGAGAATACTGAACCCACACTCATAAAGTGCCACCTTTTGTGTACCGCAGGTGCCAGGTAGTAAATACTTGAAATGGCAATCTGAAAAACGATGTAAAGGACTATAAACCTCAAAAGAATGATGATGTCAATTGAGATGTTTTCCTGAATTATCTCTCTAATACTGTTATCCTCTAACAGCTGTTGGCCAACCACTAAGAGCCCGACAGAAATCAATACGGATAGTGCCAGAATAAATATAAGTACCGTTGCGATAAAACGCATTTTTAGAAAACCACGAGTCTCCTTTGTTTTATAGCTAGCATTGAAAGCGCTCATCAAAGAGTTCATTCCATTTGTTGATAAGATGAGCGTAAGGACAAAACCAAAAGACAATAGTCCACCACGCTGCTTATTAATGATGTCATGAATTGTAGAGTCAGCAGCAGCATACAGGTTCTCTGGAAGCAAGTTTTCTAGAAAGCCAATGATTTGGTCATTGGTAACATCAGGGAAAAAGTTTTGAATGTAAGGCGTAAGCGTAAATAAGAAAATGATGGCAGGGAATATCGCCATTGTAAAACTAAAAGCCACACCATTGGCTCTCGCTAACAACCTATCGTTGCTTAGCTTTTGAATGAAAATGACAATAGCATCATACAGCCCAACTTTGGCTTTTCCGACCTTGATATGTTGGAGTAGGTTGACCAGCCTTATGTAAAGCGGATTCTCTAGCACAATGGATAGAAGTTTCGCTTTCATGAGAAGTAAGGTTTTAATACTTCTGTCAGCGCTTCGGGTGCACGGCAAGGTCGGTTGGTCTCCATGTTGATGAATACCAAAGTGGTTTTACCTTCATTGACTAACGTTCCTTCTTCATTGAGCACCTCATACTCGAAAATCATCCTGACCTTGGGTAGCTCCCTGATGATTACCTTGACGGTAAGGAGTTCGTCATACTTGGCCGGTGATAGATATTTACATTGTAAATCATGTACCGGCATCATGATGCCTTGTTCCTCCAGGCTCTTATACTGAAAACCTAGTTGACGAAGTGCTTCTACACGGCCTACTTCATAGTACATGGCGTAATTGCCATAATACACATATGACATCTGATCAGTTTCGGCATATCTTACCCTTATCTGGGTAGAGGCACTATACATGCTTATCGAAATATTTTCCTATCATTCAAGGCCTTATGCAGGAGCCTTGCATTTTTATTGTGTTGGGTCAAATCCTTTGCAAAGCGGTGATAGCCTGAAAAGTCTTCTCTTGCACACATATAAAGATAGTCATGCTTTTCATAATTTAGAACAGCATCTAAGGAAGCTATTGTAGGTAAGTTGATAGGACCTGGAGGTAGACCTCGATATTTATAGGTGTTATAAGGGCTGTCAATTCTGGTGTCAGCTAGAAGCACTCTTTGGATCGTGAAATCTCCTAATGCAAACTTTACAGTTGGGTCTGCTTGTAAAAGCATATTTTCCTTGATGCGATTGATGTAGAGGCCGGCAATTGTCGGACTTTCGCTGGCGATATACATCTCATCTTGTACTATTGCGGCTAGGGTTGAAACTTCCACTTGTGACATACCCAGCGCTTCTGCCTTTGCTTTTCTGGAACTTGTCCAGAACCTATCGTATTCTTTTTTCATCCTGTCGAATAAGGCCTTCGAAGAAATGGTCCAATACACCTCATAGGTGTTGGGGATGAACATGGCCATAATCGTTTCCTTATTGAAGCCAAGTGTGGCTAAATATGCTTCGTCATTAAGTAGGTTCAGAAACTCATCAGGATCGATTCCTGTATCATCGGCAATTTTCTCAACAAGGTCTTCTTTGAAGCGAACATTATTAAATGTGACGTCTACAGGGATTTGGTCACCAGCCCTTAGTCTACGCACGGCTTCCAAATTGTTCATATTAGGTTCCAGCAGATAGACGCCCGGTTTAACATTGTCTTGGTAACCGAGTGCTTTTGCTACAAAGCTGAAAGACAAAATTTCGTCAACAATCGTTTGGTCATAAAGCTTGTTCCTGAGAGAATCGAAATTATCATCTCTGTCAATCAACACCACTTGTGCTGTTTTCTCAATCAGAATATTTGATCCATAGAATACCTGATAAAAGTAAAATGAAAAAGAGGTTAGGATCACCGAGAAGATCACCATACCGATCATAAATCGCTTTCTTTTCTGCATAAGGGCACAAAAATAGTCAATTTGTCCTAACTTCGACCTCAAGTCACAGCCATGGCAGCGGAATTAATTAAGCTATACGAAGAAAACCCTGAAATCGATAAGATTGATAAGATCGTAAAGGTCTTGAAGTCTGGTGGTGTGGTTATTTACCCCACTGATACGGTTTATGGAATCGGTTGTGACTTTAGTAATAACAAGGCGGTTCAGAGAGTATGCCAAATTAAAAATACCAAGCCTCAGGCCTTATCATTTATCTGCTATGATCTTAGCGAAATTGCAGAGTACACAAGAGGACTTAGCACGCCTATTTTCAAAGTGATGAAAAAGGCACTACCCGGGCCATTCACCTTTATTCTGAATGCCAGCAATAGTGTACCAAAGGTTTTGAATGCAAAAAAGAAGACGGTAGGGATCAGAGTTCCTGATAACAACATACCTCGAGAGATTGTAAAGAACCTTGGTAACCCAATCATCACCACATCCATTCACGATGAGGACGAGATTCTTGAATATTCAACAGACCCTGAACTGATCTTTGAGAAATATGAAAATCTGGTAGACATAGTCATTGATGGCGGTTATGGCGCCAATGTAGCTTCCACTGTAGTAGATTGTTCACAGGACGACTTTGAAGTAGTTAGAGAAGGTTTGGGAGATATTAATGAGTACCTCTAATGAAAGTTCTTGTTGAATCCCAATACCTACCATCGGTGGCCTATTTCGTTTTGCTGAGCTATAGCGAAGAGGTCTTCATTGAAACCCACGAAAACTTTGAGAAGCAGTCTTACCGAAATCGTTGTGAGATAATCGGCTCTAATAAGATCCAGAGTCTGAGCATTCCTGTGCACCATGGAGGGCGAAAGGTTCTAATTAAAAACCTTACCATAGACTACAAACAGAAGTGGGCCAACAACCATTGGCGGGCGATTCAATCGGCCTATGGGAAGTCTCCGTTTTTTGACTACTATGCGGGCTATTTCGAAGCTGAAATCAAAGCGAATTGTACTACGCTTTATGAACTCAATTCACGCTTGCTGACATTATGTCTTAAACTCCTGAAAATGAAAGTCAAGTTGAATGAGTCTGCGGAATATTCGAAAAATCCACCTGAGGGCATAGTTGACTTTCGATCGGCAATACATCCCAAGAAATCTATAGACAGTCTGACATGGTTTGAGCCAAAAAGTTATCACCAAATCTTTGGCAAAGACTTTGTACCAAACATGAGCATCTTAGATCTGCTTTTTTGTACGGGCCCTGACGCTTTAGAGGTATTACACAACTCAGGTGTTATGATTAAGAACAATTAGGTTTTTGATTACGTTTCTAGTAGATCGTAAGGTATATCTTATTATATTGAAATCGTGGTTTAATGCATGAATTGAACCACTGACAAAGGCAATAAATGGAAGCAAAATTTTCAAATAGAGTAAAAGAAGTGATCTCCCTGAGTAGAGAAGAGGCCCTAAGATTAGGGCACGACTACATCGGTACAGAGCACCTTTTACTAGGGATGATTCGTGAAGGAGAAGGAGTAGCGGTGAGCATTCTGAAGAAGCTGGGTACTTCGCTAGAAGAACTCAGAGAGGCGATCGAAAGAGCTACAAAAGGGACGGCTAATCACAATGTGAAGAACTTGGCTAATATCCCATTGACAAGACAGTCAGAAAAGGTGCTTAAAATCACCTATCTAGAAGCAAAAATTTTCAAAAGTCAACTGATTGGTACAGAGCATTTGTTACTCTCAATCTTGAGAGATGAAGACAATATCGCTACGCAGATACTAGAGAAGTTTGATGTGAACTATGAAGTAGTAAAAGAAATGTTAGAATACCAGACCGACAATCCATTGGCATCATCCGACACTGACGATCCAGACGAAGATTCTGGAAAGATGTTCGGAAGCAGCAGTGGATCTGGAAGTGGAGGTGACAGGCCGTCCGGTAAAGGCGGTGAGAAGTCTAGAACTCCTGTCCTTGATAACTTTGGAAGGGACTTAACGAAATATGCTGAAGATGGAAAGCTTGATCCAATTGTGGGCAGGGAAAAAGAAATCGAACGCGTTGGTCAGATTCTATCAAGAAGAAAGAAAAACAACCCAATCCTTATCGGTGAACCTGGTGTAGGAAAGAGTGCTATTGCTGAAGGCCTTGCACTAAGAATTGTTCAAAAGAAAGTGTCTCGCGTATTGTTCGGCAAGCGCGTGGTGACTCTGGACTTGGCGTCATTAGTAGCAGGTACCAAATACCGTGGTCAGTTCGAAGAGCGCATGAAGGCGGTAATGAACGAGCTTGAAAAATCACCTGAGGTAATTCTCTTTATTGATGAATTACATACCATCGTAGGTGCAGGCGGAGCCTCAGGTTCTTTGGATGCCTCTAACATGTTTAAGCCAGCCCTTGCCAGAGGTGAGATTCAATGCATTGGAGCAACTACCTTGGATGAGTACAGACAGTACATCGAAAAGGATGGTGCTTTAGCACGAAGGTTCCAACAGGTGATGGTCGACCCGACTACACCAGAAGAGACCATTCAGATTCTGGATAATATCAAGGAGAAGTATGAAGAGCATCACCATGTAAGTTATACGGATGATGCACTGAAGGCATGTGTTCAACTTTCCGATCGATATATATCAGATCGTTTCCTACCAGACAAAGCCATCGATGTATTGGATGAGGCTGGTGCGAGAGTGCATATCAACAACATTCATGTTCCTGAAGATATTGTCAAACTGGAAGATGCGATTGAGGATATCAAAAAGGAAAAGAACAGAGTTGTTAAAAGTCAGAAGTATGAAGAGGCAGCTCAGTTAAGAGATAAAGAAAAGAAGCTAATCGATCAACTTGACAGTGCAAAAGAGCGCTGGGAAGAAGAGAGTAAGGCAAAACGATATACCGTTGACGAAGAAAACGTAGCAGAGGTAATTGCTATGATGACGGGTATTCCTACGAAGCGTGTTGCTCAGAAAGAACAGGCCAAATTGGTCGGAATGGGCGAGCAGCTCAAGGGAAAAGTGATCGGCCAAGATGAAGCGATTAGTAAGTTAACCAAAGCGATTCAGAGAACGCGCGTGGGATTGAAAGATCCAGCTAAGCCGATCGGAACCTTTGTCTTCTTAGGCCCCACAGGCGTAGGTAAAACGGAGTTGGCCAAAGTGCTTTCAACCTACCTATTTGACAAAGAAGATTCTTTGGTTAGAATAGATATGAGTGAGTATATGGAGAAATTCTCTGTATCCAGACTCGTTGGAGCGCCTCCAGGTTATGTGGGTTATGAAGAAGGTGGGCAACTCACTGAAAAGGTGAGAAGAAAACCTTATTCTGTCGTATTGTTAGATGAGATCGAAAAGGCACACCCAGATGTCTTTAACATTTTACTTCAAGTACTTGATGATGGTATTTTGACTGATGGTTTGGGCAGAAGAGTTGACTTCCGAAATACGATCATTATCATGACATCAAATATTGGTGTCCGAGATTTGAAAGACTTCGGTTCGGGGATTGGATTCAGTACGCAAACGAAGAGAGATTCTGAAGATCAGATCATCAAGGATACAATTCAAAAGGCCTTAAAGAAGACTTTCAGTCCAGAGTTCTTGAACAGACTTGACGATGTTATCATCTTCAATTCTCTGGGAAGAGATGATATTCATAAGATTATCGACATCTCTCTTGGCAAGCTTTTAGGAAGGGTAGAAGCTATGGGATATAAGGTTTCGCTTACTGCGAAAGCTAAGGACTTCATATCAGAAAAAGGATTTGATCCTCAATATGGAGCCAGACCTTTGAACAGAGCCATTCAGAAGTATTTGGAAGATCAGATTGCTGAAGAGATCTTAAAAGGTGATATCAATGACGGTGATACCCTAAGTGCTGATCATGACGGTAAATCTGAAGAGTTGACCATAAAAATTAAGAAGAAGAGAGCTTCTCGGAAAAAGAAAGAAGAAGAGGATTCTGCAGAATAGCAGGACTACTAAATCATAAAGAAAAGCCATTCCGATTATTCGGAGTGGCTTTTTTAGTTTAAGTATTTATCTCTTGAATGATTCCCCAGAACGTTTGAACTCCTATGTCAATGATTTCATCTGGAAAATCATAATCCGGATTATGTAGATCAGGAGTCTTTTTTCCAGAACCTAAGCCAAACATGGCTCCTTTTGCCTCCTTGAGGAAAAGCCCAAAGTCTTCTGACCACGGGTTTGGTTTACGCATGGACTTGTAGGGGATTGAGTACTTGGAAGCAACAGATTTAACAATATCGACAGCTTCGCTGTGGTTCTCTGTTGCTTCAAAGGACTCGTGATAAGTCAGATCAATGCCCAAGCTATATTTAGATGCAATGCTTTTAGTTTCTCTTTCTACAAGAAGCTTCAATAAATCAAAGTCATGACTTTCGAAGGCTCTTAGGGTTAGCCATATTTCGGCATGACCAGCTGACACCCCAAAACTCTCTTCACCTATGGTGGTATGTGTGAGCGTAATGAGTGTTTTGTTATTGAATTCTGTAGTTTCTAAGATTCGGTCAAAGCAAAACATCATTTGTGCAACGGCCATTGCAGGGTTGTTTCCCGTATGGGGTTGACTCGCATGTGCGGTTTTACCCGTAAGCTTAATCTTCATGCCAGTGGAGGCGGCACAGAATGAACCATTTTTACAAAGGATGCTGCCTTTTTTTCTTTTTGGAAGGTTGTGAAGGGCAAAGGCGTAGTCATAATTCAAGGCCTTGAACTTCTTGTCGGACAAGACGGCTTTGGCGCCCTGTCCTGTTTCTTCTGCAGGCTGAAACAAAAGTATAATGTCACCTTGTTTGGGTCTGTCTTCTGCTAGTTTTAGAGCTACACCGCAGAGTATGGCCATATGACCATCATGCCCACACTTATGCGAAATACTGGGTATGCCTGAAGCATAAGGTAGGTCATTGGTCTCTTGAATGGGCAGCGCATCAAGTTCTGCTCTTAAGAGAATGTTGCTTCCTTTTTCTGAACCATTCCATATACCGATGACACCATGGCCACCTACATTTTCGATTATCTGATTGGCTTTGCACAGCCCTAAAAATTCTGAAATAGTCTTAGCAGTATTTTCCTCGTGCCCCGATAATTCTGGGTTTTGATGCAGCACATGCCTTAAATCAATGAGTTTGTTCAGCTGGATAGAATCAAGCACGATATAAGATAGCTATAAAAGGAAGAAGGAGCCCCGTTTGAGCTCCTTTTCTTCAACCAAAATACATAGTATATGAACTATTGTTCTCTAATTATTAACGAAAGGATTCGAAAATTTCTCATCCGTTAAGAAGGATTCATCAGTCAATGTATTCAGAAAAGCAACCAAAGCGTCAATCTCCTGACCATTGAGGTTCAGTCTTCTTACATTTCCATTATTACCTCCGCGACCTCCGCCTCCTACTCTTAATCTATTGTCTAAACCGGGGCTATTTTGTACACCATTATTGTAGAACTCTACCACTTCACGCAGTGTAGCAAATCTACCGTCATGCATGTAAGGTCCAGTTAATGCTATATTTCTTAGCGAGTTTACTTTAAACTCTCCCTGATCGTTATTGTTTCCGGTTACGCCTCCAACCCCCAGATCAGTAAGCACAGCATCTAAGCCATTGTTTCTGGCCTGATCGCCACTGAAAGTAGCAGTTTCATGGCAGTTAGAACATTGCGTTCTATTGCTGAAGAATAAGTCCTTACCTATGTTTTCTAGTTCTGTGAAATTAGGGAAGTCGTCATCTTCATCTCCGTTGACGGCTACGAGCCCTTCATCATATCTAGATTCGTATGAGACCATTGATCTTACGAATTGTGACAAGGCAAGTGAGATTCTTTCCGAAGTGACATCGCTGCTCCCAAAAGCATCAGTAAATAATGGCTGGTAGTAGTCTTGGTCTTGAATCTTACTCACTAGCTCGGTCAATGTTAATCCCATTTCTACTTCATCTTGTATGGGCATCAATACCTGATCTTCCAATGTGTTAGCTCGTTCGTCCCAGAAGAAACGTCCATTGTCATAATATCTTGCGTTGGCTAGTCCCATTGAATTTCTACCTGTCAAACCGCCTTGAAAGCCGATGCTGAAAGCACCTTCATCGGCAAAGCCTCTTTCTTGGATATGGCATGATGCACATGAAACGGTATTATTCCCTGACAAGTTCACATCATAGAAAAGGACCCTCCCTAGCGTGGCACCTTCATCCGTAACTGGGTTGTTATTTGGGGTATTATCTATTCCTGCTACCTGACCTGTAGTGAAGTGGTTGGGTAACTCAGGATTTGCATAGTTATAGTAGTCGCTTGGTAAATTGAGGATACCTGAAAAATCAGTATTTACCGTATCATCGATATCATCTGTTACTTCATCGTTTGGTGAACAACTGAATATTAATGCCACCATGCTCATTGAAAAAATAGCCTTTTTCATCTCTTACATATTTTAAGTTTGGGCGCAGCTCTAATTCTTAGAAACTGAGGTACTTTGTCAATTCCTAGAAGGTGGTAAACCTCCCGAACCTCGTCCGCCCCTTGGCATTCTACCGTTAGGAGGACCTGGTCGTTCGCCCTGTCTTAAAACATCTTGGATTAGCTCATCGAAGATTTTTTGTTGCTCAGGAGAACAAATTGCTCTGATCTGTGCAAAGTGGTCATAGTTTGCTTTTTCGATGGCCGCATGGGTATTCCCTATGCGCTGGGATAATTCAGTTACTTTATCAGAAGCATCGGCTTCGGCCCAAAGGCTATGGAGTTCCTGTCTGGCCGCTTGTGATGCTACTCTCAAACCTTCCATGTTTTTGAAGTGTTCATCACGCAGCTGATTAAGTTGCTCCTTCTGTTCTTCATTGAGTTGTAGTCTTTCTTCCAAAACCCGCATTCCTCCTTGACGAGGCTTTTGGGATAATCGATTATGACCAAACCAGATGAAAATGAGAAGCGCGACATTCAGGGCAGCCAATAAGATCACTACCCATCCAATGTATTTGTTGTTTTTCAAGGAGTTCATCTTAATAGCTGTTTAAGTATTCATAGTCATCGGTATCTGAGAAGTAGTCTTGAGAAATCAGGTCTAAGTCTGAACCTCCTGTGGTCGACTCTTTGTCAGAACCACTGAGTAGAAATAGACTGGTTACATTCAAGACCATTATGACACCGAGAACCGCCATGCTCGTCTTAAGATTGCCAACAAAAGCAAACCTGCCAATGGAAGAAGTTAGCTCGTCTTGCATCCTTGCTTCCAGCTTGCTATAGAAAAACGGGCTTGCCTCTGCCTTACCCAACCCCTCCAAACTATTTAATGTCTGATTTATTTTTTCCGCTATGTCTTTTTCAGCTTTCATAATGCTCTCCTGTCCATTAGATGTGGTTTTAAGCAATAACTTGCGCTATTTCTGAAAATTTTTTTCGTAATAAGTTTTTAGTTTTTTCTGCAAATTTTTTCGTGCTCTGAACATCAATGACTCAACTGATGGCACACTGGTGTTTAGAACTTCTGCAATTTCCTGATAAGGTAGCCCTTCAACCTTGTGAAGTGTAAAGGCAATGCGTTGACTGTCGGGTAGTGTTTTTATAGTCTTAAAGAGCGTCTTCGCATGTTCCTTATTCTCCAAAATCACACCCGGGTGATCGAAAGTCGCATGCTTTGTTGTCTCATAGCCCCTTTCGCCTCCGGTGAGTGATTGAAAAAAAGCAAAGCGCTTTTGTGCCTTTTGTTTTCTAATACGCTCGAGCGATTTGGTAGTAGCGATTCTGTACATCCAGGTGGATAGCTTCGCATCGCCTCGAAACTTTTCTACCGATTTGTATACTTCGATAAAAACATCCTGAGTGGCCTCTTCAGCCTCTTCGGAGTTCTGGAGCAGGCCTAGGCAGGTATTATAAACTCGATCCTTGTAATGATCTACTAATGAACGAAAAGCCGCTTCAGACTTTTGCTGCAAAGCCAATATGATTTCCGGATCGGTCAAATAGATTAATAGTTTAAGGGCAGCCTTCAGAGAAGACTACCCCAATGTAAGAGATTGTATTACTATTTAGAAGTGGATGGATTTATCTTCCTCTACCATGATGCGGCCCATTACCTGGTCCTCTCTTGGCGCCACCTTTTGGCCCTCTCATTGCCTGATGATTTAGAGCCAGTACCTGCTCATCCGTCAGTATGCTTTTTACTTTTTGCCTTTGACCAACTTCAAGCTTCATTAAATCGGTCTTTAAATCTCCGATTTCCTCGATCACCTTATTAGTGGCGCGTTCGTCATAGTTTTCGGCAGTGACGAGGGTATGCAGTCTTGCCTCCTTTTCACCTATCTGGTTTCTCAAGGGGAGAGCGGCTTTCTCAAATTCGATTTTGAAAGCTTTCATTTGCTCTTTTTGCTCTTCTGTCAAATTTGGAATGTGTGGCCCTCTTGGGCCTTTCCTATCCATTTCTCCAGCTTGAGGTCCTCTAAGTTCTTGTTGTCCTTGTGGTCTTTCACCTCTCCTGAATTGTTGAGCCTGTACGCTTGAAGCCCCGACAAACAACATAACCAAAATGACCAATCCGTATTTTTTTAAGTTTTCTTTTTTCATGACTTATTTTTTTATGATTTGTAGGGTTAGATGAGGACCCCAAAGAAAACTTGCGATGCGATTTGTTAAAGGATGTTAATGCCAGTAATTAAAAAATAAAATATTTACCTCCATGGACCTTTGAATTCGAATTAATCAATTGAAATTTGATTATGCAACAAGCAACAGATACCAAAGATCGACTTTCAGAATTAATTGAGACTGCTTCAGTTGACGCCATTCATCAGTTGCTAGAAAATCTGGAGACGGATGAAATCGTTCATGCCTATAGCCACCTAAGTAAGGAGGAGAGGTTAGCGCTCATTGATCTAGTCTCAGCGGAAGATGGTGCACGATTAATGGAATTTATTCCGCAGTATCAGGCTGTGCAGGCCATTGAGGCAGCTGAGGTTGAAACGGCCGCATCTATTCTGAATGAGCTCTACAGTGATGATCAGGTAGATATCATAGCCGAGTTGGATGATGAGGATGCCGAGGCAATTCTGGAAGAGATGATTCCGGAAGAGGCTGAAAATATTCGAAGACTAATCGAATATGATCCGGATACGGCTGGTGGTATCATGGTAACAGAGTATCTAGCCTTTGAAGCACATGAAACCGTAGGAGAGATCACAAAAAGATTAAGGGAGAATGCCGATCAGTACGAGGGATATCATGTTCAATATATCTATGTCATAGAAGAAGGTCAGTTTCTTGGAGTGCTGCAAATGAGAGATGTGCTACTGTCTCGTGGTAATACGAAGCTCCAATCTATAGTGATCAAAGATGCGCTTGTTGTCAAAGACACCGATTCTTTAGACGACCTGATCGGGTTTTTTGATAAATACGATTTTTATGGTGTACCCGTGGTTGATGAAGATAACCACCTGCTCGGCTTAGTCCTGAGGAAAGATGTTAGAGAGGCCGAATCGGACAAGTCGAATTACGAGCTACTAGAAACCCAGGGTATTGTAGGAGGGGAGGAACTTCGAACCATGCCCGTTTTGCTAAGGTCTAAGCGGAGACTCTCATGGTTGAGTGTGAATATTGTGCTCAATATCATAGCCGCAAGTGTCATCGCACTGTATCAAGATACTTTGCAAGAGGTGATTGCCTTAGCCATATTCCTTCCTGTGATCTCTGATATGTCGGGCTGCAGCGGTAATCAGGCCGTAGCAGTCAGTTTAAGAGAGCTCTCTCTGGGTGTGGTAAAGCCATATGAATTATTTCGAGTACTCATGCAGGAGATCAAAGTCGGTTTAATTAATGGGTTAGTGCTTGGTCTCTTGATAGGATTAGCAGCATTCTTTTACGAAGGAAATGCCTATTTAGGCTTGGTGGTTGGTGGCGCATTAGCCATCAACACCGTAGTGGCAGTTTCCATTGGAGGTACTATTCCACTTTTTCTTAAAAAGATGAAAGTAGATCCAGCCTTAGCTTCCGGTCCAATCTTGACAACAGTCACCGACATGCTCGGTTTCTTTTTGGCATTAACTTTTGCGGGTGCATCTTTACAGTACTTAGCATAAATAGTAATTCTAATGGCCAGAACATTATCGAATATGATGCCCTTGGGTACGAAGGCGCCAGGCTTCTCACTGCCTGATACCATTTCAGGAAAACAACTGAGCCTCGATGACTTGAAGTCAGGTCAGGCAACTGTCATTATGTTTATCTGTAACCATTGTCCGTTTGTCAAACATGTAGACGAAGGGATCGTGTCATTAGTTAGTGATTACAAAGCTAAAGGCGTTTCATTTATTGCGATTAGCTCCAATGATGTAGAGAACTATCCGCAAGACGCACCTCATTTGATGAAAATTGAAGCTGAAAAAGTGGGCTATGATTTTCCTTATTTATATGATGAGACGCAGGAGGTCGCTAAGGCCTATGATGCGGCCTGTACACCCGACTTCTACATTTTTGATGGGGAATTGAAATGTGTGTACAGAGGTCAGCTAGATGATTCAAGGCCCGGAAATGGTAAGCTTGTCACTGGTGCCGACATACGCAATGCCTTAGAAGAGATTTTGGCGGGCAAAGAAGTTTCTGCTCAGCAGATCCCAAGCCTGGGTTGCAACATCAAATGGAAGGGCTAGTTCTTTTTCAATATGCTATTTACAATCATACCCGAATGCACTCGGGTGTTTTCTATGAATAGCTTACTTGTCTGAAGACCCGCGTTGATTACCCCGGCCACATAAACACCCACAAGCGGAGTTTCTAGGGTTTCAGGATCATGTAAAGGAATCTTGAGTTCGTCATCCGAGATAGGAAGCCCCAGTTTTTCGAATAAGGTGTAGTTTGGTTTGTAGCCAGTCATAGCCAAAACAAAATCATTTTCAATAGTGATTTCTCCATCAGGAGTGTTCAATACCACCTCGCAAGGACGAATTTCTTTTACAGTAGTGTTGAAGTAGGCTTTGATCGAGCCTTCTTCGATGCGATTAATAATGTTGGGGCGAATCCAATATTTCACCTTCGGGTAAATCTCTGATTCTCGAATGGCCATCGTGACTTCCGCATCCTTGTAGTAGGTTTCTAGGGCCACATCACATGCAGAGTTGGCTGCTCCGATGACCAGTACCTTCTGACCTAAGTAGGGGTGCGGATCGTCATAGAAATGCTTCACTTTCGGCAGTTCTTCACCTGGAATACCAAGTTGCCTCGGTGTATCATAGAAGCCAGTCGACACGATAACATTAGAAGCTTCGAACTCACCTTTGTTTGTATAGATTGTATAGGTGTCACCCGACTTTTGCATGGATTCCACCTCAGTATAAAGACTGATATTTAGATCCCAGCTTTCCTTGACTCTTCTGAAGTATTCTAATGCTTCCTTGCGTGTGGGTTTATCACTATGTGCGATAAATGGAACATCACCAATCTCTAATAAATTGGAAGTTGAAAAGAAGGTCATATTGGTAGGGAAATTGTATAGTGAGTTCACCAAAACTCCCTTTTCCAATATTATATAACTAAGGTTAGCCTTCTTTGCTTCAATAGCACAGTTTAGCCCGATAGGCCCGCCTCCAATAATGACTACATCGTATTTCAATAGCTGCTTCTTTTAATTCTTAAATAAATAAGAATTCAAGCATAAAAGTTCTCTAGTGTTCTAATTATTCTGAATACGATTGCTCCTGATGGGCAAAAAGCAATACAAAGGCTGCACAAATAATGACAAAGTTCTTGATAATGTATTGGCCTTCGATGGTCAACTGGAAAGGTATGGACTTGAACGTCACTTCTGGCAGAATGAATAAAGGCATTATGGTGCAAGCCATATGGAAGAGCAAGAGCCAAAAGGTGATGCGATACTCTTTGGTAAACATGAGTAGAACGCCTAAACTAACCTCTAAAATGGCCAGTAACTTAATGCTAAGCGCTTTCTTCAATAAACCAAATGACAGTATGCTGATCGTGTCGGTGGCCAAACCTTCTGCCGGGCTGACGCCTGGAAAGAACTTGAGCATGCCGAACCATATGAATAGTATACCGATACTATAACGTAGTAATCTAAACTGATTTCTGGACAAAAATGAACCAACCGCTCTCCTCATATGCAACGTTTAGGTCCTAAATGTATGGAAAAGCAGTTTTTGAAAAACTGATAAAAATCAGGTTAATGCGGATAGAGTAACATCTACAACATCGGCCAATTCTGATTTGGTAATGTCACCTTTGGCCATAACCCTCATACCGCTTGCTGCATTAAACACAAACCTGGCAAGCGCCTCACTAGAGTGTTTTGACGAAAACTCTCCAGCTTCCTGGCCCTCTTTGATGAGTTCATTTAAGACCGCCTCCATTTTTACTCGGTTGTCTGTGAACATGTCACTCACGGTTTGGTCACAGTTGGCCAGTTCTGTTGCGGAGTTGGACAGGTAGCAGCCTTTTTTTAGTTCATCAGCGGACGAATCTGATACAATATCTTCCAGGAAACCTCTGATGAATTCCACTGCGGATTGTTCCGACCTTATTTTCTCCAGAAGCTTGCCAGAGTTATTCCTACGGTACTGCTTCAGTGTTTCCAAATATAGTCCGTGTTTATCGCCCCAGGTATCATAAATGCTTGCTCGGTTGATTCCTAGATGGTTGACAAGATCTTGGATTGACGTGGCATGATAACCCTGAGTCCAGAAAAGATTCAGCGCCTTATCTAACACCTCACTTTCTACAAAACTTTTGGTTCTAGCCATGATTTTAAATGGTTAATAGTGAGCAATTCTTTCATATTTGAATTGCTCACTACTTAAAAATAACTGATCGTTCCAGAATAAGCAACTTAGATAGTTGCTATTCCTCCGTCTACTAGTATCTCTTCACCCAATACATAAGATGAATCGTCAGAGGCAAGGAAGAGTACGGCTTTAGCTACTTCCTCGGAAGCTCCAAACCTTTTCATAGGTACCATGGCTGCAAAGCCTTCTGCCATTCCGGCTAATTGCTCTTCGGTCATTCCCATTTTACTGTAAATAGGCGTTTCGATTGGCCCAGGACTTACCACATTCACTCTTATACCTCTTGGAGCCAAATCAGAAGAAATTGTTCTAGCAAAGTTTCTTACAGCACCCTTGGTGGCAGAGTATACTGATCCGTTCTCAAAGCCTTTATGAACTACTGCAGAAGCGTTTAACACAATTGATCCACCATCATTGAAGATTGGTAATAACTTCTGAATTGTAAAGAATAATCCCTTCACGTTGGTATTAAAGTGGGCGTCAAAGAAAGCCTCGTCTACCTGATCAATAGGTGCAAACCAGGCAATACCGGCATTGGCAAAGAGAATATCAACAGTTCCGAATTTGTCTTTTACGGCTGTCACCAGAGCATCAATATCGCTGAGTTTTGAGGTGTCGGATTGAATGGCTGTTAAGTTGTCATCATTAATTTCTGCCACCGCAGCGTCAAGCGTTTCTTGGGTACGACCAGTGATCACCACTTTAGCACCTTCTGCAAGAAATGTTTTAGCCGAAGCCAGTCCTATACCGGTGCTACCTCCCGTAATCACCGCCACTTTGTTGTTAAGTTTTATCATTTTATCTTTTTTAGAATGATTGTTCCAGAATAATAAATTCTATAACAGAACAATCATTCCAAAAAAGAGTTCAAACTTGATCGAAAAAATTGAAAATTACTTTTTGTTGTCTTTAGCGGGGAAGTCTCGGAAGTGTTTGTAAAGCGTATTGAGGAAGGCTAGTACCATACCCACGCCTATGGCAATGTAGATGACAGTAAAGATTTTGCCTAAATCCGTTTGAGGAGCAAAGTCGCCATAGCCAATGGTTGTCAACGTGATGGTTGAAAAGTACAGTGAATCCAACCAACCCCAACCTTCAATATAATGATATGCTACTGTACCTATCACTACAATAGCTGCTGAAGCTAGAAGGAGCGAGCGATACTCAGGGTCTTTTAAGAATGATATGAGGGTTCTTATGAATATCATCAGGCTTAGAATTTGACTTCAGCAGCCTTCAGTTCTTCACCTCGTTTAAATTCAACTACAGTCTGTTGACCGGCTTTGAAGCCGCTAAGTGCTCGCATATAACTCATCATATCTACTATGGTGGAGTCACCGAGCTTAACTACGATGTCTCCCTTTTTCATCCCTGCTGCAGAGGCAGGCTTACCATCCGTAACGCCATCAATCCGCATGCCCTGACCATCAAACAGGTAATCAGGAACCACACCGAGAGAAACTGTGAACCTAGGGTTATCACCAGAGCTATCATTGGTTTTTGTAAATGCCAGCTTATCTTCATTGTCTAACTCATCCACCAAGCGCTCAATGTAGCGAATGACAAGAACCAATCCATCGTAGTTGATTTTATCAGCATCGTCAGAAGGTTTATGGTAGTCTTCGTGCTGGCCAGTGAAGAAATGCAATACTGGAAGATCTTGAAGATAGAATGAGGTATGATCTGAAGGCCCAACACCAGATTCTGAAGTAACCAGTTTTAGACTGTCTGAATTAATAGTCTCCAGTTTTTCGATCCACAGTGGACTCGTCCCTACACCATTGATCGCTACCGTCTTTTCTTCGTTCATTCTACCGACCATGTCCATATTGATCATATAGTTGACACTGGCTAGATCAACAGTAGAATTCTTTGAAAAGTAGTTAGAACCCCAAAGCCCGTTTTCTTCTCCTGAAAAGGCAAGAAAGAGAAAGTTGTATTTACTTTTCTTGGCTTTAAGGATTTTGGCAAGCTGAATTACCGCTGATGTACCACTGGCATTGTCATCTGCACCATTGTGAATGGCAGGTTCGCCTCTGAACAGCGACCCCTCGGAACCATAGCCTAAATGATCATAGTGAGCACCGATCACCACGGTGTAGTCACTGCCGTTATCAATAAAACCTGCTACATTTCTGCCCGTAACACCTTCGCCATCAGTCCCAACTACCGCTTCTTCATGGGGATTGGTAGATTTCTTAACTGTAAAAGGTTGAAAATAGCCATCAGTGCCTTTTGGGCTAAGGCCTATCTTTTCGAATGCCTCAGCTATATAGTTTGCCGCCTTTTCCTCACCTGGGGTGCCGATCGCTCTACCTTCTAAAGCATCATCGGCCAGAAAAGTAATGTCCTTTTCAAGGCCTACTTTAAGTTCTTTGTCGGTGGTAAAATCGGTACAAGCAAATGTGATCGATAGTACTGTGATCAATAAGAATAGGCGCTTCAAACTCTTCATAATTTCAACTTTAGGACAAAGATAATAATCATTATCTTCGCGCCATTATTCAACGAATCATATATTCCATGCGATACATTTCTGTATTATTAGTCCTTTTGGTTTTCGGCTGTGGTGCACAGAAAAAAGAAACAGTCTCGACTGAAGCTAGATCTGCTCAAGACTCACTTTTGCTTCACCCAGAAGAAATGAAGTACCTCAGGAATATCAAGCAATTGACTTTTGGAGGTAATAACGCAGAGGCGTATTGGAGTTTTGACGACAAGCACATTGTCTTCCAGTCGGACTATGCTGAATGGGGAGTAGGTTGTGATCAAATGTTTGTGACGGATTGGCGCAATGATGACTTAAAGAATAACCGACCGCAAATGGTCAGTACAGGAATGGGAAGGACTACTTGTTCCTACTTCTTGCCGGGGAATAAAACGATCGTTTATGGATCTACTCACTTAGGTGGGGAGAACTGCCCTCCAGTACCTGAGAGAAGGGCGGACGGAAAATATGTTTGGCCGATCTACCCGAGCTTCGATATTTTCACTGCAGACCTAGATGGTAATATCATTGATCAATTGACTAATGAGGAGGGCTATGATGCCGAAGCTACCGTTTCCCCGAAAGGCGATCGTATCGTTTTCACTTCTATGAGAACTGGTGACTTGGAGTTGTTCACTATGAATATCGATGGTTCTGATGTGAAGCAAATCACCAACGAATTGGGATATGATGGTGGAGCATTCTTTTCGCCTGACGGGTCAAAACTTATTTTTAGATCTTCTAGACCGAAGACTGAGGAAGACATTAAAATCTACCAGGACCTATTGAAAGAAGGTTTGGTAATGCCGACAGATATGGAGCTTTATATCTGCAATGCCGATGGTTCTGACCTGAGAAAACTAACCGATCTTGGCCAAGCCAACTGGGCACCGTTCTTTCACCCATCAGGCGAGAAAATCATCTTTGCCTCAAATCATACAGCTACAAGAGGCTTCCCTTTCAATCTCTACATGATCAACATAGATGGTACTGGCCTGACGCGAATCACAAGAGATGAAACCTTTGATGCCTTCCCTGTATTCTCTAATGACGGTAAGCATATTGTTTTCTCTTCTAACCGTAACAATGGTGGCGGCAGAGATACAAACTTGTTTGTAGCTGAGTGGATTGGGGGGTAATATATTAAATGATCAATGTTGAATTATGAATTAGTAATTCAACATTGATCATTTGAAAGCTTAATTCTTAGACTCAAGTAGCTTTCTAAGACTTTTATTCTCCTCTTCTAGAGCCTTTAACCTAGCCTCTTGATCCTTATTCCTTTTGTCCTGTTCAATTAAGTAAAGCGTCAACTCCTCCACCTTCTTCAAAAGTGTGGTCTGAATATCTCCCAAATCCTGGCCTTTTTCTTCAATCTCTTTGGTGGAAGGAACCTCTGGAAGGTGCTGGTTAGCTTGGATATAAGCTTCAAGCTCACTCAGGTTTTTTAGTTTGTAATTAGGAGAGAAGACATAGTCTGGCCAATCTGCTCCTGTGGTAGAGACTCTCACTTTTTTGGCTAGGACTGTTCCGTCAACTGAAAGTTTTTCGGTGGGTGATAAAGTGCCGATACCTATCTTTCCACTAGTTGTGACTGTCATCTTTTCACTTCCATTAGAAATAATACTAAAGTTATGATTGGATATGGTTCCGACTTTCGCATTTCCACCTGTATGAGCCCATAAGGAAGTTTGGACACCCGTACTTCTTTCCTCTATCAGAATTCGAGAATGGACATTGTCGTCCAGATTGATTGTTGCGCCCCAATTGCCAGGATTGTTAAATGTGTCATCACCGACATAGAGGTGGCCATTCCTTAGGTCTAATTTGGCGTTAGGCGTACTTGTACCAATACCGATATTACCATTTGTTGCTATCCTGACCTTTTCATCGTGGTTGGCAACTATTTGAAAATCGTGATTTGAGATAGTACCTACTTTGGAGGTTCCACCCGTATGAGACATCAAGGCGGTCTGAACTCCTGTACCCCTTTCTTCGATCAATACTCTGGAATGCACGTTGTCGTCCAGATTGATGGTTGCTCCCCAGCTGCCAGGATTGTTAAATGTGTCATCGCCAACATAAAGGTGGCCATTTCTGAGATCTAACTTTGCGTTAGGCGAAGTAGTGCCAATGCCCACATTGCCTCCTGACTCATTTAAAATGACATGACCATTTCCAGTTCTCCATCTGTATTCTCCATCTGTGTAATCATAGAGGCCAAAAGTTGTTCCTCCTATTTCATATCCAAAATCATGTGCACCAGATCGGCTGAATTTCATTCCACGGGAATCAGATGAAAGGATATGGAGAGATGAGGTCGGTGAAGTGGTGCCAATACCTACTAACTGATTATGTTTTAAAGTCATAATGTTTGAGAAACTGCTTAAGTCCTGTTCGTTAGAACTACTTCCCCAATCTATACCAACTATATTGAGATCTGCATTTCCTCCAGCAGTCATATGAAATACAATTCCTTTTCCTGAGGTAGACCCATTGCCTGGCCAATCTGGCTTGAATCTATTATAGAGACCACTTACTGATGATGAATTTAAATAGGCATTAAACCCAATATATCCGAAGTTATTCATCCGAGTGCTGCCAATTGATGTATAAGGTCCTATTCGAACATCTTTGCGAGTATTGTCATAATCGACACCACCATTTGTATCGAAGTTCTGAATTTGAGCAGAAACGAATATTGGTAGTGCCAGAGTAAGCAAGAGTGTAAGTGTCTTTTTCATGATGCTTATTGTTTTTGTGTTTTGATGGATTCAACTTCTTTTTTAAGCTCAAGAAACATGGTTCTAAGCTCAGAGTTTTCAGCTTCCAATTTTTGGTTCCTAACTTCTAACTTCTTTCTCCCAGCTTCTAACTCCAAGATGTATAGTGTCAACTCCTCCACCTTCTTCAAAAGTGTGGCCTGAATATCGCCCAAGTCCTGTCCTTTTACTTCTATCTCTTTGGCGGAAGGAACCTCTGGTAGGTGCTGATTGACTTGGATGAAAGCTGCTAGTTCACCAAGGCTTCTGAGCCTATAGTCAGGAGAGAAAACATAATCTGGCCAATCTGCTCCAGTGGTGGAGACTCTCACCTTCTTTGCTAGCACGGTGCCGTCTACTGAGAGTTTTTCGGTGGGAGAGGCGGTACCTATTCCAACGTAGTCATTGGAGTCAATCAATAATGCCTCATTGCCATGATTGTTAACCCTAAATAGCATTTGATTAGTAGAATGGTTGTATTGCATTCCCCCCACATAATTATCATCAGAATCGGCAAAGCCCATATATGCACGAACATTATTGGGAGTTAAAATTGAGATCATTGCCTCTCCCGAGTTTTCTACTGTGAGTTTTGAAAAACCATGTACAGTTCCCCCAGATAACCCACTTCTTACATGTAGTTTCGAACTAGGAGAGTCTGTGCCAATGCCAACACTACCATGTCTAATAACCATTGAGTTTGGATAAACATCAGAATTATTCTGAGTTTCGAAGACCAGACTTCTGTCGCTATTATTCCAAAAGATAGACCCTTTTTGATTGTGCCAACCTCCAAGGTTTAAAGAAGGGTTCGCAGTTCTCGCTTCTCCTCCAAACCATGCACCGTAATAATCGCCATTGCCTTCGACATTCATCACGCCAGCAACAGAGAGCGGGTATTTTGGAGCGGCCGTCCCTATTCCCACTTTACCATTCCCAGTAACCCTAAGTCTTTCTACAGAATTGGTTTTGATTAGAAAATTCTCATCAACATTAACCTGAAGGTTATAGTTACCAATGCCCTCTGTACCAATATAATGGGTAGAAATACCAGTGGTTTCGCGCTGTCCCTTGAAATACAATCTAGAACTGAAACTTGAAGAGCTTGTATGCAACAACATACTTGTTGTTGCATTACTCTCTAAGTGAAGCAGGTATGCAGGGTTAGTGGTGCCTATTCCGACATTACCGGAATTATAGTACAACTCGTTACCTACAGTGGTCCATTGGGCCTGAGTCACGGTAGCGACTGATAGTAATATTAGCAAGAAGAATATCTTTTTCATAATGCTTATTGTTTTTGTGTTTTAAGCGATTCAACTTCTTTTTTGAGTTCCAGGAAGAGTTCTTTGAGCTCTTGGTTTTCTTTTTTCAATTCCTTTTTTTCCTTATTCTCCTGAATCAGATATAGCGTCAACTCCTCCACCTTCTTCAACAGTGTAGCCTGAATATCCCCCAAATCCTGACCCTTTTCTTCAATCTCTTTGGCGGAAGGAACCTCTGGAAGGTGCTGGTTAGCTTGGATATAAGCTTCAAGCTCACTCAGGTTTTTTAGTTTGTAGTTAGGAGAGAAGACATAGTCAGGCCAGCCGTTCGCTTCTACTTTAACCTTTTTGGTTTTGACGGTGCCATTCACCTCCAGTTTTTCTGATGGAGAGTTTGTGCCTATGCCAACATTCCCTAACCGATCCAGCCTCATGACCTCATTCAGGTTTTCACCATTTGAAGTATGAAAAACCAATGATGAATACCATGAATTATACTTGACTCCAAAAGCCTTGATATTTATTTCAGAATGACGATTATCGTAGCTCCCATCAATACCTAGCCCCGCAGAGTAAAATGAATTATGGGTAGGCGTATTAATAAAAAGAGAACCGTTGCCGCTTGGGTTTGCAAGCGTTAATAGCCCTGAGCCCTTTGAACTTCCCTGCCAATCAAGCGGAGTGTTGCCTGCGACATGCAAGGCAGACTTTGGTGAAGTGGTGCCAATCCCTACATTACCATCAGACCTTAAAGTCATTACATCTACGTTAGGTAAATCATTGTCATAGGTCTGACTTGCATTACCCGAGAGTCTAAAGTCTAGTTGTGTCTCTGGCATATGATTACCGCCAGCTTCCCATCTGCTAAGCATGAAATCAACCGCTGAGTTCTTAAAATATCTTCCAGGTTCCTTGTACTCATTTTTGAGTCTTAGCGCTGCCACTTTTTCTGTTAGGGGTAGGGTAAAAGTCTTACCCAAAATGTCAAGACGGGCACCAGGAAACGTTCCAAATCCTATATCCCCAAGCGTATTCATTAAAAAGTGCTTGGTTGTATTGATGTCTCCGCCATGATTGATCTTGAAGTATCCAGTAGATCTTTGCAAACCCATGGAGTACCAATATTCACCAGGGTCATGAAATGTTATAAAGCCATCGTCATTGTCTTTTCTAATTTCCAGTGTTCGCCCACCAGCTGCCGGATTCGTTAATGTGGTTAGCCCTGTATTGTGAGTGGTTTGGGCTTGAGTAAAAATGGAAATGCAGAAAATTCCAGTGAGGATAAAGAATAGTTTTTTCATAGTGTTTATTGTTTTTGTGCCTTGATCAGTTCGATTTCTTTTTTAAGCTCCAGGAACATGGCCCTAAGCTCAGCGTTTTCCGTTTGGAGCTGTGAATTGAGGGCATCAAGTTTATTACTTCTGACCTCTGACTCCCTGCTTCTAACTTCTAACTCCTTTCTCCCAGCTTCTAACTCCAAGATGTAAAGCGTCAACTCCTCCACCTTCTTCAACAGTGTAGCCTGAATATCCCCCAAATCCTGACCCTTTTCTTCAATCTCTTGGGCTGATGGGACTTCTGGGAGGTGTTGATTGGCTTGGATGTAGTCCTCAAGCTCACCTAAAGTTTTTAGTTTGTATTCAGGAGAGAAGACATAGTCTGGCCAATCAACTCCAGTGGTCGAGACTCGAATTTTTTTGGCTAATACTGTGCCATCTACTGAGAGCTTCTCAGTTGGGTCTGAGGTTCCTATACCGATACTCCCGGTATGGTCTATCATCAAACCAGTTTTTGAGCCAGTGATATAGGCATTGGTAGTTGAAAAGTACATTTTAGTACCGTACGCACCATCACTTCGGACGTAGATACCAGCATGAGCTACTTGTCCACTGCCAGAATCAGATGCACCAAAGGTGATTGCATTCCCATAATTGTCATTTGAACTTCCTGGGTTTAGATGGATGGTGCCCAGAGAATGTCCTTGAACAGAAGGGTCCCAATCTTGAGATTTTCCATATATATTGAGTTTCGTCTGAGGACTAGACATTCCAACACCAACATGACCATTTTGATCAAACGTCATTAGGTTGAGGTTGTAGCTGTCGTCAGACGAAGTAGACCCTTTGATCATCAGCTTATTGTTGGGATTGCTTTGCGAACCGTTGTATTGAATTGCAAACAGGCGAACGCTGTTTTCTCCAAACTTTATGACCCCTTTACCATTATCCGCTACACCACTCGTTTGCATTAGTTCTAAAGCACCATCATGTATGTCTAGTTTCTCTGTCGGGTTTGTGGTGCCAATACCTACATTACCGGCTCTCTGAGATAGACCAAGTTGACCGCTTACATACAAAGAAGCGGCTCCACCATACAATTGCCAAAAATTACTTCCGGAAGCCGCATCCAAATCGATTACTCCTCCTATGGCCGACAATCTATCACCGTAAATTCTGTCATTTGAATGAATTCGACCATTTACGTCAAGCTTGTAGTTTGGTGAAGATGTGCCAATACCTACATTTCCAATGTCCATTATTACTCGACCGCTATTGGTGCCTGGTCTTAGATAAACATCTTCGTAGGTACCATGATAGAAATGAGATTTGTTAACCGATCCACCCACTGTGAATCTCGCACCAGAATAATTCGTGCCAATGGCAAGCGATCCGGTTCGGTAAATATAATTTGTAGTACTGCTGCTGCCCGTCCAGTATTGACCCATGGACGGCATTACTAGGAGTGTAAAAAGAATGAAGGGTATAAGTTTTTTCATAGTGTTTATTGTTCAGTCGAATAAAAATCTAAAGAATCAATAATATAAATATTAGATAATTTAATCGCTATATATTTTTATATTAATGGAAAATCAAATCAGAATTGGATGCTTTTAGTCCTTGACTTATTTGGGATATCTAAACTTTTTATTTCCTTTGTCGTCTCAATAGAACAATGCAGTCAAACGCTTCTACATATTTCCAAACCATTAAGCTACCTCTAGTAGCGGTGGAAGCGAGTGCTTTTAGGGCAAGGACTAGGAGGCGCTAAGCCTCGATATCATACCGATTGCCTACGTGGTGGTCATCAATTCCCAATCCGTATTGTATTATTAATTTTTGAGATAAAACTCTCTTAATACGTCATTCTGAACTTGTCTACCGACAGGCAGGCTTGTTTCAGAATCTATGCTCACAAACATTTAGGAGATTCCGGGTCAAGCCCGGAATGACGACCAGAATAAAGATGAAAACACAGTTTATCATAAAAGAAGCCCAAGGAGCAGATGCCAGTTACGCACAGGAAATCGTAGATGAGATTTCAGCGTCAGCTCAGATTCGAGGTACAGGAATCGCCAAGCGAACGCCTGAGTACATCCAGTCGAAAATCAAAGAGGGCAAAGCGATCATTGCCACCACGAAGAAAGGAGAGTGGGCCGGCTTCTGTTATATCGAAGTATGGAGCCACGGACAGTTTGTAGCAAATTCGGGGCTGATCGTTTCCCAGAAGTTTCGTGGAGCAGGCTTAGCAAAGCGCATCAAAGAAGCCACTTTCAACCTTTCAGGGAAGAAATTTCCGCAAGCCAAAATTTTCGGTTTGACTACCGGAGCTGCTGTCCTAAAAATTAATTCAGAATTGGGTTACAAACCTGTGGTCTATTCGGAGCTAACACAAGATGAAGAGTTTTGGACTGGTTGTCAAAGCTGCGTAAACTTTGACATTCTCACAGCAAAGAAGCGCCAAAACTGCATTTGTACGGCTATGCTTTACAATCCGGCTTGGGAAAACAATCAAAAACCAAAACGAACGCAGTGGAAGGGTCGAGAACTCGATAAAGACCTTAAACTCTTCGAACGCTGGTTAAAATTTAAGAAAACAGTGCTGCTCAAACGAGAAGAAAAAAAGAACAAACGAAATGGAAAATAAGAAAGTAGTCTTGGCTTATAGCGGAGGACTTGATACCTCGTATTGCGTGAAATACCTCACCGAAGAAAAGGGCCTTGAGGTGCATTCGGTATTGGTAAATACGGGTGGTTTTACCCAAGAGGAACTGGTAGGAGTAGAGGCTCGTGCCTACGAACTTGGTGTTAAAAGCCATACCACAATTGAGGAGACAGCTAACTACTATGATAAAGTAGTCAAGTACCTCATCTTCGGAAATATTCTGAAGAATAGTACCTATCCCTTATCGGTAAGTGCGGAAAGAGTAAGTCAGGCATTAGCGATTGCCAAATATGCTAAGACCCTAGACGCGGCATACATTGCTCATGGTAGTACCGGAGCAGGTAACGATCAGGTTCGTTTTGACATGATCTTTCAGACCTTTTTGCCACAGGCCGAAATCATTACCCCGATTCGTGATATGAAGTTATCTCGTGAGGAGGAAATTGAATATCTAAAATCCAAAGGTGTTGAAATGGACTTTGCCAAAGCCGCTTACTCAGTGAACAAAGGCCTTTGGGGTACCTCAGTGGGAGGTAAGGAGACATTGACTTCAAATGGATTTTTGCCTGAGGAAGCCTTTCCTACCCAAGTGTCAAAAGATCAATCGGAATCGTTAGAGCTGGGCTTTGAAAAGGGAGAGTTAAAATCTGTCAATGATAAGTCATTCGAGACACCTCATGAAGCCATCCAATACCTGGAGTCTTTGGCTGGGCCTTTTGGTATAGGTCGAGATATTCATGTAGGCGATACCATCATCGGTATCAAAGGGCGAGTCGGTTTTGAGGCTGCATCTGCCATGCTCACCATTAAGGCTCATCAGGCTTTAGAGAAGCATGTGCTTACCAAATGGCAAATCTATTGGAAAGATCAAGTGGCGGCATTCTATGGTAATTGGTTGCACGAGGGTCAGTTTATGGATCCTGTCATGCGTGACATGGAAGCGATGATGTCGAACACTCAGCAAAAAGTAACGGGTAAAGTCTTTATCACCCTTTTGCCTTATCGTTTTCAAGTCAATGGCATTGAATCCGATCATGACCTCATGTCCGCGAAATTTGGTCACTATGGAGAGATGAATAATGCTTGGACAGGCGAAGATGTCAAAGGTTTCTCGAAAATTTTCGGCAATCAAAATGCGATCTATCACCAAGTGAATAGCGAATTATGATACGAGCAGGAATTATAGGTGGCGCTGGCTATACAGGTGGTGAATTGATTCGTTTGCTACTAAATCATCCGAAAGTAGAAATTAACTTCATTCAAAGCCGAAGTCAGGCCAACGAACCGATCAGCAAGTTGCATCCTGATTTGTTGGGAGAAACCCAATTGAAGTTTGTGAAGGAAGTCAGTTTCGATATAGATGTACTCTTTCTATGCATGGGACATGGTGCTTCCTCAGCGTTTTTCGAGCAGCACGAGGTACCAGCATCAGTCAAAGTGATCGACTTAAGCCAAGACTTTCGTTTGGATGATGATAAGGTCTATGGTTTGCCTGAACTCAATAAGGAGGCCATTAAGACATCGGACTTTGTAGCCAATCCTGGCTGTTTTGCCACAGCCATTCAACTGGCTTTATTACCCCTAGCGCATAATGGCGCACTCAAAGAAGTTCATATCTCGGGTATTACTGGGTCAACTGGAGCAGGGGTAAAACCTTCGGAGACAACGCACTTTAGCTGGCGCGATGGAAATGTATCGACTTACAAAGCCTTCAACCATCAACATATGGCTGAGGTGACTAAGAGTTTGATGCAATATCAATCTTGGTATGATCAACCGATCAATTTTATCCCCTATCGGGGAAACTTTACCCGAGGGATTTTGGTGACTGCTTATCAGTACATCGAGTGGCCCTTAGAAGAAGCAATTCAGGTTTATAAAGAATATTACGAAGACCATCCATTTACCTGGGTGAGTGATCAGCCACTGGATGTAAAGCAAGTGGTCAATACCAACAAGTGTTATGTGCATTTGAGTTTACATAACGGGTATTTGATGATTCAATCAGTGATTGACAACTTATTAAAAGGAGCCTCTGGTCAGGCTGTTCAAAACATGAATTTGATGTTTGGACTGAATGAGACGGAAGGGCTTAAACTAAAAGGGAGTGCATTTTAACACCCACAGCGTCATTCCGGACTTGATCCGGAATCTATGGCTTAGGATATGAATAATGAGTAGAAGTGAAGTGAAAGTAGAAAAGAATTAGACATGGAATTATTCGATGTATACCCCCTTTATCCAATAGAGCCAGTCAAGGCGCTGGGCTCTAAGTTGTGGGACAAAAATGGCACAGAATATCTCGATCTATATGGTGGGCATGCAGTCATTTCAATTGGCCATAGCCACCCGAAGTATATGGAGAGACTAAGTCATCAACTAGGGCAGATTGGGTTCTATTCAAATGCTGTTGAGAACTCATTGCAAACGGAGCTAGCGCTCAAAATGGGACAGATTTCTGGTTACTATGACTATTCACTTTTTCTATGCAGTACAGGTGCAGAGGCCAACGAAAACGCCTTGAAGCTCGCCTCCTTTCACACAGGACGAAAGAAAATTATTGCAGTAGAAAATGCCTTTCATGGCAGAACCTCTGGTGCGGTGGCGGCTACGCATAATCCCAGGATTATTGCCCCTTTCAATGCCGATCATCAGGTCGAATTTGTGCCGCTGAATGATTTAGACGGCTTGGAACTAGCCTTTGATGATGACGTAGCGGGCTTTATAATAGAGGGCATTCAGGGAGTGGCAGGACTTTATACTCCATCTGAGGATTTTCTGAAGAAGGCGCAGGAGTTGTGCGAAGAACATGAGGCTGTCTTTATCCTTGACGAAGTACAGTCCGGAGCAGGGAGAACAGGGAAATTCTTTGCCCACCAACATATGGATATAAGACCGGACATTATCACCTTGGCTAAGGGCATGGGTAATGGGTTTCCCGTGGCAAGCGTGTTCATTGCACCCAATTTTGAGCCTTGGCATGGAATGTTGGGTACGACCTTTGGCGGGAATCATTTGGCTTGCGCAGCTGCTTTGACGGTTCTAGAAGTGATTTCAGAAGAGAAGTTGATTCAAAACGCAAAGGACTTGGGCGAATATGCCTTGGCACGCCTAAGTGATGTTCCGCAAGTGAGAGAAGTCAGAGGTAAAGGTTTAATGATTGGTGCTGAGTTTGATTTTCCAATCGCTCAGTTAAGAAAGAGCCTACTCTTCGATCACAAGATATTCACAGGGTCAGCGGCAAATAAGAATACCTTGAGGTTATTGCCTTCATTGGCGGTGACCCAGGAAGAATTAGACCAGTTTTTTGAAGCACTTGAGATAGAATTAAAGAAATACTGACCACCTCGCCCGTTGGGCACTCCTCCTAAAAGGAGGAGACTGGTTTGGTTGCTCCCCTATTTAAGGGGAGCTGTCCGAAGGACTGAGGGGTAATGATAATTATGAAACACTTTACATCGATATCAGACGTCAACGATTTAGACGCACTATTGAATAAGGCCATTGCTTTCAAAAAGAACGCATTTCAACCGAAAATAGCTTCTGGTAAAAAGGTTGGCCTGATCTTTTTGAACCCCAGCCTAAGAACGCGCTTGAGCTCACAAATTGCTGCACAGAACTTGGGCGCTGAGGCCATTGTCCTTGACATCGGGAAAGATGGCTGGGCCCTTGAGTTTGAGGACGGTATTGCAATGAATGGTGATAAAGCCGAGCATATCCGAGAAGCTGCCGGTGTGATGGGAAGATACTTTGATGTGTTGGGCATTCGGACCTTTCCAGAATTGAAAGATCGAGATGCCGATTATACGGAGAAACTCCTAAATGCTTTTTTGGATCACTCCGGTATTCCAATAGTCAGCCTTGAAAGTGCTACACGTCACCCGTTGCAGAGTTTGGCTGATTTGATGACCATCAAGGAAAACTGGCCTGAAACACGAAAGCCAAAAGTTGTATTGACTTGGGCACCTCATATCAAAGCTTTACCACAGGCAGTAGCGAACTCTTTTACCGAATGGATGATCGCGGCAGATATGGACTTGACTATCACGAATCCTATTGGTTATGATTTAGCATCGGAGTTTAGAAAAGATGTGCCGGTTGTTCACGATCAAAAAGCCGCCTTGGAAGGTGCTGACTTTGTGTATGTCAAGAACTGGTCGTCCTATGATCATTATGGGCAGGTACTGTCTCAAGATGAGACGTGGTCTATTGGTAATCAACACTTGGAAGTGACCAATGATGCTAAGGTAATGCACTGTCTTCCAGTAAGACGGGGCTTAGTCATTCAGGATGAGGCATTGGATGGACCGAACGCTATCCATTTAGACCAGGCAGAAAATAGAGTGTATGCTGCTCAGGCGGTTTTTAATGAATTGCTAAAATGAAACTATAAATAGAACATCATTACGAGGAAGGTTGAAAGCCTAACGAAGTAATCTCCTTATTGATTGGAGATTGCTTCGTTAATTCGCTTCGCTCATTCCTCGCAATGACGGAATAAAGAATGAAAAAACTAAGTGTCATAAAAATTGGAGGTAAGGTCATTGATGACCAAGCGCTGCTTGACCAATTTCTTCAAGACTTTGCCGAGCTTAAAGGGTCAAAAATCCTTGTTCACGGAGGTGGTAAAATCGCATCTGACTTTGGAACCCGGTTAGGAATTGAACCTAAAATGAATGAGGGTAGAAGAATAACGGATGCTGAAACACTCGAGCTGGTAACCATGGTCTATGGCGGTTTGGTTAACAAAAAGATTGTAAGTTACCTACAGGCTTTGGGCGAAGATGCCATTGGGTTATCAGGGGCGGATGCAAACGTCCTAAAAGCTACAAAACGACCAGTGAAGACTATCGATTACGGCTTCGCAGGTGACATTACTAGTGATGGGGTCAATAAGAACAGGGTATCTCAGTTTTTGGAAAGCGGATTGACACCAGTGATTTGTGCCTTGACGCATGATGGAAAAGGAAGCCTGTTGAACACCAATGCGGATACCTTAGCGAGTGTAATTTCTGGAGCACTTTCGTCAGACTATGAAGTTAGGCTGATTTACTGTTTTGAACAGAAAGGCGTTTTGAGTGACTTCGAAAATCAAACGGTCATTGAGGCCATTGATATGATAGCATATGACTCCCTAAAGGCAAACGGTGTGATCAGTGATGGAATGATCCCTAAACTGGACAATGCCTTTGCCGCGCTTAATGCCGGGGTGAAAAATGTGAGGATTCTTCAATTCTCCGATTTGAATCAAGCAGAAGCCGGAACACTGATCGGGACATGAAGGATGTAAGTAGAAATATTAGATTTCAAAAGTGCCATTTCTGGCACACTGTGCCATCTTCCCCCAAGGGGGAAGAAACGAGATGGGGGCCTTTATCTTCTGTCATGGGGACTTCAAACAGTCAGATTGCCACGTCTCAATTCCTTGCTGTCGCAGGAGTTGATCCTCGCAATGACGTTAACTACTAACTTTCTGCTATGAATTTGACAGATCAAGCCATATCATTACTAAAACAGCTGATTGAGACCCCATCCTTGAGTAAGGAAGAGGCTGACACTGCCGATTTAATTCAGTCATTTTTTAAGAACATTGGTGTACAGACCGAACGATTAGGAAATAATGTTTGGGCCAAGAATCTGCACTTTGTGGAGACTAAACCCACGGTACTGCTTAACTCGCATCATGATACCGTTAAGCCAAATGCTGGTTACTCTAAGGATCCATTTCAGGCGATTGAAGAAGACGGAAAGCTCTATGGATTGGGGAGTAATGATGCTGGAGGCTGTTTGGTCTCATTGATAGCGACATTCCTTCATTTTTATGATCAGAAAGATCTCAACTATAACCTCATACTGGCTGCGACAGCGGAAGAAGAGGTTTCCGGTAAGGGAGGCGTTGAAGCACTACTTCCTCATTTACCAACAATTGATTTCGGTATTGTAGGAGAGCCTACTTTGCTGGACATGGCCATTGCGGAAAAGGGGTTGATGGTTTTGGATTGTGTTGCGAAGGGACAGTCAGGTCATGCGGCAAGAAATGAAGGCGTAAATGCCATTTATAGAGCCATGCAGGATATTGAGTGGTTTAATACCTATGAATTTCCTAATCAATCCGAAACACTCGGCCCTGTAAAAATGAGTGTAACGATGATTGATGCCGGAAGTCAACATAACGTAGTGCCTGATGAATGTCGATTTGTAGTCGATGTCAGAACTACTGATGCTTATTCCAATCAGGAAACATTGGATATCATTAAAGAAAATGTTGAAGCGCTAGTGACGCCACGATCCACCAGATTGAATCCATCCGGTATTGATATCAACCATCCGATCGTGAAAGCCGGCATAGCTCTGGGTAGAAAAACCTATGGATCGCCTACGCTTTCTGATCAAGCATTAATGCCTTTTCCGACTTTGAAAATGGGACCTGGAGATTCGGCCAGATCACATACAGCAGATGAGTATATCCACATCAGTGAAATTGAGGAGGGGATAGGATTGTATATAAAACTATTAAACAACGTCCTTACGAGGAAAGAGTGAAACGAATGACGTAGTAATCCCCAAAATGAACATGGAGATTGCTTCGATTTTAGCCGATTTGCATCGACACAATACTCGCAATGACGAAAAGAAACAAAATGAAACTCTGGGAAAAAGAAACAAAAGTATCGGACATAGTAGAACGCTATACAGTAGGCCGTGACTTAGAATTCGATATTCAACTGGCACCTTACGATGTGTTGGGTTCACTGGCACATACGGAGATGTTGGCGAGTATTGACTTGCTCACTACTGATGAGAAAACCGCGATTCATCGCGAGCTGAAAGCCATCTTTAAAACCATAGAATCCGGAGATTTTGAAATACAGTCTGGTGTGGAAGATATCCATTCACAAGTAGAGTTATTGTTGACCGAACGCTTGGGTGATGTCGGTAAGAAGATTCATTCGGGCCGATCGCGAAATGATCAGGTTTTGGTAGACTTGAAACTCTTCATGCGCCAAGAGATCAAGGAAATTACGGATGGAGTTGCGGTGCTTTTTGACCGACTCACTTCCCTAAGTGATCAATACAAAAACGTGCTAATGCCAGGCTATACGCATATGCAAGTGGCAATGCCTTCGTCCTTTGGACTATGGTTTGGTGCCTATGCCGAAAGTCTGGTGGATGATCTGCATATGATGCATGCGGCCTATAAAATTGTCAACAAGAATCCATTGGGTTCGGGCGCTGGGTTTGGATCATCATTCCCTTTGAACCGGAAAATGACTACTGATCTGCTTGGTTTTGAGGACCTGAATTATAATGTGGTCTATGCGATGATGGGTAGAGGCAAGGCCGAAAAATCGATGGCGATGGGCATGTCCGGTATTGCAGCCACCCTTGGCAAGTTTGCTATGGATGTTTGCCTTTATATGGGGCAGGACTTTGGCTTCGTGTCATTTCCCGATGAACTCACCACGGGTTCAAGCATTATGCCTCACAAAAAGAATCCAGATGTTTTTGAGCTGATGCGTGGTAAATGTAATCGCATTCAAGCATTACCAAATGATATCGCGATGATCACGGCCAACCTACCTGTAGGTTATCACCGTGAAATGCAGCTGATTAAGGAGGTGCTTTTTCCTGCCATTCAAGATTTGAAGGATTGCCTTTTTATGTGTGATTTCATGTTGCAAAAAGTAGAGATCAATCAAGACCTAATTGAGAAGGAGAAATACCAATATCTTTTCAGCGTAGAAGAAACCAACAAACTTGTATTGAGTGGAGTACCTTTTAGAGATGCATACAAACAGGTTGGCTTAGCTATTGAAGCAGGAGACTTCAGCCCTGAACGAACAGTGAATCATAGCCACGAAGGAAGTATTGGTAATCTGTCGCTAGAAAAAGTTAAGTCGCAGATGACCGAATTAATGGTAGGATTTAGTTTTGATCAATGGCAACGTAGTTTAGAACAGCTAGCTCAATAATTTTACATCCAGAAAATTGTATTTGAGATCATATAAGGTTAATTTCAAATACACATAGTATTTCTGAATGATTGGCAACGTTAGATTAATCAATTCTAAAAAGGCATGTCTGATTCTGGGCATTCTTTGTTGCTCCTTCTGCGGCCTGTTAGCACAAAATCTTGAAGACATAAAGGTGATTCGCGAGTCTGAAAAAGACGGTGAGTTTGTCTTTTATGCAGTGAATAGTATTGCTAATGATATCCATATGGTGTTGACCTTTGAGGAGGATATGAGCCGCTGGAAGTGTGATCAACCATTGCCATTTCAAAAGACTATCAAGGCCGGTAAAGTCAGACTGTTCAAACTTAAAGGCAAGGCAGATTCCACCTATAATTTCAAGTACAAAACCCATTTCTTTGAAGGCTTTGGAAACCCTGAGGTCAATAGAGTGGAGTATACCGTGCCTGGAGAGGAAGGGCAAGAGGTAAAGTTCAAGGGTGTCACTAACCTCAATGAAGAGGAGTCTGATGAAACCCAGTTGGATGCTTATTATGGTGTTGGCTTTTTCGTGACCTATATCCGTTCACTACGAAGCGGTTATGTGACGTCAATTAAACCATCTGCCGGAGATCCAAACGAGAGTTTTATAAAGATTACACACAAGGATGGTACTGTTGGCACTTATAAAGGCATTATGCGGGGTACTATGAAGACCAGCAAGGGGCAATACATTGAAGCTGGTGCCAGATTGGGAGTAGCAGGTTTGGTGGAAAACGGAAAGACTTATTTCGACTTTTCTGTCTCCTATATGCAGGTGAATGTCGACCCCGAAAAGGATCAGGAAAGCTGGATTACTTACAAGTACATCAAGCCGCTTTTCAGAACAGCCAAAAAGAAGAAGTCTCAGTTAAAGGAGGGCGAGATGTATATCGCGACATATCCTGATGATATCTACACCCAGGAAATGACTAAGGCTGAAAAGAAGAGATTTGTCCGTAGTCGAGAATGATTAGGAGTCAAATCTGACTCAATTAATCCTTTTGCTTGAAAAAGATTAAGTTTATTGATTATTAATAAACTCACATTTATGCCTAGAAGGTCAAAACCTAAAATTCTCTTCTCGATAATCATAATACTCTGTGGTTTATGGCGTCCGGTTTTCGGTCAGGTAAGAGGTGATGTAGTTGTCAATCATGAACCTACCAAGGATGGTGAATACGTCTTTTATGCGTTCAATTCTATTGCAAAAGACACCCATATAGTGGTGGTATTTAATACGGGTCTGAATCAATGGAGGCCTGATGCCCCTTTGCCCTTTCAAAAGACAATATCCACTGGAAAGATCAGGCTTTTTAAGGTGACTCCTGTAGGAACCAGTCAGCCACGTTTCGATTATCGATACTATTTCTACAATGGTGTCGGTAATCCAGAGATTAGTGACGTAGAATACGCCATTCCTGGAGCTGAAGATGAGACAGTTCTTGTAAGAGGAATAACAGAACCGACCAGCAAACCTGACGAAGAGGGAGGTTATAGGGATTATTATGGTGTTGGCTTCTATACAAATGATATTCGGTCTACTAGAGATGGACAGGTTAGAACCATTAGAGTAGTTCAAGGTGATCCACAAAAGAGTTTTATTCAAGTACGGCATAGAGATGGTACTGTGGGGAATTATTATGGTGCAGTCAACGGAACTTTGACTGTTAATGAAGATCAGGTTGTCAAGGCAGGTGATATAATGGCTAAAGCCGGAATTAAGTCGAGGGATGGGACCCTCTACTTTAACTTTTCTGTAAGTTATATGAAGGTAGTAGTCGATAAAGACATTGACTCTCGGGAATGGTCAAGCACGCGGTATCTCATCCCATTATTTAGAACTGTCAATAAAGAAAGGGTCCGTTTAAAGCGGAATGTTGGTTATACCGCATCATACCCAGACGAATTGATCACTCAAGAAATGTCCAAAAGAGAAAAGAAGAGATATTTAAAGAGTAAGAAAAACTAATGAGATTTTTCAGGCCTGTAAGTTTCAATTAGGCCCTTTGGGTATTCAAACTGGTTATTTAATCTTTGGAAAAAGCGTCTTTTGATGACTAGCTTTTTTTTCGATAGTGAAAGAACTTCAATATGGCCGCGTAGAATACCATCTTCATCTTCACCTGTTTTACTCTCAAATTTGATGGAGCTGAGATTAAAAAGCCCTTGCCAGTTTCCTGAACTAATGAGTTGGCTGTCCCGGAGTATAGTGTAACTACTGTCTTGCTTAAAGTCAAAGACCAACCTCTTTTCGGTGATATCGCTTTGCAATACTACACGGGAACTGTCGTGCAAATAGTTTGGAGGGGTATACTCTATGAAATCTCCACCAATCGTCCCTAAGTCAATTAGGTCTCTTTTCCTAATTCGTCTAATTTTTTCAGGTTTTGCATTCTCCAATTTCCACTTTACTGCGGTAAGATTAGACAGATTACGTGCTTTGATCCTTTCGGAGTTTTTCCTAAGACTGGCGGTAAACCGGATCTTTCTTCCCTCTTTCCATAGGTAACCCTTTAAAGTGTTTCTGTTGTAGGTTTCTATGAAAAGAAGAGAAGATGAAATGACTGATACATCACTTATTCCAACAGCCTCAAATCTTAATATGGTATTGGAGTTGCTTTGGCTAATATTCCATAGGTGAGGGTAATCATCAAGTTCTAGAAAACTTGGTAAATATGCGTCATTTGAATATTTGATAAATTGAGACCGTATTAGTGAGGAGTCTTGTATACCTTTCCTAAAGTCTACCGGTATTTCATCCCTTCTTCCTTGATGTTTAATTCTAAACTCCCAAGTTTTTCCGATTAACGCTGTCCTGAGTTTTTCCAAATCAATAATCTCTATGGGAGCATGGAGAGGTGTATAAGTCACAATATTGAAAGAGTCATAAAGAATGCGTAGGTGACCAACTGATTTTTCTAGAATCAATACTTTGAATGACTCTTTGTTCCCTAACTCAATTTCTAAACCATCATCACTCGGTCTATACGAGAAGCGTCTATTAAAATTTGTTCCTCCATATCCTATTTGTCCAGATGTATCATTCTTAAATGTCAATAAGGAGAGCATTAGTTTAGATTCCCATGATAGGGACTCCATTGTATAGTCCTCAACGTTTATAGGCAACCAAGTATTGATAAGGTCATTTTGCTTCTGAGCTAATGCCTGAAAAGACAAAAACATAAATAGGACCGCAAAACAAGTAAAGCGCATACTTTATTAACGCATCGACCGATTAGGAGAAGTTTTTTCTGAACTAGAGGAATAATGGTTAGATGATCGGCTTAAATCTTTGCCTCAAAACAACTCAATCCCAAAAACCAGAAAGGCATAAACAGCCGTGATAAAAGTCAGTCGCTGACTTTGTTTCTTTTCTTTTTCAGGAATACCCATTGCTCTGATAACCTTCACATTAAAGGACAAGGAGAAGAGCACAAAGCCCAAGGAGAGTCCAAAGGCCAATTCTGGGTTATTGAAACTTATCCAACCCTGACTGTCACTTAGTTCTGTGAATAGGGATAATAACAGGAGTACTATGGATAAGGCTTGTAATCGCTTGTTGCTCATGGTAGCCAAAAGTCAAAGATAATATCCTTCATACACTTGAAGTGACCTTTTGGACACTTATCATATCCAATTTTTGAACATGGTCGGCAACTCAGTTTTTTGTTCTCCAGCAGTGTGAACTTAGTTTGATAAGGGTACATACCAAACTCAGGAATCGTATTACCCCAAATGGAAAACACATTCTTTTTCATGGCTGCTGCGATATGCATCATGCCTGTATCATGAGTAAAGACGTAAGAAGCCTTCTTGAGAATGGAAGCTGACTGATTGATACTGAACTTGCCACAACCATTGTAGATTTCGGCTTTCTTGCCTAGGGCATCTAATGATTCTTTCTGGGCTTCTGATTCTTCACCGCGCTCAAAAAATGCTTCAATTTTAGCGCCATTTTCAGCGTCTTCTTTTCCTCCTAAAATGACAATAGGTTTGTTGATTTTATCGCATAACTCAATCATTCTTTCCAAAGGAAGTTTCTTGGTCTCATGTTGCCCTCCAATGGCAAATGCGACAAAATCTTTTTGATGCGTTTTGGGAAGCCAATTATCCTCAATTTGATCCTTCTCCGGGATGAAATAGTCGAGGCCCAAGGCATCTTTTTTAACACCTAGTGGCTTTGCAGCTTCCAAATACCGATCCACTATGTGCACGTTGGGTAGCTTATTTACCTTCAGGTTGACGACTAACCACTTCTCCCAATTCAACTTTGGAAAGGCGGCAGATGGCTTTTTCAGTCTATTCTTGAGTAGACGCGTTCGTAAATTATTATGAAGGTCGACTACAAAATCAAATTGTTCCTCTTTTAGGGCTTTGGCCAGCGCATTCAGATCATTATCAAAAAAATGAAACTTGTCAATGTATGGATTGGCCTCCAAAATACTATGGTACTGTTTCTTGGTACAGTAGTGTACCTCGACATCCTCAAGCTGTGTTTTAATCACGCGAATAACAGGCGTGGTCAAAACAATATCTCCGATAGAAGAAAAACGGATGATCAGTACTTTTTTAGGCATTCGCTTTGGCTTGATCCCTTTTCTTTTTGAATTGTGTTGAAATTTCCTCCATTGAAAGCGCATTGTAGGTCATCTCTTTCGTGAGTCCTCCTTTGCGACCAGCCAGAAGGCCAAATCTCATATGATGGTAGCCATTCATTTGGTGAGCATCAGGATTAATGGAGAGCATAACTCCTTTTTCAATCGCATAGTTTACCCAACGCCAATCTAAATCTAACCTCCAGGGGTTGGCGTTAATTTCAATCACAACATTGTGCTTGGCGCAATGATCAATTACAGCTTTATGATCAATGGGATATCCTTCGCGCCTTAGCAACAGTCTTCCCGTAGGATGACCCAGAATTGTCGTAAAGGGATTTTCGATAGCGGTTAGTAGTCGTTGAGTGGCCTTCTGTTTATTCATTTTCAAAACAGAGTGTACAGAGGCCACGATAAAATCAAAACTTGCCAAAACGTCATTGTCATAGTCAAGCTGACCATCATAAAGAATATCTGATTCTATGCCTTTAAAGATTTTGAAAGGAGCCAGCTTTTCGTTCAAGCGATCTATCTCGTCATGCTGATCTTTTACTCGGTTTTCCTCCAGACCATTCGCATAGAAAGCGGACTTACTATGGTCACAGATACCAAGATACTCATAGCCCAGCTCCTTGCAGTAAGTAGCCATTTGCTCTAAAGTATGTTTGCCATCACTATAGGTCGAATGGTTATGTAGTATGCCTTTAAGGTCATCCATTTCCACCAGCTTTGGCAGACTACGATTCTTGGCTGCCTGAATTTCGAAAGTACCTTCCCGAAGTTCTGGTTCTATATAGTCCATGCCAGCGGCCAAATACAGTTCTTGCTCCGAAGCAAACGACCGTTCATTGGCGAGCATTCTTAAGGTATTTTTCTCTAAAACAGGAACTGACAAATGTTGGGTACTTCCAGTTCTGAGAAAAAGGTCTTTTATGTAAGTGTCAGGCAAGGTGAAAGTAAACTCACAAGGAATCAAGTGCTCTCTAAAAGTACCCCTCCATGTTTTAGGGCCACTATTGGCAACGTCTTGAGTAAACACTTCTAGCCCGGAGATACCCTCTTCGAGTTGGTCAAAATCATCTCCAGCAACTAGAATTTCAATTTTGTCGATGACCTCGAGCTTTCTGCGCAAACCACCCGTGGTACTTGCTTCTTTGACTAGCGTAATTGCAGATAGCACTTCAAGAATTTCTGTAGATAGTACTTCTGCTTCGGCATAATGCAGCTTATTGGCATTTGCCTCTTTGAATTCCAAGGCTTCAATAATAGTGAGCTGAGTTTTTTCACCAAAACCTTTGAGTTTGGCCACCAAACCGGAGTTAGCAGCTTCCTTGAGTTCATGGCCACTCTCTATACCTAGTTCTTTCCAGAGTACCTTGATCTTTTTTGGACCAATGCCCTTGATATCTAGAAGCTCAACGATCCCCTCAGGTGTGCTTTCAAGGTATTGCTGCATGGCTTCAGAGATGCCATTGGTTGCTATTTCGAAGATGGTGGCTGCTATACCTTTGCCAACACCGTCTAATTGCTCCAGTTCTTTCAGGTCTAAAGCCATGAGATCAACATCGCTTTTGTCCAAATTGAATACCGCATTCTGATAGCCACGAATTTTAAAGCTGTTTTCATCATGCAGCTCCATAAGTGCAGCCTGCAGTTTCAGTTGTTTAAGTATTGTTGCGCTGTCCAAGTCTTGATGATTTGTAATGAGATGTGAATTTGATGGCTTTTTTTACCCTGTTGCTTTTCTTAAATTCAGGAAATCAAAGTTAAAAATAAGTCTTTATGAACTACTGGCTAATTAAATCTGAACCAAATACTTATTCGTGGGATGATTTGGTGAAACTGGGTAAAGATCACTGGGATGGTGTACGGAATTACCAAGCCAGAAATAATATAAAAGCCATGAAACCGGGTGACCTAGCACTTTTCTATCATAGTGTGAATGAAAAAAGTGTGGTGGGCATTGCTGAGTGTGTGAGTGAGCACTATCCCGACCCAACGACTGATGATGATCGCTGGGTGGTAGTAGACTTTGTTCCTAAAGAGAAGCTTAAAAAACCCGTAACTCTGGATCAGATTAAGTCGACACCTAGTCTGGAGAACATGGTTCTGGTAAAGAACTCTCGATTGTCGGTTCAACCTGTAAAGAGAGAAGAATTTGATACTGTATTAGCCCTTTCTGAATCGTGATAAGAAAAGCCTCCATCGTTTGTTTACTAATTACAATGTTTGTCCCGGCCTTTGGCCAAATAGAACATCTGAATCGATATGAGTTAGAGAATACTTGGGACAATTTGGATTACTTAGTCATTTCAAACGAAGATAATGGAGTGATGCTGGTGAGGCCTATGAATCCTGGGTCAAGCCGAAATGGTCGCGTGGATTTCAGTTTCTTAAATACTGAATTGGAATCTGAGTGGGACGGTTTTTTCGAGGTAAAGAAGGGGGAATTTATGAGAGGCTATCACTACCACGGTGGGGTGAACTATCTCCTTTTTCAGATGAGATCTGATAATCGCTTTGTCAAAATCGTGGCCTTAGATGCTAAGGGAAAGGGCATCAAAGTCTTCGAACCTAAGCAAATTGTGGATTTGGAGATTTCGGAGTTCGAGGCGATTAAAGGCTCAGCTGTGGTTGGGGGTTACATAGAAGGCCGCCCCGCTGTATTTGTCTATGATATGGAAGCAGATGAGGTCAGAACCCTCCCTAATGTCTACCAGAACAATTCAGATTTATTAGAGGTAAGGATCAACAGTGATAGCGTGACCTTTAATGTATTAGCCTCCCAACTCGATGACAAGAAAGACAGAACGGTCCTTGTCAACACCTATGATTATGAAGGAAATGTGGTGAGAGGCTATGAACTACAAACGGACACTGAACATCAGCTAGTATCGGCTATTTCATCTTCCATTATTGATAAGGAACAGGTCGTGGTAGGGCTTTATAGCGTCAAAGCTGGAACGTATCCAAGCGGCTTTTTCATTAATCATGTAGATCGTACCGGAAGGCAAACGATGAACTATATGAACTTTGGTGAGTTTGAAACTTTTTTAGACCATACAGGCAAAAGGCGAGCACCCAAAATGAAGGAGCGTGCCTTGGCAGCCAAAAAGAATCGGAGAGATTGGAGATATAAGACCGATGCGCTGTTTAGGGAAATGATTGAGACAGACGATGCACTGATTGTCGCGGGAGAGTTTTATAAACCATGGACGGTCACCACCTCAAACAATTGGAGGAGTTTGAATAGATTTGGTAATCCAGCCTTCTTTAATGACCCAACCTTCAATCCTTATTCCAATAATGCACCTTTTGACAGGAACTTTGGTGTACGTTCTGATTTTACATTTACCCATGCTTTCGCATTGGTTATAGATCAAAAGGGAAACGTTAAATGGGATGCCAGCTTTGATATTGACGAGCATCCTGAAGCTACCCTTGAAGATTTTGGTGCTTTTCAGTGGAGTGGGGATGAGGCTTTCTATGCGTTCTATCATGATGAAGAACTGGTGGTCAAACATCTCAATGACAAAGAGAACAAAGAAGGCAGTGCCGAGCCTCTGGCGCTAATGGAAGAAGGTGAAGAGATTAGGCTTGAGCGAGATGATTTTCGTGGTATCACCCGATGGTTTGATAATAGATATTTGGTTTTTGGGGTACAAACAATAAAATCTTCTGGCCGCGGATCATCCAGTAGAAAGGTCTTCTTTATTAATTCTGTAGCCGTCAGTCCTGCCGAAAAGGCGGGTAAACTCTAGCTAGTACCTAAAACAGAATTATCACTCACCGCTTAATTTTCGTCTAATTTTTTCTGAACAGAATGCTATCTGATAGTGTTCCTTTTTTAGTATGAATCGTTCTGAAAAAGTACATTCAGTTCAGTTGATAATCACGTTAAACGCGCTTTATGATGATCCTAATGAGAAGAGCAATACTGGGCTGTCTATTCATCTTTCTAACTAATATTCTGACTGCGCAGATCAATCAAGTCCATCGATACGAGTCTGATCATCGTTTGAATAATTTAAGATATGATGTCATTTCTAATCAGGAAAATGGCGTCATGGTCATTAAGCCTATCGAAGGGAAGGTTGGTAAAAGTGATAGAATCGAATTTACTCACCTTGATAACAGTCTAAAGGAAAGTTGGTCTGGTTATTTTGAGATACCTCAAGGGCAGCAGCTTGTGGGAGAATATTATGATCAGAATATTACCTACTTACTTTTTTATGCACCTGCAGACAATAGTCTGTTGAATATTGTGGCACTAGACAATGACAAAGAGGAAATTATCAATTACCAAACCGATCGCATCGGTAACCTAGAGATAGTCGAATTCAAAACGCTGAAATCTTCAGCAATAATAGCAGGCTATGTGGATGGTTTACCTGCAGTTTTTGCTTTTGACCTTCCAGCAAACACGGTACGAACACTTCCTAATTTGTACAATAAGAATTCCGAGTTGCTAGAAGTAAGAATTAACAATGACGGTTTAACTCTAAATGTTCTTGTAAGCGAGGTTGGTGATGATAATACTAGTACAGTAGTTGTAAACACATATGATTATCAGGGACAGCCTGTGAGAAGGTATACACTTGAAACACTCCCTTCCTTTCAGTTAAGGTCTGCAGTCTCTTCATCTATTGTTGACAAGTCTCAAGTGGTCGTTGGATTATACAGCCTCGGAAACGATCCCTACCCCACGGGTATATATGTAAACCATGTTGACAAGCTTGGTAAGCAAACCATGACGTATAGAAATTTTGGAGAGTTTGAATCCTTCTTTGATCACCTTGGGGAAAGGCGAGGCAAAAAGATTAAATCCAGAGCATTGCTGGCAAAAAAGAATGATAAGAATTGGTCATATAAGACGGAAGGACTTATTGAGAACTTATGCGAGTCGGATGATAAGATAGTCTTCAATGCTTCCTTTTTTACTCCATGGACTATTCCCTTCGAAGATGTCATGTTGCCAGGTGCCCGAAATAGAAGGGTTGGTAGTTTTGAAGATCCTTTTATCAGCCCCTACACGACAAGCCGCCAGCCGATAATAGCAGTAAACAACCCTAATGTAATTGTTAGGCCTCCCAATTTTGAAGTAACCCATGCTTTTAGTTTGGCACTTGATCAAGAAGGAAAACTACTTTCGGACAATAGCTATACCGTTGGCCAAAACCCCGAAAACAATTTAAACAGCTTTGGTGCATTTCAAGCCGGAACAGACGGCATGCACTATGCCTATTATTTCAAAAAAGATGTGATGGTTCGAACGCTTGATAATCTTACCGAAAAGAGTGGCGAGAAGAGTCCTCTCAAATTACTTGAGGAGGGTGAAAAGGTTAAGAATGATATCGACCAGTATAGAGGCATTGTCAGTTGGTATGACAACAAGTTCTTGGTATATGGTGTGCAGCAGGTGAAATCCGCCACTAAACCAGCAATGGTACGCACCGTTTTTTTCATTAATTCTATAGCCGCTGGTACTGAGGGTACTGACGATAACTAGCATTTATTGATCACCTGCATTTCTCCGACCATTTCCTTTTCTTATATTTGTTTCCTGAAATGCAAAAAAGGCTATTACTAGGTCATCCACAATTGGCCATCACCATCGGCCGCCTCTGTCAGCAACTGATAGAAAACCATCAAAATTTTAGTAACACCGTTCTTTTAGGTCTCCAGCCGAGAGGTATTTTTCTGGCTAGGAAGATCAGAGAACAACTTTCAGCCTTTATCGATGCCGAAGTGCCTTTGGGTTACTTAGATGCGACTTTCTTCAGAGACGATTTTCGAAGAAGAGACAGCCCTGTTAGGGCTAACGAGACCAAAATCGACTTCCTGATAGAAGGAAAGAAAGTGATCTTGGTTGATGATGTCTTTTACACTGGACGATCCGTTCGAGCGGCATTGGATGCCATGAATGCCTTTGGCAGACCCGAGAAAGTAGAGCTTTTATCCCTTGTTGTTCGAAAGTATGCCAAGCATGTACCCATATTTCCAGATTATGTGGGCAAAGAGGTGAATACACTTGACAGTCAAAAGGTATTGGTAGAATGGAAGGGAGAAAATGAGGCGCAAGAAGATACTGTGTGGTTAATTAACAAAGAGGCATAAATGGAGCAACTGAGTACGAAACACCTTCTCGGAATAAAGAGCCTCACCCCAGAAGATATTGATTTAATTTTCCGGACAGCGGATGAGTTTAAGGACGTGATTAACCGTCCGATTAAGAAGGTGCCGTCCTTAAGAGATATCACCATTGCAAATGTCTTCTTTGAGAACTCTACAAGGACCAAACTTAGCTTTGAACTAGCAGAAAAGAGATTATCGGCAGATGTCATCAATTTTTCTAGTAGCAGTAGCTCGGTGAAAAAGGGAGAGACATTGCTGGACACAGTCAACAATATCCTGTCCATGAAAGTGGATATGATCGTGATGAGGCATGCGAGTCCTGGCGCCCCGCACTTTCTATCAAAACACATTGATGCTAATATTGTCAATGCAGGAGATGGTACACATGAGCACCCAACCCAGGCCCTCCTTGACACTTATTCTATCAGGGAAAGGCTAGGAGATGTTGCCGGCAAGAAAGTTGCCATCATTGGGGATATACTACACTCAAGAGTAGCATTGAGCAATATCTTTGCTCTGCAAAAACTCGGTGCCGAAGTCATGGTCTGTGGACCAAATACACTACTTCCCAAGTTTATCGGCTCTCTTGGCGTTAAGGTAGAATTGGATGTAAGAAAGGCACTAGAATGGTGTGATGTGGCCAATGTGCTTCGAATCCAACTAGAGCGACAGCACATCAAATACTTTCCTTCGCTACGCGAATATTCTTTGTACTACGGAATTAACAAAGCACTGCTGGATTCACTAGATAAAGAAATTGTGGTGATGCATCCTGGCCCAATCAATAGGGGAGTTGAGCTGAGCAGTGATGTGGCAGATGCAGATAATGCAATAATTCTCGATCAGGTTGAAAATGGTGTAGCGGTTAGAATGGCCGTTTTGTACCTTTTGGCCTCCGTTTCTAAATAATTGATCATGAAGAAGTTTCTTAAAGTTCTGGCAGTCATCATAGTACTGTTGGTATTGGCATTCTATTTTTTAGTAGTTCCTAAGACGGTTAGTATGATCACTGACTATGATAGGTATACCTTCGATTTTGTCTTGAGTGATACCGCCATGGTAGCTGATTATGCCATCGGTACTAATCGCAATCCAGCTGATTATGGCTTTCCTGACTATGACGAACTGGATTATCAGACCTTAACAGATGGTCTAAAGCTGAATGGTTGGTATATCCCATCCTCATCTCCTGAGGTTTCAAAAACGCTAATGATTAATCATGGCAGAACCTCTAACAGGCTGAAGACACTCAAATATTTGGAGTTGGTGAAAGACAAAGGCCTCGACTCGCTCTACAATATATTTATCCCTGATCTTAGGAACTCAGGAAAATCTGATGAGGCAAAAACCGCTTTAGGCTATGAGTTTGCCGAAGATATCACGGCATCGATGAAGATGCTAAAGGATCGCTATGCACAAGAAGAATTCGTGCTTTGGGGCTTCTCTATGGGTGCCATGGCCAGCGCAACAGCGGTAAATAGACCTGATTTAGTGGAGTATCAGCAAAAAGAAGGACTCAAAGTTGATAAACTCATTCTAGCGAGCCCATTAAGTAATATCCGAGAAACAACCCGGCTGGCAGGGGCGGACATGGGTATTCCAGATTTCATTTTTAATCAGTCATGGAAGAAATTCGACAAAGTGGTTGATGGATGGAGTGATAATATGAAGTTCTCTTACTTACTATCCAATACTAAGTTGCCAGCTCTTGTACTATACAGCGATGGAGATGCTATGACACCATCGACAGTCTTAGAAGCCGAGATCGAAGGACTTTACAATGTCTATCCCGTCTTGTTCAAAGATGCTGATCATGTCCAGCTATATACACGTCCAGAGTATAAGGATCGCTATGCCGATAAGGTGAGTGACTTCCTTAGAATGGACTAGGGCTGGCTTGTTCTAAATAACGTTTGTTTACTCATTTGTCTTTTCGCAATCGATTGAGAAAGCTTAGCTTTGTAAAAACTATAGAGAAAAAGGAAAATGCATTATTATAATTCAATCATCGAAACTATCGGAGATACCCCATTAGTGAAGTTAAATTCAGTCAATAAGGGTATTCCAGGAACGATTTTGGTTAAGGTGGAATACTTCAACCCGGGTAATTCTATGAAAGATAGAATGGCCCTTAAGATGATTGAAGATGCCGAAAAAAGAGGCGATCTAAAGCCAGGTGGAACCATCATTGAAGGAACTTCAGGAAACACCGGAATGGGCTTGGCATTAGGTGCTATCGCTAAAGGGTATAAGTGCATTTTTACGCTGGCTGACAAACAGTCACAAGAGAAGATTGACATCTTGAAGGCCGTGGGAGCGGAAGTGATTGTGTGTCCGACAAATGTTGAACCGGAAGACCCAAGGTCTTACTACTCGGTGGCCTCGAAACTGAACAAGGATATCGAGAATTCATACTATCCGAACCAGTATGACAACACCTCAAATGCCCAGGCTCACTACGAGACTACTGGTCCTGAAATATGGAGAGATACTGAGGGTAAGATTACACACTGGGCTGCCGGTGTAGGAACAGGTGGTTCTATGTGCGGAACCTCAAAGTACCTGAAAGAGCAAAATGCGGATATCGTTTCTGTTGGTATTGATACTTACGGTTCTGTATTCAAAAAGTATAAAGAGACAGGTGTATTTGATGAAAAAGAGATTTATCCATACTTGACCGAAGGTATTGGTGAAGATATTCTTCCTAAGAATGTTGATTTTGACGTGATCGATCACTTCGTGAAAGTGACTGATAAGGATGGTGCAATCATGACCAGAAGACTTGCTCGTGAAGAGGGCATGTTCTGCGGCTGGTCCTGTGGCTCAGCAGTTGCTGGAGCTTTGGATTGGGCAAAAGAGAATTTATCAGATGACGATGTAATGGTCATTATTCTGCCAGATCACGGAACCCGATACTTGGGGAAAATCTACAATGATGATTGGATGCAAGCTAGAGGCTTTGTGGAAGAAAGAGAGTTTGAAACAGCTGCTGATATATTAGCACACCAGAATGGGAATGGAAACTTGACCACCATTGCTCAAACTGCAACTGTTGCCGATGCTATCCGGGTGATGACTTCTAATAGTATCTCCCAGTTACCTGTTGTTGATGGCGATAACTTTGTAGGAAGCCTTATAGATTCAAAGCTCCTAGCTCAGATGATCGGTGACGAAACATTGCAGAGCAAACCAGTTTCTGAGGTGATGGACAAACCTTTTCAGTTTGTGCCGCTTGACAACACGTTAGATGTGTTGTCTTCAGTAATCACTAAAGACAATCCAGCGGTGATGGTAAGAGATGAGAACAGAGCACCTCATATCATCACCCAACATGATATCCTGAAAGCGATGACCAGCAACTAGCTGGTTATTGCACCATGATTCTTTTAGTGACAGACTGATAACCATCAGACCAAACCTTTAACAAGTATATTCCTCTTGGAAGTTCTGAAACATCGACTTGAAATGTCGATTCAGAATGGCGTTTAGTTAAGAACTGTTTTCCCTCCAGATTGGTAAGGCTTACATTCGCTTGTCCCGGCCAGTTGGCATTCATTCGGATATTCAATGTGTTGGTTGTAGGGTTAGGGAAGGCTTCGACTCCTATGGTCGGAAGCTCTGGGGTGGAGGTAACAAAGTCTTCCACGTTCAGTCGGCTTTCAAAGATGCCTCGCCCGTGAGTGGCGGCAACCATCCACCCATCACTTCGCCTGATTTTAAGCATGTCTACCCTAAGGTTCTCAATGCCTACCTGCTCTTGCTCCCAAGTCAGGTTACCTCCTTCCGTTCTGTCGAGAAACCAGATGCCTAGCTCAGTTGCCAAATAGATTTGACGTTGGTCTAAGGGATTGAAAACACCCCAACGGATAGGCATATCGGGCAGGTTGCCTTCTATAGACTCCCAGGAAGCACCACCATCATTTGTATACCAAACAGAGTTGACGTTATAATTTGAAAAGGTGACCATCAACTCGTCTTCGTCTCGACCCACATCAATACTGGAAATATTGGAGGTTGGGAAATCAGGACCGGTGATTTCTTGGGTTGAGGGAGTTCCTTGGGCGTTCCTAACCTTATAGACCCTTCCCGATTGTGTACCAAAAAACAAGTTTGTTTGGCCCACTTGAGCGTAAGGCGAAATCTTGATATTAGAAATCGGTGAGTTGATTTCCATGCCTATATTTATCGCTTGCTCCTGAATCGTTTGATTGCTGAGCCTCGCCCTTAGAATAGGCTGTGTACTGTTATTATTGTTGTTGATGATGTCAATGCCCACCCGATTGGTGTATAAGGTATTGGTTTTCCAGTCATAGTCGGCCGGATTGATAAATAGTCCACTATTGCGATTGGCAATGTTCGAAGCGTTTTGAGGGACACTTCTATCCCAAACCACTCTAAAACCATTATACTGAGAAGAATACATGAGAAGGTTTGGCTCGTCCTGATCAATAAAACAATAAGCGCCATCTCCTCCAGAGCCTGGAAAAAAGGCAAGGTTTGAGTTCTCTAAGCGGATGGTGCTGTTATCCTGAGTACCCGCTATTAGATATTGATCATTCGCGATTCCTGAAATGGCCAAAGTGTAATATTGAATCGTGTTAAAATCTCTATTCATCTCGATGAATCCACGATCACTATTTTGAATGTTTTTCGAATAAAAAACACCGCCATCGGTAGAGATGAACATTGTATCGGGTTTCAATGGATCATACATAATGGTATGATTATCGGCATGCACAAACTGACTTGTGCCGAAAGCATTCCATCGGCTAATGTTGGTCCAAGTCCTTAAAGGAATTGAATTGGCATTTTCCATAATGAACCCATTAAGGGCCCCAATGATAATAGTGTTCGGGTTCAGCGGATTGATGGCTAAGTCTGCAGCGTGCCATGTAATGTTTGACCAAGTATCTCCTTGATCATCCGGCAATTCTAATTGTGACCAAGTATCGCCTTGATCAAATGATTGGAATAACACGGAGTTGGGTCCACTATCCCTAATCCACCCTGTCGAAGACTGTGTCAGCCCCCCACTAATAATGGCATAAACTCTATTGGGGTCCGAAGGGGCTGATTTAACAATTACTCGACCAGGGTAGTAGCCAGTTTCGGGGTTAAATTGAGTATTTGCTACTTCATCATAAACAGTCCAATCAGTTCCATTATCTGAGGTGAGAATAACTCCAGCACCTTCAAGGTCACTATTTCTCATTGTACCCACAAAGAGTCGTCCAATGGCATCTAACTCAATGTCAGAGGGAGCATACGGGTTATCTGTATTTGGAATATTGGGAAGCACCTGAGACCAGCTGGCCCCATCATCGGTAGAGCGAAATAGACCATCAGAAGGGTTTGACAGGAATGTTTGGCCCTTATAAAGTCCTGACACGACAGCTGTATAGATAACACTATTGTCTCCTTCAGTCTTGATCACGATATCGTTGATATACTGAAAACCGGACGTGGAGGTAAGTTGCGTCCATGTTTCCCCATGATCTTCAGACTTCCAAATGCCATTTCCAACGGAAGATGATTCACGGTAAATGTTTACCGCGGTGTAAGATTCGCCAGTGCCGACATACATGATATCACTGTTGTCAGGATCAAAGGCAATTGCACTGATACTTGCATTTTCTGGTAAGCCTTCCACTGGCTCCCATGATGAGGCAAGATCTCCGGCATTCTGGTTAACCCACAACCCACCAGTCACCGAGCCTGCCCATAACTTCGTAGGGCCAGTGCTTGTACGATCAGGGTCAATTGTGATGGGCCTGACCCGTCCTGCCAAGTTTGATGGTGTATTGGTCCATGTAAGGTCATTTTGTGTTTCCGCCTGACTGAATCTTCTGTTGCCAGAGTTGTCTTTTAGAATATCACTTTGCCTTCGAGCTTTTTCCAAGCCATCCAACGGAACTCTCCGCAATATGGGATCTAGTGTTTGCAAGTGATTGAGAAAGTAAGCGTGATCTGGCTGGTCGGGTCTTTCACCTTCTTCCACATCGTTGGTTTGTCCGGCAAAGGACCTGTATTCCTCTTTTAAGAATTCTTCATAAGCGAGGCGTTCATCGATTGACTTGGGCTTCAATGCGAGAAAAGCGCCTGTCAGAATTACGCAAAGAAATAGTATGTTTTTGAAACTAGGCTTCATAAGGTTGATGAAAAATTGAGATCTAGAAATCCGATGACCTAATAACGGAAAATGAGTTCAAAGGCACATTAAAAATCGATCATATGGCTGACTTAAGCTGAGTGCTTTTGACCTTCTGTACTATAGCTAATATAGAAATGGCAATAGCAACACCTATTGCCATTCCGGCTACTTGTGCGGTGAGGCCCCATTGCTTGTGCGCTATGGCGACAAAGGCCCAAACCCCTACCAAGGCAAAAGTAATCATGCCTCGCTTGGAGAGCACAAAGAGGTAGACAACCCCACCTACAATGATCATTAGAGAAGCCCAATTTGTCTCATTCATAAGAAAAGCCCAATTGATCTTTGCCAAGTAGGCGGAAACATTTGCAATGGTTGCCACAGTAATCCATCCGGTATAGAGAGAAATGGGCCACCAAACCCAACGTTTAATAACATTAGGGCTACGATCACCACTTCGTATTCCTAGTTTGAACACCGCAGTCAATAGGCTCAACAGTATAGCGATCATAATCAGTACACTTAGGCCTGTTCTTTCGGTAAGCCAGGCCCAGATCCATAATGCATTTCCAATGTTAGCAAAGACGAGGAATGGGCCAAGATCATCGAAAAAGGTAGCATAGGTACCTTTAAATGCGGCCTTAATCTGAAATATGGCATTGCTGATTAATGCGATATATATCAATCCCCAGATTGAAAAGGCATAGCTCGATGGGGTAAAAAGATTGTCATACTCCCTGCTTAAAGAACCAACCGAATTTTCGTTGATGCCTTGAGCATTGGCATAATAATTCCAATACATGACTATGGCGAGGACCACTGCATTTAGTATGGCCCAGAATCGATGCGAGGACTTAGTCATAATTATCTTATATGACTATAACTCGAAAGCGGGGTGAAATGATTAAAAAAATAAGCCCCCGATTTTTCGAGGGCCTATTTTAGATTTTTGTGTTTCGATAAAACTGCCGTATGTTCCCTTCTACCTGACCGTAAACCCGATCGATAAAACTGATAAACAGTGTTTGAGGACCGGGAGGTGGTAACTCTCTTTGCTTGGCCCTTTTTATTTCATCATCCGTCAAGGCACGCTCATCTCCGTTAAAAGATGCCCATTCATGTCTCCAGACATCTTCACTTGTGATTTTTCGGTTGGTTAATACCTTACCAGTGTAAGCATCTCTAATTTCAAAATTGAGGACTCCGGCAGAAAACAGGGTCTTTTCATTTGAAGTATACTCAGCTTTCACACTACCATAAACATCATGTTCAACACCGCTATTATCAGTGTACTGGCCTACGACCACACTGTCTCTCTTTAACTCTACAGTTTTTGAAACGATTTTGGCTTGGCCCAAAACAAAGTCGTCAAAAGCCATGGACAAAATATGATCAGGCTGAACGTCTCTTTGCTGAGACTGGTCAATAGTAAAGAACTCCACGAAGCGATCTCGACTATATCGATCCAGATATTCGAACATCTTATTTTCGAAATACTCATTTGTCAATTCAAGATTTCTCGAATGAATTGGGATAGGCTCTATCAAAACACGAACGGTTGCCACTTGGCGCGCCTGAGTTAATAGCGAATCAATATCTCCAATGTTATTGGAATATCGAAGTGCCATCTCAAAATGACTGTAAGCTTGTCGCCCTGTTTCAATGGTATTGATAGCCAATGCATCCTTACCTAGTTCTAACTGTACCTCAGCGGCATTTTGGCCTGCTTCTTCTTGCTGAAGGATGTATTCTTTTGGAGAAACCAAAGACATACAGGAAGGGCATCGCTGAATATCCCTGTAATAGCGATTCAGTTTAGCATACTCATTATAAATACCTTCCCATTTAAAAGTATCACCGCCTTTTTTGAATTGCTGTACACGTCTTAGATGGAATGCTGAGGCTACACTATAGCCATCGATTAATACATCTTGTGCTTTTTTATTATTTGGGTTGGCCTGAAGGCGCTTAACTGCGCGGTCCAAAGCCGTTTCATAGTCACCCTTGTCAAATGCATTTTTGCCAGTTGCACAGGCGGCAACGGAAAGTGCTATGAACCCAAGTAAGATAGTTTTGTAAAAAGTGTTCATAAGCTTCAATGTTTGGTTTGGCATATGTTCTTGAAAAAATGATGCCAAACAAAATTAATGGCTTCCGTTGAGCTCCACTATCTTTTCTTTCATCATTTTGAAAACACGATCGGTTAAGTCAGGAATATCATCTTCAGTAAGGCCAGTAACAGGAACCTCGGGTAATACATAGGAGTGCACAACTCCAGGTTTTAACAGAAGGCTACCTCTTTTCATAAGCTTAGCGGCATTATGAATCACGACTGGTATAACAGATATCTGTGACTCTATGGCCAGCCTAAACGGTCCGTGTCTAAAAGGCAGTAAGAGCTCATCGGTGTTGTTTCTGGTTCCCTCGGGAGCGATCAGCACTGAAGTACCCCCATTCAAAATTTCTTTAAGCTTTCGGCTTCCCTCTCGTCTACTTTCGGGACTAGATCGGTCTACCCACACGGCCCAGCGACTGGTTACCCATCCGAAAACAGGGATTTTTGATAATTCTTTTTTCCCCAGGCCTACAAGGCTCGAAGGAATGGCTATCGGGATAGCGCAGGCGTCTAAAAATGAAGTGTGATTGATGACAAAAATGTAAGACTTTTTGGTGTCAATGGATTTCTTATTGTGACCAACAAACCATATGCCTGTGGTAATGCCAAACATGTAGACCCAGCATCGGATAAAAAAGAAGGTAATGGCATCAAGTTTGCGTGAAATAAGCAATGGGATCACCATCAGTGGAGTGAAGATGATCATTGGAATCACGAACATGATTCCACACCACCCAGTGTAGATATATTGGACCAGATTTTTCAGCACAAATTTTTCAAGAAGATTTATCGAAAATAGTTTTTTTAAGTGAATCCACTATTTAGATTTGATCGGAAATTAATGAAAACCGTTGGTGTTGACTCATCCTAGGCATCAGCGTTAAAAAGGATGAACCTAACTCTTTACTTGCAGTCCCAGTGTATCTGATATATTGGGACTTTTTTTATTTCCTTCTCCTTCCGGATTGGCTACATTAGATTGAGTTAAAAGCATAGATTATGAAATTCGGTAGTGTTGATCAGCCAGAACTAGTAGACTTTAAATTACCAGCAGATCATCCCGATACCACTCGGGTATTGAAGAACTCTTTTTTTAAAGGCAAACCTAATATTTATGTAGGCTGTGCAAAGTGGAATAGGACAGACTTGAAAGGGTTTTACCCTCGAGGTACAAAGGATGAACTGACCTATTATGCTACTCAGTTTAATAGTATTGAGCTAAACGCTACTTTCTATAATTTCTATGGCAAAGAGCAATTCGAAAATTGGAGTAGCAAGACGCCTGAAGACTTTAAGTTCTTCCCAAAAGTCAATCAGATGATCAGCCACATGAAAAGGCTAAATGAAGACGTGGGCAGATATACCGAAGAATTTTGCCATAGCCTAGCGGGCCTTGGTGACAAGTTGGGTGTTGTGTTTTTACAACTTCACAACAATTTTGCGCCTAAGAATTGGGATAGGCTAGAACGGTTTTTAGGTGAGTTTCCAGCAGGCATTCCTTTGTCAGTGGAGGTAAGACATACCGATTGGCTTAATGATCCGGAGGTATCGGAGAAGTTCTTTGCGCTTCTTGAGAAACATAAAGTAGCCAATATCATCACAGATACTGCAGGTAGAAGGGACTTGCTGCATATGCGCCTAACGACTCCCTCAGCATTTATCCGTTACGTTGGGGCCAATCATGAGAGTGATTATTCTCGACTGGACGATTGGTTTGATCGTATTAAATCTTGGATCGACCTAGGAGGAATTAAAGATATTTACTTCTTCGTTCACCAAAATCTTGAGAAAGCTTCGCCTTTGCTTTCGGCTCACTTGATCAAGCGATTGAACAATGAACTGGGCTATGATTTACACATTCCTGCTCAGCAGGGAGGACAAGCAAATCTTTTCTAATGATTAACAGATTGACCAAAGGTCAAACGAAAACCATTTAGGTCGGTCAGGTCAAAGTCTCTCATGCCGTAGTCATAGGTCTCAGGGCCTTTGGTGACTATACCCTTTGCTTTAAACTCCTCAAATACATTATCTACGTCATAAGTGAATATGTAAAGCGCGGTATGAACAGCAGAGGGTGTAAAATCGTCATCCCTTTGGCTGAAATGAATTTTGATTTCATCACGACTCATTACCGCATAGGTCGCAGGCTCTTCCCATTTAAAATCCACCTGAAATCCAAGATTTGCCACATACCAGTCTATAGTCTCCTGAACGTCAGGAACAGGAAAAATCGGAGAGCAGTGAGAAAATGTCTTAGCATTAGTCATGTCTTAATCTACGAAGCCTTTTTAATCTTGATATGGTCGATTTTGTGAATTATGAAATTTAGCTTCCTATAGACTTGAAATAGGCCATTATAATGTTCCTGATATCATTTTTGACACCATTAAAATCTTCAGGAGCAGTAGATTGATCTTGGTAGTTTTCAAGGAACTCAAGATTTTTCTCTCCGCCACCCATCACAAAATCTGGTAAGGCCAACTTATAAGTCTGATTTTGGGAGAGCCTGGCGCCCTTTATGTACCAACCATCAGCTTTCTTCTCCGCATTGGCAAGCTGTAAGTAACCGCCTATACCTACATTGGTAACTGTGCCAGTTTCTAAAATCCTTTCGATCACATCACCCTTCAGATCTACTAGCGCAATCCCCCCTCCAAAAGGAAATGATCTTAAGATATCATACTCAGTGATCGTACCTGTAAGTTGATCATCAAGGCGAATTGAGCCACTATTAAATACTGCCAAATCAGCCTCTGGTGCAACAAATAGAAAAGATTCGGCTGTCATGATTGGATAATTGGTGGGTCTATATCTAATGCTACTCTCTCTACCATCTAAGGTATCAGCAGTAACCATTACTACATCATCAGGTGTGTACCCCATGGACGCCATGCTTTCATTGCCAATGTTTACCCATTTATCTACAACGGCTTTTACTTCAGGATCGCTAGGCACTGAGTCATCAATTGAAACCAGTTCTGAATTGATGGTGGTCTTGCCAGTGGCTTTATTGTAGCTGACACGATGAACATAAACCGTTTTGGCATTAGCATCAGCTTTTGTCATTATCGTGGTGCCGAATTGGAACTTCATATTGGTATGATCATGACCACCGAGAATGAGGTCCAATTGGGGAACAAAGTAGGTGGCAAGAGAATCGTCCATTTCTTCTTCCAAATGAGTGATGGCTACCAGTACTTCTGCCTCATCTTTTACTTTGTTATAAACTGATTTAACAGACTCATATTTGTCCGTGTAGTCAACATATTTCTTTTTGTTAAAAGGAACTGTAGACCCAAAGAAGGCAATATCAATACCATCAATGGTGTGCATAATATGATCTGGGAATGGCTTGCCGTTTTGCTGCCAGGGAACCAGCTCATTACCAACTTTGTGAAAACAGTTCGTAGTTGTCCATTGAAACTCAGACTCTGCGATCCGCTTCAAATGCTCATCTTCATCAATATCGTATTCGTGATTTCCTGGCACTACATAGTCAACCCCAAGAGCATTCATGACTTCCACCATATGGCGGCCGGCAATTTTCTCATCTTCATAAGTCAGGGTGCCGATCAATGAAGGACTCACAAAGTCTCCTGATACTGTGGTAATCACGTTAGGATTTTCTTTCAAAAGGTTTTTTCTGATGGTGGCTACGCGCGCCATACCTGCAGATTTTCCGCCTTCAATGGGCGCTATCTCATAGACGTCATTGAGCTGAAGTATGATAAAATCAACCTTCTCAGGGGTTTCACAGGAGAATGATAAAAAGAGAACGAGTAATGCGGTGAGCTTAAGGTTTTTCATAATGGTGTGTTTTGTCTAGCCAATTTATCACTATTCGTTTGGATCAACAAAATGAGCAGAAAGACAAAGGTGAAAGAAATATATGGGTCATCATGCAACCTTTCTTTTTGCATTCTGTATTTATATAGACAAAGGTGAAACATATTCCAAATGAAAGGTACTTATCTCGGAGAATTTGAAGAGCTAGTGTTGTTGACCGTTGGCATTTTAAATGATGATGCTTACGGCCTGGCGATCAAAGATGAATTAGAAAAACAGACAGGTCGTAATCCAATGATCAGTTCAGTACACAAGTCTTTGGTCCGATTGGAGGACAAAGGCTATCTCAAATCTTATTTGGGTGGTGCTACTGCTGAAAGGGGCGGTCGGCAAAAGAGACTTTATGAATTGACCGCTTCAGGTAAAAAGGTACTTAATGCCTCTCGTGATTTGCGCAATAATATGTGGCAGTCGGTACCTAAGGTAGTTTGGGAAGGGGGAAGCTCATGAGTTCGCTTCAACCTCCAAAATGGATGATGAGCTTTTTCCGATGGTTTTGCAGGGAAGATCTATGTGATGCAGTGGAGGGAGACTTACTGGCTATTTATCAAGCCAAAAGAAAGCAAGGTAGATGGCTTGCAAATTTTTGGTATTTCCGAAATGTCATCACTTTTCTGCAACCTTTTGCCCTCAAAAAAAGACCTCGATCTCATAGACTAAACTCCATTGATATGCTGAGTAACTACCTAAAAATCGCTTACCGAAACCTTGTCAGAAGCAAATCATATGCGGTAATCAATATCCTGGGTTTAGCCATCGGTTTAGCCGCATTTGTCATGATGTTCGCTTATGTGAAACACGAATTGTCCTATGATCAATTCCATAGTAAGTCCGACAGGATTTTCAGAATTAATTCGCAGTACGAAGCACGAGGCAATAGCACACAAGTAGCGAAATCGGCTTTCCCTTTGAAGTTTTTATTTCTAGAAAGGTATCCTGAGGTCGAGCAAATTGTTCGCTTTTATCAAAACAGGCAGGACGCGACAACATTGAAATATGAAGAGAGTCACTTCACAGAAGAGAATATTCTTTTTGCTGATCCAGAGGTGTTTGATGTATTTGATTTTGGCCTGGAGCGAGGCGATCCAGGTACTGCTTTGCGAGAAGTAAATAGTATTGTCATCACCCAAAAAGTGGCTCAAAAATACTTTGGAGAAGAAGACCCAATGGGTAAGGTGATCCAATACAAGAATGATGATCTACTGAAAGTCACTGGGGTTTTGGAAGAAGTACCCTCCAACTCCCACCTCTCTTTTGACATATTGGTGCCCATGGAACTTCAGCGCCAGCGATGGATCAGAGGTAATGGCAACAATAGCTATGATTTTGAAGAAGATTGGAGGTGGTCAGGTTCATGGCAATATGCATTATTGAAAAGCCCTGAGGCCCATGCATCGTTTAACCAGAAGCTCTTTGAAGATGGGAAAGACTATTTCGGGCGTCTGCCGAATAGTGTTGTAGAATATCACTACTCTGCCATGCCGCTGACAGATATCCATTTGAAATCTGCCATGTCTGGCGAATTTCAAATCAACGGTAACCTGCGTCAGGTATATGGATTTGGGGTGATCGCGATTCTGATTCTGATTATCGCATGTATCAATTTTGTGAACCTGAGTACGGCCAGATCAGCCAAACGCGCTAAAGAGGTGGGCCTTCGAAAAGTCATGGGGGCACTCAGGCCTCACTTGATTACTCAGTTCATTGCAGAGTCAATATTAATATCCCTAATCGCCATGGTGATTGGAGTATTTCTCGTTGAGGCGATGCTGCCCGTTTTTAATAGGTTTATGGGGCAATCTCTCAGCATTCCTTATACCCAACCCATGGTGGTTCTTGCCATGTTTATTGGGGCTGTTATGATTGGACTAATGGCAGGTCTTTATCCGGCATTTTCACTATCGAGATTTCAGCCAGTGAAAACCTTAAAAGGCAATACGACCACCGGAAGTAGAGGCAATGCTCGAATGCGTCAAGTGCTGGTGGCCTCACAGTTCATTATTTCTAATCTTTTGATTGTTGGCATCCTAATCGTCCAGAATCAACTCAATTACATAAAAGATAAAGATCTGGGTTTCGACAAAGATCAAGTCATTGTGCTGAAACATGGGAATAAGTTAGATGAGAATTTTAGTCTCTTTTCAGACCGCATAAAGACGAGTCCTTTTGTTCAAGGGGCCAGTCAGGGCTATGTAGCAGGCACGCGCGACTGGACGCAGTCCTTTCGTGTTGAAGGGCAGGAAATAGAGGAAGCAAAGAGTATTGGTATCAAACATGTCGGTTTTGACTTCCTCGAAATGTTCGGTCTTGAGTTGGTCCAAGGTCGTTTCTTCAGTGAGGAAATGTTCAAAGATAGGCGAGAGGCTATCTTATTGAATGAGCAAGCCGTCAAGAATTTTGGCTGGACCAATGAAGAAGCCTTAAACAAGACCTTCAGCTATGTAGGCGGCAGTGACAATAGAACACGTTTTGAATGCAAAGTGATTGGCATATTGGCGGACGCTCACCTAGAGTCATTATATCGTCCGATTCGCCCAAGTGTCTTCAAGTTTGCTGAGTGGGGAGATGTTTCTATTCGCTTAGAGGCTGGCAATGTAGATGACCTAAGAGCCGGTATATCAAGCATAGAGAGCATTTGGAATGAGATAAGCCCTCAGTGGCCATTTGAATTTGAGTTTTTGGACGATACAATTGCTCAGCAGTATCAACAAGAAGAGCGCTTAGGTCAAACCATTCAGTACTTTACTGTACTGGCCATCTTCATTGCCTGTCTAGGGTTGTTCGGTTTGGCCTCTTTCACGGTTCAGGAACGCACAAAAGAAATTGGTGTGCGCAAAGTGCTTGGTGCCTCAATTGCCTCCATTTTATTTTTAGTCAGTAGTCGGTTTTTCAAACTGGTGGCCATTTCGTTTATGATTTCTGTGCCGCTGGCCTTTTATTTTGGTAATAACTGGCTTAGAGAATTCGAATACAGAATTGATATAGGCCCTATGGTTTTTGTCCTTGGTGCATTGCTATCAATTGGCATTGCGGCCATCGCAGTGGGTGGGCAATCCTTAAGAGCAGCTTCCCTCAACCCAGTCAAAACCCTAAGACATGAGTAAGATGCCTCCCAAATGGGCCATGCGTTTTTTTCATTGGTTCTGCCGAAGAGATTTGGTGGATGCCATTGAAGGAGATTTGCTTGAGATTTATGCCCGAAGGGCGGAAGCCAAGGGTCGCAGGCATGCAAACATAAGATTTATCGGTCATGTGATTACATTTTTTCAGCCTTTCGCTTTTAGGAGGGCTCATGAACAGTATCCACAATTAAATCCATTCCATATGTTCTTTAATAACCTGAAAATCGGTTTTCGATTTATGAAAAAACATGGCACCTACTCTGCCATTAATATCCTCGGCCTGGCCGCTGGGCTTTCCGCATTTCTGTTGATGTCATTCTTTGTGATGGACGAGCTTTCCTACGATAAATTTCATAAGAAGGGTGATCAAATCGTCCGTTTGACTTATCGCCTGGAAACGCCAAATGCAACGAGACAAGGAGCCAAACTTCCCTTCCCTATGAAGCAAGCCTTGGTGGAAAGTTATCCTGAAGTGATCGATGTGGCCAGGTTTTATTATTGGGGTGGAGATACTCCTCTTTTGGAGTATGGTGAACAGAAGCATACCGAACCAGGCATGTACTTTGCAGAAACAAGTGTCTTTGAAGTCTTCGATTTTGAGTGGGTCCGAGGCAATCCGAAAACCGCTTTGGAAGATCCGAGGAGTATTGTTTTGACCGAAAAAATGGCAGTGAAGTACTTTGGTTCTGAGGATGCTATTGGGAAAACAATGCGTTATAAAAATGAAGACGACCTGATTGTAACAGGAATACTGAAGGATGTTCCTAAAAACTCACATATCAGCTTTGATTTTTTGATGCCCATTGAGTTACAGCGACAACGATGGATGGGTTGGGGTCAATACACCTATGACCTGGAAAAAGACTGGAACTGGGCTGCTGCATGGGTTTATGCGCTATTGGCACCAGAGACATCTATTGATGCTTTTGAAAGTAAGCTGCAGGCCATTGCCAAAGAGCACCTCAATACGGAAGACCAAGATGGCTTCTCCATTGAAGTGCAACGGCTTTTTGATATCCATTTGAAATCAGATAAGTCTGCTGAACCCCAAGCCAATGGCAACATGACTCAGGTATACAGTTTTGCTGCTATAGCGATCCTGATCCTTTTCATTGCCTGTGTTAACTTCATCAACCTAACGGCTGCGCAAACCAATAAACGATTAAAGGAAGTGGGTTTGAGAAAAGTAATGGGTGCTCGCAAGAAACAGTTGATCGCTCAGTTTATGACTGAAGCTCTGATGGTGGTCACCTTTGCATCGGTCATCGCCTTCGCAGTGGCCATGGCCACACTACCTTATTTCAATCAGTTTACCGATAAAGCATTGTCTTTTGGAGGGCAGAATCTGATCTTCTTAATAGGCTTGATTGTGCTCGTTTTGGTGATGACTGTCTTATCGGCCCTGAGACCCTCTATGTCTGTATTACGACTGAGTGCTGTACAAGGCTTGATTAACAAATTTGGGGCAGTTAGAAAGAAGCAACGATTCAATAGTGCCATGGTGATTGCTCAGTTTGTGGTATCCAACCTATTGATTATCGGAATTCTGGTCGTCAATAATCAATTGGACTTCCTCCAGAATAAAGACTTGGGCTTCGATAAAGACCGAGTGGTCCGGTTACAACTGGGCAAAAATCTAACGCAAAGTCAATTCGATCTGTTCGAAGACATGCTTTCAAAAGACCCAATGGTTGAAAACATCAACAGAGGCTATGTTGCAGGTACCAATGCCTTCACCAATACTTTCAAGATTGTTGGTGCACCCGATAACAGTACTTACTCCTTGGGAATCAAGTGGATAGGTGAGGGCTTTCGCGAAATGTATGGATTGGAAATAATCTCGGGTAGGGATTTCGATGAAAGTGTCAGTTCTGATTTGAAATCTGGTATACTGATCAATGAATCTGCCGTTAAGGCTCTGGGTTGGACTGTAGAAGAAAGTGTTGGTAAGTCGCTATCCTTTTTACCAGGTGGAGCCCCTCAACCAGAAGAAATCAGAGTGATTGGTGTGATGGCTGATGCCAATTTTGAAAGCCTTTATGATCCTGTTTTACCAAGCGTTTTTAGGAGAACATCTTCAAGCGTGGGAGGCGAGATCACCATACGGCTAGGAAATGGTTCTGGCCTTGCAGCGACCCTGAGTGGTATCAATGAAGCTTGGGATAAGGTAATTCCTGACTGGCCATTTGAGTATACATTTTTGGATGAAACCCTGGAAGCACAATATGTAAAGGAAGAGCGTCTGGCCAATGCCATTCAGTACTTTACCTTGCTTGCGATTTTCATCGCTTGTTTAGGGCTTTTTGGATTGGCAAGTTTTACCGTGCAGCAACGCACTAAGGAGATCGGTGTTCGCAAAGTCCTGGGTGCTTCGTTGTTTTCAATATTCGGATTGGTGAGCAAGAAATTTGTGCGTTTGGTACTCGTTTCCTTTCTGTTATCCACACCGATTGCCTATTACTTATTTAATCAGTGGTTACAAGGTTTTGCCTATCGCATAGGCTTAGGGGCTTCGGTATTTCTAATTGCTGGATTTGGATCAGTACTTATTGCAATTTTGGCTGTAGGTGGTCAGTCCTTGAAAGCGGCAAGTAGTAATCCTGTAAAAACGCTCCGCTATGAGTAGGCCCGTTCGCTTGTGTCGCTTCGAGAAGCAAGTGCCAAAGCCACGGCAAGCAGGATGATCTCAAGCAAATAGATGGGAACGTAACCCAAGATGACAAAGAAGAGAAAGGCCGTTAGGAAGAAAATGTATTTGAAATAGCCTTCCAGGTCGAACGCCTGGTGTTTGATCATCGCGTGATGCAGAACCGAAATAACTGGAATTATCAATGCGATTTGAACTAGGTCAACAATAGCTACACTTTGGATATTGTTGCCGAAAAATACCAGAAATTCAGGTATTGAGAGGATGATATAAGTCAAGGCGTTTTGTCCAAAGGACTTAACTCTCGGCATAGGAAGGTTTCTGTAAAGCAATAATGAACTCATTTCAAATTCATAATGCCGATAACTGAAGTTAGCATGGATAGCCGAACTCAGCAGTGTGCCAAGGGCAAGGTACCTTAGATCCACGCCTTCCATATTGAAAATGGCAGTGGCGCCCAGTATAAGGCCAATAGAAAACAGCTTGGTCAAGATTAAAGAGATACTATGCCTTTGGAATAAGTGATGAATAGGTAGAAATGGATAGGTTTTGGGCAATATTCCTATCCTACGACTTGCGAAGCTGGAGGTCTTAGGGTCTATCGGTTTTACCAGTTGTAGAAAGAGAAAGTGTGCCGCAACCATCAATAGGAAGACATTTGAAACCACAAGAATTAGTGCTGAATATGTTTGTTGAAGACCTATGGCAATGATGGTCATGAAAATGCCATAGCCCAATATTGGAATGAGTAGCAACAATTGAATGAAGACCACAAGGGGCTTTAACCTCTTGTTTTCTAGCCCACTAATGCTGGTCAAAAAACGGTTTTGTGGTAATCGTTTAATCCGGCTAAAGAAATTCAGGGTTTTAAGGGTGTACAAAATCCAAAGGACCATCGGAATCAGGTAATAGATAGGCCTGAAAGCCAATGCCGAGGCAATATCTATGTGCTGGGGTGTCTTTAAGAATCCAAAGCCGAGCCCGAGGATAACCAAAAAGAACCCTGCATTCTCTTTATAGAATTCTTTAACGATCGTTTTTACTAAGACCTTGGCAACGGGACTCACGAGACGAGTATAACTTTTTGATCCTTCACTTCATAAATATGATCTGCTTTGATCAATTGGTTCTCAAAATCCTGATGGGTAGCAAAGATGAATGATGTACCCTTTTTATTGTAGTCAACCAGAAGATTCAGCATGATGCCTTGTGCTTCTTTATCTAAAGTGATCAGTGGTTCATCTAGAATAATCCATAAAGGATCACCTAAAAATGCGATGCCTATAGAGAGTTTTTTGAGCATGCCACTGGAATAACTTCCTACAGGCTGATCCATGTAGCTGTTGATGGATAGTTGGTCGGAAAGCTCCTTTATTTGCTCAGGTTTAGCACCTTTCAGTTGTCCGAAATATTCAAGCAAGTCTTTTCCTGTTAAGAATTCAGGAAAGGTCGGTTCGGACTGACTATAGTTGATGCGCTGCTTATAGAGAACAGGTTGCTTTGTAAGACTATGTCCGCTGAGTTTGATTTCCCCTAGGTATGGAGAAAGCCCAGCGAGACAGTTGAAAAGCGTTGATTTTCCGGAGCCATTCTTCCCCTTGAACCAATGAATGCCTTGATAAAGATGAAGCGATGGTATTTCAAGAATCAGCCGATCGTTGAAGGCTTTCCGGAAGTTTTTTATCTCAAGCATTTAACACCTAACATACGCAATACTATGTGATTTGGGTTTCGCGCATAAAAAAAGGAGTGCATTGCACTCCTTTTAAATTCTTGATTCGGTGATCTACTGAACAGTTACGTTGAAAGTAACTTCAATGTCAGTTTCTCCGCCAGCATTAGTAGGGTCACCACTGCTTACATTGGCAGCAGTTTTGTCTGGCTCATGAATTAACGTCACCGTAAGGTTACCCGCACCGGCTGCAGCCGTAGTGAAAGTACCAGCTAGTCCAAGTGGATTGCCGTTACCATCCTGATCCGTGTAAGCATAAGTCGCATTCAGACCAGTACCAATAACAAAGAATACTTGATGCTCATCATCCTCTTCAGCCACTTCTAAAGTAATATCTTCAGCAGGGCTCTCTTCTTCATTAAGGAACTCAACAGCAACAGTGTAAGTCGTATTAGCCGCAAGTGTTGGGTTAATTATTTCAGGATCATTTCCCCCAGGGCCGTCAATATCTCTGAAGGTAGCCGTTACTGTAGGATTGGTTTGGCTTGTGAATGTCACACGAAGCGTTGTTATCAGTTCTTCTTCGTTAATCATTTCTGGGTCATCAGAATCACATGCCGATATAATTAAGGCCATCACAAGGAGTGACAAATACTTAATGCTACTAAATTTTTTCATGAGTCAAATCTTTTGAGTTTAGAAATGCAACAATAGTGCATTAGCAACAATGTTGCAAATAGGAAGTGCTGAATTTTTGAAAAATTGTTTGAGTGGTATTATACGCTGCTTATACTGGCATTTAAACCCATATTCCGAAACATCCGTATATTTGCACAGCTTGAAAAGAACAGCTACCATATTATTTACCATGCTGTATCTACTGACTTCCTCAGGAATTTTGGTAGGGCAGCACTTGTGTATGGACCGAGTCAAAGAGACTTCTCTCTTCAAAAAAGTGGAGAGTAAGTGTGGTATGACTATGGAGATGCATGCTGGTATGGACGACTGCTGTGACGATGAATGGGCGCTTAAGATCATTGAAGATGACCAACAAATTTCGGTATCATCTGATGCTCCTACTGCCGTTTATCATTTGCTTTTCGAAGTTCCATTTGCTGATTTCGAGGCTTTGATGGCCGGAGAGCAGGATAAAGTTGAGGTGAATAATACAGGGCCGCCTGATATTCCTGCGCCCGATCTTACCATTCTTTATCATTCCCTCAAAATTCCCGCTGCTTTACAATCCTGAAGTAGTTCTGTTTCGTCATTCTGTTTGAAACGAATCATCTCTTTTGCCTTTGGCTAAGAGTCACTCATTTCTAAAGTCCACAGAAACCTTAACAGACTTCACAGCTCATTCTCGAGCGATTTCATTTACATCGGATTGTAAAAGCATAATTAATGATCAATACACTTATTAAATTCTTTTTGGAGAACCGTTTGGTTATGGTAATACTGCTGGTGCTACTGGCGGCTTGGGGTATAATCACTGCACCCTTCCAATGGTCCACTGGTTTGCCGACTGACCCTGTGCCTGTAGATGCTATACCGGACATTGGCGAGAACCAACAGATTGTCTTTACCGAGTGGCCGGGAAGGTCACCACAAGACATTGAAGACCAAATCACATATCCACTGACATCATCACTTCTGGGTTTGCCAGGAGTCAAGACGATTCGAAGCTCTTCTATCTTCGGTCTATCTTCGGTTTACATCATTTTCGAAGAGTCTTCAGAATTCTATTGGAGTAGGAGCAGGATTCTCGAAAAGCTCAATGCACTTCCCAGAGGCTTATTGCCAGATGGTGTTCAGCCGGCTCTGGGCCCTGATGCAACTGCTTTGGGGCAGATCTTTTGGTATACCATAGAAGGACGTGATGAAGAAGGAAATCCAACTGGCGGATGGGACCCTCAGGAAATAAGGACCATTCAAGACTATACGATCAAGTATGCATTGGCTTCTGCCGAAGGTGTTTCTGAAGTAGCTTCTATTGGTGGTTTTGTGAAGGAATATCAAGTAGATATCGATCCGAATGCGATGGAAGGCTATGGTGTGACACTGGCCGAAGTCACCAAGGCAATTAGGGAGAGTAATCTTGATGTAGGTGCCAAAACCTTGGAAATCAACCAGGCGGAGTATCTGGTCCGCGGTTTAGGCTACATCAAGAGTCTCGAGGATTTGGAGCAGGCACCTGTTAAAACAGTTGATAATGTATCTATCCGAATCAAGGATGTGGCTCGAGTTATGATGGGTCCGGCCTCGCGCAGAGGAGGTTTGGACAAGTCTGGTGCCGAGGCAGTAGGAGGTGTAGTGGTCGCCCGATATGGTGCCAACCCACTTGAAGTCATCGAAAACGTAAAAGCGAAGATTGAGGAGATCAGTCAAGGCCTGCCAACCAAGTATTTGGCAGACGGTACAGCCTCGAAACTTACCGTTGTTCCTTTCTATGATCGTACAGAATTGATCCAGGAAACCATCGGTACGCTTGAAGAGGCATTGACTTTGGAGATAATCATTACCGTCATAGTAGTGCTTGTTATGCTGCTCAATCTTCGGGCCTCAATCCTGATTTCTTCCCTATTGCCCATTGCTGTGCTCATGTGCTTTATAGCGATGCGGTACTTTGGAGTCGATGCAAACATTGTGGCTTTATCGGGTATCGCAATCGCCATAGGCACCATGGTAGATGTGGGCATTGTATTGACAGAGAACATTACCCGTCATTTGAAAGAAAAAGGAGATAAGACCCTGTTGGCTTTAATCTATGAGGGGGCTAAAGAGGTTGCTCCAGCCATTATCACAGCTGTAATGACAACCGTTATTAGCTTCATTCCGGTTTTTACCATGGAGGCAGCTGAGGGAAAACTATTTCGTCCGCTGGCCTATACCAAGACATTTGCCTTGTTGGCAGCCATCGTAGTTGCATTGGTCATTATCCCTACCCTTGCCTATTGGTTCTTTGGCTTTAAACCTAAGTCAAAATGGGTAAAGACGCTCCTGAATACTGGTTTAGTAGTTTTCGGCATCTGGGTATTAGTATTAGGTCATGGCTTGGCCGCCTTCGTTTTGATTGGTTTTGGTTTGGTGAATTTGACCAGAGCATTTAGCAAGGCTCTTTCGGCATACCTGAAGTATGCTGATGTCGCAATTGCATTGATCGCGGTTTCATATTTACTCAGTTACAATTGGATGCCTTTGGGTGTTGAAGTAAGCATCCTTGTCAATTTTGTCTTTGTTATCGCCATCATCGGATTGACACTTGGGGCCTTTAGTCTTTTTATCAAGCTCTATCCGAAAATCCTCGGCTGGTGTTTGAGAAACCGATGGAAGTTCCTATTGATCCCTTCCTTCATTATTCTTTTGGGAATAACCATTTGGCTGGGTTTTGATAAGGTCTTCGCCTTTGTACCCAATGCTTTTGGAGATCAGGTTCGTTCCAATCGCACCTATTCTAATTTGTCTCATACCTTTCCAGGGATTGGTAAGGAGTTTATGCCATCGCTTGGTGAAGGTGCCTTTCTCTTAATGCCCACCTCTATGCCACATGCTGGGGTAGATCAAAACAGGGAGACACTCCGGTTATTGGATATGGCGGTCACGGCAATACCAGAAATAGAATCCGTGGTGGGCAAGTTTGGACGTACCGAAAGTGCCTTAGATCCAGCGCCTATTTCCATGTATGAGAATGTGATTAATTACAAAAGCGAGTATATCACAGACCAAAACGGGAGACGATTACGCTTCAAAAAACAAGATGGTGAGTACGTTCGAGATGAACTGGGCAATCTGATGCTGGATAAACGTGGGGCCTATTTTCGCCAATGGCGGGACGAAATTAAGTCTCCAGATGATATCTGGAATGAAATAGTACGAGTTACTAAACTGCCAGGAGTCACTTCGGCTCCTAAACTTCAGCCGATCGAAACGCGGTTGGTCATGCTCCAAACGGGTATGAGAGCACCCATGGGCATTAAGGTGAAAGGACCTGACCTGGCGACCATCGAGGCCGTTGGTTTAGAATTCGAAACAATCCTCAAAGAACTACCTTCTGTAAAAAGAGAGTCAGTCTTTGCCGAACGCATTGTGGGTAAGCCATATCTTCTGATTGATTTAGATCGCGAATCATTGGCTAGATATGGTGTCAGTATTGCTAAAGTTCAGGAGTATATACAGGTAGGCGTTGGAGGGATGGAGTTGTCCAAAACTGTAGAAGGCCGTGAACGCTATGGTATTCGGGTAAGATATCCACGGGGCTTGAGAGATGACCCTGAGGCCTTGAAGAACATACTAATTCCGGTGGCCATGGGAGAGAGCATTCCCCTTGGAGAGCTTGCGGCAATCAGATATGAACAAGGTCCGCAAATGATCAAGAGTGAAGATACCTTCTTGGTCGGCTATGTGATCTTTGATAAGAAGGCAGGCTTATCAGAAACCAGTGTGGTTAATGATGCCAAAAACCTTATTGAGCAGCGCATTGCTCAGGGACAGTTAAGTCTACCGCCTGGAGTTTCGTATGAGTTTGCAGGTAATTATCAAAATCAGGTGAGAGCCGAGAGGCGGCTGAGCCTTGTGATCCCCTTAGCCCTGATCATCATCCTATTGATTTTATACTTTCAGTTTAAATCTGTAGCAGTCTCGCTCATGGTATTTAGTAGTGTCGCTGTGGCTTTTGGTGGTGGCTTTTTGATGCTCTGGTTGTACGGCAGAGAAGGTTTTATGGACTTTTCTTTACTCGGCACCAATATGAGGGACTTGTTTCAGGTCGCACCAGTAAATCTTAGTGTAGCGGTTTGGGTAGGTTTTATAGCGCTCTTTGGTATTGCCACAGATGATGGCGTGTTAATGGCGACCTACTTAAATCAGTCCTTCGATCAAAAGAAGGTTTCGGATAAATCAGGGATTCAAAAATTAGTGATAGCCGCTGGAATGAGAAGGGTAAGACCTTGTTTGATGACAACCGCAACGACTCTATTGGCATTACTACCGATTCTCACATCGACCGGAAGGGGTTCAGATGTGATGATCCCCATGGCGATCCCTTCATTCGGGGGTATGCTGATCGCTTTGATCACCCTTTTCGTGGTGCCTGTGCTTTATGCATTCTACAAGGAAGCACAGCTGAAGTTCAACCTTAAAAACTCTGAAAATTGAAAAAGAACATATTCATAGTAAGCGCTATTTTCTCTTTGCTGGCCTGTCAAAGCCCAAGCGAAAACCCCACGGTTGAACACTTTGGCGTCTTAAGAGAGATCATGATGGAACAGAAGCTGGAGGCTAATGCCGATCTGGCAGACTATCGCCAATCGCCAAATCTCTATGCAATAGGTGCTCTGGAAGGTCTCTCAGGTGAGGTGCTGGTCATCGATGGAGATCCGCTCAATGGATTAGCCCAGAAAGGTGATCTGCTAATGGACAGAACTTTTGATCGCAAAGCAACATTGCTGATTACATCTCAGGTTGAGGAGTGGTATAAAGTAAAACTGGATCAGGTAATCAATGACCATGGTGACTTGCAAGCCTTGATTGCCAAGGAGGCCGAGCAGGCTGGCGTCAATATCGATAAGGCCTTTCCTTTTATGCTTGTGGGAGATTTCGACCACATTGAATGGCATATCATCAACGCTGCCGAAGCCAAGGCCCAAAACCACGATGCTTATAAAGAAGCGGGACTTCAAGGCGTGGGTGACTATGCCAATGCACGGGTCTTAGGCTTTTACTCTAGTCAGCACGAAGGAGTATTCACCCATCACGGAAGCTTCTTACATATGCATTTCATTGATGGCAGTGAGCGTGTTATGGGACATGTTGATGCCCTGAGAAATGATGGATCGATTGAATTATGGCTACCTAAAGTGAAATCAAAATGAGAAGAATAGTTTCTATAATCATATTCCTTTCGCTTGGATGCTCCATTCATGGACAGACCACTCTGAATGAGTATTTAGAGATGGCAGCAAGAGATAATCCAAACCTGAAAGCAAAGTTTAACCTCTATTTGGCGGCCTTAGAAAAGGTAAATCAACAAGGCGTCCTTCCTGATCCTACCCTGAGCTTTGGCTACTTTATCTCTCCGGTTGAGACCCGAGTAGGCCCTCAACGTTTTAGGCTTTCCGTAGCACAGATGTTTCCTTGGATGGGAACTTTAAAAGCTAAAGAGAAGGCTGCTGCAAGCTTCGCCAAGGCCAAGTTCGAAATGTTTGAGGAAGCAAGGAATGAGCTCTTTCTTCAGGTGAAGTCCAAGTGGTTGGAGCTTTACGAGTTACAGCAAGAGGTTCAAATCATGGAGGAGAATCTGAACATTCTGAAATCCTATGAGCCGGTGACCAAAACAAAGTATGAAGCCAACCTCGTTTCATTGGCAGATTTGGTTAGAGTCCAAATCAGTATTGATCGGGCCAAGACGGAACTCGACTTGCTTAGGCTGAAAGAAAAACCACTAAGGCACGATTTCAATACACTGCTTCACAGAGATGGAGCAACTTCTGTCGGTATCAGTGACACGCTAATTTTTGAAACGGGGGATCTTGATATTGAAGCCGTGATGGTTAACCAGCCAAAGCTTAAGGCGATCGAATCTATGATAGAAATGCTAGAACAAGAGAAGGTTTTGGCCGATTTAGGCCGTAAACCAAACATCGGAATCGGACTTGAATATGGATTCATTGACAAACGGGAGGGTGTATCTATTTCAGATAATGGCAAGGACATTTTAGTACCTCAGGTGAATGTGAGCCTTCCGATTTTCGGAAAAAAGAACCGTTCAATTAAGAAGGAAGCCGACTTGAAAATGAAGGCTAAGGGCTTCGAGTTATCAGCTATGAAAGATGAGCTTCGCAACAACTGGACAAGTATTGAATATGAAATCGAATCGGCTAGACAAACCCTTGCTTTGTACTCAGCTGAAATAAACAAGACAGATGTATTACTGAGCGTATTGATCAGCGAGTATACCAACAATAACCAAGACTTTGAGAAGCTTCTGGAGACGCAGCAACGTCAATTACAACTACAATTGGCACAAGTACGCAGGAGTGTCGATTATCAGTTGGCAGTTTACAAACAAGAATACTTGACGGGTTACACATTAAACGAAATCCAAAATGAAATTAAATAGATCAACACTTCTAACGGTAGGCCTTACCCTAGTTATAGGCGTTGCACTAGGTGCAATATTCTTTGGCGGCAGTAATGCTCCAGAGCCTTCGGCCGAGAATCACGAACATGAGCTTGATGAGAATGGAAGCTGGACTTGTTCTATGCACCCGCAAGTCCGGCAATCTGAGCCCGGAACATGTCCATTCTGTGGAATGGATTTGATACCGGTTGCTGAAGGAGAAGATGACAACCCGACCATATTAAAAATGTCTAATAATGCGGTGCAACTGGCCAATATTGAGACTACCAAAGTCGAATTAACCACAGCAGACGATATTTTACGCCTGAGTGGGAAAGTGAAAGTAGATGATCGAAGAGTAAATGTTCAGACCACCCATTTTGGAGGAAGAGTAGAAGCTCTTTATAAAAGCTTTGAAGGAGATTTGGTCAGAAAAGGCGAGAAGGTCGCTTCTATCTACTCTCCAGAGTTGGTGTCAGCACAAGAGGAACTGATCGAGGCAAAGAAGCTTGAGGCTACAAACCCTGTGCTATTAGAAGCAGCCAGAAGAAAATTGCACCATTGGAAGTTGACGGCTGAACAGATTCAAGCGATTGAGACCTCGAAAGAGCCTATTCGGAATTTTGATCTCTTGGCAGATTATGATGGCGTAATCACGAAGAAATTAGTGAATACAGGGAACCACTTGAAAGAGGGAGGTGGACTTATGGAGATTACCGATTTGACTAAAGTATGGGCGGTCTTTGAAGTCTATGAAAAGGACTTAGGCAAGATTCAATTAGGCGATCGATTCGATTTTGAAAATAAGGCCACGGGTAAGTTTCATCTTGGTACCATTTCCTTTATCTCGCCAGAAGTAAACACAAGAACGAGAATTGTAGAAGTAAGGGCCGACTTGGAAAACAGTTCAGGTAGCTTGAAGCCAGGGATGTTTATCTCGACAGGAATTTTTGTGAATAAGGATGGAGGTATTTCGGTGCCAAAATCAGCTGTGCTATGGACAGGTAAAAGATCTATTGTTTATGTCAAAGTGCCTAACGAACAGAGTTTTTCACTCAGAGAGGTTGTACTGGGCGATGCCGTAGGTGATAGATATTTTATCAATGAAGGCTTGAGTGCAGGTGAAGAAGTGGTGACAAATGGTGCCTTTACATTGGATGCCGAAGCACAACTGAGAGGTAAAATTAGTATGATGAATACGGCAGTCTCTAATCCTGCAAGTCAAGGCAATATAAATGAGTTTGTCGAGATCGAACTGTCTGCAGCGAAAGACTACAGTGAGGATGTGGCTCCAGAATTTCAGCAGCAGCTCACAGACTTATCTAAGGAATACATTGCCTTGAAAGATTTGATGGTAGAAGGCAATGGAGCTAAGATTAGAAAAGCAGGAGTTAGGGTTAAGAATGCCTTGGACAATGTCGATATGACTTTAGCAAAAGGAGAGGCACATATGCATTGGATGGATTTATTAAATCCTATGGAAGAAAGTTTGGCTCTGATAACCAACACGGGAGATCGCGATCAGCAAAGATTGAATTTCATCAATCTATCGAAGGCTTTAATCAATGCCATCGAGTCATTTGGGACCTCATTTGAGAATCCATTATATATCCAGTTTTGCCCAATGGCTAACAATGATAAAGGAGCGACTTGGGTTAGCCTTGAAGAAAACATTGTCAATCCGTATTTCGGAGATGTGATGCTCACTTGTGGAAATGTCGAATCCATCATCAGTAATCAATAGGAGTAAAAGGAAAAGAAATGACTAATTCAATTAGAAAAATGAGAATCAAATACTTATTAGCTGTCACAGTTTTTACTCTGTTGGTAACAGCTTGTGGAAGCAAAAGCGAAAAGGAACAAGTCAGTGATCAGAAAAATCTGGTCGATAGCTATCTGGCCGTAAAAGACGCACTAGTTGCGACTAACGCTTCAAAAGCCAAGGCCGCTGCAACTAAATTTTTGGAAGTAAATACGAATGACCAGCTCACTCCGGACCTTCAAATGATTGCTAGCAATGATGACGTTGCAGCACAGCGGAAGGCTTTTGAAGGGCTATCCATGAAAATGTATGATATGCTGAGAAGAAGAGGAAGTGACACCGTTTTATACAAACAGTACTGCCCAATGGCTTTCAATAATAAGGGTGCATTCTGGCTGGCGGCTGAGATGGAAGTGAATAATCCGTATTTTGGAGATGTGATGCTGCACTGCGGAAGTGTACAAGAAAAGATAGGAGGCTAATGTGACTGGTTTGTCTTTTAGCTGATTAAGTCCAGATTGTCCCGATAGGGCTCTTTAGACGTCAATTGGATAAGAATTTAGACTTATGAAAATAAATCAATTGTTGTTTGCACTTGTTTTTAGTGTAGCCTTCTTCAGTACAAGGGGTCAAACCAATAGTTCATTTTTTGATCAGGTAGAAGGAGATTGGGTCGGAAGTGGTAACCTGTTTGGCACTCCAGCTACTTTCACTATGACCTGGGAAAAGGTACTATCGGACCAATTTATCCATTTACAATTCAGTAACTCATTTAAAGACCAGAGTGGCACCACTCGAACTATGGAATCTAAGGCTTTTTATAAGCTGGGCGCTGATAAAAACAGTGGCCATTGGTTTGACTCTAGAGGAGTCATGTTTGGCTTGGAGTATAATCTAAAAGAAAATGAGCTCACGGTGTTCTGGGGTGACCCAGAAAAAGAAGAGGGTAAGACAGAATACCGTTTAATTGAAGGCGATCGAATTGAAGTGAAAGACTATGTCAAAAGGAATGGCACTTTTAGCCAATTCGGAGAGGCGGTTTACACCAAAAAATGATGCCAATCAAATAGAAATACTTAGATTTAAAAATCTCGTCAGTTTACTGATGAGTCGTGTGTGTTTGTGTGACCACCTGGGGTAACCTGGGTGGTTTCCATTTTTTATGAGCAATTTGGAATGATTCCACCACTTGATGCCCTGTTGCAAGTATTTTGAAGTTATCTTTGCTTTATGCAACGCTTGGGTGCTATCCTTTCGATTTTTATACTATTGCTAAGTATGGCACCATGTGCCGATGCTTGGGAAAGTTCTGCATGTGATTCTGAAGAAGTCTGTGAATCTTCAAACGAACATGATGCTTCCGATGAGGCTGATGATTGCTTGCCTTTTTGCTCGTGTTTGTGCTGCACAGCCATCACAATTGCCCCCCTTCAATCCTTCAATTTTCAAGAAGCTGTAATTACGCTTGATGAACCAAAACTGGAAGACAACACCTACACTCCCCCTGCTTTTGATATTTGGCAGCCGCCCAAGATCTAGTTCTGAGTCCTCTAGAATTAGTATCCATTTTTAAAACAAAGCTTTGATGCATGTCAGAATATTAGTCTCAACACTTTTGTGCTTGAGCATGGCCCATGGCGTATTGGGTCAACAAGTGCTAAAATTCAAAATATTAGATAAAGAGACCAATCAACCTTTGGTTGGGGCAACGGCCAGTATAAGCCCGACAATAGGAGGTATTGCCGATACCAACGGATTGGTCACGCTGAATTTGTCAAATGACTTGACAGAAGTAAAGGTGACCTTCTCCTTTGTCGGTTATGCGGCAGAATCGAGAACTGTGAAGCTGCCATCTACAACTTCAGAACCTATTCTGATCTTTTTGGAGATGGAAGAGGAAGAGATGGAAGAAGTGATCGTAACCACCACTAGAAACTCGAGAAGTATAGAAGATATTCCTACTAGAATTGAATTTCTGGGTACGGAAGAATTGGAAGAAAAGGCGGTTATGCGTTCTGATAACATTGCTATGTTACTGCGCGAAAGCACCGGTATTCAAATGCAGGTGACTTCACCCAGTTCGGCCAATCAGAGTATTCGTATTCAAGGCCTTGACGGCAGGTATACCCAGCTGCTGAAGGATGGCTTTCCTTTGTTCGGTGGCTTTTCTGGTGGCTTGAGCATCATGCAGATCCCACCATTGGATTTAAAGCAGGTAGAAGTAATCAAGGGTAGTAACTCAACGCTTTATGGCGGAGGTGCGATTGCAGGTTTGGTGAACCTCGTGAGTATTCAACCTGAAGAAAAACCACACTTTAAGGTTATGATTGACCAGACATCGGCCGGAGGAACAACTTTGAATACCTTCAGTGCCCGTAGGAATGAGAAGTTTGGTTATAGCTTTTTTGCCTCCGGCAATAGACAGAATGCTTACGATCCTAACTCGGATAACTTTTCAGAAATCCCCAATGTAAGGAGTCTCACCTTGAACCCGACATTCTTTTATTACCCTAATACTAATAGTATGCTGAGGCTCTCGCTTAATGGGACTTTTGAGGATCGTTTAGGCGGAAATCTAAATGCCATTGATGCGGAAAGACCCAGTAATACGCAATACTTGCAAGAGAATACGACCAGACGATTGTCTTATCAAGCGACATACAGCAGTAAATGGGGTGATAATAAGGAGTTAGTCATCAAAAACAGTCTACTGCATTTCGACAGGAGTATCAATCAATTTAATTATGCTTTTGATGGAGAGCAGTGGTCTACTTTTAGTGAGGCTACCTATTCCTTTGGCGATGAAATGAGTAGTTGGGTACTAGGTCTGAATGTCTACTCAGATGAATTCAAGGAAGGAGAGTTGGTCAGCTCAGATAGGAGCTATAGCCAGGTGACTGGAGGCTTATTCGCTCAGCAGGTATCTAAATTGTCCGATCGCTTTTCTATAGAATCAGGTTTTCGAGTGGATAGAAATAATGATTACGGTTGGTTTGTTCTCCCAAGGCTGTCACTTTTCTATCAGCCGAATACCAGCTTGACCTATAGGCTAAGTGGAGGTTTGGGTTATAAAACACCTACTATTTTCACAGAGGATACGGAGAGATTTTCCTTTAGAGGCTTAAACAGTTTCAACCTGGAAGATTTGGATGCTGAACGATCCTGCGGAGGAAACTTTGATATCAATTACCGAACTTCTTTTGGGAATGACTGGACTTTCAGTTTAAACCAACTCTTCTTTTATACTCGATTGAACGATCCGCTAGTACTGGCTGAAAATCCTGCAGACAATTTCTTCTTTGAAAATGCGAGTGGGCCTGTGAGTTCTAGAGGAATTGAGTCTAACATGAAGTTGACCTACAAGGATTTTAAGTTTTTTCTCAACTACGCTTTGATTGACACGCGCCTTGAATATGAAAACCTGAATGATCAAAAGCCGCTGACTGCTAAACATAATATTGGAGCTGTTTTGGTCTATGAGGAAGAGGGAAAGTGGAGGCTCGGCCTGGAGACATATTATACCAGTCGGCAGCTGCGAAATGATCTTACTGAAACGGATGATTTTTGGATCGTGGGGTTCATGGCGCTCCGAAAATTTAGAAAGGTGAGTGTCTATTTAAACTTTGAAAATTTCACAGATACACGGCAGTCAAGATTTGAGAATATCAACCTTGGATCCAGTATGACTCCAGAGACGTTGGATGTTTGGGCTCCCTTGGAAGGGTTTGTTGTTAATGGGGGTTTGATTCTGGAACTAGATCACTAAGCATTTAAACGAAGGACCATCTTTCATCACTCAGAGTCTCTCACAGAGGACTCTGAGATCAACCAGATTATTAGGTATTTAAATGAAGAACCATCTTAATATCGCATTGGGATGTTCCTTCATTACAAGATTTGTCTTCTACAAACCCAAGCTTCTTATAGAGTTGAATGGCAGTTTTCAGCTTGCTGCTCGATTCGAGATACAGATGCTCAATACCGAGAGATTCTGCCTGTTCGATTGTTCTTAGTGTCAATTTTTGTCCTAGGCCGTGCCCTCTGTGCGATTTGTAGATACCCAATTTGCAGAGCTCCCATTGGTTTTCGGATTGCTTGACCAGGGCACAAGTGCCGACTGCTTGATTGTCATTATCGACTGCCATGAATATGTGACCGCCCTGGTCGATGATGTGTTGTTTCGGGTCCCCTAGAATCGATATATCGGGTTCTTCAAGGCGCAAGAACTCGTTGATCCATTCTTCACTGATTTTTCGGAAGTCTTCAGCATGATGCGACTGGAATTGGATCACCTTAAACATGATTAAAGATGGCGGAATTTTACCCTCCAGTCAACCTATAAGTTCTACACTCAATTAGAGTCTCTCGTAGAGGACTCTGATTAAGAAGATGTGGTAGAAACAGAAGATTAATCCAATCTATAAGTTCTACAAATGTTGTAATAATGATTTTAATTCTTTTCATTTGTTCTACAATAGTTGTAGAAATATGAATCAAAATCTAGGAAACCTTGAAGAGACCATTCTTCTAATTGTGGCTGTAATGCCCGATGAGGCCTATGGTTATACCGTTTCGGAGTCTTATAGACAGTATATGAACAATCGCATTTCAATTTCAGCAGTGCATACGGTTTTGAAACGATTAGAAAAGAAAGGGCTCATTGAATCGAAGATGGGCGGAGCGACTGCTGAACGAGGTGGTAGAAGGAAGAGAATTTTTGAAGTAACCAAAGTCGGTCTTTCTACGCTGGAGCAAATTCAGTCAAACCGAATGAAGCTATGGGATATGATGCCAAAGCTTAATTTTTCTGCTTAGTGATTAGACCAACAGATAATATATCACCCCCAAACTGGGCCAACCGCTTCCTAGAGTGGTATTGTGCTAACAGTCTCTTGGATGAGATTCAAGGAGATTTGTTAGAAGCATTTTACTATCGACAGACGGAAGTGGGAGCCACCAAAGCCAAATGGTGGTTTGTTTGGGATGTGATTAGGTTTTTCAGGCCCTCATCATTTGGCAAAAGGTCATATAACTCAAATCAAATCGCAATGTTAAAGAATTACATGCTCGTTAGCCTGAGAAACTTCAGAAAGCAAAAAGGCTACAGTTTTATCAATTTGTCAGGACTTATAGTGGGGATCACGGCCTGTCTGCTGATTAGTCTCCATGTGTTGGAAGAAATCACATATGATAATTTTCACCCAAAAGCCGATAAAACGTATCGCGTGGTCATGGATATGTACGGACAGGGGGAATTGAAAACTAAAAGTGCGCCTGTATATGCCGCTGTGGGTCCTAATCTACTTACCGACTTACCAGAAGTCGAGATGTCTGCGCGCATTTTACCTTTTGGTGGTGGCGTATATAGCGTGCGTCAGGATGACGGTACATTGATTCGATATAATGAAGACAAAGCTGTACTAGCAGATGAGAACTTCTTCGATATGTTCGGTTTCAAGTTGATTGATGGTGATCGGCAAAACGTGTTATCACAACCGAGTCAAATTGTGGTGTCTGAATCTACAGCTAGACGTTACTTCGGTAATGAAAACCCTATAGGACAGTCAATATTTTGGCGTGGTACTACCGAATTGAAGGTGACTGGGGTTTTTGAAGACTTTCCTGAGAATTCGCACATGCAATTTGAACTCATTACTTCTTTGAAGACTTGGGGAGGATATGAAGATTTTATTAGTAACTGGGGTTGGTACGACTTCTATACGTTCGTGAAAGTCGCGGATGGTGTCAGTCAAGATGCCTTGGATCAGAAACTTGAAACCTACCTAGACGGCAAGAAGGCTGAGGTTTATGCGCAACGCGGCATTAGAGAAGTACTCTGGTCACAACAAGTAGGAGATGTACACCTTGAGTCTATTGGACTTAGCTGGGATATGGGCGAAAATGGCGGAGGACAACAAATCTACTTCTTAGTCATTATCGCTGGGTTGATACTGATTATTGCTTGGGTAAACTATATTAATCTTGCTACGGCACGTGCTATTAAGCGTGCTAAAGAAGTGGGAGTACGTAAAGTTGTTGGGGCAGGCAAATCCAATCTTCTGATTCAATTCTTAGTCGAGTCTTTCCTGTATAACCTGTTCGCTGTGTTGGCTTCACTTGCTCTGGTTGCCTTGCTCAGGCCTTTGATCAATCAGGCAATGGATATTACACTAGAACAATCATTGCTGTTTGGTCCGACAGTCTTAGGGGGCTTGTTCATACTCGTGCTGATCGGGACACTCTGCTCTGGCTTATATCCAGCACTGGTACTCACCTCATTTAATCCTGTGGCTGTCTTGAAGGGTAGTTTAGGAAATGGAAAAAAGAAGTTTGGCTTTCGCCAATTACTGGTTGTCTTTCAATTCACAGCTTCTATAACACTAATACTTGGGACCTTTTTGGTAATCAAGCAGCTGAATTATATGCGGAGCTATGATCTGGGAATCGATCTTGAACAAACACTGGTCTTACAAGCACCTTCTTCCGGAACCAGTGATGATGACCTTCAGAATAGAATCCAGGTTTTTAGGAACATGCTTGAAGGGATGCCTGAATTAGAAGGCTTCACTATGTCGAGCAGTGTACCAGGCATTGAAAACTTTAGTATCAGTGGATTTAACTCCAAGTATTATCCTGAAGAGCTTAGAGATTGCTATAGAGTGGGTATTGACGATGACTTTATTCAACTGTTTGACGTAGAGCTTATAGCAGGAAGATCCTTTTTAAAAGATATGCTTACCGATACAGCAGCTGTGGTACTGAATGAGGTCGCTGTTAAGCATATGGGTTTTTCAAGCCCTGAGGAAGCCATCGGTGAGAAAATTAATCCAAATAGGCCGAATGAATCGACAATAATCGGGGTGGTGGGCAACTATCATCAAGCGACTATCAAGCAAGGCCTGGACCCCGTTATATTCAGTTATAACAGAAGAAGACAGGCAGCTTATTATGCAGCCAAAATCAGCACTAACGACTACGCTGGTGTACTTTCAAAAGTGGAGAACGCCTGGGACGAAATTTACCCTGATAACCCTTTTGACTTCTTCTTTTTGGATGAACGTTTCGATCGGCAGTATAAAGCTGACCAGCAATTCAATACGGTATTCATTGGCTTTGCAGGCCTTGCCATTTTTGTGGCTTGTCTGGGGCTTTTTGGGCTGGTTTCATTTACTACCGAGCAATCAAGAAAAGAAATTGGTATTCGTAAGGTCCTAGGGGCATCTTCTCAAAAACTGGTGCTACTTCTGGCTAAGGACTACGCAAAGCTTATTCTGATTTCGATAATGCTTGCGTTTCCTTTGGGTTATTATCTAATGCAGGAATGGCTCAAAAGCTTTGCCTATCAAACTCGCATTGGCGTAGAGATTTTCGTTTTGGGTGGCCTGATGATTTCGGTGATTGCGTTTATTACGGTAAGCTTCAAATCGTTTAGTGCAGCCAATGGGAACCCAGTGAGTGCTTTGAGAGATGAGTAGAAAACTATTGATCCTATTATTGCTGATTGTCACCTTTTCGCTCAAAGGACAAGATACTGTCAGAACTAATTACCCTGGTTCTGAAAAAGTATGGAAGAAGGTTTTCAATGGGGCTAAAAAGTCTCAAGACCTAATTTATTGGGAGAATGGTAGAGAATGGATGACTGCCAAATATGATACTGCTGATGTGGAATACTGGAAATGGTATCATGAAAATGGGAACCCTTATTTTGAGGCCACGATTATCAGAGATGAACTTCAAGGTCTCTATAAGATTTGGTATGAGAGTGGCCAATTGGCAGAAGAAATAACCTTTCTTAATCACCTTGAAGATGGTCCTGCTATTTTTTATTACCGGAATGGCACAATTGCGGCAAAAGGGAGTTATCACAAAGGCAAAATGATAGGTGATTGGAAGTTTTACGATAAGGACGGCTTATCCTTTAATGGTAAATGGGTTTGGCCATTTGCTGCTGATACTTCCAGTCTTAGAATGGAGGGACAAATAAAAGACCACCAGCGTTTAGGATCTTGGAAGTATAGGACAACAGCTGGTGGTAAAAAGCCCAAAGTATTTATTGAGGAGTATTAAGGAAAAGCGGTTTATCTTTTGTACACCACTTTTCCACCCACAATGGTGTAATCAAACTGAGCTTTCAGCCATGCCGAAGGCTCAGTTTCAAACAGATCGGTGTCTATGACTGTAATGTCCGCAAGCATCCCTTCCTTGATTTGGCCCTTTACATCTTCTTCGAAAGTAGCGAATGCCGATCCCTGAGTGTAGGCTTTGATGGCTGATTCAAGCCCAATTCTTTGCTCAGGAAACCAGCCTTCCTCAGGTAGACCATTCACCGTTTGTCGGGTGACGGCAGCGTATAATCCGTAGAGTGGATTAATAGGATAGTAACTGGCGTTAGTTCCTGGCCAATCAGAACCGAAAGCCAGTTGGCATCCGGCATCTTCAAGCGTTTTGAACGCATAGGCACCTTTACATCTTTCATGTCCTATCCGTTCTTCCATCCAACGCATATCATCTGTGACATGATAAGGTTGAACTTCTGCAATGATATTTCTTCCTGCAAAACGTTCAAAGTCCTGCTCGGCAATCACCTGAGCATGGACTAAACGAAACCTTCTGTCTTTGGCGCCATTTACCTGATCGAGAGTATCTAGCACATCGAGTAAGATTGAATTGGCTTCATCTCCAATGGCATGTACCCTTAACTGAATACCACCGCTATCGGCTTGGATCAGCATTCTTTTAAATTCGGGAAGGTTTTTAGAGAACTCTCGCCATCCTCCTCGCCACATGTAGTTTTCGATTGTATTATCAGCATATGGTTCAAAGAAACGAGCGGTTCGACCTCCCATGATACCGTCAATATGACTTTTTACTGTACCGAAGGTGATGTAGTCATCTCCAGCTGGCGCAGGGTTTTCACCCCAGTCTATTACCCAGCCTTGCTCCATCATATTGTAGATTTCGCTCAAACGTGAAGGGCTAAAATTGATTCTTGTAATAAGTGAATCCCTTTCCTGTAAGTACTTATAAATATCAACCCGATCCAGTGGCGACATGTCTTGGACTGTGGTAACACCCCATTTAGCACACTCTTCCAGGGCTCGCTTTGACTCGGCAAGCTTTCTTTCAAAGGAGCTCTCGGGAATTTGTCTTAGCGCACTAGTGAGAATATCCCCTTTAAGAATACCGTCCTTGGATTCAATCCCGAGGTAGTCGAGTGCTATGGCATTGGCCATGCCTTCTGTCCGGTCATACTTGGTCACTAGTACTGGATGGTCTGGTGTCAATTCATCGATGAGCGTTCTTCGTGGCTGCCAGTCTTGTTGGTTTCTATTACTTCCTTCGGAGCCCATGTTCCATGCCTCATAGGCTCCCCAATCACCTCGTGTGATCCAACTTCCATCGGGTAATCTATCTGTTGTTTCTTTTACTCGGGCAATAAAGGCTTCATCGTCATTCACATCCAGCAGGTTAATACCCAAGAGTAAGGCTCCGGCTTGTGAAAAATGTACGTGAGAGTCATTGAAGCCAGGAAGTGTAAGTCTTCCTTTTAAATCAATTTGCCGGTCTGCCGAAGGGTATCTGTTGCCGTTACCAACTTTGCTGATTTTATCTCCTTCAAGCAATACCCAATCTGCCCATGGCTGAGCATCATTGCCCGTCCAAACCTTTCCATTAAATAGGAGCAGAGATTCAGAGGAGGCTTCTACGGATTCTGTGTTACTCCCGCATGCTGAAAGTATGGCACAAACGATCAATACAATGAGATGATTTTTGAACTTCATGGCTATTTGGAATATTTGTTAGCGATTTGCTCAAGACTAAGCTCGATTTCTCGACTAGGTAGCCATTTTCCTCTAACCATTACACCAGATTGTTGACGCATATTGGCAATGTTTTCAAGAGGGTTTTGGTCTACCAGGATTAGATCTGCGTCAGCTCCGATGACAATCGTACCGTATTTTCCCGGGTCACCAAAGAAGACAGCTGGATTGGCAGTTCCTGCATACAATGCTTCGTAAGGAGTCAGTCCGCTTCTGACCATGGCATCGAGTTCACGTTGAATGGAAAACCCTGGTACATTAAAAACTTGTGGAGCATCAGAACCTAATAGTATTTTGACGCCTGCCTCATGCATTTGCTTAATAATATCCCTTCTGATTTGGTTGAACTTCAGTGCCTGATCTCCTTTATAATTAGGAGCCCCAATAATTCCCTTCTTGGTGCGAACCCAGTTATTGAGTGTCCTTGGGTTCATGTATTTCATTTCTGGGTTCTTAGCGATAACCTCAGGGTCTTCTGGACCAATCCATCTCTCCATCATGGCTTGGGTAGGAACTATCCAGACATCATTTTCTAATGTGAGTTTTACAAGCTCCTCGCTGATATCGGTGTCTACAATGTCTGTAAAATTGACTCCGAAAAAACCATTAGCATTGGGGTTCACACGAATAGAGGAAGGAACCATCCCTTCGATATAGCCATCTACATGGTCGATCGAAGCGTACTTAGCTTCGAGGGCTCTTCTGACCCCAACTCCTGTACTGACATGGCCTGCAAAGGGAATCCCAACTTCGTTTGCAGTGGTGACCACGGCATCGAAATTCACTCGTGTCAATCCAGGGTGCATTTTCAAGAAGTCATAACCCGCTTCTTTCTGAGCGCGTACTTTTGTTTGCGCTTCTTCAACACTCCTCACGGAATTGCCATTGATTGAAGGTCCGGAAGTATAGATTCGTGGACCTAAGATTTCTCCTGATATTACTTTGTCCCTCAATTCGATATGATAAGGCTGACCTAGCATTCCTCTAATGGTGGTGATACCATTGGATAGATAGAGAAATAGGGTCTCTTGAAGTAAATCCATATCTCGATTACCAGGAATATGGGCGTGCATTTCGGCTAGGCCAGGCATTAGGTACTTACCCGTACCATCTACTACTGTGCCCGCAAGGTCTGCGGAGATGTCTTCAGAACTGCCTATGGCGAAAATTTTTCCTTGTTTGATTAAGACTGTTTGATTGGTTAAAACTGTCTCCGACTCCATAGTGATCAGGTTCACATGGGTAAAGGCGAAGTCAGCTTCTTGCGCTTGGGTATAAGAAACCACCAAGCATATGGAGATTAAAAAGTAAAGCTTTCTCATGATGATTAGATTCTGGTCTAATCAAGATAGTAAACTTAGGCTGTATTTGGGATGTGTTTTATTTGATTGGGGTTGAATCATAAATGCTGATGATTCAATCAACCGCTATCATAGTCTCTAGCAGAGGACTCTCAATTAAGAGAGGAGTTTTGATTAATCCTTTATCAGAGTCCCTTATAGGAGACTCTGATTGAGACTAAGGTAGTCTTAGTTTTTCATCAGTGAGAGCTTCAAAGACTGATCCGATTGTTTCCTTATCTAAAAGCTCTTTGATGCCCATATCAACTAGTTTCCCTTGAAGTATTTGACGCCAGTTTTTCTTGGATAGCTTTTTGTTCAGGCTTTTTAGTTCTTCTAATTCCTCAAAAATGATTTCTTGGCCATGTCCAAGACTCTTGAGCCTAATGATGATCTCATCAATTCTTTGATCAATATGTTTCTGTGAGGTACTTTTTCTCTTGGTCTCTTGAGTTCTTGTTTTCCTTTCTATATAGGCCGCACCAGTTACAGTGATTTTTACCCAGGTGTTATGAAACTCCTTCTGAGAAACGTACTTCTTTTTTGTGAGGTGATTTGCTAATTCCTCCGGTTCGTCATCTCGATAAGGAATTGAATTAAAGTAGAGGATGTCTTCTATTGAGTAATAGAGGTTATTAAAATCTCTATTAATCTGATAAAGGATGAAATCAAGTTTGTCTTGAATAGACTTAGGCTTTGATTTAGTGCTTTTTGATAAGAGGCCACCTATCATTGGAACGAGATTTTTTATATAACTCAGGTTACTTACTTTAATCTCAAGGTCTTCAAAGGACAACTCTTCTTGGTCATAAATGAATTCTGATAGAGGGTCAGTGTTCTTCCTTTGAAAAATCTTAATGAATTCTTCTCCATCAGGCAATAGTTCTTTTCGTAAGAAACTGATTACCTGCGTTTTCCAAGTTGTTTTATCTTTTAGGAAAGAGTAGCTGTTTTTTATTTGACAGTCCGTAACTATCAACTGACCATACTGGATAAGGCTGTCTAATTTGGTTACGAAATGGCTATGATCTTCTTTGAATTTTAAATTCATGTAATAATGAGTAGCCTATAGTTTTCATCAATACCCAGCTGCCTGACCATCCTTTCTAGATTCTGAGGCTCCATAGTAGACTTTGTTCTTGTCGTCCCACATAATGGCCTGGTAGCCACCATAGCTACCTACATTCCAAGACATTCTATGTCCCATGAGCACCAGTTTTCGGATTACCTCGTAGTCGATCCCGCTTTCCAATTGCAAGGTGCCACCATTAGTCATGACTTCACCAGTTGGCTGAGATGACCCTGTATGCAGAATACGCGGTGCATCGCCTGCTTCTTGCAAGTTCATTCCAAAGTCGATGAGGTTAATTACAATCTGGGCATGACCCTGTGGTTGTGTTGCACCGCCCATTAGGCCAAAGCTCACCCAAGGTTTACCGTCTTTGGTAATAAAGGCAGGGATGATGGTATGAAAAGGTCTTTTATGAGGTGCATAGACATTGGCGTGTCCTTCTTCCAGAGAGAATAGTTCTCCTCGATCTTGTAGGATGAAACCTAGGCCAGGAGGGGTCATTCCAGATCCCATACCTCTATAGTTACTTTGGATAAGTGAGACCATATTGCCATCCTTATCTGCTACAGTCATATAAATAGTGTCGCCATCTTTAAGCCTACCCGCGGGAACAGAACGAGCTGCCCGGTTTGGGTTAATGAGTTCTCTACGCTCTGCTGCATATTCATCAGAGATTAACCAATCGACAGGCGTTTTGTAGAAATCCATATCGGCATAGAATTTTGCTCTGTCTTCAAATGCCAGTTTTTTAGCCTCCGTAAAAGTGTGAATGTATTCGGCACTACCGAAACCCATAGATTTTAGGTCATAGCCTTCTAGTATTTTCAATTGTTGCAAGGCGGCAATTCCTTGGCCATTAGGAGGGAGCTCCCAAACATCGTAACCTCGGTAATTCACAGAGACAGGTTCAACCCATTCGGATGTATGATCTGCAAGGTCTTTTTCAGACAAGAAACCTCCCAGTGTTTCCATATAGTCAGCAATGGTCTTGGCCACAGGGCCTTTATAAAAGGCATCACGACCTCCTTTGGCAATTTTATCTAATGTACTCCCAAGTGCAGGGTTTTTGAAAACCTCACCTTTTTTAGGCGTGCTGCCATTTGGCATGTAGACTTCTTTAAAACCGGGAAACCTTTGAAGGTTTGCTGCACCTCTTTCCATATACCAGGCGATCAGCTCACTTACCGGGAAGCCGTTGTTAGCATAGTCAATCGCTGGCTGAAGGATTTCTTGCATACCGAGAGAACCGAATTTCTCGTGTAACTCGAACCAACCGTCTACAGCACCAGGTACCGAAACAGGTAGCGGGCCATAAGCTGGAATACTTTTGTAGCCGTTATTCTTGAAATACTCAAGAGTGAGATCATAAGGCGACCTGCCGGATGCATTTAGCCCGTGGAGCTTTTGTGTTTTACTATCCCAAACAATGGCAAAAAGATCACCGCCAATCCCATTGCCAGTAGGCTCGACTAGGCCTAGGACTGCATTGGCCGCAATGGCCGCATCAATCGCATTACCGCCTTTCTTTAATATGTCCAAAGCGACCTGAGTAGCCAGAGGTTGACTGGTTGCGGCCATTCCGTGCTGAGCTATAACTTCAGACCTTGTGGCGAATTTGTGGCCAGTTATTCTGTCTTGTGCTGTTGCACCGATGGTTGATGCCAATAGTAAGGCGACTATGAACTTCTTCATCTGAGATTTAATTAGTTGGTAATTTCTGCTCCTCCGAAAACAACCAGTCCTTTGATATATAGTTTTTCCGGGTTCTCTGAATTGTCTTGAATGACTCGTTTGTCAGTCATGGCTCCGAAGATGCTGGTGACCCTTAATTCTACATTCCAGTCCTGGGGGACTCTAATTTTGCTTCCACCAAAAAGGTAGAAGATTTCTATGTTGGCAGAACTTGGGGAGAGTTTTGATGTAGTGAGGTCTATATTGGAACCACCAAAAATGGCAGTTAGATTCCCTCCTTTAAAATTTTGACTGTTGATGACCTTATCGCCTCCACTAAAAATGGCAGTATCATCAATCAAATCTCTGTCTTGCACGTTCCCATCATCCATACCTTCTGCCGTTGACGTTTTTCTTCTAATAATTGTAACTCCTATTATAATGAATACTATAGGCCAAAGATCCCAAATCGACACATCAATATAGAACCAGTCATCAATTACGAATATGAGCCCTATAGCAAAGAGTATTCCCCCAACACGTTTGTTTTCGTCTGTGAGTATCAGAAAAATACCAACGAGCATTAAGATGTTTTCCCATTGATAAATGTAACGTCTGACATGCCATGGGATGATATCAAAATTATTCATCGCGAAGACCAATCCGATGGTAATAAAGATGATTCCTAGAAGAGTTGTCTTATTGAGTTTATTCATTTGAGCAATGTAAAATTTAAATCTAGAAAACTAGAAAGCCCCAAGCAAAGATCAATTGATTAAAGGTCTGTCTTTCTTATTTGAATTCGGTCAATTCTTATTTACTTTTGGCATCCCTTAACCACATGCGCACGTGGTGGAATTGGTAGACACGCCACCTTGAGGGGGTGGTGCATTAACTTGCGTGGAGGTTCGACTCCTCTCGTGCGCACAAGAGCTCCTGTTCAGGAGCTCTTTCTATTTAGGCTCAATGGTTCTAACAGAGTTTTTCATGGAGATTAATAATTCGTCAAAACCGGCTATCCCAGACAATAATTTTGTCCTTTGAGTTGTTTGCAAAAGGATTATTGTATCAAAAATCATCTTTTTATACATGCAAAAGTTTGCCATTTGCATGGGGTTTTGGTCCAAAAGTCCAAAAAAACTGCTCTCAGCAACGGAATTAGGTGATTGTAAATTGTGAGAAATCGTTAGTTATTACATATATTTGAAATACCTAACATCAAAGGACTAACTTATTTTGACTACGCGTCTTCCCAGCCTCTGGAGATTTCTCTCCGTGACTGTGATTGGTGCATTAATTGGAATTCTCACCATTTCACAGGTGAACGCCCAATCTAATGTGCTCAACACTGGCTTTAGACTCGACTTCTTGAAGTCGAGAGAGACTGCGTCTGTCGATGATGAAGTGGTCAGCAACGTAGTGAAAGCTGTCAATAATACTTCTAAACCTATTCGTTTCAGTGTCGATTTGGCATCCCCTCAAGGATGGAAAGTCATCAATGATGTTAATAAGATTCACACTGTAGCTTCCAAAGACTCCATGTTTATACCCATTAGGCTTGTCCCATCAAGGGAAACAGCGGGTAATGTGAACTATTTTATAAGTGCCACAGCCTATTCTGAATTTGGTAATGCACTGGCATCAACTCCTTGGACACTAGAGATTAAAAAGATTTCAGCATGGAAACTCTCCGTTAGCGACCGTCAGGTAGTGTTTCCTAACGATTCGGATAGTTCTCAGGTAAGAGTCAGATTACAAAATAATGGTAATGCTGTAGAAGACATTCGTGTTACGTTTACCCCGGACGTGAAGCTTCAGGTCATGGATGAAAATGGTAAGGCTTTTAGGGATAACACTACACTATTGAAGCTGCCTGTGGGTATTGATACTTCCTTTATGGTAAAGGTTAAAGTCTTGGACCGAAAAGAAAAGGGATACTTCTTTACCGATCGGCCAGATGATGAAAATACCAATCTCGATGAAAAGCGCTTGTTTAGACTTCAAATTCAGGCCGCGAATCCAGAAAATAAAAAACAGGTCAAGGGTAGAAGAGTTGACTTTGTGAAGCTAAGTGAGAAGGTAAAGTTTGAGAATGATAAAGGAAGCTCGATTATCCCACTTTCCGTAGAGCTTAATTCTTATAACCTATTATCCAACTTCACAAACTTCACTTTAGACTTTAAGGGAGAAGCTGATTTGGGTAGACAACGTCACGTTAGATATAACTATCAGGCGATCGTTACCAGTAATGTAGTTTCAGGTACGGACTTTTTACCGTCTAATAGGTTCCTTCAATATGCATCACCCAAGCTTTTGGTGGCTGCTGGTAATATAGGAGAGAATATGGGACTCTTATTAAATGGCGAGGGTGTTAAAGCCCAGGCTAGGCTTGGAAAATTTGAGATTGGTGGTATTTACGTTGGAAATTCCAATAGAAACGGTAGGCTAGCCGCTAACAACCTAAAGTTTTATGGTGCTAGACTGGGGTACAGATTGAAGAGAAATTCCAATATAGAGGTTCAAATGGTGAACCGTAAAGATGAGTTCAATTTCAAAGATGGTGATCTATATCGATTGAAGGTTGATCACAGAATTTCTAAGTATCATAATATTGGTTTAGCCGCTGGTATCAGTAATGAGACAGATACTTTCGATCCAGATAGTGTTTTTGAAGTGTCAGGTTATGGTGCGGAACTTCGGTATGGTGGTCGTGTTGGAAAACTGAACATAGCTTTGACAGGTAATTACAGTTCGCCCTCATTCCTGGCACTACAGAGAGGCTCTAAATCCGGTAATGTCAATTTGAGGTATACCTTGAAGGATAATAGATCTGTTAGCCTAAGAGCTGCCATTAATGAATCCAGACCTGTATCTATCATCAGGGGTTTTACATTCGACAATGATCTAAGGAGAAGGAATATCTATGAATTACGGTATGAATGGAGAACAGAATTCGGCACGGTTAGACTATTCCCTAGATATACAGATGAAGAGCTACTAGGCTTACAAATTCAAAATTCTGGAGCTGGCTTGAGTTATTCTTCTGGAGGGAAACGTAGAGATTTTAGATTGTTTTCCAAGTTCTTCGCAGGCTTCTCGAAAGTTCCTGGTTATGAAGATATAGATCCTTACTTGGTGGCTCAGTGGGAGAATCGTCTGAAATATAAAAACCTCAATGCCGTTGTGCGATATAATTATGGACCTGCATCGATAACGGACAACTTTAGAATAGTAAATGACGGATTAAACCCACAATCTGTTTTTATTTCAGCATTTGCCACAATGTATTTCAGAAAGATTGGTCTTTCAATCCGGCCAAGATTCAATTCTTCTTATGAGTCAGTTCTTGCCAGGTGGAGGGTAACCGCATCCCAAGACTTGTCTTATTATGCCAAGAGTGGATACACGTTTACATTAGGCACTGAACTTCTTATGATCAACCAAGGGGAGAGTCCGTTGACATCTCTTAACGCTCAACAAGGAGTAGATGGAGTCTTGAGTACTTTTAAACAGTCTAACTTCTTTTTAAGAATAGGAGTAAAGAAAGATTTTGCTTTTAGAAGACCTGGGGTAAAGAGCTATAAAATCAAAGTTGCGGTTTTCAAAGACCTGGATGGCAATGGTGTCAGAGACAGTGGTGAGGACTTTGTACAAAATGTATTGATCAAAATAAATGGTAAGTCAGCCATAACAGGAGCAACTGGTTCGGCCCTTTTTGAGAACCTAAACATGGGAAGCTACAGTATAGAGTCTCAGGTACTAGGGGATTCCGAAGGATGGTTTAATCCTGATGACACACCTTTGGTACTCGCTAAGGATGAGACGGTATTCATACCATTGACCCGAGGGGTACAAATAAATGGTAGAGTAATTGTACAGAAAGCTACTTACTCTGCTTTGGTCGAAGAAGTCGATTTGGACGAGATAAGGATTTCTGCAGTCGGTGAGGACGAAAGAGTATACTCAGGTCTTACTGATGGGTCAGGAGGGTTTAGAATATTTGTTCCATTTGGTAAGTATACAATCAGAGCCAGTGGAGCTGGGATTGATAAGAGATTACAGTTTGCTCAAGACAACTACTCGTTAGAGATTAATAACTCGAATGCCAATTATCAATTGACATTCTATTTAATAGAAAAGAATCGCAGGATAAATATTAAAAAGTTTGATAATAATTAATTCAAATATGTCAAGGTCTAATGTTTTATTGAATGTAGTAAGAAGTTTAGGGTTCGTGCTACTTATAATGTTAAGTACAGGTCTGGATGCTTTCGGGCAAAAGATTTCTACATCGCCAACACGAATTAACTTCAAAGTTGCTCCCGGAGCATCTGCCAGCGGAAGGATCACTGTGACTAATAGCTCGAATGAGATGCAGGGGTTTCAAGTAAACTTTGGTGATTTCAAGGCAACACTTCAGGGTAAGAGTGAATTCATGGGTAAAGGAGAGGTGAGCAGAAGCTGTGCCGATTGGTTGAGTGCAACTCCCTCAGTATTTCAATTAGGTCCAGGTGAATCTCAAGATGTCAGAATACTAATGGATGTTCCTGCGGACTCATCAGCACTACTGGCTAGGTGGGCAGTTGCCTATGTAAGGCTAGCACCTCCTGAAATAGAAGGGAAGGATGGAGAAACATTAACGGTTAGAGTGAATCAGTCTTATAGGTTCGGAGTATATGTTTTTCAAACACCTCCTATGGTGACTGAATCCAAAGGAGAGATTCTATCTCTAGATTACTCTGATGATCTATTTACTATTGAGATGAAGAATGCAGGGGAGACCTTCTTGCGTTGCAACTCATATATAGAATTAACGAGTCTAACCACAGGTCAGACTGAACGAATAACTACTAAAGGATTTACAATGCTACCAGCGGGAGTCCGCAATACTGTCTTTTCTATTCCACCTGATCGAATTAAACCAGGGCGCTACTCCGTACTGGCTGTGATGGACTATGGAAATAGGGAAGAAGTAGAGGCAGCAGAAATGGAAATTTTAATACCACAAAAAGGAAATCAACATTAATAACATAAATGGCAGTTGATCGAATGAAGCTTATTTACTTGATTATAAGGCAGTCAGAGAAAAAAAGATCAGTTTTTTTTGCTGAATGTTTTTATATATGAAAATAAGTCCATATATTCACATGTCGAAACTTTTAACCTAAACATTATTATTATGAAAAATGTATTTAAACTTAGGATGTTAGCAGTAGTTGCTGTTGCTTCCTTCACATTAAGCTCAAGCGCATTTGCTCAGCTTCCTACAGACAACGAGAACGTTTACGTTTCTTTGGAGCTGCAAGGTGTTCTTGATTTGACTTTATTGACGGATCCTAACGTGGATTTCATCTTCAGTACTATTCCTCAGTATGTGGATGGTATTACTAAGACTAACGTAACTGAATTGAGAGTTGAGTCTACTGTACCTTGGGATTTACACGTAAATGCTGAGACTGCGACTTGGGAACAATTCACTACTTACTCTTTAGCTGGTAGCCCTTCTGTTCCTTCAAGTATTATTGGAATCAGAGCTATTGATGCTGCTGGTAACTCTCTAATTGGAAGTGGTTTTACTTCATTAACTGGTACTGACAACCTTGCTATTATTGGTGACGGTGGTATCGTTGATGCTGGTGATACTCCAGGTGCTGCAGGTACTTACCTGACTTCTCCTAACACTCACCAATTCAGAGTAGACTACAGACTTTCTCCAGGATTAGATACTTATCAGGCCGGATACTACGGAATGAATCTTATCTATACTTTGGCAGAAGATCTTTAAGAAGAAGAATAGAATATTTAATAAAATAACCTTTACTAATACGTAGTAAATAAGTTAGTTCGATTTATGTTGATTGGTAAAAGGGGTAACATTATTGTTACCTCTTTTTATTTTCATAACTTTAGTCATGCTGCGACCGATAATATTATTAATGGTTCTGCATATAACAGTCTCTTTTGGCATCTCTGCGCAGACATTAAATCTGGAGATAACAAAAGGAACTGATCTGTCCTTCACCTTTAACACCATTCGCCAATACACAAGTGGTGTAGTTCTGGGTAATGCGACAGAATTCACCATAGACACAACTGTTGACTGGGACTTATATGTAGGTACTGAAACATTTAGTGCGGGTGAGTGGGACTTAATAGAGACCTACTCTAGTTCCGGTACTACCTCTATTCCAGTCAGTATTCTTGAAATACGTGCTGATAGCCCTGGGCGTACTTCCCAGCAATCCTCCTTTTTTGCTCTTCAAGATATTTCTACTCCTACTTACCTGATAGGCTCCACTGCAAATGACATTTCTATTGGTACCGGAGTTGGTACTAACGATCCAGGTGATCCAATAGCCGATCCTTTTACTCATAAATTTCGTGTGAGTTATAAACTTACTCCAGGTATTAACTATGCTCCAGGTATTTATAGTCTTACCGTAGTTTTTACAGTTGCCGAAGATTTATAGTACTCCCTTCCTGTTCAATTACAATCCTTATATATTCGTGGCATAACCTTTTTGCTATGAGTATTAATGTGTCCCTACTTAAATCTATTTGTGAAATAGCCGGTGCCCCTGGTTTTGAAAAACGTGTTCGTGACTTGGTCATTCAGGAAGTAAGTCCCTTGGTTGATGAAGTCTCTGTGGACAATATGGGTAATGTTGTTACGGTAAAGAAAGGCACTAACAACCCAGAGGGCAAAAAGGTGATGGTAGCCGCTCACATGGATGAAATTGGCTTCATCGTCACACACATCGATGAAAACGGTTTTGTACGCTTCCATACGTTAGGAGGTTTTGATCCAAAGACGTTAACAGCTCAAAGAGTGATCATCCATGGAAAAGAGGATGTTATTGGCGTTATGGGTAGCAAGCCAATTCATGTCATGACGGCAGAAGAGAGAACAAAAGTTGCTAAGACTGCCGACTACTTTATAGATCTGGGTATGTCAAAAGAGGAGGTGGAAAAAGTGGTTTCAATTGGCGACCCAATTACTCGTGAGCGTGAGCTTATTGAAATGGGGGATTGTGTCAATTGTAAGTCCATAGATAATCGAGTTTCCGTTTTCATATTAATAGAAGCGATGAGAGCCTTAAAAAACCAACCTTATGATGTCTATGGTGTTTTCACTGTTCAGGAAGAAGTTGGTCTTCGCGGAGCGAATGTTTCCGCCCATACTATCAATCCGGACTTTGGTTTTGGGTTAGACACAACCATAGCTTTTGATTTGCCAGGCGCACAGCCTCATGAGATGGTTACTGAGCTTGGTAAAGGAGCAGCAATCAAGATTATGGACGCTTCAACCATTTGTGATTACCGCATGGTGGCTTACATGAAGAAAATTGCTGACAAGAAGAACATTAAATGGCAGCCAGAAATTCTCACTGCTGGTGGTACTGATACTGCAGGCGTTCAAAGAATGGGTAAGGACGGTGCCATTTCAGGGGCTGTTTCCATTCCAACAAGACACCTGCATCAGGTAATTGAAATGGCACATAAAGAAGACATTCAGGGCGCGATTGATCTTTTGGTGGCGAGTCTGGAGAACCTTGACCAGCACGATTGGTCTCACTAGGCTTTCGTAAGCCTGTAACCAAAGTATGCGGCTAGCAATCCAATAATTACACTAAGCCCTATATAGAGGATTGCTTGGAAGGGCTTATTCGAAATGAAAAGTGTATGGCCCTGATGGGCGAAAGTTGAGAATGTGGTAAAACCACCACAGAAGCCAGAAATGAGTAGCAGGTTAACGGAGGTGTTGATTAGTCTTTCCTGTTCTGCATAGCCTGCGAGTAAACCCAATAATAAGCATCCTAAAATATTCACTACAAAGGTGCCATAAGGCTCAAAGTTGTCAATTTGCCTATGTAGTGTTTCCTGAAGTAGATAGCGCAGTGCACTTCCTATACCGCCTCCAATGGCCACTATAACGAGGTTTTTAAGCATTATTCTTTTACCTCCTTCTTGGGTGCTTTTCGCTTAATATATTTATAAACTTTATCGTAATCGCTGTTTTCCTGATTGCTCAATTTGACGTAGCCTTTATTCAGGAAAACCAGTTTTAGTTGTTTGAACTCGGTCTTATTTGTATTGACGATGGTCTCTTGCCAAGCACCTAGGTTGCCAATATCTTGAACTGTTTTGAAAAACCTGAAGGGGTAGTAAATATGGACTTGATCACGACTGATCTTGATGACCTTATAGCCAAAAAGAAGTTTTGAAAGGAGTATAGTAGTAGTCAAAACCAAAATGCCGAACACAATGTATCGCCATGTCCCTTCAGGATCACTTAATATTTGACGTAAGAAGTAAAGCGATCCAAAACCACAAACCAAAGTAAAAACGACAAGGGAAAAGATGGTGGTCCTTTTTGGCTTAGAAACTATCATTGAGACGAATTAATTAAATCTTCTCGGAATTGAGAAATGTGTAGTTCAATCTCTTTGAAAAAGTCCTTGAACTCATTTTCAAAGCTATCATGATGTTCATATAAATCCTGAATGGCCAATTCTAGCTTCGATTCAAACTTTGTGCGCCTTGATAACCCTTGAAGGGCCCGATGAATACCCTCAGGTTTGGCGTAGTTAACCAACCAATTCCCTTTGATCATATAGGGAAGCATATGCTGACCTCTTGGAGGAATCACATCCCAATGTGCTTGCATGGTGTCATAACTTGCTTGCACAAAGTCTTCTAGTGATACATCTGAGTACAAATGGAAATTCTTCGCCAGAAAGTGGTCATAGTACATATCGACAATCACTCCAGAATAATGTCGGTATTTACCTCTCAATTTATCCTTACTCAGGCCAACAATGGGATGAGCATCTGTATAAAGGTCGATTTCGCGATGTAGCAGCACTCCCTTTGCTATCATTGGGGCTAGTTCTTCGTGCTGTTTGCCTTTTACAAAGTCACCAATAAAGTTGCCAACCTTTAATTGCTCATGGTTACCAGAAAGATATAAGTGGGCTAAGTAATTGATGTCAATGGTTTTGACTAAAGGTATTAAGGTCTGTAACCATTAACAATGCTTACTTCCTAAAGAAATTCTTCACGTTTAGGTAGTCGATGAAGTATACCAGTCTGATGGTGATGGTATCGAAGTTAGGTGCAGATAAAGTATTGTCGAAATTCTCGAAAAAATTGAGTTGTGTATTAAAGTCATTAGTACCAATAGATCTTTTCCAGATGGCCCTGATTTCACTACCGGGTAGAAATTGCCAGTTATACTCCATGTCGATATTAAATCTGTTGAAATTCCTGTCATGAAGTGGATCGTTAGTGTCAGCGTCTAAGCCTGTATAATCAGATTCTAAGAGTTCACCGTCTTCAGTCAGCTCCAGAAAACGACTATATTCCACTCTATCCCAATTGTGTCTTAACCTAAAGGTAACCCCCATTCGATTACTGAAGATGTAACGAGCATCAGTAATGTTGGTCAATGTTTTCCTATCTCTTACACCAAAGATTACATCGGTCAGTTCTCCGGAGTCATTGTACAAGCGAGTAGCATAGCCACGATTATTCTTTCTATTCAACACTTCAACGCGATGACTAATTTCCGCCCTTTGTCCAATTCTAATAGTCCCTGATACATTGAAATTTTGCTCTACAAAATCCCATTCAGGACGAATGTTTACTCTGTAGCGCCCATTGCCGCTCAAGAGCTTTCTACCATCAGTTCTTAACGAGACGGAGTATCGCTGGTTGTTAGGGCGGGTGAAGACATAACCACTGGTTCTTGCTTCAAAGAAGTCATGACTCGCTCTTGGACTACCGCCTACCTCAGCTGACGCTGACCAGAAATTCTTGAAACGCCCATTGAGGTTCAGGTTTACAAACATGTTTGTAAATGTATTGGGCTCATAGAGCTGATTGAAGTTTCCGTTGAGCCTTATTGACCAGTTATTGAAAATACCTTTTGGACTAAATTGATTGTAAGACACTTGGCCGCCATGTTCAATTCGGTTGGCACGTCTTAAAAATCCTAAGTCGTTAATGTCGTAATCATCCGTCTCAACATTTCTCCTCACATTAAATTGAAAGTTGCCCCTCGTTTTGGCAACACTTAAGTTGTATTTGTAGCCTGTTTTGTTTGAACTCGTAGCTGTTTCCTCATTATGAGAAATTACCTGGCTGTACCCATAAAAGCCACCAACTTGCCAAGACAATGTCTTGTCTCTTAGGTTCAAGTTTAAACCCGTCACATTGGCATCATCAGCATTTTTTCCTCGCCAAACATTGGAGTTAGTAAGGGTTACACTCGAGTTGTTTTTTAAGTTTTGGTCTAACACCAATAAGTTGAAGTTGGTGAGCGGATCGGCCTCTACCTGTCGAACTGTTCCTGTTTCGGAGTCTTCTACTTCGACAAAGGTTCTGTCAGTAACCGCATTGAAGAAGCCAATGCCAAGCCCGCTATTTGTTCTTCCTGTGATTTTGCTCGCGTTGATCAATTGGGCTGCAGCAGGTCTGGAGATAATGCTTTCGCTTTCACCAAGGGTTTCTGTCACATTCCCAAACGATTCTCCGATCCTGCGAGAGTAAAATAATCCTGCTTTGTTAAATAACTCTACGCCCTCTGTGAAGAATTGCCTTTGTTCATCGAATCGTACCTCAAATGGAGAAAGATTTAGGACTTGATTATCAGACCGAACCCCACTGAAATCTGGGATAAGGGTCATGTCCAGTGTAAAGGCGTCATTGATGCCGTATTTGATATCCATACCACCATTTAATTGAGGCGTGGCAAAACCGGATTCGGTAGATCGACTGATTACTGTCGACACATAGGGGTAAAAGAAAAGCCTTGTCGGTGTCTCGATATTCTCGAGATTGGTTACCTCACCCGCTTGATTTAAGAAACCATTAATTTCTGGGTCAATTGGATTCCAAAATGAGTCTTCATTCAAAAAGGTAGACTTTCGGAAGAAATTGATGCCCCAGTCTTGAATGTCACTCGATTTGAAGCGAAGCACGGCAAATGGAATTTTATACTCTACCGTCCAGTGGTCCTCAAAAACTTTCGTGCTTGAAAGCCATACTGCATTCCAGTCGTTATCATTTCTCCAAATTCTTTCATTACCGCCATTTGAGTAAAGGGCATCGTATTGCACACCAGCCACCGTCACGAACAAGCCTACGCCATTGAGGCCTGCCTTAAAAGGATCTATAACTACACCGAAATAGTCGGAGTCACCGATGTTGTCCCTATTCGTCAGAAGGTTAAAAACCTGATCTTTTTTCTCGTAAAGTTTTGCTGAGATATAAATGGCCTCATCATCGTACACAAAACGCACTTCTGATTTTCTGCCCGAGGCAATACCTGGTGAAGGGCGTCTTTGAACAAAGTCGGTAAGTACGGGAGCACATCCCCACGAAGCTTCATCAAATATGCCGTCAACCTTTATTTTGTCAACAGCCCGTACAGCTTCGAATGATTTCTTTTGAAGCTGAGTGTCTTGACCAAAGACATTTAAAGAGCAGCAAAACACTGCTAGCATGAGGATACTATTTCGAACCGACCTTTTTACCATACCAATGTATCAACAGACAAAGGTGTCATTTGTTCTTCGAGACAGGAAAGAAAATTATCCTAAAAGACCGTTTTTTGGTGTGAGCGGTAGGAGAACGATAAGTGATTGTAAATAAGAGATTTATGTTCTGTAATGGCTTGTTAACAGAAGGGCAATTATTCTTTGTTTTTTTGATGAAAATCAGTGTTTCATTTTGCGGATAAATTGGAGGGCGGAACATTGTTTTGTGTATGATTAGAGGTATGATTTTGATATGACAAATGATCTCCTCTTTTTTGAGGCATGGATCCCTATGGAACTGCCTTAATCGACTTTATTAAGAAGGACGAAGTCCCTCCATTAATACTTCATAATTCTTATGGAGAACCCGAAGAAATGCCGTTATGGTACTTTTTTCGGGAATATGACGAAATGCCAGAGCTGGAAAAGATGGCTCTTTCAATTTGTGAGGGACATGTCTTAGATATTGGAGCAGGTACCGGTAGCCATGCTATTTGTTTACAACAGTTGGGATACGAAGTCACGGCAATTGATATTAATCAGCAGGCAGTCGATATTATGCAAGAATCAAAGGTCAAAGAAGCTAGGCGAGTGGACTTCTTTGATATCGAGGATGGTCAATACGACACATTGATCTGTTTGATGAACGGCATTGGTTTTATTGGTAAAATCGATCGGTTGGAGGCTTTCTTAAAACAAGCGGATAAACTTTTAAAGCCCGATGGTCAAATAGTGTTGGACAGCAGTGATGTCAAGTATCTCTATGAAAATGAAGTCGTACCTAAGGATCGATATTATGGAGAGGTCAGCTTTCAATATGAGTACAAAGGGAGCAAAGGAGAATGGTTTGATTGGGTATATTTTGATAAAGATACATTAGCCACAAAAGCATACGAACTGGGTTGGTATGTTTACTTCCTACACTCTGATGAGAATGGTCAGTACCTTGCCCGTCTAATTAGGGTTTAAGCATTAGTCGATATAAGTATCTCGAAGCTAGGTTAACATTGAGTTGTTTCAATTTTAAATTGAAACATTCTACTATTTAATTAGTTGAAACAAATATGTCGAATGTCAAAACCTAGCTTTTATGAAGTTCTGCTTTTCCTTCCTTTTATTCATGTCTATTGCTACTACGCTATTAGGCCAAAGTAGTATAAAGGGTAGGGTCAAAGATGAAAAAACAGGTCAGCCTATTCAAGGAGTTCATGTTTTTGTCAACGGCACACAATTAGGCGCGCTCACTGATATAAATGGTTTTTACAAGATTGATGGAATTAGACTAACTGAGTTCCGTCTGATATTTTCCTTTGTTGGCTATGAATCAAAAGCGTTTGACATAGAGAATTTCAAAGGACTAATTACGGTTGATGCTGCGCTGAAGGAAAGTGCTCGTTTTTTGGGGTCAGTTGAGGTCAATGCAAAGAAGAATCGGAGAAGGGAGAGGTATCTTCAAGGTTTTAGGGAATTCCTATATGGTGAAAATTACGAACCCAGTCTGATTGAAATTGAGAATGAGTATATGCTTGATTTCAAAGGCAGGGGCGGTAAAAAATTTGTAGTTGAGGGCGAGCCGGTTTTGGACATAATTAACAGCCATTTGGGTTACAAGATTTATTTTCAGTTAACTGAATTTGAATATGGCAAAAATTACCTCTATCACGGTTATTCTCAATTCATTGAGATGGAGTCTAAAAGCGAAACTCAAAAAGAGGAATGGCTCAAAAATAGGAGTAGAGCTTATCTAGGTTCAATGCGACATTTTTTTAAATCCTTGATTGAAGATAGGATACAACAAGAGGGTTATGAGGCTAGTATGACAGTATACAATGCGGATTTTGAATCAAATGATAATTGGCTGCGTCAGACTAAGAACTCAATCGCATTGGCTCCTCGAAATCGTCCGGTGGAATCTGTGGATAAGCGAGATATAGAAAAAGATTCAAAAGAAAATTACATCATTTATCTTGTTTCAGAGGGTCTATATGAGATCGATTTTGAAGATATTCTTGAGGTTTCCTTCTTGGGGAAACAAGATTCTAAGACATCTCAAAAAAGTCAAATCAAATTGAAAGAGCCACTGTTTGTTTACCAGAATGGTGTGGTTAAGAATCCTGGAGCGATTGCTTTAATGGGTTTTTGGTCTAAAAGAGGAATTTACGACCTCTTGCCGACAGACTACGTGCCTGTTAATTGACTCATGTCTGAAAATGTTTTTTTACATTGATCAAAAATCAATGTCATGTTAAAGCATTTTTTAATCTCATTTTCTCTAGTCTTTTTTTCTTGCGCAACTTCCTTTGCCCAGCGGACCATACTTCATTGTGGTAACCTGATCGATGGTAAAACAGATGATATCCGTTCCCAAGTCTCAGTAATTATTGAAGGAAATAAGATAGTGGCCATAGAAAGTGGTTTCACACGAGGGGGGTCAAATGACAAAGTCATAAATCTTAAGCAGCAAACAGTGATGCCTGGCCTCATGGATATGCATGTGCATATAGAACATCAGAACAGTCCTGCGAGACAGGTTGAGTCGTATACGTTAAATCCGGCAGATGTGGCCTATAATGCGCAAGTCTATGCCGAAAGGACCTTGATGGCTGGCTTTACTACAGTAAGAGATTTAGGAGGAAGTGGTGTTAACGTGGCTTTGAAAAAGGCGATTAATGCAGGTAAAGTAAAAGGTCCTAGGATTTATACTGCTGAGAAAACTATTGCCACCACTGGTGGACATGGAGACCCTACAAATGGTGGAAAAATAGCTCTTTTGGGAGACCCGGGACCTAAAGAAGGTGTCATTAACAGTGAAGCAGATGCTAGAAAGGCAATCAGACAGCGCTATAAGAATGGGGCGGATGTAATTAAAATTACAGCCACTGGCGGTGTGCTTTCAGTGGCTAAGGATGGGCAGGGTCCACAGTTTAAAATGGACGAGTTGAAGGGGATTGTTGAAACTGCCGAAGAGTATGGCTTTGTTACTGCTGCTCATGCCCACGGAGATGAGGGTATGTATAGAGCTGTTTTGGCAGGGATTAACTCCATTGAGCATGGAACATTCATGTCTCAACGTACGATGGATCTTATGATTGAAAAAGGGACCTACTATGTCCCGACTATTTCTGCAGGTAAGTTTGTGGTCGAAAAAGCTCAGATTCCGGGATATTTTCCAGCGGTAGTAGTACCCAAAGCCTTAGAAGTAGGGCCTAAGATTCAAGGTACTTTTGGAGAAGCTTACAAAAGAGGTGTGAAAATAGCGTTTGGTACAGATGCTGGAGTATTTCCGCATGGAGAAAACGGTAAAGAGTTCATGTATATGGTAGAAGCAGGTATGGCTCCAATGGAAGCGATAAAGTCCGCTACAATGACGGCCTCACAACTTTTAAGAATTGACGATCAATACGGAAGCATTGAAATTGGTAAAGTGGCTGATATTATTGCCGTAGAGGGTAACCCACTAACAGATATATCAAATATGACGAAGGTTAAATTCGTAATGAAGGGTGGGGTGGTTTACAAGGACTAATTAAGTCCGTTCACTTTGTATGCTAACCTATTGAAGGTGTATTTTCTGTCCATTGTACCTCAAAAGTGATAATTAGTTGTCTTGCTTCTCATTTACCTGATAGATGATCTGGGAGAAACCAATTCTGCTTTGAGTATCAACTCCTTCCACAGTGACTTGAATTCTGTTAGGTCGATCGGCATTGTAAAAAGAGATTTCTGCTTCACCCTTTTCATCAGTTACGACATTAGCTTGCCAGAATAAAGTCGTTCTCAGGTCAGGAACAGGATCGTTTCTTTGTTTTTTAGTGATGTATTTTGGAGCGTAGAATTCTCTGGTATAGTCTTCAAAGGGTTTGATAACCCTATGCTTTCTAAAGGTGGGTTTGTAAATGATTTCTTCTTTTTCAGTGTAAATCATTAGTTGAGATAATTCGAAATCAGAGTCACTTCGTTTGTAAGAGATTGCCTTCAAGTTTGAAAAGTCAATAGCATCTAATGTTTTACCTACTTGAAAGTCATATGGAGGAGTAGTATATTTTATAAAAGGGATTTTTTCACAATTGATAAAAACTTCAATCGGAACCTCAAATTTAAAACCTAGACTCCCTGAGCCGGCTCTTCTTGTATTTGATGAAATTAGAACGTCTTCGGCTGCAATTCCACTACCTATTCTGCTCATTGCTCTCAGATCGCCTATTCTGTTAATCGTCCTATCAAACATCAAGATTTGATTTCTAATGCTATTGTTGCTTAGGTCCAGTTCATCGACAAGCTTGGTTTTCCATGGTTTTTCAAATTGAAAGTCCGCGATTTTGCAAGTTCCAAAATCAAGGCTGTTAGATTCCACTGTCACACTATTGAGCAAGAGTACGTTGTTAAATCGATCTTCCGCCAGTTTGTACTGAGGGTAGTATAACTTGTCTTTGATGAGCTTGTCCTTGAATTTGGAAGTTAAAGTCTTGAATAGATCAATTGATGCGATCCTTGAACTGTCATTTAACTGAATACTGAATCTGTCCTTTTTGTTTTTGGTTACACTACTGATCAATATAGAGTCTCCTTTGTACTTTAGAAACGAGGAGGGAATTTCGAAGGTTTTGTCCTTATCAAAGGCGAAGCTTTCGATATTAAAGGTTTGCAGGTCCATAACGTTGATGGGCTTGTCGCCAATTTTCTTTCGCTTGTTGTTGTTAAATAGAATGGACCCGGAAATAGCCTCAGGGTCATCAAACCTGCTTGGAACAAGTTTGCGCCAGCCGTTAGTAAGGGTTACTAGGTTTAAGGCCTCCATGGCCTTTGGCGCGTCAGAGAAATAGAAATTAGGGGTGGGAATGTGACCTACCAGTTCAGAAGTGAGTAGCATATGCGTCATCAGGTTGGGTGTATCGTCTGCTGGCCCTCTGGTTCGATCAAAATCAATAGCCGAAAAGGAGAAGTTTGATTTGACCGGGTTTCCATTTCGATCACTAGCCTCGATTTTCACTTTTACTTCTTCTCGCGGCCCGTAACTAGCCTTATCAAAAGTGAGTTTGAAGTCTATCTCTTTATCGCCATGATGAAAAAATAGTCTTTCGGCCAAGGGTTCACCCTCTTTGGTATACAGAGTAGCACGGGCTAAACCTGAGGCGAGGAGTTCGGTAGGTAATTCCAGGAATTGCCTATGGTCCAGCTTTACATTGAGCCTGATTAGCGGATTGCTAAACTGATTTAGTTCCAACACAAAGTCAGTTCCCCTAGCACCGGAAGAAGGTATAAGTCTGATGAGTTCTTTTGTTTCTGGCTGCTTGACTAAGCTTATGGCTACACCTTGTTCTTTGGCAATCGGTAACTTGTAAAGCCCTTCTAGCTGAAAAGGGGAAATAATCTGAGCTTGAAGTTCTTGCGATCCTGGTATCAACGAAAACTGGCCCATACCCTTATAATAGCTAGAGACAGTATCAACGATTTCTCCTTGCATTGTTTTGATGACCATGGTAATGTCGATCGTTTCTTGAGGGCCAGACATCGCTTTAAAAGCGAGATTATTGGCGACCCCTTGTATGAGGTGGCCACCCTCTGGAAAGAATTGAAGGTCTATCGGTTGCTGTTCAACTTCAATAGGCAGGGTGAGGTTAATCGCTCGAGTCAGAGATTTATCTTCACTGCTTATGAGAATCCTAGGGTCAGATAGGCCGAGTGGGAACTTATCCAATTCGAATGCTAACTTTCCTTCCTCATCAGTTCTCATTCTACCGGTTTTTTCAAGGCCATTTGAAGAAACCAATTCATACTTTAAACGAAGCTTAGCTGAGGGCTTGTTCCGGTTGATCATCGATGTGATGTCGAGCTTCAGTACCCTTTCAGCAATTGTTATTGGCTCAATTTGATTTGCAGTTACTAGTACTTCATCCACAAGTTCTGAGCGCACATAAAACCGCTTTGTGAATGCCGTGTCGGCTGAAGCTCCGATCATTTGCCCGCTGAAGGCAAGCAATACATACTGTCCTTCCTCCCTCGGAGCTAGCAACCAGCCCTCAGCAGTACCTTCAATGATTTGCCATGAAGATTCATGTAGTTTTTCTCCTTGATTGGTGCCAAGCCCTAGTTTAAATGAGATACTCTGATCAGACAGTTTATTGGTTTCATCAAAAACATAAGATTTAAACCAGATAGTGTCATTGGGTGCATAAATGTTCTTGTCCGTGGAGAGGTAACTTTTTTCTATCACCTGAGCTTCGATGTCCTGTGGGAGAAACAAGCGTAAAACAAGAGCAAACCAGAAAAAGCTTGTTCTATAGGGGGGCAATATAATTTTGAGGCTCAATGGTCGAAGTTGTGAGATCTAATCTATGAACCTCTTTAAAGGAAAAATATTGTCAAAATTATACTATTAATTAAAACATCATCTTCGATCTAAAAATACAAGGTTGTTTCACGCAATTCACTAGAAGTTAATCCCGATAAAGTGCCACTGATGTAGAATGGTCACATAGACGCCAGCAGAGAATAGATATATACTAAGATAGATTCTTGAGCCGATCGTTCCTTCGTACGCTTTCCAACATTTGAAAAGTCTGTACGTCATGATCAACAGAATTACAGGGAATAGAAAGCTTCCGAGCTGTAAAGTGAGAATCTGATTAGGGACACCAAAAATTAAGTCTTCACCTATTCTCAGTAGTTTAATAAACATTATAGCATTTATGAGTGTCAGCAATGTAAATGTTAGAAAGGTGAGCCTTGTTGAGAGGTTTAGCAATTTACCCCTCATGAATTGCGGTTTTGATCTTCTGACCAACCAGACGACTAGCCAACCAAAGGGAAACAAAAGGAAGCTCAAGTTGAACAATGGGAATATCGCGGCATATTCATTGATAAAATGAACGGTCCGATACCATGGTACTTTTTCTAAGGTCAACGGAATTCTGAATCCACCGACTTCAATATTTCGGTGAAGTTTCTGAATCGACCCATTGACCTCTTCATAGACCAGATAGAGGTCTGGTTGAGTGGTGTTTTGAAAGGTGAATTTGTCTATGGGCTGATAGTATTGCCATCGACCATTTTGAAATAATCGCAGTAAGCTATCTGAATCATTGTAAACAGTAATACTGCCCAATATCAAGCCAAATAGATCTTCAATAGTATTCCGGTTGTATCTATTGGCTCGAAAGTCCCCAGCAAAAGGAGAAAGGTCTGGCAATGTTATGGTTGGTTCGAAATCCTTACTAAGTGCTGGAAAGAATCGGTCTTTGAAAGCTTTAGTGAAGGATTCAAGGAAGTTGTCTGTTTCTGTATTCACGGCAACGAAGATTCCAAAGTCGTACTGAGGGAACAGCACTAGATAGGCTAGAAACCCTGGAATATTGCCCGCCTTGCCTACTCCAAAATGGCCATTAAAACTTTGTATTTCAGTACCATATCCATGACCTTTGAGCAAAGGGTTTGCGGAGAACTGTTCCTGCTTAAGGAGTTGATAGCTTTCTTTATTGAGTAATCTTTCGTCTTCGGCTAGCAGTGAGCGGACTAATTTGACCAGGTCTTTGCCAGTTGCCGAAATACTTCCAGCAGGCACAACATGCCTGGGAAATGATCTCACTTTCTTATGGATATTACCTGTTTGATGACCAGCGGCAAAACTTCCGTCAGTTGACTCGGCTATTTCGTATGTCGCAGAATTGAGGTTTAGTACATCCAGTACCTCCTTCTGAATATAATGTTTGAATTCCTGTCCGCTGCTGAGTTCCACCAAGTGGCCTGCTAAACCGAAGCCGTAATTTGAATAACTGATTTCACTCCCCGGAGCCGTGTAAAGCGATGGAATTCTACGTTTAAGATGTTCAGTGAGTGGTTCTATCGTCTCGATGCTCGATGTCCCATAACCAATGATGCGCTCATTAAATCCTGCCGTATGGGTAAGTAAATGATGAAGAGTCACATTGTCATTGCCTGGGCCTGTTAGTTGAAATTCACTCAGATAATCATTGACACTTCGGTGCAGATCCAATCTTTTGGCCTCGACTTCTTTAAGTACTGCAATTGTTGTGAGGAGTTTTCCGACTGAGCCTAGTTGGAAGCGTGTATTTTCAAAATCCACAGGTTTTGTGGTGCTGATATCGGCAAGTCCATAGGCCCGACCATGTACCAACTTTCCGCCTTGAATAATGCCCACAATTCCGCCAGGCACGAGTCGATCGGCAATTCCCTGTTCAAAGAGTGAATCAATAAAGTCAGGCATGCTAGCGGTATCTGGCTCAAACCTTTGTCCAAATGATTGAAAGACTAGGAAGAACCCACAGATACCGATCAAATAGGTTTTCATAATAACGCTTTCACAATTTTACTATGTCGAAATACAACTAGATGGATTTTTTGGCTTCTGTTTTACCGGAATTACAATTTGGGCAAAACTTATTCGAATTGTTTGCGGTATTGGCTTGGAGTTGTTCCTGTATTTTTTCGGAATGAAGCATTAAAGGCAGAAGTGGATTTAAACCCAGCTTGTTTCCCGATGAACTCTAACGTTAATCGATGGTTGCTCTGGTCTTGGAGAAGGTCCTTTGCCTTATTTACCCTCCATTGACCAATGAAGTCACTGTAGCTCAAACCCAATTGATTGTTGATGGATTGAGAAATATAATTAGCCGGAATCTGTAGCGCTGTAGAAAGAGACTGTAGTGAAAGCGATGAGTCTGTGAAGAGACTTTCATCAAGAAAGATTTGCTTAACCTTAGTCAGAATTTCCTTTTCCTGACTTTTGGAGAGCCCAGAGGAGGCATATTTTCTATCGCTATTGCCATCAAAGAAAGATTCTCTAGAGATGAACTTTATGGTGAGATAAACTAATACGGCACTCATCAAGATCGTATTGATAATACCCGTGTACAAGTCGAACCTGAAAAAGTAGCGATAGATATCACCTAACCACATAAACCCGAATAGGAGTATCATGGCCAATAAGGGACGGAAATAGTTGTTTTTAAGGTTGTCCTGAAAATCCTGCTTGTTGATCCAGAGTAAACGAATCACAAAGAACAGATAGACCCCTTGTTGAAGACGTCTGGCGCCTCCAAATATTAGCGAATCTGTATGAACTCCTTCGTACATCATATTCAGGTAGTCAATTTTGGTAGAACTGTTGGCTGAAAAGAGAGGAATGAAGTAGAGTAAAGTGATTAACGCAGGTATAAAATGAAGTAAGTCTCGCCTGCCGAAATTAATCTCGCTCTTATAATAATAGTAAAGGGCAAGGTATAGAGCTGGCCCAAATGACATTACAAGAAAGGTGTTAATCCTTAACAGGTGCGGAAAGTCAAAGATACTTTGAGTCTGATAAAGCAGCCCATATAGAATCTCTACTGCCATGATGATCAGAACCATCAGGAAGAAGATACGAGTTATAGACCTTCGCTGACTGCTCTTTAAAAGAGCAGCTGTTAATAAGAGCGACTGCCCAAAACCAAAAGCAAATAGGTAACTGAAATAACTACTGTTTATTTCCATACTGATAACTAAGATACGATAAAACATTACCGAAATGTTCTATCGATTCTAGCTGTTCTTTCTCAACCTGACTACCTTTCATTCGTGCTAATAAAAGCCCAAAGACACCATTCAAACAGGATTGAATAGGGCTTGAAACGAGTCCTTCAGAAGCGAGAATATTTTCTCTTATGGCAGGTCTGGCGGCATTAAAAAGTGCCTGGTAGTCATGATCATTGGCAAGTAGTTTAAGACTTAAATCACTCAGTCTTTGAACTTCATCTTGAACATAAGAGAGGTGGCCTTCTTTTTCAAGTCCCTCTACTCTCATTTCATCAATCACCTGACTGTACCAATCTAGAATCTCCATTTTTGTTTCCTGGCTCATTTTCGCATCTGGGATATTGCCAAAAACATGCACCTTGATTTTTTCGATGTCAAATTCAAAGTTCCTAACCAAGAGTTCGGTCTGATACATGTAGATGATGTACTCCGAAATGTTTGCCTTCTTTTTCTTGTCTGCCAATAACATAGCCGCAAAATTAAAGGTTATCCCTTCAAAGCAAATGATCCACTTTTTTCTATTTTTGCAGTTCTTTAAGAAAGCATGGAGAGAATACGGAATTTCTGCATTATCGCACACATTGATCATGGCAAGAGTACCTTGGCAGACAGGCTGTTACAACAGACTGGTGCTGTGAGTGATCGCGATATGCAAAATCAGCTATTAGATGATATGGACCTGGAGCGAGAGCGTGGAATTACGATCAAATCGCACGCGATCCAGATGAACTATAAATACAAAGGAGAGGAGTATACACTTAACTTGATTGATACTCCAGGTCATGTGGATTTTTCCTATGAAGTATCCCGATCGATAGCAGCCTGTGAAGGAGCCCTGCTGATTGTTGATGCTTCTCAAGGTGTTGAAGCTCAGACAATTTCGAACCTTTATTTAGCACTGGAGCATGACTTGGAAATTATACCAGTGCTCAACAAGATTGACTTGCCTGGGGCTATGCCCGAAGAAATGACTGACCAAGTGGTTGAGCTTTTGGGTTGTGATCCAGAGGACGTGATTCACGCCAGTGGAAAAGAGGGGATTGGTATAGAAGACATTCTGGAAGCCATCATAGAGAAAGTGCCAGCCCCTAAAGGTGATCCAAATGAGCCATTGCAGGCCATGATTTTCGATTCAGTATTTAATTCATATCGTGGCATTGAGGTTATTTTCCGTGTTTTTAATGGCAGTATCAAAAAAGGTGACCGAATTAAGTTTGTTAATACTGGCAAGACATATAATGCCGATGAGATCGGCATTCTAAGGCTAAACCAAGACCCACAAGAAGAGATTAGCGCTGGTAATGTAGGCTACTTGATCTCTGGAATCAAGGTAGCCAAAGAAGTGAAAGTGGGTGATACTATTACCCATGTAGAAAACCCGACTCAGGAATTAATCAAGGGTTTTGAGGATGTAAAACCGATGGTTTTTGCGGGTATCTATCCTGTTGAGACCTCTGAATTTGAAGAACTTCGGGCCTCCATGGAAAAGCTTCAGCTTAATGATGCTTCACTCGTTTGGGAACCTGAAACTTCAGCGGCTTTAGGTTTTGGTTTTAGATGTGGGTTCTTAGGAATGCTACACCTGGAAATTGTGCAAGAGAGGCTAGAACGTGAGTTCGATATGACTGTGATTACAACTGTCCCTTCGGTGCAGTTTCATGCGATTATGACTGATGGTTCATTGCAATTGGTGAATGCTCCTTCGGAGCTTCCGGAAGCCAATATTACACAGCATTTAGAGGAACCATTTATACGGGCCCAGATCATTTCTAAAGCCGAATATGTGGGGCCAATAATCAGCCTTTGTATTGATAAAAGAGGTCAGATTTCTAATCAAGTTTACTTGACATCTGATCGCGTGGAATTGACCTTCGAAATGCCTTTGGCCGAGATCGTTTTTGATTTCTTTGATAAGCTAAAAACTATCTCCAGAGGTTACGCTTCTTTAGACTATGAACTGATTGGATTTAGGCAGTCAAACTTGGTCAAATTAGACATCCAATTGAATGGTGAAAAAGTTGATGCATTATCGGCTATCGTACACCGTGATAAGGCCTATGACTGGGGTAAAAGACTGTGTGAAAAACTAAGAGAGCTTCTACCTAGACAGATGTTCGAAATTGCTATTCAGGCCTCTATTGGCACAAAAATCATAGCACGTGAGACGGTAAAAGCACTCAGAAAGAATGTTTTGGCCAAGTGCTATGGAGGTGATATCACGCGTAAGCGAAAGTTGCTTGAAAAGCAGAAAAAAGGTAAGAAAAGAATGCGCCAGGTGGGTAATGTGGAGATACCACAGGAGGCCTTCATGGCAGTGTTAAAATTGGACTAATATGGCATATCAATTACTCGATGGAAAAGCTACTGCTCAGTCTATAAAGGATGAGCTTTCTGATAAGGTTGAAGAAATCAAATCTCAAGGTGGTAGAGTGCCTCACCTTGCTGCAGTTTTAGTGGGCGAAGACGGGGCTAGTAGAACCTATGTAAATGCCAAGGTTAAAGCTTGTGAGAGAATAGGGTTCGGTTCTACATTAATCCATTTACCTGAAGAGACTTCAGAGGAAGAGGTACTAGCGACCGTTGATCGGTTGAATAACGATCCTGAAATTGATGGTTTCATCGTGCAAGTACCATTGCCAAAGCAGATTGATGAGCATAAAGTGGTCGAAGCCATTTTACCAGAGAAAGATGTGGATGGTTTTCATCCGTCAAATCTCGGAAAGATGCTACTGGACTTACCAACGCTTTTGCCTGCTACTCCAAAAGGTATGATGCTCTTGATGGAGCGAAATGGAATTGAGACTTCAGGTAAGCATTGTGTTGTGATAGGGAGAAGCCACACGGTTGGAACACCTATCAGCGTTTTGATGTCGAGAAATTCCAATCCGGGTAATGCAACGGTAACCCTTTGTCACAGTAGAACTCAAAACTTAAAAGAAATTTGTGCGTCTGCCGATATTCTTATTGTGGCCATTGGTCGCGAAGGATTTGTCACTGCAGATATGGTGAAAGAAGGAGCAATCGTAATTGATGTGGGAATTCATAGAGTTCCTTCTGATAAGACTAAATCTGGTTTTAAGTTAAAAGGGGATGTCAGATTTGATGAGGTTGCACCCAAGTGTAGTCATATAACTCCGGTGCCCGGGGGAGTTGGTCCAATGACCATAGCTTCTTTACTTTGGAATACATACTTGGCCAATCAAAAGTTGGTTTAAACCGATAGCAGTTTCAACACCTGCTTTAAAAAATTGACTATGACAAAAGAAACCAATGGCCTTCCGGTGATGGAGGCATTCTATACCATTCAGGGAGAAGGACACTTCTCAGGGAATTCCGCTTACTTTATTAGACTTGGAGGCTGTGATGTCGGATGTGTCTGGTGCGATGTTAAGGATTCTTGGGACGCTTCTCAATGGCCGAAGCAATCTGTTGATGAGATTGTAAGTAATGCCAAAGAATATCCAACTAGGTTGGCAGTGGTGACAGGTGGTGAACCCTTGATGTACGACCTCGCCAAGTTGACCCATGAACTAAAAGTACAAGGACTACAGACTAATATTGAAACTTCAGGCGCCCACCCTTTAAGTGGTGACTGGAATTGGATATGTTTTTCTCCCAAGAAATTCATGAAACCGCGGGATGAGTTTTATCGAATGGCTGATGAGCTCAAGGTAGTGGTATACAACAAGAGTGATTTTGAATGGGCGGAGGAGCACGCAGCAAGAGTTAACCCTGATTGTTTACTCTACCTTCAACCCGAGTGGGATAAGCAGGAAGTTATACTCCCTCAGATAATAGACTATGTAAAAGACAACCCGCAGTGGAAAATTTCGCTACAAACACATAAGTTTATGAATATTCCATAGTGTTGCGATCGGTTATAGCCCTTGTTTTAGTTCTTTTTATTCAAAGCCTATCGGCTCAATCTCTACATTCTAAAAAAAAGAAGGCCATTGAGAGCTTTAATCGCGCTAGGGAACTTAGTACGATAGGTAATCTGTATGAGTCCGAGCAATTGTTGCTTTCCGCTCTAAAAAGGGATAAGAGTTTTGATGAGGCTGTATTGTTACTCCATCAGGTATATCTAAGGCGTGATAAAATTGCAAAGTCAGAGGAAGTATTGCAGAAATATCAGTCTGAACTAGATCAAGAATTCATTAATAGAATATTTTCCGATCAATCCAATTACCAGTATGAGTTGGGGAATTATGAGAAGGCTCGAACATTAATTGAGTCCATTGAAGGACAAGTATATGGATTGCCGATTGCAGTCATATCAAAATTGAAGGAGTCTGTCCAGTTTTCGTTGAGTCAAGTGAGTGACCCAATGTCAATTGATTTTCAAGAGTTGCCTCAACCACTGAATCAATTTGATCGTCAATACTTTCCCTCCATTACACTTGCCGAGCAACTTGTATTTACAGTTAGGGAAGACAGAGGGAATGGAGGGGAGAATCTTTACTCGAGCACCTTTATTAATGGCAAGTGGACCAAACCAAAGTCAATTTCTTCAAGAATCAATACAGATAGAAACGAAGGTGCAGCGTCAATTTCATTGGATGGAAATACCTTGGTCTTTACAGCATGTAATGTCCCGGGTAATATAGGCAGTTGTGATTTATATATTAGTTACCTCGAGGAGGGGGAGTGGGCAGCGCCAGAAATACTCGGGTCTGAAGTAAATAGTCGAGATTGGGACTCGCAGCCTTCGTTGAGTAGAGATGGGACTACCCTCTATTTCGTAAGTAAACGAGCGGGTGGAATTGGTGGGTCTGATATTTGGATGAGCCAGCGTATCGACCAGGATTGGACTAGGGCAGAGAATCTAGGGCCCAAAATCAATACGGTTTACGATGATGTATCCCCATATATATATGCGGATAATAGTTCTTTGTTTTTTGCCTCTAAGGGAAGAGTTGGTATGGGTGGCTTGGACCTCTTTGTTTCCAATCATGACGGTAACTCTTGGAGTGAACCAGAGAATTTAGGCTACCCGATCAATGATGCTTTTGATCAGGTGGGTTACAGTATTAGTCCACAAGGCTGGGCCTATTACAGTTCATCAGACCAGAGTGGTAAGATTAGATTAAATAGGTTTCGAGTCCCTGAAGAAGTTCTAGCTTCCCACCAGGTGGAGATTATCGAAATTATGGTGGTTAATAAGGTCACTGGTCAGTCAATCCCTGATGCAAATGTTTTTATGGATAGAAACCTGAGTGATGGAAGGGCAAAAGAGTTTCTGATCTCAAAAGTAGGCAATGGAGTATTCAGGTTTCTTGATTCAAAAGACTCCGTCTTCTTGAATACCCGGGCAGAAGGTTTCCTGACTAAGATTACTGATCTTAAAGAGTTAAAGAATTCATCAGCCAGGAAGATAACCCTGGAGCCGATAGATGAAGGTGAATTGATAGAGTTTGGAATGATCAATTTTGACTTCGGAAGTTCTCAAATCAAAACTTCCAGTCATGCGGTTCTAGATGCCGTTGTAACTACTATTTTCAATAACCCTCAGTTAATCATTGAGATCGGTGGACATACTGATAAAATTGGAGAAGGAATTGACAATATGACGCTTTCAGTGGAAAGGGCTAAGGCGGTTTATCTCTATTTACTTAAAAAAGGTGTTGCCAAAGAAAATTTGGTTTTTAAAGGATATGGAGAAGAACGTCCGTTAAAGAATGAAAATGGCGCAATCGATAGTCAAAAGAATAGAAGGATCGAATTTAAGGTCATCAGATTCTAAAAATAATGCAACCATCTGACTTAATATTAACGTAACATAGGCCTTTTACGAGCTTGTACGAAAAAAGTTTGGGGTTAGGCTTGTATTTGACGTGCATTTCACACTACGGATTTCCTCAAAATTGGTTTACCCTTACTCAACCAAACAAAATTCTTAAATACGCAGAAAAACCGTTTAAACACATAAAAAAGGACATTCAGAGGTGTTCTGATGTCATCAAATTTATTTGGCAATTGTTATTAAATGATGACATTTTATTTTATGTTTGACTTTCTAAACAAATTAATTATTCATCAATTAAACTAAAACGAAAGCAAAATGAAGAGAATTTTACTGACTCTTGTCATGCTCGTGTTTGCGGTTTTAACAACCTCAGCACTAGCCCAGAACAGGACAGTATCTGGTAAAGTGACTGGTTCAGATGATGGACTGCCACTTCCTCAGGTATCTATCTTTTTGAAGGGTACTACGCAAGGTGTACCTACAAATGCTGACGGAACTTACTCTATAAGTGTTCCTTCCAGTGGTGGTACTCTAGTGTACCGTTTCCTAGGTTATGTTACTCAAGAGGTTGCAATTGGCAATCAATCTGTGATTAATATAACGCTAGTACCAGATGCTACTTCACTTGGTGAGGTGGTTGTAACGGGTGTTGCTGCTGCAACGCCAGAGAAAAAGCTTGCATTCTCTGTGAGTAAAGTGAAAGAGGATCTTATCCAACAGGTTCCTCAAGCTAATGCTGGTTCTGCCGTAAGAGGTAAGGTTGCTGGTGTTAAGGTAAGACAAGGTGGTGCCCCACTTTCTAACCCTACTTTCCAAATTAGAGGTGCCAACCAGTTGAGAACTTCAAACAATCCTTTGATTGTTGTTGATGGTATCTTAATTGAAGGTGCTCTTTCTGATATCAATATGCAAGATGTTGAGAGTATCGAGGTATTGAAAGGTGCTTCTGCTGCTTCACTTTACGGTTCACGTGCTGCAAATGGTGTAGTTGCGATTAGAACACGTAGAGGTGATAAAGTAAATGGTATGAACTTCAGGTTCAGAAATGAGTTTGGTGCTGAGTCACTGTATAACTCAAGAGCTCCTGAGAAAACAGGTTCTCATCATTTCGAAATGAACCCTGATGGTTCTATTGTTACTGCAAGTGACCCTAACGGTTTTGCATTAGGACAAGATGATCCAGATTTGCTTCAGGATAACCCTTTCCCTAACGGTACTGTTGATCACTTAGATCAATTCTTTACAGGAACTAGTTTCTGGACTTCTTACCTTCAATTAACTTCAAATTACGGTTCTGGTAACATTGCTGTATCTTTTGAAAACACATTGACTGGTGGGGTTGTACCAATGAATGATGGTGCTCAGCGTCAGAATATTAGAGTTAACCTTGATCAGAACATTACTGATAAATTAAAACTTTCTGTAAGTACATTATATGGTATCAGAAAGAGAGATTTGAATTACACTGGTGGATTAGGTACTAGAGGTACTTTAAGAAACCTTTTCATGATGGATCCTTCTGCTGACTTGACTGAAGATAACTTTGATGGTACTCCTTACAGATGGAATGTTAACAAGTTCTCTAACTCAGAATCTAACCCACTTTATACTTTAAGTAGGTTGACTGACGATTTCAGACAAAACAGATTCTTGGCTAACATTAGATTGAATTATGAAATTGCGGATGGCTTAAATGCTGAGTATGCGATCTCTATGGATAGAAGTGATAACCATACTTTCACTTACCTTCCTAAGGGTCACTTAGACATTTCTGCTGGTAACAACCCAGGCTTGGGTCAGAGATCTGACTCTTTCAACGAGCAAACTGCTATTATCTCTACAACTACACTTTCGTATGTCAAAGCTTTTGGCGATTGGAACTTAAGGTCTAGAGTGTTCTATCAGTATGAGGACAACCAAACTGAAGGATGGGGTCTTTCTGCTCAGGATCAGCAAGCTAGTGGTATCAGGACTTATAACAACTTCTTGACTACTAACCCGCTTACTTCTAGTGAGTCTCAAATTACTGCTCATAACTTTGCAGGTGCAATCTCAGGTGATTACCAAAACAAGTACATTGCTGACCTTATCGTTAGATATGAAGGCGTGTCTCTATTTGGTGCAGACCAAAGATGGCAGACATTCTTCAGAGGTTCTTTCAACTATAGAATTTCTGAAGATGTAGATATTCCTGGTTTCCAAGAGCTTTCTATAAGAGGTTCTTACGGTACTTCAGGTAACAGACCTAACTTTGCAGACCAATATGAGCGTTTCAATGTAACTGCTGGTGCAATTAGTGCAAATGGTACTTTGGGTAACTCAAACTTGCAGAACTCAATTACTACTGAGTATGAAATCTCATTGAGAGCTGATTTCTTAGATAAATTCTCGGCTTTATTGTCTTACTCTAATCAGGTAACAGAAAAGCAAATCCTTACTGTGCCTATCTCTGGTGCCGCTTCTGGTGGCTTCAGTAGCCAAATTGCAAATGCTGGTACTGTTGAAGGTAACTCTATTGAGTTGACTTTGGATTACGAGGCAATTAAGACTGATAAAGTAGGATTGACTTTCGGGTTAGTATTTGACAGATTCCAAGGTGAGATCACTGAGTTCGACAGAAGAGACCAAGTTGTTGGTTTGAACATCTGGAGAGAGGGATCTAAAATTGGTGACATCTATGGTGAGCAGTATGCTCGTACTTTAGGAGAGCTCACTACTGATGCTAGCGGATTCGTACTGAACGATCCTTTCAGACAAGATGGTGTATTGGCTGATTACTCTGTTAATTCAGATGGCTTTGTTGTACACACAGCTTCTATCGGAACGGCTCAAGAGTCTGTTTTAAGAAAGACTGATGAAAATGGCGTTGTGTTGAATGACATCTTGTTAGGAAACGCTACTCCTGATTTCAACTTAGGTCTAAACACTACTTTCAGATACAAAGATCTTAGTGTTTATATGTTGTGGACGCACCAAAGCGGTGGTTTGATCTACAACCAAAGTAACCAGTGGTTATCTCGTGATTTGTTACACCCAATGTTTGATCAGGCTGGTGTAGCTGATGGTTCTAAGAAGACTACAGCATACTACTTGTCTATCTACAACGTTAACAGATCTAACGACTTCTATTTAGAAGATGCTACTAATACAAGACTTGCTGAGCTTGCTATTAACTATACTATCAATAAGAATGCTTTAGATAGAATGGGCTTAGGTAATATCTTCAAGTCAGCTAAACTGTCTGTGATTGGTAGAAACTTATTACTGTTCAGTGATTACACTGGCTTCGATCCTGAAGTAGGTAACTTGCAGGCTCCAGTTGATAACTTCAGTTATCCACTAGTGAGATCATTTACTGGATCTATCGATTTGACTTTCTAAGTTTTACTACAAAACAGAAAAAATAGAAACATGAAAAAATATAAATTATTTATTCTAGCAGCAGCTTTCACAACCTTTATCATGGGTTGTGAAGACTTGGAGGTGCAAAACCTCAATGCTCCTGATAGGGCGACTCTTTTGGCGAACCCTGCTGAGTATCCTGCGAGTATTAACGGTGCTTATACATCGTTCTGGCGTGCAATTCAGCTGAGTCAGCCAAACATGCCAATAAGTGTAATGGCACAGGGACCTTCAATGTCTTGGGGTAACTGGGGAGCTAGAGATATGGGTACTATCCCAAGAGCTGCTCTACAGAACAACTTGACTTATGGTAACAGAGGTACTTGGAGAAATCCTTGGAACAACCTTTATGCAACTTTGGGTCCTGTCAATAGTATTTTGTCTATCCTTGCGGATGATCCTACTATTGTGGTTCCTGATGGAACTGGTAATGACGTTACGCAACAGACAATAGCGAATGCTAAGGCTGTTCAAGGTTTAGCGTTAGGTTATTTATCTCTATTGTTTGACCAGGCGTATATCGTAGATGAGAACTCAGATCCATCTGCTCTAACATTTAGCGCTTATGGAGATGTTAATGATGCGGCTATCGCTAAGCTAGAAGAGGCTGTTGCATTGTTCTCTGGATCTAGCTTTGTAATGGACGGATGGTTCGGTTTGAGCTTTACTGGTGACGATGCTGCTGATATCTTAAGAGGTTTTATTGCTAAGTTCGAAATGGCTCAAGCTAGAAACTCTGGTGAGGCTGCTTCTGTTGATTGGAACAGAGTTTTGACTAATGCTACTGCTGCAGATGTTGGGTTATCTCCAATCGGTGACGCTGGTAACAACTGGTGGCACAGAATGCTTATCCAAGGCCAAGATGGTGGATGGATGAGAGTAAGCCAGAAGGTTATCAAATTGATGAACCCTACTAAGCCTGAAGCTGAAGTACCTTACCCATGGCCTGATGGTGTGAACACTTTCCCTGAAATTACCACACCAGATGACAACCGTGTAACTTCTGACTTTACTTATAGTGCGAGTGTTGATTTCTCAGCAGCTAGAGGTTATTACTTCTTCTCAAACTATGATTACAGTAGATATGAGTCTTTCAGAGCTGGTTTCACTGATCCTATGGATTTCTTGACTACTTCTGAGAACGACTTGATGCGTGCTGAGGCTCTTATCAGAACAGGTGGCAGCAAGACTGATGCAGCGAATATTATCAATAATACTCGTGTAACTAGAGGTGGACTCGCTCCACTTACTGGTGCGGAAAGTGATGCTGATTTATTGAATGCGATTACGTACGAGAGAATTGTTGAGTTTACTTGGCATGGATCATGTAACGTATGGTTCTTTAGAAGAATGGTAACTCCAGCAGGTAACACTGATGCGACTAACCTTTACTACCTAGAGCCAGCAACTGCTAGACACATGCCAGTGCCTGCAGATGAGCTTTCAATCTTCGGATTACCTTTCTATACGTTCGGTGGTAACCAGCCAGAACAATAGAAATCATATAATATAGTTTTAAAACCGTCCCGAAAGGGACGGTTTTCTTTTTTTAGACTATTTGGTCAATTTTGGAATTCAAGTTGAATTATGAATAGACTACATCTCCCAATTTTTCTTCTATTACTACTTTTCTGCACTACGTGCGAAGAAAAATCATCAATCGATACACGTTTTCAATTAGTTAATAGAAACTCTGGCTTCTCTTTTGAAAACATTATATCAGAAAGCAATGAGTTAAATGCATATCACTTCTTATATATCTACAATGGATCAGGAGTCGGTATAGGTGATTTTAATGGTGATGGGCTTCAGGATATCTTTATGGCTGGCAACATGGTGCCAAGTAAGCTCTTTCTGAATCAGGGAAGTTTTGACTTTACCGATATCACGTATAAATCAGGTATAGATACCAAAGCTTGGATACATGGCGTGACCATAGTGGATATAAATGACGATGGTTTCGAGGATATCTACTTGAGTATTGGTGGCTTGGAGAAAGACAGAGATACAAGGAATAAGCTTTATATAAACAATGGGGATCTCAGTTTTACCGAGTCTTCAGTTGAGTATGGTCTGGACGACCCAAGTTTAACAACACATAGTAGCTTCTTTGATTACGATAATGACGGAGACCTGGATGTTTTCATGATCAATTATGAGAATAATCCTGATAAGGATCCAAATGTAATTCGTCCGAAAACTTCTGGTGGTAAATCGAAGAGCAATGACAGGCTATACAAAAATGAGAATGGTAAGTTTATTGACGTCACTAATGAAGCAGGGATAGTTTATGAGGGTTATGGCTTGGGTATTAACATTGCTGACTTTAATGAAGATGGTTGGTTAGATGTATACGTGAGCAACGACTTTGTCTTCGATGATAACCTTTACATCAACAACCAAGACGGTACTTTTACGGACCAACTCTCAGCTTACTTTGCACATACCAGTAATTTTGGTATGGGTATCGACATGGCAGACCTTAACAATGACGCACTTCCTGACATCGTACAGGTAGATATGTTGCCCGAGGACAATCGAAGGCAAAAGAAATTACTCAGTGGCTTAAACTATGATAGGCAGCAAATTCTTATTGAGAGAGGTTATACTTCTCAATACATGAGGAACTCACTTCAATTGAATAGCCAGTCAGGAAGGTTCAAAGAAATTGGCACCTATGCCGGTATTCATACAACTGATTGGAGCTGGAGCCCTCTGGCGGCAGACTTTGATAATGATGGTTTGAAAGACGTCTTCATCACCAACGGTTACGTCAAAGATGTAACAGACATTGACTTTAGAGACTATATAGTCAGCGAGACACAAAAAGGACAAGGAAAGTCTCAGTCAGAGATAGTGGCGACTGCCTTGGAGAAGCTAGAAGGTGAGATGACTCCAAACTACGCTTTTCTGAATAGAGGTGAGCTGAAATTTGAGAACATTACTTCGGATTGGGGGCTAAGCCAACCGAGTTTCTCTACGGGTGCCGCTTATGCGGATCTTGATAATGACGGAGACTTAGACATTATTACGAGTAACCTCAATCAAGAGTCGTTCCTTTATGAGAACAGGACTATTCAGATGGATAGTACTTCTTTCTTGAGGGTAAGACTTACGGTTGATGGGAATACTACGAGGGCTGTTGGGGCCAGAGTAGAGCTCAAAGTAGCTGATCAATCTTTTGCTTCAGAGATTAGTGTAACCCGAGGCTTTCAGTCATCTATAGAGCCAGTTGCTCACTTTGGTCTGGGGAAAGTTTCATTAGTGGATACACTCAAAGTCATATGGCCTGATAATACTACCGAATCATTCACTAACATTGAGGTGAATCAAACGCTCGATATCGATAAAGCCGAAAGCTTAGTATTGAATTCAACCCCTAAGAGTAATACGGCACTTTTTGAACAGCGAGAAATTCAGTATAAACATGTCGAGTCCGGCTTTGTTGACTTCAAAAGGGAGGCTTTACTTCCACACAAACTTTCTACAGAAGGACCTGCTACTGCGTCAAGCGATGTCAATAATGATGGGAGAACAGACCTGCTAATAACTGGATCAGCCGGTTCACCTTCATTAATGTTTATTCAAACTCGAACGGGAGGCTTTGAACAGGTTGAACTAGAAGGCAGCACTGTACCAGAGGACACTGATGCCTTATTCTTTGATATCGACAATGACGGAGATCAAGACCTTTACATTGCCAGTGGAAGCAACGAATTTCCCGATGGTGATTCGCGCTATCAAGACCGACTTTACATTAACTCAGGAAACGGCAACTTTAAGTTAGACTTAAGCAGGTTACCTGAAGCACGTTTCAGCACTGCGAAAGTTGCCGCCAATGATTACGATAACGATGGAGATATTGACCTTTTCATAGCCGGCAGGCTCACACCTAGTCGTTACCCCATGCCAGGTACTGGTCAATTACTTGAAAATGAGAATGGGCAATTCAAAGACGTTATTGGTGAGAAAGCCCCGGAACTTCAGAAACTAGGCATGCTTAAAGACGCTACTTGGGCTGACTTAAATGGTGATGGTCAAAAAGAGCTAATTGTAACAGGAGAGTACCTTTCTATTGAAGTTTTTGAATGGAAACAGGGTGAGTTAAAGTCTATGAATGGCCTGAATGGATTAGCAGATTATTCAGGTTGGTGGAATAGTGTGGAAGTTGCAGATGTTGATGATGATGGCGATCTGGATATCATTGCTGGAAACTTGGGCTTAAACAGTCGCTACAAGGCGAGTGCTGACGAGCCGTTAACAGTCTATGCTTATGATTATGATCAGAACGGAAGGTTAGACCCGGTAATAGGCTACTTTGTCAATGGTAAGGAATATCTCATTCATGATTTGACCACCCTGGCACAACAAGTCAGCCTGATAAGGAAGAAGTTTACTTCTAATATCAGTTATGCCGAGGCGGAGAAAAAGGATGTTTTTGATCAGTCAGCTTATGATCAGGCCTATACCCTACGAGCTAAACACTTTGAGACTTCACTCTTTTTAAATGATGGAAATGGGAACTTTCAATTGAAAGAACTGCCTTATCAAGCCCAATTCTCATCAGTGCACGCTATTCAGGTTTTAGATGTGAATGAAGATGGTATTCTAGACATTATTTTAGGTGGCAATTCATCGGCTCCAGAAGTTTTTTCGGGTAATCAGGACGCCCAGGCATCCGTTTTACTTTTAGGAAAGGGGAATGCCGATTTTGAAGTAGTTGATGAAGTAGAGTCCGGTTTACTCTTTCAGGGTGATGTGACATCCCTTGAGGCTTTTGACTATAGAGGTGTCCCTCATTTGTTCGTGTTTAGGAATAATGATAAGGCACTTTCATTTGCCTTAAATGCACAAGGAACTTTGCCTGAAACGAAATAATAGCTGCAGACCTTTTGACTCTTAAAACAGACCTTTTTGATTCAATAGATTATATTTGCTGTCTAATCCATTAAAGAAATGATTGTTGTAACTGGTGCTGTTGGCTTTATTGGAAGTTGCCTTATCGAGAAGCTGAATGCTGAGGGCTTCAATGATATTGTTGCTGTTGATCTATTCGAGAATCAGGAAAAAAACAAGAATTTAACTGGGAAGAAACTTCTTCATAATATCAGTCGTGAGTCTTTCATTGATTGGTTGGATGAGAATGGTTCCAAAGTTGAGTTCATTTTCCACCTAGGAGCTAGAACTGACACTGCTGAGTTCGATACTGAGCTTTTAGACCGCCTTAATACTGACTATACCAAGAACGTTTGGAAGAAGTGTATTACACACCAAATACCATTGGTTTATGCATCGTCAGCAGCTACTTATGGTGATGGAGCCCATGGTTATAATGATTCACATGATCAGCCATTTCAGCTAGAACCACTAAACCCATATGGTGTTTCAAAAAATGAGTTTGATAAATGGGCCTTGAAACAGGAAACCCAACCCTTATTCTGGGCAGGATTAAAGTTCTTTAATGTCTATGGTCCAAATGAATATCATAAGGGAAGAATGGCTTCTGTGGTGTTTCATGCTTACAATCAGATAAAAAAGACAAATGGCATGAGATTGTTTAGATCTCATAATCCAGATTTCAAGAATGGTGAACAAATGCGTGATTTTGTTTACGTTAAAGATGTCGTTGAAGTCTGTTGTTTTTTGATGCATAACAGAAGGAATTCAGGTATTTATAATCTAGGGAGCGGGAAGGCGAGAACATTCTTAGATTTGACCAAGGCCGTATTTAAAGCCTTGGATGTGAAAGAGGATATCGACTTTATTGATACACCGGAAGACATTAGAGAGAAGTATCAATACTTTACAGAGGCAGACATGAGTAAACTAAAATCGATTGGTTATAATCGTGAGTTTACATCCCTCGAAGAGGGTATTGAGGATTATGTTGGAAACTACCTACAGGAAAATTTAAAGTATTAAGAGATGAGAGTATTATTGACACTTTTGTTGCTATGTTCAATGACACTTGTTCAGGCACAAAGTAATAAAGAGGCAGAGGCAGATAGTGTGGTCTTTTTTTATGCTAGCTTAAAGATGAGAGGCGGACTTAATGTAGTTTCACCAATTGATTCAGTATCTCTACCAAAAAAGGGCATTAAACAAGAGCTCTTTAAACTCAATGCAAGCAACAGACTCAGGTTTGTGAAATTTGCTCAGAAAGAATTGGGTGATCCCACACTTAGTGCAAAGATTAACAATAGAACAAATATATTAGAGGCTAATGGAGATTTGAGACAGCTAAAGTCTGATTTAGATAAGTTTCTCTCTCAAAATAAGGGTAATGTATATAACCTTCTGAATTTTATATTCACCAAACCAGGTGGTGAAAAAGCCTTAAAAAAGGAAACACGATATGAATAAGAACTTATTAATTGCATTTTTTGCTTCACTATTTTTGATTACTGCCTGTGGTCAAAGAACCAAGTATATCGAGTCAGATGTAATTGAGATTCAAGTTTGGGGAGATATTGACCCAGGAGAATGGATAGAAATTGACGGGCTGAGACTTGTTCACGCAAAGAATGACACCACTAATGGGGAGTGTGACTTAGAATATTTTCATGATTATGTAGCCGTTAACGAAGCAAATACTTCTGACGATCACTTTTTTCTACCTAGCACTAGGTATTACGTTTGTGTAGACGAAGGTCAGTTTACTGAGACACAAATCAGCCCAGGAGATCTGACGCAGAATTTGTTATCAGCGATGAATGATTTTGCCAAAATCGATGGAGCTTCTCTCCAATTGCCATACAAGAATGAGACTAATCTTTATCAGATGGCACAGGGTAAAATGAGAATTGTAAGGACGGATGGAAAGCCAATCAGAGTTTCTACCAGCTCAAATTATAAAGCTCAAATCAGCAAAGCCACCAAGTCGAATTAATGAGCAAATCAAAGAAGAGAGTATTTACATTTATCTCCCTTCTTGTACCAATACTCTTCTTTGTTCTATTAGAGTTGGTACTGAGGTTGGCGAACTATGGGGAAGAATACCCTCTCTTCATTGATGATACAGTTGATAGCAACTACCTAATACTAAACCCAGAAGTATCAAAAAGATATTTTCCGGTAGAAGAATTTGCCACCAAAGGTCAATATGACCTCTTCTTGAAAGAGAAACCTGAGAAAACACTAAGGGTAGTGGTACAAGGGGCTTCTACATCTGCTGGCTTTCCTTATCAGCACGGTGGCTCTTTCCCTAGGCTCCTTGAACAACGTCTTCAATACAGCTATCCGGATTATCATATTGAGATAATAAATACCAGCTTAGCAGCCACCAATAGCTTCACGATATTGGATTTTGTAGATGAGATTATCGAGCAGAAACCTGACGTCATTATTATATATAGTGGACACAATGAATATTATGGAGCTCTTGGAGTAGGATCTAGTCAGTCAATTGGCAAGACGGCAGCAGTCACAAACACCTACTTGAAGCTCAAAAATGTGAGGCTAGTTCAGTTAATAAGAAACTGGGTTAGGAAAGCATATATTCCTTCTGAAGATCCCAATAAGCAATCACTCATGGCTAAAATGGTACAGAATACAAGTATAGAACTTGGTTCTGAGGCCTACCAGGCAGGCTTAGACCAGTACGAGTTTAATATATCTCGCGTTCTTGCCAAGTATAAGGAGGCAGGTATCCCGGTATTCATTAGTAGTCTGGTGAGTAATCTAAAGGACTTTGAACCATTCGAGAGCGAGTATGCTTCTGGGCTATTTAAAGCAGGAAGAAAAGCCTTGGAAGCTGGAGATATTTCGGAAGCAAAAGCGAAGCTTATAGAAGCCAGAGACAATGACTTACTTAAGTTTAGAGCCCCATCTGGAGTTGAGGACCTAATCGGTCAGTTAGCCCAAGAACATGGTGCAGTACTAGTCGATTCTCGAAAGAAATTTGAATCAGAGAGTAAATTTGGGATTATTGGAAATGACTTATTGCTTGAGCATGTCCATGTGAACCTTTCGGGGGCTCGACTATTTGCTGATACTTTCTATGAGGCCCTAAAAGTATATTTAGATCAGAAGGGATGGGTTTCGTCTCCAAATTCGGATGAAGAATTTGATTATGTCATCTCCGAGGTAGATAGCCTTTTTGGAACCAAACTTGTCAAAAAATTAATGAACAATTGGCCATTTACGGATCAAGTTGTTACTGCAGAGCAGGTTGAAAACCCAACAGAGATTGATTTTCTTGTCAATGGGCAGATTCCATGGGTACAAGCCATGAATCAGGCTTACGTTAGACAGCTTAATACAGACCCAGCTGAGGCGCTTAAGACTGCCAAAGTCCTTGCCCAAGAATATCCTCATCAAGATCAACCAATAGTGATGGTTGCTGACGCCTATCTAAGACTGGGAAATCGGGCTGAGACGGAGGCTTTTTTATCATCGCTACCAAAAGAAAAAGTCACTATAGATTTAAAAAAGAAGAGACTGAGTAATTTGATCAGTTGGGGTGATTATGAGCTTGGAATTCAATTGGCTCAAGAGATCTTTGCTCAAGAAAGGCTTCCCCAAAATGAGTTTACAGTCAGAGCGCTTACGGATATATCAAAGGTCGACTTAGATAATTTGGACCGTCAAGACATCCAGTCGGAGCCGGATAAGTACATCAGTGCGTTGGGAGCGTTTCTATACATCAGAAACTTAGAGTCAGCTAAAAAGCTAAACACAGTTTTACTTGAGTTAATCCCTCAAAATGAGCAACTTAAGGCTATCAACAAGAACTTTGCACTTTGAAGGCATGAATAACCTTAGAGAACTATTAAGATTTATGGCCGCTAGAAAACGTCTCTGGCTGGCCCCAATCATTATCATCCTTCTGTTATTAGGAGTGCTAATCGTTTTTGTTGAGGGTTCGGCAATTGCACCATTTATCTATAGCATGTTCTAGGCTGCTCATGAGTAATCAGTATATTCTTGGGATTTCAGCATTCTACCATGATTCGGCAGCTTGCATTCTTTTGAATGGTGAGATTATCGCAGCCGCTCAAGAAGAGAGGTTTAGCCGGAAGAAGCATGATTCTTCTTTTCCCACAAAGGCCATTCAGTACTGCCTTGATTATGCACAGATAGATCTCAATCAGGTCAGTAAGGTGGCTTTTTATGAGAAGCCACTACTGAAATTTGAGAGGGTGCTCGAAAATTTTCTAGCCATTGCCCCGAAAGGGATTCCGGCTTTTGTAAAGTATATGCCAGCTTGGATCAAGGAAAAGGTATTTTTTCGAAAGCACCTTAATGATCAGTTGAAGGCATTGGACCTAGGCGAAACCAATCATCTAAAAGTCACGTTTAGCGAACACCATTTATCACATGCTGCGTGGGCCTACTTTACATCACCATTTAAGGAAAGCGCTATTCTGACCATTGATGGAGTCGGTGAGTGGACCACAACAGCGATTTATAGGGCCAATGGCAAATCAATCGAGTCAATTCAAGAACAGAGTTATCCTCACTCTCTAGGTCTTCTATATTCGGCCTTCACTCAATTTCTGGGCTTTAGAGTCAATGATGGTGAGTACAAAATGATGGGTTTGGCACCTTACGGTAATCGAGAATCAGAGATTTATAAGAATGCTAGAGAAAAGATCGAATCCACTCTTGTCAAAGTATTTGAAGATGGGTCGATTCGTCTGAATCTTAAGTATTTCAGATTCCTAGAGGGAAAGCGCATGACAGCTTCCAAATTGTGGAATGATCTTTTTGGAATGCCGCAACGTTGGGAGCGGGATGAGCTAACCCAAAGTCATTGCGATTTTGCCTTGGCCGCACAGGACTTTACCGAACATGTGATTCTTCTTTTGGCAAAAGAAGCAAAGAAAGTCACTGGTCTTGACAATTTGTGTATAGCTGGAGGAGTCGGGTACAATTGTGCAGCAAATGGTGTGCTTATCAAGGAGTCAACCTTCAAGAATATCCATATCCCTCCGGCTGTTGGAGATTCCGGTAGTGCGGTGGGAGCGGCCTTGCTGACAAATGCACTTGAAAACGATTCTTTTGAAAAGGGCAACATGGAACTGAAAAACGATATTTCCTTTTTGGGTCCTCAGTCTCAAAACCATCAAATTCGAGCATATCTTGATGCCAATGCCCAATCTTATCAGACGTTCGAAGCTTTTGAAGCTCTTTGTTACCAAACATGCGACCTCTTGACTGATGGGGCAGTGGTAGGATGGATGCAGGGAAGAATGGAATTTGGGGCGCGAGCTCTGGGTGCACGCAGTATTCTAGGTGACCCTAGAAAGCCTGACATTCAGCGAGTGATCAATCAGAAAATTAAGTTCAGGGAATCCTTCAGACCCTTTGCGGTTATTCTTTTGGAGGAAGATTTACAAGAGTTCTTCTGTCTGGAAGAGCCGTCTCCTTACATGGCCATTATCAGTGAGATTATACCAAGCCTCAAAAAACCAAAGCCTGAAAATTTCGAAGCACTTTCGATCCGTGAAAAATGTGATTGGATTAACTCTGATTTTCCCGGTATTAGCCATGTTGATTATTCCTGTCGCATTCAGACAGTGGATGAAAAGACTAACAATAGGCTTTGGAGGCTCTTAAAAACGTATAAGGCAAAAACTGGGTATTCCCTGCTTATTAACACCAGTTTTAATGTAAAGGACCAACCCATAGTATGTACACATCAAGAGGCATACGATTGTTTTATGAATACTAACATGGATGCCTTGGTAATGGAAGATAATTTAATGCTTAAATCGTCCGAGGTATGACTAAAAAGCTAGATACGAAGAAATCGCAAGCCATAGTCCTAGGTTTAGTTACTGGCCTACTTGTCATTTATTTCTACCTGAGTGTCTATAAAGAGAAGGATGCTGACGGATTGCTAATTGCCACAATGAGTATTGCTGTCCTATCTGCTCTTTTTGGAAAAGTGGCTTATTACCTAGCATTGGTTTGGATGAAGTTTGGGCTTCTTTTAGGGAAGATCAATGGAGCAATACTTTTGACCTTGGTCTATATACTTGTAGTTACACCGATTGCTTGGTTGAAGAAACTATTTGGAGCAAACCCTAACTTCAAAGCAAGTACCGAGAGCAGTTCAGCCTTTGATAAAAGGAATAAGACCTTTAGTAAAGAAGATATTCAACTGCCTTGGTAGTATTGAATAGTTAAACTATGATTATTTCTAGCCGATCTCTGGATCAACGCGTTTGAGATTTTAATATATTTGCAGCCTAATTGTCAACAGGCATGGTTTACGTCAGTAGAAAGGAACATTTTAACGCAGCACATAAACTGTACAATCCCAACTGGTCTTTAGAAAAGAATCAGGAAGTATTTGGACCGTGTGCAAATGTGAACTGGCATGGTCACAATTTTGAACTGATCACCACAGTGAAAGGTAATCCCGATCCGGATACAGGTTTTGTAGTGGATTTAAAAGCATTGTCAGTTTTGATCAACAAGGAAGTGATCGACAAACTGGACCATAAGAACCTTAACCTAGATGTTGATTTCATGAAGGGTAAAATGGCCAGTTGTGAGATATTGGTGATGGAAATATGGAGAATCCTAGCCCCTAAAGTAAAGGAGCTTGCCAATGATGGTGAATTGCATTCACTCAAACTGTATGAGACACCTAGAAACTTTGTTGAGTATTTAGGAGAGTAAAGACATAAAAAAAGTGGCTTAAGCCACTTTTAATTTTTTGAATTTCGATTTCTCGAATTTTTCCTGGGCATAAGCCCCGTCTATTTCCAAGACCTTAGTATCGTCATCTGACGGAAGCTCAAACATAGCATCTGTCATAATCGCTTCGCAAATTGACCTAAGTCCACGTGCTCCGAGCTTAAACTCCAGCGCCTTAGTAACGATATAGTCAAGTGCATCATCTTTGAAGGTTAACTCCTTTTCCTCCATCTCAAATAACTTGATATACTGTTTAGTAAGTGCATTCTTAGGTTGAGTAAGAATACTCTTCAAGATTTCAGTATTGAGAGGGTTTAAGTGCGTAACGATCGGCAAGCGGCCAATGAGTTCTGGAATTAGACCGTAATCCTTCAAGTCCTGTGCGTTGATATACTGATGCAGATTTTCTCTGTCGATATCTTGTCCTTCATCACTAGAGGCTGCAAAACCAAGAGGTTGTGTATTTAGCCTATTCGCGATGTGTCGAGCGATACCGTCAAAAGCACCACCACAAATGAAAAGAATATTGTCAGTATTCACTGAGATCATCTTCTGGTCCGGATGCTTTCTTCCACCTTGAGGCGGAACATTCACAGATGTGCCTTCCAATAATTTCAATAAAGCCTGCTGAACCCCCTCACCACTCACGTCTCTTGTGATCGATGGGTTGTCTGACTTTCTGGCAATCTTATCGATTTCATCGATATAGATTATTCCCCTTTCAGCTGACTCAACATCATAATTGGCTGCCTGGAGTAATCTGGTTAAAATACTTTCTACATCTTCACCAACATATCCGGCTTCTGTAAGTACAGTGGCATCAGCAATACAGAAAGGTATTTGCAAGATTTTGGCAAGTGTTTTAGCGATATAGGTTTTACCTGTACCTGTTTCACCTACCATAATGATATTGGACTTTTCAATCACAATATCATCTGCCTCCGACTTCTGAATCAGACGCTTGTAGTGGTTATAAACTGCTACCGAAATGACTTTCTTGGCCTCATCCTGACCAACAACATATTGGTCAAGATACTTTTTCATATCAATTGGCTTTATCAGGTTGAATTTTGGAGAATCTTCTGACGTCTTAGTCTTCAATTCTTCAGATAAAATCTGATTTGCCTGGGTGATACAGTGATTGCATATATGAGCATGTATACCCGATATCATCAGATCTACATCCTTCTTGTTACGCCCACAAAATGAGCAAGTCACCTCGGCCATATTGGTTTTATTTTCTTTCAAGTACTTCGTCTATTAGACCGTAAGACTTTGCCTCGGCAGATCTCATCCAATAATCCCGGTCAGAATCATTTTCGATTTTATCATATTTCTGCCCAGTATGGTGTGCAAGAATTTCATAAAGGTCTTTCCTTAACTCTTGCATCTGCTTTAAGGTAATCTCCATATCTCGAGATTGTCCCTGCATACCACCGCTTGGTTGGTGAATCATAATACGAGAGTGCTTTAAAGCAGCTCTTTTGTTTGCCGCACCTCCAGCAAGCAATACAGCACCCATGGACGCAGCCATGCCAGTACAGATGGTCGCCACATCTGGTTTTACGAATTGCATGGTATCATACATACCCAAACCAGCGTAAACAGACCCACCTGGGCTGTTGATGTACATTACAATATCTCTATTAGGATCTACTGATTCTAAGAACAACAGCTGCGCTGTAATGATATTGGCGATATTATCGTCAACACCCATTCCTAGGAAGATAATCCTGTCCATAATCAATCTTGAAAATACGTCAATCTCCGCAAAACGCGTAGGTCTTTCCTCGATCACCGATCGCGTCATGTTTTCAATATGATTTGTATAATCATCTATAGCCGAACCACTAACCCCCTGGTTGTGTATGGCATATTTTCTAAATTCTTTACCGTCAATCATTAGTTTTTTAAACCTTAATCCAACAAAATTAAAAAAAAAGCCCTCTTGAGAAAGGACTTTTTGTTAACAGATTAAATAGGATAGAAGTTCGAGCTATGCCCCAACTATTTCCTTGAACTTGTCAAGGCTTACTTTTTTAGACTTGATTTCGATGTTTTCTTTTACAAAATCTAAGACTTTTTCTTGTTGAACTTGCTCAGCCATTTTCATGTAATTCTGACCGTTTTCACCTTGTAGGTAGTTCTCAACGAATGAGTCCATTTGATCACCAAATTGGCCAAGACCTGAGCCCATGAATTGAGCTTCAATCATCTTCTGAGTAGCTGCTTTAATATCGTCATGCTCAGGCTTGATTTCATTATCCTTAGCTACTTGACCAGAAATAAGGTTCCATCTTAGCTGATCGGCATAAATGTCATACTCCTTAGCGATATCCGCATCGGTTACCTTGCCTTCACCTGAAAGCTTGAGCCAATCTTTCAAAAACTCATCTGGAAGACTGATTTTTGTCTTTTTGATCAATTCATCCTGGATCGTCTTATTTAACCATGCGTCAGTCTCCCTTACATAGTTTTGACTTACAGTCTCAATAATCTTTGCCTTGAACTCATCTTCAGATTTAACTACGTCAGGTCCAAAAGTCTTGTCGAATAACTCCTGATCAATATCTGCGAGCTCTTTTCTATTGACGTTTTTCACCTCAAAGTCGAATTTCAGGTCCATGCCTTCAATTTCGTCAGCAGTCTTACCCAACTGAGCAGCCTGTTTTGAAGTGTCTTTGTATAGCTTTCCGAGGTCAACCTTAATTGAATCTCCCTTTTTCTTACCTACAAATTTCTTTGCATTTGCGGCTGTCAATTCGCTAGGGTCCAGTGTAGTGTCATGAGAGAAATCACTATCAGCCTGAGTAAAAGTGCCAAATAGAATATCTCCAGCCTCACTTACTTCAGGGTTGGTCATTTTGCCAAACTGAGTTCTTACATTCTCCATTGTCTCTGCAACAACTTTGTCGTCCACTTGAATCTCGTAAGAAGTCACTTTTACCTTCTTATCTAGGGCTACGCTAAAGTCATCTACTAAGCCAATGTTATACTCAAACTCAAACTCAGCCTGATTTTCCCAATCAGTCGAATCGATGTTTTGTTGGTTAGGAAGAGGCTCGCCTAATATCTTCAACTCATTGTCTCTGATATAGTCTTGAATGGCATGACCAACAATGTGGTTAATTTCCTCTATCAAGATAGACTTGCCATACATCTTCTGTATTACGCCTTGAGGCACCTTACCTGGTCTGAAACCTTTGATCTGAGCCTTCTTGCTGTAATCTTTGATTTTTTCGTCTACTTTCGATTGATAATCACCCTCGTTTAATTTAACTTTAATAGAGGCTAAATTCGAATCCTTTTTGTCTAACGTGATATCCAATGTTTTACAGTTTTATGTCAACATAAATAAAAACCCTCAAATCTTTCGACTGAGGGTTCTTTCGGTGCGGATGGAGGGACTCGAACCCCCATGCCCTGAGGCGCTAGATCCTAAGTCTAGTGCGTCTACCAATTTCGCCACATCCGCAGGCACTTTGAAAATGGACTGCAAAGGTAAATGATTTACTTTTTAAATCAACACAACAATCGCTAAAAATTTTTGAAAAATTCACTCAAATTCCTCCATAACTTTACAACATGATTGCGGTCGATATAGAAGAAGAAAGAAAGGAGATTATTAGGAGATATCGAAGGCTTTTGAGAAAGGCCAAACCGTTCTTAAAAGATGATGATGCCAAGCTCATAAAGAAGGCATTTAATACTTCCGTTGAAGCGCATAAGGAAATGCGCAGGAAGTCAGGTGAACCTTATATCTATCATCCGCTTGCTGTGGCTCAAATTTGTGTGGAGGAAATTGGTTTGGGTACCACATCCATTGTGGCGGCACTCCTACATGACGTAGTAGAGGATACAGATATAGAGCTTGATCAAATTGAGGAAGATTTCGGGCCAAAGGTTGCCAAGATTATTGACGGCCTTACAAAAATCTCGGGTGTTTTCGACCATGGAAGTTCTCAACAGGCCGAAAACTTCCGTAAGATGCTGCTTACCCTGTCGGAAGATGTACGAGTAATTCTGGTAAAACTTGCCGATCGCTTGCATAACATGCGCACACTCGGTAGCATGCCCCGCCATAAGCAGCTCAAAATTATTTCTGAGACCATATATCTTTATGCTCCACTGGCTCACCGTCTCGGTCTATATGCCATAAAGTCTGAACTGGAAGATCTTTGGTTAAAATATTCGGAGCCTGAAATCTATCAGGAAATCGTCTCCAAGATTGCAGAGAATAAAGCTTCAAGAACACGATTCATCAAAAGTTTTATGAGCCCCATTTTGGATGAGGTAATCAAGACGGGTCTCAAATTCGAAGTCAAGGGTAGGCCAAAGTCCATCCACTCCATCTGGAATAAGATGAAAAAGCAAGACATACCCTTTGAAGAGGTGTATGATCTTTTTGCAGTAAGAATTATCGTAGATACACCATATGATCACGAGAAGGCGGCCTGTTGGCAAGTATACTCCATTGTAACTGACTTTTATACGCCTAATCCTGACCGACTGAGAGATTGGGTAAGTACGCCAAAAGCCAATGGCTATGAGTCCCTTCATACCACCGTCATGAGCCGCAAGGGTAAATGGGTAGAAGTTCAGATACGCACCAAGCGAATGGACGAGATTGCTGAGAAGGGCTATGCGGCCCATTGGAAGTATAAGGATGGTATGGCTGACTCACATGAATCGGGCTTAGAACAATGGGTGGAGAAAGTCCGTGAAATGCTAGAAGGAAACGATACTAATGCTATTGAGTTTGTCGATGACTTCAGAGCTAACCTTTTTAATGAAGAGGTATTCGTGTTCACGCCTAAAGGAGATTTGAAGATATTACCAAGTGGATCGACATCGCTAGACTTTGCTTTTGATATTCATACTGAAGTAGGTGCCAAATGTTTAGGCGCCAAGGTTAATAATCGACTGGTTCCACTCAACTATGAGTTAAGAAATGGAGATCAGATTGAAATTCTCACTTCTTCCAAACAAAGACCAAATGAAGACTGGCTCCGCTTTGTCGTTACCTCCAAGGCAAAGTCCAAGATAAAAGACACCTTAAAAGAGGCTAAAAAGCGGGCTGCCCTTGATGGAAAAGAAATCATTCAGCGTAAGCTGAAGCAGATGAAGATTCCTTTTGATGGAGATGTGGCTAACCAATTACGAGCCTATTTCGATGAAAAGACGGTGACCGATTTTTACTATAAGGTAGGCAAGGGGATAATTGATCCATCAAGGATTAAGAATTTCAAAGATTTCAAAACGGAAAAGCAGAAGTCCACCAGAGCCAAGACCAAGTCATTCGAGTATTCTGATGATTTCTCTAAGATGAAATCTTCAGATACTGACATCCTGCTGATCGGTGATGACTTGGATATTTTGGATTATAAGTTTGCAAAGTGCTGTAGCCCTATTCCTGGAGACGATGTATTTGGTTTTGTTACCGTGAATGAAGGAATCAAAATTCACAGGACGACTTGCCCCAATGCTCCCAAACTTTTATCCAACCATGGAAACCGTATTGTCAAGGCAAAATGGCAGTCCGAGCAGCAAAATGCTTTCTTGGCTGGACTTAGAATTATTGGGACCGATCGAGTGGGACTAATGCGTGATGTTACAGATATTATATCCAGTGAACTTAAGGTAAATATGCGGTCCATTATCATCGATACAGAGACCGGTATTTTTGATGGCCAAATCCGTGTTTACATCAACAACACCAGTCATTTAGATGAACTCATTGCCAAGCTCGAAAAAGTTCAAGGTGTCATGCGCGTAACTCGTTTTGAATCGGTCGAGGAGAAAGGCGATTCTTGATTCCTTTAATGGCAAAGAGTCTTATATTTGCAGCCTAACTAATATGCATGTCGCTCAATACAAAGGTATTTGATGAAGTAAAGGAGATTTTCAAGGCTTATTTAGAAAATAAAGCCCTGAGAAAGACTCCTGAGCGTTTTGCAATTCTTGAAGAGATTTATTCTAGAGATGGTCATTTTGATGTAGAATCACTCTATATCAGCATGAAGAATAAGAATTATCGTGTCTCCAGAGCAACGGTTTACAATACGCTTGATCTTTTGGTTGAATGTGATCTGGTTACAAAACATCAGTTTGGAAAAAATATGGCTCAGTACGAGAAGTCGTATGGCTATAAGCAGCATGATCATATCCTAATGGTTGATTCATCTGAGGTAATTGAGTTTTGTGATCCAAGGATTCAAAATATAAAGAATACACTCGAAGAGATGTTCGATATAGATATCATGCACCATACACTTTACCTTTTTGCAAAGAAAAGGACAGGAAATGCTAACAAAAAGGACAAAATAGACTGACATGGATTTTACCTCAAAAGATCAGGATGGAGTTTTTGTGCTCACCTTGAACGGGAATCTCATTGGAGAGGAAGTGGGCTCCGGGATTTTGGAGACAGCCAATGAAGCGATCAACAAGGGCTTGGTTTTGTGCTTAATTGATATCGAAAATGTCAAATACATTAACAGTAGCGGAATCGGAGTCTTGATTACCCTACTTACCAAGTTTAGAAATCATGAAGGGGAGGTAGTAATTGTCAAACCTTCAGAACATGTGAATAAGCTTTTGATCATCACTAAGCTAACAGCCATATTCAAAATAGCCGACTCTGTAGAGGAGGCAATCAAAGAACTTAAATCATAATCCACGTGCTTGCACGTAAATAGAAATCATAGATGAAAGTAGACGTACTCTTAGGTTTACAATGGGGTGATGAGGGCAAAGGAAAAGTTGTCGATTACCTGGCTCCAAAATATAATGTTGTTGCAAGATTTCAGGGAGGACCAAACGCTGGTCATACTTTAGAGTTTGATGGACACAAACACGTGTTACACCAAATACCATCTGGGATTTTTAGAGAGAATATCAAGAATATTATTGGTAATGGCGTTGTGCTTGATCCCGTGGTTTTCAAAAAAGAAATTGAAGGCTTAGCCAAGTTTGAGATTAACCTAAAAGCAAACCTCTTCATCTCTAAGAAGACTCAGCTCATCTTACCAACACACAAGTTGTTAGATGCAGCGTATGAGAAGTCAAAGGGGAAAGATAAAATTGGATCGACTCTCAAAGGAATAGGTCCTTCTTATCAGGATAAGATTGCTAGGAATGGTTTGAGGGTTGGAGATATTCTTGCACCTGGGTTCGAGGAGAGATATCGTAATCTGGTGAACAAGCACGAGCGTACTTTAAAGCATTATGAATTCGAATATGACTTGGCTGAAGCCGAAGCGCCCTTCTTTGATGCCATTGATTTCGTAAGAGGATTCAATCTGGTCAATTCAGAATATTTGATTAACAAGAGTATAAACTCTGAGGACACGGTTTTAGCGGAAGGAGCTCAGGGCTCACTACTGGATATTGATTTTGGCAGTTATCCTTATGTGACAAGTTCAAATACCATGACGGCAGGTGCTTGTACTGGTTTGGGAGTTGCCCCACAAAATATTGGTGAGGTGTTCGGCATCTTCAAGGCCTATTGCACGAGAGTTGGAGGTGGTCCATTCCCAACCGAGCTGTTTGATGCTACTGGTGAAGCCATTCAAAAAGAAGGTAACGAGTTTGGTGCAACAACCGGTAGAGCGAGAAGGTGCGGATGGTTAGATTTACCAGCATTGAAATACGCCATTATGATTAATGGTGTAACCCAGCTATTCATGATGAAGGCTGACGTGCTCTCAATTCTTGATGAGATTAAAGTATGTACTGCATATAAACTCTCCGATGGAACAATTACCGAAGAGATGCCATTCCAATTGTTAGATGAAGAAGTGGAACCTATATATGATACTCTTCCGGGATGGAAGGATGACATCACAGGTGTAAGAAGCATGGATGACATGCCAGTAGCACTTTCTTCATATATCAAGTATATCGAAGAAGCTACAGGTGTACCGATCAAGATCGTTTCTGTTGGCCCTGATAGGACACAAACCATAATCAATTAATTCTTCACTAGAGATTATCCGAAAGGACAAGACCAGTGTTGCTTTTCGTATAATTAGACGTTTTTTATAAGATTCTATCAAGACACGTCTATGGGAAACAAGCGCACAATACACTTTAGTCTCAACCCTAAGCTATTAGCCATATTGATGCTATTAGGCTTTGGGGTCACTTTTCAATCTTGTAACAAGAGTTCACCGGATGATCTAAATCCTTTTGTGGATTCGGAAAAATTCGCCAACCCTGAAGAGTATTCAAGTTTTGTAGATAGTACCTATGTGCTGTTCTGGACATCCCTCCAGCATAATCAGCCTAATATGCCAATATCAGTCATGGGTCTGGGCTTTTATTCTGCTTGGGGGAACTGGGGTATGCGAAATATTGCGCCTTACCCCAATGGCGTAGCACTTAATAATGATGCGAATTATACCTATGCTGAAATGATTAGTGGACCTTGGAATGGGCTCTATGAGGTTATTGGTAGAATGAATGATTTACTCTCCA